>CAVZLI010000004.1:0-106816 GCA_963776165.1 uncultured Verrucomicrobiae bacterium
CCATCAAATGCAGCCCGGAAAACAAAACACCCGCCCCTTGCGGGACGGGTATCTGATTAAGTGAGCGGCGCCTGAAAAATCAGGAAACCTTGCCGCGCTTGCGCCGGCGCAGGAGGTGCGCGCCGCAGCCGGCGGCGGAGACGGGGCGGATTCATCCTGCCAGCCCGCGGCCCCTGCGGCCGGACGTTTTCACCTCATGCCGCCCCAAAGGGCGATCCGGAAAAACACACGTGTGTGCGCGAAGATTTTCCGATTGATACCAAACACCAAAAGGTCGTCGACTTATCGGTAGAGCGTTGTTGGTAGGGCCCGCTGGCTCAGCGGGCCGCTGCCTTTCTGGTGAATGCGTGCGGTCGGCTGGGCCAGCCGACCCTACCGAGGGGTGTGAAAAGTCGAAAAACTTTTCGTGATTGGTATGAGTCGACAGCATGCCAGCGAGCGCGCAACCTCCGCGCTCATGAGGCCATTACGAGCCGGCCACTGGCACTGGGTCGAAGGCAAAGGATACCGCAAAGCGGTGCTGCTCCGCGCCGAGGCCCTGCGGGCGCCCGCCCTGGTGCAATTGGTGGAAATTCCTCCGCACACGGCGGTGCCACCGCACTACCACAAGACCTCGCTGGAGGTTTTTCATATCATCGCCGGCACCGGATCGATGACCATCGACGGCGCCACCCACCGGCTGGCTCCGGGCGACACCCTGACCTGCGAGCCGCCGCAGGTGCACTCCGCGGCGAACGACTCCGACCAAACTTGGCGGTATATCGTCTTCAAAACGAATGTCACGGAGGAGGACACCTACTGGTCCTGAGCATCATCCCGACGCAACATCTTCAGACCGTCTTCTTCCGGCGGAGAAACATGATCACTGCGACGACCCCCAAACCCAGGAGGGCGTAGGTGCTTGGTTCGGGGACGGTCATGGCCACGGCGGTCGTGAGGTAGGCGGACGCCAGTCCGTAGTCCGTGGAACCACCCAAAGCACCGCCCCAGAGATTCGTCCCTACATATTGCTCATACGCCAACTCCAGCGTGTTGTAGACAACCGCCGAGTTCGTGGGATCGGGGATCTCAACCTCCCAGATTCTACCCGTGGTGAACTTGGCGCCCCCGATCGGATCCGTGCCTCGCGTGGGATCCAAGGGATCCACGAAATGGAGCTGGGCATTCTCGTCGAAATCAATGCGACCATTGCCATTCGAGTCAGTCCAATCGAAACCCCCGAGCGAAACGGCATGCCCCGCTTTGAGGTTTGTATAAGTCAATCCGAGAACGGTGCCGCTGCCGGAGATCAGCGAGTCGTAGAGAAAATTCCAAGTGGGGAGGCTGTCGGCGATGGTGGCAGGGCGGGGCTCGGGAGGGGGGCTGGCCGGACTATTCCAGACAGAACTCGGGATCATTCCCGAGAACTGCACCCCGGTGAAACCCTGGTTCTGCACGACGTATTCGTTGAGCCCGAAGTGTATGCGGTTGTAGAAGGTTCCGGTCTGCGGCGAGGTGTTCATGTATTCGGGAGCACTGAGCGTGGTGTCCACGTTGATCCAATCCGCATACGTCGTGCCGGTCAGATTCGTCCCGAAGTAACTGGAAAAGGAGTTCTGCAGATACGTCATCGTGTTGACGCTGGAGGTGGGGACACAGGCATTATGGCCTACGAAGTTGAAATTCGGCGTGTTGAGGCTGAATTGATCCAGCCATCCGAAAGAACTGACATTTTGGATCGACGTGTAGGTGGTCTGAGCCTTGGACGGCGGGGCCAAGAGCACGAGGGAAAGGATGCCCAGCAAGAGACGGCAACCGCTTTGGTTAGATGGGATCAAGGTCCGGAAGTTAGCTCTTATTCGAGGAAGGTCAACTTGCCCCCGCCCGCGCGGCATCAAACAGCTCCGGTCGGCGGCGCCGAACGGACTGGGAGGAGTGCTCATGGCCGGCGCCGCCGGGCACTCGCGGTGGTCCGTCAAAATACCGGGAAGGCTGCGGACTCCCGAGTAACTCGCGTGATGGAAGGGGCGCGCACCCGCTTTTGTTTTGGTCGGTAGGGACGGCTGGCCCAGCCGTCCGCAACCTTTCTTCTGCCAAGGGCAGCGGCCCGCTGAGGCCAGCGGGCCCTACCAACTTGGAGGTTGATAAGCCCACATCCTTGATAACGCCCCAGTTACTCCCCAACCACACCCGCCGCGCGGGTTCGGGGACTCCCGAGTAACTCGATGTGTTTTCAGGCACCGGCGGTCATATCAGTTGGCTTCGCTTTGCTTCAGCCTGTCTCGCCAAGCCTCGGCTGACGCGCCGCTACAAGTTTTGATCGGGTTGTAGCGGCGCTCTATGAGCGTCGGTGCCTTTCCCCCTTTGCAACGGTGGTAGCCCCAGTTACTCCCAAACCACACCCGCCGCGCGCGGGTTCGGGGACTCCCGACCAACTTAACACTTCGTTTTCTCGGTTACCTTTTGTTGAGAAAGTCTATTTGGATTCAGGAAAAAGAGACGCGTCAACCACGGACAAAACCTCGTCGAGGAGTTCCCTCGGAGCAGAGCCGATTTTCTTGGCACGCCGCGCTCGGTAATCGATCGATTTCATCTGCTCGCACATGACGTATCCAGTCAGACCGCAATGGTCGGGCACCGGCACATGGAACGGCGTGTCACGTCTGGTGTTAGTGATCGGGCAGCAGACGGCAAGTCGAGTGGTGCGGTTGAACGGCTCGACGCTCACCACGATCGCGGGTCTCCTCCCCATCTGCTCGTGCCCGGCCTGCGGATCGAAAGTGAGCACGACCAAGTCCCCTTGGACCGGGACGTAAGCCGCCATTTACCAGACCTCCCGGCCCTGCGGTTGGCCCCAAGTAAACTCTCCTTTGAAAGCCCCAGCCGAACTCGCCGCGACCAAGTCTTTTATCCGGTGCCGACGGCGCACCGGTCGCTCGTCATGAACCGGAACAATGGCAATGTGCGAGCGGTCTTCGGACAGCTCGATGGCCAGATCTGAACCGATCTCCAGGCCAAGCGACTCGACCATGTCTTTGGGAATGCGGACGCCTTGACTGTTCCCCCAACGCTGCAAAGTGGTGGTCATGAGTTAAGGATATCCAATGGGATATACGTCAGCAAGCGCTTTCCCCGAGATGCCGAGATCTACTAAAACTCAGGCCATTTCCTCTCCGTGATCTCTCTGCCTTGGTGAGAGAAATGCCCCGCTTCTTGCCTCCCGAACCTTGGACCGGGAACCAGAAACCTCTCACGGAGACACGAAGAGCACGGAGGAAAATGGTCACGGGCGGATGCACACTCCGAGCGCCTCGCCCAGCTTGACCCAGTCACGGTGGCCGCTTTCGACCACCCAGTGCAGAACATCCATGTCCAGTTCCTCGTATTGGTGCACGGCGATGTTGCGGAAGCCGGTCATGCCGCGCAGTGACTTGGACAATTCCTGGCCGATGATTCCGGCCCTCTCGAGCAAAGCGAAAGCTTCGCCATTGCTTTGCGGAACACCAAGGTGGCGTTCGGCCACCACATGCATCGCCATGTCGATAGACGCCTGGCAGGCACGTTCGATGTTGAGCGTGAGCGCATCGACATGCGTGAAATCATCGTAACGCGGACAGGCCCGCGATTCCTCGGCGATGCGGCGGATGCACCGCTCGATGATCGCGGCTTTGTTCAGCAGGATGTCGTCAGGCGGCGTAGGCATGCAGAACCTCCCGGCGCGTTTCCTGCAGTGCTGCATACATCGAGAGCACCAGCATGGCAAAACGCGCCCGCGCCGAGGGGTCGCGCTCGAAGATAAGCCGACCGCGGGTCACGGCTTCCTTCGCATAGACCAGATTGGCGGTGGACAGCACACCGACATCCGCCTCGCGACCGGCCGACTCACCGAGGTCCGCGGCGAGGGCCAACCGCTGTTCGGGCGTGATCACCCGTCCGCGGGCCGGGAGCAGGGCGATATCCACATCGCTGTCCTCACGCACACGACCTTCCACCGAAGAACCGAGCACATAAGCAGCGGTGACCGAACTCTCCCGCGCGAGGCGGTGAGCGATTTGGTCCAAGACCCCTGGCGAGAGGTTTTTCGGTTTCATGATGGGGCAACCATTGACGGGAGAAACATATATGGCGGGATAGGACGAAACAACCCGCAGAATGGTGATTATGGTCCGACGCTCCTGGGCTCCGCCTTTTCGCCTTGGGGCCACCTCCGCTTCACCAAGCGATGGCCAAGCGCCGCGACACAAACAGGAACGGCCCCCGCCGGAGATCCGCGGCCGGCACACCAAGAACGATCACAACAGCGTGAATCGTCGGCGTCGAACGCCCCCGGGGCAACCGGTTTTTACGCGCGCGGGGAACGAAGGTGATAACGGGCGCGCGGTCGCTCGCGGCGCGGGGGGATGATCAGGAAACTTTGCCGCGCAGGCGGCGGCGGAGAGGCCCAGAGCATCATAGCGAGCAGGCCGAGCGCCGCGACGTAGGCGCTCGGCTCGGGGATGGCGGTGATGGTGAAGGTGCTGCGGCCGGCGCAAAGCAAAACCGCCAACCAAGGAGAGAAGAGCAAACCTTTCATGGTCCGCAGCCTACGGGCTTAGGGCGGAGACTGGAAACCTGAGCCGGCGCGCAGCGGAGATGGCCTCCGAGGGTAGGGACGCGCGGACCTCCGGCTCGGAGAGCCAACCGGAGTCCGCCGCGGCGGACGGAGACAGGTCGCCGGTGCGACCAACTGATACGGCTCGGAGAGGCCGCTCGTCCCTACCTTGATGTGCCGGCTTGGAAACTCAGGCCGCTTTGTCGGCGCGGAATTTTTCCACGCCGCGGGCTCCGGCGGCGAGGTTGAGCAGCGCGTCGGAAGCAGCGGCTTTCTTCTCGCGGCGGCGGCGCAGGTGCACGCCGACGGCAAGGGCGAAGAGTCCGGCGCCGACAGCCATGGTGCCGGGCTCGGGGACGGGGGCCGGGCCGCCGCCGGTGTCGCCGGCCAAGATGGGCGCGTTCGGCGTGTTTTCGAAAGCAAAGCCGGTGACCGAGAGGGTGGTGGCGCCGCCGGCCTCGACGAATTGCAATTCAGCCCAGCCCCAGTAGGCATCGGGTCCGTCTTGCAGCAGCAGGCTGACATAGCCGGTGCCCCCGCCGTTCCATTGTCCTTCGTTGAGGACGTAGGCGGAACTCACCGTCGGGAAGAGGGACACCAGAGCCCCGTAGGAGAACTTGTAGAGGCTCTTCGACTCGTTGTTGGCGCCGAGACCGATGTAGTTGCCGGCGGCGGTGAACTCGTCTGGTCCGGAGATATTGAACCAGAACATCGTGCTGAAAGGCAGGAAGTTGAAGGGGGTGATGTAAGAGTAGTAGGTTCCGGCCCCGAGATTGATGTCTTTGAAGACAAGATTCTGGTTGGGCGGATCGCCGGCCACGCCGATGGTCTTGGCCGGATCCACATCGAAGAAAACAATCGCGGCTTGCGAGGTGCCGACCGCGGAGAGCGCCGCGGCGGAACTGACGGTGGCTTGGGTGTAAGCAGCCAGCGAGCGATGGGACGGGCGGCGGGGCATCTTGTGCGAGGTTACTTTGTTCCCGCAGGCAGGCAAGCGATCAATGCGCCAATGCGGATGCGTGGGAGTCCCTGAACCCGCGCGTTGGCGGGTGTGGTTGGGAGCAACTCGGGCGGCAAAACGCCCTGAGGGCAGGGAGCGATGTCCCGATTCGTTTCGGCGCCGGACAATTCCCAAAGATGATGTAGCGGCGGTCTATGACCGTCGGAACCATTCGAGTGACAGGCACCGACGCTCATAGAGCGCCGCTACACCTCGACAAAAAATTGTAGCGGCGCGTCAGCCGAGGCTTGGCGAGACAGGCTGAAGCAAAGCGAAGCCAACTGATATGACCGTCGGTGCCTCAAAACACTCGAGTTACTCGGGAGTCCCTGAACCCGCGCGCTGGCGGGTGTGGTTGGGGAGTAACTGGGGCGTTTTCATGGATGTGCACTTATCAACCTCCAAGTTGGTAGGGCCCGCTGGCCTCAGCGGGCCGCTGCCTTCGGCACCGGACAGGATGCGGACGGCTGAGGCCAGCCGTCCCTACCGCCCAGAACAGAAGTGGGTGGGTGTCCCTCTCATAGCTTGCGAGTTACTCGGGAGCTGACGAGCGGCGCTCCGGCTCGGAGAGGCCGCTCGCCTCTGCCAGAGGTGTGGTGTCGGAGAATGCTTTGCCGGAGGCTCGGGCCGCTTTGTCGGCGCGGAATTTTTCCACGCCGCGGGCTCCGCTGGCGAGGTTGAGCACGGCGTCGGAGATGGTCGCCGACGGCCATGGTGCCGGGTTCGGGGACGCCCCCCCTGACAACCCCGAGATCGAGAAAATGATAATTTTGCAAACCGGGCGTTTGCGGCAGGCGAACTCGCGCGGAATGGTTGAGTTTCATGCAGCTCACGCATCTTGACAGCAAAATAAGATGATGCTTTGATGCCTCCATGCGGACCACGGTGACCCTTGACCCCGACGTCGAGCGTCTGCTGCGCGACGAATGTTACCGCAGCAAAAGAAGCTTCAAGGAAGCACTCAACGCGGCTGTTCGCGCCACCCTGCGACCCGCGCCGCGCCGCCGGCCCGAATTGCTTCCGCCACGCGCCATGGGCCTGCGCGCCGGCATCGATCCGCGCGATTTGTCCGGCTTGGCCGACGAACTCGAGACCGATGCTTATCTGGCCACCGCCGCGCGACGCCGTCGCTGACGCGTGATCATTCCCGACGCCAATCTGCTTCTTTACTCCGTGGACAAAGACTCCCCGGACCACGCGAAATCCGCCGCTTGGTGGCGCGCGGCGCTGCTCGGCAGCGAGGAAGTCGGGCTTTGTGCCGTGGTGGCCTTTGCGTTCCTCCGCCTGGCGACCAACCGCAAAGTGTTCCTCCACCCTCTCACCGTGAAGGACGCCGGCGCCCGCATTGCCAACTGGCTCGAGTTTCCCAACGTCGTCTGGCTCGACACCCAACGCGAGAACTTGGAGGCGGCGCAGCGTTTGCTGCTGGCGGCCGGGGGCGCGGGAGCGAACCTCGTGACTGATGCCCAAATCGCCGCGATCGCCCTGCGCGTGGGCGGCACCGTGCATTCCTGCGACCACGACTTCGGGCGTTTCCCCGGCATCGATTGGGTCGATCCGCTCGGCTGAACAGAAGTTGGCGGCCGGCCCAACGAAAACACCCGCACCTTGCGATGCGGGTGTCTTGGGAAAGCGGGCTTGGAAACTCAGGCGGCCTTGTCGCCGCGGAATTTTTCCACGCCGCGGGCTCCAGCGGCGAGGTTGAGCAGCGCGTCGGAGGCGGCGGCCTTTTTCTCGCGGCGGCGGCGGAGATGGACGCCGACGGCCAGGGCGAAGAGTCCGGCGCCGACGGCCATGGTGCCGGGCTCGGGAACGGCGGCGGGGCCGCCTTGGTCGCCGGCGAGAATGGCGGTGTTGACTTGGTCTTCGAAGGCGAAGCCGGTGACGGTGACTGTTGCCTCGTTCAGATAGTTGCTAAAGCGGTTGGTCACTTGCGCCGTCACCTCGACCCAGCCGTAGTTGAAATTTCCGCCCCCGGCGTTAATGCGCAGCGGGGCGAAGCCCGTTTGGCTATCGGCGTTGCCAGTGAACCCCCACTCTCCACCATAACCGACGTAGCCGCCGAAGAGATACGCGGCCGGGGTGGCGCCCCAATTCGAACCGCCCGCGATAATGTCATTCAAGGCCAGACGCCCGACAAACGATCCAGCGTACCCCCACTCGATGTTACCGAGGGGGTTGAGGTAACCGAACAAACCACCATCAGCGCTGGAGAAATTTAGACCAAACGTCGTGCCACTGGTGGCATTCAGCGTGTAGGTGCCGGTGCCCAGGTTGATGTCCCCGAAATTCAGGGCGCCATCAATGCCGAAGGTCTGGTCCGGATTGACGTCAAAATAAACAATGGCGGCTTCCGCGTCGGAGGCCCCGATTGAGGCGCCAACGCCGGCGGCGAAGTAAGCGCCGAGGCGCGCGGACTGCTTGGAGGTAAATTTACGGGAACGGGCTTTCTTATTTATGGCATGTGAGTTACTACGAGCAAACTAACAAAACCATTCGCCAGGCCAACCCGGAGAGCCGGGAAAATGACAACTTCGAAGCTTGGGGCTATCTGCGAATCACAGACTCGGCTGTGGCCAGCTCTGGCAGCAGCGCTCCTCGCGAGATTCGCCTTCCGCCAGCGGATGACGTTCCTAAGATGACCGGCCACGCATGATTGTTTCCTTCGGCGACGACGACACAGAGGAGCTCTTCCGGAAGGAATCCAGCCGCCGCTTTTCCCAGATCGCCCGAGTCGCCCTGCGCAAGCTGATCGCGGTGGATGCGGCTGAACAGGTGCAAGACCTTGCCGTGCCACCGGGAAACAGACTTGCACCACTCAAGGGCCGGGCAGCCGGTTGGCACTCGATCCGGATCAACGACCAGTGGCGCATTGTCTTCCGCTGGACCGCACAGGGCCCCGCCGGTGTCTCGATCACGGACTACCATTGACGACCCCCTATAACGCTATAGGATATAGCAATGAAAACGCCGATCACTCCCGGGGAAATCCTGCTCGAAGACTACCTTGAGCCGATGGGCATTTCGCAGAACGCGCTGGGCCGGGCCCTGGGTGTCAGCCCTCGCAGTATCAACGAAATCGTCCTCGGGCGCCGCGCCATCACGCCCGAGATGTCACTCAAGCTGGGCAAGTTTTTCAAACAAAGCCCGCAGTTCTGGTTCAACATCCAAACGACCTGTGATTTCCGCCGGATCATGAAACAAGCCAACCGGATCACCGCCAAAGTCAAAGGCGACTTCACCAAGTTGGCGGCGTGAGGGGCGAAGTTTTCCAATCAGGCCGCATCCGAGCGCGGCGACGCGGGCGATCTGGAACCGAGGCTTTGCCAGACAACCCCTCGTCCCTGAACGGGTGTGTCGGCGGGTGTGTGCTTGGGAGTAACTGGGGCTACCATCCCTGCAAGGGGAAAGGCACCGACGCTCATAGAGCGCCGCTACAACCCGATCAAAAATTGTAGCGGCGCGTCAGCCGAGGCTTGGCGAGACAGGCTGAAGCAAAGCGAAGCCAACTGATATGACCGTCGGTGCCTGAAAACACTTCGAGTTAGTCGGCAGTCCCTGAACCCGCGCGCGGCGGGTGTGGTTGGGGAGTAACTGGGGCGTTATCAAGGATGTGGGCTTATCAACCTCCAAGTTGGTAGGGCCCGCTGGCCTCAGCGGGCCGCTGCCCTTGGCAGAAGAAAGGTTGCGGACGGCTGGGCCAGCCGTCCCTACCGACCAAAACAAAAGCGGGTGCGCGCCCCCTCCGTAACGCGAGTTACTGGGCAGGCAAAGGCCCGCCGGCGTGGGGATGCGCCATCCGCGCAGCCCGGAAAACAAAACACCCGCGGTGGATGAGCAAACTTTTCGCGCGCTTTTGCCTTGAATTGCGGGGCACGCAGAACCGAAGCTGCAGACAGATAGAAGAAAACCACCGCGACGGCGCTGCATCGCGGTGGAACACTTCTTGCACGCGCACCAACTCGATGCCGTCGTCATCGGTGCCGTGGCTCTGGCGGCCCACCGCTACGTGCGCCAGACCGAGGATCCTGGGCGGTGTCATCGATATCGAGGGTTCCTTCGGTTTGATCCAGATCATCAGCTACGCGGACAAGTTTCCCGCGGTCATCGAGGACGCTTTGCGCGAATCGCGACTGACCGCGCGTCCGGACAGCTCGCTCAAGCTGGTTCCTCTGCCACACCTGATCGCCCTCAAGCTCTATGCCGGTGGCACCAAATCCAAAGCCGACATCATAGAACTGCTGGTGCGCAATCCGGAACTCGACTTGGCCGGCGTGCGCGAGCTTTGCCGGAACTACCGCCTGCGGGGATTGGAAGAACTGATCAACGAGGCCCGCGCGGCTGGCTGAGGTCTGGTGGTTGGATCGTGTTTCCCCACCATCGAGAGACTTTGTAGCGGCGCTCAGCCGAGCAGGGCGAGACGGGTCGCCAACGCGACCGACTGATATGAGCGTCGGAACCTATCGCTTGTTAAGCATCCGACGCTCGCAGAGCGCCGCTACACCTCGGCACGAAGAGCTATGCCGCCTTGCGTTTGCGCCAGCGGACATAGCCCGCCGCGCCAACAAGCAAGGCCGCTGCGGTCCAGGTGCCGGGCTCGGGGACGGCGGTCGCTTCGGTGAAGGTGAAACTGCTGAGCAACAAACCGGTGCTGAAACCAGAGTCGCGGACTTGCGCGTAAATCGTGTTTTCGCCGGCATTGAGATAAGCCGAGGTGTTGACTGTGGTCGGGGCGCCGAAATTGACGCCGTTGTTGAAGGGCTCGCCCCAGTCGGAAATCATGGTTCCACCCGTGACCGTGGGTGTGTAGAGGCTGGTGGTGACGGATCCGTTGAGAAAAATGGTGAGCAGTTCATCGGCGAGTGCGGTGAACGTGATGTCGTAGAAGCCCGCCTCCGCAACGGTGAAGTTCTGCGCGACGATCCAGTGCCAAACGGTGGGGAAAGGGATCACCGAACCGTGGCTGGAGTTGATACCGATCCAAAGGAACGTCCCGTCGTCGTTGGTGTAGCCCGTCTGCGGACCGGGTCCGAAGGGCACACCTCCATACCAACCGGACGCGCCATTGTTGAAAATATACGCGTCATAGGGCAGGCCCGGGGCCTCGGCCCACGCCGTCGGCAAGCCGACCACTTGCCAATTGGTGTCGCGCTCCCCGACGCCGGCAAGTCCGGTGCCGTAAATGATTTCGGCCCGTGCAGATCCGAGAACGGACAAAAGGATACAGGCCCCAAGAAAGCGGAAAGGTAACTTCATATGCCGGCAAATATGAGTCCATCCCAAGGCGCAGCAACCGCGTGCAGGTTGCATAAAGGTTACACTTGCCCGGACCCTTGACGACTGGACGCCATCCGGAAGACAGTCCGGTCGCCGCTCATGTCGCACCAAGATCCCGCATTGCTGGCCGAGGAGGTGAGCCGCATTTGCGGCAGCCCGGCCTTCCGCCGCGCCAAGACCCAAACCAAGCTCCTGCGCTATCTGGCCGGGGAGGCCGCCGCCGGCCGGGGCAACGAACTCAACCAATACCTCATCGCCACCGAGGGCATGGGTTTGCCGGAGAACTTCGACCCGACGGCGGATGCCACCGTGCGCGTGTGGGGCGTGCGTCTGCGCCGCATGCTCGCGAATTACTACCGCGGGCCCGGCCGCAAGAGTGCGCTGCGGGTGAGATTTCCCGAGCGCAGCTTCTGCCCGCACCTTGAAATGCGCGGCACCGCCACCGCCGGTTCCCGCGAAGCGGACAAACTGCCGACGGTCGCCGTCATGGAATTCCGCGGCATCGGACTGCGGGGATCGTGGCGTCACTATCCGGCCGTGCTGGCGGAAAACCTCATGGCCGCCCTCACGGCGATGCAGAGTGTGGAAGCCGTCGGCCCGTTCCGGCGTCCGACCTCGAACGCGGACACCGCCTTCGCCAGCCAGCAGGCGAACTTCACTCTCGATGGCTCCGTGGAAGCGATGCCGGGCGGACTGCGACTGCGCGCCCGGTTGCTGCGCCGCTCGACCGGCGGCGCCTGCTGGGCCGAAACCTTCGAGACCAAAATACGCGGTGACCGCATTCCGCGCGCCGATCTGCCGGCCGCCGCTCGACTGGCCGCCGTGCTCGGCGACGATTTCGGCGTGATCCGGCGCGAAGTGCTGCTCGCCTCGCTCGGCAAACCCGTCGAGTCACTTTCCTCGCTGGAAACCATTATGCTCGTGTGGCGCTCTTGGTCGAGTATGGGGCCGCGGGATATCGCCGAGGCGCGGCGCGCCATGCGCTTCGCCCTGAAACGCCCGCGCGCTTCACCGCTGATCAAGGCTTTCGCGTCCTTGAACTTGTTCGACAGCTGGGCCACGGCGAAGCGGCTCCGTCCACCCCTGCCGGCCGGACTGGTAAGCTTGGCGGAAGAAGCACGGCGCGCAGACCCCGGCAACGCCTGGATCCTCCTCGCGAATCTTTATGCCAGCATCGCCGCCGGCCAGACCAGCCAAGCGGAACGCTGGGTGCGGCAAATCGACGAACGCCGGGCCACCACACCCGCCCTGCGGATCATCTTCGCCTACGCCCGCCTGGCTTACGGACTCGGCAAGACCGACGACGCCTTGCGCATCTGGCGCAAAGCCATGCGCGAAACCCCCTCGCCTTTGGCCACATCCTTCGTCGGCCCCGCCATCCATGCACTGCGCCGACGCCGCTGGAAGGAAGCACTCGCCCTGCTGGACCGGGCGAAGACCTGCGACCTGCCGCTCTTTCCCGCTTTGCGCGCGGCCGCCCTCGCCGGCTCGGGAAACAAAACAGCGGCCCGGCGGGAACTGGCCGAGTTGAGGAAGACCTTTCCGGATTTTTCCACCCTCGGTGCGGATATGTTCGCCCGCAACGCCGATCCCTCCTGCTTCCGCATCATCCACCGCACTCTCGCCCCCCTCGCCCCCGATCTTTTCCCGGCAAAGAAAAGCAACACGGCACGGCACCAGCGCTGAACTTGGTCCGGACCACGCAACCTGATGCCGCTTTTCCGCGGCAAAAAAACACCCGCACGTTGCGGCGCGGGTGTCGCTAGAGCGGTTTCGATACAAGTCTTTACGCGGTGTTTCTGCGTGGCATCGGCATCCTGCCGATGGTGTCCAGTAATCACGGGCAAGATGCCCGTGCCACTTGTCTGCAAAACCGCTGCAACCCTTGTGTAAAGAGCTTCGCCGAAACCGCTCTAAGCTTAGCTCCCAAAAGATTTGGGAGTTAAGCAATCCCCTGGCCCGGTAGGGCCCGCTGGCTCAGCGGGCCGCTGCATTTCCTTGCCTCGCGTGCGGGCGGCTGAGGCCAGCCGCCCCTACCAAAGGTGGTGAGGAGTCAAAAAACTTTGCGCGTTTGGCATAAGTTCAGGATTCGAAAAAGCTCAGGCCGCTTCTTTTTGCGCTGCGTCGCGGCGGCGGCGGCGTCGGTTGCTTATACAAGCGGATAGCTTCCGACGCTCAGAGGGCGCCGCTACAACTCCGCACGAAGGATTACGAACTCTTGCGCTGGCGCCAGCGCAGGAAAGCGGCACCGCCGCTGTGGCCAGGGCAACTGCCCGATGACTTTGTCAATTTCCTACACGGTGCCCATGATCGAAACCTCAGTCCCGCCACCAGCAACCCGCAACTGTCCGTTACCTCGTGCGCTGCCAGCAGCGCGCGATCAGGCCGCTTCTTTTTGCGCTTCGTCGCGGCGACGGCGCCAGCGCAGGAAGGTCGCGCCACCGGCGAGCAGCGCGGCCGCGGCCCAGGTGCCGGGTTCGGGGACGGCGGCAGGTCCGCCTTGGTCGCCGGCGAGGATGGCGGTGTTGATTTGGTCTTCGAAGGCGAAACCGGTGATGGTCGCGGATGGTGTCGAAGCGTCGTAGACGATGTTGACCCAGCCGTAGTAGTAGTCGCTGCCACCGGCACTGAAACGCAGCGCGGCGTAAGCGTTGGCCCCGGCGGTCCAAGGCCCATTGCCATTTTTGGTCAGGTAGCCGTAACCGTAATCCCACGAGGTAATGGCCGAGCTGATCGAGTCACCGAACCCGAGATTGAGCACATAGCCGCCGCTGATCCCCCACAGGACGCTGCCGTTGCCGTAGCCATTGTAAAGGCTGACTTGTCCAAACTGTTGCAGCGTCAGAGCGAAACTCCCTCCACTGTAGGCGCCAGTCGAGTAGGTTCCATTGGCGAGATTGATGTTCCCGAAGATCATCCTCTGGCCGCCGAGGATCGTCCTATCCGGATCGACGTCGAAATAAACGATCGCCGCCTCCGCATCGGAACACACGCCCATGGAAGCAGCCACGCCCGTGGCAAGATAAGCCCCGAGGCGGGCGGACTGCTTGGCGCTGAGCGGGCGGGATTGGGGTGTGTTAAGCATGGAGTTCTGCGGAGTGAAACTCAGGCTGCTTCTTTTTGCGCTTCGTCGCGGCGACGGCGCCAGCGCAGGAAGGTCGCGCCGCCGGCGAGCAGCGCGGCCGCGGCCCAGGTGCCGGGTTCGGGAACAGGTGCCGGGCCGGGGCCCGAGCCGCCGATATTCAAGGTCACGGAGTCACTACCCCAGTCCCACACGTAGGTGCCCTCGGTCCAGCCGAGCGTCGTGAAGGACGTGCCGTCCCAGGTCATGGCGCCGGTGACCGGTGTGCCTAGGACATAATCTTGAACGATCCAGATCTGGGGCGCCGACCTGCGAAAAATCATGCTAGTGCTCGCAGTGGACGACGTCGCAAAGGCATTACCCCCAGACCCGTAATTTGTCGGGGAGGTGGGGATATCGTAGTTGTTGTAAATGCTGGTGCTGCCGTTTGACTGATCGGTTATGGAGAAGAGTGAATCGGAGGCGCGCGCGAAGTTGTAATTGAACGCGCTGGCTCCGGTTTGATTCAGGGTTGCACCGACCAGACTATTGATCGATCCCGAAAGGGTTGCCACGACATCGCCGCCGGATTCCACCGCGTTGATAACTATAGCGGCTCGCGACGGCGCGGTGCACCAGAAGCCGACAGTTAGGAGCAGAAAAAGCGGGAGAAATTTACGTGTTTTCACTGCGCCAGAGACCTGAACAAAAGTGTTAACCGCATCAAGCCAATAGCTGAGTGACAGTTGCTGGCACGAGGACGTGGTCGAGAAAGATTGGGCGTTCCAATGCGAGTTGCTGACTCCAAAGGAGCCGTTGGGAGATCCGGCCGAGAGATTGTCGAAAAGAATCAATTCGGCTCGCGCCGTCATACCGGGGAAGGCAAGCACGGCGAGAACCAAAAGATGGCGAGAAGAAAAGGGTGCTTCGGGATTTGTTTTTAGCGGAATCATCTCGAGAGGCAGCGAGTTGCGCGCTGCGAAAGGAGCTCCTCGGCTGCGACAAGTAGAAATTTATAGCAGTTCCCAAAAGATTTTGGACTATCGGACAAGATTCCGAGGGCAGGGACACGCGGCTCGCGTGTCCGTTGGAAAGAAAGCGGACGAGCGAGCCGCTCGTCCCTACCTCAGGCAACAAAGTGAAAAACTTTTCGTGCTTGGTATTAACGGGGAGCGCGGTGTGATGGATTCGCGTTTTCCCCGGCTACTGTCCCATGGTGCGCAGCGGGGCGATGAGGGCGTATTCGGCGGGGGTGAGGAGGTCGGGATCGATGCCGCGAACTACGAGGACACCATTCGGATCGCCGTTGGCGTGCAACACGGCGGCGCTGACGGCGCGCAGGCCGGGAGGCAATTTCTCCACGATGACATCGAAATCCTCGAAGACGGCGAGCGCCTCTTTCGCCTGCCCCGCTTTGAGTAGAGCCAGGGCGTGGTTGAAACGCGCACCGAGGTCGGTCGGATTCGCGGCCAGTGCCTCGGCGGTGACCGAGGGATCGACGCCGGGGCCGGCGAGCAATTCGACATACGTGCGGTAGTCGCGCACCGAGTCGGCCGAGGGCGCGGCCTGACGCGCGGCGGCATAGGCGCGGTCCAGCGTGGCGAATTGTCCGCGACGGGAAAACCGCTCGCGGGCCAAGCGGAAAGCGCCGTCCGCCACGGCGGAGTTGCCGCACATTTCGACGATGGCCTCGTCGGCCAACTCGCGCAGATCTTGCTGGTCGGCCAACTCGAGGGCTTGCCCCACGCGGCCCTCGCCCACCGAGGAGCGCAGCGCGGTGCGGGCCAGCGTGTCGGCCTCGCCGCGGCGACCGAGCTCGCGGGCGGCGCGGGATTTGACCATGAGGCGCAGGGCGTCGGGAGATTTGCTCGGGGCGTCGGCCAAGCGGTAGACCTCTTCCCAACGACCGAGGTTGCCGAGGGCCGAGGACCGCAGGCCGAACATGGCTTCATTCTGCGCGGCTTCGGCGGCGGAGGCTGTGACGAGCACCTGTTCGTTCATGCCACGGCGCAAGAGCCAACCGGCAAAAGCGGCTTGTTGCGCCAAAGGGGCACCGACGTAGAGGGTGTTGAGTTTCTCGAAAAGCTCCTCGGGGGTCTGCGCGCCGGAGACGGCGAGGAACTCCGCGGCGGACAGGAGCGCAGGGTTGGAGGCCAGCGGATTGCGCCAAGCCGCCTCGGCCCACGCGGATTTTTTGCTCGCGGGGAAATACGGTGCGTCCAAACCGAAAGCGAGCGCCTTGGCGCCCACCGGAGTGTCGACCAAGCCGTCGATCAGCGCGGCCATCTCCGCGGCGGCGGCCAAGTCTTGCGCGCCGGGCCGGGAGGGAGGGGTGAGAAAGATGCCGTGCCGTGCGGCGAGCAATTCGAGAAGCTGCAAGCGGAGGCGCGGCTCGTCGTTCGACAGGACCGCGGCACGGGCTTGGGCGATGGCTTGAGCCATATCGCCGCGGCGCAGGCTGCGGCGGGAACGCAACTCGGCCGCACGGTCAGTGACCCCCTGCTCTTCCAAAGCGGCGATGGCGGCGGCGAATTGCGCGTCGTCTCCGTGCAAGGTCATCACCTCGGCCCGGGCGTCGATTTCGTCGGCTGTGAACCGTTTTCCGTTCGCCACTTCTTCCCACATCCGCACAGCGTCGGGGTTGCCGAGACGGCTTTCGATCAACGCCGCAGCGCGTTTCACGGACGGATCGTTCGGCCTCAGACTCGAGGCCGATGCGATTTGCAAACGGGCAAAGCGCGCATTGCCCGCCTCCGCATTGGCCAGCGCCTTGCCCGTGAGGTCCCTCGCCCGCCAACCGGTGAAGAGATAAAACCCGAGCGAGCCAAAGGCGATCAGGGCCAAGACCAGCGCCGGCATCCAAAGCATCAGCCGCCGCCACAACTCCCGCGGCAGACTCAGCCCGCTCTTCCCCAACGGCCTGGTCGCCTCGTTCCACCAACGAAGAAAGAAATCCGTGATCGAAGACCAGACACGGCGCGGCAGTGATTCTTTGACCCAGGGCATGGCGGTTAATATCGCAGCAGGACTTTAGCACAAGACGAAGCCCTCGCTCGCCCCATCTTGAGCAACGCACCAGACATCCTCACCCATCCAGCACGATAAACCTCAACGCACCCACGCGATCAGCACCACGCCGACAGCGATCCAGAACACCGCGACGGCGGCGAAGATCGTGGCCCACGTGAGCGTGCGCAGGGCCGCGTGAAGGAACGACTCTTTGTCTTCCGCAGACTTCACGTGGTCCGCCGCGCCGCGCGCAGCACGCCTTCGATGATCAACTTGGCCACTTCGACGTCGCCGACTTCGCGGACGACGGACGTTTGCAAGTTGGCCAGCAAGTTCGGATCAGCCAGGGGGAACGGGCGGGACGCCCGTGCCCCCTGTCCAAACCACTAATTGGCGACCCTTCCATAACTCGCGTTACTGGTTACTGGGGAGTCCCTGAACCCGCGCGTGGGCGGGTGTGGTTGGGGAGTAACTGGGGCTCCCCTCGTTGCAAAGGGGGAAAGGCACCGACGCTCATAGAGCGCCGCTACAACCCGATCAAAAATTGTAGCGGCGGTCTATGACCGTCGGTGCCTGAAAACACTTCGAGTTACTGGGGAGTCCCTGAACCCGCGCGTGGGCGGGTGTGGTTGGGGAGTAACCGGGGCTCCCCTCGTTGCGAAGGGGAAGGCACCGACGCTCATAGAGCGCCGCTACAACCCGATCAAAAATTGTAGCGGCGGTCTATGACCGTCGGTGCCTGAAAACACTTCGAGTTACTGGGGAAGCTGTCGGCGATGGTGGCAGGGCGGGGCTCGGGAGCGGGCCTGGCCGGATTATCCCAGACAATACTCGGGATCATTCCCGAGAACTGCACCCCGGTGAAACCCTTGTTCTGCACGACGTATTTGTTCAGTCCGAAGTGCAGGTAGTTGTAGGCGGTTGCTTCATTCGTTGCACCCGCTGGGCCGGTGTTCAGGTAATCGGGTGAAATAAGCGTGGTATCCACGCCGATCCAATCGTCATAGGAAGAGCCGGTCAGGTTCGTCCCGAAGTAATCGGGAGCGACATTCTGCAGATACGCCATCGTGTTGACGCTGGAGGTGGGGACACAGGCTTCCGCGCCAACGAAGTTGTATTGCAGCGTGTTGAGGCTGAATTGATCCAACCATCCATAAGAGCTGACATTTTGGATCGACGTGTAGGTCGTCTGGGCCCTGGCTGTCGTGGCCAAAACCAGGAGGACGAGGACGCCGGACAGAAGACGGCGAAGGTGAGGTCGGGCTGGCACGCGGCGCAAACACTCGTGCGTGGCGGATGAATGTCATGTCGTCCGCCGGCAGAGCATGCGCGCCTCAACCAATCTCCGCGAAGACGCCGCCACCGAGGAGGCGTGATCCTTCGTAGAGGGCGCAGATTTGCCCGGCGGCGAGGGCGCGCTGGGGTGCGGCAAAGACAACTTCGGCGGTGCCGTCGTCGCGTCGGGTGAAATCGATCGGAACGCGCGGGGCGCGGTAACGCGGACGGGCTTCGATGCGCGCTTGGGCGGGAAGCTCGGGGCCGGCGGCGCTGAGGTTGGTGAGGATCGCGCGACTGGCGTAGAGGCCTTCGGTATCGGGACGGTCGTAACCGATGACGAGTTCATTTGTAGCCATGCGTTTATCGACGACGACATAGGCGGTGTCCGGCTCGGCCGAGGCCACGCGGATGCCGCGGCGTTGTCCGAGCGTGTAGTTGTGCAATCCGCGATGCTCGCCGAGCACGCGGCCGGTGAGATCGACGATGGGGCCGGGTTTTTCGGGGAGGTATTCTTTGAGGAAGTCCTGCATGCGCACTTTGCCGATGAAGCAGATGCCCTGGCTGTCTTTTTTCTCCGCGGTGGCGAGTCCGGCGGCGGCGGCTTTGGCCCGCACTTCGGTTTTGAGCAGCTCGCCGACCGGAAACCACGCGCGCGCGATTTGCTCCGGACGCAACATGGCGAGGAAATACGATTGGTCTTTGCCCGGATCGGCGCCTTCGTAGATCGCCTTGGCCCGGCCGGGCCCGGGCGCGGTGCGGGCGTAGTGACCGGTGCCGATCCCGTCGAAGCCCTCACGCAGCGCGAGGTCGAGGAAGACGCCGAACTTTATCTCGCGGTTGCAGTAGACGTCGGGATTCGGCGTGACGCCTTCGGCGTAGCCTTTGAGCAGGTAATCCACGACGCGTTCGCGGTAGTCCTCGATGAGGTTGACCACGCGGAAAGGGATGCCGAGTTTCTCCGCCACGGCGCGCGCATCCGCCACATCCTGCTCCCACGGGCACTGGCCGAGCGGATCCCACTCGGCCATCCAGTTTTTCATGTAGGCGCCCTCGATCTCGTGGCCTTGCTCGCGGAGCAAAAGCGCGGCCACGGAGCTGTCCACCCCGCCCGACATGGCGACGAGAATCCGGGCCATGACGCAATCAGCGTGCGGCCTGCACCGCGGCAGCCACCGCTTTGACGCGTTCCAGATCGACGGGACCGGTCCAATAACCGTCCTTTTTCAACGCGGAGCCGACGATCACTGCATCGGCGTGCTGCAACATAGCCGCGGCATTTTCCGCGGTGACGCCGGAGCCGACGATGACCGGCAGCTTCGTCGCGCCACGCGCGGAGGAAAGATCGGCCGTCGAGGTTTCGCGTCCGGTCGCTTCGCCCGTGACGATGACCGCGTCCGCGCCGAAAAATTCCGCGGCCTTGACCGTTTCGGCGAGGCTGACGTCGGCCGTCATGGCATGGGCCGCATGTTTCTTTTTCACATCGGCCCACACGGCGATGTGCTCCGCGCCGATTTGTTTGCGGTAGCGCAGGAGCGGACCGGCACAGGCGTCCATCCATCCTTCGTCAGCCACATGCCCGAAGACGAAGCCTTCGGCCCGGATGAAATCGAGTCCCGCGGCCAACGCCACGGCGAGCGCGGCCTCGTTGGCACCCGCGAGGACCTGCACGCCGCAGGGAAGATCGGTCGCGTCATTAATCGCGCGGCAGACCGCGGTCATAGATGCGACAATTTCGGGCCCGACCTCGCGGCGCAGATAGGGAATGTCGTGCATGTTCTCGACGAGGATGGCATCGCATCCCCCTTCGGCCAACGCCCACACTTCCTGCACGGCGGCGCGGACCAATTCATCGACCGATTGCGCCGCCCGCGGCGTGCCGGGCAGCGCCCCGACGTGGACCATGCCAATGAGGGCTTCGGGCGGGAGATTCACTGATGACATTCCGCAAAGATGCCTCCGAGCAGGCCGCTTTCACAGAGTTTTTGCCCCGACAACGATGTACAGAGCTCCGCGAGCGTTGAGCTCACGGCAGATCTGGACGACGTCTTCGACGGAGGGTTCGCGGGAGATTAGCTCCTCTTGCGACCCATCGTCATGGCTTTCATCAGCCATTCGTCGGCCTCCTCGAAAGTTTTGAACCGATAAACACCCTTAGGGAAACGCGGAAAGAAGCCCGCTTTCTGCATAGCGCGTTTCCGCGCCCGATCGCCCGGCGCCACCAGCATGGTATCGCCCGCGCGACGCCGGCCCACGGTCTTGCCGATTTTTTCGTCGATGTTCACCACCGGGTGCATGGCGTGAGGCTAGGCTGGCCCATAGCACCGGCAACCCCGCGACCTGCGGGTGTGTGCGGCAGAAGCTTCGTTGCTTCGTTAGCTTCTGTTGGAACCCTTCCGGCGCTTCCGGATATACAACGCGCCGGCCCCCAGCCCCGGCGGCTTCGAAGAAACCAAATGGCATAGAATGGCCCGTTCTTCCCGCGGGAAACCCTGTGCTGGCACGGCAAGTCGCACTTGACCGCATACCGAAAACGTATATGGTGACGTATATATATGAAAGCCGCCACCATCGACCGGGTCAGGATTTTCACCAGCGGCAACAGCCAAGCGATCCGCCTGCCCAAAAAATTCCGCCTTTCCGGCCAGACCGCCAAGATCAAGCGCAAGGGCAATACTCTTCTCATCACGGCGGAAGAGGATGCATGGAAGCGTTTCGAGCGCGGCATCGCCGGTTTGTCGGGCGTCATGGGGAGCTTTCAGCGCAAACAACCTGCCAAGCCCGACCGCCGCCGCTCGCTCTTCCCGTGATTGCGGCCCTGCTCGACACGGACACGGTAATTGCCCTGCTGCGCGGCAATCCAACCATGGCCCGCAAAGCCCGCTCCCTTCCCGCCCAAGGCTTGGGGATTTCCTCGGTTACTCTCTACGAGTTGCGCGTCGGTGTGGAGAAGAGCGGAGACCCGGCCAAGAACCAACGATTCCTCGAGGATGCGCTGGCGCCATTTGCTTTGCTGGCCTTTGATGATGCCGCCGCGCTCGAAGCAGCCAGAATCAGGGCGAAACTCGAGAAGAACGGCAAGGGTATCGGTCCTTACGACACGCTCATCGCCGGGCACGCGCTCTCGGTCGGAGCACGACTGGTTACGGCAAACACCCGGGAATTCGGCCGCGTTCCGGCTCTGAAGCTGGAGAACTGGCTGTCCGGATAGCGGCCTGCGCGCGGGCCATCCAGCCTACGCCTTCACCTTCAAGTTCCCCCCTCCGCCCCCTGAACCCGCCTAATCAGAGGCCCTCTTTTACTCAGGTTTCAGCCCTCAGGCTTCCGCCCTCTCCCCCAACTTCCTCATGACCCGGCGCCGGATCAACGAGCAGGTCGATATCAACCGTGGTGCGCGAATAACCGGCCTGCCTGATGGCAAAACCCCCGACAACGATATACAGAGCTCCGCGAGCGTTGAGCTCACGGCAGACCTGGACGACGTCTTCGACGGAGGGTTCGCGGGAGATTAGCTCCTCTTGCGACCCGTCGTCATGGCTTTCATCAGCCATTCGTCGGCCTCCTCGAAAGTTTTGAACCGATAAACACCCTTAGGGAAACGCGGAAAGAAGCCCGCTTTCTGCATAGCGCGTTTCCGCGCCCGATCGCCCGGCGCCACCAGCATGGTATCGCCCGCGCGACGCCGGCCCACGGTCTTGCCGATTTTTTCGTCGATGTTCACCACCGGGTGCATGGCGTGAGGCTACGCGTAACCCAGAGCACTGGCAGCCCCGCGACCTGCGGGTGTGTGCGGCAGAAGCTTCGTTGACTTCGTTACGTTCTGTTCGAACCCCTACGCTTGCGCCAGCGCATGAAGGCCGCGCCACTCGCAAGCAAAGCCGCCGCGGCCCAAGTGCCGGGTTCGGGAACGGCGGCCGCCGGTTGGGCACTCGCGACACGAAAGCCGACGGTCCTGATCTGGTAAGACGGGGCGTCACCGTCTCTAAATGAGTAGAGCATTTCATCCGCAGAGTTGGCATAAGAGCTACCACGGAATAGCCGGTTCTCGGACGAGTTAGTGTTGGTGCCATCGTAAGCCGTCTCGTTCCACTCCCACACATTCCCGCCTTGACCCATCGTGCCGTAGGGGCTCAAGCCACCGGCGCTGGTTACCAAGGCAGGAGCGTCACCCAGGAGTGTGAACCCGAAAACCGCCGTACCCGCGTTCGTTCCGCTGGCCACGGCGGTCGGGGCCGTGTCGCTGCCCGTCGGGTAGTCGAAATAATTCGCTCCACCTGGATTGTAATACGCCGCCTTATACCACTCGTCCTCGCTCGGCAGAAAATACTGGGCGTCTTTGTGGCGGTAGAGATTTTCCCCACCCAACTGCCATGCATCAGCGCTGCTCCACAGTTCCATACTCCAGCTTCCGCCGGAAAAAGTCAGATCCTTGTAGGCTGCCTGGTTCCCCGTGCTCGTGTTCAGCCAGTTGACAAACGCCGCAGCTTCATACCAGCTGATGTTCGCCGCCGGTCGATTACCCTCCACGCTCCCGCCGTCACGTTGGTGGACATCCCGCTGTTCGTCGCCTTGGTGATGGCATCCTGCGAGATTGCGTAGGTGCTCACGCGGTATTCGTAAGGCACGGCACCGTAGCCGGTCGTGTCGGCCGCGTTGCCCGCGTTGCCGATGTTGACGAAATCAATGGTGAACTCATGGCCGCTCGTGCCGAAGGTGTCGGATGACGTCAAAAGGCCGGCCGGCGCGGAGGGTTGCGTGATGAGGGTGAACGCGGCCAACAACACCGCTATGGGAAGGGCGCACTTTTTCATGGTTGTGGAGTGGTTTGGCCGTGGAGTTCGCTGACAAAACTGCAGCATCAGCACTTAGAAAGGCTCACCGCTGTGAAACCCGAAAAAGCACCAACTGCGCTAAAATGCCTCCCCCCTGCGCGGAGGGGAAGGGAAAATTACGATTGAGCTAAAGTGTTACAAACCACCCACAATGGCTCGCGGGGCCTCCGGCTCGGAGAGAGCCGTCGCCGGCCGGCCGGCAGCTCGCCAAGCCTCGACTCCGACCGCCGCACCTTTTCACTCAGCCCTCAAGTTTCCGCCTTCCGCCCTCTCCCCCCCAAACTTCCCCCTTGCCCCGCGGCGCCAACCGGCTAGTATCCGCTGTTCCCGATATGACCAAGACCGCCGTTAGCAGCGTGGCGCTGCATGAGAAAGACACCGGAAGCGCGGACGTGCAAGTCGCGCGCCTGACCGAGCGCATCAATCTTTTGACCGAGCACCTGAAAGGGAACGCCAAGGACCATTCGTCCCGCCGCGGCCTCCTGAAAATGGTGGCCCGCCGCCGTAGTCTCCTCGATTACCTCAAGGACACCGCCGAAGAGCGCTACACCAAGCTCCTCGAGAGCCTCAATCTTCGCAAATAAACCAAACCGCCGCGCTCGCGGCGGTTTTTTTGCAAGCCATCAGAACGCACGACCCCGTCATTCACACCCCCAGCCTGGGCTTCAGGTCTCCCGCGCGGAGCCTTGGATCCTGTGCTTTGGGATGATTGCGGGGCCGGTGTTCGTCAACCACAACCCGTAAATAAACCACATGTCACATACCATCGTCTCCGGCCAAATCGGCCAGAATGAGATCACGCTCGAAACCGGCAAAATCGCCAAACTCGCCGACGGCGCCGTCATGGTCCGCACCGGCGACACCATCATCCTGGCCAGCGCCGTCTCCGCGACCAAGCTGCGCGAGGGGCAGGACTTCTTCCCGCTGACCGTCGACTACAAGGAAAAGGCGGCCGCGGCCGGCAAATTCCCCGGCGGCTACTTCAAGCGCGAGGGACGCCCCACCGAAAAAGAAACCCTCACCGCGCGCATGACCGACCGTCCGCTGCGCCCGCTCTTCCCGAAGGATTACTTCTTCGAGACGCAAATCATCAGCCTCCTGCTCAGTGCGGACGGCGAGAATGACGCCGACATCCTCAGCATAAACGGCGCCTCCGCCGCACTCACCGTCTCCGACATCCCGTTCGCCGGCCCGATCGGCGCGGTGCGCATCGGACGCGTCAACGGCGAGTTTGTCATCAACCCCACCCACGCCCAGCGCGAACAGAGCGACTTGGACCTTGTTTACGTGGGCAAAGAGAATGAAGTCATTATGATCGAAGGGGCCTGCGACGAGCTGCCCGAGGCCGATTTCAAGGCGGCCCTCGACTTCGCCCAGGAGCCCGTGGCCAAGCTCATCGCCATGCAGCGCGAACTCGCGCAAAAAGGCGGCAAGCCCAAGCGCGACTACGCCCCGCTCAAGGTCGACGACGCCATGCTCGAAATCGCCTACAGCGTGGCCGGCGACCGCATCGAAGCCGCCCTCTACACCAGCGGCAAAGTGAACCGCGCCAAAGCCGTCGGCGCCCTGCGCAACGAGGTCGAAGCCGCGATCAAAGAAAAATTTCCCGAAGCCACACCGTTCGCCATCGGCCAGGCCTTCGATTACCTGCAGAAGAAGGCCTTCCGCATCAGCATCCTCGACCGCCAGCAGCGCTGCGATGGACGCGGACTGCACGATCTGCGTCCGCTCACGGCCGAAGTCGGCATGCTCCCGCGGGCCCACGGTTCCGCGCTCTTCGCCCGCGGCGAGACGCAGGCCATGGCCCTCGCCACCCTCGCGCCGGCCGACGAAGCGCAGAACCTCGACAACTACACCGGCGGCGACGCCATCAAGCGCTTCATCCTGCACTACAACTTCCCGCCGTTCAGCGTCGGTGAAACCGGGCGTTTCGGCGGCATGAACCGCCGCGAAATCGGACACGGCGCGCTGGCCGAGCGTTCCGTCCTCCCGGTCATCCCGCCGGAGAACGAATTCCCCTACGCCATCCGCGTGACCAGCGAAGTGATGGAATCGAACGGTTCCACCTCCATGGCCAGCGTCTGCTCCGGCGTGCTCGCCCTCATGGACGCCGGCGTGCCGATCAAGCGCCCCGTGGCCGGTATTTCCGTCGGCCTCGTCACCGAATTCGACGAGAGCGGCGCGATGAAACGCCACACCACGTTGACCGACATCCTCGGCTCCGAGGATCACTTCGGCGACATGGACTTCAAACTCTGCGGCACCGAAAAAGGCGTCACCGGGTTCCAACTCGACCTCAAACTGCCGGGCCTCAGCCTCGACATCCTCAAAAAGGCCATCGATGAAGCGACCGAAGCCCGCGGCAAAATCCTGCAGGTCATGAATGCCTCATTGGCCACCCACCGCACGGAAATGAGCCCGTATGCCCCGCGCATCGAAACGCTCAAGATCCCCGTCGACAAAATCGGCCTCCTCATCGGCCCCGGCGGCAAAACGATCAAGGGCATCGTCGCGGAGACCGGCGCCGAGATCAACATCGAGGACGACGGCTCGGTCCACATCTACTCGAGCAACGGCGACAGCCTGCGCCGCGCCAAGGAAATCATCTCGGGCATGACCAAGGAAATCGAAGTCGGCGAGATGTATCAGGGCACCGTCGTGACCATCAAAGACTTCGGCTGCTTCGTCGAAGTGCTCCCGGGCAAAGACGGCCTCGTCCACATCTCCGAACTGGCCGACTTCCGCGTCAACAAAGTGGAAGACGTGGTCAAAGTCGGCGACTCGATCTGGGTCAAATGCATCGGCGTCGACGACCGCGGCAAAGTCAAACTCAGCCGCAAAGCCGCCATGAAGGAGCGCGACCAAGACGCCGTTCCAGCTGACGCTTAATCCGGACACGCCAAACTCACACGAAGGGCGTCCCGCGAGGGACGCCCTTTATGTTTTCTACCACTTCCTCCGTCTCGGGGAGCACGGCCGCCTCGGCCGTGGTCACCGGCGCCCTCGCCGGTGACATGCGTTGGTCAACCTGCACCGCGCGAGGCGCGTGTGCTCCCCGAGACCTCAGAACCCAGACCCACGCCAGCACGTCCCTTTTTGCTTTCTTCCGCGCGCTTGTTCGGGCATTGCTGCGGGGTCTCCCCGGACGTTCTCGCTATGCCTGACAAGAAGCCAGCGCCGGAAAAGCCGAAGCACGCCCTGGAAACCGAGGTCATCTGGGCGGTCATCGGCCTGTATCTTTTCATCGCCGGCGTCCTTCTCCTCATCCACCACCTGCAACCCGAGGGGCAGGAAACGAGAACATCCTCGCCCTCGCCCAGCCACGCCTCGCAATACGGCGTGCCCGGCGGCCAACCGCATACCACCCGGCCATGATCACCGCGTTTTTCAAGGACAACGGGACGTTCCGCTTCACCCGAGAAGTGCAATCCGCCGCGGAAATGAAAGGTGCGCTCTGGATCGACGTGCTCCGCCCCACGCCGGAGGAGAAGGACATCCTGCGCACCGCCCTCGGCATCGAACTCACTCTCCAGCACCCGACCATCTACCACGAGGACGACACCCTCTTCATGACCATGGGCCTGGTCAGCAAGGACGAGGAGAACGCCACCAAGGTCAACAAGCTCACCTTCATCCTCCACGAAGACTGCGTGGTCACCCTGCACGAGATCGAACTCATGCCCGTGGCCGTCTTCGCCCAGCGCATCCGGCGCAAAGCGCATCTGTATGACAATCCCCAGAAAATCCTCTGGGGTCTGCTCTTCGCCCTGAGCGAAACGGTGGCCGACCGCGTCGAAGCCGTCGGCACCGATCTGGAGGAACTTTCGCACGACATCGCCGAAATGCCCACGGAGTTGGGCACCGGCAAGACGGGCACCATGACCGAGATCAGCGAGTTGCTCGCCGAGTTGTCCCGCTACGAAGACTTCATCTCCCAGAGCGGAGAAAGCGTGCTGCAACTGGCCCGCGTGGTCCGCTACTTCAACGCGGAAGTCGACGGCTTTGCCGACGCCGAATTGCAGGCCCGCGTCAACGAATTGGCCGCGGACGTCGCCGGCATCAAAGACCACCTGGCTTTCGAGCACGACAAAGTCCGCTACCTGCAGCAGGCCTCCATGGGCATCTTGAACATGCAGCAGAACCAGATCGTCAAAGTCTTCACCATTCTGACCGCCGTGTTCCTCCCGCCCACGCTGGTCGGCACGATGTATGGCATGAATTTCTCCTACATGCCCGAGCTGTCGTGGAAGTGGGGCTTCCCCGTGACCATCCTGCTGACGTTCCTCTCCGCCATTCTTCCCCTCATCTACATCAAGAAGAAGCGCTGGCTGCGCTGATCACCCGTGGCCCGGGAAAAAAAACAGCGCATCGCGACCAACGCAGGTCCGACCTTGCAAACCAGCCCCTTCGCCGCCCTCGAGATCCAAGGCCGCGAATCCCAACAAGGCAGGGACACGCGGTCCGCGTGTCCGCCTCCCTCCAAGCGGACGAGCGAGCCGCTCGTCCCTACCCCAAACGAACGCCTCCTCCTCCGCCGCTCCACCGCCCACCGCGGCGGCAAAACCGTCCTCGTCCTCGAAGGCTTCTCCCCGGTCTGGAACGCGGCAAAGCTGGACGATCTCCTGCGAGAATTGAAGACGACCCTCGGCTGCGGAGGCAAAGTCGAAGCCCGCACCCTGGAACTCCAAGGCGAACTCGCCGACCGACTGCAACCCCTGCTCGAATCCCGCGGCTTCGCCATCAAGCGCGGCTGGTAGTCTCGATCAAGCGGAGGACGCCCTCGCCACAACATACTTCGCTTGTCTCAAGTGCAGGCCGAGGTGGAAGGCGAACATACAATTCCATTGGTGCGCATCGAAAGCGCCGAAGACGGGATGCGGTGTGGTTTTTGTTCCGCGCAGTTTCGTCAAATCTTTGACCGCATGGAGGTGCTGCTGGACCGAATCGGCGAAGACTTCAATTTGCGAATTGCCGGCCGATATCGACGGCATCACGTCCTTTTTCGGATCCATCATCGCCGCACCGCTCGGGGCTTCACCGCGCGCCAGTTGCACCACCGTCGCAGTGATCGCCCGGTTCACGATGGCGTTGTGTTCGAGAATCATGAACAAAGACCACCGGCGCATGTCATCGTCGATTCCCGGCATCCAAGGAACTTCGACGCATTGCTGACCATCCTCAGTGGAGAGGCCTCGGCAGAGCTTCAGGTATTCCTGCAGAAAGCCTTCTGCTTTTTGGCTGGCCCTATTGCGGCTCGTTAGCAGGAAGGACGTTCGGACCGCCGCATTGAGCAAGAAGTTGCTCATTGTGTGATTGGTGTCACCGCAAGCACTGCATCAAGGATCTCAGAAAAGTCATGCCCATCTTACACACCCAACCCCAACTTCTTTGCTGCCGCTTTCAGCTTCGCATCGTTTGTTTGGAGGGGAACTTTGAAGCGATCGGCCAATTCGAGGTAGGCTGCGTCGTAGGCCGACAAATCGAATTGTGAAGCCAAATGCAAAATCCGACGGCGGGCCGGTGCGCCCGGAAGATCCTCCAGCGTCATCGGCACGCGCTCCAGAGTCGCGACTGCCAGATCAAGGTCTTCCGCGGCCAATCGTCTCCGACGCACCGCCGAACGCAGAAGATTCAGCATTTCGTAATGCCAGAGCGCCGGAACCACGAGTTGCACCGAACCGGAAATAGTCCGACCGAGCAGGCGCTCGGCTTCCCCCGAAGATTCATCAGCCAGAATCCACGCACCGCAAAAGGACGCGTCCGCCACAATCTGCTTCACGCCCGCCCCTCTTCGATGAGCGCTTTCAAACTTGCGCCTTTCACCGGCTTGGTTCGCGCACGAATGGCGCGGAACACGGCAACAGGGTCATCGCCGGCCTTGGCTGTTTCCTCTACGCCGGAAGAGAGCAGCGCGACACGGCGCCCGCGCTTCGTGATCCAGATGCGGCTTCCCTTGGACGCCAGATCAACCAGCGAAGAGAGCTTGTTCTTGGCCTCGAAAGTGCCGAGCGACATGGATTTGGCCGACTCCATCGAAATAATCTAGCCAACAAGCTGGCTGGCGTCAAGTTCTCCGACTCAAAAGCCAGAAGAGGCCGCGCAGCTCAAGATTTCGCGAAGCACTTCGTCCCCCACCCGCACGGACCGTAGCACTCGGGTTTGGAGAAGCTGTGCGACTTTCGGTGCCGGCGGGACGTCGCCCGGCTCGAGTTTCACGCTCTTGAGCGTGTCTTCGAAGCGGTTGAGCGTTTCATCGAGCAATTCTTGCGGGACATTGAGTGCGGGTTCGATGCGGATGCTTTCCGCGCTGATGAGCGTTCCCGCCGTGAGCACGCGGCGGTGGAACATGCCTTGCGCGACTTTGTAGCCGACGTTCGATGAGGGGAATTTCAGGCCGATGAGCAAACCTTGGCCGGTCACCTCCTTGAGGATGTCGGGATAGCGGGCCTTGAGTTCGTTGAGCTTGGACATCATGTAGTCACCCTTGCGCGCGGCCTGCCCCGGTGTGTCTTCCTCGAACATGACCTCGATGGCCGCCAGCGCGGCGGCGCAGGCGATGGGGTTGCCGCCGGTCGTCGTGGTGTGCATGAACGGATTGGGTTCCATGACGCTCCAGATTTTCGCCGTGGCGAAGAATGCGCTGCAGGCCACGACGCCGCCGCCGAGCGCTTTGCCGAAGCACATGATGTCCGGCGCAACACCCGAGTGGTCCACGCCGAAAACTTTGCCCGTGCGACCGAAGCCGGTCTGCACCTCGTCGGCGATGAGCAGGACACCGTAATGATCGCAAATCTCGCGCAAGCGCGGGAGGAAGTCGGGCGGAGGCACAATGCCGCCGGCTTCACCCTGCACCGGTTCGATGATGACCGCGGCCATACCGTCCCCCACGCTCTTGGCCGCTTCGAGTTCTTTCTCGACGGCGCAAGCGCAGCCGTAGGGCACGAAGCGCACGCCTTCGAGGAGCGGCAGGAGGGGTTCGCGGAAGACCGCTTTGCCGGTGACGGACAACGACCCGAGGGTCTTGCCGTGGAAACCGCGTTGCATCGAGATGATGCCCTTTTTGCCGGTGTAAAATTTTGCCAGCTTGAGCGCACCCTCGATGGCCTCGGTTCCGCTGTTGGCGAAGAAGCCTTTTTGGATATCGCCCGGCGTGATGTGGGCGATGACACGCCCGAGTTGCGCGCGCAGCGGGTCGAGCATTTCCTGCGAGTATTGCGGTGAGCGGTCGAGTTGCGCTTTGACCGCTTCGACGATTTTCGGATGACGCAGCCCGTAGCTGTAGAGGCCGAAGCCGCCGAGCATGTCGATGAACTCGCGACCGAGTGCGTCGCGGATCAGCGAGCCTTCACCTTCCCACTCGGTGAAGGCGAATTCGCCGCCAAGAGTAGCCGACTTGCGGTGTTCGAGGAACCCGGCGTTGATGTGCTGGGCGAAATTTTCCACCGTTTGCTCGGCGATGCGTTGCCGGGCCTCGAGTGGAACGTCCTTGGTCGGCTTCTTGACCAAGTCGAGCATCCAGCGCGCCTCTTCCAAGGCATATTCGTGGTCGCGCAAGTGCGGCGACTCGAGGTGCTTGGAAGAGACGTCGGCCGCGCTGGCCGCACGGGCAGGGGGTGTTTCCGACAATGCCATAATGGGATCAATAGACAGCGGCTCCTGCCGCCCCGCAAGGTGATTCGGATCGGTTCAGTGGACAGATTCTTCGACCTCAACGGCTTGCGCACACCGCTTGGCATGCACACTGACCACGCGCCGGCCATCCGTCTGGCTGACGGTGAACTCGTAGCCGTCGATACGCACCTTTTCGCCCTTTTTCGGCAGGTGGCCGAGCTCGTGGGTCAAATACCCGCCGATGGTGCTGACCTCGGTGCTCTCGACTTTCACGCCGAGGAGGTCCTCGAGGTCGTGCAAAGCCACGCCGCCCTCGAGAACGAACTCATCCTCGCCGACCTTGCGGTATTCCTCCTCGTCGGTGTCGAACTCGTCCTGGATCTCGCCGACCAATTCGGCCAGCACATTGTCCAGCGTCACCACCCCGACCGCGCCGCCGTATTCATCGACCACCACGGCCAAGTGCGCGCCCTTGCCGAGGAAAAGCTTGAGCAGGCGCTCGAGCGGCATCAGTTCGGGGACGTGGAGCAATTCGCGCTTGATCGAAAGCAGGTCGGTTTTGTCCTCCTGCACGAGGGCCAGCAGGTCTTTGATGTGCACCAGGCCGACGGCATCGTCGAGGTGACCGCGGCAAAGCGGGAAGCGCGTATGACGCGAGTCGAGCGCAGTGCGCACGTTGTCGTCGAAAGTTTCCTCCAGGTCGAGGAACACAACCTCGCCGCGCGGTGTCATAATGTCGCGCACCACACGTTTGCGCAGGTCGAGGGCGTTGATGAGGATCTCGCGCCCCAGCGTGCTGACCGAACCGCCCTCCTCGCCCGCCGTGTTGCGCAGCAAGGCGCGCAATTCGTCCTCCGCATCCTCGCCCGCCAGTTGCGGATCGGGCGGCGTGCGCAGCACCTTGCAGAGGATCCAGTTCGAGGCCAGATCAACCACCCGCACGAGCGGGCGCAATGCGAAATGGAACAAGCGCATGGGCCGCGCCGTGAAAAGCATGACCTGACGCGCACGCCGGATGGCCAGGAGCTTCGGCACCTGCTCGCCGATGACGACATGCAGGAAGGCGAGCAAGGAAAAGACCGCGGCGAAGGCAAGCAGGGACACCGCCGTCTCGCTGGTGATTCCGACCCATTGCAGCCAAGGCTCGAGCATCCGCGCGACAAACGGCGCACCCGCCCAGCCAATGCCGAGGCTGGTCAGGGTGATGCCGAGTTGCGCCGCCGAGAGATATGGTTGGGTGTTCTGCAGCATCTTGCGCACCCGCGCGCCGTTGCGGCGTCCGCCGAAATCATCATCCTCGTCCCAACCGCCGGCGCGCAGTTTGACCATGGCGAATTCCGCCGCGACGAAAAACCCGTTGAGCACGAGCAGCGCCGCGATGGCCAGCAAACGCCAACCCGCGCCGTCGGCCACCTCCGGCAGGGCGGAAGCGATGGGAAAGAAAGTGAAAGTGCTCATGGTTCAGTCGAAAGGACCGAATAAAGCGGGGCGCCGGAGATTTCCGGCGCGCGATCAACAACATCGGCGGCACCGGAGGCGCCGCACGCGCGGCCCCTACCAGCTTGCCTTGGTTACCCCCGGGATGAGGCCCGCACAGGCCAACTCGCGGAAGGTGAGACGGGACATCTGGAATTCACGGATGTAGGCACGTTTGCGGCCCGAAACGCGGCAGCGGTTCGACAGGCGCACCGGGCTGGCGTTGCGCGGCAACTGCGACAGGGCGAGGTAATCGCCCTTCTTCTTGAGTTCGGCGCGCAGCTCGGCGTATTTGTCCACCGTCTTGCGCTTGCGCTTTTCGCGCTCTTTCCATGCAGTTTTAGCCATAGGTCTGAAAAATGGTCGTGGAGAATGCCCCGCCGGTGACCGGCAAGCAAGCAATAATTCGCCGCAGCCACATTTTTTCCACCCTGACCGCGAAACATTTGACACCCTTCGGACGCCGGATAATCCTCTCCTTCCTGTCGGAATAGCAGGCTCCATGCCGCCCCATCCGCAGTAGTAATCACCCGCCATGAACGAGCCCAAGAAAGAGACCGTGCGCATTGTCCTGCCGCCCCGGCGCGACGGCAAACCCGGCGCTGCCAATCCGCGTGAAGCGGCCATGATCAATCTCCCGCCCAAGCCCCTGCCCACCGCGGCCGGTGCGCCCCCCACCATGCCCGTTCCTCCCAAGCCGGGTATGCCGCCCGCACCCGGTTCCGCCGTCCCGCCGCCGCCACCCAAACCTTTCAGCATGCCGGCCATGCCTAAACCGGCCGCACCCGGCGCGGCCATGCCACCCCCTCCCGGGGCACCTGCCGCTCCGGCAACTCCGCCGATGCCGCCCAAACCGGCCGCCGGCCTCCCCGTCCCCGCACCCAAACCTCCGGTGGCGGCGGTTCCGCCGGCCCCGAGGCCGGTAACTGCAGCCCCGATGGCCGCCCCCAAACCGCCGGGTGCCGTGCCGCTGCCCTCCATGCCGCCGAAGCCTTCTGCTCCCGCTGCGACTGTTCCCAAACCTTCTGCTCCCCCGGTGCCTGCCCCCGTGGCCGCACCGAAGCCTCCCGTTCCGGCGGTGAGTGCTGCGCCGAAGCCTCCTGCTCCCGCCGCACCGAAACCCGCGGTGCCCGCGGCACCCGGTGCGCCCAAACCGCCCGTAGCCGCAGCTCCTGTGGGCGCTCCCAAACCGCCGGCACCCCCGGCACCTTCCGTGCCGAAGCCGCCCGCCCCGGCCGGCGGCGTCGCGGCCCCGAAACCTCCCGCCCCCACCGCGCCATCGGGCGCTGTCCCACCCAAACCTTCCGCCCCCGCCGGCATCGCCGCCCCAGCCAAACCCGCTTCGGTGGCTCCCAAACCGGCCGTGGCCGCACCCGCCGCGATCAAGCCGGGTTCCGCCGCCGCACCGAAGAAGGCCACTTCGAAAGTCGAAATCACCAAGCCATCCCGCCCCGCACCTCAGGCCACGGTGAAAATCGCCTCGGCCAGCGCCGCAGCCGCACCCGCCGCGGAGATCAAGACCGCCGCCCCGGCCGAGGCATCGACGACCGAAGCCGCGCCCGATTCGCTCACCGGCATCCTCGCCATTGCCGCCACCGTCGTGGCTCTCGCCGCGCTCGGCATTCAGGTGTGGATGTTCCTCTAAACCGACCAACGCAAACCCAACCACCGCTCAACAAACCATGGCCAGCGCCAACGTCCTCAATCTCAACGACAGCAACTTCGATAGCGAAATCAACAAAGGAGCCACACCGGTCCTCGTGGATTTCTGGGCCCCGTGGTGCGGACCCTGCCGCATGATCGCCCCGGTCCTCGACAAAATCGCCGACGCCACCGCAGGCAAAGCCGTCGTGGCCAAGGTCAACGTCGACGAGGCTCCCGGCGTGGCCAGCCGCTTCCGCGTCTCCTCCATCCCGACCCTCCTCTTTTTCAAAAACGGCGAAGTGCACGGACAAGTCGTCGGCCTCCAGAGCGAAGCCGACCTCATGGCGCAACTCAAGGCCTTGATGTAACCCCGGAGGCCGCATGGCCTTCCCCGTCCGCGAACTCACCCGCGCCACGCATACGCTGGCGCGAGACAGCAGCCTGTATCTCGGCACCTCCTCGTGGAAATACGAGGGCTGGCTCGGACAACTCTACGACGAGCAACGCTACCTCACGCGCGGCAAACTCTCGCACAAGCGCTTCGAGACCGAGTGCCTCCAGGAATACGCGGAAACTTTCCCCTCGGTCTGTGTCGACGCCGGTTACTACCGGTTTCCCTCGGAGAAATACCTGGCCAACCTCTGCGCGCAGGTGCCGGACGGCTTCCGGCTCAGCTACAAGGTCACCGATGAAATCACGGTGAAAAAATTTCCCAAACTCGAGCGCTTCGGCGACCGGGCCGGCACGGACAACACCCACTTCCTCAACGCCAAACTTTTCATCGACGCCTTCCTCGGCCCGCTCTCCCCCCACCGGCAAAAAACCGGCGTGCTCATCTTCGAATTTTCCGCCTTCTATCCCACGCACTTCGCGCGCCTGCGCGACTTCATCACCGCCCTCGACGAATTTCTCGGTCGCCTCCCCGCCAACTGGCAATACGGCGTCGAAGTCCGCAACGCCAAGCTCCTCCGGGCGGAATACTTCGACGTCCTCCACGCCCACAATGTCGCGCACGTCTTCAACAGCTGGACCAAAATGCCGCCCGTCGAAGAGCAGATGCAGATGCCCGGCGCCTTCACCGCAGACTTCTTCGCCGCCCGCTTCCTCCTCCGCCCCGGCCGCGCCTACCAGCAGGCCGTCGAGAGCTTCCAGCCCTACCGCGAGACCAAAGAAAAAAACGAAGAAGCCCGCGCCGCTTTGCGTTCGCTCATCCAACGCAGCGTGACCCAACCCACCGCCCGCCCCTCCTACGCCTTCGTCAACAACCGCCTCGAAGGCAACTCCCCCAACACCATCGCCGCTGCGCTCGATATCCCGGACGATCCCCGCAGCGAGAGCATTTTGAGGTAGGGACGAGCGGCCCGCTCGTCCGCTCTTTCTCCCACGGACACGCGAGCCGCGTGTCCCTACCTCACGAAGCAAAGCCCCAAATCCTTCGGGACTTTCTCTCGAACTGTGAATGCCAGGTGGATCGTGATGTCCCCATCGCGATAATTCAAAACACTCATCGCGCCCGGAGGGCGCGATCCACCTTAAGCCGTTTCCCTCCCCGGTAGGGCCCGCTGGCCTCAGCGGGCCGCTGCCTTCTCCCCAGGCAGCAAAAACCGCAACGCCACCGGCAACCGCTTGGCCCAAGCCCTCTCGTTGTGCTCATCCCCCTCGCCCGGATTCCACAGGAAGTCCTCCCCCTCCACATAACCCTGCCCGAGCAAAGCCTCGCGCACGGCCAGTGCGTCTTCCCAATAATCCCCCGTGAGATTCCCTTTCTCCTCTGTCCCCATATCCATGTAGATGCGCAGCCTGTCTTTCTTCGATCCGTCCATCACCGCTTGCGTGAAATTCGGACTCGTCCAAAACGCCGGCGAGAAAACCCCCACCGCCCCGAACGCCTCCGTCTTCAGCCCCAGCCACAACGAGACCAGCCCGCCCATCGAAGCCCCCGCCACCGCCGTATTCTCCTTCTCCGGCAAGGTCCGGTATTGCCCATCGATTGCCGGCTTCACGTTCCCGAGCAAAAACTCCGCATAGCGATCGCAAATGCCCGGCCCCCGCGCCGGATCCCGCGGATTCCCATCCTCGGGCGGCTGGTATTCCGTGATCCGCGCATTCCCCATGTCCGCCGGATTGTTCGGCACCGCCACCAAGATCGCCTCCCGCATCCGCCCTGCCGTCATCTCCGCCTCCGCCGCATCCTCGGCAAACCAACACCCGAACGGCCCACCCGGACGAAACACATTCTGCCCGTCGTGGAAATAAATCACCGGATAGCGCGCCTCGCCCTCATCGTACGATGCCGGCAACCAAACCCGCACCTCGCGCGAAGGAACCGCCTCGTCACCGGACTGGATGGATACCGTCTCGATGCGACCGTCAGCCAAAGCGCTGGCCGCCGCCGCCATTGTCAAAGCTGCAGCAATAATCCGTCGCACGTCTCCTCTGTGCGCTCTGCGTCCTCTGCGGTCAATCTTCTCACCGCAAAAGATTGACGCTCCGCTTCTACTTTCGGGCTCTTCGTGTCGAGGTGTAGCGGCGCTCTGTGAGCGTCGGAACCTCCAACTCCCAAAGCAACCGACGCTCATAGAGCGCCGCTACAACATCGCGTCAACTTGGGCCAACCGGCCAATCCTCCGCGGCAAGCTTCCACCGACCAAACACCCGCACCTTGCGGCGCGGGTGTTGCGGGAAATACCTGCCGAGTTCCTACTTCCGCCGACGGCGCAGGACATAGCCGCCAAGGCCCGCAGCCGACAGCGCGAGCAGCGCATAGGTCGAGGGCTCGGGGACAACTTCCAGGTTGAACTGCGTGCCGTTGTTGTCCACGCCATTGTAGGTTCCGGAATTGAAGTTGTTGAATGCCAAGTCGATCTCAACCTCCACCGGCGTTGTATCGAAAAAGAACTGCAGGTGGTCACCCGAGTCAAAGCTGATGGTGTTGGTGGCCGTCACCGCCAAAACCTGAAACGCACCGGGGTTATCGAAGGCTATTGTGTCTAGGACAACACTCGTTCCTTTCGTGTGGTTCGTGTAGTAGCCGTAATTGCCGGCAAAATAACTGGTCGTCGCAAAGCTCCACGCACCGGAGGGCGAACCGAAGAGGCCGGAGAACCCGATGCCAAAGCCGGATGATCCGGGACTATTCACCGTGGATATCCATCCGTTGGTCACCCAATCACCAGTCGCAAAAAAGGAAATGGCTGTCTTGGTCCCGCCCGCAGCCGGACTGATGGTTGAGTTCCAGCTGCCGTTGGTGAGGTTGGTCTGTGCTTGCGAGGAGGAGGCCGCGAAGAGAAGGGCCGCGGCAACAACGAGGACGATGGTCGATAGGTGAGGCTTCATAGCGCAGTGCACAATCCCCCCCCGAAAAGGAATTCAAGACCTGTGCGTGCGAGAAAGAGGCCGCGAAGAGAAAGGCCGCGGCAAGAACGAAGGTCGGTAGGCGAATGCTCATGATTCATTGATCATCCCCCCCCCCCGCAAGAGGGGCAAGAAAAACACCTCTGCAGACAAAGATTGACCGCCATCCCCGATAGGCGTGCCATCACGACCGATGAACCCGTGGATCCTCGCCGCCCGCCCGCGCACGCTCGGCGCAGCGATTGTGCCCGTTGCGGCCGGTTGCGCCCTGGCCATTGCTGCGGGTGCCTTTGATCCGGTGGTGTCTGCGCTCGTTCTCGCTTGCGCCGTCCTTATCCAGATTGCGACGAACTACTTCAACGACGCGATCGACCACGCCAAAGGCGCGGATACCGCCGAGCGGCTCGGGCCCGTTCGTGCCACGAGCGCCGGAATGCTCTCCGCACGCGCCATGATGGCCGGCGGCACCGCGTGTCTCATCCTCGCCGCCCTCCTCGCCATTCCACTGGTCGTGCACGGAGGATGGCCCATTCTGGTTCTCGGCATCGTTTCGCTTGTTCTCGCTTACGCCTACACCGGCGGACCTTTCCCCCTGGCTTATCTCGGGCTCGGGGAAATCTTCGTCGTGCTTTTCTTCGGCCTCTTCGCTGTCGCCGGAACATTTTATCTCAACGCACTCGAGTGGTCCCCGGCTGCCGCCCTGGCCGGACTGCAAATCGGCCTGCACTCGAGCGTGCTCCTCGCGGTGAACAACCTCCGCGATCTGGAAACTGACCGCACGGCAAACAAGCGCACGCTGGCCGCGCGCTTCGGTCTGACTTTTGCCCGCCGCGAAAACGCCGCGTTGGTCATCGCGCCCTGCGTGCTCGGCATGCTGTGGCTGCCGCTCGGCTATTTCTGGGCCTTCGTGCTTCCGCTCATCACCTTGCCGCTCGTTTGGTGGCTGGCCCGCGCCTGTCTCGAAGCGCAGCCCGCGCGCGAAACCAATCAACTCCTGGCCCAAGCAGCCGCACTGCACGCGTCATTCGGACTTCTCCTCTCCTTGGCCTTTCTCCTGGCGTGAAAATCCGGACGCACCACTACACGCTGCAGCCCGGGCCCGACCCCGCCCGCGCCGCGCGCGCCCCGCGCCAAGGCGTCCTTCTCCGCATCGAATTCGACGATAACTCAATCGGCTACGCCGACCTGCATCCGTGGGAAGAATTCGGGCATGCTCCTCTCGAAGACCAACTTGCTTCGCTGGCCAACAACCAACCCACACCCCTCGCCAACCTCGCCTTGCGCCACGCCCGCACCGACGCCGCCGCACGCCGCGCCGGTCTTTCGCTTTTCGACGGCCTGCCCGAAGTCTGCAGCCACGCCCTCTTCACCGATTGGACCACCGCTCCGCGCGACGCCTTCGAGCAATGCGTGACCGAAGGCTACCGTGCGGCCAAACTCAAAATCGGACGTGATCCGCAAGGCGAGGCCGAGGCGTTGAACGCCTTGGCCGATCTCCCGCTGCGCTGGCGACTGGATGCCAATGCCCAAGGTAGGGACGAGCGGCCCGCTCGTCCGCTTGATTCGGTCCGGACGAGCGGGCCGCTCGTCCCTACCCAATTCCTCGCCAAATTGTCTGCCGACCTCCGCCGAAACATCGAATTCCTCGAAGACCCCACGCCCTACGATAGCGACGCATGGTCCGACCTGGCCGAATGCGAGAAAATTCCCCTCGCTCTCGACTGGGAACTTCCCGCCACCCCCCCGCCCTGGCCCGGCGCGCAAATCCTCGTGATCAAACCCGCCTCGCAAGACACCTTCCCCCTCGCTCTCGCCGCGGCACACGCCGGCATGCAAATCGTCGTGACCCACAGCATGGACCATCCCCTCGGACAATCCGTCGCGCTCTGGACCGCCATGCGTTTGCGCCAGCGCCACGGCGAGCTCGTTCTCGACGGCGGACTCCAAGCAAAGGGACTTTACCAAGCGGACGAATTCACCGCCCAAATCCGCTACCGCGGTCCGCAGATCGCACCGCCTCCCGGCACCGGGTTCGGCTTCGACAGGTTGCTCGAACGACTCCCATGGAAAACCCTCCCATGAACCCGCCGCCGCGGCCCCCGCTTTCCGTCTGGTGGCTCATCTGGGGCGCTATCACCGCGGCCTTTTTCATGGTGCTCGGCATTTTCGAGGTCAACGGCGTGCAGATCGAAGGTCCGCCCGCGCTGGCCTTGGTCGCCCTCGGACCCTTTGCGGCGTCTGCCGCAGTGCGCTTCCTCCTCCTGCCGCGCGCCGAACCGGCCAAGAAATTCGTCCTCTTCATCGTCGGCCTGGCCCTCGCCGAATCCGGCGGTTTCCTCGCCCTCATCCTCGGTTCGCCGTGGAAAACGCCGCTTGCCGCCGCGGCCATCGTGCTCATCATTGTGCATATTCCGGCGTTCATCCGGCGCCATTGATTGTCCACAAACTTCGCCATGAAACTCACCCCTCTCCGACTCCTGCTCTTTCTCGGTGTCCTCGCCGTGTCCCCGGTTGGCGCCTCCCCACCCGCCAAAGTCCTTTTCGATTTCAGCGATCCCGCGGCCATGCGCGGCTGGCAGGTGGAAGATGATGTCGTCATGGGTGGACGCTCCGAAGGCGAGCTTGCCCGCAGTGCCGACGGACACCTCATTTTCCGCGGCGACGTCTCCCTCGAAAACGACGGCGGTTTTTCCTCCATCCAAAACAACTTCGCTCCGATCGATGTCTCCGGATACCGGCACGCCCTCATCCGCCTCAAGGGCGACGGCAAAGACTACCGCTTCATCGTCGAGGCGGACCCGAAAGCGCGCCACTACTACGTCGCCGAGTTCGGCACGAACGGCGAGTGGCAGGAAATCAAAATCCCCCTGCGCGAAATGTATCCCATGCGCCGCGGCGACCGGCTCGACATCCCCGATTACCCGGCGGAAACCATGTCCCAAGTCCGCTTCATGATCGCCAACGGCCGCGCCGAATCCTTCCAACTCGAAATCGCCAGCATCGCCCTCAAGTAAGCAGCAGCTGTCCTCGGATGGCGAGCGTCCCCGCCGCCGTCCGTCATGTGGCATGGGCATCCCTGCCCATGAACGTCCCGACATCATCGGCAGGATGCCGATGCCACTTCCTCGGGCCACGTCCAAACCTCCGCGTCCTCTGCGGTTCACCAAAAAACATCCACCCCCGGATACCGCGCGAAACACGAGCCCCCACCCACGATCGTCAGCCTCTCCGTTATAGCCTGCACCACCAACATCCGATCGAACGGATCCCGATGCACAAACGGCAAATCAACCAGACGTCGCGCATGACGCCACTCCACCGGCAACGGCTCCGCCACCCCGCGCCCGATCCATTCCTCGCGCAGGCTCTCCACCCCGCCGAGCAATTCCAATTTCCCGAGCGAAAGTTTCAGACTGATCTCCCACCACGTCGCCTCGCTGATAAACAACTCACTCGCTTCATCCGCCAACGCGTGGCGCACCCTCTCCGGCAAACGCGGATCCCCTGCGCGGTGCCAGATCAACGGCTGGGCATCGACGAGCAGCCTCATTCCATGTAGTTCCGCATATCCTCGAGCGGCGCATCGAAATCGGACGCGATATACGGCACCGTCCCCGCCCCGTAACCAAAGGGCAAACGCACCTTGGCCTGTTCCCCGCCGATCGGCCGCAGTTCCGCCACTGGCTTGCCGCGCTTGGTGATCCGGTAAGCCACCCCGCGCCTCTCGACCTTGGCCACCATCTCCGAAAGATGCGTCTTGGCCTCAAATAAACCTGCCTCTTGAATTTTCATACCAACCAGTTAGCAGACTAGTTGATAGAAGCAAGCACCGCATAGTCAGAAAGCTACCATACTTCGGCTACATGGACTTTCTGCAGAAAGTCCATGTAACAGATTTCCTTCATTTTCGCCAGTGGGGCAATCGTCTCCCCTTGGCCCTGTCCGTTTCCGTGGCATGGGCATCCTGCCCATGACCTCCACATCATCGGCGAGATGACGGCTCTCCGCTGCGGCCTCACTCAAAGCAACGCCATCGGGTCGATATCCACCACGACATGCGTGTCCTTGGGTAACTTGGTCGTCTTGATCGTCTCGCGGATGGCTCCAGTCAGGGCCCGGATCTGTTTGCCGCGGGCGACCACCTGATAGCGATACATGCCGCGGACCCGGGCCAGCGGTGCCGGCGAGGCCGGGCTGACCATCACGCTAGGCGGGACGGAGGCGGACAGCTTTTGCGCCAGCGTGCGGGCGGTGAATTCGGCCTTCTGCGCGGTGTCGGCCCTGGCGGTGATGAGCACGAGGTGTGAATAGGGCGGATGCCCGAAATTCCCGCGCATTTCCAACTCGTGAGCAGCGAAACCGTCGAAGTCGTGCGATTTGGCGAATTGCAAAGACGGATGCGCCGGCGAGAAAGTCTGCACGATCACCTCCCCCTCGGCATCGCCACGTCCGGCACGTCCTGCCACCTGCACGAGCAACTGGAAGGTCCGCTCGCCGGCACGGAAATCAGGCAGGTGCAGCGCGGAGTCGGCACTGATGATCCCGACGAGCGTCACACCGGGAAAGTGCAGACCTTTGGCGATCATTTGCGTGCCGACGAGGATGTCTATTTTCCGCGAACGAAATGCCCCGAGGGTTTCGTGATACGCGTTCTTGCGCGTCATGGTGTCGGAATCCATCCGCGCCACGCGGGCCTGGGGGAACATCTTCTTCACCGCCGCCTCGACTTTTTCCGTGCCCACCCCGCTGAAAGCGATTTGCGGGTCGTGGCATTGCGGACACCGCCGCGGCGGCTTTTGCGAGTGACCGCAGATGTGACAGCGCGCCACGTCGTCCTTGCGGTGGAGCGCGAGCGACACGCTGCAGTGCGGACACTCCACCGTCTTGCCGCAGGCCTTGCAGGCCAGCACGGTGAAAAATCCGCGGCGGTTGAGAAAAAGAATCGTCTGTTCACCCTTAGCCAACCGCGCCTCGATCGCGTTGGCGAGCTTCGGTGAGATGAACTGGTCATTGCGCTCGCCGTCCTTGCTGCGCAAACGCATGTCGACCACGCGAAAAACCGGCAAGACGCACCCGTCGTGCCGGTGGCTCAACTCGAACAAATCGTATTTTCCCTTGCGGCAGTTCTCGTAACTCTCGAGCGACGGCGTGGCCGAGCCGAGAAGCACGGCGCAGGGCTCCATCTTGCCGCGGACCACGGCCAAATCGCGCGCGTGGTAACGCGGACCTTCGTCCTGCTTGTAGGAATTGTCGTGCTCCTCATCGATGACGATGAGCCCGAGATTGTCCAGCGGGGCGAACACGGCGCCGCGCGCCCCGATAACAATGCGCGCCTTGCCGTCGCGCACGCGGTGCCATTCGTCATGGCGCTCGCCCTCGCTCAGGTGGCTATGCAGCACGGCAACTTCGATCCCCTGCGGCGTGAAGCGCGAAGCGAAGCGTTCAACCGTCTGCGGCGTGAGGGAAATTTCCGGCACGAGAACGAGCGCGGTCTTGCCCGCGTCGAGCACCTCGGCAATGGCCCGCAGATACACCTCCGTTTTGCCGCTGCCCGTAATGCCCTTAAGCACGATCGGTTTGTGTTTGGCCGGATCAAGCAGGGCCGGCCGGATCCCGTCCAATGCGCGCTCCTGTTCCGTGCTCAACTCCGGCGGCCGGGTCGCAACGAACTCCTCCGATCCGCGCGGAGCACGGCGCACCGCCTCGGCCGTGATTTCGACCAGTCCGCGCCGGGCCAATGATTTCAGCGCCGCGTCGGACGACCCGATGTCGGCCGCCAACTTGGCCACGGCCACGGGTGCCGCGGCGCGCTGCAATGCCTCGATGACCACCGCTTGGCGCGGAGCGCGTTTGCGCAAGGCATCCAACTCGGCCGCTTCCACGCGCCGCGCCAGCACGGCGAACTTTCTCTTCAAAGGCGCATGACCCGTCTCGCGCACCGCCCGCGGAAGGATGCAGCGCAAAGCATCCTGCTCATCGCACGCGTAATAGGCGGCCATCCACTTGGCCAATTTCATAAGGACCGGCGTCATCTGCGGACGCTCATCCATCACCGCGGCAATGGGACGCACCCCTTTGGCCGAGGTGGTCTCGGAGACCGAAACGACCGTGCCGATGGCCTGCCGGTTGCGCAGCGGCACCCGCACCCGCGATCCGGCCGCGACGCTGCTTTGCCAAGCTGTGGGAATTTCGTAGTCCAACTCCTTGCCCGTCGAGCGGTCGAGAATCACTTGGGCAAAGCGCGCCATGGCGGGAGCTTATCCGGTCCGTCGACGGCCTCAATCAGGCAGTGGAGGCCGGCCGCCACAGGAATCGAGCCGGCTCGCGGGGATACCCGAGTTCCGAAACAGCATTTTCGTGCCTGCGCGCCGGGTTGACAAAATACATACAGTTCAATATCGTATGCATAATGAAAGAACGCATCACCATGACCTTGGATCCGGCGATCCACCACCGGGCCAAACAAGCGGCCAAGCGGCGGGGCACCACCTTTTCCGGCCTGGTCGCCGATCTTCTGCAGCAGGCCATTGAAAAACAACCGGCGCGCGGTCACGGACGACGGTCCTTCTCGTCCCGGTGGGCCGGACGCGGCAAGTTGGCGGGCAAGAGCGGAGCCCGCTTCGAAAAGCTGCGGGCCAAACACGGATTGTAAATGCGCTTCTTCCTCGATAGCGACGTGTTGCTCGACATCCTTCTGGAACGCCATCCCCACTTTGCCGACAGCGCCACGGTTCTCGATCACGCGGCGCGCCACCCCGGTCGCGCCGGGGCGGCCTGGCACTCGTTGGCCAACCTGCATTACCTGATGGACGGCGGAGCCGGGGAATTCATCGGCGAGCTTTTGGATTTTGTCGAGGTGCCCGCGACGGGTTCCGCGCAACTCCGGCAAGCCCTCGATCTGGGGTTTGCCGATTTGGAGGATGCCATGGTGGCGTCCGCCGCAGTTCTTTTCGGCGCACAAATCATCGTAACGCGCAACACGCGCGACTACCGCAAGTCTCCCGTGCGAGCCGTGACCCCGCGGGAGGCAGTCAAACTGCTGGGCTAATCCCGGCCCCCTCCTCTGCGCTCTCTGCGCCCTCGGTGGTTTCGCTAAACACCCACCATCGGACACCACAATCTCCCGCCGGTGCGGCACGAGACGGTGTTCGAGAAGAAAAATGCCCTGCCAGGTTCCGAGGGCCATGCGGCCGCCGGTCACGGGGATCGTCTCGCTGGTGCGCGTCACCGTCATACGCAGGTGGCTGGCCGTGTCGTCAGGGCCCTCCGCGGTGTGGATGTGCCAGGCTTCGCCATCGGGTGCGATGCGGTCGAGGAATTCGTGCAAATCTTCGCGCGCCGAGGGATCGGCATTTTCGTAGATGACGAGGCTTGCGCTGGTGTGGCGGACGAAGACCGTGACGATGCCCTCTTTAAGGCCGGACGCGGCGAGAATCCGCGCCACCTCACCGGTGATCTCGTAACTGCCGCGCCCGGGGGTGCGGATTTCGAAAGTTTCGGTTTTGGCGATCATGGCATTCCATAAAGTGCCCGCACAAGGCGCGCGGGGCGCGATTCGCGGAGAACGCCATTTTCCATGCGGTTCATCACGTAGGCAAAGCCGATCCGGTGGTCCGGGTCGGCAAAAGCGAGGCTGCCGCCGGCCCCGGGGTGACCGAAGGCGCGCATCGACGGACCGAGGGTGGCGCGCAGCTTCACACCGGACTCGTCGAGCGGATCCATCATGAAGCCGGCGGAAAAAGCAGTCGGTTGTTGCAGGACAAGATCCGGTCCGTTGCTCCTGCGCCGGGTCAGCGCCTCCTGCCACGTCCCATGGAAAAATTCCCCTGCGGCCAGACGGTCGTAAAAGCGGGCCAGGGAGCGTGCGTTGCCGATGCCGCCGAATGAGGGCAGCGAGGCGCGCCAGACCTCGGGACGATTGGTGGCCGACGCACCGAAGATGCCGGGCGGTCGGGCGAAGGAGCGTGCGGTCAGCGAGGACTTGTCGGCCAACGCGTGCTCGAACGGCCCGGGCTCCTTGAGATCCCCGGCGCGTGCCGCATGCATGCGCGCCACATGGGAGTGCAGCTCATCGGGCAGCCCGATCCAGAACGACAAAGCGAGCGGATTCCCGAAAGTTTTGCGCCAATAAGCGCCGAGCGGCATCCCCGCGGTGCGACGCACCAACGCGTCGAGCAAGTAACCGAAAGTCCGCGGCGCGTAGCCGTGCGCCGTCCCGGGTTCCCAATTCGGAGCTTGCCCGGCGAGGGCATCGGCCACGCTTTCCAGATCGAAAACATCCGGGGCATCGGATTCGAGGACGGCCAAACCGGCGCGATGGGCCAGAAGGTCGGCGAGGGTGATGTGTTCCTTGCCGGCCGCTCCGAACTCGGGCCACACCGAGACCGCCGGCGCATCGAGCGTCACCCCGGCTTCTTGCAACGCGTGCAGGGCACAGGCCGCGGCCGGGCCTTTGGTCGCCGACCAGCAAAAGACGAGGGTGTCGGACGTCCAAGGCTCGGTTTGCGCCGCATCGCGCCACCCGCCGCCGAAGCGCAGCACCTCGCGGCCGTCCTGCCAGACGCAAACTTCCGCGCCGATTTCCTCCCCGCGCGCGAAGTTATCCTCGAAAGCCGCCCGCACGCGCGTGACGGCCGCCTCGTCGAGGGGTGTCATACAATCTTCCCGATGACCCCTTCGAGGTCGGGATCGTAGCGGGCGATCTCGCGGAACTTTTCATCGAGGTTGAAACTCATCTGCAAGTAATTCTGCGCTTCCTCCGGGTTGCCCAGCACGGCGTGGTAGCAGCCGAGGTTGTAGAAATAAACCGGTTCGCGAAGCAACGAAGCGGGTCCTTCCTGCAGCAGAGCCATGGCCTCCGCGGTGCGGCCGAGTTCGTGCAGGCAGAAGGCGCCGTGAATGTAGCCGAGGCTCAATTCGGGGCGCCCGGCCCGCAGGGCCTCGCAAGCCGCCAAGGCCTCGTCCCAACGCCGCGCGCGCATGAGGATGTAGACGCGGAGTTGGGCCACATCCTCGTGGGCGCGGTCAACCCCGGGCACCCGCTCCAATTCGGCGAGGGCCTCGTCCATCATGCCCAGTTCCAGATAACCTTGGGCGGCGTTGATGTAGTGCTGCAGGGCGATGGCGGTAGCTAAAGGCAAACGGGAAATCCGCGCAACCCAAGTTGTCGGGCCGGCTTTTTCCCGGTGGACACCGGGGCGGCGGCGGTGCAGTTTATCTTTTCCTGCTGCTCACGTGGCGGAACTGGCAGACGCGTGCGTCTCAGAAGCGCATGGGGTGACCCGTGGAGGTTCGAGTCCTCTCGTGAGCATTAATTCCATGCAAGATCCCGCCAAGGTCCGCGGCATATTCAGTGCCATCGCCGGACGCTACGATCTGGCCAATCACCTGCTCTCCGGCGGACTCGATTTCCTCTGGCGCGCGCGGGCCGTGCGGATGGTCGCAGCGTGGCGACCGCGCACCGTGCTCGATCTGGCCACCGGCAGCGGCGACCTCGCGCTGGCCATGCAAAAAACCATGCCGGCGGCGCACATCGTCGGGGCCGACTTTTGCCTGCCCATGCTGGAAGTGGCGGCGCGCAAAGGATTGCATCCGCTGGTCGTGGCCGACGGCACGCAGCTTCCCTTCGCCGACGGTGCCTTCGATGCGGTGACCGTCGCTTTCGGCCTGCGCAACATGGAGTCGTGGCCCGGTGCGCTGCGGGAGACGGCCCGCGTGCTCCGTCCGGGCGGGCACCTGCTGCTGCTGGACTTTTCCATGCCGCGCCCGCCGCTGTCCGGTCTTTACCGGTTTTACCTGCACAAAATCCTGCCCCGCTTCGCGGGTCTGCTGACCGGAAACCGCGCGGGTTACGAATACCTCGGGGAATCGATCGAGGCCTTCCCTTCCGGCCAGGCCATGGTCGCGCTCATCCGTGGCCACGGGTTCACCGAGGCCACCGCCATGCCGCTGGCCGCGGGCATTGTTTCGATTTACACGGCGCGGAAATGAAGGGTTCCGGCGGTCATAGACCGCCGCTACAATTGCAGCCAATGAACCCGCTCAGCTTTGTGCCGCTCTACATGGAACGCGTCTGGGGCGGGCGCGAATTGGCCGTGCGGCTGGGACGGGAATTGCCCGGCGCACAACCCATCGGCGAGGCGTGGGAAATTGTCGATCGCGAGGAGGCGCAGAGCGTGGTGGCCGATGGACCGCGGGCCGGCCAAACGCTGCATGACTTGTGGACGAACCATCGCGCGGAAATTTTCGGTCCACGCCATGCGGACGCCGGACCGCGTTTTCCGTTGCTCTGCAAATTGCTCGACGCGCGCGACCGGTTGTCCGTGCAGGTCCATCCGCCGGCGGCCATCGCACCGCGGCTCGGGGGCGAGCCCAAGACGGAGGTCTGGTATTTTCTGGCCTGCGATGAGGGCAGCCGGATTTACGCGGGGTTGACCGCGGGCACGACCCGCGCATCGTTCGCGGGGGCCCTGCGGGACGGCACGGTGGAACAGTGTCTCCACGCGCTCCCCACGCACACCGGGGACAGCATTTTCATTCCCAGCGGACGCCTCCACGCCATCGGCGAAGGCAACCTCATCGTGGAAATCCAGCAGAACAGCGACACGACCTACCGCGTATTCGACTGGAACCGCACGGGCCTCGACGGCAAGCCGCGCGAACTGCACGTCGAGGAATCGATGGAGTCCACCGACTTTGCGGATTTCGAGCCGGGGCTCGAGCATGTCACCTCGGGACCGATCGCGGCATGCGCTTCTTTTCGCGTGGAGAAAAGATCACTGGGCGAAGCGGAGATCGTACAGGAAAAGAACGACTTCGCGCTGGTCACCTTGGTTGGTGGGGCGGCGCACTGCGGGGGGCGGACTTTGCAGCCGGGGGATTTCCTGCTCTTGCCGGCGGGAGACAACACGCCGGTCGAGCCCGTCGGGGGCGACTGCGCTTTGCTGGTGACCACGCTGCCCTGAGCGGCGGGGACGCCGCTTCTACTTTACCGGCAGTCCTGTCTCGTCGAGTGTCAGGCCGCGGAGTTCCATCAGGCGGCGGAGCACATCTTCGATCAAGTTGCTCGGGCACGAGGCTCCGGCGGTGATGCCCACCGTGACGGGGCCGGACGGCAGCCAGTCGCGGTCTTCGATCTCGACGTGGCGGTGGGTGTCGAAATGCCGGATGCGCTGCGGGGATTCGAGGCAGGAGGCGTTGAGGACGAAGTAAGTCGGGACCTTTTCCTTGCCCATGTCGGCGAGGTGCGTGGTGTTCGAGCTGTTGTATCCGCCGACGACCAGCATGAGGTCGGGCGGTTGCTGGAGCATTTCTTTGAGGGCGTCCTGCCGTTCCTGCGTGGCCCCGCAGATGGTGTCGAAAACGCGGAAATTTTCGTCCGAACCGTCGCGCGCCACCACGGCTTCGCGGATGCGGCGCTGCACTTCCTCGGTTTCCGAACGCAGCATGGTCGTCTGGTTGGCCACGCCGACTTTGCCGAGGTGAAGATCGGGATCGAAGCCCTCGGAGCAGGCGCCGCGGAATTGGGAAAGGAAAGCGTCGCGATTTCCGCGACCCCGGATGAAATCGCAGACCGCATCGGCCTCGGCCAGATCGTAGACCACCACAAAATGCCCGGCGCCCCCGCCGGCGGCCCGCGCGCGGGAGCTGGTGGCGCGCGTTTCCTCGTGGTCGGCCTTGCCGTGGATGATGGACGTCACGCCGTCGTTGGCATACTGCCGCACGCGCTTCCACACGCTCATGACGTCACCGCAGGTCGTATCCACGATCTGGCAGCCGCGCGCCTTGATGCGCTCGTGCACCGCGACCTCGGCGCCGAACGCGGGGACAATGACCACGTCCTCGGGGGAGAGGTTGTCGATGTCGGATAGCTTGCAGGGTCCGGTCAGGGTGCGGATGCCCATGGCGGCGAGCTGGGCGTTGACATCGGGGTTGTGGATGATTTCCCCGACGAGAAAAAGGTTCCGGTCGGCAAAAACCTTGCGCGCGGCGTAGGCGAGGTCGATGGCGCGCTCCACCCCGTAGCAGAAGCCGAATTGCTTGGCCAAGCGCACGGTCACGTCGCCGAAGACGGCCGTCCCGCCCGAGGCGCGCAGGCGCTCGACCATCGGGCTGTGGTAATGCGATTCGACGGCGGCCTGCACCGCTTCCATGACCTCCGGGGTGCGGAGGTTGACGCGTTTGGGTGCGGCCGGTGCGGGCATGGATGACGAATGTAGCGCCCGGGCGGCCGCCGTCCAACGGGAACCTGACCCGCTTCTTGCATCCGGCGCGGGTCGCCTTATCGTTTCCCCTCGCCATGAACCGCGACAACTTCCACTACGCGCTGGAAAACACGCGCACCCACCTCGAGCCGTCGGGGCTGATCGAAACCTTCGGCTCGACGGCGTTCGATTTCACGCTGGTCAGCGAATTGATGGACGAAGTCAACCGCGTGCGCCTGCGCCGCGGCACCCTGCAGGCCGAGCGGCCGCGCATCGTGACCCCCGAACACTACGCCAAGATCATGCTCGACGGCTTCGGCGAGAAGGCGCGCGAGTTCGCCGACTGGCTGGAGGAGCACGGCGAAGACCTCAAATTCCTGCGCTACGGTTTCCAATTCACCAAAAGCAACCTGCGCGAGGAAGTGGTCAGCGGCCGGCTCGACAACATCGTGGCCGAAGCGGTCCGCGCGGCCCGCGACGAGGGCGACCACCGCCGCGCGGTCATCGAGAGCGTGGACGACGCCTGGGAAGTCTCCCTGCTCAAGCTGGCCGTGGAGACCGCCCGCCGTTCGGCCGGGGGGAATGTGGAGGAGTGGAAGAAGCGCGGCCTGATTTGAACCCGGGCCCGTTTTTTGTGCTGCCCACAACGCCGGGATCCGGCCAAAATATACGCCCATGAAAGTCCAACCCTTGGATTTCGAAAAACCCATCGCCGAGCTGGAAGACCAGCTGGAGCGCTTGCGCGACAAAGCCAACGGCACGGACTTGGGACTCGATGCGGAAGTCAAAAAAATCGAGAAGAAGATCGGCGCGCTGAAAAAAGAGATCTACGAGAACCTCACGGCGTGGCAACGCGTGCAGATCGCGCGCCACACCGCGCGGCCTTTCGCCCTCGATTACCTCGGTCTGTGCTTCGAGGACTTCACCGAATTGCACGGCGACCGCCTCTTCGGCGACGACGCCTCCATGCCCTGCGGGCTGGCCAAGATCGACGGACGCCCCGTCGCCGTGGTGACCAACCAGAAGGGACGCGACACCAAGGAAAACATCCGGCGCAACTTCGGCAGCGCGCACCCCGAGGGCTACCGCAAGGCTCTGCGCGTCATGCGCATGGCCGAGAAGTTCGGGTTGCCCATCGTCGCGCTGATCGACACGCCCGGCGCGTTCCCCGGCATCGGCGCCGAAGAGCGCCACATCGCGGAATCCATCGCGGTGAACCTGCGCGAAATGATGCTGCTGGAAACCCCGATCGTCGCCGTGATCATCGGCGAGGGCGGTTCGGGCGGCGCCCTCGGCATCGGCGTGGCCGACAAGGTGCTCATCATGGAAAACGCCTACTATTCGGTCATCAGCCCGGAAGGTTGCGCCGCCATCCTGTGGAAACACCGCAGCCACGCGCCGGAAGCGGCCGAGGCCCTCAAACTCACGGCGGACAACCTCAAGGAACTCGGTCTGGTCGACGGCGTGGTCCCGGAACCGCGGGGCGGCGCGCACCACGATGCGGCCGCCGCGGCCGATCTCCTCAAAAAATCGATCGTCAAAAACCTCGACGCGCTGGCCGGAGAACCGGCCGCCAAATTGCTCGAGGCCCGCTACGAAAAGTTCCGCCGCATGGGCGTCTTCAGCGGGGCCTGATACCAATGTCCCCATGCATTGGGGCTTAACAGGATCGACGCGCGGTAGGGTCCGCTGGCCCAGCGGACCGCTGCCTTCCAGGTGAAAAGCGTGCGGACGGCTGGGCCAGCCGTCCCTGCCAAACACAGCCAAAAGTCTGCCAACTTCGGGACGTTGGTATGAGGGTTCCGGCCTCCGCTCAAACGATCGCCAAAATCCGCGCGCTGAGGGCGGCGGCATCGACCGGGGCGCGGCTGTGGATCCGCAGGACCGGTTCGCCCGCTCTGACACGGTCGCCTTCTTTGCGCAGGCACTCGACGCCGACGGCAAAATCGACCGCATCACCCACCTTCGTCCGGCCTGCGCCGAGTTCGACGCAGAGGCGGCCGACTTGGAGCGCGTCGAGTTTGACGAGGGTGCCGTCCGCGGAGGCGAGGACATCGGTGACAATCGGAGCGCGGTGGACTTCGCGCATCTTCTCCAGCGCGGAAGCGTCCCCGCCCTGCGCCAGGACCATGGCGACAAATTTCCGCCACGCACTGCCGTCGCGGAGTCGTTTGCGCAAGTCATCGCGCGAGGTGACCACCAATTTGACGGCCAGGTCCAGGGTCAGTTCGACCAAGTCCTGCGGACCGCCGCCGTGGAGCACCTCGACGCATTCGGCGACTTCGAGGGCGTTGCCCACTGTGTGGCCGAGCGGTTGGTCCATCGGTTTGAGCAGCGCATGGGTCTCGACGCCCGCACCGCGACCGACCGCCACCATGGCATCGGCCAGCTTGCGCGCATCCTCACGCTTTTGCATGAAGGCACCGCGTCCGAATTTCACATCGAGCACCAGCCGGTCTGGAGATTCGGCCAGTTTTTTCGACATGATGCTGGCCACGATGAGGGGCAGTGATGCCACCGTGCCGGTCACGTCGCGCAGGGCGTAGAGTTTTTTGTCGGCCGGGCACAGGTTGGCCGTCTGCCCCGCGATGAAGCAGCCGGTTTTGGCCAACTGCGCGAGCATCTCCGGCCACGTGAGATTGACCCGAAAACCCGGGATGCTTTCCAGCTTGTCCAGCGTGCCACCGGTGAAACCGAGCCCGCGTCCGGAAATCATCGGCACCCACACGCCCTCGCAGGCCAGCAAGGGGGCGAGAATGAGCGAGGTCTTGTCCCCCACCCCGCCGGTCGAATGTTTGTCGACCTTGGGCGGCGTGCCTGCGGGCCAGGCAAAGACATCACCCGAATCGCGCATGGCCATGGTCAGCGCCACGGTTTCCGCATCGTCCATTCCGCGGAAAAAAACCGCCATGGCCAGCGCGGCAACCTGGTAGTCCGGAACCTCACCGCGCACGTAACCATTGATCAGCGCGCGGATTTCGTCGCGCGACAATGCACCGCCGTCGCGTTTCTTTTCGAGCAGGGAGGGAAAGTGCATGCGCAACGGACAGTTTCCCCGCACCGCGGCGCGGACGCCATCGAAATCCCGCGGCGGCCGCCGGAGGCAAAAAGGAGGGCCGGATCTCTCCGGCCCTCCCGAAATCAACCATTCCATGGTGCTTCGGCTGCAGCACCACCGAGCGGTCAATCTCTCACCATCGCAATGTAACCGGTCACCATGCCAGCCAGACTGGCGGCGCCGATCAACAAGGTCGCGATCATCATGGGTTCACCTCCTTGGGTTGTTTGGTTCCGGGGTGAACGGAAAGATGCGGCGGCCGGGGTCATGAAGTTTCTTCCTCGCGGCCGCGCTCGAGCCAGCGGCGGATCTCATCGAGGGTTTTCTCTCCGCAATTCCGCTCGCGGCGGAGGAGGGCGAAGATGTCGCGGCCGCGCACATCGGCCCGGCTTTCGATGCCGATGCGGGTCAAGGCGTTGGACGCGCGGGCGGACAACTCGAGCATGTCTTTGCGGCGGCCGAAGTCGCCGATGCGGCGGTGGTGCCGCGCCAGCGTGGCGGAAACGGCCTGCGGGGTGATACCGAAACGGCGGCCGATTTCCATGCATGTGTAGCCGAGACCGCGCAGAGTGGCGATGTCGCGCACGCGACCGGGCAGCTTGGCGAGGACATCATCCGCCCCGCTGACCGCGTATTCCTCGCGGTCGATCAATGCGGATTCGTCACTCATGCCGGACAAAAAGAAGCAAACTCTGTGCCAGAAATTTGGTTGCGTGGGAAAGGCTCGAAAGGTGCGCCCGGAATCGTGATCATCGGCCCGCGCGATGGCCCCACAACACCCCCAAAAGCCGTTCTTCGAGGAACTGGATTTCCAACCCACACCGATCGGCGACCTGGCCTTGCGGCGGCGCACGGTGGCGGCGCTCGATGATGCCGAAGTTTACGAGGTCACGCTGGGCGGTGGCTTCCTCATGTCGAGCCTCTTCACCGCGGTGGAAGTCGCTTTGGCCGACTTGGCTTTGACCGGACGCGCCGGTCCGCTCGACGTGGTGGTGGGAGGGCTTGGTTTGGGTTACACCGCACGGGCCGCCTTGCGCTATCCGGCGGTGCGGTCGCTGGCGGTGGTCGAGGCGCTCGCGCCGGTCATGCAATGGCACCGGGAAGGACTCGTGCCGCTCGGGGCGGAATTGACCGGTGACCAACGTTGCCGCTTTGTGCACGAGGATTTTTTCGCCTGCGCGGCGGATCCCGGGAAAGGCTTCGACCCATCAACCCCGGGTGCCCGGTGGCATGCCGTCCTGCTCGACATCGATCACTCGCCGCGCAACCTGCTCGACGAGCGCAACGCCGCTTTTTACCGGCCGGAAGGTTTGCGCTGCCTCGCCGCGCAATTGCACCCCGGCGGGGTTTTCGCCATGTGGTCGGACGATCCTCCGGACGAAGCATTTCTGGCGGCCTTGCGCGAAGTGTTCGCCGGGGTGCGCGCCGAGATCGTCCGTTTTGCCAATCCGTTGTTGGAACGCGAGTCGTCGAGCACGGTGTATCTCGCGGAACGCGAACCCCGGACGGACGGATAGCGACGCACCGTTGGCACGGCGAAATGGCCGTCCGCCCGCTACCGGAACATCAGCACCGGCACATGGCAGGTGCGGAGGATGGCGGTGGTCGTGCTGCCGACGACCAGTTGCCGGATGCGCGAATGACCGTAGGCGCCCATCAAAACGACCCCGATGTGGTGCCGGGCCACGCTGTCGGCGATGACTTTTTCGGGGTGGCCGGCAGTCAGTTCGACCGTCACTTCATAGCCGGCGGCCTGCAGCTTGCCGGCCGCCTCCCGGGCGAACCACTCGGCATCGGCATCGATCCTGCCGGCGCGGAGGAGATGGCAACGGAGCCCGCGCAAAAGCGGTTGTGCGGCGAGGAAGTCGAGGGCCTTGGCCATACTTTGTCCGCCATCGTAGGCGAGCAGGAAGCTGTTCACCGCGGGGAACTCGCGCGAGGCGACGAAGACGGGACGGATACTGGCGCGGATGACGCGCTCCAAATTCGAGCCGAGGTGCTCGGAGGCGAGGCCGGCATCTTCTCCGCGCTTGCCGAGGATCAGAAGGTCGGCTTTTGCCTCCAGCCGCGTGACGGTCTCGACGAGTTCGCCGTGTCTCTGCTCGACGGTCAGACGGGACACGCCGGCGGCGGCGAGCTGGCGTTCGGCTTCGGCGAGGACGAGCTTGCCTTGCTCGCGGGCCACACGGTTCCGCTTTTCCTCGAGGTCGACCAATTCGTGCAGCAGGGCCGCTCCGTCATCGACTCCCATGTTGCCGCTCAGGTCGACGGTCTCGGCGCGTTCGCGATGCGGGTCGAGCATGTGGAGGACATGGACGGCGGCCTCCAACCGCCGCGCGGCCCAGGCGGTGAGTTCGTAGACGCCGCGGGCGTAGGGCGAGCCGTCCGTGCAGGTGAGGATATGACGCATGGGGCAGTGGGTTCAGTGGAGAGACCGTTCGGCCGCGGCGCCAGCTTTATCGTGCACCGCCACGCGGCGGACCAGGGTGGCACTGGCTTCGTTGAGACCGACGACCTCGACGCGGGCACCGTCGCGGCGGAACTTGAGCACGACCTTGTCGAGGGCGGCCACGGAACTGATGTCCCAGAAGTGCGCCCGCGAGACATCGATGGTCACGCGGGAAAGAACTTCCTCGAAATTGAAAGCACGGCCGAAGGCGCCGGCCGAGACGAAAAACAAATTGCCCTCGACGAAGTAAGTCCGCTCCTCACCGCTCTCGTCGAGTTCGGTGCCGACCCGGAGCAGGAGGGCCGCTTTGCGGGCGAAGGAAAACAAACTCATCAAGACGCCGACGGCGACCCCGATGGCCAGGTTGTGGGTCAGCACCACGACCGCCACGGTGGTGATCATGATGAAACTCGACATCTTGGGGTGCGTCCGCAGGTCGCGGAGGGAGGCCCAGCTGAAAGTGCCGATGGAAACCATGATCATGACCGCCACGAGGGCGGCCATGGGGATCAATTTCAACCACGACCCGACGAGCACGATCAGCGTCATGAGAAACACCCCGGAGGCCAGCGTGGAGAGCCGGCCGCGGCCGCCGGATTTCACGTTGATGACCGTCTGGCCGATCATCGCGCAACCGGCCATGCCGCCGAAGAGGCCGGCGACGATGTTGCCGCATCCCTGCCCGACACACTCGCGGTTCTTGTTGCTGTCACTGTCGGTGAGATCGTCGACGATGGACGCGGTCATGACGGATTCCAGCAGACCGACCACGGACAATCCGAGCGAGTAGGGCAGGATAATGAGCAGGGTCTCGAGGTTGAGCGGCACCTGCGGCCAGAGGAAGACAGGCAGCGTCGAGGGCAGTTGACCCATGTCGCCCACGGTGCGCAAATCCATGCCGGTGGACACGGCAACGACGGTCAGCACCACGATGCAGACCAGCGGTGACGGGACAGCTTTGGTCACACGCGGCAACAGGTAGATGATGGCCAGACCGGCGGCCACCATGGCGTAAGTCGTCCACCCCACGCCGCGCAACTCGGGCAACTGGGCCATGAAGATGAGGATGGCCAGGGCATTGACGAAGCCGGTCATCACCGAGCGCGACACATACTTGAGCGCATCGCCCAAACGCAGGAAGCCCGCCACGATCTGGAGCAACCCGGTGAGCAACGTGGCCGCCAGCAGGTATTGCAGTCCGTGCTCGCGCACGAGCGTGCCCATGAGCAGGGCCATGGCGCCGGTCGCCGCCGAGATCAACCCCGGCCGTCCGCCGGCAAAGGCCGTGACCACCGCGATGCAGAACGAGGCATAAAGCCCCACCTGCGGATCGACGCCGGCGATGATGGAAAAGGCAATGGCCTCGGGAATGAGGGCGAGGGCCACCACGAGGCCGGCCAAAAGATCCTTGGGAACATTGCCGAACCAGTCCTTGGGTAAATGTGGGAAAGTCATCGGTTGAGCCGGAGGAGCGCGGTGCCCGGCCTCCGCCTCGAAGCGGTCGGCGACAGAGCCGCGGCATCCTCCTGAAACACTGCACGAACCTCGGCGCGCGGGGGCCCGACCGTCTGGCTTGCGACGTGAAGAGCGGGATTACACGGCACCTGCCGGGAGGCGGCAAGGGTTAATACCACCAGTCGCGCTGGCCGGACTTTTTCGGCGCGGCCGCGGCGGGGCGCGGGGCTTCCTCGGCGCCCGGCTTCTCCAGCAGGTGCGCGGGGATTTCGGCGAGGAAGCGCGAGCGGCGCTGGAACGGGTCGCCGTAGCCGCTGTTGAGGCGAACCAGCGGGTAGCACAAATGCAGGTGGTCGCGGCCGCGGGTGATGGCGACGTAGAAGAGGCGGCGTTCCTCCTCCAACGCATCGGGTTTTTCCAGCGAGCGGGAGCCGGGGAACATGCCGTCGGTCAGCCATATGACAAAGACCGCGCGCCATTCGAGGCCCTTGGCCTGGTGGACGGAGGAGAGCACGACGCGGTCGGTGTCGGTATCATCCCGCGCCCCCGCACCGTCGACATTGGTCAGCAGGGCGATCTGGGCGAGGAATTCCTCGAGCGAGGCGAATTGGCGGGCGTAGCCGGAGAGAGTGCGCAGATCCTCGCGACGGTTCTCGAAGTTGGCGAACTCGGCTTTCATGTAGTCCTCGTAAAGGGCTTCCATGATCGTTTCGATGGCGAGATCAGGCGCGATGGGTTTTCTTTCCGGCGCGATTTCGTCGAGCGTGGCCGCCAGTTGCTCCCAGATTTTCGCGGCGCGGGCCGGCGGCTTGGCCATGCGGAGGACCTCGCCGAAGGGGGCGGCGGATTCGGCGCCGGCTTTGACGATGGACCAGAGATTGTCGGCCGTTTTCTCCCCCACCCCGGGCAGGAGGCGCGCCATGCGGCGGAAGGCGGTCTCGTCGCTCGGGTTGAGGGCGAATTTCAAAAAGGCGGCGACGTCTTTGACATGGGCCTGCTCGAAGAAGCGCAGTCCGCTGGTCACCTCGAAGGGGATGCCGCGGCGGGTCAGTTCGAGCTGGATTTCCATCGAGTGGAAATGCGCGCGGTAGAGCACGGCCATGTCGCGGAACTCGAGGCCTTGGCGGTTGAGTTCGAGGATTTGCTGCGCAATGTAGGCGGCCTGGTCGTTGTTGGTCGGCGTTTCGACGAGCACGGGACGCCCGCCGGCCTTGCGCCAGGCGCGGAGGTTTTTCTCGAACTGGCGGACGTTGCCGCGGATGGCGGCATTGGCCACGTCGAGGATGCCCGGGACGCTGCGGTAGTTGGTCTCGATGCGGTAGGTCTGCGCGCCGGCGTAACGCTCGGGGAACTTGAGGATGTTTTCGAAATTTGCGCCGCGCCACGAGTAGATGGATTGCGCGTCGTCACCGACCACCATGATGTTGCCGTGCTGCGACCCGAGGAGATCGACGAGGTCGGCCTGCACGAGGTTCGTGTCCTGGTATTCGTCCACCAGCACATGCTGGAACTGATTGCGGTAGTGGTCGCCGACCTCGGGATGATCGCGCAGGAGCTGGTTGGTGCGGATCAGGAGGTCGTCGAAATCCATGGCGTTGGCCGAGACCTTGCGGCGTTCGTAAGCGGTGCGAACCGAGGCGATGGCCTCGGCCATGCCGTCGAAGTAACCGAAGCGGTCGTGCACGACGACGTCGAGCGGGTCGCCGGTGTTGGAAGAAAGGGAGAACAGCTCGGCCAAGACGTCGGGCTTGGGGAAACGTTTGTCGCGCGGCACGCCGACATCGTTGGCCACGGCTTTGAGCAGGTCGGACTGGTCCTCGCGGTCGAGGATGCTGAAGCCGGGCTTGAAGCCGATGACCTCGGCGTGGCGGCGGAGGATGCGGTTGCCGATGGAATGGAAGGTGCCGCCCCAAATGCCGTCCGCCTCGGGTCCGAGCAGTTCAGAAACGCGGCTGGTCATTTCGCGCGCGGCTTTGTTGGTGAAAGTGAGGAGGAGGATTTGCCACGGTTTGACCCCGTGCTCGAGGAGCCAGGCCACGCGGTAGGTCAGCGTGCGCGTCTTGCCGCTGCCTGCGCCGGCGATAACCAGCGCGGCGCCGCCCGGCGAGGTGACGGCCCCGAGTTGCTGGTCGTTCAGCTCGGCGGCATAGTCGATGCGGGTGCCGGCGGACGGCGCGGGTGCGCCGTTCAAAGTTGCAGCCCCCATTTGAGCAGACGCTTCGAGTCGTTGTAGACGTTGGCCTTGTTGCTGCCGAGGACCACGGCGATGACATCGCGACCGTTGCTTTGTCCGCTGGAAACAAGGCAGTGGCCGGCGGCGTTGGTGAATCCGGTTTTCATGCCCGTGCACCAGGATTCCTGATGGAGGACGCGGTTGGTGTTGACCAGCTGGCGCACGCGGCCGTCGGAGAAGCGGAATTCAGCCCGCGGGGTGGCCACGATGCGGCGGATGACGGGATTGGCGTAGGCATTGCGGGCGATGATGGCGATGTCGCGGGCGGTGGAAAATTGGCCTTCGGCCGGCAGGCCGTGCGGGTTGAGGAAGCGCGAGGAGGTGGCGCCCATGGCACGGGCGCGGCGGTTCATCTTGGCGGCGAAAGCTTCGTAGCTGCCGGCATTGGCCCGGGCCAGGGCGAGGGCCACGTCGTTGGGACTCTTGATGAGCAGGGCCTGGAGCAACTCGAAACGCGAATAGGTCTGCCCGGCTTTGAGGTAGAGCTTGGTCGGAGCGGCGGCGGTGTCCTCGGGCTTGATGGTGATGCGCTCCCAGAGGTTGCCCGATTCGGCGACGATGAGCGCGGTGAGAAGTTTTTGCGTGCTGGCCACCGCACGGTGCTCGCGGGAATTCTTGCTGAAAAGGACGCGGCCGGAGCGGACGTCGACCAAAATGGCGGCCTTGCCATGCACATCCGGAGGAGGCACGCGCGCGCCCCATGCGGGGGCGGCCAACACGAGGGCGAGGATGATGGGCAGGGCTCGCATGCGACCCCGGAATATGCCCGTTTTTGTCGGCGGAATCAATCGCGGGTGCGCGGTCGGTCCTTTGTCGCGGCGGTCGCAGGCTGCCACAGCAAAGACCGGCTATTTGATGGCCTGCTCGATGAGGGCGTCGGGTGCGGCGCCGAGGTCGCGGGCTTTCTGATAATGGCGGCGCGCCAACTCCACGGCCGGCGGATCGCGCTCGAGGCAGAAGACGGCGAGGTTGAAGTGCGCATCGGCGTAGTCGGGACGCAATTCGACGGCGCGGCGCAACTCGGACTCCGCGGCATCGAACCAGCCGTTGCGGCCCGCCGCGACGCCGAGGTAGTTGCGCGCGACCGGGTCAGCTGGCGCGTGCACCACGGCCTGCGCGACGGAGGCCAGTGCCTGCATGTTTTCGTCGCGGTCGAGGTAGAGGATGCCAAGGTTCAACCAGGCCGTTGCATTGTCCGGCTTCAGGCGCAGTGAGGATTTCAACAATCGCTCGGCTTCGTCGAATTGCCCGAGGCGGTATTCGGTGACCCCGAGGTTGACCAGCGCCGGGAGGTTTTCCGGATCAACCTTGAGCACACGCCGGTAGGCTTCCTTGGCCCCGGCATAATTGCCACGCTGGAAAGCCTCGATGCCCTCGAGGCCCATGCGGCGCAAGGTTTCCGTCTCGACCGGAGCCCCGCTCCCGGACGGGACCTCGACGGGCGCCAGCGCGGCGGGCGGAGGTTCCGGCCGGGCGGGAGGCTCGGGCGTCACGGTGCGACCACCGCGCGGTGTGGCGTGGAGATCGGCCAGACCCGAGGCGAGAAAGATTATGACGCAGGCTCTGCGCATCAAATACCGCGGACGGGCCGCCTCAAGCCTCCGCATCACCGCCGCCGAGTTCGCGGGCGCGCAGGGTGGCGGCGCGGACCGCGTCCATCACCGCGGAGCGAACACCGCGGTGCTCCAACTCGGAGAGCCCCGCGATGGTCGTGCCGCCCGGGCTGGTCACCATTTCGCGGAGCAGCGCGGGGTGCATCATGGTTTCGGAAACCATGCCGGCGGACCCGGCCACGGTTTGCACGGCGAGCTGGGTCGCGAGGTCGCGGGGCAGGCCCATCATGACACCGCCGTCGGCCAGCGCCTCGATGAAGAGGTAGACATAGGCCGGTCCACTTCCGCTCAGACCGGTGACCGCATCGAGAAGTTCTTCTTTGACCGGGAAAAGCGCGGCCGACCGAGGTGAAGATTTTGTCGACCGTTTCGAGGTCGGCTTCGGTGACCCCTCGGCCCGTGGCGTAGGCGGAAGCGCCTTTTTGCACGAGTGCGGCGGTGTTGGGCATGACGCGCACGACGTGGCAATCCTTCCCCGCCGCTTTTTGCAAGGCGTCGATGGTGATACCGGCCACGATGGAGATGAGCAGCTTGCCCTTGATTTCGCCGCCGGCCTCGGTGACCGCCGGGAGCGCGTCTTCGGGTTTGACGCAAAGCACGACCACGTCGGAAGCGGCGGCCACCTCGCGGTTGCCGCGGACCACGCGGACTCCGCTCTCCGTGCCGAGCATTTCCGCCGGTTCGGCCACGCGGTCGTGCACGTGCACTTCGGAGGGTTCGCTTAATTTCGCCGCGAGCACGCCCTGGATGAGGGCGGAACCCATTTTGCCGCAGCCGATGAAGCCGATTTTCATGCATTTCAGCGTAGGATGCCGCGGGCCGCGGGCAAGCGGAAAGCGGGATCGACCGCTGGCGGTCCCGCGCGCCGTCGGATCAGAAATCGACGCCCAGGGACAAGACCCAAAATCGCGGCATCGGCGACTGCATCGGTGCCGTCGGGATGGAGAGGTATTGCACGTAGGGCGCGCGAAAGACCAGCCGTTGAAACGGAACCGGTAGCCGCCTCGATAAGACCTCTGTCGGGCTCGGTCCCCGGTCGGCATCGCGCCGCAAGCAGTAGTCGTCGTAGCTGATACCTTGCCCGACGGCCGCTCCGGCCATCAGCTGGTCCTCGTCACGCCCGGGCAACAGACCTCGTAGGTTGATGTCGCCTTGCGCGTAGAAGGAAAAGTCGTTGTTATAGGCCGAAGCGAAATACGAAGAGGCTGAACATCGTCGGAGACCCTGGATCGCCATCTCGCCGGTCGTGACCGACGGCTCGCGGTAGAGCATCTGGTCGGCCTGCCAATAGAAACCGTATTTGTCGTCCCGAATCCTCGGCTGTCTTCGCCGTAAAAGTAGCCGCCAAAGGCGTATTTCCCGGGAAGCTTGGCCGCACCGAGTTCCGGAGTGAAGCCGGTTTCGCCGATGAAGAAGAGGCCGTTGTCCGGCGGTTCGCCCTGGAACATCAGGCCGTTGTTTCTGGGCGAGGTGGGTTCGGGATATGCCATAAAAAGTCCGAGCTTGGTGTATTGCCAGTCGACCGGCTTGACCTCCAGTGTGCCGCCCCAGGTGGAAAAGCTGGAACTGAAACGGAATATTGCCGCCGAGGCCGCTCGAACTGTTGATCGCATTGTCGAGCGAACATTTGCGACACGGGCTGGTGGATGAATTCGCGCTGCGGACGCAACCAGCCGCCTTTCAGGGTGAGCGCATCCTCCGACGCAGAAAAAGGTCGACGGCGCGTAGCGCAGTCCGAAGTTGCACCATGCGCCACCCGGTCCCGACCGGCATAGCGCGAGGGATTGAAGATGCTGTCGGCCTCGACGAGATCGTCCGGGTTGCCCAGTCGGGCCCCGCATCGCGCCAGCGCCCCTCGACGAAGGCGGTCAGTCCCCCGAGCGCCTCCCAACCCAGGGCTTGCCCGAGATCGAGCGCCGCGCTGAAAACAATGTCCTGCGAGAAAGCATTGCCGGACCCATTCTCGCTTTCGAGGATCCCGAAATAAATCCCGCGCCATCGTCCGGTCATGGTCAGTCCGTGCTCCGCCGCCGCCGGACGCAGACCGAAAAGATCGCCGGTGATCTGCTTCCCGTCCCACCACCGCGACAACGCATCATCATCCTCCGCCCGCAACGGCATCGCGGTGCTCCACACCATCAGGCACCACGACAAAAGTGCGGCGGGTCGAAGGCTTTTGTTCACACTTCCCATAATACCGAAACCGTGAGTTTGTCCCCGTCGAGGGAAGCGCGGCAAGAACCACCGAGCCATTCGGCGCTCGATTTGACAAACGACAACCCGAGGCCCGAATGCTCGCGGTCGCCGCGCGAAGCGGATTTGCGCCAGAACCGGTCGAACAAATGCCGCGTGTCGTCCGGTTCGAGATCGGGTGCCTCGTTGGTCACGGAAAATTCCGACGGGGTGGCGCGCACGGTAATCGAACTGCCTTCCGGCGCGTAAGCCACGCTATTGCCCACCACATTGTCGAGGATGCTGCGCCACAAGACCGGATCCGTCTGCCAGGTTTCCTCCGCGACGTGCAGGTCGAACTGCAAACGCCGCTCTTGGATCGGACCGGCGAAGCGTTCCAGACAATCGCGCACCGTGGCGGCAAGATCGACCGCTTCGCGCCGCGCGCCGACCGCGGCGTCGGCTTTGGCCAGTTGCGAAAGTTTGTCGAGCAAGACCTCGAGCTCGCCGATGGCTTTGGTCATTGCGGCGCTGTGCGCCGCGGTGAATTCCTGCGGCCAGCGCGTGCCCAATTCCGTCATGGCCTTCAACTCCGCCAGCGGCGTGCGCAACTCATGGGCCGCATCGCTGGTGAAACGGCGCTCGCGCGCGAAAGACACCTCGAGACGGCCGAGCAATTCATTCAACTTGGCCGCCATACCTTGCAGTTCGAGGGGCAGATCCCGCACCTCCAGGCGCCGGTCGAGCCGGCGGACATCGAGTTCCTGCACCTGCGCGGCCACGCGGTCGAGCGGACGAAAAGCCGTCCGGACCACGCGATGGAACAGCACCAACGTGACGAGCAAACCGCCGCCGGCCACGGCTGCGATGGTCAGCGCCGCGGTCCGCAGGGTCACCTGCAAAGACGAAAGGTCGCTGGCCACGGCGATGCGCAGATCACGATAACGCTCGAGCGCCTCGCGGTAGGCTACGCCGCCCCGTTTGTCGGGATCGTCCTCCAGCGGCTGGAAGGTTTTCCAGGATACGCGGCCCGGCGCGCCATCGGGCAGCACGATGGTGCGGTAGCCCGTCGGCTGGCCCGTCGTCACCGCGTAGTCGGGCAGGTCCGCGAAACCGAGTGACGGCGAGCGTTCCAGCACCGCTCCATTTTTGTCGCGAATGACAAAAAAATCCCCCAACCCCGGCGCGCCGAAACCGGCGAACTCGCGCACGTTGAGGTCGATCTCGAATTGCAAGTCGTCCAACTCGGACGCCTTGGCCAAGGCTTGTGCCTTGGTCGCCAAGGCCGCATCGAAGCGCGCGTAGAGCGCCTCGCGCAGCGCGAGATAAAGAATGATGCCGCCCGCCAAAAGCGAAAGGACGGTGGCCGCCGCGATGGCGGCGGTCAGTTGGCGGCGGATCGATTTCATACTTCCTCCTCCAGGACGTAGCCGAGTCCGCGCCGCGTGCGGATGACCTGCGGCGTGCCGGGCGGGCAGAGTTTTTTGCGCAACGTGTAGACCGCGGCGTCCACGGCATTGCTCAACGGGCTGTCAGCTTCGTTGTAGAGGTGAGCTTCGATTTGCGCGCGGCCGAGGATTTGTCCGGGTCGCCGGGCCAGACATTCGAGCAAGGCAAACTCCCGCGCCGTCAAAGTCACCGGCTCGCCGTCGCGGCGCACGCGGCGGCCGACCAGGTCAATTTCCAGCGCGCCGATCCGCAGCCGCGAATCCGCCAGACCGCAACCGCGCCGCACCACCGCCTCGAGCCGCGCCTCCAGTTCCGCCATGGCGAACGGTTTGGCCAGATAGTCATCGGCACCCAGCGCCAGACCACGCACGCGGTCGTCCACCTCGTGCCGGGCGGTGAGGATGATCACTGGCGTCTTCAGGCCAGAGCGGCGCCAATCGGACAATAGGTCAAAACCGCTGCGGCCCGGCAGCATGAGATCGAGGACGATCGCGTCATAGACGTGGTGACGCACAAAACCGTCCGCCTCGCGACCGTCCGACGCCTCGTCCACCGCATGGCCCGACAGTGCCAGGGCGCGCACCAAGGTGCGGCGCAAGCGGGCGGAATCTTCGACGATCAGCAAACGCATAACGGCCAGGGTCCGCCGGAGGCGGACGCAGCAGCTCCCTCAATCTCGGACGCGCCGGTTGGAAATGGAACCATTATCGGACACTTCCAGATAGAGATCGCGGTTGTCCGGAAGGTCGATTTCCGCGAGGAACACGGTGGTGCCGGAGGAGGTTTTGCGCTCGAACTCCTCGAGGCGCGCGCCTGCCGTGGTTTCGCTTTCGACAGCTCGCCGCACCGGCTCCGGAGCTTCGGCCAGGTCGATGTCCTCGATGGTCTCCACCACCGTGCCGTCCGCCGTGATCCGCAGCTCCCGCTCGCGCAGGCGCGGCAGGTTGACCTCCACTTCGTAGATTGTGTCATTGGGCGACAAATCAATGTCATCGACGCGCCCGTCGCCCGAGTTGGCCAGGATGGCTTGTTGGACCGCAGCCGGACAATCCTCCAAACGGATTTCATCCGCCCTCGCACTGCCGAACGGCAGCGTGTGGGCCGAGAGAGTCATGAGCAGTATTTTGGTTTTCATCGCGCTCGAACATAAACGGCGAAAATGACGGCCAGATGAGGGGGAGAAAAAATCCACCCGCCTTTTCCGCGAAGCGATCCCGGCGGGACCGCGTGCCGGCCAGCCGGCAAACAAGCCGTCAGTCGTTCTCCTCGGCGCGGAACAGGTAGCCCTCGCCGTGGACGGTGTCGAGTCGTGCCGCGTGCGGTTTGAGTTTGGCGCGAAGGCGGCGGACGTGCGTGTCGACGGTGCGGCTGTTGCTCAGATTGCGGTAGCCCCAGACGTCACGCAGGAGAGTTTCGCGGCTCGAGCACCTGGCCACAGTTTTCCATGAGAATGACGAGCAACTTGAACTCCAGCCCGGTGAGGTCGAGTTTGCGTCCGGACAAGCGGACCTCGAACGTGCCGCGGTCGAGTTCGAACGGACCGATACGCAGTTTTTCGCCGGGACCGGACGAGCGGGATTTCTGCACGAGGAGGCGCAGGCGCAGCACGAGCTCGCGCGGGCTGAACGGCTTGGTCAGGTAATCATCCGCCCCGAGTTCCAAACCGGCCACGCGGTCCTCCGGCCGCGCTTTGGCCGTGAGCATGAGCACGGGAATTTTGGCGGTGGTCTCGCGGGCTTTGAGCTGGCGGCAGACATCCTCGCCCCGCATTTCCGGGATCATGAGGTCGAGGACTATGACAGAGGGCAGACTGGCCCGCGCGATTTTCAGTCCCTCGACGCCGTCGACCGCCTCAAGGACGGCGAAGCCTTCCTTGCGCAGGTGCAAGCGGAGCAGGTCGAGGACGTCGGGTTCGTCCTCGATGATCAGAACAGTATCTTTGGCGGGCGCGTGGGCGGGCATGCGTCGGGGTGCGGCAAGGACCGACTCCGCTCCGGAACCGCTACCAGCGCCGCGGGAGGCGGGCCAACGATTAAATGTGACGAAATTGTCACAAAAAGTTCCCGTCCCCGCCGCCTCAGCAGCAGTTCGAACCCGGCGCGCAACACTCAGCAGCAGATCCGGCGGCAGGCGGCAGGCAGACTTCCTTGGCGAGACAATCGGTATGCTTGGTGCCGAGGTGCACGGTGACCATATCGCCCGCGCCGACTGAGACTACGGGGAACTGCGAGATGACGCCGTCCTCGTATTCGATCTCGACCGGCAGGCTCGCCAGACCAAGCGGATCGAGGGCGCGGCCGATGATGGCGGCGAGTTTGCGCGCCGGCAGTCGATGCTCCGTGTCGTCGGCCACCCAAGCCTGCAGGCAGCAGAAAGAGGTCTTCCGTCGCTCCCCGCCACAATCGAGGAATTCGCGGTCGACGCGGCCCACCTCGGTGATGTGGGCGTGGTCCGGGATGCGGCCGCCGTCGGGCAGGAGGAAGCGGACAGGCTTGTCGCCGAAGGCCGACAGAAGGGAGGTGAATTCGGTGGTGTTCATGGTGAAATTGGCTCGCGTGTGGCTTGCTCGTCCCGCCGCCCGTCGGCATAGGCCTCGAAAACCCGCCGGATCTCGTCGCGCACCCGCCGGAACTCGGCGGCGATTTCCGCCTCGGTGCCGGTGGCGTGGGCGGGATCGTCGAACGGCCAGTGGTGCCGGTTCACTTGTCCGGGATAAACCGGACAGGCCTGGTCCGCGTTGCCGCACACGGTGATGACCGTCTCCACCTCGCGATCGAGGAATTCGTTCATGTGTTTCGAGGTGTGACCGGAGATATCGATGCCGATTTCGGCCAGCGCGGCGACGGCTTGCGGGTGGACGTAACCCGCCGGCTGCGATCCGGCGCTGCAGACATCGAGCAGGTCACCCGCCGCGGCGCGCAGGATGCCTTCGGCCATGTGGCTGCGGCACGAATTCCCCGTGCAGAGGATGAGCACGCGGGGTTTGGATTTCATGACGCGGTCCTTTCCATCGTCCGGCGGACGGCCCGGCAGGCCTCCGTTTGCAGAAAGGCGCGGTCCGGTTCCGACATCGACTCCTCACCCGCGCGATCCGCTTCCTCGATGATTTCGCGCGGAAAATATCTGCGACGGAACCACAAGGCGACGTGGACGAGTCCGATGAGAACCGGCACTTCGATGAGCGGTCCGACCACCGTGGCAAAAGCCACCCCGGACGCGATCCCGAAGACCGCGATGGCCACGGCGATGGCCAACTCGAAATTGTTGCCCGCCGCGGTGAAAGCCAGCGTCGTGCTGCGCGAGTAGTCCGCGCCGACCCGGCGGCCGAGGAAAAAGCTGATGCCGAACATGAGGATGAAATAAATGGCCAAGGGGACCGCGATGCGCAGCACATCGAGCGGGAGCCGCACAATGGCGTCACCCTTGAAGGTGAACATCACCACAATGGTAAAAAGCAGGGCGATGAGCGTGATCGGCGAAATCACGGGGAGGAATTTTCTGTCATACCATTCCAGTCCTTTGAGCGGAATGAGGACCACACGGCTGAGCACGCCCGCAGCGAAGGGGATGCCGAGGTAAATCATCACGCTGGCGAAGATTTGCCCAATGGTCACGTCGGCCAGCGACTTGCCGCCCAGGCCCTGCACGCCGGAAAGGTCGATGCCGAGCAGGCCCGGCAGCCACGTGATGAAGACCCACGCGTAGAGACCGAAGGTCAGGATCTGGAAGACGCTGTTGAGCGCGACCAGACCGGCACAGTATTCGCTGCTGCCCTTGGCCAGTTGGTTCCAGACCAGCACCATGGCGATGCAGCGGGCGATGCCGACCAAGATGAGCCCGACCATGTAGTCCGGGTGATCGCGGAGAAACAGCACGGCGAGGACGAACATGAGAACGGGGCCGATGATCCAGTTCTGCAGCAGCGAGAGCCCGAGCACCTTGGGGTTGGAGAAAACCTTGGGCATCTCCTCGTAGCGCACCTTGGCCAGCGGCGGATACATCATGAGAATCAGCCCCGCCGCGATGAGGAGGTTGGTTGTCCCCACCGTGACCGGCGCAAAGAAAGCCTCCGGATCGGGGATGAGAAAGCTTCCCGCCAAGACCCCCGCGGCCATGGCGACGAAAATCCACAGCGTGAGGTAACGGTCCAAAAAGGACATGCGGCGGGCGATGGAGTCGTTCATGAGCGGACGGCCGGAATGCGCCGGTGCACACAGGAAGGCACGTCGGGTCCGAGATTTTTTTTGAGCTTACCCAATCGTTGCCCGTCCCGCCGGAAGACCGCCTCCTCGGCCGCGGCATCCTGCAAGCAGGCCAGTTGGGCGGACAGGGCCGGCGGCGGGTCGGCGGGCAAACGGTAGACCATCCATTGCCCGCAACGCTCGGCGACAAGCAGACCGCGCCGCCGCAGGTAGGCCAGGTGTCGCGAAACTTTGACCTGCGGCTCCCGCAAAACCTCCTGCAAGTGGCAGACGCAAAGCGGCCCGCCCAGCAGCAGGTTCATGATGCGCAACCGCGTGCGGTCGCAGAGGCATTCATGGATGCGGACGAGATCCATCGTTTTTTATATACGTGTTAACATATATATGCGCAAGCGATTACTTCCCGTGATGTAGCGGCGCTCTATGAGCGTCGGTGCCTTCGTCAGTCGAAATTGCTCCGGCGGTCATAGACCGCCGCTACAACAACAGAGGATGCAACTTCCTCAGCCGAAGCGGCCGGTGATGTAGTCCTCGGTGCGCTTCTCGGAGGGATTGGTGAAGATTTTCGAGGTCGGACCGAATTCGACGAGTTGGCCGAGGTAGAAGAAGCCGGTGTGGTCGGAGCAGCGGGTGGCCTGCTGCATGTTGTGGGTCACGATGACAATGGTGTAGTCCTGCTTCAACTCGGTGATGAGTTGCTCGACGCGGGCCGTGGCGATGGGGTCGAGGGCGGAGCAAGGTTCGTCCATGAGCAGGACCTTGGGCCGGTTGGCGATGGCGCGGGCGATACAAAGGCGCTGCATCTGGCCGCCGGACAAACCCAGCGCGCTTTCGTGGAGCCGGTCTTTCACTTCGTCCCACAGCGCGGCCCCGCGCAGGCTGCGCTCGACGGTTTCCTCGAGGACGGAGCGGTCGCGCACGCCGGCGATGCGGAGCCCGAAGACGACGTTTTCGTAGATGGATTTGGCGAAGGGATTCGACTTCTGGAAGACCATGCCGACGAGGCGGCGCAGGGCGATGACCTCGAGCGCGGGGTCCCACAGGCTGCGCCCGGCCAGCGTGATGTCGCCGGTGTGGCGCACGCCGTCGATCAATTCGTTCATGCGGTTGAAATTGCGCAGCAGGGTGGTCTTGCCGCAGCCCGACGGACCGATGAACGCGGTGACCTGCTTCTCGGGGATGTCGAGATTGATGTCCTGCAGGGCCTGCTTGTTGCCGTAGAAAAAATTGAAGCCCCGGACCGAGATGATGTTGCGGCGCGCCGGTTCCTCCGCGGAAGGGACCGGCGGGGCGGCGGCGGGTCGGGGGGTGGCGGTGGTGGCGTCGGTCATGGGGAGCTCAGTGCTTTTTGCCGAAAACAAGCTGGGCCGTGATATTGGTCACCGTGACCATGAAAACCAGCACGAGGGAGGCGGTCCAAGCCATTTTCACCTGATATTCGAAGGGCATGGTGGAAAAATTGTAAATGAGCACGGACAGCGAGGCGGTCGGCTCCATGAGCGAGGACATCCAGAACTGGCTGAAGAGGGCGGTGAAGACGAGGGGGGCGGTTTCGCCCGCGGCCCGGGCCACCGCGAGCATCACCCCGGTCATGATGGCCGGCATGGCCTCGGGGAGGACAATACGTCCGATCGTCTGGAAGCGGGTGGCCCCCAGACCGTAGGAGGCCTCGCGGTAAGCGCGCTGCACGCCGAGGAGAGCCTGCTCGGAGGTGAGCAGAATGGTCGGCAGCATGAGCACGGCCAGCGCCACCCCGCCGGCCAAGGCGGAAAATTTCCCCGTGGCCAGCACCACGGCGGCGAAAGCGAAGACGCCGCAAATGATGGACGGGATCCCGGTGAGAAGCTTGGCCGTGAAACGCGTGAGCGCCGCGATGCGCCCGTTCGGTTCGTATTCGCAAATGTAGATCGCGGCGAGAATGCCGGGCGGGGCGGCGAAAGCGAGGGCGAGGCCGACCATGACGAGTGTGCCGATCACGGCATTGCCGAAGCCGCCGCCGGTCATGCCCGCGGCGGGAGGCAACTGGGTGAAAATCTCCAGGTCGAGCTGCGGCAGGCCGTTCTTCACCACAAGGTAAAGGATGGAGGCCAGCGGGATCATCGCGGCGAAGGAAAGCGCGATGCAGAGGCCGGTCAGAATGCGGCTGCCGATCGAGCGACTCATCAACTTGGTCGACTCGACGCCATCGTCGCCGAAAAAGTCGGCGGCATGCGTGACGGGATTGTCCATGGCGTCAGCGGATCCCCGCCGTCCTCCTTTCCGTGTAACGCAACACCGCCTCGCCGGCGAAATTGACCGCGAGGGTCAGGGCGACGAGAACCAGCGCGGCATACATGAGCGCGGCCACCTGCATGCCCGAGGCTTCGCCGAACTGGTTGGCCAGCAGGCTGGCCAGCGTGCCGGAGGGCGCGAAGAGCGACCAGGAAAGCCGCGAGCTGTTGCCGATGAGCATGGCCACGGCCATCGTCTCGCCCATGGCACGACCGAGCGCGAGAATGGTCGCGGCCACGATGCCCGGCGCGGCGGTGGGCAGGATGACACCGAAGATGGTTTCCCATCGCGTCGCCCCGAGGGCGTAGGCTCCCTCGCGCAGGGTGCGCGGCACGGCGACAAGCGAGCTGCGCGAAATCGCCGTGATGGTCGGCAGCACCATGAGCGCGAGCACGACACCGGCGGTGAGCAAGGAGTTGCCGTAGGCCGGGCCGGACAACAAGGGAATGTGACCGAAGCGCTCCGTGGTCCAATTGCCGAGGGCTTGGATGATGGGAATGACCACGAAGATGCCCCACAGGCCGTAAACGACACTCGGGATGGCGGCGAGAAGTTCGACGACAAAGCGGACGACCTGGCGCGCGGGTCGCGGCAGGAAGTCCTCGCTCAGAAAAATGGCGATGGCCAGACCCGGCGGGAAGGCGAGGATCAAGGCGATCAGCGCCGTGGCCCCGGTGCCGACAAGGAACGGCAACACGCCGTAGCGGTCGCGGTTGGGTTGCCAGTTGGCCCCGGTGAGGAAGCCGAGGCCGAATTTTTCCAACGCCGGCTTCGCCTGCTGGAATACTTCCCAGAAGATCCACCCCAGGACAATGATCGAAGCGACGGCTCCGAGGGCCGTGAGCCAACGGAAGAGATCCGGCCAACGCCGGCCATGCACACCATGGATCGCGTCCGCGCTGGCCGGGTTGCTCGGCATGGAAGGAAAGGCGAAGACGCCGCGCTACTCGATCGAACCCAGCGCGGCGTTGGCCCGGGCCACGACCGCCTCCGGCAACGGGATGTAGCCGAGCTCGATGGCGAAGTCCTGCCCCTCGGTCAATCCGTAGGTCACGAAATCCTTCAGCGCCTTGAGCTTGGCCGCATCGTCATACTTTGTGTAGAGCAGCAGCCAGGAGAATGTCGCGATGGGATACGCCTCGGGCGCCGCGGGATCCACCGGCCAGACGCGCAGGTTTTCCGGCATCTCGACCGAAGCCAAGGCGGCCGCGCCGCTCTCCGGGGTGGGTGCGACGAAATTGCCCGACTTGTTCTCCAGAGAGGCGACGGGAAGTTTGTTCTGCTCGGCATAGCCGAATTCGACGTAGCCGATGGTGCCCGGCATCTGCTTGATCAGCGCAGTGACACCCTCGTTGCCCTTGCCGCCGACCCCGACGGGAAAACTGACCGACTTGTCGAATCCGACTTCCTCGTCGAATTCCGGGCTGATCGCCGCGAGGTGCTGGGTGAAGACGAAGGTCGTGCCACTGCCGTCGGAACGATAGGCCACATTGATCGGGCGGTCGGGCAGCGGGACGCCCGGGTTGGCCGAGACAATGGCCGGATCGTTCCAGTTGGTGATGGTGCCGAGAAAAATGCCCGCCATCGCGGCGCGGGACAGCTTGAGACCGGTCACCCCCTCGAGGTTGTAAGCCAGCACCACACTGCCCGCCGTGGCGGGCACGAGCACGGCCCCGCGCGGCGACTTGGCCATTTCCTCGTCGGTCATGGCCGCATCGCTCGCCCCGAAATCGACCACGCCTTGGAGGAAATTTTTCACCCCGGCCCCGCTGCCCACCGACTGGTAGTTCACCTGGATGGCGGGCACCTGCTTGTTGTATTCGACCGCCCAACGCTGGTAGAGCGGCGCCGGAAAGGTGGCGCCGGCCCCGGAGAGTTGCTGGGCTCGGAGGGTTGGGCCGCAAACGGCGGTGAGAACGGCGAGGGAGAGGAGGGATGCCTTGTTCATGGTTTTTGTCGGGACGGCAGGTTCGCCCGAGCGGATTCACGAATGAAGCGAAAAGCAAAGTCGTGGCATTTTTGTCACAATTCGCGGACGGCGCCATGGCTTGCACGCGCCATGGCAAAAGACTTAAGTTGCCCGGCCATGGACGCGGTTACGGCCAAACACACCTTGGATGATTTCGAGGACGCCCTTCGTTCGCTGCGCGACAACGTTCTGATGATGGCCTCTTTGACCGAGCGCATTCTGTCCGCCGCAGGGGAAGGCTTGTTTGGCCGCGATTTCGAGGCCTGCGAACGCGTCATCGCCGACGACTCCGAAATCGATTCTCTGGAGAAGTCGGTCGATGAAGCCGGCGTGGCCATCCTCGTCCGTTTCCAACCTCTGGCCAACGACCTGCGCGAGGTCGTGGCCGCCATGAAAGTCAGCAGCGACCTCGAACGCGTCGGCGACCAGGCTGTGAGCATCGCCCGCCGCGCCCGCCGCCTCAACGAATCGGGCGCCCTGCCCGCGACCGGGGAACTCGAGGAAATGTTCCGGTTGTCGCTCGATATCTTCCGCGACGGCATCCGCAGCTTCGCCGACCGCGACGAGACGCTGGCGCGCGGCCTCAAGGAACGCGACCGCAAACTCGACGCCCTGCACCATGATGTCATAGACGATCTCACCGCGCGCATGGCCACCGACACCCCGCGTATCCGGGATTACCTCGATCTCGTGCTCATCGCGCGCAACATCGAACGCATCGGCGACCACGCGACCAATATCGCGGAAGACGCCGTCTTCGCCGCCTCCGCCGAAGACATCCGCCACACCGCGCGCCCGGCCTGACTTTTGCGCCATTCGCGGTGGGGGAGACTGTGTGACGTTTTTGTCACATTCACGCGAAGCTTCGTCCTAATTTCCTACCGAACAGCATGTTACGTCTACAACGGACCATCTTCCGGAACGTGACAACTTATTGAACCGAGGCTCGGAATCTGGGAAAAATCCACGCTTATGGGCATGTGGATCGGACGCAATCGGAAGGCACGGGTTACTTATGGTTTTGATGAAATCGCGCTCGTGCCGGGCGCGGTGACCATCAACCCGAACGAAGTCGACATCACTTGGCAAATTCCCAAGCCGGACGGGAGCGCTCTCAAGCTCGCCCTGCCCATCTTGGCCAGCGCGATGGACGGCGTGGTCGACACCCGCTTCGCCATCGCCATGGGCAAACTCGGCGGCCTCGCCGTGCTCAACCTGGAAGGCGTGCAGGTGCGTTATGACGATGCCGATGCCGTGCTGGCCGAAGTATTGGCCGCGGACAAAGACAAAGTCACCGCCCTGCTGCAGAAGGTCTACCTGGAACCGGTCAAAGAGGAACTCATCGCCAAGCGCGTCAAGGAAATGAAAGACGCGGGTGTTGTCGCCGCGGTCAGCGCCATCCCGCAGAAGGCCGAACGCTGCGGGCAAATCGCGCAGGAAGCAGGCGTCGATGTTTTTGTCGTGCAAAGCACGGTCTCGACCGCGCGTCATATTTCCAGCGAATACAAGATGCTCGACCTCGCCGATTTCTGCCGGTCGATGAAGTGCCCGGTCATCGTGGGCAACACGGTGACCTATGATGTCACCCTCGAAATCATGGAATGCGGAGTCTCCGGCGTGCTGGTCGGCGTCGGCCCCGGCGCGGCCTGCACCTCGCGTGGCGTGCTCGGGTTGGGCGTTCCGCAGGTCACCGCCACAGTCGACTGCGCCGCGGCGCGCGACATGCACCACAAAAAGACCGGACGCTACGTGCCGATCATCACCGACGGCGGCATGAACAAAGGCGGCGACGTCTGCAAGGCGCTGGCCTGCGGGGCGGATGCCGTCATGGTCGGCAGCGCCTTCGCCAAGGCCGAGGAAGCGCCCGGCCGCGGTTACCACTGGGGCATGGCCACCCCGCACGCCAACCTTCCCCGCGGCACGCGCATCAAGGTCGGAGTGTCCGGCAGCTTGCAGCAGATCATGTTCGGACCGGCCGCGGTCGACGACGGCAGCCAGAATCTCATCGGCGCCATCACCACGTGCATGGGCAATGTGGGCGCCGCCAGCCTGCGCCAGTTCCAGGAGACCGAGGTCATCATCGCGCCCTCGATCAAATCGGAAGGCAAACTTTTCCAGATGGTCCAGAACGTCGGCATGGCCCGATGAGCGGCGGCCGCGTGCTCCGTCTGGGCGTCCTCGGCTCGGGCCGCGGCTCCAACCTCGAAGCGATCGCGCGCGCCATCGATGAAGGACGCCTCGCCGCCACCTTGGCCGTGGTGCTTTCCGACCAAGCCGAGGCGCGCATTCTCGAACTCGGCCGCCGACATGGCGCGCGCACCGAAGTGATCGTGCCGACCACGCCGCGCGGACGCCTCGATGCGGAGACTGAGGGTAAATTCGTCGACATCCTCCGCGGGGAAAATGTCGACCTTGTCGTGCTGGCCGGATTCATGCGCATCGTCGGACCCGTTTTCCTCGCCGCCTACCCGCGCCGCATCATCAACATTCACCCGTCGCTCCTCCCGAAACACCGCGGGGCCAATGCCGCCGCGCAGGCCCTCGCCGCGGGGGACAAAACGACCGGTTGCACCGTGCACTATGTCGATGAGGGTGTGGATACCGGCGAAATCATCGCGCAGCGCGAGGTCCCGGTGGAACCAGGTGACACGGCCGAGACCCTGCAAGCGCGCATCCAAACGGCCGAGCATCAATTGCTGCCTTGCGTTATCGCCACTTTCGCCCGCCATGAGTGACAACAAAGCCGCCAGCTACTTTCGCTTTCCCTCTACCCCGGTAGGAACGGCTGGCCCCAGCCGTCCGCACGCTTTCCAGACCGACAGGCAGCGGCCCGCTGAGGCCAGCGGGCCCTGCCGACTGGGCTTATTTGCTTCCGCCTGCCATGCGTGACGTCACCAAAGTGATCAAGCCGAGCGGCGCGCACCGCAACCGCGCTCTCACCCGGCAGGCGCGCCAGCTGGGCTTCCCTGACGTCAGCATCACGGCTTCGGAACTTTATTTTCTGCGCGGCGAGACAGATCCCGACCGCTGGCAAATGATCGTGAACCGCCTGATCGACGATGCAGCTGGCGGCGCGCGTCTCGATGGCGGGAAAAGCGCAGCAACTCCGGACATCATGACCATCGAAGTGGCGCGCCGCGCGGGCGTGACCGACCGGGTGGCCGTGCAACTGGCCGAAAGCGCGGCGCGCAGCGGTGTGAGGATCGAAGCGGCCACCGGATCGCGTTTCGAAATCAAAGGCGCCGGGGCCCTGCCGGAAAAAGACCTGCAGTTCCTCGTCCACAATCTGCTTTGCAATCCCGTCATCGAAACCTGGTCGTTCGACGCCGTGGCGCCGGGCTTTGCCCGCGGGGCAGACAGCGAATCCGAAGAGGTCGAAATCGTTCCGGTGCGCGGACTCGGACCCGAGGGAACTCGCGCGGGTCAATGCGGAGCGCTCGCTGGCTCTCGATCCCGAGGAAATGGCCGTGGTCGCCGGGTGGTTCAGCGAAGCCGGACGCGATCCGACCGACGCGGAATTCGAAACCATCGCGCAGACGTGGAGCGACCACTGCTCGCACAAAAGCTTCGGTGCGCGCATCGAGGCCGACGGCGCAGAAATCACCCCACTCCTCCGCCAGTTGCGCGAGACGACCAAAGAGATGGACGTGCCCTTTGTCGTCTCCGCCTTCGACGGCAACGCGGGGATTGTCTCCTTCGCTGACGGCATACGCCTCGCCATCAAAGCCGAGACGCACAACCACCCGAGCGCCATCGAGCCCTTCGGCGGCGCCAACACCGGCGTGGGCGGAGTCATCCGCGACGTGATCGCCGCCCCCGCGCGTCCCGTGGCGTTGACTGATATCCTCTGCTTCGGTCCCCGCGGCCTCGACCATCATGAGCTACCCGAAGGCGTGCTGCACCCGGCCGTGATCGAGGAGGGCGTCGTCGAGGGCGTGGCCGACTACGGCAACAAAATGGGCATCCCCACCGTGGCCGGCGCGGTGCTCTACGATCCGGGCTACACGGCCAATCCCCTGGTCTTCTGCGGCTGCGTCGGGGAGGTGCTGCCAAGGCTATGACAAACTGACCGGACCGCAACCCGGCGACCGCATCATCGTGGTCGGCGGCGCGACCGGGCGGGACGGCATCCGCGGGGCGACGTTTTCTTCCATGACGATGGACGCGACCACCGGCGAGGTGGCGGGAGCCTCGGTGCAAATCGGCGATCCCATCATCGAGCGGCTCGTCACCGACCTGCTCATCGACTTGCTCGACCGCCCCGATCCGCTCGTCCATGCCCTCACCGATTGCGGCGCGGGCGGACTCTCGTCTGCGGTCGGCGAACTCGGTGAGGCGACGGGTGTGTCGGTCGATCTCACCGCAGTCGACCGCAAGTATCCCGGGCTGCAGCCGTGGGAAGTGTGGTTGTCGGAAGCGCAGGAACGCATGGTGCTGGCCGTGGCCCCCGAGTATGCGGCGGACGTGCTCGCGCGCGCCAAGCATCTCGGACTTTCCGCCTGCGACATCGGCGCATTCACCGGCGACCAACGCCTGCTTGTCCGTCACGGCAAGAAATCCGTGGTCGATCTGCCCATGGAATTCCTGCACAAGGGCCGTCCGGTGCGCCGACTGCGCGCCGTTCTCCCCTCGCCCGAGCGCGCGCCCGACACGCGGATGCGAAAAGCGGATGTGCAGAAGACTCTGCTCAACCTGCTGGCCCATCCCAACATCGCGTCGAAGGAAGCAATCATCCACCGTTACGACCACGAAGTGCTCGGTGCCACGGTGCTGCGTCCCCTGGCCGGCGCACGGCAGTCCGGTCCTTCCGACGGCACGGTCATCGCCCCGCCGCAACGCGCCTCCGGCTTTGCCCTCGGCATCGGCGTCAACGCGCGCTACGGGCTCTATCGATCCGGAGCGCATGGCCCATGCGGTGGTCGATGAAGCCATGCGCAACGTCACCGCCGCCGGCGCCGACCCCGCGCAAGCCGCCCTGCTCGACAATTTTTCCTGGGGCGACCCGCGCCGTCCGGAAACCCTCGGCGACCTCGTGGCCACGGTGCGCGGCTGCTGCGAGGCGGCGCGGCTTTACGGCGCGCCGTTCGTCTCGGGCAAGGACTCGCTGAACAACGAATACGTGGCCTCCGACGGCCAACGTCGTTCCATCCCGCCGACCTTGGTCATCACCGCACTGGCGCATCTGCCGCAGGCCGACCGCGCCATCGGCACCGCGTTGCGCCGGGCCGGGAACGTTCTCATCCTGACCGGAAGCAGCAAACGCGAATTCGGCGGTAGCCATTTCAATCTCGTGACCGGCGACGAAGGTGGCACGGTGCCGGCGCCCGACCCGTCGGCCCCGCAACGCTACCGCCGGATCCACCGGTTGATGAAGGACGGCCTCGTCGAGTCCGCCCACGATGTGAGTGAAGGCGGTCTCGCCGTGACGCTGGCCGAAATGGCCATCGGTGGTGACCTCGGCCTCGACGCGCAACTCGCCGGCGATGACGAATGCACCGCGCTTTTCTCCGAATCTCTTGGATGTATCGTGCTCGAGGTGCGCGAGGCGAATGTCCCACGCGTTCTCGAGGCGCTCGGCTCGGAAGCATTTGTCCTCGGCAAAACAATAACGGCCCCGACCCTCACCATTACCACGCCCGCCGGCCAACACGCTTGGCCGGTCGCCGATTTGGAACGCGCCTGGAGGGGAACGCCCCGAGCAACTTGAATTATGGAGACCCACCGCAGAGAACGCAGAGCACACAGTCGGAGGACCGCTCCGCGGCGAATCCTTGCGGATGTAGCGGCGGTCTGTGACCGTCGGCGCCTGTCGCCCGAATGGTTCCGGCGGTCACAGACCGCCGCTACACCATTTTTGGAAATTATCAGGCTGCGCCGCCCCGGTTACTCCCGACACACACCCGCCGCGCGCGGGCTCGGAGACTCCTGATGAAACCTCCCGCCGTTGTCCTCACCGCTCCCGGCACCAACCGGCAGAACGATGCCGCCTTCGCCCTCGAGCAGGCCGGCGCCGCGCCGGTTTGCGTCGATCTTCTCGATCTTCCGGAACGACGCGCGGACATCGAACGGGCCAAATTGATCGTGATTGCCGGCGGATTTTCCTACGGCGACGCTCTCGGTTCCGGGCGCGTCTTCGCCCTCGAGACGGAGCGGTTGCTCGGCGACCTGCTGGTGCAACAAATTGCCCGGGGCACACCCGTCCTCGGCGTCTGCAACGGCTTCCAAATGCTCGTTCGCGCCGGGTTGCTGCCCGGCGCCTTGCAACACAACGAACGCGGACATTTCGAATGCCGTTGGGTCGCGCTGCAGCCTGCGTCGAAGCATTGCGTCTGGACCCGCGGGCTCACCGAGCCCGTGCGCTGCCCGGTGGCCCATGGCGAGGGTCGGTATTCTTGCCCGCCCGCAATGCTCGAGGAACTGCGCGCGCAAGACCGCATCGCCTTCCGTTACGAAACCGATGCTTATCCGGCCAATCCCAACGGCTCGGTGGACGCCATCGCAGGTGTGTGCGATTCTACCGGTCTGGTCCTTGGCATGATGCCGCACCCGGAGAACCATGTGACACCGCGCCAGGGCCGCGCGATCGTGCCGCAGGAAGGCGGGGGATCCGCTTTGCCGCTCTTCCGCAACGGCGTGGCCGCCGTCCGACAATCATGAAACACGCCGCCACCCTCACCGCCCCGTTCCGCGACGACCGACCGCGCGAGGAATGCGGCGTCGTCGCCGTGTCCTCGCCAAGCGGCGAGGAAACCGCGCAGCTCGCGTTCTTCGGACTTTTCGCCCTGCAGCATCGCGGCCAGGAAGCGGCCGGCATCGCGGTGTCCGACGGACAACGCGCACGCCTGCACAAGGACACCGGTTTGCTCTCGCAAATTTTCACCCCGGAAACGCTGGCCCCGCTGACCGGGTATCAAGCCATCGGTCACACCCGTTACTCGACGATGGGCGCATCCACCGCACGCAACGCCCAACCGTTCCTCGTCGAAACGATGCACGGCCCCCTCGCCCTCGCCCACAACGGGTCGCTGGTCAATGCCGCCGAATTGCGCGCCCAACTCCTCCAGCGCGGCTTCGTCCTCACCGCGGCGAGCGACACCGAAGTGATGGCCCTCATGCTGGCCGCGGCCAGCGGGCGCACCTGGGAAGAACGCCTCGAGCGCACGATGCCCTCGTGGAAAGGCGCCTATTCGCTTGTTCTCCTCGGCATCGATTGCTTCATCGCCGCCCGCGACCCGTGGGGCTTCCGCCCGCTCTCCATCGGGCGCACGCCCGAGGGCGGTTGGGCCGCCGCTTCCGAAACCTGCGCCCTCAACACCCTGGGCTGCTCCGACATCTCCGAAGTGAAAAACGGCGAGATTGTGGTGGTGCGCGGCAAAGAGATGACCCGCCGCCGCACGGCTGGCGCGCCCGGCGGACCGGCCCGCTGTTCCTTCGAATTCGTCTACTTCTCGCGTCCGGACAGCGAATGGGACGGACGCAGCGTGCACGAAGTGCGGCAGAAGCTGGGCGAGCGGTTGGCCATCGAATCGCCGGTCGAAGCCGATGTCGTCGTGCCGGTGCCGGATTCGTCGATTCCCGCGGCCATCGGCTACTCGCGCCAATCGGGGATTCCCTTCAACGACGGCTTCATCAAAAACCGCTACATCGGGCGCACCTTCATCGAGCCGACCCAGTTGCTGCGCGAACGGCGCGTGGCCATGAAATTCAATGTCCTGCCCGCCAACCTCGCCGGGCAGCGCATCATCGTGATCGACGACTCGCTCGTGCGCGGCACCACCTCGGCCCAGCTGATCAAGCTGGTTCGCGACGCGGGCGCCAAGGAAGTCCACCTGCGCATCACCTCGCCGCGGGTCCTGCATCCCTGCCACATGGGTGTCGACATGGGCACTTATGACGAACTTATCGCCGCGCGCTTCGATCCAGAACGGTTGCGGCAACACGTGGGCGCCGACACCCTGGCTTTTCTCTCCGTCGAGGGCATGATGGCCGCCATCGGCAAAAAATCCGGCTACTGCACGGCCTGCTTCACCGGAAAATACCCGGTGGACGTTTCCGGGGTCACCCCCAAGGAAACTTTCGAATTCGCCTTGGCATGAAGATCCTTGTGCTCGGCTCGGGAGGACGGGAACACGCCATGGCGCGCGCTTTGCAACGCGACGGCGACACCATCCTGGTCGCCCCGGGCAACGGCGGCACGCCGGAACGCCGCAAGGTCGATCCCTGCGACCCGGAGCAGGTCCTCGCCCTCTGCCGCGCGGAAAAAATCGACCTTGTTCTGATCGGACCCGAAAGCGCGCTCGCCGCCGGGGTGTCCGATGCGCTGCGCGAAGCGGGCTTCAAGGTGTTCGGTCCCTCCCGCGCCGCCGCACAACTTGAAACAAGCAAGAGCCACTGCCGCGCCTTCGCCGCGCGCCACGGACTTCCTTCACCGCGCAACGCGGCATTTTCAGGCCCGGAGACCGCGAACGAGGCGAAGACCTGGGCCGATGCACAGGATTTTCCCGTGGTGGTCAAAGCCGACGGCCTGGCCTCGGGCAAAGGCGTGGTTGTGCCGGAGAGCAAACAGGAACGTGATGAGGCCATCGACCGTCTGAGCGCCAACGGCCCCATTCTCCTCGAGGAGCGTCTGGCCGGACCGGAGGTTTCGTTGCTGGTTTTTTCCGACGGCCGGTCGGTCGCTGCCATGCCTCCCGCGCAGGACCACAAACGCATCGGCGAAGGGGACCGCGGACCCAACACCGGCGGCATGGGTGCCTACGCACCGACGACAATCTGCCCGCCGACCATGGTGACCCAAGTGCTCGAGACGATTATCCGTCCGACCATCGCCGGCCTCGCCGCGGAAGGAACACCCTACGTCGGTGTGCTCTACGCCGGGCTGATGATGACGGCGGACGGCCCCAAATTGATCGAATACAACTGTCGCTTCGGCGATCCCGAGGCCCAAACGTTACTCCCCCTGCTCGAGACGGACCTGCGCGAGATCGCGCTGGCCTGCGTCGAGGGGCGTCTGGATGGCTTGTCCATCCGCTGGCGCGACGAAGCTTCGTGCACCGTCGTGCTGGCCGCCCGCGGTTATCCGGCCAAGCCCGTGACCGGCGACAAAATCGAGGGACTCGACCGCGCGGCCGCACACCGGGATGTCTGTATTTACCATGCGGGGACCGCCGAGGCGGACGGAGCCATCGTCACCTCCGGGGGCCGCGTCCTCAATGTCACCGCCACCGGGCGCAACATGGAAGAGGCCCGCGACCGCGCGTATGCCGCGGCACGCGAGATCCGCTTCGACGGCTGCCAGTTCCGCCGCGACATCGGCTGGCGCGAACTGGCCCGCACGGCCGGCGGCTACGCGGACAGCGGGGTCGATATCGACGAGGGCAACCGTGCGGTGGAGTTGCTCAAAAAGAAAGTCGAAGCCACGCATTCGGCCGGCGTGCTCGGCGGGATCGGGTCCTTCGGCGGAGCCCTCGACGCCTCGGTCCTGAAAAAGTTCGAGCACCCCGTGCTCCTCGGGACAACCGATGGTGTGGGGACCAAAGTCATGCTGGCCTCGGCGGCCGGCCGCTATGACAGCATCGGCCACGACATCGTCAACCACTGCATCAACGACCTCCTCGTGCAGGGAGCCTTTCCGCTTTTCTTCCTCGATTACATCGCCTCCTCCTCCATCTCCGCGTCGCGCATCGCGGAAATCGTCGGTGGCATGGCCGACGCCTGCGCGGACGCGCGGTGCGTCCTCCTCGGCGGCGAGACGGCGGAAATGCCCGGTGTCTATTGCCCGGGCGAATTCGACGTGGCCGGCACGATGGTGGGCGCGGCGGAGAAGAAGCACCTCTTGCCGCGGCCGGACGTGCAACCCGGCGACCTCCTGCTCGGCCTGGCCTCCTCGGGGTTGCACACCAACGGTTATTCTCTGGCCCGCAAAATTTTCCGCGGCCTGCCGCTCGACGCCACCCCCGCGGGCCTCGACACCACGCTCGGCGAGGCGCTCCTCGCCCCGCACCGCTCGTATCTCGGCGCGCTGCGTCCCGTGCTGGACCGAGGTCTGGTCAAAGCCCTCGCCCACCTGACCGGAGGCGGAATCTTCGAGAACTTGCCGCGCGTCTTGCCTTCCGGTTGCGCCGCCGAAATCCACCGCGCAGCATGGCCGGTAACGCCGCTTTTCACACTCCTCGCCGAAGCCAGCGGGTTGCCCGACGCGGAACTCTTCCGCACCTTCAACATGGGAATCGGCATGGTGCTGGTTTGCGGCCCGGAGGATGAAAAAGCGGTGCGCAATGTGATCGCCGAGCCAGTCTGCGCGCTCGGACACTTGGTAGCCGGACAACGCACTGTGCGGTTTGTCTGAGATTCCGGGAGGTAGGGACACGCGGCTCGCGTGTCCGTCGGAAACGGAGCGGACGAGCGAGCCGCTCGTCCCTACCCGGGAGACCAGAGGGCGGATTGTCACGAAAATGTCACCATATGACCCCTTCACGTCCGGGGTGTTCCGTGTCATATACAGAAAGCTATGTTCTCCCACCGCGCCGGTTGGATTTCCGACGTACACCTTGGCACCCGCGGCAGCCAGGCAGATGCCCTGCTGGAATTTCTCCGCGACCACGAGTTCGAGACGCTTTACCTCGTCGGCGACCTCATCGACATCTGGTCCCTGCGCCGTCGCCGCTACTGGCCGCAATCGCACAATGACGTCGTCCAGAAATTGCTGCGCAAGGCACGCAAGGGAACGCGTCTGGTTTACATCCCGGGCAACCACGACGAATTTGTCGCCGAATTCCCCGGCGACTTCGGCAACATCGAGATCATGCCCGATGCCATGCACCGCACGCTCGAGGGTCGCAAAATCCTCGTCATGCACGGGCACGAACTCGACACCGTGGTGCAGAACATGGGTTGGCTGGCCCACGCCGGGGACATCGGCTACCAACTCCTCCTGCAGGCCAACCGTCCGGTCCACTGGGCGCGCCACCGGCTCGGTCTCGCCCCGTGGTCGCTCAGCGCCTACGTCAAATCGCGGGTCAAAAACGCGGTCAATTTCATCAGCGATTTCGAGGAAGCCGTCGGGCGATACGCCGCCGATGCGGGGGCCAACGCCGTGCTCTGCGGTCACATCCACATGCCCTCGATCCGCCAGATCGGCGAGGTCAGTTATTTCAACTGCGGCGACTGGGTCGAGCACTGCACGGCGCTGGTCGAGGATTGGAATGGCAAGGTGTCGCTGATGCGCTGCCGCGAGGACAAAGGCGCGGCCGCGGCCATGCCGCAGGCGCGCTGACCGCGCATCGGTTCGGACGCGCGCCATTGCCCGGCGCAGTCGGCGGGATAGAATCAGCGCACCTTGCATCTGTCCTTGTTGCTGCCGCTGGCCTCGGCGCTGCTCTACGCGGCGGCGGCGCTTTGCGTGAAAATCGCGCTCGGACGCGGCGTGACCACGCTCGACATCCTGTTCTACAGCAACTTGGTGCTCGCGGCGTTTTTCCTGCCGCTGGTCTTCTTCGGTCAGGACCACTGGAGCGCGACGCACCTCCCGTGGTCCTTGCTGGCCGGGGCGCTCTTTTTTCTCGGGCAGGTGGGAACGTTCCGCTCATTGCAAAGCGGCGACGTCTCCATCGCCACGCCCGCGTTGGCGGCGAAGGTGGTCTTTGTCGCGTTGTTGAGTCTACTTGTGCCCGGCAGCCGACCCGATCCCGATCTCTGGCTGGCGGTCTTCCTGACCATGGCCGGCATGCTCCTCCTGCACGGCCGGCCGGCCACCACGGCCTCGCGCCCCTTCGTCACGCTGGCTTGGGCGTTGTTCGCCGCCTTCGGTTTCGCCGCGACCGACATCGTGGTGCAGGTCGGCGCCCCGCGGGCGGGGTTCACGCTTTTCATGCCCGTCATGTTCGGCACGACCGCCGCGCTTTCGCTGCCGTTGCTGATACCCGCACGACGGCGGCGGGGTCGGGCCGTGTATTCGCCCGGGGCGACCACTTGGGCGGCGACGGGAATCGTCCTGCTCGGCCTGCAGGCCATCGGCATGGGCACGACCATCGGACTCTTCGGCGACGCCACCGGGGCGAATGTGGTCTACAGTTCGCGCGGACTGTGGAGCCTGATCCTTCTCGCCCTCGTCGCGCGGCGGCTGGGGATCAAGGACAGTTTGAGCGACCGCCGCACGCTTGTGCTCCGCGTGCTCGGCAGCATCTTCATTTTGGCCGCTGTGTCGCTGGTTCTATTTTGAGGCCTCTTCCGCCAAAGTCCGCACGCGGGCGGCAGACCACCAGACCGGCAGGGCCCGGCGTAACCAAACCCCGACTTCATGCCGCGAGACCTTGGCCGGCGTGAGCAGCTCGGGCGGTTGTTGCGAGGTCAAAGCCAACGTGCGCCAGCCGAGCAGGGCCGGCAGCAACGTGGCGTAACGCAGCCGGCCGGAGCGGAGGTCCGCGCAGTAATCCGTCGCTTCCCGCAGCCAAACGCGCGCCTGATCGGTCCACCGCGCGACCTCGCTTTCGGCGATGTAGACGCGCCCCAAAGCCGCGTCCATGCGGCGATCGCGCAGGATGTTGACCAGTTGCAGAGCCTGACCGTATCGCGCCCCGCGGCGGCGCATCACTTCGAGCGGCGCGCGGGCGAAGTCGCCCAACCGTGCCGCGCAGAGATCGGTCCAGAATTCCCCCACACTGCCGGCCACCAACCAAGTGTAGCGTTCGAGTTCCTCCGCGGTGAGCGGCGGTGAATCCGGAAGAAACCGTTCGAGATCGAAAATCTGCCCCTCGATGACAGATCCGAGCACCGCGCGCAGCAAGCGGTTGTCTCCCGCTTGCATCCGCGACCACAGTCCGGGCAAGAGCGCAAGCAGCCGACGCTCGGCCGGCTCGCGCTGATGCTTTTCCCACTCGTCCGCGCGGTAACCGTCGATTTCGGGGCGGTCGAGCGAAGCACGGACGGCCCGCAGGAGACCGAGGCGCCGTTCAGGGGAAGCCGACGAGGTGTCGGCCAGCGTGTCGGTGGCGCGCGCCAGCAAATAAGCCAAGACGACGTCGCCGCGCACGGCCCGCGGGAGCAGGCGGATAGTGAGATGGAACGACCGCGAAGTGCGGCGCAGGACTTCCTCTTCGGTCATGGTTCGCTCCAGCGCACCTCGCTCTCGAGTCCGGTGCGGATCAATTCGATGCGTTCCTCGGCGGCCGTGCCGATACCGAGCATTTCGGCGGTCGACGGCCAGCGGACCTTCTTTTCCCAGAGCGGCATGCCCGCCTCGTGGCGAAACTCATCGAGCAGACGCAATGCCGTGGCATCGATGGCCACCGCGTCGGGGGAGGCGAAAATGGCGCCGTAGTTGGTCTTGTCCTGGGCACCGGGGAAGGGTCCGCCGGCGTATTGCGGACGCAGCGCGTCGAGGATGGTGAGGACGACTTTGCCGCCGATGCGGGGGTCGGCGTAGATTTCCGGCAGGAAGGGATCGCCGTGGTGCGGCGAGCGCGCGAGGCGGCGCCAGTTGTCGAGGTTGTCGAGCACCATGCCGGACAGCGCGCCGTTGACGCCGGAGAACGTGCTGTCGGTGAGAGCGGGGAGGTGGATGACTTTGTCCACTTCGCCGGCCAGCACGACGGAAAGGTGACTCTGGCTGCTCGTCTGTTCCCTGGGGCCGGGAAGGAAGTTGCGGTCGCCGATGATGAGCTTGCCCATGATCGCGGCGGTGATGACTTCCTTCTCCGCGTAGCCGCCGGCTTCATCGGTGCCGATCACGCGGAAACGTTCGGCCAATTTCCCGAAGCCGGCGCGCCGCAGATCGCGGGCTTCGCGGTCCCAAATGGTGATATTGGTCGGCGGCACCCCCGCAGCCACCAGCCCTTCCGCCACGGCGGCCACCACCGCGGGGTGGGTGGATGACACGGGCGCGGCGGCGGTGGACACTTTGAGGCCGATGCGTTCGGTGGGACGGATAAAGGAGCGCCAGGCGGAGGCAATGTCGCTTTTCCCGGCTGCGGCCATGACCACCGAATCGACCATGCGGCGCACCATGCCGTCACGCACTACGCCGTTTTCGACCGCGGCGGGCAGCAGGGCGTAGAAGACCTGCGATTCGTAGGGCGATTCGGCCGGCGAAGGTTGCGGGGCCGGGGTCGACGGCGCTTGCACCACATCCGGTTCGGGGCGGGGTTGCGGATTTTCGGCGCGCCCCGTGGCGACGGCGAGGCCCAGCGCGCAGGCCGGCAGCCATCGAAAGAATCTCATGCCTCCGGCACGGGTCCGAGGGGGGCGACGAGGCGGACGTTGAGGGGTTTGACTTTGTCGTAGATGCGTTCGGCGACGGACGCTCCGCCTTCGTAGCCGCGGGCCAGCATTTCCAGTTTGGCGTCGAGGTTGTCGATGTAATGCAGGGCGATGGCCTCGGGCGTCTTGGGCTGCACGGGGGAGCCGAACTGCAACTCGCCATGATGCGCGGCGATGAGATGCAGGAGGTGCAGGCGCACGTCTTCGTTGTCCGGCCGGAGGTCTTTCCAATCGTCGAGCGGAAGCGTTTTCCACAGCGTGTTGACCAATTCGATGCCGATGTTGATGTGGCCGAGCAATTCGCCGCGTTCGTCGAAAGGCATGGTGAAGCCGCCTTCCTCCACGCAATTTTCCCAAAGCTTGCCGCAATCGTGGAAAAGGACGCCGGATTGCAGCAGGTCGCGGTGCAGCGAGGGGTTGGCCGCGCAGATGGCATCGCCGTAGCGCATCATTTGCGCCACATGTTCGACGAGGCCGCCGCGGCGGGCGTGGTGGAAGAACCGCGCGGCGGCAGTGCGGCGGAGGCGCGGACCGAATTTTTCGAGGAAGGTTTCGCCGAGGGCTTTGAGGCGCGGGTCTTTCATCGCGGCGACTTCGGCCACGAGGAATTGGTAGTCCTCCTCCTGCTTGGCCCGCAGATCGGCGGGGCCGGCCAGGAATTCCTCTTTGTCCGCGCCGGTCAGCGGCGAATAGCTCCAGCGCTTGGCTTCGAGGCCGAATTGCGGATGGACGGTGAATTCGCCCTCGAGCTTGAGGCACGCCCCGGTGGCCAGTTCCTGCGCGCTGGTGAATTGGCCGTTGTCCGACCACACGCGCAGGACAAAGCGGTCGCGCGCATCGACGAGTTGGATTTCGAGGAACGGCTTGCCGTCCTTGGACGCTTTTTCCGTCACCGTCTCGACCAGCACCGGCAGGACGGCGCGCGTGCGTCCCTCGCGGGCGGCGAGGCGCAGGGAGGCGATGTCGGTCAATTCGGCCATGACGCGTCAGACTTTGGCCAGCGCTTCCCAAGCGGCGCGTTGCGCATCGGTCAGGCTGGTCGGCAATTGCACGTCGATGATGGCATAAAAGTCCCCGCGAGTGCCGCCGCGTTGCGGCATACCTTTGCCGGGGATGCGGAATTTGCGGCCGTTCTGGGTGAGCGGCGGGATCTTCAATTTGGCGCGGCCGTCGAGCGTCGGGATCATCACTTCGCCTCCGAGGACGGCCTGCGTGACGGGCAACTCGACTTCGTGGATGACATCCGCGCCTTCGACGGTGAATTCCGGATGACGCTCGAAACGCACGCGGAGGTAGAGATCGCCGGCCTCGCCGCCCCCGCTGCCCTCGCCGCCGATGCCGGCCAAGCGGATACGCTGCCCCTCGCGCACGCCTTTGGGAATTTTCACCGTGTAGGTCTCGACCTTGCCGGAGCGGCCTCGGGTGAAGGAAATCTGGCGCGTCGAGCCATGCAGCGCTTCCTCCAGCGTGACCATGATATCGGCTTCGGCATCCTGCCCGCGCAGCGGCATGTCCTCGCCGTAGAAAGCGCTCCCGCGGCGTCCACCGCGCGCGGCGCGTCCGAAAAATGCCTCGAAGAAATCGCTGAAGCCCGTGCCGCCGAATTGGAACTCCTCCTCGCCGCCGCCATAGCCGCCCATGCCGCCGGGGAATCCTCCCGGGAAGCCGCCGCCGCCCGGGGGCGGACGGAAACCCGCGCCGGCCTGCTGCCAGTTGGGGCCGAGTTCGTCGTATTTCTTGCGTTTTTCCGGATCGCTGAGGACTTCGTAGGCCTCGTTGATTTCCTTGAATTTCTCCTCGGCGGCTTTCTTGTCCTGCGCCAAATCGGGATGGTGCTGGCGGGCCAGCTTGCGGAAGGCCTTCTTGATTTCGTCGGCCGAGGCGGTCTTGGCCACGCCGAGGGTTTTGTAGTAGTCGCGGAATTCCACAGGCGGAAAATTTTGCGCCACTATAGGTTCCCGCCCCCATGTGCGGCCAACAGATTCCGCCGCTTGGCGGCCGCAGGGCGCCGCGCTACGCTGGTCCGGCCATGCTCGATATCCGCCGTCTCCGCGAGACCCCTGAAACTGTGAAGACCCTGTTGGCCCTGCGCGGCCCGGGTTTCGCCGAAATGATCGACGCCGTGCTGGCGGCCGATGTGGAACGACGCGGCCATGAAACCCGCTGGCAGCAACTGCAAGCCGAGCGCAAGCGCCTGAGCAAGGAAATCGGCGGCCTCCGCGCCAGGAAAGAAGACAGCTCCGCGCTCGAGGAGGAATCGAAAAATCTCGGCACCGAAATGGAAGCCCTGCAAGCCGCCTCGGCCGCGGCCGAGGAAAAGCAACGCGATCTCCTCCTCTCCATCCCCAACACGCCGCACGACGAAATCCCGCGCGGCTCCGATGCCTCGGACAATCCCGTCCTCCGCACATGGGGCGAGCCGCCGCAGATCCCGGACGCGCAGGACCACGTGGCTATCGGCACGCGGCTCGGACTCTTCGATCCGGAGCGCGGGGCCAAGATCAGCGGCAGCGGGTTCATGTGCTACACCGGCCAAGGCGCGCGGCTGGAGCGTGCTTTGATTTCGTTCCTCCTCGATCTGCACACCCGCGACCACGGCTACACCGAGATGAGCCCGCCGTTTCTGGTCAATCGCGCCACCATGACCGGCACCGGGCAGCTGCCCAAATTCGAGGACGACCTTTTCGGGGTGACGCAAAGCGAGCTTTTCCTCATCCCCACCGCCGAGGTGCCGGTGACCAATTTTCACCGCGAGGAAATCCTTTCCGCGGAACAGCTCCCGCTCAAATACGCCGCTTACACCCCGTGCTTCCGCCGCGAGGCCGGGTCGACCGGACGCGAGACGCGCGGCCTCATCCGCATGCACCAGTTCGACAAAGTCGAGCTGGTCAAAATCACCACGCCCGAATGTTCGGCGACCGAATTGGAATCGCTCACCGCCGATGCCGAGCGCGTGCTGCAATTGCTCGGCCTGCCCTACCGCGTCATCGAACTCTGCGGGGGCGACCTCGGGTTCGGTGCCTGCCGCACTTATGACATCGAAGTCTGGGCACCCGGGCACGGTGGATGGCTCGAGGTTTCCAGCTGCTCGAATTTCGGCGACTACCAGGCGCGCCGCATGGCCCTGCGTTACAAGGACGCGGAGGGCAAAAACCGCTTCTGCCACACGCTCAATGGTTCCGGCACCGCGCTGGCCCGGCTCTATGTCGCGCTGCTGGAGAACGGTCAGCAACCCGACGGCTCCGTGCATTTGCCGGAAATTCTCCAACCTTACTTCGGCGCGGCGAAGCTGACCGCGCCCTGACTCCCATGAAAAAGGCGGCCGACCTCCTGCCGCGCTTCGCCGGACGTCTCGGGGCGCATCCCAAAAACGAACCGGTGCTGGTCGGCGTGTCCGGCGGATGCGATTCCGTCGTCCTGCTCGACCTGTTGCAGCGCGCAGGTTTCGACAATCTCGTCGTGGCCCACCTGCATCACGGACTGCGGGGGAAAGAAGCGGACCGCGACGAGAAATTCGTCAGGCAACTGGCGGAGGCCGCGGGAGCCGGCTACGTCACGGGGCGCGTCGAGACAAGGAGGCGGGCGGCGCGCGAGAAGGAATCGATCGAGGAAGCGGCGCGGAAATTGCGGCGCGCGTTTTTCGCCCGGGCCGCGCGGAAGCACGGGGCGAAAAGCATCTTCCTCGCCCACCAGGCCGATGACGCCGCCGAGACCGTTCTCTTCCACCTGGCCCGCGGAGCCGGACGCCGCGGCTTGGGCAGCCTGCGCGCCGAGGCGCCTTTGGAAAAGAGCGACGCCGTCATCCGGCGTCCGTTGCTTGCCTTCACGCGCAAGGAAATCCTCGCCTACGCCCGCGCCCGCCGTTTGCCTTGGCGCGAGGACAAGTCGAATGCCTCGCGCGAATTCACCCGCAACCGCATCCGTCGCGATGTCATGCCTGTGCTGGCCCGGGCCGTCGGACACGATCCCGTGCCGGCCATGGCGCGGGCGGCGGAAATCCTCGCCGCCGAGGAGGAGTGGCTCGAGGCGCTGACGGCCGGCGAATCTCCGGGCGTGCAACTCGACGTGCGTCCCCTGCGCGGCAAACCGGTCGCGCACCAGCGGCGTTTGCTCCGCGCTTGGCTCGCGGCTCGCCTGAGAGGCACCGTCGATTTCGAAACGATCGAAGCCGCGCGCGCCCTCGCTTTGTCCGACCGGCCGCCGGCCAAACTCAACCTGCCCCGCGGATTCCACCTGCGCCGGCGCGCGGGAAAATTGTTCGTCGAGCGCGGGACACGCCACAAATGACAAGCGCCACGGCAGGTAAACCCACCGTGGCGCCGCTCACTACGCCAGAAGGTGAATGCCTCGCACCCGCGGACATCCACCAACATTTGCGTTCGCCGGGCTCGCGCCCGACTACCAACAAAGAACAGTGCCGACTCGCGTCGGACGTGAGTAATATAGGCAGCTGGAGGAGCGTAAAAAACGCCCTTGGGATGAGCGGAGTCTCTGGTGTGATGAACGGTTTGGAAATTTTTTTAACCATTGTCCATCAACATTTTATGAACTTCCACGGAAACGCCAAGGCTGCGAATCGGGAATTGTTCGCGATTGACCCATCCCCCGTCTATTTGGTCTGACGTTGTCGTGCATTCTCTCCCCGTGTCTCCCGCCGGTGCGCCCTTGGTCTTGCTGCGTGCCTTTGCCACCGCGGCAGCCATCATCGCCGCGAGCTACTTGTCCGTTTACTGGTCGATCGATACCGACGCCATGTTCAGCGCGTGGTGGCCGGCCTCGGGCATCGCCTTGGCCACCTTGCTGGCATGGGGTCCGTGGATGTTGGCGGGCATTTACGTAGGCGCGGCCGCCACCAGCGCGGTGTGGGATCTCTCATCGCCGCTGACTTGGTTCGGGCCGCTCGGGCTCATGTTCGAAGCGGGCGCGACCGCCCTGCTGCTGCGGTCTTTTCTCGGTCCGAAGCCGCGGCCTTTCGGACTCAAGGCGTGCATTGCCTTCCTCCTCGCCCCGTGGCTTCCGGCGGCGCTCAACGGTCTTTACGGCTTCCAATTGCTGCAACTCGGCGGCTCGGCCGACCCGCTGGATTTTCTGCGGGAAATGCAGGTCTTCGTTCCGGCCAACGCCTTCGGCGCCGCGCTCGTCGCTCCCGCCCTGCTCGCTTGGCGCCGCCCACCCTCCGCCGCGTGGTGGAAACGCTTTGCTTGGTCCGCTCTCGCCTGCGCCGCGGCGATCGTCTTCATCCTCACCACGCAGGGCCCGGTATTCCTCATGGCCATTCCCCTGCTCTTGGGTGCCATGGCCACGGGATTGCCCGGAGCCTCCGTCCTCGTGTTGGCGACGACCTCGGTCCTCGTGGCCTCGACAGCCATGGGCCACGGCCCCTTCACCGACGAAAACGCGGTGCTGCGCCTCGACCACTTTCTCGCCCTTGCCGCCTTCGGCGTGCTGCCCGTCGGGGCCCTCTGCGGGGAATACCGCCGCCGCCTGCGACAACGCCAATCGGCCGAGCAGGCCGCCGGATTGCGGTTCTGGCAATGGAGCAAAGAAGGCGGGGCGGTCTTCGAGGACGGCACCGAACCGCCCGCGCGCCTGTTCGATCCGGACCGCGAGCGCGGCTCGCTCGAGACCCGTGCCGGCGGACGCGAGGCTTTGTCTTTCTGGCAAACCGGCACCCGCGGCAGCGACGGGCGTCCGCGCGAAATCTTCGGCGTGCTGGTCGATGCTTCCGACCGCATCTTGCTCGAGCGGATGAAGCGCGAGGCGTGGCAATCGGAGATCGAGCTGCGCAACCTGCGCGCGGGACTCGCCCCGCATCTTCTCTTCAACTGCCTCGCCGCCGTCCGCGGCATCGTGCGCACCGACCCGGAACGCGCGCGGTCCTTCATCGACCACCTCTCGCGCTTCCTGCGCGACAGCACCAACGCGCAGGGACGCGAAACCATCCCCCTGCTCGACGAATGGCAACTCTGCGAGGATTTCCTCGCTTTGCAGTCGATGCGCTTCGAGCGGGAATTGCCGAGGCTCGTCGAAATCGAAGGCACCGCTTACCACGCACGCATCCCGCCCATGCTGCTCCTCAATCTCGTGGAAAACGCGGTCAAACACGGCGAAATCAGCCAGCGCCATCCGCTCGCCGTTTCCGCCCGCCTGCACGATGGCCTCCTCGAGACCACCGTGCGCAACCACGGGCGCCTCGGACCCGCACCGGACGGACGCCCCGGCGGATTGGGCATCTCGCGCGCGCGGCTCAAGGCCGTTTACGGCGAAGCCGGTTCGTTTGACATCGCCGCGATCGACGGTGATGTGGTAGCCACCCTGCAGTTGCCCGCCCAGCCGCCGGGAACCTCCGCACCATGAACCCGCTCAGCGCCCTCATCGTCGACGACGAGCCCGCCGCACGCCGCGACCTCGTCGAGGTGCTCGGTGCCATCGAGGAAGTCAGTGTCGTCGCCCAGGCCTCCGACGCCGCCGCCGCGGCCCATCTGGCCAGACGGCACCATCCGGAGCTTATCTTCATGGATATCCAGCTGCCCGGGGCCGACGGCTTCAGCGCCTTGCAGCAGATCGATATCGCGCGCAGCTGCGTCATCTTCACCACCGCCTACGCGCAGTTCGCCGTCCGCGCCTTCGAGTTCGGGGCGACCGACTACTTGCTCAAGCCGGTCGACGAGGACCGTTGCCGGCGTGCCATCGAACGCGCGCGCGAAACCCTGCGCCGACCGCTGGAAAATTCCAGCGCCCCCGTGCTGGAAATCGAGGAGCACGGACGGCACGTTTTCATTCCCGCCGACAGCGTCCGCCTCGTCACGGCCGGGGGCAATTACCTCGACATCATCCACGACCGCGGACACGGCCTCGTGCGCCGGACCCTCGAGAGTCTGCTCGAGTCCCTGCCGCCGGACTTCCTCGTGCGCATCAACCGCAACCAAGCCGTGCGCCCCTCGCACGTGCAGGGCTGGGACAACTCCGGTTTGCGCGGACTTTGTCTCGTCACGCGCGACGGCACCGAGCTGGTCGTAGCCCGGCGGCGCGCTACCGAAGTCCGCGCCCGCCTGCGCCACCTCGCGGGCTGTTCCAACTGAACCGCCGGCGCCCGCCGCGGCAGGTTATCCTTGCCGCGCGGAGCGTGATGTGAAAAACAACCCCGTTTGCGGCGCGGGTCAGGAGCCTTCGTCCGGACCGATCATCATGGCCAATACGATTCTCGTCGGCGCCCAGTGGGGCGACGAAGGCAAAGGCAAAATCATCGACTTCCTCACCGACGAGGCGGATATCGTCGTGCGCAGCCAAGGCGGCAACAACGCCGGACACACCATCGTCCACGGGAAGAAAAAGTTCGTCCTCCACCTCATCCCCAGCGGCATCCTCCGCCGCGGCAAAACCTGCGTCATCGGCAACGGTGTGGTCGTCGACCCGTTGGCCCTCGTCACGGAAATCACCGGCCTGGACAAACAGAACGTCCGCGTGGGGAAGAACCTTCTGCTCAGCGACGGTGCCCACCTCGTCATGCCTTGGCACCGCGCCCTCGACGAGGCCCGCGAACTGCGCAAAGGCAAAAACAAAATCGGCACGACCAAGCGCGGCATCGGCCCGGCCTACGGCGACAAAGCCGCCCGCACCGGCCTGCGCGTTGGTGATTTGCTCGACGCGGAAGCCTTCACCGCCAAATTCAAAATGCGCCTGCGCGAGAACAACGCCGTCCTCCGCTCGCTCGGCGCCAAACCGGTCCCCCTGCAGCCCTTCCTCCGCCACTACCTCGCCGCGGCCAAGACCCTCCGCCCGCATATCACCAACACCGTCGTCTGGCTCCACGACGCCATGGCCCGCGGCCGCCGACTTCTCTTCGAGGGCGCGCAGGGCACTTACCTCGACCTCGACCACGGCACCTATCCCTTCGTCACCAGCTCGAACACCACGGCGGGCGGTGCCTGCACCGGCTCCGGCGTGCCCCCGCACCGCATGGACACCGTCATCGGCGTGATGAAAGCCTACGCCACGCGCGTCGGCGAGGGACCGTTCCCGACCGAGAGCGGCGGCATTTCCGATCTCCTCCACGGCATGGGCCGCGAATACGGGGCGACCACCGGACGGGCCCGGCGCTGCGGATGGTTCGACGCCGTGGCCACGCGCTACGCCGCGATGATCAACGGTATCGACGAGCTGGCCATCACCAACCTCGACGGCCTCGACGGCGTGCCCTCGATCAAAGTCTGCACGGCCTACAAACTCGACGGCAAAACCCTCAAGTATCCGCCCACTGCGGCCGACGACTGGGCGCGCTGCCGCCCGGTCTACCGCACTTTCCCGGGATGGATGAAGGACACGTCCAAGGCGCGCCGCTTCGCGCAACTGCCGCCCGCCGCCCGCCGCTATGTCAAAGCACTGGCGGAACTGACCGGCGCGAAACTCCGCATCGTCAGCGTCGGCGCCGCGCATGACGAAACCATCCGCCTGTGAGCAATCCCGCCGGAGTTCCCGACGACAAAATCCCGCGCCACATCGCCGTCATCATGGACGGCAACGGACGTTGGGCCCGCGAGCGCAAACTGCCCCGCATCGAAGGTCACCGCCGCGGATCGGAGTCGGTGCGCGCCTGCACCGCCGCATGCATGGAAGCCGGCGTGTCCTACCTGACCCTCTACGCCTTCAGCAAAGAAAACTGGCAGCGCCCGCCCGACGAGGTGAAGGCGCTCATGAGCCTCCTCGACCGTTTCCTCGCCGAGCGCACGGCCGAAATCATGGAACAAAATATCCGCTTGCGCGCCATCGGGCACCTCGATGATTTGCCGGACAAAGCCCGGCGCCGCCTTGACGCCGCGATGGAAAAGTCGGCCGGCAACACCGCCCTCACCCTCACCCTCGCTTTGAGCTACGGAGCACGCACCGAATTGACCGACGCCGCGCGGGCCATCGCCCGGGAAGTCCGCGCCGGCACGCTCGACCCGGAGTCGATCGACGAGAAAACCATCACCTCGCACCTCTACACCGCGGACATCCCCGACCCCGATCTGCTGATCCGCACCTCCGGCGAAATGCGCATTTCCAATTTCCTCCTCTGGCAGATCAGCTACGCCGAGATCGTGGTTACTCCGAAGCTCTGGCCCGAGTTCGGCAAAGAGGATCTTTTTGCCGCCATCCGTGAATATGCTGGACGTCACCGGCGATACGGGGCCATCTGACAGGTTTGCCCATGGCCGCCAAACAGACAGTTCTCGTTGTCGATCCCGATGCCGACTTCCTGCGTTGGGCCGGCAACCAGCTCGGAGCCGAGGACGTCCGTGTCCTCACGGCGGAGACCTCCGAGGACGCCTTCAAGCTTTTCTGCGCGGAGGATCCGCTCGTCGTCATCACCGAGATGCGTCTCGGCACGCACAGCGGACTGGAACTCCTCGCCCGCCTGCGCAAACGCGATCCCAACGCGCTGGTCATCATCACCGGCGCGCTCGGAACGACCCAGAGCGTCATCGAATCGATGCGCCTCGGTGCGTTTGATTTCGTCCGCAAGGAACAACTTCCGTTCAACTTCAAGATCGTCGTCGACGCCGCCCTCAAGGCCGCCGCCGAAATGAGCCGGGCCAAGCCCTTCGAGCCCTCCCTCACCGTCGAGCAGCACGAGGACAGCATCGTCGGCCAGTCGCCCGCCATGCAGGAAGTCTTCAAAATGGTCGGACGCATCTCCAACAGCGATGCCGCCGTGATGATCACCGGCGAGAGCGGTTCCGGCAAAGAGTTGGTGGCCCGCGCCATCCACCAATACAGCGCGCGCCACGACCGCCCGTTCCTCGCCATCAATTGCGCGGCCATCCCGGAGAACCTCCTCGAGAGCGAACTTTTCGGACACGAGAAGGGTTCCTTCACCGGAGCCAGCGCCCAGCGCATCGGGCGCTTCGAGCAGTGCGACGGCGGCACCCTCTTCCTCGATGAAATCGGCGACATGCCGCTCGCCATCCAGAGCAAACTCCTGCGCGTCCTGCAGGACGGCACCTTCTCCCGCGTCGGCGGCAACCAGACGATCAAGACGGATGTCCGCATCGTCGCCGCGACCAACAAGAACCTCGAAGCCGAGGTGTCCGAGAAAAATTTCCGCGAGGATCTTTTCTACCGCCTCAATGTTGTCCGCCTCCACCTTCCCCCGCTGCGCAACCGCAAGGAGGATATCCGCCTCCTCGCCGAATACTTCCTCAAGCGCGTCGCCGCGCAAAAAGCCAAGCCGCAGCTGCAGCTGAGCCAGGACGCCGTCGAACTGCTCGAAAGCCATCCGTGGCCGGGCAATGTCCGCGAGTTGGAAAACACCATCCAACGCGCCGCCGTCCTCGCCACCAGCGACGTGCTCCTGCCCAAAGACCTCCCGCTCGGTCAGACCGCCGCCCTTTCGACCGGGGAAGTCGCTGCGGCGGCACCCGCGCCCTCCAGCTTGGAAGATGCCGCCCGCGTGCTTTTCGAAGCCGCTTCGTCTCAACCCGGGCTCGAACTCCTCCCATGGCTCGAACGGGAATTCACCCGCCGCGCCATGGAATCCACCGGCAACAACCAGGTGCGCGCGGCCAAACTCCTCGGCATCACCCGCGCCACCCTGCGCAAACGCCTCGAGCACTTGCGCGCCACCCCGTGAACGGCGCCCCGCGCGCGTGGCTCCGCCGCGGTGACACTTGGGATCCGGAAGCCGCCCTCCCCCTCACCGACCGCGCCATCCGCTACGGCATGTCCGTTTTCGAAACCATCGGCATTCGCGACGGCCGAGCCCTCTTCCTCGACGAACACCTCGCGCTCCTCGAAGAAAGCGCCCGCACGTTGCTCTCCCTCCCGGCAGGGCTCCCCGGCGGACCGCTGCCTCCGCTCGAACCCAACGCCTCCGGCGTCCTCCGCCTCTACCTCACCGCCGGCGACGGATCCCCGACCGGTCCCGTCACCGCACCGCGCCTCTTTGCTCTCTTCGAACCGCAAACAACGGCGCTCCCCGACACGCAAACGGCACGCCTCCATCCGCAACCCGTCGCACCATTCGCGCACGGACGAAAAACCGGCAACTACTGGCTGCACTGCGCGGCGCAAACCGCGGCGGCCCGGGCCGGCTTCGATCACGCGCTCCTCGCCGACCAGGACGGACACCTCCTCTGCGCCGCGTTCGGCAATGTGTTCTTCGTCCTTGATGGCGAACTCTGCACGCCCTCCCTCGCCCTCGCCGTCCGCCCCGGCGTGGTCCGCGCCCGGGTCGCCCGGCAACAGACTGTCCGCGAAGTGGAACTCCCCGCCACCCGCCTCGCCGAGGCCTCCGAGCTTTTCCTCACCAACAGCCGCCTCGGCGTCATGCCCCTGCAGTGCGGCGCTATCGCCCCCGGCCCCGTCGGACGCACCTTGCGCGAAGCCATCCTCCGCGAAAAACTCGTGCCGTGAATCACGAGTTGCTTTCCGCCGGCGACGCCAGCAACGCCGCGCGGGCGTGGCTCGAAGCGGTCCGCCGTGATTCGGCCGGCGTGGCCGGAGGCGCGGCCCCCTCCGCTCAACCCTTCCTTACCGCGTGGCTGGCCGCCCATCTGCAGCGTCCGGTCTGTGTCATTTGCCCCGACGTCAAACGCCAGGAGGAATTCCATCACGACCTCGCGTTCTGGAACGACCGCGCACTGCTGCTGCCCGACCTCGAGCTGGCTGCGGCCGGCGTGGGCAGCCCGGACCCCGAACTCGCCGCCGCCCGCCTCGCCGCCCTGCGCGAACTCGATACCGACCAACCGCCGCTCGTCGTGGTCACCGCCGACGGACTCGGCCATCCCGCGCCCTCGCGGAAAAAGCTGGCCGGACACATCCGCGCGTTGCAGCGCGGACAGAACCTGCCCCTCACCGACCTCGCGAAGGAACTGGACCAAGCCGGCTTCCTCCGCGTTTCCACCGCGGCCCAGCGCGGCCAATATGCCGTGCGCGGCGGCATCGTCGATGTTTTCCCCTGGCAAACCGCGTTGCCCGTCCGCCTCGAATTCTTCGGTGACGAAATCGAATCCCTCCGCTCCTACGACCCTGATTCACAGCGCTCCGTGGAGACCCTCGAATCCTGCGAACTTTCGCTCGGCGACGGCAGCGGGGCCGATGACGCCACCGTGCGCGATCACTTCGCCAAGGACACCCTCTTCCTTTCCATCGAAGAGGCCGACAGCGAAGCCGCCGTGCGGCTGCACTCCGGCCCGGTCCTCGCCGGCGAGGGCGACATCGAAATCCTCGCCAGCGACCATCCGCTCGGAGATTTCGCCGCGGGCGATATCGTCCTCCTCGAGCAAAGGCGGCGAGACCTCTTCCGTGAGATCTCCCGGTGGCAGGCCGAGGGCTGGACCGTGCGTATCGTCTGCACCAACGAAGGCGAGGCCACGCGCCTGCGCGAGTTGGCCGCCGCCGAACCCGGCGCCCCGCGCGATTTGCCCGTCCTCTTCGGCACGCTGACCCGCGGGTTCACCGTGCCGGACGCCAAACTGGCCCTCCTGACCGACGCCGAACTCTTCGGCCGCGCCGCCGGACTCGAGGCCCGGCGCGGCGGATGGCGTCGCGCCCGCGCCGCTCTCGCGCGGCAGACCCTCCGCTTCGATGACTTCGAAACCGACGACTTGGTGGTCCATCTCGACTACGGCATCGCGCGCTACCGCGGATTGCAGGTGCTGCCCGGACAGGAGGAAGCCGGCGAGGTGCTGACCCTCGAATTCGCCCGCGGCTCGAAACTTTACGTTCCCCTCGATCAAGGTTGGAAAGTTTCCCGCTATGTCGGGGTCGGACGCAAAAATCCGGCCTTGAGCGAACTCGGCGACGGCCGCTGGCAGCGCGCGCGGAGCAAGGCGGAAAAATCCGTCCTCGCCTACGCCGAGAAACTCCTGCGTGTGCAGGCCGAGCGCGAACTCGAGGCCGGCATCACCTTTCCGCCGGACAACACCTGGCAACGCGAATTCGAAGACTCCTTCCCTTTCGAGGAAACCCCCGACCAACTCCGCGCCATCATCGAGGCGAAGAAAGACATGGAATCGACCCGGCCGATGGACCGCCTCGTCTGCGGCGATGTCGGCTTCGGCAAAACGGAAGTGGCCATCCGCGCCGCCTTCAAGGCGGTCATGGGCGGCCGGCAGGTCGCCTTCCTCGCCCCGACCACCGTGCTGGCCCAGCAGCATTGGCAGACCTTGCGCGAGCGGATGTCGGATTATCCGGTGACCGTTGGATTGCTCAGCCGCTTCCGCACGGCGAAGCAGCAAAAGCAAACCCTCGCCGGCCTGCGCGACGGCAGCGTGGACATCGTGGTCGGCACGCACCGCCTCCTCGGCAAGGACGTGGCTTTCAAAAATCTCGGCTTGGTCATCGTCGACGAGGAACAACGCTTCGGCGTCCTGCACAAGGAACGGCTCAAGGAAAACTTCCGCCGCGTCGACGTGCTCACCCTTTCCGCCACGCCCATCCCCCGCACGCTGTATCTCTCGCTCCTCGGCGCGCGCGACATGAGCACCATCGAAACCCCGCCGGCCAACCGCATTCCTGTCGAGACGGTCATCTGCGGCTATGACGAACGTCTCATCCGCGACGCCATCAAGCGCGAACTGGCCCGCGGCGGCCAAGTCTACTTCCTCCACAACCGCGTCAAATCCATCGGCATCCTCGAAAAACGCCTCAAGGAACTCGTGCCCGGCGCGCGCATCGTCACCGGGCACGGCCAAATGGAAGAGGAGCAATTGGAGGACGTCATGGACACCTTCGTCTCCGGCCGGGCCGACATCCTCCTCTGCACCACGATCATCGAAAGCGGTCTCGATATCCCCAACGCCAACACCATCATCATCGACCGCGCCGACCGTTTCGGTTTGGCCGATCTTTACCAGTTGCGCGGGCGCGTCGGTCGCTCGAACCACAAGGCCTACGCTTACCTCCTCCTGCCCCGCGACCTGATGGGCGGCAGCGGCGAAGCGCGCCAACGCATCGCCGCCATCCGCCAGTATTCCAACCTCGGCGCCGGCTTCCGCGTGGCCATGCGCGACCTCGAAATCCGCGGCGCCGGCAACATCCTCGGCACCGAGCAGAGCGGCCACATCCTCGCCATCGGTTTCGAATTCTACTGCCGCCTGCTCAAAGCCGCCGTGGCCAGGCTCAAAGGCGAAAAAGCTCCCGGCCGCCCCGACATCAAAGTGAACCTCGACTTCCTCGCCTCCGACCCCGGCACGGCCCGCGACGGACAGCTCCCGGCGTGGATCCCGCCGGACTACATCGCCGAGCCGAAGGAACGCATCGCCGCCCACCGCGCCCTGGCCGAAGCCGAAACCCTCCCCGCCTTGGACCAGCTCAAAAACCAATGGCGCGACCGCTACGGCCGTCTGCCCGGACCCGCCCGCCACCTCTTGAAGACCGCCGCTATCCGCCTCCGCGCCGCCGCCGCCGGCATCGATCTGGTCGAAACCGAAGGCGCCGTCCTCCGCCTTCGCCGGGGCGGCGATTTCATCATGATCGGCCACCGTCACCCCCGCCTCGATTCCGACGATCCCGCCTTGAAATTGCGCCAGATTCTTACACTCTTGCAGCAACTGTGAACCGACCCGTCCGCCTCGCCGCCGCCGTTCTGGCCCTGTTTGTCGCCCCGCTGCCCGCCCAGCAGGAGCAGCGCATGGTCGACGGCATCGCCGCCGTGGTGAACTCCAATGTCATCACCTACGGCCAGGTGCGCGAACTCCTCATGTTCCGCCAGCGCTCGCTCAACGAGCTCTACCAAGGCGAGGAGTTGAAAGCCAAAATGAAGGAATCACAGGATGCCGCCCTCAAAGACCTCATCGACCGGCAACTGATCATCGACAGCTTCAAAGAGCAGGGCTTCCAAATCCCCGATTACATCATCGAGGACCGCATCCAAAACATCATCCGCGAGGAATTCGGCGGGGACCGCATCGCCTTCGTCCGCACCCTCCGCGCGCAGGGGTTCAGCCTCTCCCGCTTCCGCGAAATCGAACGCGAGAAAATCATCGTCCAAGCCATGCGCCAGCGCGCCGTGCGCTCGGACTTCGTCATTTCCCCCGACAAAGTCGAATCCTTCTACCGCCGCAACCTCGCCGAGTATTCCAGCCCGGAAGAAGTCCGCCTGAGCATGATCGTCCTGCGCGTGGAGGAAGACGGTTCCGACGACCCCGCCGCGGCCAAGCGCAGCATGGCCGAGGAAATCCGCGGCAAATTGGCCGACGGTGCGGACTTCGCCGGCATGGCCCAGATGTATTCGGAGGACAGCACCGCCGAAATCGGGGGCGACTGGGGCTGGATCGACCGCAAGACCCTCAACCAGGAACTCAACAACGTGGCCTTCTCGCTGCAACCCGGGCAACTCAGCCGCGTCATCCAACTCGGCGACTCCTTCTACATCATGCGCGTCGAGGCGCGCAAAGCGGCGGTGACCCAACCCCTCGCCGAACTGCGCGACGAGATCAGCAAGAAACTTTTCGAGGAAGAGCGCCTCCGCCTCCAGGAGCAGTGGATCGAAACGCTCCGCGAGAAGGCTTACGTCAAAGTTTACTGAGCGTGCCCGCGCGCCCCGTCCTCGGACTCACCACCGGCGACCCGGCCGGCGTCGGTCCGGAATTGATCGAACGCTGCCTCGCCGATCCCGCCCGGCCCGGTGGTTGCGACTTCCGCGTCATAGGGTCCTCCGCCGGACACACCCCCGGACGCCCCACCGCCGCCTCGGCCCGCGCCGCGTGGGATGCGCTGGAAGAAGCCGCGCGCCTGCTGCAAGCGGGCGAAATCCACGGGGTCATGACCGCGCCCGTGGCCAAGCAGACGCTGCACGAGGCCGGGTTCCCCTTCCCCGGACAAACCGAATTCTTCGCCGCCCGCAGCGGGACGGACAACTTCGCCATGTGCCTCACCGGCGGACCGCTCACCGTCGCCCTCGCCACTATCCACCTGCCGTTGCGCGAGGTCGCGGGCGCTTTGCGCGCTGCGGAAATTGTGCGGGTCGGAAAGCTGCTGCACGCATTTCTGGAGCGCCGCCTCGGACGCGCCCCGCGTATCGCCGTGGCCGGACTCAATCCGCACGCCGGCGAAGGAGGTCGTTTCGGGGACGAGGAACAAACCCTCATCGCCCCGGCCGTGACGGAACTCGCCGCGCACGGCAATTTCACCGGACCCCTCTCCCCCGACACCGTGTTCCACCGTGCCGCCTCCGGCGAATTCGACGGCGTTCTCTGCATGTATCACGACCAGGGCCTCATCCCCCTCAAGTTGCTGGCCTTCGACACCGGTGTGAACACCACCCTCGGCCTGCCCTTCCCCCGCACCAGCCCCGATCACGGCACGGCCTTCGACCTCGCCGGCACCAACCGCGCCGACCACCGCAGCATGCTCGCCGCGATCAAATTGGCCGCGGAAATGCTGCCCTAGGTCGCGCCCTCCCGGCACGAGCATTCGTCAGATCATATACTCCGGCTCGCCCGACTGCTCGTGCAGTCCGCACTCGCGCTTGAGTCCGCTGAACCGCGTGTCTTCCGGCCTCATCCCGTCGGCGAAACGCGCGGTGCTGTGCGTGTCGCCGATGCTGATGTAGCCCTTCTCCCACAGCGGATGGTAAGGCAGGCCGTGGGCGTCGAGGTAGTCGCCGATCTGACGGTCGGTCCAGTCGACAATCGGATGCAGTTTCAGCACGCGGTTCTGACGCTTGAGCACCGGAAGGTCTTCGCGGGTGGACGCGTGTTCGCGGCGCAGGCCGGTCATCCAGACCTTCGCGCCCAGCTCGGCCAGCGCCCGGTTCATCGGCTCGACTTTGTTGAGCCGCCCGTATTTTTCCAGCCCCTCGACCCCCTGCTCCCAGAGCTTGCCGTAAACGGCTTCCTGCCGCGCCGCCGTCATGGCCGGGACGTAGACCTGCAAATTCAAGCCGAGCTTTTCGACCAGTTGGTCGGCGAAGCGGTAGGTTTCGGGAAAAAGATAACCGGTGTCGATGAAGACGACCGGGATTTGCGGGTCGAGGCGCGTGACCAGGTGCAGCATGACCGCGGCCTGCGCGCCGAAACTCGTGCTGAGCACGGCATGGCCGCGGAATTCCTCCAAGGCCCAACGCACGCGCTCGGCCGCGGCGCGCGATTGCAAATCGCGGTTCCACTCGGCCACGCGGGCGTCATCGTATCCGTGCTGCAGAGAAACGGCCATAAAACGAGCCCTGCCGATTAAGCGCCCGCGGCCCCCGCGGCAAGAAGCAAATGAGGCCGTCGGATGAAATGCGGCGGCCGTGCTCCCTGGCGATCTCTTGCGGGTGTAGCGGCGGCCTATGACCGTCGGTGCCTGTCCCTCGAATGGTTCCGGCGGTCATAGACCGCCGCTGCAATATCTTTGGGAATGGTCGAGGCTGCTCCATCCATGACCGGGATACCGGTCTCAGGGGTTCCGCTCGACCTCTTGCCGCAGGCGTTGATAGATCCCGGCGAACCGGCCGCTGTGCTTGATCCCGTCGTCGACCAAAGCCAGCGCGTCGTTTTTCCGCCCGGTCTGCAAATACGAAAGAACGAGAGCTTGGTCGGTGGCCACGAGGTCCTCGGCCTGCATCTTGGGACGGGCGGCGAGGAGAAAGGGAATGGCTTCGGCCCACTCGCCGCGCAGTTGGCAAAGGCGCCCGACGTAGCGCTCGGTCAGCCCGCTTTCGGAATAGCCGTTGGCCAGCAGAAACTTGCCCTGCCCGATGGCCTCGGCGGCGATGGCCAGATCTTCGTCGTCCAACCGGCCGTCGATTTTCTCGCGGCAGGCCAGGGCGAAGTAAACATATTCCAGATACCACGAAGTGTAGTCGGGGACTTGACGGGCGGCGATGCTGTAAAGATCGAGCGCTTCCTCGACGTCACCCTCGCGCAGAAGGACGCGGGCGACCATGCCCGTGAGGGGACGCAATCCGCCGGCGTGCGGCTTGAAGGTCTGCCACTCGCGCGCCACCTCGAGGACAGGCGGGGACATTTCCTCCTCCGACTCGCGACACAGTGCGGCGAAAACATCGTAGGCGGGGCCGTTGGTTTTTTTCATGAACGGCACACCGAAGAGGACGCGCAACGTGTGGTTGACGCGGTAGTCGTCATAACGGTTCGTGCCGAGGCCTTCGGCGTAAGTCTCGTCGTCCTGCACGAGGGCCAACTCTTCAGGCCCGAGTTGAAGCGGTCCGGCCAAGTTGGCCATCGCGCCGACCATGGACCGCGCGGCGCGGGCCTGCCCGGAGAGCGAGAGGTGGACGTGGTCGTCGAGCAATTCCCAGCCGGTGGCACCATCGGGGCTTTCCTCGCGGAAAATCTCGGCCACATCGCAAAGGACCGCCCCTTTGACCAGTGCGGTGTTGCGGATGGCCTGCTCGGTGAGCGAGATGGGACGCCACGGCATGGTGTCGAGGTCGCGGGCCTCGAGAAAGCTGTCGCGGGCCAAGGCGGGCTGGTCGGCGCGGGCCAGAACCTGGCCGAGCAAAAAGCGGGCGCGGGCGTGGCGTGGCGCGAGTTGCACGGCCTGGCGGAGGAGATTGACGGCCGAGCGGAAATTGCCGCGCTCGGCGGACTCGGCCGCCTCGCCCAGAAGCCGCCTCAACTCGCGGCGCTGCTTCTCGTCGAGTCCGGTCACGTCGTCCTCGCCGAGCGGGGCGAGGCCGGATTCGTTGCTCGCCGTGGTGCAGACGATGGACGGCACCCCGGCGGCGCGCACGTCGTCGAGCATGGTCCCGAGGTTGGCCGCGAGATTGCGCGCGGCGGCGGTGCGCAACGGAGACTCCGCGGGAATGACCGTCCGGCCGATCATTTCCTCCATGAGGCTCTGGTTTTCGTCCGCTCCGTGGTAGAGCCAGCTGTCGAGCACCTGCACGAGGGCCAACCCGCGAGCGGCGCGCATCCCGCGCAGGGCCCACGGCGGGAGCGAGCCGGCGGCATTGATCGACGCCGTGCCGTAGGCGCCGAAGAATTCGTTGTTGCCGGTGTAGAAAATGAACAGATCGGGCGAGAACCGCAGAGCATCGCACACTTGGTAGATAAGCGGGAAACTGGCCACGGCGGTGGTGCCGAGATTGATCACTTCCACCTTTTTGTCCGGCCACGCGTCGGAAAGCATGGCTTGGAGGAAGGAAGACATCGCGAGATTGCGCGGTTGCGGATAGCCCTTGGCCGCCGATTCGCCGACGAGGAAAATGCGCACGGTGCCTTCCGGCTTGGGCATGAGGAAATTGGTCTGGTCCGCATACCCCGGGCGCGTCGGATTGGCGAAGAAGTAGGGCTTGGCCGCGGCGGGCTCGACCAGACAGACCGCCTCGCCGGAAGGCAGCTGGCCCGTCTCCCGAATCCACGCCGGATACCCGCCCCACCCGAAGGCGCGGAGGGTCAGCTCGGCGGCCGCGAGGAGAAGAAAAGGCAACGCGATGGTGATGGCGATGAAGAGTCCGCGCTTGGCGGGCGAGAGCGCAGGGCGGGCGGATGGTTTTTTCTTCGCCATGAGCGCGGAACTTTAGGCGGAAACGGGGCAGTGGCAAACGACGTGTGATGTAGGTTGCACTGGGGGATGTTTGTAGCGGCGCTCTGTGAGCGTCGGTGCCTTTGCGGATTTATGGTCCGACGCTCATAGAGCGCCGCTACAGCTCAGGAAGTGGAAAATCAAAAACCCCGATCCGGGAAGAATCCGGACCGGGGTTTTTGTATACGACTCGGGGGAAATTTATTTCCGCGCGCGACGACGGGCCGCGTAGCCGCCGAGGGCGAGAGCGCCCAAGGTCAGGAGCGCGTAGGTCGAGGGCTCGGGGACAGTGGTGACGCTATTGAAATAGAGACCATAATTATCCTGGTCGGCGCCGCCAGCGTAACCACCGGTGTAAAACTTGATTTGGTTAGGCATGGCAGTCACGGCAAGGTTGGTCGTAAAGAAAGGCGAACCTGCACCCAGCAGGCTGGCGCTCACGGCTACCTCGGTGGCTCCCGAGAAAGCAACATTGTAGGTAAACGCTTCGTTGAATGCATTGGCGAAGATCTCCGTGGTCGTGCCGCCGACACCGAAAAAAAGAGCATCACTGCCTCCTCCGTGTTCAAACCTGAAGAGACTTCCGGCGCCGAATGCCTCCTCGAATTGGATACCGCGCGTCCCCCCATTCCAGCTGTAGTTCGCGTTGAGCGAAACGCTTTGACCAGACGCGAGCGAACCGCCAAGGGGAGCGAAAACATCGATAAATTCATTGGCTGTCCCACCAACAATAAAGAAGGAATCGGCGCCGATGCTTGTCCGGCCATTCTGGGTGGAGTCACTGATGTTGTTTAGAGCATCACCTTGAGGCTGGATAAACCATTGACCGAAAGCGCTGGGTGCATCGTTTGTCCAAGTGGCGGTGGTGTAGTCAGACCCGCTGGAACTACCAATCAGAACCTGAGCGTTGACTGATACCGCC
>CAVZLI010000005.1:0-109729 GCA_963776165.1 uncultured Verrucomicrobiae bacterium
TGATCGAGGCCGGATTTCCCGTGATCAGCGACGGGCGACTTCGAAGCCGTGCAGCGGATCGCCACCGAGGTGAAGGGGCCGATCATTGCCGGGTTGGCCCGATGCGTGACCAAGGACATCGAGGCCGCCGGGGCCGCGGTCAAGCCGGCCGGAGAGCGCGGCCGCATCCATGTCTTCCTCGCCACGTCGAAAATCCACCGCGAGCACAAACTGAAGAAGGCCCACGAGGAAATTCTGCGCCTCGCGGCCGAAGGCATGAGGCTGGCCAAGTCGCTCTGCCAGGATGTCGAATTTTCGCCGGAGGACGCTTCGCGCACCGAGCCGGAATTTCTCGCGCAGGTCGTCGAGGCGGTCATCGCGGCGGGCGCCACCACGGTGAACATTCCCGGACACCGTGGGCTTCGCCGTGCCCGAGCAATACGCGGCGCTCATCAAGTATCTCAAGGACAACGTCCGCAACATCGACGACGCCATCATCAGCGTGCATTGCCACAACGATCTCGGCCTGGCCGTGGCCAACTCGCTGGCCGCCGTGCAGGCCGGGGCGCGCCAGGTGGAAGGCACGATCAACGGCATCGGCGAACGCGCCGGCAATGCCGCGCTGGAAGAAGCGATCATGGCGTTGAAAACGCGCCCCGACTTCTTCGGCAAGCTGCACACCGACGTGCACACGCGGGAAATTTTGAAGACCTCGCGCATTGTCAGCCGGATGAGCGGACTGCACGTGCAGCGCAGCAAGGCCATCGTCGGCGAGAACGCCTTCGCCCACAGCTCGGGGATCCATCAGGACGGCATGCTCAAGATGCGCGAGACTTATGAGATCATGGATCCGGTCGAGGTCGGTTGGGGCGGCACCGAGTTGCCGTTGACCAAGCACAGCGGCCGCCACGCCATGGCCGCGCGTCTCGAGCACCTCGGCTTCAAGCTGAGCGATGCGGAAATCGGCGCGGTCTTCGTGCGGTTCAAGGACATCGGGGACAAAAAGAAATTCGTCTACGACGATGATTTGTCGGCTCTGGTCGACGACTCGATGATGCCGCAGGACGAAGGCTGGCAATTGCAGAAACTGGAAGTTTCGGTAGTCAGCGGTCAAAAAGCCGCGCGCCGAGCGTGGTGCTCAGTCGCGACAAGCGAAAGCAGCGAAGGCAATGCCGATGGCAACGGCGCTGTCGATGCCGCCATGCGCGCCATCGACGCGGTGGCCGGGCGCTCGGGCAATCTTGTCGAATACAATGTGCAAGCCGTCACGCAGGCCACGATGCCTTCGGCGAAGTGACGCTGAAGGTGGATTTCGGCGACGGACGATTCATCACCGGCAAAGGCGCCAGCACCGATGTGATCGAGGCCAGCGCCCGCGCGTACCTCAACGCGATCAACCGCACCTTCATCCGCCGCGAGCTGGGCGAGCAGGCGGCAGGGGGTTTGATTCGTCAGATTTTGTAGCGGCGGTCTGTGACCTTCGGAGCTTGTTTTGCGAAGGTGCCGACGGTCACAGACCGCCGCTACAAGTTTTGGAACGTGATGCAGCGGAATGCGTCTGCTCCCGGCGCACCGGGCGCGAATTCTGCGAGCGACGTCAGGTCGCCGGTCTCCCAACCAAGTTCCCGCGCCCACGTTGCCAGATCGTCGAAATTCACATCTGCGGTGATGTCTTGCCGTCCGGGCAGTTCGTAGACAACCGTCACCGGTCAGCCGGTGCTGACCGCGATAAGCACGCAGGGTGCCGTCGGGACGCCGGTCGTAGATCTCACTGGTCGTCCCGCCGTAGTCGATGGTGAGCATCGCGCCCTCGTGCCAGGATGCGGCCATAGGCCTGCATCCAACGCCCGCACGGACTCGAAAACTTCGACCATTTGTCCTCCGGCCAATCGTGGGTGAAGGCTGCGATGCGGGCAGGGGACGTTGCGGAGGGAGAAAAATCTCCGTCAGCTTGCCGTCAGCGACTTGCAAATGCAGTTCGGTCCAGCACGTCGTCGTCCCTGCGGAACACGCGGCAAGGAAAGGCATCGAGAAATTCGTTGTGGTAGATCAGCGCCGGCCCTCGCAGGCGGCCAAGCGCCTCTTCGATCGTGGTATGCCAGTTGCCGCGCCCGCGCTTCTGCTGTTCTGCGCGCAGAGGGCTCCGACTTCTCGACCAAATGGAGATCGACCTTCCGCCTGCCGAACCACCCGAAACTTTTCATCACCGCTGGCAGCCAAGCGCCCCGGAACCCGGGCCCGCATTCGATCACGTTGAACCGCTTCCATCCGCGCCGCCGCGCTTCTTCCCGCAGCCATCGTCCGATCGCTTCGCCCAGCGCCGGAGTCAGTTGCGGGGCCGTGGTGAAATCGCCGAGTGCCCCGATGCCGCGGATGTTGCGCGCGTAGTAGCCGTCTTCCGGATGGTGCAGCGCGATCGCCATGAACGCGTCGAAGGGGATGGTTCCGCCGTTTGCGTCGAGCGCGGATTGCAGGGCTTGGCGGATGGCGGACATCTGGCTCCGGACTATAGCAAACTGAACCAAGCAAGCATGCCTCTCGCTTGACTCGCGTCGCGGCTGGACGTAAGTGTTGGTCAACAGGTCAACATTATGAAAGCCGTCAGTGTGCATGAAGCGAAAGCCCGTTTTTCCGAGTTGGTCGGCGTAGTGGAAAAGCAGGGCAAATCCGTCGTGGTCAGTCGCTACGGACACCCGGTGGTCGAATTGCGTCCCCTGCGCTCAGCCAAGCGAACCGCCAAGCATCCGCTGCTGTCCCGTCTCGTGATCCGCGGCGACTTGACCAAGCCGACCGAGGCCGAGTGGGGCGATGTCTGATCCGATCCTGTTGGATACTTGCGGTTTGCTGTGGCTGGCGGCGGGTCATCGTCGTTTGAGTTCCGCGGCGAGGAAACGCATCGACTCCGCGACGCTCGTCGGGGTGTCCGCCATCACAGCTTGGGAAATCGGACTCAAAGCGGCGCGCGGCGAGTTGAAGTTGCCCATGGAACCCGAAGAGTGGTTTGAGGGTGTGCTCGCGCACCATCGTTTGCAGGTCTTCGAAATCACGCCGAGGATTGCTTTCGAGGCGAATCGCCTGCCGTGGCATCATCGCGATCCGTCGGACCGTTTCATCGTGGCCACGGCGAGATTGCACCACATGGTAGTCGTCACCGCCGATGACAAATTGGCGGCCTACGGAGTGGAGATTTTAACTTGAGCGAGGCCGGCGCAGGGCGGCAACTGCCCATCTACGAAATCGAGGACCGCATCGTCGAGGCGGCGAAGACGCAATCGCGCCTGATCCTTCGCGCGCCGACCGGTTCGGGCAAATCGACGCAGGTGCCGCAGATGCTCCTCGACCATGTTGTGTCGGGTGAGGGGCAGATTGTTGTCCTGCAGCCGCGCCGCATGGCTGCGCGCATGCTGGCCTCGCGGGTGGCGCAGGAACGCGGGGAACAGCTCGGTCAAACGGTTGGTTACCAAGTGCGCATGGAGGGCAAAAGCTCGGCCCGGACACGCATTCTCTACGTGACCGAGGGGATTCTCCTGCGCCGCATGATCGGCGATCCGGAATTGCGCGGCGTTTCCGCCGTGGTCTTCGATGAATTTCACGAGCGACATCTTTACGGGGACATCACGCTGGCGCGCGCGCTCGATTTGCAGGAGACCTCGCGCCCCGATCTGAAGATTGTCGTCATGTCCGCCACCTTGGAGGTCGGCGAACTGGAGAAATACCTCGCCCCGTGCGAAATCCTCGAATCGGCCGGACGAACGTTTCCGGTGGAGATCCGTCATGCGGAACGCTCGCCCGGCGACACGCCGCCGTGGGAATTGGCGGCGGAGGCGCTGTCGGCGCACGCGCCGGAATCGGGCCACGCGCTCGTCTTCATGCCCGGCGCTTACGAAATCCAGCGCACGATCAACGAGATCAGGGCGACCTCGGCGCTGCGGGACTTCGCCGTCTTCGCCCTGCACGGGGAAATGCCCCCGCGCGAGCAGGACGAAGCGGTGGCATCCGGCGGCGGACGCAAGATCATCGTCTCGACCAATGTGGCCGAGACGTCGCTGACCATCGAGGGTGTGACACTGGTGGTCGATAGTGGTCTGGCCCGCATCGCGCGCTACGATGCGCGGCGCGGCATCAATACGTTGCTCGTTGAGAAGATCAGCCGCGCTTCGTCCGACCAGCGGGCCGGTCGCGCCGGACGCACCGCGCCCGGGCGCTGTGTGCGTTTGTGGATGGAAAAGGACCACGAGCAGCGGGCGGAGTCCGAGCTGCCCGAAGTGAAGCGTCTCGATCTGGCCGAAGTGGTGCTCTCGCTCAAAGCCGCGGGTGTCGGTGATCTGACGCAATTCCGCTGGCTCGAGCCGCCGGAACCGCGGGCTTTGCAGCGGGCAGAGGAGTTGCTGCAAGACCTCGGGGCGCTGGATCACGACGGCACCATCACCCGACTCGGACGCCAGATGCTGGCCTTCCCCGTGCATCCGCGCTACGCGCGGCTCTTGCTCGAGGCGGAGCGACTGGGTTGTGTCAAAGCCGCCTGCATGCTGGCTGCGCTGACCCAAGGCCGTGGGTTGCTGGTCAAGAGCGCCTCGCGCGACATGAACCAGCGCCGCGATGACATGTTCCGGGACGGGGCGGAGTCCGACGTCCTCGTGCAGTTGCGTGCGTTTTCCGTGGCGCGCAAATCGAATTTCGATGCGGCGCGTGGACGGCAGCTCGGGATCCACATGCAATCCGCGCGCCAAGCGGCGCAGCTGGCCGACAAGTTCGCCGACATTGCGCACAACGAAGGACTCAACCTCGCCGACGAACCGCCGCCCGAGCATTCGCTGGAAAAATGCATGCTGGCCGCTTTTCCCGACCACCTGGCCAAACGGCTCGATCGCGGCACGCTACGTTGTGACTTGGTCCACGGCCGCCGCGGCACGCTGGCCCGCGAGAGCGTGGTGACCAGCGAACTTCTCGTGGCCGGCGAGATCACCGAGATCGGCGGACGCGAGGGCGACGTGCAGACCTTGCTCACGCTGGCCTCGCCGGTGCGGGAGGAGTGGTTGCAGGAAATGTTCCCGGGGGAATTCGCCGACGAAACCGTGACGGTGTTCGATCCGGCCACGCGCGGCGTCGTCGCGCGGCGCGTCACCCGCTTCCGCGATCTGGTGCTGCGCTCGGGGGCCGGAGGAAAACCCGATCCGGCCGCTGCGGCGAAAATTTTCGCGGATAAAGTCGCCGACGGGGAACTGTCGCTGCCGCTCTGGAACGAATCGGTCGGGCAATGGATGACCCGGCTCAACTGCCTCGCCGCATGGATGCCGGAACTCGAGTTGCCGCGCATCGGGGCGGAAGAGCGGAGATTTCTGCTCGAGCAACTGGCGCAGGGCGTGACGAACTACCGCGCGCTGAAGGACAAAGACCCGTGGCCCGTGCTGCGTGGATGGTTGTCCGGCGCGCAGTTGTCGGCACTCGATGCGTATGCGCCCGAGAAAATCAAACTGCCGGGCGGACGCGCCGCGCGGGTTGTTTACGCGGAGGGCCAAGCGCCAGTGCTGGCCGCACGTGTCCAGGATCTCTACGGCGTGGACAAACCGCTGACCGTGGCCGACGGACGCCAGCGCGTGCGCGTGGAGGTTCTCGCCCCGAACCAGCGCCCGATCCAGGTGACCGACGACATGGGGAGCTTTTGGAAAAACACCTACCCGCAAATCCGCCCCGAATACGCGCGGCGCTATCCCAAACACGAGTGGCGATGAGGGACCGGCGGTTTGTGGCAAGTCATCGCGGGGGTCCGCTCGACCTTGACAGCCATAAAATTCTGGCGCGTTGGGGTGCGGACTGTGCCAAGCGTGTTCTTCCCTTTTACGAGAGCGAAAGCAAAGATCCGCGTCCGCGCTTGGCCATCGAGACAGTGCGCGCGTGGGCGCAGGGAAAAATCAGGACCGGCGCGGTCATGAAGGCATCGCTTGCTGCGCATGCTGCAGCAAGAGCGGCACAGAGTACGCCTTCGATTGCCGCAGCGCGCGCCGCAGGCCAAGCGGCCGGCGCGGCGCACTTCGCAGATCACTGCATGGGTGCATTGCTCTATGCACTCAAAGCCAGGGCGGCTAACGGGCGAAGCGTGGAGGTCGAACTGCGAAGGCAGCTCGGCAAACTTCCCGCGCATTTGCGCGACCAAGTGCGCAGCGGAATGATGGCGCGACTCGGGCATTGCAAATTCTGGAAATCGCTTGCTTGAACCTTCCGGCAGGGCAATTTTTTGGTCATGGCCATTTACGTCTACGAAACCATCCCGGCAGGAGAGGACCAACCCGTGCGGACTTATGAAATTCGCCAGAGCATGAAAGACGCGGCTCTGACCAAACATCCGGAGACCGGTGAACCGATCCGCCGGGTCATCACCGGCGGGCTGGGCGTCATGACCTCCTCCAAGGGTGGCGCGGCGCCGCGCCCGGCTGCCGGGGGAGCTTGTTGCGGCGGGGGTTGCGGTTGCCACTAGTCTCGACGCGCTTGGCGGAGCGGGTTATAGGTGCGCGCATGATGACTCGTGCGATTTGTTTTCTCTTTGCTTTGTCTCTCGCGGCGGTGGCGCAGGATGCGCCGACCATCACTGTGCGCAAAGGCGACCGCGTTTCGCTGGCGGTCACGCCGATCGGCGGGCCGTCGGGAGGCGCCGTGACCAAGGTGCTGCAGAACGACCTCGATCTTTCCGGATGGTTCCAACTCGTGCCCGATGCGCGCGGGTCCTACGTCGTCGCCGGAACGGCGGGCGGAGGGACCCTGCAGGGGCGGGTGACCGACAGTTCGGGCGCCACCGTCCTCTCGAAGTCCTACAGCGGAGGCGACCGCGAAGCGGCCCACCAATTTGCCGACGACATCGTGGAAACCATCACCGGGAATCCGGGCATCGCCACGACGAAGATTGCGTTCGTCGGCACAGCCAGCGGGCCCAAGGAGATTTATCTGGCCGACTATGACGGCAACAGTTCGCGGCGCCTGACCAGCGACCGGAGCATCAGTGTGGCCCCTTCGCTCGGGCCCGGCGCGCGCCATCTCGCCTACACCGGATACCACGAGGGCTATCCCGATGTTTATGTCATAGACGTCGCCTCGGGCGCGCGCCAGCGCGTGGTCAAAGCCCCCGGCACCAACTCGGGCGCGGCCATTTCCCCGGACGGCGGGAAGATGGCCCTGACCATGAGCAAGGACGGCAACCCCGAGATCTACGTCACCGGCTTGCGCGGAGGTATGGCGCGGCGCTTGACCCGCACGCGCGGGGTCGAATCCTCGCCAACCTGGTCGCCGGACGGCGGCGAGCTGATTTACTCCTCGGACAACGGGGGCAGCCCGCAGCTTTACCGCATCGGTGCGGGCGGGGGCAGCGGGAGGATGATCTCGACCGGCTTCGGTTACTGCACGGATCCAAGTTGGTCGCCTGACGGAAAGAAGGTTGCTTTCACGGTGCGCTCGGGCGGCGGTTTCTCTGTCGCCGTGATGGAACTCGGCGGTGGCGGTGCGCGCATCGTGGCCTCCGGACAGAATCCCGTCTGGGGCCGCAATTCACGACACCTCATCTACAGCACCGGCTCGAGCCTCAATCTCCTTGACGTCCAGAACGGGCGGACGACAACTATCGTCAACGGACTCGGCAAAGTGAGCGAGCCGACTTGGTCGCTCTGATCTGCTATGCGCATCATGAAAAAACCTTCTCTCCTCCTCCTCGCCCTCAGTGTGGCGGTGTTGGCCGCCTCCTGCAAAACGAAGGACCAATATGCCGGCATCGACGGCGATTTCGTCGACGGCGTGCCGCTGCCCGAGCGCACGGACGGCGCCTCCTACCTCGGGGGCGGGGTCTCCAAAGGACAGTTTCCTCCCGTCCAGTTCGGATTCGACAGTTTCGAGGTCAGCGCCAGCGAAATGCCCAAGGTGCAGGTCGTGGCGGACTCCATGCGCTCGGGCAACACCGACGTGATCATTGCCGGCTTCACCGACGAGCGCGGCACGGAGGAATACAACCGCGGACTCGGCGAGCGGCGCGCCCTGGCCGTCCGCGAAACCCTCATCGGCATGGGCATCAGCGGCGGACGCGTCCAAACGGTCAGCTTCGGCGAGGAAATGCCGGCGGCCTCGGGCGGCGGCGAAGCGGCTTGGGCGGCCAACCGCCGCGCCGAGTTCGGTGTCATCCGCTAACTCCTCCTCTTCGTGGCGGTTCCTCTGCTCGATTTGCGCCTGCAATACGCGCAGGTGAAGGACGACGTGCAGCGCCGCATGGACGCGCTCTGCGCCAGCCAGCAATTCATCCTCGGTGCACCGGTCGAGGAACTCGAAACAGCCGTGCGCGATTACACCGGGTGCGGTCACGCCGTCGGCACGTCGTCCGGCACGGACGCGCTCCTCGCCATCCTCATGGCCATGGGCATCGGGCGGGGGGATGCGGTCATTACCACCCCCTACACTTTCTTCGCCACGGCGGGGTGCATCCAGCGCGTCGGTGCCGAACCGGTCTTTGTCGACATCGCGGCGGAGACTTACAACATGGACCCGGACCGCCTCGAAGAGTGTCTGCGCAAAAAATGCGATGCCGGTCCGGACGGTCGTCTCCTCACCGCGGCGGGCAACCGCGTGCGCGCCATCATGCCGGTGCATCTGTTCGGCTGCGTGTGCGACATGGACCGCATCGGCGCGCTGGCCAAAGAATTCGATCTGCCGATCATCGAGGACGCCGCGCAAGCCATCGGGGCCGATTATCCTTCGAAATCGGGCAAAACGCTTCGCGCCGGCGCCATCGGCGAGGTGAGTTATTTCAGTTTTTTTCCCTCGAAAAATCTCGGCGCCTTCGGCGACGCCGGTATGGCCACCTGTCGCGACGCGGACTTGGCCGCGCAGATCAAGTTGATGCGCAACCACGGGATGAACGCGCAATACCATCACGAAAAGGTCGGCGGCAATTTCCGTCTCGATGCCCTGCAGGCCGTGGTCCTTTCGGCCAAGTTGCCGCACCTCGACGCGTGGCACGCCGCGCGCCGCCGCAATGCCGCGCTCTACCGTGAAGAGTTCACCAAACTCGTCTTGCTCGATCGCATCACCCTGCCGGTCGAGCCCTACGCCGCGTCCGGTGTGACGAACCACCACATCTACCACCAATACGTGGTCCGTGTGCCCGACCGCGACAAAGTGCGCGAGAAACTGACCGCGGCCGGCATCGGTTGCGCCGTTTACTATCCGATTCCGCTCCATCTGCAGGAATGTTTTGCCTCGCTCGGCCATTCTGTTGGCGATTTCCCCGAGTCGGAAAAAGCCGCGCGCGAAACGCTGGCGTTGCCTATCTATCCCGAGCTGTCCGCACAACAGATCAACCAGGTGGCGGGGGCCTTGGCGGGGGTCTTGGACTGATCGGCTGTTCCCAGAAGCAGTCTTCTGAAAAATTTTTATAAAATCTCTTGCGGAGGACATTCGTTCCGATAGTCTCTCCCGTCCCGCACACTGTCGGGGGTTCGCGAAGAAACCACGTTCGCGTGGTTTTTTTGTCGCCTGAAAAAGGCGCGCAACTTTTACCAAGCAATGCCTACGATCAATCAACTTGTCCGCAAAGGACGCAGCAAAGTGACTTTGAAATCAAAGTCGCCCGCGCTCGTCAATTGCCCGCAACGCCGCGGCGTGTGCGTGCAGGTCATGACCCGCACGCCGAAGAAACCCAACTCGGCATTGCGCAAGGTCGCCAAGGTCCGCCTGACCAACGGTCAGGAAATCATCGCCTACATCCCGGGCGAGGGACACAACCTGCAGGAGCACTCGATCGTGCTTGTGCGCGGCGGCCGCGTGAAGGATTTGCCCGGCGTGCGCTACCACATCGTGCGCGGTTCGCTCGACACCCTCGGGGTCGACTCGCGACGCCGCGGCCGCTCGAAATACGGCGCCAAGCGGCCGAAGGCCGGCAGTGACGCCGCCAAGAAGTAACAACCCGACGATCTTTTCCAACCATGGCACGCAGACGCAGAGCAACGAAACGGACGACCCTCCCCGACAGCCGCTACGGGAGCCCGACGGTCACGCGCCTGATCAACACGGTGATGCGCGCGGGCAAGAAATCCATCGCCGAAGGCATCGTCTACAATGCCATCGAAAAATCGCGCGAGGGCAGCGAGTCGGTCGATCCGCTCGACGTCCTGACCAAGGCGCTGGACAATGTGCGTCCGCGCCTCGAAGTCAAATCCCGCCGCGTCGGCGGTGCGACCTATCAGGTTCCGATGGAAGTGCCCGCCGAGCGCCAATACGCGCTGGCCATGCGCTGGCTGGTCACCTTCGCCTCCAAACGCAAAGCCGTTCCGATGAAGGAGGCGCTGGCCATCGAACTCAAAGACGCCGCCGCCGGCCAAGGCCAAGCCATCAAGAAGCGCGACGAAATGCACAAAATGGCCCAAGCCAACCGCGCCTTCGCCCACTTCCGCTGGTAAACTGCTGTAACCCGTTCTTTCTCATGTCCGCCACTGCCACCGCACCCGCCACCGACGCGAACCCGAATTCGCCCGACCGCGCCTTCCCGCTCGAGCGCACGCGCAACATCGGTATTTGCGCGCACATCGACGCCGGCAAGACCACCTTGACCGAGCGCATCCTTTTTTACACCGGCATGATCCACAAGATCGGCGAGGTGCACGAGGGAACCACGGTGACCGACTGGATGGAACAGGAGCGCGAGCGCGGCATCACCATCACCTCCGCCGCCACGACGTGCAAATGGGTCCAGCGCAAGGAAGACCAGGTCTTCAAGCTGTTCGAAGGGATCGACCAGCGCGTCAACATCATCGACACCCCGGGCCACGTGGATTTCACCGCGGAAGTGGAGCGTTCGCTCCGCGTTCTGGACGGCGCCATCGCCGTCTTCTGCGGGGTGGCCGGCGTGCAACCGCAGTCCGAAACCGTCTGGCGCCAGGCCACCAAATACAACGTCCCCCGCATCGCCTTCGTCAACAAGATGGACCGCACCGGTGCGGACTTCGATGCGGTCGTCGAAAGCATGCGCACCAAGCTCGGCGCCAATGTGTGGCCGATCCTCATTCCGCTCGGCAAAGAGGATCATCTGCGTGGCCAGATCGACGTCCTCAACCAGAAGGCCATCATTTTTAAAGACGACGACACCTTCGGCTCCACCTACGACGTGGTGGAAATTCCCGACGACCACAAGGAACTGGCCAAGAAGGCCTACGACGACCTCGTCACCCAGATGACCGACCTCGACGACGAGATCGGCATGATGTTCCTCGAGGAGAAACCCATCTCGAAGGAAGACCTCAAGTCCGCCATCCGCCGCCAGACCATCGCCAACAAGTTCGTCCCCGTAGCCGGTGGATCCGCCTTCAAAAACAAAGGCGTGCAATACCTCGTCGACGCGGTCGTCGATTACCTGCCCAGCCCGCTCGACATCCCGGCGGCCAAGGGCCAAGACCCGGACGACGCCACGCCCATCGACGCGCCGGCCGACGACAACGGCAACTTCGCCTCCCTCGCTTTCAAACTCTGGAGCGATCCGTTTGTCGGCAAACTCGTCTTCTTCCGCGTCTACTCGGGCAAGCTTTCCAAGGGCGACACCGTCTACAACCCGCGCACCCGCAAACGCGAGCGCATCAGCCGCCTCATCCAGATCCAAGCCGACAAGCGCGAGGACATCGACACGTGCTACTCCGGCGACATTGCCGCCATCGTCGGAATCAAAAACATCACCACCGGCGACACTCTCTGCGACGAGGATCATCCCATCCTGCTCGAGCCGCCGTCCTTCCCCGACCCGGTCATCTCCATGGCGATCGAGCCCAAGACTAAGATCGACCAGGAGAAAATGGCCAACGCCCTGCAGCGCCTCGCCGAGGAAGACCCGACCTTCCGCGTTTTCACCCACGAAGAGACCGGGCAAACCATCATCGCGGGCATGGGCGAGCTGCACCTCGAAATCATCCGCGACCGCATGATGCGGGAGTTCAAGGTCGAAGCCAACGCCGGCAAACCGCAGATCGCCTACAAGGAAACCATCCTCGCGGCGGCCGACGGCGAAGGGAAACTCATCAAGCAGTCCGGCGGACGCGGCCAATACGGTCACGTCGTCATCAAGGTCCAGCCCAACGAGCGCGGCAAAGGCCTCACCGTCGAGAACAAGATCGTCGGCGGCGCCATTCCGAAGGACTACATCCCGGCCTGCATCAAGGGCATCGAGGAAGGCGTCCTCAACGGTATTGTCGGCGGCTATCCGGTCATTGACGTGCACGTCGACATCGTCGACGGGTCCTTCCACGAGGTGGACTCCAACGAAATGGCCTTCAAAATCGCCGCCATTTTCTCGCTCAAGGATGCGCTGAAGAAAGCCAAGGCCATCCTCCTCGAGCCCATCATGAAGGTGGAAAACATCACCCCCGACGAGTTCCAGGGCGACATCATGGGCGACCTCAACCGCCGCCGCGCCAAGATCCTCGGCATCGACACCAAGAACAATCTCACCACCATCACCGCCGAGGTGCCCCTGGCCGAAATGTTCGGTTACGCCACGGCTATCCGCTCCCTTTCCAAAGGCCGTTCCTCCTATTCCATGGAGCCGTCCCACTTTGAACAAGTGCCGTCGCAGGTGCTCGCCGCCGTGCTCGACAGCCAGAAGAAATAACCACCATGGCCGCACCCCGCATACGCATCCGCCTCAAGGCTTTCGACCACATGCTGCTCGACCGCTCCGTCCTCGAGATCGTCGAGACGGCCAAGCGCAGCGGTTCCGCCGTGGCCGGCCCCGTGCCGCTCCCGACCAAGATCGAGCGCTGGACGGTCAACCGCTCGCCCCACGTGGACAAAAAATCCATGGACCAATTCGAGCGCCGTACCCACAAGCGCCTCCTCGATATTCTCGACCCCACCGCCAAGACGGTGGATGAACTACGCCGGCTCAACCTCCCGGCGGGCGTCGACATCAACATCCAAATTTAGTCGCCACCATGAGCCTCGGATTACTCGGTAAAAAACTCGGCATGACCCGCGTCTACGACGACAAGGGCGTGTCCACGCCGGTCACGGTCATCGCCGCGGCAGGCAACAAAGTCCTGCAGGTCAAGACCGCGGAGACCGATGGCTACGTCGCGGTCCAGGTCGGGTTCGACGACCAGAAACCCTCGCGCGTTTCCAAGGCGCAGACCGGCCACTTTGCCAAAACTTCGTCCACGCCGAAGCGTTTCATCCGCGAATTCCGCGACGGCACCGCCGAAGCGGGAGCCGACCTCTCCGTCGGCACCTTCGAAGTCGGCCAGTTCGTCGACGTCATCGGGCAGTCCAAGGGCAAAGGCTTCCAAGGCGCGATGAAGCGGCACAATTACCAAGGGCAGCCGGCCAGTCACGGTTCCATGATGCACCGCCGCACCGGCGCCATCGGCAACCGCTCCACCCCGGGGCGCGTGTGGAAGAACATGGGCATGCCCGGCCACATGGGCGACGAGCGCGTCACCGTGCAGAATTTGCAAGTGGTCCAAGTCCGCGAGGAAGACGGCGTCATCCTCGTCAGCGGCGCGGTCCCCGGCGCGAAAGGCAGCTACGTGGTCGTGCGCCCGTCGAAAAAGAAATCCGCCAAGAAGAAGTAACCCATGAGCGCCAAAGTTCTCACCGCCGACGAGGCCAAGAAGGCCAACATTGCCATCATCGAGAATGGCAAGGGCACCCAGGCTGTCCACGATGTGGTTACCGCCCTGCGCGCCAACCGCCGCACCGGCTCGGCCAACACCAAGACCAAAGCCGAGGTCAATCTCTCCGGTGCCAAGCCCTGGCGCCAAAAAGGCACGGGCCGCGCCCGCGCCGGTTACAAATCCTCGCCGATCTGGCGCGGCGGCGGCGTGGTCTTCGGACCCAAGCCCCGCGACTACTCCAAAAAGACGCCCAAGTCGGTGCGCAAGCTGGCCCTGCGCAAAGCGCTCAGCGCCCGCATCCTCGCCGGCGACGTTCTCCTCGTCGAGGCCCCGGCCATCCCCGACGGCAAGACGGCGAAATTCCTTTCTTATGTGAAGACGAATGCCAAGGACGCCCGCAATGTTCTTCTCGTTTCGCCCGCTTTCGAAGAGACGACCTTCCGTGCCGCGCGCAACGTGGGCAACGTCCTCCTCGTCAGCGCGTCGGACGTCAACCCGGAGCACCTGCTCCGCTATGACAAGATTCTCCTGACCGGCGACGCCCTCGCCAAAATTTCCGAAAGGACGGCAGCATGAAAGAGCCCTTCGACATCATCCGCACCGTCCGCCTGACCGAAAAATCCACCGTTCTCACGGAGAAGGGGAACAAATACGTTTTCGAGGTCAATCCCGCGGCCAACAAGCTCGAGATCAAGGCGGCCATCGAAAGCCTTTTCCAAAAGAAGGTCGTCTCGGTCAACACGGCCAACTACGCCGGCAAGAAGAAGCGCGAACGCCGCGCCGACTTCGGACGCCGCCCGCACTGGAAGAAGGCCATCATCACGCTCAAAGAGGGCGAAAAACTCGACCTCGTCTAACCGCACGTCACGCCATGGCACTCAAAACTTTCCGTCCGCTCACGCCCGCCGCGCGCTTCAAGGCCCTCCCGTCCTTCGAGGAGGTCACCAAGAAGAAGCCGGAGAAGAGCCTCGTCACCACGCGCAAACGCACCGGCGGCCGCAACAACCAGGGCCGCATCACCTGCCGCCACACCGGCGGGGGCCACAAACGCAAGCTGCGCCTTATCGATTTCAAACGCCGCAAGCACGGCGCGACGGCCGACGTCGTGGCCATCGAATACGACCCGAACCGCACCGCGCGCATCGCCCTCCTGCAATACGCGGACGGCGAAAAGGCCTACATCCTCGCCCCCGATGGTTTGAAGGTCGGCATGAAGGTTTCCTCCGGCCCCGACGCCGCGCCCGAAGTGGGCAACTCCCTGCCCCTCGAGCGCATCCCGCCCGGCTCGGCCATCCACAATATCGAACTCGTCCCCGGTCGCGGCGGCCAGGTCGCGCGCAGCGCCGGACAGCAGGCCGTCCTCAACAACTTCGAAGCCGGCTACGCGTTGGTCAAAATGCCCTCCGGTGAAATCCGCAAGCTCAACGGCAAATGCCACGCCACCATGGGTCAGGTCGGCAACTCCGAGCACATGAACGTCTCCAGCGGCAAAGCCGGACGTTCCCGCTGGCTCGGCATCCGCCCCACTGTCCGCGGCATGGTCATGAACCCCATCGACCACCCGAACGGCGGCGGCAACGGCAAGTCGAAGGGCGGCGGCGGACGCCAACACCCGGTCAGCCCGTGGGGCCAACTCGCCAAAGGATTCAAAACCCGCAAGAAACACAAACCCTCGGACCGCTTCATCATCGAGCGCCGCAAGAGCAAGAAGAAGAACTAAGCCATGGCCAGATCGCTCAAAAAAGGCCCCTTCGTGGAGGCCCACCTGCTCGAAAAAATCGACCGCATGAACGAAGGCGGCGCCAAGAAGCCCATCAAGACATGGTCGCGCCGCTCGATGATCACGCCGGACTTCGTCGGGCACACCTTCCTCGTGCACAACGGGAAAATTTTCAATTCGGTTTTCGTCACCGAGAACATGGTCGGGCACAAGCTCGGCGAATTCTCGCCCACGCGTATCTTCAAGAAACACGGATCGCATACGGCGAAAGTGACGAAATAAACGTGGCCGCGAGCGGCAGGTTTTTCCTGGCCGGGTGTCTTTTGATCACCCTGGCCGGAATCGCCTCCGCGCAAAGCCGCAGTTCTTTGACAGACCGGGATTCTGGGGACGCCGCGAAAACGGCGCGCCTCGACGAGCAACTTTTGCTCGCGCGGGAGTCCATCCGCAGCCTGACTGAGAGCTTGGCCCTCGCCAACAGCGAGGCCGAGATCTTCAAACGGCAAGCCGAGGATTTGCAGGCCAAATTCGACGCGCTGGCGCCGGGAACCGACGGCGGCGGGGAAATCGAGGAACGCCTCCTTTCCACCGTCAACGAACTGACCCGCCAGCAGAAAGAAAACGGGCTGCTGCTCGAGCGACTGCTCGCCCTCGCCGAGGGAGTGCAAATTTTCCTCAAAAGCGTGGAAACCGCCGACAACGCGGAACGCGAAGCCTTCGAAAAGGAGTTGACCGCCAAAGCGGCCAATAGCTCCGACCCCGCGGCTCAGGCCGAGGCCAAGACTTTGCTCGAGGCCATGAACCGCTCCCGCACCGCGCAGGCCGAGGCTCGCGCCGTGCTCGAGACGGAACTCCGCGCCGCCGACCGCGTGTTGGGGGTGGGGGGAGGCGGACCGCTCGACGCGCAAGCCGGGGGACCGACGCTGACCGACGCCACCGTGGTGGAAGTGAAGCCGGAGTTCGCCCTCGTGGTGGCCAACATCGGCCGCAACGCCGGGGTGAAAGTCGGCATGCCCTTCCAAGTGTGGCGCGACAACCGCCGCGTGGGGGACGTTCGCGTCATTGACGTGCGCGACCGCATCAGCGGCGCCGTCATCCAGAATCTCGTGTCCGAAGAGGACTCGATAAAAACGGGCGACCGCCTCCGGGTGGACGCCCGCCGTTAGGAACAAACAAACACCAAGAAAATTTTAAAAATGGAAACCAGGTCGATTTACCGATTCGCCCGCATCTCGCCGTTCAAGGCGCGCGAGGTGACGCGCGAGATCCAGGGACTGCCCGTGCAGCAGGCCCTCGATCTGCTTGCCTTCACGCCGAAGAAAGCCGCCGGCCTCGTGGCCAAAACGCTGAAGAGCGCGGTGGCCAATGCCGAGAACAACCACCAAGCCCGGGTGGAAGCTCTCGTCGTGCGCGAAGCGGTGGTCGGTGAGGGACCGACCTTCCAGCGCTTCATCCCCAAGGCCCGTGGCAGCGCCGGACCGATCCGCAAACGCACCAGCCACATCCGCATCATCCTGACCGACGAGATCGAAATCGTCACGCGCGAGACCAAAAAGGCCGCGAAGAAGAAGACCGCTTCCAAAAAACCTGCCGCGAAGAAAAAACCCGCGGTGAAGAAAGAAGAGACCAAAAAAGCCGACGCGCCCGCGGCGCCTGTCGAGACCGCCGCCGCCCCCGCCGCGGAGGAAACCAAATAACACCATGGGACAAAAAGTTCATCCGATCGGCTTCCGCCTCCCCCTCTCCCGCGACTGGGGGTCGAAGTGGTATGCCCCGCGCCGCGAGTTCGCCGACCACCTGCACGCCGACCTCAAAATCCGCGCATACCTGAAAAAGAAGCTCCGCCAGGCCGCCGTGTCGAAGATCGTCATCGAACGCGCCTGGAACAGCCTGCGCGTCACCATTTTCACCGCCCGCCCGGGACTCGTCATCGGCCGCAAAGGCTCCGAAATCGAGAACATGACCAGAGAAGTCTCCGCCATCAGCGGCGACCGGCAGGTCAAGATCGACATCCAGGAAGTGCGCTCGCCCGAGACCGACGCGCAACTCGTCGCCGAGAGCGTGGCCGGGCAACTCGAGCGCCGCATCGGCTTCCGCCGCGCCATGAAAAAGGCCGTGCAGATCGCCATGGAACAGGGCGCGCTCGGCATCAAAGTCCGTTGCTCCGGCCGCCTCGGCGGCGCGGAGATCGCCCGCACCGAATGGTATCGCGAGGGCAAAGTGCCGCTCCACACCATGCGCACGCCCATCGATTACGGCTTCGCCGAAGCCAGAACCACGGCCGGCAACATCGGCATCAAATGCTGGATCTGCAAAGCCGAGGAAGCCGAACCCAAAGTCTCGGCGCGCGAAGACAAACCCGCCGCCGAAATCACGCCGTCGCCCGAAGTGGCCGCCACGGCGGTCGCCGAATGATTTTTTAAGGAGAACGTGCCATGCCCTTGATGCCCAAACGCGTGAAGTTCCGGAAGTCCCAGCGGGGAAGCCGCAAGGGGAACGCCTCGCGCAATACCAACATCGACTTCGGCGAATTCGGACTGCAGACCCTCGACCGCGCGTGGATCACCAACGTGCAGATCGAGGCGGCCCGTGTCGCCCTCACGCGCAACATGAAGCGCAAAGGCAAACTCTGGATCCGCATTTTCCCCGACAAATCCGTCACCGCCCGCCCGCCCGAAACCCGCATGGGCAAAGGCAAAGGCGCGCCGGAATACTGGGTCGCCGTGGTGCGCCCGGGGAACATCCTTTTCGAATTGGACGGCGTGCCCGAGAGCGTGGCCCGCGAGTCCCTGCGCCTTGCGGCCAACAAACTGCCCGTGCGCACCAAATTCATCACCCGCCACCACGCCTCCTGACGCCATGAAGACCAAGGAAATCGCCGAACTCAGCGTGGATGAACTCCGCGGCCGCAAGCGCGAGCTGCGCCACGAGATTTTCAACCTCCGCCTGCAACAGCAAAGCGGTCAACTCGAGAAGCCGTCCCTCATCCGCACCCTCCGCCGCGAGGTCGCGCGGATCGAGACCTTCCTCTCGCAGAAAATCAAAGCAGCAGCCAAATCATGAGCGACACCGCCACCACCACCGCCGCCGCGCGCGGCATCCGCAAAACCGTCGTCGGCGAGGTCGTCTCGGACAAGATGGACAAAACCGTTGTCGTCCGCACCGTCAACCGCGTCCCGCACCCGCGTTTCCGCAAAATCATCAAGCAAAGCGCCAAGTTCCACGCCCACGACGAGAAGAACGAGGCCAAGGCCGGCGACAAAGTCCTCATCATGGAGACCCGCCCGCTGAGCAAGAACAAGCGCTGGCGCCTCGTCGAAATCCTCAAGCACTGAACACGCCATGATCCAGCTCCGCTCACGTCTCGACGTCGCCGACAATTCGGGGGCCCGCATGGCCACCATGATCGGCGTCATCGGCAAGAAATCGGCTTTCGCCTCGGTCGGCGATGTCATCACCGCCAACGTCAAGGAAGCCTCCGCCGGCGGCACGGTGAAAAAAGGCGAGGTCGTCCGCGCCGTCATCGTCCGCACCCGGCAACCGCTCAAGCGGCCCGACGGTTCGGCCCTGCGCTTCGACACCAACGCCATTGTTATCATCGACAAGGACCTCAACCCGCGCGGCACCCGCATCTTCGGCCCCGTGGCCCGCGAACTGCGCGAGAAAAATTTCATGAAGATCGTTTCCCTCGCCCCGGAGGTGCTATGAACCGTATCAAGACCCACGTCAGCAAAAACGACATCGTCCGCGTCATCGCCGGTAACCACCGCGGTGCCGAAGGCAAGGTCCTGCAGGTCCTGCGCGGCAAAAACCAAGTCCTCATCGAGGGCGTGCGCCTCATCAAAAAGCACACCCGCAAATCGCAGGAGCACCCGAGCGGCGCCATCGTCGAGAAAGAGGGACCCATCCACATTTCCAACGTCAAGCGGATCGAAGCCGCCAAAAAGGAGACCGCCAAAGCCAAGGCGAAGTAACCCATGGAAGTCGAACTTTACAAGGAATACACCGGGCGCGTCGTGCCGGCGCTCAAGTCCCGGCACGGTTACACCAACCCGCACCAGATCCCGCGCCTGCAGAAGGTCGTGATCAACACCTCCGTCGGCTCCGCCCAGGACCCCAAGGAGGCGCTGGAAATCGCCGTCAGCGAACTGCAGACCATCACCGGCCAGACGCCCGTGCGCACCAAGTCGAAGAAGAGCATCTCGAACTTCAAGCTGCGCAAGGACCAGCCCATCGGGGCCAAAGTCACCCTGCGCGGACGCAACATGTATGAGTTCCTCGAGCGCCTGATCAAAACCGCCCTCCCCAAGATCCGCGACTTCCGCGGGATTTCCCCCAAAGCCTTCGACGGGCAAGGGAACTACACCCTCGGCGTGACCGACCAGAGCATCTTCCCCGAGATCGAACTCGATAAAATCAAGCGCAACGTCGGCTTCGATGTGACCATCGTCACCACGGCCCGCACCGACGAGGAGGCCAAGTCGCTCCTCGGCGAACTCGGCATGCCCTTCACCGACCGCGCCAAGAAACCCGCCGCCCAAGCATCCTGATGACCTCCAACGATCCCATCGCCGACCTCCTGACCCGCCTGCGCAACGCCAGCCGCGCCGGCAAGGCCGAGTTGCTCGTCCCTTACTCGCGCCTCAAGGCCGACATCACCGCCATCCTCAAAAAGGAAGGCTACATCACCGATTTCGAAGTGAAGTCCGAGGGCAAGCCGCAGCTGCGCATTGTCAACAAGTTCGCCGACAAGACCCCGGCCATCACCGGGCTCAAGCGCGTCAGCCGTCCGGGTCTGCGCCGCTACGTCGGGGCCGAAGACATCCCGCGCGTCCTCGGCGGCATGGGCATTTCCATCGTTTCCACGTCGCGCGGCGTGCTCAGCGGACGCGAGGCGCGCCGCCAGAAAGTCGGCGGCGAACTGCTGGCCTACGTTTGGTAAGGAGAATCGAAACCATGTCACGCATCGGCAACAAACCCGTCACGCTCCCGGCCAAGGTCAAAGTGAACCTGGCCGCCGACCGCTCCGTGCAGGTCGAGGGACCGAAAGGCAAACTTTCCTGGCAACTTCCCGAAGGCATCGAGGGCAAGGTCGAGGGCGAAACCCTCGTGCTACAACGCAAGTCGGAGAACCGCCAAGTCCGCGCGCTGCACGGACTCTCCCGCGCCCTGCTCAACAACATGGTGACCGGCGTCAGCACCGGCTTCACCCGCAACCTCGAGATCCAGGGCGTCGGTTTCAAAGCCGCCGTGCAGGGACAGAAGCTCAACCTCTCCCTCGGCTTCTCCCATCCGATCGTTTTCGAGATCCCGAAGGACATCAAAATCACCGTCAACGAGAACACCAAACTCGTCATCGAAGGCATCGATCGCCAGCTGGTCGGCCAAGTCGCGGCCAACATCCGCGCCTACTACCCGCCCGAACCCTACAAGGGCAAAGGCGTGCGTTATGCCGACGAGCAGGTCCGTCGCAAAGAAGGCAAAACCGTCCAGTAAACGCCATGACACGCCAAGACAGCCTCAAACTCCGCCACAAGCGCATCCGCAAAAAAGTCGCCGGCACGCCCGAGCGTCCGCGCCTCGCGGTCAACTTCTCCGGCCGCCACATCCGCGCGCAGGTCATCGACGATACCAAGGGCGTGACCCTCGCCGCGGCCAGCACGCAGGAAAAAGCGTCCAAGCCCGGCGCCAATGTGGCCAACGCCCAGACCGTGGGCAAACTGGTGGCCGACCGCGCCAAGGCCAAATCCGTTTCCAAAGTCGTCTTCGACCGTGGCGGCTTCCAATACCAGGGCAAGGTCAAAGCCCTCGCCGACGCCGCGCGCGAAGCCGGCCTCGAATTCTAACAACACCATGCCTCCATTCGAACGCAACACCGGGCGCCGCGACAACCGCCGCAAAGAAGAACCCAAAGAACCTTCCGACACGGTCGAGAAAGTCGTTTTCATCAACCGCTGCGCCAAAGTCGTCAAAGGCGGCCGCCGCTTCAGCTTCAGCGCCCTCATCGTGACCGGCGACCACAAAGGCCGCGTCGGTTGCGGCTTCGGCAAAGCCAAGGAAGTCAGCGAGGCCATCCGCAAGGCCTCCGATTCCGCGCGCAAGGCCATGAAGAATTTTTCCCTCGCCGAGAACACCATTCCGCACGAGGTGACCGGTGAATTCGGCGGCGGCCGCGTTCTGCTCCGCCCGGCCTCGCCCGGCACCGGCATCATCGCCGGCGGCGGCGTCCGCGCCGTCTGTGAAGCCGTCGGTATCCGCGACGTGCTGGCCAAGTCGCTCGGCTCGAACAACCACGCCAACGTGGTCAAAGCCACTCTCGAAGCCCTTTCGAAACTCCGTCCGCGCGAGGAAATCTTCCGCGTGCGCGGCATCAAGATGAAGCCCAGCAAAGCGGAAGCCGCCGTCGAAGCGGTCACCGCCTGACCACCATGCGACTGCACAACCTCTCACCCCGTCCCGGCGCGAAAAAACGCCGCAAGCGCCTCGGCTCCGGCGAAAGCTCGGGCAAAGGCAAAACCAGCGGCAAAGGACACAAGGGACAAAAGGCCCGCTCCGGCGGCAGCATCCGTCTCGGGTTCGAAGGCGGACAAATGCCCCTCATCCGCCGCCTGCCCAAGCGCGGCTTCAACAACGCTGCTTTCAAGACGCACTACGCCATCGTCAATCTCGACGACCTCAACGACTTTGCCGACGGCGCGACCGTCGATGAAGCCGCCCTGCGCAAGGAAGGCCTCGTCCGCGGTTCGGTCGACGGCGTGAAAATCCTCGCCCGCGGCGAGATCACCAAAAAACTGTCCATCTCCGGCGCGAAATTCAGCGAAGCGGCCAAGCGCAAGATCGAAGCCGCCGGCGGCACGATTGCCTGAGCGGATGAGCGCGGTGGCTGCGGATCGATCAGGGGCCACGGGCGTCCGGCCCGCGGGTAGGGACGAGCGGCCCGCTCGTCCGCCCCATCCGATCCGGACACGCGAGCCGCGTGTCCCTACCCTTGTAGCGTCGCCGTCCTCTCCGAGCCGTAGGCTCTACGAGCCGGAGCGCCCGGCGACGAATCGACTTTGATCAACTCCCCATGATCTCCGCCTTCACCAACATTTTCAAAATCCCCGAGCTGCGCCAGCGCGTGCTTTTCGTGCTGGCCATGATCGTCATCGTGCGCGCCGGCTCGGTCATTTCGGCCCCGGGGATCAACGCCGAGGTCCTCCGCCAGTGGTTCATCAACGTGGCCGACGCGCAGACCGGCGGCGGGGTAGCCGCGCTCTTCAACCTCTTCAGCGGCGGTGCGCTCGGCAATTGCGCCATCTTCGCGCTCGGCATCATGCCTTTCATCAGCGCGTCCATTATGATGCAGCTCATGACCGCGGTCATCCCGCGTCTCGGGCGCCTTTCGCGTGAAGACGGTGGACGCCAGAAAATTTCCCAATACACCCGCTACGTCACCATCATTCTCTGCCTCTTCCAGGGCTACCTGCTCGCGCTGTCCTTCGAGAGCCCCGAGTCGAACCCCTTCCTGCCGGGCATCATGGACACCATCAACCGTCTCGGTGTTCCGTTGGTCTCGGATCCGGGGCTGTCTTTCCGTCTGCTCACCGTCATCACGCTCACCGCGGGCACCATGTTCCTCGTCTGGCTCGGCGACCAGATCACCGAGCGCGGGATCGGCAACGGCATTTCCATCATCATCACCGTCGGCATCCTCGCCCAGTTGCCCGCCGGCTTGATCCAAGCCTGGCGCACCTTCGTGCCCACCGGCGGGGAGGCGGCTCCGGTCAGTCCGGTGGTTCTCGTTCTGCTCATCGCGTTTTTGATCATCGTCATTGCCGCGGTCATTGCCGTGACCCAAGCCACCCGTCGCATCAGCGTGCAATACGCCAAACGCGTGGTCGGGCGGAAAGTCTACGGCGGTCAGACGCAATACATGCCGCTCAAGGTCAACTACGCGGGCGTCATGCCGATCATCTTCGCCCAGGCCATCCTCCTTTTCCCGTCGACCATCCTCAGCATGGCCTTCCCCACGCAGCGCTGGGCCAACGAGCTCTCCGCCTTGCTGGCCACCGGTTGGCCGCACTACGTGCTCTTCGGCGCGATGATTTTCTTCTTCAGCTATTTCTGGGTGGCCACCCAGTTCCAGCCCGCGCAAATCGCCGACGACCTCAAAAAATACGGCGGATTCATTCCCGGCGTGCGCCCCGGCAAACCCACCGCCGATTTTCTCGATTACACCATGACGCGCCTGACCTTCGCCGGCGCCGTCTTCCTCACCATCATCGCGGTCCTGCCGCAGTTGCTCGCCCAGAGCATGAACGTGCCCTACATGACCGCGCAGTTCTTCGGCGGCACGGGGCTGCTCATCATCGTCGGCGTCACCCTCGACACCATGCGCCAGGTGGAGACCTACCTGCTGCAGCGTCACTATGACGGCTTCCTCCGCCGCGGCAAAATCCGCGGTCGCTTCGAGCGCACCGCCGGCGGCAGCGGGCGCGTTCTCTCGGCCGACGCCATGGTCTGGATCTGGGCCGGTATCGGGATCATCGTCATTGCCGGCACCGCGGCCTATCTGGCCGGCGGCCAGTAACCGCCGCCGTCCGCCTGTGTTCGACCGCTTTCCCTTCCTGTCTTCGATGATACCGATCAAGAACGACCGCGAGATCGAGGCGATGCGCAAAGCCTGCCGGGTCGCGGCCGAGGTGCTCGGCAAATTGGAAAACCTCGTGACGCCCGGCATGACGACCCGCGACATCGACGAGGCCTGCGCGCAATTCATCGCCGATGCCGGGGCCAAAAGCGCCTTCCTCGGCTACCGCAAATTTCCCGGCCAACTCTGCATCTCGGTGAACGAGGAAGTCGTCCACGGTATCGGTGGCGACCGCCGCCTGGCCTATGGCGACATCCTCAAACTCGACGTCGGCGTGATCAAAGACGGCTGGATCGGCGACAATGCCACCACCATCCGCATCGGCGTGGTGCCGCCCAAAGTGGACCGCCTCGTCGAGGACACCGCCCGCATCCTCCGCGACGTCATCCCGCACGTCACGCACGGACGCCGGGTGGGGGACATTTCCTCTTTCATCGAACAAGCCGCCTTGGCCCGAGGCTATTCCGTGGTCCGGGAATTCGTCGGCCATGGGGTGGGGCGCAAATTGCACGAAGATCCCCAAATCCCGAATTACGGCAAATCCGGCCGTGGCCCCAAACTCAAGGCCGGCATGACCTTGGCCATCGAGCCCATGGTCAACATGGGGACCAGCGCCGTGCGGGTTTTGGACGACAAATGGACGGTGGTCACGGCCGACGCCCTGCCCTCGGCGCATTTCGAACACACCGTGCTGGTTACAAAAGGGGAACCGGAAGTTTTGACATGGCGAAAAAAGACGCTATTGAAGTAGAAGGCAAGGTTGTCGAGCTGCTGCCGAATACCATGTTCCGGGTGGAATTACCCAACGGACATCGTATCCTCGCGCACATCTCGGGCAAAATGCGCCTGCACTTCATTCGCATTTTGCCGGGTGACAAGGTCATGATCGAGTTGTCTCCGTATGACTTGAGCAAAGGACGCATCACCTACCGCAAGAAATAGAAGGACCCAATCATGAAAGTCAGAGCTTCAGTCAAACGCCTTTGCGAAAGCTGCCGGATCATCCGGCGGAACAACGTCGTGCGCGTGGTTTGCAAGAACCCGCGCCACAAACAAAGACAAGGATAACAAAGCCATGCCACGCCTCCTCGGGGTTGAAATCCCGCCCAACAAACGCATCGAAGCCTCACTGCCGTATATCTACGGCATCGGACCGACCATCGCCAAACGCGTCTTGGCCGAAGCTTCCATCGACCCGAACACTCGCGCCAAGGACCTCACGCCGGAGCAGATTTCCCAGATCATCCACATCATCGGCAACAACGGCGTCCTCATCGAGGGCGACCTGCGCCGCGAACTGCAGGGCAACCTCAAGCGCCTCCAGGCCATCAATTGCTACCGTGGCATCCGCCACCGCCGCGGACTCCCCGTGCGCGGCCAGCGCACCTCGACCAACGCCCGCACCCGCAAGGGACCGCGCAAAACGGTCGGCGTGCAGAAAAATCCCGGCGCCAAAGCCGGCAAAGTCTAATCCCGTCGAAGTATGAGCGAAGAAAACAAGAACGAATCGCAGGACGCCGCGCGCAAGGAAGAAACGGCCGCGCACCATCCCGAAGCCCCGGAAACCAAGGCCGTCGAAGCCAAGGAAGCCGCCGCGGCGGAAGTGAAAGCCGAAGCGTCCGCCGAAGCCAAACCCGCCGCCGAGAAAAAAGCGGCCAAGCCCAAAGCCGCCAAAGGCAAAACCGCCAAGAAAAGGGAAGGCGAAGCCAAAACGGCCGAAGCCGCCGGAACGCAATCGGCCGACGACATCCTCTCCCTCGACGCCCCCGTGGCCCCGGCCAAGGTGGTCAAGGCCAAGGGCAGCAAGAACGTCGCCCAAGGCATCGCCCACGTGCTGGCCACCTTCAACAACACCATCGTCAGCATCACCGACCAGCGCGGCGCCGTCCTCGGCGCCTCCAGCGCCGGCAAAGTCGGCTTCAAAGGCTCGCGCAAAAGCACCGCCTACGCCGCCCAGCTCGTCGCGCAGGATGCCGCCCGTCAGGCCATGGGACACGGACTCAAAGAAGTCGAAGTCCGCGTCAAAGGCCCCGGGGCCGGACGCGAATCCGCCATCCGCGCGCTGCAGGCCATCGGCCTGGAAATCACCGTCATCAAAGACGTCACCCCGGTGCCGCACAACGGCTGCCGCCCACCCAAAGCCCGCCGCGTGTAGTGTCTTAAAACTTTAAACTTACAAACTCAAAACTCTCCACCCATGGCACGTTACACCGGACCCAAAACCAAACTGAGCCGCCGCTTCGGCGTTTTCCTCGTCGGCTCGCCCAAACACTTCGAGCGCCGCAGCTACCCGCCGGGCATGCACGGACAAAAGAGCATGCGCCGCAAAAAGACCTCCGAATACGGTCTCGCCCTGCTCGAGAAGCAGAAGCTCAAAGCGCAATACGGCGTGCTCGAACGCCAGTTCCGCCGCTACTTCGAAACCGCGCTCTCCCGTCGCGGCGTCACCGGCGAAACCCTCCTGCAACTTCTCGAGACCCGGCTCGACAACGTCGTCTACCGCCTCGGCTTCGCCCGCACCCGCACCGCCGCCCGTCAAATGGTGGCGCACGGTCACGTCCAAGTGAACGGCCGCAAAAACGACATCGCCTCGGCCAACCTGAAACCCGGCGACGCCGTCACCATCAAAGACTCGCCCAAGCCCCGTGCACTGGCCGCCCGCCAGATGGAAGCCACGCAAATCCGCACCGTGCCCGATTGGCTCGTGGTCGACCGCGACAACTTCACCGGCACCGTCAGCCGCATCCCCACCCGCGAAGAAATCGCCCCGGTGGTCAACGAACAACTCGTCGTCGAACTCTACTCGCGCTAAGCGGGAAACCGCAGAGTCCGCGGAGGACACAGAGAATCGCGCCCTCGGGCGCGGTTTTCTTTTGCGCTAGATGGATCGCGCTTCCGCGATCAGTTCATCCAAGCCCCCGAGTCGATAGCCGCGGCAAAGTTCGCGTACGCCTTCCAAATCAAGCTCCGGGTTGCGAACAATAAGTTCGAGGACATCGGCTTTGGATTTGGTGCCGCCTGCATACAACTTGAGGGCGATGAGATGCGGTAACGGGACGAGTTTGAGGGGGCTGCCTGGACGGGCTGTCATTTGCGTCTCGCGCAAGGCATCCTCGATCACAGCGGGAAATTTGCCCGCGTAGCTGATGATCTGGACCAAGCCGAAATCTCCCTCCACGTCGATGACCCAGCCCAGCGGATCCTTCGCATCCGGTTCGCGCAGTTCCGCCTGGTAGCCTGCCTCCCGCAGCTTTGCCGTGAGTTCGCGCAACTTTCGCACGTCGGCGATCACACCCAGATCGAGATCCTCGGTCTGGCGCACGTAGCGGTGAGCCGCGAGCGCCACGGCGCCGATCACGAGGGCATCGACCTGATGTTCGCGGAGGCGATGGAGGATGTCCTCGGCGGCCCGCAAGATGGCATGGGAATCTTCCACCGGGTCAACGGGTGCGTGCGGCAGGCTGCAGCCAGGCAAAACGACGACTCATGGTGAGAGCGGCATGAATGCGCTCTTCTACCGTCATGCGTTCGATGCGACGCATTTCCGCGCGGCGGGAAGCTGCGCCCGAGCGACTGTGACGCGCCGCGCGCATAGGATCCGGCTTTGAATCGCTTTGTGCCACAGTTCCCTTTAAGCCTCCCCCGCGGGATGGTCAATGTTCGCCGATGTGGAGACACTAACGCGGAGCCGTTGTGCCATTTCTTGGCTGATGGGGCGCTGCCAGTGCTCCGGTTCCCCTTGCAACCGTCCGACGGTGGGGATCGAATACAGTTTGATCACTTCATGCTTCGTCTCCTCCTTCTCTTCCTGCTGCCGGCCTCGTTGGCCTTCGGCCAAAAACCGCCGGCCGGACCGCCGTCCGTGCGGGTCGCCGCCGTGCAGGTCAAGCCGCTGGCCGACCGGATCGAGGCCTTGGGCACGCTGGCGGCCAATGAGTCGGTCGACCTCACGGCCAAGGTCACGGAGACGATCACCACGCTGAATTTCAGCGACGGGCAGCGCGTGAAAAAAGGCGACGTGCTGGCCACCATGAATACCGAGGAGGCGCAGGCCCTGCTCGATGAGGCGGAGTCGACCGCCGAGGAATCCCTCCGCCAATACGACCGCACCAAACAGCTCTCGCGCCAAGGCGCCGCCGCGGTGGCCCAACTCGACGAAGCGCGCCGCATCTACGAAACGGCCCGCGCCCGCCAGCTCGCCATCCAATCCCGCATCGACAATCTCACCATCACCGCGCCGTTCGACGGCGTGGTCGGATTGCGCAACATCAGCGTCGGCGCCCTTGTGCAACCGGGCGACCTCATCACGACGATCGATGATGACAGCGTGATGAAGCTCGATTTCGCCGTGCCCGCCACCTTCCTGCCTGTCTTGGTCCCCGGCGCGCCGATCGAGGCCCGCGCCCGCGCCTTCGCTGACAAGGTTTTCCCCGGCACCATCCGCAGTGTTGCCAGCCGCATCGACCCGGTGACCCGCACCGTCGTCGCCCGCGCCGAGTTGGCCAATCCCGAGCGGTTGCTCAAACCGGGCCTCCTTATGACCGTGCAGCTGCGTGCCGACGAGCGCCAAGCGGTGGTCATTCCCGAGGAAGCCCTGCTGCCGGCCGGACGCCGCAATTTTGTCATGCTGGCGGAACAAGGCCCCGAGGGCACGGTGGCCCGCAAGACCGAGGTGACCACCGGGGCGCGGCAGGCCGGGGAAGTGGAAATCCTCGAGGGTCTGCAGGCCGGACAGACCGTCATCACCCACGGCGCGCTCAAGGCGTCCGACGGCGCGCCGGTCACCATCCAGGCGGACACCGCCGGCGGCTGATGCTCATCACCGACCTTTCCATCAAGCGCCCGGTCCTGGCCTCGGTGCTTTCCCTGCTGCTGGTCGCCTTCGGGGCCTTGAGTTTCTTCCAGCTCCCCTTGCGGGAATACCCCGACATCGATCCTCCGGTCGTTTCCGTCGAGACCAATTATCCCGGCGCCGCCGCGTCGGTCGTCGAGACGCGCATCACCGAGCCCCTCGAGCAGAGCATCGCGGGGGTGGAGGGGATCGACACTATCGCGTCGACCAGCGTGGATGGACGTTCCACCATCGACGTGGAGTTCCGCACCGGCCGCGATATCGATGCGGCGGCCAACGATATCCGCGACCGCGTCTCGCGCGTCCTCGACGACCTGCCCATCGAAGCCGATCCGCCCGAGATCCAGAAAGTCGATTCCAACGACGATGTCATCATGTGGCTCAACCTCGAAGGCCGCGGGTATTCCATCCCCGAGCTGACCGACTACGCCCGCCGCTATCTCGTCGACCGTTTTTCCGTGCTCGACGGCGTGGCCAATGTCCGCGTCGGCGGCGATCAGACGTGGGCCATGCGTATCTGGATCGACCGGCAGGAATTGGCCGCGCGCGGGCTCACCGTGGAGGACGTCGAGGCCGCCTTGCGGCGCGAGAATGTGGAACTTCCGGCCGGCAGCATCGAATCGCGGGCCCGCCAATTCACCGTGCGCCTCGAGCGCAGCTTCCGCGATCCTGAGGATTTCGCCCGCCTCGTCCTCACCAAGGGTGAGGACGGGTATCTGGTCCGTTTGGGCGACGTGGCGCGGGTCAGCCGCGAGGCGGTGGAAACCCGGCGATTCTTCCGCGGCAACGGCGAGCCGATGGTCGGGCTGGGCATCGTCAAACAATCGACGGCCAACACCATCGAGGTGGCCCGGACCGCACGCGAGGAAGCGGTGCGGCTCAACCCCACGCTGCCCCCGGGGATGACCATCCGGCAGAGCTATGACAGTTCCGTGTTCGTCGAGGAGGCGGTGCACGAGGTCGTGCGCACGCTTTTTATCGCCGTGGCGCTGGTCGTTCTCGTGGTCTATCTCTTCCTTGGCAGCGGGCGCGCCACTTTGGTCCCCGCGGTCACGGTGCCGGTCTCGCTGGTCGCCACCTTCATCGCGCTGAATCTTTTCGGCTTCTCGGTCAACATCCTCACCTTGTTGGCCCTCGTGCTGGCCATCGGCATCGTGGTCGACGATGCCATCATCGTCCTCGAGAACATCTGGCGCCGTCTGGAGGAGGAAAACGAAACCCCGCTGGTCGCGGCCTATCGCGGGGCCCGGCAGGTCGGTTTCGCCGTGGTGGCCACCACGCTCGTCCTCATCGCCGTCTTCGTGCCCATCGCTTTCCTCGGGGGTGACATCGGGCGTTTGTTCTCCGAATTCTCGCTGACCATTTCCGCCGCGGTCGCTTTCTCCAGTCTCGTCGCCCTCACGCTCTGTCCCATGCTGGCTTCCAAGGTCCTGCGCAAAAAGGAATCGCGCAATGTCGTGACCCGCTTCATCGACGCCGCCTTCCACCGCAGCCAGCGCCTCTACCTGCGCGCCCTCGAAGTTGTCCTCCGCCGGAAGGCCCTCTCCCTCGCGTTCTTTGTCGCCCTCGGTCTTCTTGCCGCGGGGGTCATCGCGCGTCTTCCCGGCGAATACGCGCCCAAGGAGGACCGCGGCGCCTTCTTCGTGCTGGTCAACGGACCCGAGGGCGCCTCGCATGAATACCTCAAGGAATACATGGATGAAATCGAGCGCCGCCTCTTGCCCTACATCGAAAACGGTGAAGCCATCCGCCTCCTCGTCCGCACACCCCGCGCTTTCGGCCTGACCGAAGTCTTCAATACCGGCGTGGTCATCTTCGTCCTCTCGCCCTTCGACCAGCGGCGTCCGGGTTGGGCAATCATGGACGAAGTCCGCGGCAAGCTCTCCGACCTTCCCGGCGTCACCGCCTTTCCCGTCATGCGCCAAGGCTTCGGTCCGCGCATCCAAAAGCCCGTGCAATTTGTCATCGGCGGGGCCAACTACGACCAACTTGTCGAGTGGCGCGACCAACTCCTCGAGCGCATCCGGCAGGACAACCCGGGTTTGGAATCCATCGACTGGGACTACAAGGAAACCAAACCGCAGATCGAGGTGCAGGTCGACTACGACCGCGCCGCCGACCTCGGGGTCTCCGTCGAAACCGTGGGCCGCACCCTCGAGACCATGCTCGGTTCGCGGCGCGTCACCACCTACGTCGAGGACGGCGAGGAATATGACGTCATCCTCGAGGGCGAGCGTGATCGCCAGCGCACGCCCGCCGCCCTCGAGAACATCTATGTGCGGTCGGAACGCAGCGGCGAACTCGTCCCGCTGTCCAACGTCGTCCGCCTCGACGAGCTGGCCGATTCCAGCACGCTCAACCGCTACAACCGCGTCCGCTCCATCACTCTGGAGGCCAACGTGGCCGAAGGCGCCACCCTCGGCGGAGTGCTCGATTACCTCGAGAGCACGGCGCGCGAAGTTCTCCCGCCCGAAGTCATCATCGACTACAAGGGCCAATCGAAAGACTTTCGCGAGGCCGGCAGTGCCGTGCTTTTTGTTTTTCTCCTCGGACTGGCCATCGTGTTCCTCGTCCTCGCCGCGCAATTCGAGAGTTACGTGCATCCCGTGGTCATCATGCTCACCGTCCCGCTGGCTATCGCCGGCGGCGTCTTCGGCATCTGGGCCACCGGCGGCACGCTCAACCTTTACAGCCAGGTAGGTCTCATCGTGCTCGTCGGACTCGCCGCGAAAAACGGCATCCTCATCGTCGAGTTCGCCAACCAGCTGCGCGACGAGGGGAAGACGTTCGACGCGGCGTTGCGCGAAGCCGCCCGCGTGCGCCTGCGTCCCATCATCATGACCGGCATCACCACCGCCGCCGGAACGCTTCCGCTCATCTTCTCCTTCGGCGCCGGGGCCGAGACCCGCGTGGTCATCGGGATTGTCGTCCTTTGCGGGATCGTCCTGGCCACGCTGCTCACCGTTTTCGTCGTCCCCCTCGGCTACGATCTCCTCGCCCGCCGCACCGGATCCCCCGGCGACGTGGCCCGCCGCCTCGGTGCGGAAGGGGTTAAGGTTGGAGCCTGAGGCTTTTCTGAGGCGCGCGACCCCGGCGAACCGCCCATCTGGCGTAAATAGCATCGATTTTTCACTGTTTCACTTGCGGAAGCAGTTTTGCTCTGTAGTGTGATTTACCTCTGCCGCAACCATGCGCTCGCTGTTCCGCACCCTCACTATCGCCATCCTGAGCCTCACCCTCGCGGCGGGATCGGCGCGTGCTTCGCAGGTGGTGTTTGGGAATTTGGGGAGTGATGGGTCGGGAGGTTTGTCAGCTGGGGAGACGTCAATCTCTGCAACCCAATGGTTTGCTCAAGGATTCAGCACAGGTTCAGGGTCACCGAACCTCTTCATCGACAGCATGGTGCTGGGCCTATCGGTCTACTTGGGGCCCGTTAAACCACTGTCTCCATTTGGAGCGATTCTTCTTCCGGCGCCCGGTTCCCTGCTTTATTCCAACTCCATCCCCGTAGCTGTCGCGACCACAACCCCGACGGCATTCACTTTTGACTTTGGTGGTGCCGCTTTGGCAGCAAACACATCTTACTGGGTGGTTCTTCAGCAGCCTGGCGTCAATTGGAACTTCAATGGCAGACTTTTCCACGCCGACTGCTCAAAATACCTCTGGTTATACTTTCAGCTGGTGGTCTGCTAACCACTCAATTCCGGCGGAACTTGGTCGAGTGATCGGGTGCTGGATTCTCTTCGATCAGCATCACCGCCTCCTCAACCGGTCCCGAACCCATCCCCGAACCCGGCACTTGGGCTGCGGCGGCTTTGTTGATCGGTGCGGCGGCCTACGTGCGTTGGCGTCGTCGCGCGCAAGCGGCCTGAGTCATCACGCTGCTCCCGATGTTTTCCGGTAGGGCCCGCTGGCTCAGCGGTAGGGACACGCGGCTCGCGTGTCCGCCGACACAACGGACGAGCGAGCCGCTCGTCCCTACCTCGCCGAAAATTCGCATCTTCACCGAACGATGAATCGCCCCGACCCGGAACCGGAAGAAGAGTTCGAATTGGCTCATTTGCCGCTTCGCGTCCGTTTGCGCGAGTGGTGGCAGGAGGCGACCAGTCCGATCACCCAAGGGCGCCATTTGTCCATGACCAAAGCCGTTTTCGCGCGGCTGCTCATGTGGACTCCGGTGGCCGTGGTCGTCTTCCTCCTCCTCGGCATCGCCGCGATCTGGCTCTTCACCGGCTGGCGGGCCGGGGACCTTGCCGCGAAAGCCCTGCGCAACGCGGAACTCGGCAACCTGCGCATGGCACGGGTGCAGATGGAGTCAGCGCGGCGTTTGCGGAGCAATGACCAGCGCATGCTTCGTGCCGCGGCGGTGATCGAAACCAAAGCGGGAAATCCGGCTGCACCTGCGGCGTGGGAAGCCTTGCCGTCCGGAACGAAGCTCGAGGATGACGAGTTGCGCGAAAAAGCGGTGGCCATGACGCGCTTCGGCACCGACGAGCAACATGAAGAGGCGCTCGAGGAACTCAACCGAGCGGGCCTCGTGGCCGACGCGGCAGCCCGGCGCGCGGAACGCCGCAACGCCCGCGGCGATCTCGGGCGGGCCATCGATTACGCCCGCACCGCTTTGGCGGCGGAGGACACACCCGAGCACCGTCTTTTCCTGGCCCGCTTGCTCGCCGCACGGCATGGACCACTTCTCTCCGATCCGCAGCGCACAACCGAGGCCGATGCCGCGGCGATGGAGGAAATCGCGGTCTTGGTCGACTCCCTGCTCGACACCCCGCTGCGGCGCGAAGCCTTGGCGCTCGGTGTGCAGGCCCCGCTGCTCCCACCGGAAAAGCGCGTCACTTGGGCACGGGCGGCCTTTGCCGATTTGGATCCGGCCAACCCCGCGCTATTGCCCGCGGCCTATGCCTTGCGCGATTTCGACGGGTTGAGCGTGGAGGAACTGCGCAAAGATCTCACCATTCCCTACGTCAAAGCACCCTTGGGGGCCCAAGCGGCCTTTGCCTCCTTTCTGACCGCAAGCGGAATGCCCCAAGCCGCACTCGATGCGGTCAGCGCGAAGGAAGCGGCACAGGATGCCGAGGCGTTCGACGCGCGGGCGCGCGCCTTGGCCGCGACGGGCCAGTGGGAGGAAATGCTAGCCCTGGCCCAAGGCGGCGGCAATGTGCCGGAGGCCTTGCGCGAATTGACCAGCGCCGAGGCTGCCACCCAACTCGGACGCACCGGCATGGTGGAAAAAAGCGTGCCGCAAGCCATCCGTGCCGCCGTCCGCGAAGGCTCCCTGCTCCTCGCCCTCGACCGGGCCGATGCCATGGGCCAAGGAGCACGGGCCGATGCCACGCTCATCGAACTGTGCGGCGATGCGGGACAGGCCGATTACCTCTTCGCCGTGGCCCGGGAACGCTTCGGACGCCGCGGGCAATTCGCCTCGCTGCAGGCCGCTTATGACAAAGCGCGTCTGGCCGCGCCCGACGGTGCCGCCGTGCAGGACCAGCGGCGCTACACCGATCTGCTGGCGGGGAACAAGGTCGATCCCGAGGAAACCGCCGCCGCCCTCGCGGCCAACCCGACCGATCTCGACCACCGAATGACGCACGCCTTCGCCCTGCTCCAAGCCGGACGCCCGGAGGAGGCGTGGTCGGTTTTTGACGACTTCACGGTGTTCTATGACGAACTTCGCCCCGGCCACCAAGCCGTCGTGTCCGCCATCGTCGCCGCCAAAGGCGATCCTGATCTTGCCGTTCGTGCGGCCCGCATCATCGACATCAACCGGCTCACCCCCGGCGAATACCTCCTCATCGGCCGTTTGCGGACCGATGCTCAGTGAGGTCAAGTCCCCAGAGTTGTAGCGGCGGACTATGTCCGTCGGAACCATTCACTCGCAAAGGCACCGACGGACATATCAGTTGGCTTCGCTTTGCTTCAGCCTGTCTCGCTTCGCTCGGCTGTCCGCCGCTACAAAATGGTCCGACAGATCAGCTCAAGCCGCCGGCCAATGCCCGGCGATGATGATGGCGCTGAGGATGAGCACCGAGAGGGCGGGAAGGGATTTCTTGAACGGGTCGCCGACTTTCACGTGCATGGCCACCGCGCCGGCCATGAGCAGGGCGACGATGACGGCGGCGGGCAGGACGATGACGGAGAGCGTTGGGATCAACCCGGCGAGCAGCGCGAAGGCGGACGCCACTTTCAAAAAGCCGACGAGATAGCAGGACCACGCAGGTAGTCCGTAAGCGGCGAACTCCTCGAGCATGTTGGCCGCGGTGCCGCCGCGGTAGGCGGTGGACTTGTTGAAGCGCAGCAGCCACACGTTGAGCAGGCCGCAACCGACGATGATCTGGCAGATTTGGGCGAGTGTTTCCATGGAAGTCGGAGGTTTTCGACCACGGATGACACGGATGGCACGGATGGGCAAGACAGGAACGTTCCGTAAAGGAGAAGCGGCGTCCCCGCCGCTTGTCGTGCGGGGTTAAGCGGCGGGGACGCCGCTTCTACATTAAAACTGTAGCGTCGCCGTCCCCGGCGACGAAACGAACGAAACGACCGTCGCCGGGGATCCGCACAAGGCGGACAGGCTGGCGACGCTACATGGAGTGGCATCGGCATCCTGCCGATGATGTCCGGGAGGTTCATCGGCAAGATGCCGATGCCACGCGGTCTTTCCTTCTCCCCGCTCCCTCGTTCCAGACTGGTCAGCGCGCGTGGGAAAGGAGAGATTGGCCGCGTGCCCGCGCTCGTTGATCTTCTCGCTGCCTTTTCCGCCGCGGCGTTTTTGTTTTACGGGCTGGCCTGTTTGTTCTCGCCGAAACTTGTCGCGGAATTCGAACGCTACCGCTTGGCGCGCTTCCGCATGTTGGTCGGTTTGCTCGAGGTGGCAGGCGCACTCGGACTGATCGCGGGCTGGTGGTTCCCGCCACTGCAAACCGCCGCCGCCGCCGGCCTCGCCGCCCTCATGCTCTGCGGACTCTGGGCCCGCTGGCGCATCCGCGATCCGTGGTATGCCATGCTGCCAGCCTTCGCCCTCGGAGTTGGTAACCTCTTTATTGCTCTGCGCACCGCACAAGGGTGGTTCGGGCCTCTGAACTGACAGGTTCGGACTCACATCTGTTATTTACAAACCTTCAAAAAGGCTTTGACTCTCCGTCGTTGGTGGTTACTTTCTTTTCTTACCGATACGCCATGAAAAAGCTCGCCCTCTTTCTAGCTACCGCAGCTCTCGCTGCCACCAGCGCGCACGCTGCAATCATTTTCAATCCGGCAAATCCTTTCAGTGCGGTGGATGAAGGTGGCTTTACTGGGACCTCCACGGTCGGAGCTAATCCCTACTCCCAAGCCCGCGTCTTGTTCTCCTTCGCTGGCTTGAACCCTGATCCCCTTCCTTCGTCGTTCCAAATTTCCAACATTTCCCTCGAGGGTCCGGGAATTTCAACGAGCCTTTCCTTTGCCGATGTCACCGTCAGCGCGAATGGTTTTGCCCTCACTGGTTGGGTCAATCTCGATTCAACGCTGTCCACGGTGGATTTGGTCGGCAGTCTCGTCTCGTTTGATCTACCCGGCGGCAATGTGATCAATGACGGGGCGGATTTGAGTGTCTTTGTGCGCTATGCTTCGGCCAACGAGTTCAATGTGCTGACCTCGACGACCGGCCCGATTTTCGAGGCGCAAAACGGCGGCCCGGCGCCCATACCCGAGCCCGGCACGTGGGCCGCAGCGGCGTTGCTCGCTGGCGGTGCCGCTTACGCGCGCTGGCGCAAGCGCAAAGCCTGAATTCTCCCCTCTGGTTGTAGCGTCGGTCAGCCGAGGTTTGGCGAGACAGGTTGCCGCAGGCAACCAACTGATCTGACCGTCGCTGCCTTCCCTTCCCGGAGCCTCACGCCTCGAACAAAACCGCGGTTTCGATCGAAGCAGTCTGCGGAAACATATCAACCGGCACAACGCGGCGGAGAGTGTAGCGGGCGGCGAGTCGGGCCGCATCGCGCGATAAGGTGGCCGGGTCGCAGGAGACATAAGCCAACCGCGGCACGACCCGCTCGAGCAAGGCCTCGATCACCGCAGGGGCCACGCCTTGCGAGGGCGGATCGAGTAGGACGACCGACGGGCCGTGCTCGTCCAGTGCCGCCGGCAGCAACTCGGCAGCGTCACCGGTGAGGTAAATCTCTGCTGCCTCCGCTCCGCGGCGCGCGCTTTCGGTCGAGCGCGCGTCCCAATCGATCCCGACCATGCGCGTGAATTGCCCGCGCAATCGCTTGGCGAAAAATCCCGCCCCGCAATAAGCATCAAGCAGCGTGTCGCCGGTGCCCGCCATGTCCGCCACCACGGCGGCGAGGATCTCCGCGGCCTCATCGTTGACCTGACGGAATCCGCCGTGCTCATGGTGCGCCCGCAGGGTGGCCGGTCCGGGGCGCAGCCGTCTCTTGGAACGCAGGGCCTGCAGGGCGGCATTGACCGGTTCCGCCGCCAGCAAACATTCCTCCACATCGACCAACTCGCGCGGATCGACGCCGTGGAAACCGATGCGGGGCGGGTGGACGTGGACGGTGATGCGGTTGCGGTATCCGTAATGCTGCAGAGAGGGACGCGCCGGTTCGACCGGCGGGTCGGGGAATTTGCCGATGCGACGAAGGGCCTCCGAAACCTGCCGGGTCTTGATCTCCAGCTGACGCGGATAGGCGATGTGCTGGTAAGCGCAACCGCCGCAGCGGCCGAAAAGTGGGCACGGCGGCGCGATGCGGTCGGGTGACGCGGTGAGAACATCCATTACCCGCGCCTGCATCCAGCCGCGGGTCACTTTTGTAATCCGCGCCCGCACGGTCTCGCCCGGAATAGTGAAAGGGACAAAGACCACGCGCCCCTCGTGGCGCGCCAGTCCCGCGCCGCCGTAAGCGACGTCGGTGATCTCGAGGATGGCTTCGTCTCCGGGTTTCATGGGCGCCGATGATGGACGTTTCCCCGCGGCAAGGCGATGGACTTCACACCGCGGCGGGGGCAGGATCGCGGGTATGAGCAGTTCTTTTCCGCGCAGTCCCTACGACCGTGAAGGCGGTCTCGTTTATTTCCCGCGCATGACCGACAAAATCCGCCGCCATCAGCGCGGCGAGTTGCCGGAGGACTACCTGGCCAACCTCGGTGCGGGCTTCGACCTGCGCTGCTGCGACTTTCTCAACGTCGACTATGACGCCATGGCCGCGGAGGTCCGCGCCGGCCGGTCGGACGCCGAGGTGCTCGAATGGTGCTGCACGCACGGACGCCGCCCCAGCGACGACGAGGTCTTCATGTGGAACGAATACCTGCGCAAATGCGGGTGGAATGACCATTACTCGGATCGGTTGCGCACGCGCCTGGAGGGACTCGGCATGGCGGACCGCACGGATATCCGGACGATGTTCGACCTGATCGAGGTCGATGAGGGGCGCGAGCCGGGCGGCGCGCAGGCCGCGGGGCGGTGAGTTCGCCTCGGCATCCGTGGCGCGGACGGCTCGCCTTGCTGGTCGCCGTCATTATCTGGTCGGCCACGCCGATCTTCCAATACTGGCTGGCTGGACCCTTCGATGCCTGGACGCAGAATTTCTACCGCTACGCGGCGGGCTTCCTGACCATGGCGCCGTTCCTACTGTGGATGGCATGGCGGACGCCGCGCCGGCTGACCCCGCGCGAGTGGGCCGGTTGCGCGGTGGCCGCCGTGCCCAATGTCGTTCACCAAGTGGGACAGACGCTGGCTGTGGTCCTCCTCCTGCCGGGCGTCTACGCGCTGCTCGGGCGCATCTCGGTCATTCTCACCGCGGTCCTCGCCGTGATTTTTTTCGCCGACGAACGCTGGATCGCGCGCAGCGTCAAATTCCAACTCGGCACGTTGCTGGCCCTCGCCGGGGTGGCCGGACTGGTTTGGTCGCCCGGCAGCAGCGGGGTCTCCGTCACCGGTTTGTGGCTGGCTCTGTTCGCCGCCTTCGGGTGGGCGTCCTACGGAATCCTCGTCAAACAATTCACCGTCCGCATTGGCCCGACCCTCGGGTTCGGGGTCATCAGTTTTTTTACCGCCCTGCTCCTCTTGCCGCTCATGCTGGTCTTCGGTGACGGGACGGCGCCGTGGCATTGCGATGCATGGACCAACTTCGTGCTCTTCGGCTCCGGGGTGCTGGCCATCGGGGTGGGGCACTGGTTTTATTATGTCGGCATCCGCGAATCCGGCGCCGCCCCCGCACAATCCGCCCTCCTGCTCTGCCCGCTCGGCACCATGCTGCTTTCCTCCGCACTTTTCGGGGAATCTTTCCTGCCCGGACAACTTCTCGCCGGCGCCATCCTACTGACCGGCGCCTTCCTCGCCCTCGCCGCCAAGCCGCCGGTGGTGGAAGAACCCGCTTGAAACTGCTCGCGGGAGTCCCCGCCTGGTGGCAAATTCTTCTTTGTCATGGCCGGCGACCGTTCCACGGAGACCGCCACCCTGCGGGTGGATCGCGGGGAGAAGTCCACGACCCTGCACCTGGCCGGCCGGCTCGACGACAGCACGGTCGCCTCCTGCTGGAGCCCGGCCCTCGAGGCGGCGGGACGCGCCCGCGGCGGGCTGAAAGTGGACTGCGGCGGGGTCGAATACTGCGGCGGGGCCGGCTTCGCCCTGCTCGCCGCGCTTGAGGAGGCGGCCAAGCAGCGCGGACTGCCGATGGAATTGGAAGCCCTGCCCGCACGTTTCCGCGCCATGTTCGACGGCATCGATTGGCAAAAGTTGGAGAAACCCGCGGTGCCGAGCCGCGGTCACGGGAATTGGGTGGCGGAGGTCGGACACGCCACCGCTGCGCGCCTCGACGAGTGGGCCGGGGAGACCGCGTTCGTCGGCGAGGTCGGTGCGGGATTGGTCGGGCTCGGACGCGAACCGCGCCGCCTGCGCCTGCGCGAATGGTGGGTTATCGTCGAAAAAGCCGGCACCAACGCGCTGCCCATTGTGGCCCTCATCAGTTTCCTTATGGGCATGATCATGGCCTTCCAATCGGCCATGCCCATGCGCCAGTTCGGCGTCGATATTTTCGTGGTCAATCTCGTGGCCCTGGCCATCACCCGCGAACTCGGGCCGCTCATGACGGCCATCGTGTTGGCCGGACGTTCCGGGTCCGCCTTCGCTGCCGAGATCGGCACGATGAAAGTCAACGAGGAGGTGGCGGCCCTCACCACCATGGGACTCAGTCCCGTGCGCTTCCTCGCCGTGCCGCGCGTGCTCGCGGGGATCGTCGTCACCCCGGTGCTGACCGTTTACTCCATGGTCATCGGCATCGCCGGCGGGTTTTTTGTCATGATGATGCTCGGCTTCCCGCTGGCCACGCTGCTCAAGCAGCTGGCCGGGTCGTTGACCTCGCAGGACGTGGTGGCCGGATTGATCAAGTCGTTCTTTTTCGGCGCCGTCGTCGCCGGGGTGGGGTGCATGCGCGGACTCCAGACCGGGGCGGGTGCGTCCGCGGTGGGCGATTCGACCACGCGTTCCGTGGTCACCAGCATCTTCCTCATCGTCGTCCTCGATGCCATTTTCGCGGTCGTCTATTACCAGCTGAAATTCTGATGTCCTCCGCCCCGACCAACATCATCGAGGTGCGCAACCTGACCGCCGGTTACGGAGACCGCGTCATTTTGCGCGGCCTCGATTTCCGGGTGCGGCGCGGGGAGGTGTTCATGATCCTCGGCGGGTCCGGCTCCGGCAAAAGCACGCTGCTGAAAAACATGATCGGCCTCTACCCCGCCATGGCGGGCGAGGTTCTCATCGGGGGCGAGGACATCGTCGGGGCCACCGGGGCGGCGCGCGAGCGCATCCTGCGCAAGTTCGGCGTCATGTATCAGGGCGGCGCCCTCTTCGGATCGATGACCTTGGCCGGCAATGTCATGCTCCCGCTCGAGGAATGGACGCACCTGCCGCGCGAGGCCCGCCTTTTGCTCGCACGCCTCAAACTCCAACAGGTCGGCCTCGGCGAATTCGCCGACTACCTGCCCTCGGAAATCAGCGGCGGCATGCAGAAGCGGGCCGCGGTGGCCCGCGCCATGGCCCTCGACCCGGGCATCTTGTTCCTCGACGAGCCCTCGGCCGGACTCGATCCCATCACCTCGGCCGGACTGGACGACCTCATCCGCTCGCTCTCGCGCAACATGGGCATCACCTTCGTCATCGCCAGCCACGAATTGGCCAGCGTCTACGCCATCGGCGACCGTGCGATCATCCTCGACCGTGGATCGATCGTCGCCGAAGGTGCCCCGCAGGAATTGCGCGACCATCCGACCAACGATTACGTGCGCGCTTTCTTCCGGCGCGAACCGGAGAAAGCCCGCGCCGCCTGACCATGAGCGCCAACACCCGCTACTTCAAAATCGGCCTCTTCGTCCTCGCCGGGCTGGCCCTGCTGGTGGCTGGTCTGCTTTTCCTCGGCGCGGACAGCATGCTGCGCCCCCGGCTTTACCTCGAGACCTACGTGGACGGCACCGTGCAGGGCATCGACGTCGGGTCGCCGGTCAAATTCCGCGGCGTGCAGATCGGGCGCGTCTCACGTGTGGATTTCTGCTTCAACGAATACGGACCGCAACCCGGCGAGGGGCGCCTCGATTACGTCTACATCGAGATGGAGGTGAACAAGCAGGTCTTCCGCGGCATGTTCAACGCGGACGTCGATGCCATGATCCAGCAGGCCGTCGACCAAGGTTTGCGCGTCATGCTGCAACCGCAAGGCATCACCGGCCTGAATTTCGCCGAGCTCAACTACGTTGACGCCTCCTCGCGTCCGCCGCCGCTCAGGATCTGGTGGACGCCGCGCCATCCCTACATCCCGTCCGCCCCCGGCACGCTGGCCAGCATGCTCGATTCGGTCAACAGCATCATGGACACCTTCAACGCGCTCGACATCAAGGACACCATGAAGGACGTGAACGAAGCGCTCCAGGGCTTCAATGACACTCTCAAGCAGCTGAGTGGCGGGATGGATGATCTGCAGTTAGCCAAGATCAGCGGCGACATCCAGGGCGTCCTCGCCGAACTCAAAACCAAGATCGACCAGTTGCCGGTCAAGCAACTCGGGGACGACGGCAGCAAGGCGATGCAATCGCTGGCCGCGGCTTCGGGAGAATTGAAAGACCTCGCGGATGCCGCCCAGACCAGTCCGTTGCTCAATGCCGATGCGGTCGGCGCCATCGTCAGCGACGTCAAGGCCGCCGCAGAAAACTTGCGCGTCCTCACGGAAAATCTGCGCGAATATCCCTCGCAACTCCTGCTCGGCGAACCGCCCAAGCGTTCGCCCTTCGACCCCGCCGGGCAGAGGACCAAGCCGCGGCGATGAAACCATCGGTTCATCCCGCCGTTTTTTGCGCGACCGCCTTGCTGCTCGCCGCGTGCTCGATCCGCCAGCCGGCGGTGGTCACGGAAAACTTCGCCTTCGACCTGCCGTCCGCGGCGCGTGTCGCTCCGGGGGACCAATCGATCACTGTCCTGCCTTTCACCGCCGCCCCGACGGCCTCCGGTCAGATGTTCCTCTACCGCGCGGGCGGGGCGCGCTACGAGCACGACTTCTACAACCGCTTCCTCGCCCCGCCGGGACAACTGCTGACCGACGACCTGCGCCGGTATCTGCACCAATCGAAGGTCGGTCCCGTGCGCGAGCCCGGCGCGCCGCTTTCTTCCGACTACCTCGTGCAACCGCGGCTCGACGACCTTTACGCCGACTACCGCGACACGGCGCGTCCGCGTGCGGTGGTGACTATGACCCTCGTCCTCGTCGCCCGCCAACCCGTCGGCAACCGGCAGGTCTTCGAACGGACTTACCGCCGCGCCATCCCCATGGACGAGGTGTCGCCCGCCGCCGCGGTGCGGGGTTGGAGCCAAGGCGCCGGACAGATCTTCTGGCAATTCACCCGCGACCTGCGCGCGGTCGGCGCGTGAAAATGGAGGGCGAGCGTGCCTGCCAGCCGCGCGTCAACCAGTGTGCGCGTGCCTCCTGTCCAAAGATGTTGTAGCGGCAGTCTGTGACCGCCGGAACCATTCGAGTGAAAGGCACCGACGCTCATAGAGCGCCGCTACAACCCGATCAAAACTTGTAGCGGCGGTCTATGACCGTCGGTGCCTGAAAACACTTCGAGTTGCTCGGGAGTCCCTGAACCCGCGCGGCGGCGGTTGTGTAACGGGAGTAACTCGGCAAGTAATACCGACGTTCCGAAGTGATCCTTTGTCCGGCCGGTCCCGGGGAGCACGGCCGCCTCGGCCGTAATCATCGGCGCCTCGCCGATGAACCGGTTCGAGCCAAAGCGCCGCGCGAGGGCGCGCGTGGTCCCCGGGACCTCCGTAACGCGAGTTACTCGGAGATTGGTGGCGAATATCGGGTCAAGACGGCGCAATCCACTGTCTCTTGTCACTCTTTCACTCGCTCCCCGTGCGGGACAGGCTAAGATTACCGTTTTTCATGGAAGGTCCCTGGGTGATTTGGCTTGTCGCCGGTGTGCTGCTGGCGGCTTTCGGCTCCCTGCTCGGCGCGTTGGAGGCCGTTCTCCAGCAAACCCCGAGGGAGCGCATGGACCAGTGGCCGCGCTCGCCCCGTCTGCAACTGCAGGCGGCCGACTTCACCCATCCGCGTGATTGCCTTTTCACTTTCCTCGCTCTGGGCAGCGCCGTTTTGCGGGCCGCCGGGTGGTCGGCCCTCTTTGTGGCGGGAACCCTTGCCGCCCGCGCCTTCGGCGCCCCGGCTTGGCCGTGGATCCTCGGATTCCTCGCGCCCGCCGTCCTGCTCGAAGCGATGGCCGGCGTCACGGCCGCGCGGCGTCCGCGTGCGTGGGAGCGTCCGCTCCTGCGTGCCGGGGCGGTGGTCTGGCGCCTCTTCGGCCCGGTCTTCGACCGCGTCCAACCGCTCATCGCCGCGGTGGCGGCCAAGCTTTTTCCCTGGTCGCTCGAGCCGCGGACCCGGTTCGGACCGGAGGAACTTGAGACGCTCGTCTGGGTGCGGGAGGAGGAGGGGGAATTCACCCTCCCCGAGGCCGAGGCCCTCACCGAAGTGCTGCGTCTCGGCCGGACCACCGCGCGGCAGTATATGACACCGCGGGTCGATGTGGTTTTTGTCGAGGATGAGATGAGCAACGAGGAAGTGCGCGCCCTGCTCCTGAAAAAGAAATTCGTGCGCGCCCCGGTCATCGGCGAGACACCGGATGAGGTGCTCGGGCTCCTCGACACGCGCGCCTTGAGCCGTTTGCCGGAAGGTATGCATTTCACCGAGGCGCTGCTCCCGCCGTCCTTCGTCCCCGAGACGATGGAAGCCGCTGCCCTGCTCGCCGGCTTTCTCAAGCACCGTCAGCCGCTGGCTGTCGTGCTCGACGAATTCGGCGGGGTGGAGGGCGTGGTCACTTTGCAGGACTTCCTCGAGGAGATCCTCGGCGATGCCGTCCCGCGCGTGGAGGCCGATCTTTACATTGAGCAACTTGGCGATGGACGCCTGCTGGCGGCTGGCACCGCGCGGCTCGACGATCTGAGCGAATACCTCGGTTTCGACGCCTCGCGCGCGGGCATCGAGACGATCGGCGGCTACATCATCCACCAGCTGGGCAAGCTCCCGCGCCACGGCGCCTCGGTGCGGCTCGGTCCGTGGAAAGTCACCGTGCGGGCCATGGCCCGGCGGCGCGTGCGTGAGGTGGCCCTCCAGCGGGTGCGTCCGGCGGGCAAGGAGGAAACATGAAGCTTCTCCTCTTTGTGTTTTTGATGGGCGGGGCCTTTGTTTTTTCAGGCTTGGACGCGGCTTGGCAGGCGCTTGACCGTGTGCGTTTGCGCCACCGCGCGGACAAAGGCAACCGGCGGGCCAAAGCCATGCTGTCGCGCGACAGGCAGCGTCCGCAGGTGGATCTCGCCCTCGTGTGGACCGGCCACGCCTGCGGGGCCGCGGCTCTCGCCGTGCTGGCCACGTCGTCCGCCGCCCAACATTTGTGGTGGCTGGTCCCGCTGGTCTTCATCCCGGTTTATGCCTTGTTCGTCGGCGTGCTGGCCCGGCACGTTTTCCGCCGCCTGCCTTTCCTCGTGCTGGATCGCCTGTGGTGGCTGGTGTCGCTGGCCGGGTCGTTTTGGGCGCCGCTGGCCCGTCCGGTGGCGCGGCTGATCCGCCGGTTGCCCCCGGACCCTTTGCCGCGTCCGGCCGCGGCGGAAGAATTGATGGCGTTGGCTGCCACGACCGAAGGTGTCTCGCCGCTCGAGCAATCCATGTTGCGCAGCGTGCTCGACTTCCGCCGCATGACGGCCGGTTCGCTCGCGCTGCCGGCCGGACATTTCACCTGCGCCTCGGCCGACGCGCCGCTGGCCGAATTGCTGGGGGACCGCCGACTGGCCGATGCGGCGCACACCTTGGTCATCGGCTCCGACGGTCTGCCCCTCGGGGCGATGTCCTGCGGGTCGGCCGCCCTGTCCGGCGCGATGTCCGCCCGGGCCCAGTCGTTTGCCCGTCCGCTCGTCTCCTTCGACGCCGGCCTGCCCGCGTGGAAAGCGCTGGCCAAATTGCGCCGGGCGCAGACGCCGGTGGCCGAGGTGCGGGACGAGGAAACCGGGACCTTTGTCGGGATCATCACGGAGGAATTGCTGGTGGCGCGGCTCCTCGGGCAGGCGGTTTGAGGCGTGCAAAAAGCCCGCCGCACGGGCATATTCGGCCGGATGTCTTCCGCTGTTTCGACCTACTCGCGCAAGAACCCGTTTCCGGCGCGTCTGACCAAAACCCGCCGGCTGACCGCCCCCGGTTCGGGCAAGGAAACCCTGCATTTCGAGGTCTCCCTCGCCGGCTCGGGGCTCGCTTACGAAGTGGGGGACTCGCTCGGAGTTTTTCCCGCCAATGATCCCGCCGAAGTCGATGCGGTCCTCGCCGCGGCGGGGCTGAGCGGTGACGAGACCGTGGAAAGCGCGGGGACCAGCCTGCGTGAAGTGCTCGGGCGCCAAGTTACCCTGCGGGAGCCTTCGCGGCAATTGCTCGCCGCCATTCTTGCCAAGTGCCCCGACGCAACCGAGTTGTCGGAGTTGATCGATCCCGAGGCCAAGTCGGTGATGGACGACTGGATCGACGGACGCGAGGTGGTGGACATCTTGCAGGCTTATCCGCAAGCGCGCTTCACCGCCGACGAACTGGTCAAAGTCCTGCGCAAACTCCAGCCGCGCCTCTATTCCATCGCGTCGTCCCCCAAGGCCTTTCCCGAGGACATCCACCTCACCGTGGCCGTTGTGCGTTACGAGTTGCACGGCCGTCGGCGGCAGGGGGTTTGCTCGACCTACCTCGCCGACCGGATCGATGACGGCGCACTCCCGGTCTTCATCCACTCGGCCAAACATTTCCGCCAGCCGGAAGATCCTTCCGTGCCGGTTATCATGGTCGGACCCGGCACGGGCATTGCACCCTTCCGCGCGTTCCTGCAGGAACGCGAGGTGACCAAAGCGCCGGGCAAAACGTGGCTCTTCTTCGGCGACCGCAACCGTTCGACCGATTTTCTCTACGAGGAGGAGATCGAGGCATGGCGCGAAAAGGGCGTGCTCCATCGCCTCGACACCGCTTTCTCCCGCGACCAAGCGGAGAAAATCTACGTGCAGCACCGCATGATGGAAAACGCGGCCGAGCTGTGGAAGTGGCTCGAGGCAGGGGCTTATTTCTACGTCTGCGGCGACGCCTCGCGCATGGCCAAGGACGTCGACGACGCCCTGCATCGCATTGCGGAGGAAGCCGGCGGAAAATCGAAAGAAGAGGCCGCGGACTACGTCGGGGAATTGAAAAAAACCAAACGCTACCGGAAGGACGTCTACTAATGGGCGCGGCGAAGTCAGACGTCATGCGCAAAGTCCACTTCACCGGCATCTGCGGCACGGCCATGGGCTCGCTGGCCGCCGCCCTGCGCGACCGCGGGGTCGGGGTCACCGGCTCGGACGACAATGTCTACCCGCCCATGTCCACCTTCCTCGAGGGCAAGGGGATCCCCATCGCCAAGGGTTTCCGTCCGGAGAACATCCCATCCGACGCCGACTTCGTCGTCATCGGCAACGCCATGACCCGCGGCAATCCCGAAGTGGAGTCCGTCCTCAACCGCAAGCTGCTCTACTACTCGATGCCCGAGGCGTTGAAGATTTTCTTCCTGCGCGGACGTCACAACCTCGTCGTCACCGGCACCCACGGCAAAACCACGACCACCTCGCTCCTCGCGTGGATTTTCGAATCCGCCGACCGCGCGCCCTCGTGGCTCATCGGCGGTATCCCCAACAACCTCGGCCAAGGCTGCCGCCTCGGGGACTCGAAATATTTCATCCTCGAGGGCGACGAATATGACACCGCCTTTTTCGACAAGCGCAGCAAGTTCGTCCACTACCTGCCCGAGTTGCTCATCGTGAACAATATCGAGTTCGACCATGCCGATATCTTCCGCGACCTCGAGGACGTCATGACCAGCTTCCGCCGCCTCGTGCAGATCGTGCCGTCGGAGGGCATGGTCCTGCTCAATGGCGACGACCCGAACTGTCGCGCGCTGGCCGAAAAGTGTCCCGCGCCTCTCGTCGAAGTCGGCTTCTCTCCCAATGCCGGCAACCACATCGCGGACGTGCATTACGGACGCGACTCCTCGTCCTTCACCCTCTTCGGCGAACGCTTTGAGATCCCCATGATCGGTGAATTCAACGTGCGCAACGCCGCCATGGCCGTCTCCGCCGCGCATTTTTACAACGTGCCCTTCGCCGAGATCCGCAAGGCGCTGCAGACCTTTACCGGCATCCGCCGCCGCCAGGAAGTGCGTGGCGAAGCCGGCGGGGTCACCGTCATCGACGACTTCGGACACCATCCCACGGCCATTGCGCAAACCCTCGAAGGTCTGCGCGTCAAATACCCGGACGCCAGATTGTGGGCCGTTTTCGAGCCACGCTCCAACACGACGCGCCGCGCTGTTTTCCAAGATGTCCTGCCCAAAGCGTTCGCTGGAGCCGAGGGCGTGGTTCTGGCCCAAGTGGCCCGTATGGACCAGTTGCCGGAGAACGAGCGACTCAACCCGGAGAAAGTGGTCTCCGACCTCAAGTCGGCAGGCAAGCAGGCGTTCTACGAACCCGACACCGCGTCGATCATCAACCGCGTGACCGGATTGGCTGCAAGCGGCGACGTCATCGTTGTCTTCAGCAACGGCGGCTTCGACAACATCCACAGCAAGCTGCTCGAAAAGCTAGCCACCAGAGACTGATGGAGATCGACACGGCCAAAATCGACGAAGACGTTCTGGCGCTGCTTTATCTCACCTCTTTCGCGGACTCGTCGGATCGCAAGTTGTCCGTCATGCGGGCGTGGAAAAACCACGACTGGGATGCCATGAACCGTCTGCATGAAGCCGGTTTGATTTCCAATCCCCGCGGACAAGCCAAGTCCGTCGTCATCACCGAAGAAGGTTACCGCCGTGCCGAAGAGCTTTTCCGCCGGAAATACGCGAAGCCGGTTTGATGCGGAGTTCGGAAAGGTTTCACCTACCGATCGTTAGGTGGATCGCGATGTTTGCCTCCCGAGTAACTCGAAGTGTTTTCAGGCAGCGACGGTCATAGACCGCCGCTACAAGTTTTGATCGGGTTGTAGCGGCGCTCTATGAGCGTCGGTGCCTTTCCCCCTTTGCAACGAGGGTAGCCCCAGTTACTCCCAAACCACACCCGCCAACGCGCGGGTTCAGCGACTAGGGGCCATCTACGTCCGCCCTAATCTTTCGGCCCGCCCCAAACTCCACCGCTCTCTGTCACCGCCGCACCGACCTGCTGCTCGAGCAGGCGCTGCGCTTCCGCCGTCAGATTGCCGTGGCGCTCCGCACTCTCGCGGGCGGACGCCAAGAGGGCATTGACCGCCTCGGTGCGTTCTTCGGCGCTGAGCTTGTTCCAGAATCCCTCCGTTTCCTCGGCCTCGTAGGACAGCATCTCGACCCCGAGCACCCGCGGGTCTGGCCACACCAGCGCAACGCGTGAATTTCGGGGATCCACTTCGAGGTAGAAATCCTCGTGAAGATCGAAGCCCGCTTTGGCGGCGAAGGTTCCGCGCATCCGCAGCCGTTTCGTGCTGCCCAGCCATTGGTGCTCCCATTCGTATTCGTGGGTGAATTCCCTCCGCACGGTGGCCAATTCGAGCGTCGGAGTCTGCGCTTCCAGCACGGTCTCGCGTCCGACGCGGACCTCCGGACGGAGTTGCAACCGCCGCGCCACGCCGTCCGCGACCCGCCGCGCCAATTCCACCGCCGGTTCGGCCGTGGCGCGGGCCGCCTCGCCCGGCATCCGAGCGCACTCCCGCATCAGCCACGCCACGCAAAGCGTCAACACGATCAAGAGAACCGCCGCCGAAACGGCCCGAGGCACGCGTCGCATAGAAAGAATTGCTAAATGAACACTTCAGGCAGAGGCCCGGTGTTGGAGGGCGCATTCTTCGGCAAATGGCGGATGGGGAGGGATTGCCTGCGCTGCGCTCCGGCTGTCTCGCTGCGCTCGGCTCGAACTGCGTTCTTCATCCCTGTGGTGGTTTCAAGTTTACCTTCGGCAAAGTGGCGGATGGGGAGGGATTCGAACCCTCGGTGCATTGCTGCACACACGCTTTCCAAGCGTGCGCAATCGACCACTCTGCCACCCATCCTTGGGCAAGGAGAATTAAACACCACGCTCGGGAGGGCCGCAAGGCGGCAGCAAGCGTTTGCGAGACTTGCCGTTCAGGCTCTGATGGCCGTCATGGATGGTGGCCACCATGATAGCGCCGTGTTCGGTGAAAGCGTAGGGGAGGCTGTTGGAGAATTTGAGGGTGGCGAGGTGGTCGCATTTTGCGACCACCCCGGTGTTATACCAACGTCCCCTTGCTTTTGGACTTTTCAGATCACTTGGTAGGGGAGGCTGGCTCAGCCGCCCGCACGCTTTCCAAAGCACAGTCAGCGGACCGCTGGGCCAGCGGTCCCTACCGGGTCCAGATAGCGCTGAAGTCCAAAAGCTTCGGGCGATTGGTATTAGTGCCTCGTCAGAATAGAAGAGCCAGCGGACCTTACCGGTTGCTGGAGACCTGAGGGGGGCTCAGCGCCGGGATGTTTCCCACAACTCCACGAGCAGCAGCAGGGCGGAGACGGCGGCGGTGGCGGTGAGGGTGACGAAGAGGAGGTCGATGAAGGTGTTCACGCCCGCGAGCAGAACACAGGGGGTGGGACATCGGCTGGGGGAGGCCTAAATGTTTAAGGATGAAACTTGAGTGGAGGGCTTCCGGCCTCTGGCCGCAGCGAAATCACTCAGGCCTCAGGTTTCCGTCTTCATCCCTCGAAAATCTGTCCCCGCCGGGAATCGAACCCGGATTTAAGGTTTAGGAAACCCTCGTTCTATCCGTTGAACTACGGGGACCCGGAGCGTCGGAAAGTAGCATGCGCAGTGCGGGGATGCCATGATGTCTTGAATGGTTGAAGCTACAGGTGGATCGCGCCGTCTCTCCGAGCTGTAAGCTCTACGAGCCGGAAGCCCGGCGCGATTGCTTGGGGAAATCGCGATCTACCGGGAACTGCAGCGGCGGGAGGTGATGGAGTGTCCCCTCCGTCTTTTCTGCGGTTTCCTTATTCTTTCGCGCGGAGAAGGCGGGTGGCGGCTTCGCAGCCGGCGAGCATGCCGAGGCACATGCCGAGGACCATGGCGGCGAAGGTGAGGAAGAATTGGGCGGAGGCGGAACTGGCGTCGATGGGGAGCCCGGAGAGGGCGACGGCGCCGATTTCCATTCCCACGAACATGCCGATCAAGCCGGCGATCCAGCACCACACGCGCGAGGAAAGAGTGCGGAAGACATCTTTGTCGAGGAAGAGCCCGGGCAAGGCGGCGAGGAACATGCCGGCGTCCATCCAAGTGATTTTGGCGAGGAGTCCGAGGCCCATATTCGACTGCGCGCAGCCACAAAGGCACACGCCGTTGCGCACCACGGCGGCGAAGCCGGCGTCGGCCCACCAGCCGGCGAGCATGGCCAGTCCGCCCACGCTGAACATGGCCATGGTCATGCGCGCGGCGGGTGTCCACGCGCGGTCGCGGGACCAAAGGAGCACGGCGCCCGCGGCGGCGAGGAAGAGCACAACAAATCCCGCGGCTCCGGCACCGTGGAATCCGCCGAGCCACGCGATGACCGGTCCCTGCAGGGCCAGGGCGGCGGCGAAGACGAGGCGCTCGAGTTGCGGGAAGTCCCAGACTTTGCGCGCGGCGAGAGGTTGCTCCTGCGCGGCGGATTTCTGCAGCGCGGTGTCGGAAGTTTCGCGCAGCACGCGCCAAGTGACAGTGAGACTCGAGACGAGCATGATGAGCGCGGCGGCGATGGGGTGGAGGACGCCGGCCGCGGCGAGGCCGATGCCGAAGATGTTGTAGCAGGCGGCGAAGGCGATGTTGCGGCGGATGGCCCGCACGGTGGCGCGGCAGAGGCCGATCGACTGCGGGATGACGCGCAGGTCCTGTCCACCGAGTTCCATCGCGGCCGTCTCACGAGGCAACTCGCTACCTCCGGCCATGGCGATGCTTGCCGTGGCGGCGGCCATGGCGGGGGCGTCGTTGATGCCGTCGCCGATGAAGAGGACTTTGTGTCCGGCGGCGCGGAGCTTTTCCACCTCGCGCAATTTGGCGTCCGGGGTGAGTCCGGCGAGGCACTCGTCGAAACCGAACCGCGCGGCGTTTTCCTCGCGGTCGCCGGTCATGACAAGGGTGCGGATGCCGAGCGATTTCATCTGCGCCATGGCTTCGCGCGCCGAGTCGCGCAGCGATTCGCGGACCACGGCAAGGCCGACGGTGCGTCCGTCGCGGCGGACGAAGATTTCGTGGCCGCCTTCTTCTTCCGTGGCGAGAAGTTCGCGGAGAGCGGCGCGGTCGTCGTCCGCGGCAAGAATGTGTTCGTTGCCGATCTCCAAGCGCGCGCCATCGGGCAAAACACCCTCGATACCCGCGCCGGGCAGGGTGCGGATGTCGCGGGCGAGGAGGGAGGTATCGGCCGCAGGCGCGGCGCGGAAGGCGCGGGCGATGGGATGGCCGCTGCCGGTTTGCACGGCGGCTATTTCGCGGATGAGCCGCGCACGGTCGGCGCCGGGGGCGACGACGAAGTCGATGATACGGGCATCGCTTTCGCTCAGGGTGCCGGTTTTGTCGAAGACGGCCGTGTCGACGGAGGCAAGGGCTTCAATGGCGTCACCACCGCGGGCGAAGAGTCCGCGTTTGGCCAAGGCGGCCAGCGCGGCCCAGATGGCGACCGGTGTGGCCAGGCCCATGGCGCAGGGGCAGGCGATAAGAAGGACGGCGAGGCCATTGAAGACACCGGTGATCCATCCACTGTGCATGGTCCATCCGATGGTGGTCAGCGCGGCAATGACCATGACCAGCGGGAGAAACCACGTGACGAGGCGGTCGGCCTCGCGTTGGATGCGTCCGGGATTTTTGCGTGCTTCCTCGATGGAGCGCAAGAGGGTGTCGAGGCGGCGGGAACGTCCGGACGAAGTTGCGGCGATGCGCAGGGTGCTGTCCTCCACGCGGCCGCCGGCCAAGACGGGGTCGCCGGCGCGTTTGACCACGGGATAGGGTTCGCCGGTGAGGGCGGCTTCGCTGACCAGCGCCACGCCGTCGGCCACCGTGCCGTCGACGGGGATGCCTTCGCCCGCACCGACGAGGACTTGGTCGCCGGGGATGATGCGGTCGACGGTGACGCGCTCGCGGTGTCCGGCGGCATCGACGCGTTCGCAGAGGTCGAAGGCGGCGCCGATTTTTTCGATGGAGCGCCGCAGGGCGTCGCGGCGCTGGCGGGCGAGGATGGTTCCGAAGGTGTAGATGGCGACGAGGACGGCGACGACTTCGTAGTAGACGCCGCCGGTGCCGGTCAGCGAACTGTGCACCGAGGCCGCAAATGCACCGAGGATGCCGACGAGGAAGAATTGCTCGAAGACGATCTTGCCGCGGCGGAGGGCGTTCCACGACTCGCGCAAAATGGGCCATCCGGCGAGGAGGAAGACGCCGATGGCCGAGAGGGCGAGGGCGCCGTGGAGGATCCAGCGGGCGGTGCCTTCCACTGGTGACAGGTTGACCGCGAGGCTGAAAATCATGGCCTGCGCGGCAAGGAGCCCGGCCATGCCGATGCGGAGCCAGGTTTTGGCTTCGCGGTTGAGGACAAGTTCCTCGGACGGCTCCTCGCAGGACATCGTGCTGTGGCAGCAGGCGGACATTGCAGAAAATTTAATACCTGCAGCGGCTGGGATGCAATCGGATGACGTGGTCGCAAAAGGTGGATCGCGCCGTCTCTCCGAGCTGTAGGCTCTACGAGCCGGAAGCCCGGCGCGATGGATTTGGGGAAAATCGCGATCCATCTTGGTCTACGCCGTCATTGACCTTGGCTCGGCCGTTCTGGGATGCTTTGGCCCTTATGAGCAAAGGAATTCTGGAAGGCAAAACAGGCGTGGTTTTCGGCGTGGCCAACAAGCGCAGCATTGCGTGGGCCATCGCCAAGGCGTGGAAGGAAGCGGGGGCCAACCTCATCTTCAATTACCAAGGCGAGCGGCTGAAAGAGAACGTGGAAGAGTTGGTCGCCGAATTCGGGGCCGATGTGCCGGTCTATCCCTGCGACGTGGCCAAGGACGAGGAAATCGCGGCGTTTTTCGACAAGGTGAAAGGACACACCAAAAAGCTCGACCTGCTCCTGCATTCGGTGGCCTTCGCCCCGAAGGAGGCGCTGGAGGGGGATTTTGTTTCCACCTCGCGCCCGGCTTTCTCCACCGCGATGGACATCAGCGCCTACTCGCTCGTCGCTCTCTCGCGCGCTGCGGCGCCCATGATGACCGACGGCGGAAGCGTCGTGGCCATGAGCTACCTCGGCAGTGTCAAAGTCGTGCCGCATTACAACGTGATGGGCGTGGCCAAGGCGGCGCTCGAATCCTCGACCCGCTACCTCGCCTACGACCTCGGCGCGCACAAAATCCGCGTGAATTGCATCAGCGCGGGCCCCGTGCAGACGCTGGCCGCGCGCGGCATCGCCAGATTTTCGTCCATGATGAAACACTACGAGGAACACGCCCCGCTCAAGCGCAGTTGCGAGACGTCCGAACTCGGCGCGACCGGTGTGTTTCTGGCCAGCGACGGCGCGGCCTCCATCACCGGCCAGGTGCTTTACGTGGACGGCGGCTACGAGATCATGGGGATGTAAGCGCGTGGACGCGCGGATCATCGACGAGTTGCGCAAGGTCGCCGGCATCGACGGCGTACTCACCGACGACGCCTCGCGCGAGGCGGCGGCGGGCGACAAATGGTTTGCCCGCACGCGGCCGGAGGCGGTGGTGTTCGGTCGTTCGACCGCCTCTGTCTCCGGCGTGATGAAGATCGCGGCGCGGGAGAAAATTCCCGTGACCACGCGCGGGTCAGGTTACGGTTATGTGGGCGGATGCGTGCCGGTGCGCGGCGGGATCGTGCTTTCGACGGCGCGCATGGATCGCATCAAAGAAGTGAGCCCGGAGGATTTTGTTGCGGTGGTCGAGCCCGGGGTCATCACCGGGCATCTGCAGGACGCGGCGCGACGTCAGGGGCTTTTTTATCCGCCGGATCCGGCCAGTTTGAAGGACTGCAGCATTGGCGGAAACATCGCAACCAATGCGGGCGGTCCGCGCTGTTTGAAATATGGTGTGACGCGCAACTATGTGCTCGGGCTCGAGCTCGTGCTGGCGGACGGCACGGTGGCGCGGGTTGGCGGACGCACGCACAAAAACAAAACGGGTTTCGATTTGGTCGGAATTTTCACCGGCTCGGAGGGAATGCTCGGTATCGTCACGGAGGCGACGTTGCGCCTGCTGCCGTGGCCCCCGGCGCGTGCGGTGTTGTCCGCCAGTTTCCCCGACATGCCGGCGGCCGCGGCCGCGGTGCAGTCGATTTTCGCGCATGGCCATTTGCCGAGCGCCGCGGAGATCGCTGACCGCTTCACGCTCGAGGCGGCGCGCAAGCATGCCGGGGCCGAAACGGTCATTCCGCCCGGCGAGGCGCACCTTCTTGTCGAAATCGATGGACAGGACGAAAGCGTCAAAACGGAAACAGCCGAACTGACGGCACTGCTGAAAGATGCGCATGCCGTGTCGGTCGAAAGCGCGATGACAGTGGAGGGGTGCGACCGTTTATGGGCGCTGCGGCGCAGTTTTTCCGAGTCGCTCAAGGCCACAGGCTTGAAAAAGCTCAACGAGGACATCGTCGTGCCGCGGGGCAAGCTCGTGGAGTTGGTTGAATTCGGCGCGCAACTCGCGCGTGACTATGACGTTCCCGTGGCTTGCTTCGGCCACGCGGGCGACGGGAACATCCATGTTAACCTGATGGTGGAAAACCCGGACGATCCGGCCACCAAGGACCGGATGGAGCGCGCGCTCGATGCGTTGTTCCAAGGCGTGCTGGCCATGGGCGGGTCAATCACCGGCGAACACGGGGTGGGCTTGGCCAAGAAGCGTTGGTGGAAGGATGCGGTGAATGCGGGTGCGGATGATTTGCACCGGCGGATCAAGCGCGCGTTGGATCCGGAGGATTTGCTGAATCCGGGGAAGTTTTTGTAACGGACGCGAGCCGGCGGCCTTTCCGAGGTAGGGACGAGCGGCTCGCTCGTCCGCCGGAAAAAGAACGGACGAGCGAGCCGCTCGTCCCTACCCGCCAGATCTGTCTGGCGCGTGGAAAAAACGTATCAGTAAATCAACCCGATCGACGCGGTGTAGCCGTGGAGGAAGTTGGATCCGCCGACGGGGCCGATTTCGCCATTGCAGAAGAAGCCGGCGGAGGGCGCGGCACCAAGCGCGTTAACCACCGCTTTCGCATCGTGGTCGGGGGCGCCGAAGAGGTGTTTGCCGCGTCCGTTGCAACAGAACAGGAGGGAGGCGGCGGGCTTTTCTTGGCGCGCGGCGAGGGGCGCGAGGAGCGTTTTGAGTTCCTCGTCGGCGCTGGCGGCATCGCGGAGCTGGTATTGCATGGTTTGTCCGGTGCGGGGCATCGCGCCGACCACGACGGCGCCGGTGGCGGGGTCGGCACCGAGGATGTTGCGGACAAGGAAATCGCCGCGGCCGAACTGCTCTTTGTATTCGTCGACCGCGAGGCCGGCGAAGAGGTTGCCGCGAGCCCGTTGCTTGTCCGCATCGCCGAGCGTGTTGAAAGCCTGCTCGAGCACTTGGTAAGCGGGGCGGGAGCCGAGTTCGAAAAGCAGGTGTTCATCGGCGCGCGTGATGGGGAGGGGTTCGCCGATGGGACGGCAACCTTGGCTGACCACCGTCTCGATCCGCACGCCGTCGAGGGCGATGGCGAGGGCGTCGGAGGTGTCGCCGATGGCCGGACCGAAAACGGTCACGTCTTCTTCGCCTTGCGGACCGCCGGCCAGTCCGCCGAGCACGGCTGTGCCGGGAAAGGCGCTGTTCCATTCGCGCAGCCACGTGTCGGCGTCGAAGCGGAACGGGTTGGCGAAAGTCAGCCACGCGGCCGGGGCGGGGCCGGCCTTGTCGCGCCAGAAGGCGTCGCCCTCGGAAGTTTCGACTTCCGTTTGGGTCAGTGGCACCGCGCGGACCCGTGCTTCGGGCAAATGCAGGAACAGCAGCGAAAAGCCCTCGGACATCTCCGCTTCGCGCGCCGTGCCGATGAGGCCGGATCCCGTGCAGCCGCACAGTATCGCGGCGTGTCCGTGCACGGCGACCACTTCCTGGAATTCGGCAAGGTGTGTTGTGTAGCCAGCCGAGAGAAAGGCGAGGGCCAAGGTCGGGGCACCGCCCAACTCCGCCCGCATGTCCTCGGCGGCAGCGCGCACCCGCCCTTCATCGAAGGTGTGCAAGACGAGGCGGGAAACGGCGCGGTTCACAGCGGGGCACCTTGGGGCCGGTGCGCCACGGCGTCAACCGCGACCGGACTTCAAACGGACGTTTGCTTTGCTGAACGTTCCGCTGCTTGCGCTGTCTGATTTTTATGTATACTTTTAAAAGTTCGCGGTCCGCTGTTTGCGACCGCTTGATTTATATAACCCCCAGATCATGAGTTATTTTCGTATCTCAATTTTAGCACTCTCCGCGCTCGCTGCATCCTCTTTCACCGTCAAGGCAGAGGTCATCGTCCAATTCTTCGAAACCCGCTGGGACGAGATGTATCAGCGCCTGCCGGAATTTGCGGAGATCGGCTACGAAGCGATCTGGACCCCGCCGCCGGCGAAGTCTCCGATCGGCGGACCCTACCCCTATGCCTACGGTGGCAACGTGGGTTACAACTCCTTTGACCGTTACGATTTGGGCGACCACCCGCAGCGCGGTCACTGGGAGACGCGCTACGGATCGCGCACCTCGCTCCGCCGCCTGGTCGACAGCGCCCACAATTCGGATATCAAAATCTACCCCGACATCGTCTTCAACCATACGGGCAACGGCCCGGATTTCCGCACCTACCCCGGCATGGTCCCGCAGGATTTCCACGTTTGGGAGGATGCTAACCAGCCCGGCGGGTTCCGTCGCGCGGAGCGCATGTATATCTGGGATGCGAACAATGGCACGGGCGGCACGCTCCACCAGGAACTCGTCAGCCTCATGGATATCGTCCTCGAGTTCGACAACCGCTTCCAAGTCGGCGGCTTTGCCTCGGTCGGCTACGCTCCTGATCCCACACCGTTCGTCCGCCAACCCGGCGACTACGAGAAATACCCCTACCACAACCCGGGCGACCCGCTTCCCGACCGAAAACTCCCGCGACTTTGTCGTCCGCTGGATCAACTGGCTTGGCTACGCGATGGACTATGACGGCGTGCGCCTTGATGCGCCGAAGCACGTCTACAAGGAATTCTTCGGCCTGCCGAATCAGGACCCCGCGCTTCGTGACAAAACCCTCATCTACAATATTCAGAAGAATTTCAACGAGCGTCGCGGTCTCAACGACGCCGATCCGTTCGACGACATGTATACCAACGATATCCGCCGCGATGACGCGCTGGTCTACTCGGAGTTTTTCATCGGTTCGGTGGAAGAGGTCGACTACTGGCGCAACCCCTCGGATCCAGGTTGGGGCATCCAGACCCGCTACCTCGATTTCCCGCGCAAAAACAGTATGATCGCCGACGCTTTCGACAAAGGCAACCTCGCCGCGCTGGCCGGTTTCTCGGGATTCAGCCCGGAGGAGGGTGTCATGTTTGCCCACAGCCATGACGAGGCTGCCCCGGGCAAACTGGAGTTGGCTTACGCCTACGTCCTCACCCGCGTGGGCGTCCCGGTCGTTTATTTTTCCGGCAACAACCTCCGCCAAGACCAGATCGGCCGTGCGCCGGGCAAGAACACGTGGATGGAGAAGGGTTACGACTACGCCATGGGCGACACGGTGAACAATTTTCAGTCCAGTGCGGTTCCGAACCTCGTCTACATCCACAACCAGTTCGCCCGCGGCAGGGAATGGCACGCGTTGGGCCGAGGGCGACTTCTTCGCCTTCGAACGCTACGAGGACCTCAACAACGACGCCAACCCCACGTCGGGCGAGGGCCTATTGCTCGTGGCCCTCAACGACTCGCGGCTGGCGACCAGACCCGCACGGTGCAGACGTCCTTCGCGGCCGGCACGCTGCTCAAGGACTACACCGGCAACAATCCCGACATGGTCACCGTCGACGGCACGGCACAGGCCACCATCACCGTCCCGGCACGCGGCGGCCAGGGTTGGGTCTGTTATGCGCCGTTCAATGCCGAAGGCCCGGGCGGCGGCGTCGACCCGCTGCAATTCAACGGCGATGGTCACCAGCGACATGGCATGGGTGGTGCCCGGTGGCCGCGACGCGCCGGACAAACCGCGCACCGTCCGCCGCATCACGGGCAACACGGTCACGATCGATATCCTCTACTCGCGAGCCGGCCCAAGGGGGTGAATCGGTCGACAAAGTGTTGGTCAAATGGGGCCGGAGGTCGCGATATCAACGCAATGGCTCGATCGACTTCAACGGCAAGGACATCGTCACCGGCGGATATGAGCAGGCGACTTGGGTCGGACCGGTCATTACCGCTCGTGGCCGACATCTCGGACGTGCCCGAGGGTCTCCACACGGTCAAGGCCCGCCTTTTCAACGGCCGTTCCGGCAAGCCCGCTCTCTTCCAGACGTTCACCGAGACGGTCTACATCGACCGCACCGGACCCCGCTTGACTTCGTCAATCTCCCCGAGGGCGCGACCATCGAAGGCGCCCGCGTGGTCACGGTGGAGAACGCGGACCGCACGATCTACAACCTTACTTACCGATCGACGGCGGCGATCTTCAGCAGGCCGACAAGATCATCCAGGGCCGCTGGCGCATCAGTCTCGACGGTCTTTCCGCTGGATCCCACAACATCACGCTCAACGCCACCGAGGCCGATTACGGCGCACCCGCGCGTGATCAACAGCTCCACACTCACCCGCAGATTCACCGTGGACACCACCGGGCCCTCGATCGCGATCAACCACGCGGCGGAGACCATCACCGAGCCGTTCTTCACCACGACCATCACCGTGCCCGCGGGTCAGGGAATCACCGCCAACGATATCAAGCTCTACTGGAACGGCTACGAGCAGCCGCCATTTCGAAAGTCACCCGGCAGCGGCAATTTCGAGTCATGCCTTCGATGGTCGCTACGTCCAAGGTGGCGTGCAAAAACAGTTCACCGGAGCCTTCGTCAACGGTCCGATTTTTTCGAGGCAGTCGTGACCAATAACGGTCAGGAAAACCGCGCGGCCCGCAAGGTGGTCTTCAATCTCTACGGCCGAAACATGCACGACTCGGATGGCGATGGCATCCCCGACGAGATCGAGCTGGCCGGATTCCTCGACGGCACCAACCCCGGGCCGGATCAACCTTGGCCGGGCGACAACAGTCAGGATCTCATTCCGAATATCGGCGAGGACTGGTCCCGCCTCAACCCCATGGCGGCCGAACTACCGAGCATGCCGGCACATGGGATGGCGACGAGGACTGGGATGGCGATGCCGTCACCAACCTCGAGGAGGTCATCAGCGGCTACCGTCTCGACCGGCGATCCCTCCGTTACAACATCTACGACCGCAACAGCGTCCCCCCGGCCTCCTCGCCTTCCTCCGCCTCCGCCGACCTCGGCACGAACAACGGAGCCAAGACGGTGACCATCACCTATTTGCCGAATGACGGCACCCTGAATGGAACCAGCCCGGTTCGGGTGCGCATCATGCCGACCGGAGGCGGCACCACCGCCACCGCGGACATGACCCAAGTCAACAGCAACGAGTTCACCTACGCCTATGTCGTGCCGGCCGGCGTCACCTCGATCAGCTACTCCTTCTAGAATGCGGACGCCTCGGCGCAGGACATATCCGGCGCCTGGTCGATCGCCACCCCGGCGGTTCCCTCGAGCGCAACCGCATCACTCGGACCGCGGGCTCGGACCTCACCCTCACGGTGGTCTACACGGCCAATGAAGGTCCTCTTGCCGGCGAGTCGGAGGTCACCATCAACCTCACGCCCTCGGGTGCGGGCGCCCTCGAGCGCCGCGATGACCCCGCTGGGCAACGGGCAATTCAGCTACACCTACACGGTCCCGGAAGGATCCGTCCGGTCGCTTATACCTTCTCGTCGGGCGCGACCAGCGACACCAACGGTGCCTCGGGTTGGGTGCCTCGACGTCGCCCGGCTTCGTCATGGACGGCGAATTCGACAGTCAGAATTTCCTCGTGGCGGACAGCGGAATGCGGATCTATGCCGCCATCCGTGGCGGGAAACTTTACACCGCCACTTGGTCGCCCAAGGGCGGGGGCAATGACCACTACCTCTTCATCACCGACACCTTCGGCGATCCCTTGCCGACATCCGCGGCCGGCACTCAGACAGCGCCTCGAACTACAGCAACTGGGCCAACAACTCCAATGCCGGCACCGGTTTCGGTCCTTGGAGCATCCAAACGGGCGGCACAGGCTCCGGCGTTTTCCTCGGTGATCCAGGCAGCCGATATCCAAGGAATGGACGCGAAGTCCTTCGGGCTCTATGCCAAGGGCGGTTCGGGATCCTCGGTCAAGGCCTTCCGCCCGCTCACCACGGCCCTCGATGTCGGAGACTCGGTCACTTTCCGCTGGGGCGTCAATTGGGACAGCGGTAATGGCGATGGAGGCACAAAGGATTCAACATCTGGGCCGGGGAAACATTCTTGGTGAATGTCGAACACCGCGGAACGGACAGCATCTTTGTGGGCGGCGTGGATTCCGGCATCGAATACGGCACCGACGCAATGACTTGGGCCGTCACCCGCACCTCGTCGACCACCCTAAGGGTGAGCGCGACCAGCCGCAAATCCGGGGCCCGCGTGATTTTTGCGCGCGAGCTCACGGTCTCCAATGCGGCGGCGAGCCGGCTCGAGTTTTACGCCGAGAATCTGGCCGACGGCGACAGACGCCAGCCATACTTCAATGACCTCAAGATTTACCGCAGTCCCGCGGTGCCCAAGACGGGCATCGTCTACGGGCTCTTCAAAGAGTCGAATCAATCCAAGCCATGGCTCAAAAGCACGCCGGGCGGGGTCCTCCCATATGGTCTCGGTCCCAAGGGACTAAACTGGTTGGGCGACAGTGGCAAGGCGCTTGAATCGGAAATCGATTTGGTCGAGGTTTTTGGTTCAGTCCCGCCGGTGCTTTACTTGTCGGCGGTGGCCTACGGGGGGGGCTCCCTGGGCCGGATCGAGTCCCAAGCCCCCGCGACTTGGGACGGCGATTCGAGCTTCCGAGTGATGGAATTCCAGCCGGTCAAAACCGCTTCGATCCGCGACGAGAATCTCGACGGCTGGTTCGACGCCGGCGCGCCGGAAATGCTCGACCGTGGTCAACGGCAACGAACGCCGACGGCAACTACGGCCTGCGCCGCTTCTACCTCGACGAACTCCTCAAGGACACCGGGGAGATCACTGTCAAATTCAAGCCCAACACCGCCCCGGGCGCGATCGTTTCGAACGTCGAGGTCTTCACCAACCTCAACCGCCGCGACTTCGCCGTGCTCGAGGAGGACCGGGCGCGGGTCACCACCACGTCGACGGACACTTATTTCCGCGCCTACGCGATGACCGGTCCGGACGGCGACGGCTACTACACCGCCACCCTCCCGGTGAACCGCTGCGGCGCCTACCGCCTCCAGGTGCGCTACAAGGTCGACGGCGGCGAATACGTCTACTACACGGACCACGCCCAGCGCCGCGACTGCGCCATCGTCGTCTCGCCGAAGAAAGCACTCACGGCCAACATGTATGAGGTCAACCCGCTCATCGTCGAAGCCAAGGACAACACGCTCGAAGGCCGCAGCACCTTCCTTGACCTGGTCAACGATCCGTCCATCCCGGAAGAAGCGGGCGGCTACGACGGCCGCCCCGACGCCCTCAACAAAGACCACTACGCGGCGCTCGCGGTGAACATGCTCTGGTTGCAGCCGATCCATCCGATCGGGGTTGACGGGCGCGACACCAACCCCGACACGGACGAACCCTTCGATCCGGGCAGCCCCTACGCGGTGCAGGACTACTGGTCGGTCGCGCCCATGCTCGGCCGGGACAACACGGCCGGGGGAGCCTTGGCCGAATTCCAAACTTTCGTCGACCGCCTCGACGGCTGGGGTGTCGATGTGATGATGGACGGCACCTTCAACCACAGTGCGCCCGATGTCATCATGGGTCAGGGGGCCGCCGATCTGGGCTTCGGTTACGAGCACGACCGCCGAGATCCGCGATGCCAACCACCGCTGGTATGCCAAAGAGGGTTTCCCGGCGCTGCAGGCTGAAAGCCGCTCCGACATCGCCATCGCGCCCGACCGCAACGATTTCGGCAACTGGACCGACGTGCGCGAGTTTTACTTCGGGAACTATGACACCTTGGTCAAAGCCAAGGGCGCGCAAAATCCCGACAAATCCTATCCCGACAACGCGCATAAATTCGAATTCCTCGTCGAGCGCGACGAGTTCTTCGGTCACACGCCGGAAACGCGCCAAGTCTGGGAATATTTCGCCTACTATCCGATCTACTGGCTGGAGAAATCCGGCCACCCGCGCGGCACGCCCAAGGAGGAGTCCTACAAGGGCATCGACGGTCTCCGCTGCGACTTCGCCCAAGGCCTGCCCTCGCAGTTCTGGGAGTATTGCATCAACAAGACGCGCAGCGTGAAGTGGGACTTCCTCTTCATGGCCGAGTCGCTCGACGGCTTCCGCGAGGTGGCTGGCAGCCTGCGTCACGGCGTGGGCTACCGCTCGGCCCGCCACTTCGACATTCTCAACGAGAACATCGTCTTCTACTGGCGCGACACCTTCTTCGGTTACGACCCGAATGGCGACAATCCGGGACGCCAAGGGAATTTCTCCACCGGCGAGACCTTCCTCGCCTACGACCGCCGCCGCCAGGCCTTCGACAATGTCACCTTGCTCAACAACCTCGTCAGTCATGACGAAGTTTTCCCGCACAATGACGTCTGGAGCCTGGCTTACGCCTACGCGCAGACCGCGGCGATGGACGGTATTCCCATGATCCTTTACGGTCAGGAGGCCGGCGCGCAAAACAGCGCCACAGGCTACGCGGCCAGCACCGGAATTTTCGGACCGATCAATGAGGCGCGGAACTTCGGTCAATACGAACTGAACTTCGGCAAGCGCATCCCGAACTTCAAAGTTTACAACAACATGAAGTCGATCTGGGAAAGCCGCGGTTTGGACGATGGTCTCGGCTGGAACGTGCAGGACTTCTACGGTGCGGTGAACAAGGCCCGCGCGGCCTCGCCGGCGCTCAAGTCCCAGAACGTTTACTTCCTCAACCTCCTGCAGGAGGGCGGAGGCTTCGAGAACAGCATGTTCGCCGTCGGCAAAGTCCAGGAACCCGGTGTCTCGGCCAGCGAGCAGGACGTGGTCTTCGTCTTCGTGAACAACAACTATCGCGACAATCCCGCGCCCGCCGGGGTCTTCGACCTGAGTGGCGCGGGGCCCGGTGGCAGCGCCAACTACTTCGGCATCGAGCGGCAGAAGAACTACAACATCCGCGACCTCGTGTCGGATGATCCGGATGCTTTTGTCTGGGATACCCCGAAAACCGGTGCCGAACTGCTCGATCAGGGGCTCTACGTGGGCCTGCCTTACGGTGAGAAGCACGCGCAGTTCCTCAAACTGGTCGATGTCGATGCCGACTACACCGATACCAACGGCAACGGGGTGTACGATGCGCTGGATCCGGACATCGACGGCGACGGCATGTCCAACGAATACGAATTGGCCCATGGCCTCGACCCGAACAACGCCGCGGACCGCGACGCCGACGCCGATGCCGATGGCTTCGCCAACTACGTCGAATTCGTCGCCGGCACCGCGGCCGATGACAGCAAGTCGGCTTTGCAGATCGTCAGCCTCGAACCGGGCCAGACGGAAACCACCGTCAGCTTCCAGAGCGTGCCCGGCGCGGTCTACCGCGTGCGCTATGCTTACGATCTGACGGAGGGCTGGAACAATGTCCAAGGTGGCTTGATCACCGCGGACACCGCCCAGACCGAGGTCACCATCACCGCCCCGCCGCAAGCCGACAAGGCCTTCTACACCATCCAACTGGTGCCCTAAGCGCCATAGCGTTCCTGCCGGTGGAGCCCGCTGGACTCAGCGGGCCCTGCCGTCAGCTTGAGGATCATTTTCGATCGTGGTTCCTGCTGTGGCCGGGATCAGATCAACTCGGCGGCGATTTCGTCGGCCAGCAGGCGTCCCCTCGCAGTGAGGCGGACGCGGGGGCCGTGGTCTTCGAGGAGGCCTTCTTCGCGGAGGGTGGTGACGAGGTCGTGGTTGCCGGCGAGGCGCGATGGATCGATGCCGGCGTTCATGCGCAGGCCGAAGGCGATTTGTTCGGACTCGCGGGTTGCGGGGGGGAGGATTTCCTCGGTCGCGATCGGGCGGACGCCGGCTTGGATGGCGCGGACATAGGCCGCGGTGTCGGGCACGTTTTGCCAACGGCGTTCACCCACGGTCGACCAGGCGCTGGGGCCGAGTCCGAGGTAATCCGCGCCTTCCCAATAAGCGATGTTGTGGCGGCATTCCCGTCCGCCTTTGGCGTAGTTGGAAATCTCGTAGGGCGCGTAGCCTGCGGCGGAGAGCAATGCCACGCCGAGCTCGAAGAAGGCCGCATCCTGTTCGGTGTTCTCGCGGAATTCACCGCGCCGCAACCGCTCGAAATATTCGGTGTCCTCTTCGTAGGTCAGGCAGTAAGCCGAGATGTGCTCGGGCTGCAGTGCGAGCGGTTTGCTGCAGGCTGTCCTCCCATTGCGCGAGCGTCTGGCCGGGCACGCCGTAGATGAGATCGAGGTTGAGGTTGACGTAGCCGGCAGCGCGCAGGATGGCGAAGGACCGGCGGACTTGTCCGGCGTCATGCACGCGCCCGAGGACCTCGAGCAAATCCGGATCCCAAGATTGCACGCCCATGCTGACGCGGTTCACGCCGTGCGAGCGGAGAAGTTCTGCTTTGCGCGCGGTCACCGTGGCCGGGTTCATTTCGATGGTGAATTCGGCGACGCGGGTGAGGTCGAGATGGCGACTGAGACCCACGAGCAGTCGATCGAGCTGGCTGACGGAGAGTGCGGTGGGTGTTCCGCCACCGATGAAAACGGTCTCCGGGGCGCAGTCGGCGCCGAAGAGCCCCGCTTCACGGACAACGGCTTCGACGAGCGGGTCCGCTTTGCCCGGTCCGGCGAGATCCTTGTAGAAGCTGCAATACGGGCAGATCTGCAGGCAGAAGGGGATGTGGAGATAGAGGTGCTTCGCACCGGTGGCGGGTGACGAGTGACGGGTGACGGGGTGCTCTGCCTGAGCCTGCATGACTCGACCCTCAGCTATTTCCTGAGCGAGTCAATCGCCGCGCGGATGTCGTCTGCGGTAACATCCTCCGCCACGAAAGCTTCACCGAGGCGTGGTGTAATCACGTAGCGGATGCGGCCTTCGCTGAACTTTTTATCGTGGCGCATGGCAGCGAGCAGGGCGTCGGTGCCGAGTTCGGATGGCATGGTCACGGGCAGTTCGTAGGCTTGCAGCTTTGCCCGGACGCGACCGGCTTCCGCCGCGGTGAGCCCGTATTTGCGCTGCGAGATTTCCAGGGCGGCGGCCATGCCGAGGCTGATGGCTTCGCCGTGCAGCAGTCGGCCGTAGCCCGCGGCATTTTCGATGGCGTGGCCGACGGTGTGGCCGAAGTTGAGCAAAGCGCGCAAGCCGGTGCGTTCCTCTTCGTCCTGCGAGACGATGGCGGCCTTGATCGCGATGTTGCGCGCGATGAGCGGGGCGAGGCCGGCGCGCGGGGCGGCGGGGTCGAGTTCCTCGAGCATGGCAGCGTCGCGGATGACGGCGTGCTTGATGACCTCGGCGAAGCCCTCCCGGTATTCGCGGTCGGGCAAGGTTTCGAGGGTGAGGGTATCGGCCAGGACCAACCGCGGTTGGTGGAAGGCGCCGATGAGGTTTTTTCCGGCACGGGCGTTGACCCCGGTTTTGCCGCCGACCGAGCTGTCGACCTGCGCGACGATGCTCGTGGGAATCTGCACGCAGGGGATACCGCGCAGGTAGATGGCGGCGACCAATCCCGCCAAGTCGCCGACCACGCCGCCGCCGAGGGCGACGACGAACGAACCGCGGTCGAGCCCGGCGTCCAGCATACGGTTGATGAGATCTTCCGCGGCGGACAGGGATTTGGAGTTTTCCCCGGCCGGCACGGTGAGGACCCGCGGGGCGACGCCCGCGGTCTCGAGGGACTGGGTCACGGCGGTGCCGTGGAGGCGGCCGACATTTTCGTCGGTGATGATGGCGCAGGTGCCGTGCAGCCCGGCTTCGGCGCAAAGCGTCCCGGCCTGCGCGAGCAGTCCGGGACCGGCCAGCACGCGGCAGGCGCGGCCGGGGAGGTCGACGGGAACCTCGATCATGCGAAGGAGGCGTTGTCGCCGGCCACGAGGGAGGCGCCGATCAATCCCGCCTGGTTTTGCAACTGAGCGGGGACGACGGGAACTTTGACCATGCCCTGCACGACGGGCAGGAATTTTTCCGCTTTGCGGCTGACGCCGCCGCCGATGATGAAGAGGTCGGGATTGAAGAGAAAGGCGTAGCGGGCGATGACTTCGCCGACGCGCTCCGCCCACTCCGGCCAGCCGAGGTCTTTTTCCTCGCGCACGCGCTCGGAGGCGCGGGCTTCGGCATCCTTGCCGCGGATTTCCATGTGGCCCAGCTCGGTGTTGGGCAAAAGTTTCCCGTCGAGAAAAACCGCACTGCCGATTCCGGTGCCGAGGGTGAGGAGGATGACCACGCCCTTGATGCCGCGTCCGGCACCGAAGCGCATTTCGGCGATACCCGCGGCATCGGCATCGTTCATCACCGAGCAGGGGCGCCCGAGCTTGGCCGAGAAAAACGTGGCGGCCTCGAAGCCGGCCCAAAGGGGGTCGACATTGGCGGCGGTGAGGACGCGGCCGTTTTTGACCACGCCCGGGAAGGTGATGCCGACCGGACCGCCGGTGGCGGAAAAGCTGGCGAGGATTTGTCCGATGACCTCGGCCACGGCATCCGGCGTGGAGGGGGAGGGGGTGGGGATGCGCAGGCGCTCGGCGGCCAGGGTGCCGGCGGAGGTGTCCACCGGGGCGCCTTTGATGCCCGAACCGCCGATGTCGATGCCGATGATGTTCATCGCGGCCGATTGCACAACAGGCGCCAGCCGCCCGCAAGGGGGAAAGCGGGTGCGTTTGCTCTTGGCAAGGCGGCGCCGCGGAGGACAATTCCCGTCATGTCCCTCCGAATCGATTTCCACGTCCATTCGTTCTTTTCGATGGACGGGGTCAGCAGCCCCGAGGATCTCGTGGCCGCCGCCCGGGCGGCCGGGCTGAACGGCTTCGCCGTGACCGACCACAACACCTGCGAGGCCGTGGATTACATGCTGGAAAAAGGGCTGATGAGGGAGGACGGCCAGCCGGTCGACGGGTTTCTCGTCATTCCCGGCGTCGAGGTGACCACCTCCGACGGGCATTTGCTCTGTTTGGGGTGTCGTTTGCCGTCGACCTTGCGCGGACGCCCGGCCGTGGAGGTCTGCGCCGCGGCACACGAGGCGGGGTGTCTTTGCGTGGCGCCCCATCCTTACGATCTGTTCCGCGCCGGCATCCGCGAGAGCGTGCTCGACCAGATGCCGCTCGACGGGCTCGAGGTTTTCAACGCGGCGACGACGTTGAAACGCCACAACCGCAAGGCCTACGACTACGCCGTGCGGCGTGGATTGCCCATGACCGCGGGCAGCGACGCGCACCATGCCGGCGCGGTCGGGGTGGCTTGCACCATCCTCGAAACCGGGGACTTTAGCGTGCCCGGCGTCTTGGCCGCCCTGCGGCAGGGCACCGAGCTCGAGCAGCGCTACCTGAGCACGCGCCAGACCATCCGCAAGACGTGGAACAACTGGTTCCGTCTGCGCAGCAGACCGCGCGGCGCGCGGGTCGCGGGGTCGCGTCCGCTATCTGCTTGACCGTGCCTGCGCGCACGGGGACGGTCGTGCGGGTGCAGAGGAAGAGACAGGGGAAAAGGCCCGCCCTGTGGGACGAAGTTTTCGCGCCGGATGGCGCGCCGCGGGAAATTTACCGCCCGATGCTCGATCTGGTGCTCGGACTGCCGCGCAGTGAGACCAAGCTGATCCTCGAGCGCCTGGAGGCGACGATGCGGGAGATGGGGGTGACATTCGACATCTCCCGCGATCGGCCGTGGGGGAAGCGTCCGTGGTTCTGCGATGTGCTGCCCGACTTGTTCGGCGGCGAGGAATGGGAACATCTGGCAGCCGGGGTGCGACAGCGCCTGCGTGCTTTCGAAATGTTCCTGCAGGACGTCCACGGGGAAAAAGAAATTCTCCGCGCGCAGGTCGTGCCGGCGCGTCCCGTGCTGGGCAGTCCGTATTTCCAACGTCCCGCTGTGGGGCTGCTGCGACCGGGCGGGGCCTTTCTCCATTTGTCGGGCGTGGCCTTGGCGCGGTTGCCGGACGGGCAGATGGCGGTGGCGCACCATTATTTCAGCAATGCCTCGGGTATTTCCTACATGATGCAGAACCGGCGCGCGCTTTCGCGCGTCTTCGCCGAGGCTTTCCAGGACCACAATCCGCAGAGTATCGCGGATGTGCCGGTGTCGATCCTCGAGACCCTGCGGTCGCTGGCGCCGCGCCCGGTGGAGGAGCCGGTCGTGGCCCTGCTCACGCCGGGAGCGGGGAGCGCGGCGTATCCGGAGCACAGCTTTCTCGCCCGGCGCATGGGCATCCCGCTCGTGCAGGGCGGGGACCTGCTCGTGCTCGACGACCGGCTTTATTTGAAAAGTGTCTCGGGTCTGGAGCGGATCGACGTGCTTTACACGCGCGTGGCCGATGCCTGGCTCGACTCGATGGTCTTCCGCCGCGACTCGCTCCTCGGCGTGCCCGGCCTCGCGCAGTGCGTGCGTGCGGGCACGGTGGCCGTGGCCAATGCGATGGGCAGCCAGTTGGCCGACGACCGGGCGCTGCTCCAATTTTCGCGCCGCATCATCCGCTTTTACCTCGGCGAGGAGGAAATTCTGCCGACTCTTCGCACGTGGTGGCTGGGTGACCTCGACCAGCGCGACCACGTGCTCGACCGGCTCGACGAGTTCGACATCCGCCCGCTCTACGGCGAGCCGTTCGCGCACCATGCGGGCGCCCGCCGGGAAGACGTCGACAAATTGCGCAAGCGCCTGGTCGCCGAGCCGCAGAATTTCGTGGCCCAACCGCGCGACGCGGGTGCCATCACCGTCTGCCTCGATCGGAAGGGGTCGCTCGACGACCGTCGTCAGGACCACATCGTTTTCGCCCTGCGCTGCCCGGGCGGGGACTACGAGGTTTTTCCGGGAGCGCTGACCCGTGTCTCGCCGGAGGACAGCGCTTTCACCGCCTCCGAGTTGGGGGGCGGGAGCAAAGACACGTGGGTGCTGGCCGGGGACGACGAATCGGGGGCCCGCGCGCCGGGAGCGGTCCGCGCGGCCGAAATCCATGCCCCGCAGTCCTACGTGACCAGCCGCGTGGCCGACGCTTTTTACTGGCTCGGGCGCTATCTCGAACGCGCCCAGAGCCTCGCCTACATGGTCGGCGTGGTGGAAAGCCTCGAGACCGAGGAACTCAACCGGGCCGAGCGCCAGCTCTACCGCCCGGTGTGGAACCGCGTTCTGCCGCCCTTGGAAAACCGGGAGATCGCACGCAAGCGCGGCATTTCCAGCGCGCTCGAGCGCTACCATCTCGTGCTCGACGGACGCGAGGATGGCTCGGTCGCGAGCACGCTGCACCGCGCGGTGTGGAATGCCGGACAGATCATGGAATGTCTGAGCGTCGAGGCTTACGGTGTGCTGAGCAACCTCGAGGGGCGCTTCGCCCGCGCACGATTCCGCCCGCAGAGCGACGAGGCCGCCCTCGGCTTGGCCACGCAGCGATTCAGCGAGGAGGCCACCTCGGGCATCGCGCAATTTTTCGGCACGGCGGAAGCGACCATGCTGGCCGACCGCGGCTGGAATTTCTGCCTGCTCGGCCAGCAATTCGAACGTGCGGTCATCACGGCCAATGCGGGTCTGACCATTTTCAAATCCATCGCGCAGCGGATGGAAAAATTGTCCGAGTTGCCCGAACACGCGGTGGAAATCGAACTCTCCGCCTTCCTGCGCCTCCTCGGCTCGCGCGACGCCTACCGCCGCGTCTACCAGATGCGCGCCGAGCCGGTTCCGGTCCTGCAGTTGCTCTACGACCACCCGGAAATGCCGCGGTCCGTGCGGCGTTGCCTCGGGCGTTGCGCGCGCCTGCTCGGGTCGAAGGACGATGGTTCGCCCGGCATGGTGCGCACGCGCGAGGCACTCGAGGGGGTTATGCGGCTCGTGGAGGGTGCCGGATGGCCTGCTTACCTGCTGCCGGCCACGGGAGCCTCCGGTGAAGCGGGGGGCGGGGGGCAACTCGATCCCGCGCGCCTCGGCGAGTTGGTCGGGGTGTTGTCCGACATCAACGACCAGACCGTCGTTATCCACGACATCGTCACCGACGGCTTCATCAACCACCAGATCCTCCTCGACTGATGCGTTTCGATATTCTCCATACGACGGACTACCGCTACGAGGAGCCGGCCAGCGAGGCCTACATCGAGGCGCGGCTCACCCCGCCCTCGCGGCCGACGCAGAAAATCTTGGCCCACGAATTGCTCTTCGATCCGGACGGGCCTTCGTCGTCTTACACGGACTACTTCGGCAACCCGACCTCGTTTTATTCCATGGTCAAACGCCACGAACGCCTCACCGTGACCAACCGCATCCTCACCGAAACCGCCGCGCCCGTCCTGCCGGACGAGGCCTTGGAGCTGACCGTCGGCGAGGCGCGGCAGATTTTCTCGTCCGTCAGCACCGACGTCTTCGATTACCTGCGGGCTTCCCCGGCCGTGCCGATGGGCGGCGAGGCGGCCCAGTGGAGCCGGCGCTGGCTGCGGTCCGACGCGACGCTCCGCGAGGCCTTCGGGGCGCTCAACGGCGCCATCCACCGCGGCTTCCGTTACGTGGCCGGATCGACGGAGAACTGGACGCCGCTCTCGAAAATCTGGAAAGCGCGGGCCGGGGTTTGCCAGGATTTCGCCCACATCATGATCAGCGTGCTCCGCACCGCGGGACTGCCCGCGCGCTACGTCTGCGGTTACATCGAGACCGATCCGCCGAAGGGCGGGGGACGCTTGGTCGGTGCGGTGGCGACCCACGCGTGGGTCGAGGCGCTCGTCCCGGGCATGGAATGGGTCGCGCTCGACCCGACCAACGACCAATGGTGCGGCGAGCGCCACGTCGCGGTATCCTTCGGGCGTGACTTCGCCGATGCCACGCCCCTGCGCGGAACCTTCAAGGGCAGCGGGGGGCAGAAAATGACCGTCAAGGTCGTGATGAAACGCGCCGCATGAAACTCACCATCGAATACCGCGCCGAATACCGCTACGAGCGTCGCGTCAGCCTTTCCCCGCACACCGTGCGGCTCTTCCCGCGCGACGCCCTGCAGGCCCGCGTGCTCCAGCTCGACTTCGCGACGAATGCCACGGGGTCGGTCCACTGGCGGCACGATCTTTTCGACAATGTCGTGGCGCAGTGTTTCTACCCGCGCGAGGACGATTGTTTGGTTTACCGCTTGGATGCCGTGATCGCCGCCGAGGAACGCAATCCGTTCGGCTTCCTCCTCGACAGCCGGGCCCTGCAATGGCCGGCCGAATACACGCCGCGCGAGCGCGCGGTCCTCGCCGCGTTCCTGGCGGAGGAAAAGATCGACCTGCCATCCGCCTTGCGGCCCATGGCCGGCAGCGAAACGGTCAACGCGCTCGTCGACATGAACCAGTGGATCCATGCCAACATCGCCTACGAGCGGCGGGAGGAAGGCGAGGCCCACCGTCCCGCCGAAACCCTGCGCCTCGGCCGCGGCGCCTGTCGCGATACCGCCGTGCTCCTCGCCGCCGCGCTGCGGGCCCGGGGGCTGGCCGCGCGTTTGGTCAGCGGCTTCCTCTGGGAGAGCGCGAGCGATCCGGCCGAACGCAAGGCGGACAGCGCCCTGCACGCGTGGACCGAAGTATTTCTGCCCGGGGCCGGGTGGGTCGGCATGGATCCGTCCAACGGCGTGTTGGCCGACCACCATTATCTGGCGGCGGCCGTCGGTATTGCCACGGCCGACATCGCCCCGGTCTCCGGTCTTTATTTCGGCGACGAACGGGTGCCCGGAAAGCTCGAGACCTCGTTGCGGATCACACGGGCATGAAGAGATCCGCCGCCGTGGTCGAGGAGACGTTCCGTCGGCACGGCGTCGTCTTGACCCTCGGGGCCGAACCGACCTGCGTGCCGCTGCGCCCGGTCGGAGCGGAATGGAATTTCGCGGCGACCGGTCCGACCAAACTGCGCCATGCCCGGCGCTTGGCCGCGGCGCTGGTCAAAACCGCCCTGCCCGGTGCGGTGACGGTTTTCGCCCCGGGCAAACTTTACCCCGGCGAGGTCAATCCCCGCTGGGCGCTCCACGTTGTGACGCGGAAAGATGGGCGGCCGCTCTTTTCCCCGCGACGCGGACGCCGCGCCGCCACCGCGGCCGACGTGCGCAAATTTTTCACGGCGCTCGGACAACGACTCGGCCTCGCGCCGCGTCCGGGCAAATTGCCCGATCCCTCACGGCGGGGTGGAGTGGCGTGGGTGATGCCTTTGGACCGCACCCGGGGCGGTTGGCGTTCCCCGGCATGGCGTTGGGCAAAGGGGGCGCGTTTGCTCGGGGCGGAAGGTCCGGCCGGCCTGCGTCTGCCATGGGACCGCGCGCGGGGGCGCGGGGCGCGGCGGGCCCTCACGGTGCAAACCTCCGGCCGTGACTTGGAAATTTTCCTCCCGCCCCTGCGCCAGGAGGCCTGGATGGAATTGCTCGCCGCGGTGGAGGCCGCGCTGCCCGCGGGTCTCGGCGTAGAGTTGTCCGGTTACGTGCCGGAAGATGAGGTGGGACTTTGGCACGGTGCGGTGCTCTCGGCCGACCCCGGGGTTTTGGAAATCAACCTGCCGCCTTGCCGCGACTGGAACGAATACGACGCTTGGATGCGCGCTCTCGACCGCGCCCAGAAAGCCGCGGGGATGCGTTCTTGGAAACGCGGTCGCGACGGGCGTCCGGCCGGCACCGGTGGCGGGCATCATTTGCTTTTCGGCGGCGAGAGCGATGACACGAACCCGTTTTTCACCCGGCCCGCGTGGGTCGCGTCCCTTCTGCGTTTCTGGCAGCACCATCCGTCGCTGGCTTACCTTTTTACCGGCTGCTATGTCGGACCGTCCTCGCAAGCGCCGCGGCCGGACGAGTCGGGCAAGACCATTGCCGACCTCGAGATGGCCTGCGCCTGGCTGGAGTCCCTGCCCCCCGGCCGTGACCATCGCCGGGCCATCACCGAGACGCTCTTGCACCTGCAAAGTGACGCCTCGGGCAACACGCACCGTTCGGAATTGAGCTTCGACAAATTCTGGAACACGCAATTTCCCGGCGGCACGCGCGGGTTGATCGAGTTCCGCGCCCTCGAATCGCTGCCCCGCGCGGAATGGGCCTCGGCGGTCGCCTTGCTGTGGCGGGCCCTCGCCGCGCATTTGCTCGAGCATCCTTACCGTGCCCCGCTCGTCGACTACGGTCCGGCTCTCCACGATTGCTGGTTCCTCCCGTCCTCGCTGTGGTCCGACTTCCGCAGCGTCCTCGCCGAATTGGCCCTCGGGGGACTGGTGCTCGAGGAAAAAATTTTCCGCGCGATCTGGGAGTGGCGCTTCCCCGTCTTGCTCGCGAGCGGTGGCCTGACCGTGCGGCGCGCCCTCGAAGCGTGGCCTTTGCTTTGCGAGATGCCGCTCGAGGGCGGGGCGACCAGCCGCTTCGTCGACACTTCGGTCGAACGTCTGGAATTCACCGCCGGCCGGAATCTTGCGCGTGGTCGCTCGTTGCGGGTCAACGGGCGCCCGCTAACCCTGCGCGAGTCGCAGGAGGGGCTGTGGGTGGCGGGCTTGCGTTACCGCTCGTCGGCGCTCCACCCCTCGCTGCATCCGGGCTTCCCCGTGCAGATGCCGCTCACGGTGGAACTCGGGCGGGGTTCCGCCCGCCGTTCCTTCACGTTCGCCGAGGGGAGCGCGGGGTTCCGTCCGGTTCGGCACTCCGTGCCCGGGCGGCCCGCCGGTAACGTCATCCGCGCGCCTTTCATCGAGGCTTGGACTTTCGACCTGCGTCTTTGATGCGGTTTCCGCAGGGCCGGCTCAGGCCATGATGTCCTCGTGGAAGAGGCGGCCTTCGGTGGTGGCTTTGACGTAGCCGGCGCGGATGGTGAAGTCGCCGAAGCGCTCGCCTTCCTGACGCTCGGTGGCGTAGCGGCGGATGATCGGGGCGAGTTCGTTGACGATGTCCTCCGATTTGACCGACGGCTTGTAGAGTTTGTTGAGGCGGGAGCCGTCGAAGGCGGCGCCGAGGTAGATGTTGTATTTGCCGGGCGCGCGGCCGACAAAGCCGATCTCGCCGAGGTAGGGGCGGGCGCAGCCGTTGGGGCAGCCGGTCATGCGGATGACGATCTCGCTCTCGCGGAGCCCGCATTCCTCGATGACTTGATCGAGCTCGCTGATCAACTGGGGCAGGTAGCGCTCGCTTTCGGCCAGGGCCAAGCCGCAGGTGGGCAGCGCGACGCAGGCCATGGAGTTGAGGCGCAGGCCGGTGATGCGCTCGGGGATGTCGAGTTTGTATTCTTTGAGCAGGGCCTCGATGCGGGGCTTTTGCTCTTCGGTCACGCCGCCAATGACAAGATTTTGATTGGCGGTGAGGCGGAAGTCGCCGGTGTGGATTTTGGCGATCTCGCGCAGGCCGGTCTTGGCCGGAAGATCGTCCGTGTCGCGCAGGCGGCCGTTCTGGATAAAGAGGCCGTAATGCCAGTTGCCGTCGGTGCCTTTGGTCCAACCGTAGCGGTCGCCGGAGCTGGTGAATTCGAAAGGACGCGTCTCGCCGAGTTTCCAGCCGAGACGCGATTCGAGTTCGTTTTTGAACCAATCCACCCCGCGGTCCTCGATGGTGTATTTGAGGCGCGCGTGCTTGCGGTTGGTGCGGTCGCCGAAATCGCGCTGCACGGTGACGACCTTTTCCGCGACCTCGACGACTTTTTCGCGCGGGAGGTAACCGATGACATTGGCCAGACGCGGATAGGTCTTGGTGTCGCCATGGGACATGCCGAGCCCGCCGCCGACCGAGAGGTTGTAGCCGAGGAGTTTTTCTTCCTCGCCGATGGCGATGAAGCCGAGGTCCTGCGTGTAGATGTCGACATCGTTGCTCGGCGGGACGGCGAAGCCGGTTTTGAATTTTCGCGGAAGGTAGGTCTTGCCGTAGATCGGCTCCTCCTCGTCCTCGGGCGAAACCTTTTCGCCGTCGAGCCAGACTTCATGGTAGGCGCGGGTGCGCGGGGTAAGGTGGGCGCTGACCGCGCGGGCGTCGTCGAGCACGGGTCCATGCAAGGCCGACTGATACGGGTTTGGGTTGGCCATCACGTTGCGGTTCACGTCACCGCAGGCCGCGATGCAGTCGAGGACGGCGTCGTTGATCCCCTGCATGGTCGTCTTGAGGACGTCCTTGGTGATGAAGTGGAGCTGGAAGGCCTGGCGCGTGGTCAGCTTGAGCGTGTGGCTGCCGTATTGGTCGGCCAAGGCGTCGATCTTGAGCCATTGCTCGGGTGTGCAGACGCCGCCGGCCACGCGGATGCGGATCATGAAGATGAAGGCTTTCTCGAGGCCCGCCCTTTTGCGTTCGATCCGCTGGTCGCGGTTGTCCTGCTGGTAGATGCCGTGGAATTTGGAAACGGTCGTGTCGTCGTTCGAGATAGCCCCGGTCGAGCGGTCCTCGAGGCTGGCGATGAGCGTGCCGCGCAGGTAGTTGCTGGCTTCTTTGAGGTCTTCGACTTTGGAGAGCGGTTTGGGATCGGCGTGGTCGGAAATCATGGCTGGCTGAGCTTGGCAAATTAGGGCTCCGGCCCCCGGCGGGCAACCGCCGAATGCGCGGATTGCGTCCGGCCGTGGTTTGCGGCAAGAGTTACGTTGTCATGTCGGATCTGGTTTCCCAGTCCTTTCCCCCCGAGCGACTGACCGCCGTGTCGGTCTTGCGTGCCTACCGCGACGGCTTCTTCCCCATGGCTTGCGGGGACGGGCGTTTGCGTTGGTTTTCGCCGGATCCGCGCGGCATTTTGCCCTTGGACGGTTTTCATTTGCCGCACGGCTTCCGGCGGGTCTTGGCGCGGCTGGATTTCGCCGTGACGGTCGACATGGCGTTCGACGATGTGGTGTCCGGTTGCGCCGACCGTCCGGAGACCTGGATCGATCCGGCCATCGCGCGCGTCTACACCGAACTGCACGCTCAGGGTTCGGCCCACAGCGTGGAGGTGTGGGCGGACGGGCGTCTGGCCGGCGGACTTTACGGCGTGCAGCTCGGCGGAGCCTTCTTCGGAGAGTCGATGTTTTCGCGGGTCAGCGAGTCCTCGAAAGTCGCGCTGCTCGCGCTGGTCGGCATTCTGCGCGCGCAAGGCTTCGGGTTGCTCGATATCCAGTGGGTGACCGATCACCTCGAGAATTTCGGCGCGGTGGAAATCCGCCGACCGGTTTATTTGAACTACCTGCGCGAGGCCATGATGACCCCGCGCTTCTTCCCCGCGCCGGGCGAGGTGCGTGTCGCGGAAATGCCGCGGCAGCGCCTCGCAGTCGGGCAGGTGAAGTAGAAGCGGCATCCGCGCCGCTTCTACTTTATAAAAAACGCTACTCCGGCCGCGATCTCACCTCGCCGTCGGCGAAGAGGGTGACGATTTCTTTTTCCCGGACAGCGCTCGTGGCCGAGGTCAGCGGACGACGCTGCGCATCCATCGTGATGGTGAACCCGCGGGCCAGCGTCTGCCGGGGTCCGAGCAGTTCGAGGGCGTGGGCGTGACGCTCGTGGCGTTGGCGGCGCTGGCGCAGGAAGGCGGATGCCGCTTGCTCTTGACGGTGACGTAGGGAGACGAGGCGATCGGAGAGCGAAGCCAACCGGTCCGCGGGGGAGCGCGCGGCCAGAACAGCGCGCGCTTGGTCCGTGCGCTGTCGCAGTGAGCCGAGAGAGTTCCGCATGGAAGCCGCGGCGCGCTCCCGCAGGTCGTCGGTGGCTTGGCGGAGATCCTCGATCCGCCGCAAGGGGACGCGGAAGACTCCGGAGGCGGTGCGCAGTTCGAGTTGTGCGCGATGCCCGGCGAGATGGATCCCGGCGTCGCGATGGAGACGTCGGAGAGAGGCTCGCAACCGGTCCAGTGTCTCCGCCCGGTCGGCGCTGAGGATTTCGGCCGCCGCGCTCGGCGTGGGGGCACGCACGTCGGCCGCGAGGTCGGAGGTGGTGAAATCGATCTCGTGACCGACGGCGGAAATGACCGGCACCGTGCTGCCCGCGATGGCTCGGGCGACGATTTCCTCGTTGAATTCCCACAGGTCCTCCAAGCTGCCGCCGCCGCGGGTCACCACGATGACATCCACCGCGGGGAATCCGCTGCGCTCCGGCTCGGCGAAGTTCGCGACTGCCTGTGAAATTTCCGACGCGGCTCCGCGTCCCTGCACGCGGACGGGCGCGAGGAATACCGTGATGTGTGGCGCGCGCCGGCGCAGGACGTGGAGAAAGTCCCGGATGGCCGCGCCGGCCGGCGAGGTCACCACGCCGACGCGGACGGGATGCGGCGGCAACGGCGTTTTGCGCTCCCGCTCGAAGAGTCCTTCACTGCGAAGTTTTTCCTGCAGTGCGCGGAGTTTGGCCTCGAGTTCACCGGCCCCGCGCGGTTGCACGCGGCGGACGATGATCTGGTATTGTCCGCGCGGTTCGTAGACGGAAATCTCGCCGGAGAGTTCGACCTTGAGCCCGTCACTAAGGGCGGGTGCCCCGGCGGCGGCGCTGCGGAAGAGCACGCACGAGACCTGCGCGGTCTCGTCTTTCAGGCTGAAGTAGTGGTGGCCGGAAGGCTGACGGCGGAGATTGGAAATCTCGCCCTGCACCCGGACTTTGCCGATCCGTCCTTCGAGGCATTCGCGCACCTCGCGGTTGAGTTGCGTGACGCTCCAAGGAGCCTCGGGCGCGGAGGTTTCGTCGTCTTCCGGAAAAGCCAGCAGACCTTGGTTGCTGCGCGGCATCAGGACGGGAATTGCTGCCACTCTTGGCGGAGGGTTTCGACCAATTTGCCGAGGCGGACGGAGAGTTTGGGTTCGGAAAGAATCTGCTGCGCGGCGAGGGGATCGCGCACGAGGTGCTGGGCGAAGAGATCGCCGAGCGTGGCAGGGTCGTGCATTTCGCCGGCGGCTTGGACGAAGGTGTCGGGCAATTCGATGCCGCGCGAGACGAGGCCGGTGCAGATGTCCTGCAGCTCGCGGCGCAGCGTGTGGCCCGCGTCTTCGTCATCGACGACCGTCGTCAGCGGTTTGGCTCGGCCGATAAGGTAGGGTTCCTCCTGGTCGAAGCCGGTGAACTCGACGCGGCCCAATCCCTGCAGGATGAGTTGGCTCGTGCCGTCGGGTTGCCCCACGCAGGCGCGGACCAGACCCGCGCCGGCCACGGGAAAGATGGATTCCTCGCCGGTGTCCGGCCGGACCATGCCCACCGCGAAAATACGGTCGCCGTCGAGGACGGACGCCAGCATCTGACGGTAACGGGGTTCGAAAATGTAAAGCGGGAGCAGGGCGTTGGGGAACAGGGTCACGCCGGACAGCGCCATGACCGGCATCGAGGCGGGAAGTTGGACGGGAGCCGTATTCACCACCGCCAATTTACGCCGGATTTGGCAAGTCGGGATCTTTTTTCGCGGCTTTTTCGCTTCAAGAGGCGCGGGGGCCTTGGCTAGGTTCACGCCATGCCGTCCGAGCCGAAATACCGCCGCATCGTCCTCAAACTCAGCGGCGAGGCTCTGCGCGAGCCGGGTAGCAAGGACAACATCTCGCCCCAGATCGTCAATCAGATGGCCCAGGAAATCAAAGAGGTCCAGGGCCTCGGCGTGCAGGTCGCGGTCGTCATCGGGGGCGGCAACATCTGGCGCGGCTTGGCCGCTTCCCATCGCGGCATGAACCGCACCACCGCCGATTACATGGGCATGCTGGCCACGGTGATCAATGGCATGGCCTTGATGAGCGGCCTCGAGGATATCGGCCTGACCACCCGCGTGCAGACCGCGATCGAAATGAACAACGTGGCCGAGCCCTTCATCCTCCGCCGCGCGCTCCATCACCTCGAAAAAGGCCACGTCGTCATCTTCGTGGCCGGCACCGGCAACCCGTTTTTCTCCACCGACACCACCGCCGCCTTGCGGGCCAACGAAATCGGGGCGGACGCCATTCTCAAAGCGACCAAAGTCGACGGTATCTACGACGCCGACCCCAAGACCCATCCGGACGCCAAAAAATACGAGCATATCACCTACGCCGAAGCCCTGCAGCGCCGCCTGCAAGTCATGGATTCCACCGCCTTCAGCCTCTGCATGGACAACAAAATGCCGATTGTGGTTTTCAACATGGCCGATTCCGGCAACATCAAGCGCGCCGTCATGGGCGAGCCGGTCGGGACGCTCGTCACCGGCGGCTGATCAAATTATGGACGAAATACTTTTCACCGCGGAGGAGGGCATGGAAAAAGCCCTCGATTTCATGAAGCACGAATTTTCCAGCGTGCGCACCGGCAAGGCCTCGCCCGCCTTGGTCGAAGGGATCGATGTCGACGCCTACGGCTCGGTCATGAAGCTCAAACAACTCGCCCTCATCAGCACCCCCGAACCGCGCCTGCTGATCATCCAGCCGTTCGACGCCTCGACGACCAAGCCGATCGAAAAGGCGATCAACGAGTCGAAGATCGGCATCACTCCCTCAGTCGACGGCAAACTCATCCGCCTGCCCATCCCCGAACTGAGCGAAGAGCGCCGCAAGGATCTCGTCAAAACGATCAAAACCATGGCCGAGGAAACCCGCGTGCGTGTCCGTGCCGCTCGCCGCCACGCCATGGACGCCGCCAAGAAAATGCAGAAAGACGGGGGTCTCACCGAGGACGACCTGAAAAGCGCGGAAACGCAGATCCAAAAACTGACCGACAAGTATGTCGCCGACGTGGACAGCCAAGTGGCTTCCAAAGAGGCCGACATCATGAAAATCTGACCCTGTCATGCGCCGCCTCCTCGCCGCCCTCGCCCTGCTCGCGCTCTTCTCCTCCGCGGGACTGGCCAATGTCGTGCGGGGCGCGCCCGATTTCACCTGGCTGACCTCGGGAGCGCGCGGCCAGTCGCTCAAATCCCTGCGCGGACAGCCCGTGGTTCTCATCGTCGCCCAATCTCCCACCCAGCGCATTTTCCGCTCGCAGGTCGGGCAGTTGCAAAAGATCTACCAACTCCTCGGCAACACCAAAGCCGTGACCGTGGCTGCCTTCACCCAGGAACCGGGGGTGATCAAGTCGAACATCCCCTTCGTCTTCGCCGCCAACCCCGCTGCGGTGGCCGCCGCTTATGACGTCACCGGTCCCTTCGCCATTTTTATCATCGGCAAGGACGGCAACCTCGACGCGCTCTCCAACCGCGTCCTGCCCGGCCAGCGGATCCTCGATATCATCGACAACTCGTTCGTCGTCCAGCGCGACAACCGCAAGAGCGAGTAAAAAGTAGAAGCGGCATCTTGCCGCTTGTCGGTCATGGCCAAGCGGCGGGGACGCCGCTTCTACTTTCCGCCGGCGTGCTCCACCTCCCCGAGGATCGCCTCCGTCATCCGCAAGGCTTCGGCATTGGGCCGCACCGCGTGCACCCGGAAAATCCTCGCCCCGAGTTCGCACCCCAGACTGGTCAGGGCCACCGTCGGGGCGTCGCGGTCGGCGATTTCCGCACAGCCCGCCGCCGCGGCGAGAAACGACTTGCGTGAAACGCCGAGAACCACGGGGCAACCGAGCCCCGTGAATTCGCCGAGCGCGGCGATCAGTTGCAGGTTGTGCTCCACCGTTTTGCCGAAACCAATCCCCGGGTCGACAGCCAACCGGTCGGCGTCGATCCCCGCCGACCGCGCCGCGGCCAGTCTCTCCCGCAGGAAATCCGCCACCTCCCGCACCACGTCCGCGTAATGCGGGTCTTTCTGCATGGTGCGCGGGGTGCCCCGCATGTGCATCAGCACTACGCCCGCGCCGGTCTCCCCGGCCACCGCGGTCATGGCCTCATCCCCGCGCAACGCCGTGACGTCGTTGATGATCTCCGCCCCTGCTTGCATCGCGGCACGTGCCACTTCCGCTTTGGAGGTGTCGATGCTCAGCGCTGCGGAGGTGCGCTCGGCCAACTTTTCGATCACCGGGATGACCCGCCGCAATTCTTCCTCCAGCGGCACCGCTTGCGATCCGGGCCTCGTTGACTCGCCGCCGATGTCGAGAATCTCCGCGCCTTCGTCGGCCAAGCGAAGCCCGTGCGCCACCGCCGTCTCGGCCTCACCAAAGGCCCCGCCGTCGGAAAAGGAATCCGGGGTGACATTGATCACTCCCATGATCACGCCGCGTTGTGCCAGGTCGAACGCGCGGCGGCTGGTGCGCCAGATCATGCCAGACGGATGCGCGCGGAGCGCCCGTGCGCGTCGAGGCCTTCGACGCGGGCGAAGGCTTCCACCGGGCCGACGGATTCCGTCAGCGAGTGGCGGTCGAGTTCGACCAGGCTGGTGCGACGTTGGAATTGGTCGGCGGTCAGGCCGGCAAATGATTTGCCCGCGCCACCCGTCGGCAACTCGTGGCTCGGGCCCGCCAGAAAATCCCCCACGGCGACCGGCGACCATCCGCCGAGGAAGATGGCCCCGGAGGTCAGGAGCTTGGGAGCCAGCGCGCGGGGATTTTTCACCTGCAAGGAAACGTGCTCCGAGGCGAAGGCGTTGGCCAGGCGCACGGCTTCGTCCATGCTGCGCACCAGCACCAGCGAAGAGCCGCGCAGGGAATTTTTCAGGATGCCACCCCGGGGCAAAGTGGCCGCCTGCTTGTCGACTTCGCGCTCCACGGCCCGCAGCACGCGTTCCGAATCGGTGAGCAGCAGCACCACGCTGTCGCTCCCGTGCTCGGCTTGGGCCAGCAAATCCGATGCAACCCAAGCCGGGTTGGCCGTGCGGTCGGCGACAACGAGGATTTCGCTCGGACCCGGCAACAAGTCGACCGCCACGCGGCCGAAAAGTTGGCGCTTGGCCTCGACGACGTAGCTGTTGCCCGGACCGAAAACTTTCGCCACTGGACGGATGGTCTTGGTCCCGCAAGCCAGCGCCGCCACGGCCTGCGCCCCGCCCACGCGGTAAACTTCCGTCGCTCCCGCCAAGTGAAGCGCGGCGAGCAATTCCGTGCTGATTTTTCCATCCCGGCCGGCCGGCGTGACCGCAACGATCTCGGGAACTCCCGCTGCCGCGGCGAACGTGCAGGTCATCAGGGCGGTGGAAACCAAAGGTGCCGTGCCGCCGGGAACATAGATGCCGACGCGTCCGAAAGGATCGAATCGCTCGCCGACCCGCGCACCCTGCGCATTCCGGGCCGACCAATTTTTCCGCAGACTTTTGCGCGCGAACGCCCGGATGTTCCGATGCGCCGCTTGCAAGGAGCTTCGCGTCGGTGCGTCGACCGACTTCCACGCCGCGGCCAGCTCCCGGGCCGGCACGCGCAACTGTGCCGGAGTAAGGGACGGGCCGCCGAACTTTTTGGTGAAGCGGATCAGCGCCGCATCACCCTCTTTTTCGAGGGCTGCAATGATCCCCCGCACCGTCTTCTCCACTTCGGGCGTCGCCGCGGCACGCCGGTCGAGTGACTTCAGGAAGCGGGCGTAGTTTTTGTCACGCGGACGAATAATGCGCATGCCGCGCAGCATGCCCGAGCCGCCGCGCAAGCTCAATAAAAGTAGAAGCGGCATCTTGCCGCTTGTCGCTGAGGGTCAAGCGGCGGGACGCCGCTTCTACTTTTCGACCCACCGGAAATCCACCGGCTTCTCGATCTCCGGATGCAGACTTTTGTGCACCGGACAGGTCAGCGCGGCATTCTCCAGCAAAACCCGCTGCGGATGATCCGGCGGCAAAGGCACTTCGATCGTCGTCTCCAGCTTGGCGATGCGTCGCGGCGTGTCGGCCGACATGATTTTCTTCACCCCGATCGTCATGCCCCGCAGATCGATTCCGTGCCGGTCCCCCACGATGCCCATGATTGTCGCCATGCAACTGCCCAGCGCGGTGGCCACGAGATCGGTGGGCGAGAACGACTCGCCCCGGCCGTGATTGTCGACCGGCGCATCGGTGGGGAGTTTCTGTCCGGACGGCCCGTGCATTGCTTCACAGCGCAGCCCGCCCTCGTAGGATATGTCGATTTGCACCATGGATTCGAGAGTCGGGACCGGACTCCCTCCGCGCAAGCTCATTGCGCTTGAAAGTCGGACACGGTGGCTGATTCTTGTCGTATGAAGTTGGCGTGCCGGTGTCTTTTGGCTGTTCTTCTGCTGGGTGGAGGGAATGCTCGCGCCGTGGTGGTTGCCGGTGCCAACGGTGGCGGTAACAACTCGAACAACACCACATCCGCGCAAATGGCCACGCAGCTCGGGTTGGCCGACACCGCTTTCTACGACAACGTCTTGCCCTACAGCGACGCCGGCTCCGTTTATCTCGGCTGGGCCAACACCGTGGATGGCCCGCGGGCCTACCTGCTCTCGGCCATGCACATCACCCTGAGCAGCACCATGCTCATCAACGCGGTGTCCTACTCCGTGACCCGCGAGTCCATCAGCGGTTCCGACTTGGCCCTGCTCACCCTGACCAATGTCGACGGCATCATGCCGCCTTTGCCCGTGGTCAACTTGGCCACCGCTACACCATCCATCGGCACGGGCGTTATCATGGCTGGTTTCGGGCGCAATCGCATACAGGACGCCACCACCAGTCCGACCACACCGGACTCGATTACCCTTAGCAACGGAACCGGTTACACCACAACTTTGCCGCAATTGCAAAGATGGGGTACGAACACCACGATTCAGGCCGGCTTTGCTCCGCCGTCGCCGATTACAGCCACGAACATCGGCACGAATCCTACTACTATCTTCATAACCCAGTTCGACCAACCCGCCTCGGGTGAGTGGCTGACGAGTAACGAGGCGCAAGCGGTTCTTGGCGATTCGGGCGGCGGCGCATTCGATACCAGTGGCAACCTGCTCGGAATCATTGCCGCAGTCACGGGCAGCACCACCAACCCGGTCTTCGGCGGAAGAACCTACTTCGCCGACATCGCCACCTACAAGACGGCTGTCGACACGGCCATCGGCTACACGTTGGTGCCGGAACCCTCGACCACCGCGCTGCTTCTTTTCGGCGCCGGGGCGGCTGCGTTCTTCGCGCTCCGCCGTCGCCGCTAGGCTCTCCTCGTCAGCAGCGCGACGAAGAACACGCATCCGAACGCCCCGGTTATGACACCGACGGGCAACTCGGTCCCCGCCAGCATGGTGCGTGCCGCCAGATCGGCGCCGACCGTGAGCATGGCGCCGATTAGCGCGGTGGCCGGCACGGACACCGCATGTGGTGCACCGGCGAGTTGCCGTGCCATGTGCGGCGCCATCAATCCGACGAAGCCGATCGTCCCGCAGGCCGCCACGGTCAGTGCCGCCAGCACGGCGGCAAGGGCGATCCCGCCCGTTTGCAGGAGGCGCACCCGCACCCCGAGGTGATGCGCGCTTTCGCCGCCCAGCGCGATCAAGTCGAGCGGACGGTGGACCAGGAGAACCAGAAGCAGGCCAATCATCGCCGCGGGCAGCAACATCCACACCTCGTTCCACCCGCGTCCGGCAAAGCTGCCCATCAGCCAAAACAAAATGCTGCGCAGCGCTCCGGGATCGAAACGCAGAATCACCGCCGTGGTGAAAGCTTGGGCCAGCGCGCCCAAGGCCACCCCGACGAGCAGCAACGAGGGCAAGTCCGCGGCCACCCGCCGTTGGCAAAGTAGCAAAACCACCCCGGCGACTAGCAGTGCCCCGGCCAGCGCCGGCCAAGTCACCACGCTGGCACCCGCCGCCAGCGCCAGCACCGCGCCGAGCGCGCCGCCCGAGGACAATCCCAACAGGTAAGGCTCGGCCAAAGGATTGCGGAAGATGGCCTGCAGGAGCAGTCCACCCAGGGCCAGATTGACCCCTGCCGCGGCCGCCAGCAGGACCCGCGGGAGTCGCAGTTCCCACAGGACAAGGTGCGCGCGCTCCAATTCGGGGGAAGCCGGCCCCGATCGCACAAGCTCGATCAAGCGCGGCAGATCCAGCAACGACGTCGGGCCGATGCAAAGTGCCGCGATCGAAAGCGCCGCGGCCGCCACGCCCATCAGGCCGAGTCGAAACGTCGTGCTCATGGGGCAAAGACCGTTCCCGGTCGTCCGGTGAACGGATTGGTGGTCACGCGCAGCGCTTCGCAACGGAAGACAGCCTGCAGGTTTTCCGCGGTCAGCACCTCCTCCGGTTTTCCCGAGGCGCGCACCCGGCCCTCCGACATCATGATCAACCGGTCGCTGAACTCTGCCGCGAGATTCAGGTCGTGCGAAACGCAGAGCACCGCGCGTTGCTTCTCGCGTGCCAGACGCCGCAAAAGGACATGCACGGTGAAGCGGTGCCCCGGGTCGAGGTGTGCCGCGGGTTCATCGAGCAGCAAAACGGGCGCTTCCTGGGCCAGTGCACGGGCCAGAAGGGCACGTTGCCACTCGCCGCTGCTCAACGCGCGGATGCTGCGCTCGCGGAGTCCGGCCAAATCGGTCTCGGACAGCGCCTGCGCCGCCGCGGCGTGGTCCTCCTCCGTCGCCAAGGCGAGGGGGGCGCGGTGCGGATGCCGACCGAGCAGGACGAATTGACCGACGGTGTAGTCGAAAAGCGGCGCCTCCACTTGCGGTTGCACCGCGCAACGCCGCGCGCGTTCCATGGCCGTGAGACTCTGCAGGCGTTCCCCGCCGAGGGTGACCTCGCCGCCGCGCAGCGGAAGCAGTCCCGTGATGGCGCGCAACAGCGTGCTCTTGCCGCACCCGTTCGGACCGACCACCCCGAGCACTTCGCCGCCATGCAAATCAAAGTCGATGCCCTGCAAGACATCCTCCTCCCGGTATCCGGCACGGATACCACGCCCTTGCAGCGTCGCCCTCAAAGCTTCTCCACCTCCGCGCGCAGTTTTTTCCCGGCCTCCAGCGCCGCCGGTCCCGGCACGCTGAAGACCGGTGCGGGAAAAATCACCACCCGCCCCGCGCGCACCGCCGCCAAGTGCCGGCGCACCGGATGCGCCCGCAGGGTGCGCAACACGCTCTCGCGATCGGCCGCACCGTAATCCGCCACCACAAGCACGTCGGGATCCGCCGCGAGGAGGTATTCCTCGCCCAGTTGCGGCCACGGACCGCCCGCGTCCGCCGCGATGTTGCGCAACCCCGCGGACTCGAGGATTTCATGCGCATGCGTGCCGCTGCCCGCACTGTAGCCGGTCTCCGCGCCGAACAGCAGTGCCACCGATTTCCCCGGCGCGGGCTTGCTCTCCTCCGGCAAAGGCGGCGTGGCCATCGCCAGCAACGCGGCCAATTTTTCCTGGGCCAGCCGGACCCCATCCAACGAACGCGCGTCGATCACCTCGACCCGCACCCCGAGCCGCGACAGCTGCTCGCGGGTCGCAACCGGCGTCATGGAAGTCGCCAAGACCAGTTCGGGGTCGAGGCCCAGCACGGCCTCCGCCTCCGGCTGGATTCCCCCCGCGATCCGCGGCGTCCCGTCCGCCGCCTCGCAGAATGGCGTCACGGCAACCAGACGATCCGCACCGCCCATAGCCACCACCATGGCCGTCAAGCTGGGGGCCAGGCTGACGATGCGCTGCGGAGGCTCCGCCAGGGCGGTGACCGCCGCCAGGCAGAGTCCGAGCGTCACGCGGGAGCGGGAGATGGGGCGCATTCCTTATTAAGAATTATTCTTGAAATAATTTTCCGGCTGCTCGATAGTGCCGGATCCGATGGGTACCAAGACTGCCAGCTCCCGACGCCAGCTCAAGCGCTACGAGGAATCGATCGCGCAGGACGGGCTGCGTCTCACCCGCCAGCGCAAGCATGTCTACGAGGTGCTTCTCGGGCGCCAGGACCATCCCACGGCGATGGAGGTTTTCCTCCGCGCCAAGCCGGAGATGGAAACGCTCTCCCTCGCCACCGTTTACAATGTGCTCGAGACGCTCTCCGAGCGCGGATTGGTCCGCAAGGTGCATCTGGACAGCGGCTCCACGCGTTATTGCGCGAACAACGCCAAGCACGGGCACTTCACCTGCACCGGTTGCGGCGCGGTCATGGACGTGCCCCTGCTTCCGGGGGCCGAGCTGGAAAAACTCCACCAACTTCCCCGCGGCTACACCGTGACCCAGCAGGAAGTCTCGCTGCACGGCCTCTGCGCGGGTTGCCGCAAAAGCTCCCACTGAATTTATGAAACACCTCAAAATCGACAACCTTCACGTTAGCATCGGCGACCGCGAAATTCTGCGCGGCCTCAGCCTCGACCTGCCGACCGGGCAAGTGCACGCCATCATGGGCCCGAACGGCTCGGGCAAGAGCACGCTGGCCAAAGTCATTGCCGGACACCCCGACTACACCGTGACCTCCGGCGACGTCCTCGTCGACGGCGAGAGCATCCTCGAGATGGAGCCCGACGAGCGCGCGCGCAAAGGCATCTTCCTCGCTTTCCAATACCCGAGCGAAATCCCCGGCGTGACCATCGCCAACTTTCTCCGTGCCGCCCTCCAAGCGCGCCTGCCCGAGGGCGAGGAGCTCGAGGCCACCGAATACTACGCCAAACTTTACGAGAAAATGGATCTCCTCGAAATGCCGCGCAACTTCACCTCGCGTTCGGTCAACGAGGGCTTCTCCGGCGGCGAGAAAAAGCGCTGCGAAATCCTGCAGATGGCTATGCTCCAGCCGACCTTCGCCCTGCTCGACGAAACCGACTCCGGCCTCGACATCGATGCGCTCAAGATCGTTTCGCACGGCGTCAATTCCCTGCGCGGACCCGACACCGGCATGCTCGTCATCACGCACTACCAGCGCCTCCTCAATTATATCGTGCCGGACGTCGTCCACGTCATGGTCAACGGCCGCATTGTCGAGAGCGGCACCAAGGAACTCGCCCTCAAGCTCGAAGCCGAAGGCTACGACTGGGCCAACGAACCGGAAGCCGAACCCGTCGGCGCCTGACAATCAAAGAGGACACACCATGAGCGACGCACAAACCCAACTGGATATCGACCGCGAGAAGGGCAACTTCCGCTATGACGTCGATTACGAATTCGACGCCGGCACCGGCTTGACCGACAAAACCATCGACTACATCTGCGATGTCAAAGACGAGCCCGATTGGATCCGCCAATTCCGCAAGGACGCGCTGAAAAAATTTCTCGAGAAGCCCATGCCGACCCATTGGGCCTCGCAGGACCTGGAGAACATCATTTTCGACAACATCCGCTACTACCTCTCGCAGGGCGGACAAAAACCGAAGCGCACGTGGGACGAGGTGCCGGAAGACGTGAAGCGCACCTTCGAGCGCCTCGGCATCCCCGAACAGGAACGCAAGTTCCTCGCCGGCGTCGAAGCCCAGTTCGACAGCGAGGCGGCCTACTCGAATATCAAAGAAGCCGTCGGCAAACAGGGCGTCATCTTCGTCGGCAGCACTGAGGGCCTCAAAGAGCACCCCGAGATCTTCCGCAAGTGGTTCGGCAAGGTCATCCCGACCGGCGACAACAAATTCAGCGCGCTGAACAGCGCGACGTTCAGCGGCGGTTCGTTCATCTACGTTCCGCCCGGTGTCAAAGTCTCGCACCCGCTGCAGGCCTACTTCCGCATCAACGCGGAAAACTTCGGACAGTTCGAGCGCACCCTCATCATCGCCGACGAAGGCTCCGAGGTCACCTACATGGAAGGCTGCACCGCGCCGAAATTCGACACCGCCACGCTGCACAGCGCGGTGGTCGAACTGGTCGCGCTCAAAGGCGCCAAAATCCAATACATCACCGTGCAAAACTGGTCGAACAACGTGTTCAACCTCGTGACCAAGCGCGGCCTCGCCATGGAAGACGCCGAAGTCAAATGGATCGACTGCAACATCGGTTCGCGCCTGACCATGAAATACCCCGGCGTGGTCATGAAGGGCCGCCGGGCCCGCGGCGAAGTGATTTCCATCGCGCTGGCCGGCGACGGACAGCATCAGGACACCGGCGCGAAAATGATCCACGCCGCCGATGACACCACAAGCAACATCGTCTCGAAGTCGATCAGCGTCGGCACCGGCCGCGCCACCTACCGAGGATTGGTCAATGTCCCGCGCCACCTCAAGGGTTGCAAAAACAACACCGAGTGCGACGCGTTGCTCATCAACACCAACAGCCGCACCGACACCTATCCGGCCATCACCGTGCGCGGCACCGGCAACGCCTGCCAGCACGAGGCCAGCGTCAGCCAGGTGAGCGAAGAGCAGATCTTCTACATGCAGCAGCGCGGACTCACCGAGGCGCAGGCCATGAGCCTGAGCGTCAACGGATTCGTCAACGACCTCGTCCGCCAATTCCCCATGGAATACAGCGTCGAGCTCAAACGCCTCATCGATCTCGAGATGGAAGGCTCGGTCGGTTGAGCGGACGGGAGGTCCGAACATGATTATGGCAGCATCACCCGTTTCCGGCGTCCCCCTGATGGAAGGCGCCCTTGTCGAAGGCTCCTGGCCCGAATGGTTCGTCACCTCGCGTGAGCGCGGCTGGGACGAATTCCAAAAACTCCCCGCGCCCGCCGCGAAGGACGAAAAATGGCGCTTCTCCAATGTCAAAGCTCTCGCGCTCGACAACTTCCGCTACCCCGTTGCGGTGAGCGATGCCGCGGCGCTCGTCGAACGCTCCACCGGTCTCGGCGAATCCGCCGCCCGCTTCGTCTTCGGCAACAACCGGCTCCTTTCGGCCAGCGCGCCGGCCGCCGATTTAGTCGAAGCCGGCCTCGTCGTCATGACCCTCGAAGAGGCCGCCGCGCACGCACGGCGACCTCGTGCAGAAGCACTTCATGACGCAGGAAGCCAAACTCGGCTCGGCCAAATACGCCGCCCTGCACCGCTCGGGCCCCGTGGCCGGTGTCTTTATCCGTGTCCCGAAAGACCTCGTCGTCGAGAAGCCGATCGAAATTTTCCACTGGGTCGAAGGCGACAATTCCGCCGTCTTCCCGCACACACTGGTCGTCTGCGAACGCCACAGCAAAGCCACGGTCGTCGATTGCTTCCGCAGCGGCGATGACGCTCCCGCGTTCGCTTGCGGAGTCAACGACCTCGTCGTCGAGGACGGGGCGAAACTGGACTACGTCGGTCGTGCAACAGTGGAGCCCGGACACCACCGCGTTCCATCTCAACTCCACCACGGTCGGACGCGACGCCACCTGCCTCGGTATGCAGGTCAATCTCGGCGGCAAATTCGTCCGCAACGAGAACTACAGCCGCATGGTCGCCGAGGGCGCCCGCAGCGACATGCTCTCGGTCAACATTGCCTCGGACGAACAAATGATCGACCAGCGCACCTTCCAAGATCACGCCAAGCCCAACGCGACGAGCGACCTGCTCTACCAAAACGCCCTGACCGGCAAAGGCCGCACCATTTTCAGCGGTGTCATCCGCGTCGAACCCGGCGCGCACCAAACCGACGCCTACCAAAAAGTCCGCAACATCGTCCTGAGCGACGATGCCGAAGCCAACAGCATGCCGGGCTTGGAGATCGAGGCCGATGATGTCCGCTGCACCCACGGTGCCACCACCGCGCAAATCGACGACCGCGAGCTCTTCTACCTCGAAGCGAGGGGCATCCGCCCCGGCGCCGCCCGCCAACTGCTCGTCATGGGCTTCTTCAACACCGTCCTCGACCGCCTGCCGGACACCCAACTCCGCGGCCACATCGAGGGCCTGGTCGAAGCGCGCCTAAGCGCGGCTCTACGCAGCTAGGTGGATCGCGACGTCCCTGTCGCGATTTCCGAGGTAGGGACGAGCGGCTCGCTCGTCCTCCCGGCACACAGATCCACGACCTCGTCAGGAAGCCGTGCTTTTTGTTTCCCTTTTGTGACAAATCTGTGACAACATTGTTGTGCATGTTGTATGTCGTTCCAAACGAACCGGTAAGCGCAGCTAATTATCGGTTCTTTCTCACGCGCCCATCGGGCGCGCGCCCTTGAGGCGCGCGCGACGGCTTTTTGTTCCCCTCCTTCTCTGGATCCTCGGCAGTTCGACGATCCACGCTCAACTGCGCATTGTCACCTGGAACACTTTGCAGAGCCCCTCCGCCAATGTGCCTGCCGAGATTCCGGAGATGGAACTCGTCCTTCAAGCCATCGGCGACCAGAACCGCCCGGGCTTCAGCCGCACGCTCGACGTCCTTCTCCTTCAGGAACAGGCGACCAATTTTTCCACCACCGATCGCATCCTCAACCTCCTCAACGGCACCAATGGCCCCGGCGGTTACGCGCGCGGCACGCTGGAACCGGTCGGTGGCGTGAATGCCATCATGCAGACGGTCATCTACCGCACCAACTCCGTGCAACTCGTCGCCGAAACGCAGGCCTCGACGATCAATACGAACGACGGCGGCACGCGCGCCACCATGCGCTACCAGTTCCGCCCGGTCGGCTATGACAGCGCCGCGGACTTCTACGTCTTCAACAGCCATCTGCGTCCGGGCAACAGCACCGACGGACGCGGGGCGCCGCGGCGTGGAGGTCGGGGAGGTGCGGACCAATGCGGACGCCTTGGGCGAGGGCGCGCATATCCTCTACGTCGGCGACATGAATTTGTACCAGACGAACGACGCTGGCTGGATCGCCTTCACTAACGCCGGTGCCGGCCAGGCTTTCGACCCGATCAATGCGGTCGGTGACTGGCACGACAATCCCGCATTTCTTGTCGGTGCACACCCAGGATCCGCGCTCGCCGATGGACGATCGCTTCGATTTCCAATTGGTCACCGGCCGAGGTGCTCGATGGCCGCGGCTTCGCCTACATCACAAATTCCTACTGGGCCTTCGGCAACACCGGCAGCCACGTCTTCGATGAGGCCATCGACAGCGGTGATGCTGTGGCCGGGCTGAACGCCATCCTGACCAATTATTCCGACCGCGCAAATCAGCAATGTCTTCGACGCCCTCGTCTCCCTCTCGGACCATCTTCCCGTCGTGGCCGATTACCAACTGCCGGCCAGCATGGGGGTGACGGCCGACAGCTCCGCCGCCCGCGCCATCGTCGGCGCCGTGCTGACCAATTCCTTCGCCGTGAGCAATAACGCGCCGGTCAGCGTCACCAACGGTGCCGACTTCCTCGATTACACTTTTGTCGGCGCGGGAAATGTCACCGCCTCCGGCGCCGGCACCAACTGGGCGCTGACCGCCGCCAATACCAACACCTTCACCTTCTCCGCCGCCACCGTGGGTACCAACACCGGTTCCCTTGTCGTCACGGCCGCCAGTCCGCAGACGGCCAACGCCACCGTCACGAACAACTTCAGCGTCGATGTCCTCCACCACGCCACCGCCTCCTTCTCTTCCAACTCCGCCGTCTTCGCTCCTCGAACTCGACCTCGGCTCCGATCACCCTCGGCGACGCGGCCGCCAGCCAGTCGTTCGACCTGTTCAATCTGCCCGGCGCCGCCGGCAGCGCGTGGACCGCCCGCCTCGATCTCGACAGCATTTCCGAAACCGATCCCTCCGGACTTTTTTCCAGCACTCTGTCGCCCTTCAGCGATCTCGCGGCCGGTGCCTCCTCAGGCTACGCGGTGTCGATGGCTGCCGCCGTCCTCGGGTCGTTCGAGGGAACATTCACCCTGCATCTGTCCGACGAAGACCTGCCCGGCGCCACGGCCCAGTCGGTTTCGATCAATGTGCGCGGCACGGTCAACGGCGACCTCACCGTCGGTGCCGGCCAGACCCGCACCGAGAGCAACGCCATCACCGGGACCGGGGCGCTGGTCAAGCAGGGCGCCGGCACCCTCGTGCTCTCCGCGAGCAACACCTTCGCGGGACCGACCACCATCTCGGAAGGCGTGCTCGCTCTCGACGGCAGCGGTTCTTTGGTCGGCACGACCGCGATTTTCATCGCCGACGGCGCCAAGTTCGACGTCTCCGCCCGGACCAACGTCTTCACCGTCGCCGCCCCGCAAGTCCTCGCCGGCAGCGGCACGGTCGAGGGGATGTGGCGGTCAGCGGCACCATCAGCCCGGGCAACTCCCCCGGCACGCTGGTCATCACCAACGGCGACCTCACTTGGAATGCCGGCGGAAGTTACGACTGGGAGATTTATGACATCGACGACGGCCCGGGCACCGGTTGGGACCATATCGACGTGACGGGTGGCACCTTGCTCTTCAGCGGCCTCGCCGCGGAAACCCCCTTCAACATCAACCTCCTCTCCCTTTCCGCGCTCCCCGACACCGCGGGTAGCCTCACCGGTTTCAATCCGGCCGCCAATTATTCCTGGACTATCCTGACTGCCGGCAGCGCCATCTCCGGTTTCGACCCCTCCCATTTCTTCCTCAATACCTCCGGCTTCGACCCCTACAACTCCTACGGCGGATCCTTTTCCCTCGCCGCCAACGGCAAGCAATTTGAACCTCCTCTACACCGGCTCCGCCACCCCCATCCCCGAACCCGGCACCTGGCTCGCCGCCGCGTCTCCTCGCCCTCGCCGTTATCCTCCATCAACGTCGTCGCAAAGCCTGCGCCAAGCTTTAGAGCCGCAATCACCGGGTGAAGATGCGCCGGTCCAGTCCTTTTGAAGACTGCCGGCCACCGCAAAATGAAAAACCCTTTTTTTCCCGTTCCGACCGGGTTAACCCGGTGTCTATCAGGCCATCGACCTCCGGTATCTCCATACATGAACCACGGGCAGAGCCGCTCGAAAATACATCCGAGGATCCACGGCACCGCGCCGCCCGTTCCAACCCGCAGCACCACCACCCCGAGGGTGCTGCGCTCTGCCAAGGACCTCACACTTGTCACATTTTCGCTCCCGAACTTTTGTCGCGGCCGCGACAAAAGGTTGCACGCTGGGTGGACCGTGAATGATGGTTTCCGCGCATGCAGCCGAAGACGGAACAGTTTTTGCACATGCTTCTCTGGACCTTGGACAAAGCCATGCGTCCGACTTTCCGGAATCTGGACGAGAGCTACGAAGGCTGGGCTTACCGGAACGGATTTCTCCGCCAGGTTGACACGCTCGCGGGACAGGGATTTCTCGAACGACGTGGCGGAGGGGGGCCCGATGCCCGTGTTTATCGTCTCACCGAGCGGGGACGTTTGCATGTCCTGGGCGGACGTGATCCCGAGCGCGAGTGGAACCGGAAGTGGGACGGCCGCTGGCGCATGGTGCTGTTCGATATCGATGAGGAACACTCCACCCGGCGCGACAAACTCCGCCGCTATCTGCGCGCCCGCGGCTTCGGTTACCTCCAGCACAGCGTCTGGGTTTCGCCCCACCCGCTCGAACCGGAGAGCGATGCTTTGAAAGGCACCTCCATCGACGTGGAGTCTCTCATCTTGCTCGAGGCGCGTCCGGTCGCCGGCGAATCCGACGACCAAATCGTGCGCGGCGCGTGGGACTTCGCCGAAATCAACAAACGCTATACCGCAGTGCTGCGTGTTCTCGACGCCCGCCCCAAAGAACCGCTGGACGCGTCCGGAGCGGCACAAAGACTCAAAGAGTGGGCTGCCCGGGAACGCGACGCCTGGCTGCGGGCCGTATCAGCCGATCCTCTGCTTCCCCGCAAAATCTGGCCCAGCGGCTACCTTGGCGAGCGCGTCTGGCACCGGCGCCTCAAGGAATTCCGACAAGCGGGCCGCCAACTGGCCGGGTTCGCCCAGAGCGGCGAATAGCAGTCGCACCCACCCGATCCCCGCGCCTCCCCAGCGATCCACCCGTGCCCGAACAGGCACCGCAAAATCTTTACAACCTTTTGTCGCGGCCGCGACAAAAGGTGGGAGCAGTGGGAGCGAGGGGCGACGGGAGTTTGGGGCGGGAGCGAGTCTGTGGCGGGTGGGAAAATGGCGGGAAGGGTCTGGCCCGCCGGGTGGTCGGACTCCGCGGGCCAAGGCTGGATTCGGTCCTATCACCATCGCGGATGGCTTGTCTGCTGGCCGAAACATTCGGCTGATCCTAGAGCGTTTTCGATACAAGTCTTTACGCGGTGTTTCTGCGTGGCATCGGCATCCTGCCGATGATGTCCAGTAATCACGGGCAAGATGCCCGTGCCACTTCTCTGCAAAACCGCTGCAACCCTTGGGTAAAGAGCTTCGCCGAAACCGCTCTAGAAAAGGCATTGAGAGCCGGAGCAAAGCGGAGACGGCCGGAGGCAATTTATGGTTGAGGGTTGAGAGATTGAAAGCCAACGACTTGTCGCTCCGGCCGCAGTCACCCTAAGCGTGAGTCAGGCCGATGATGTAAGCCGCTCCTACTCAGTCCCTCAACTTTCATCACTCAACTTTCAACTACGTTTTCAGGTTTAGGCTGATTGAAACCGTTCCCAACTTTTGTCGCGGCCGCGTAAAAAGTTGGGAGTCCCTGAACCCGCGCGCGGCGGGTGTGGTTTGGGAGTAACTGGCGCTTGAGGTAGGGCGCGACGTCCCCGGCGCGCCGATTGAAGTGCGCGGCGGGTCCGGAGGCCCCGCCCTACCTGACAACGCGGCCGCATAACACTTCGAGTTACTGGGGAGTCCCCGAACCCGCGCGCGGCGGGTGTGGTTGGGGAGTAACTGGGGCGTTATCAAGGATGTGGGCTTATCAACCTCCAAGTTGGTAGGGCCCGCTGGCCTCAGCGGGCCGCTGCCCTTGGCAGAAGAAAGGTTGCGGACGGCTGGGCCAGCCGTCCCTACCGACCAAAACAAAAGCGGGTGCGCGACCCTTCCATAACGCGAGTTACTGGGTAGGAAATGGCGTGCGAAATATGCGGGACTGTTTACGAACTTTTGTCGCGGCCGCGACAAAAGTTGGGAGATGGCGCGCGTGGGGTGCGGTGGGGACGGGGGGCGATTTGGGGCTTGAGGGAGAGAGGTTGTGTTGCGCGCGTTTTCTTTGGTTGCGAAATCAGTGGGTCAGGTTCCGGCGGATGATGGCGCTATTTCTGCGGGTGAGGCTGACGAACTTTCCCAGCGGAGAGGAAAATTGGGAACGGGGGATGTTTGCTTGAGGCTTGGTGGCAAGAAGACTGGTCATGCGTGGCTTACAAATTATCTCAGTGGCCGCGTTGATAATTGGTGACGGGGGTAGGGAGTGTTTCGGGGGGTGGATGCCGTGGAAGGGGGGAGGCGGGGATGTGTTTTGCGTGGTTTCCTTTGGTTGGGGGATTGGCGGGGCGCGCTTTCGCGGATGAGGGGAGCGGTCCGGGGTTGGTTGGCGGGGTCCCGGCGGGTAGGATTGTGCTGTGAGTCCGCATCGGATGCTCTGGCTTTGGTCGGCGGGGCTTTTTCTGGTCGTTGCGTTGCTTTATTTCCCGACTTTGCGGGGCGGGTTTGTTTATGACTCGATTGCGCAGGTGCTCTACAGCGATTACATCCACGCGCCTTCGAATTGGGGCGATGTGCTGACTTTGCGTGTGGTTGGACAGGATGAATTGGATCGCAATCGTCCGCTGCATCTCGCATCGCTCATGCTTGATGCCTCGATTTGGAAGAAGGAGCCGTTTGGTTACCGGCTGACCAGCGTTTTGCTCCATGCGCTCAATGCGGCGCTGTTGTTCGTTGCTGCGGCGATGGCGTTGTTGCGCAGTGATTCGAGTGGTAGGGACGAGCGGCTCGCTCGTCCGTGCTGCCATCGAGCGGGCGCGCGGGCCGCACGCCCCTACCATGATGGTTGCCGCCTTCGGGGCGCTCGTCTTCGCATTGCATCCGCTCGTGGTGGAAGCGGTGGCGGAGCCTTCCAATCGTGAGGATTTGCTCGTTCTGCTCCCGATGTTGGTCGGATTGATCGGCATCGTCGCGCCGGTTCGTTCGCTATGGCTGGTCAACGCGCTGCTTGTGCTCGGCAGTTTCTTTGCTGTGCTGGCCAAAGAGTCAGGGGTGGCGGTGCCGTTGGTTTTCGCAGTGGCGTGCTGGCTTTTCCGGCGTGGTGATGCGCGTTCTTTGCTGCCGGGTTTGGTTGGTGGGCTGTTCGTGTCGCTCGGTTTCCTTGTCGCGAGCTACGTCTGGCGTCCGACGGCTTCGGCCATATTTGCACAAACACCCAGTCCCTTGGCTGCCGATTTCTGGTCGCTGCTGTCCGTGCAGGGCCGCATCTGGACGCTGCAACTCGGGCAAATCGTGTGGCCTTGGAATCTTTCCGCGCATTATCCGCCGCAGGTCATCGCGGGGATTTCTGTTCCGGTGGCGCTGATCGTGCTGGCGGCAGCTGCTGCCTTCGCGCTCTGGCTTGCCCGCTCCAGCCGTTTGGCGGCCTTGGGTGCTTCCATTTACATTCTCGCCCTGCTCCCGGCTTCGAATTTCGCGGCGCAATTCCATCCCGTCGCCGATCGCTACCTTTACGTGCCGCTGGCGGGGTTGGGTCTGCTGGCGGCCGCGCTGGTGCATCGCCTGCGAAGCCAGTATTCAAGGGGCTTCGCGGGCGGTTTGCTCGCAGTGGCCGGGCTTGTTCTTTTGTCTGCCGAATATGCCGCGAATCTGCGGCGACAGATGATCTGGCAGCAACCGGCGACGCTCTGGGCGGACGTTCTCCGTCAATTCCCACGCACGGCCCAAGCGTATCTCGGCATGGCCAACGTGCAATATCGCGCGGGCGATTACCAAGCGGCCCGAGGTGCGGCGGCTGAAGCGGTCGTGATCGACGGTGGTCGTTGGGCTGATGCCTTGGCGATGCGTGCGATTTGCGAATGGCAGACGGGCGACCGCGCGGCGGCCCGGGAAAGTTTCAGCCAAGCGCGGCGCTTGTCGCGTGTCTACCAGAACAACCAGACGATGCTCCTTGCCCTTGCGTGGTCGGCCGAGCAACTCGCTGTGTTGGCGGAGATTGCTCAGCAGCCGTGACCGGTTAAGATTTCTCCACTATGACTCGATCCCCCCGGATCAGATATCTGTGGCTCAAGCGGACTGCTTTAGTGCTGCTCGCACCAGTTGCCTTTTTTGGGCTGCTGGAGGTTGCTCTGCGAACAGTTGATTATGGCGATCCGGTTAGTTTTTTCCGCACCATCGAGGTGGGCGGGGAGAACTTTACGGTGGAGAACCAGTATTTCGGCCAGCGGTTTTTCCGTCGCCATTTGCCGCGCACACCGGCTTGGAATCTTGTCCCTGCGCGGCGCGCCGGTGTTCCGCGTATCGCGGTGATCGGCGAGTCGGCGGCGCAGGGGTATCCGCTGCAAAAAATCGGATTAGCCAGCATGCTGGGTGCGGTTCTCGAGATGGAGTATCCGGGCCGTGAATTCGACTTCATCAACGCGAGTATGACATCGGTGAATTCGCACGTCTTGGCAGATGTAGTGCCCGAGATTGTCGACTTGGATCCTGATGTCACGGTGATTTATATGGGCAACAATGAAGTGGTCGGCCCGTATGGTCCGGGAACGCCGTTCACCTCATGGATGCGCAGCCCCTTCCTCGTGTGGTTGGACAAAAAGCTGCGCGGAACCAAAACCCACCAGTTGTTGGATCGTCTGATCGCGCGTCTTCTTCCTCCGGCGCCGAGGAGGTGGGAGGGATTCCAAATGTTTTCTGACTTGCGCGTGGCCGCGGACAGTCCAGCGCTGGCCGGAGTTTATGCGGCGTTCCGGCGCAATTTGGAGGACATGGTCAGGCGCCTGCTTGATGGCGACAGTAAAGTGGTTCTTTGCACCATTGCGGTGAACCTTGCGGATTGGGGGCCTTCGGGCCGGACGTCTTTGTCTCCGGATTCCGAAGCCGGCAAGCTCCTTGCCGAAGGACGATCCCTCTTCGATGACGGAAAATATGAGAAAGCGACCGACGTGCTGACCCGAGGTTGTGCGGCCGATCCGCGTAATGCGGAGATCGCCTTTTATCTCGGGCGTGCCTTGCAAAAATGCGGGCGAACCGCCGACGCAAAGCAGGCGTTCAGCCGCGCGCGCGATCTCGATGAGCACCGTTTCCGCGCCGATTCGGCGATCAACGAGATTATCCGAGACGTGGCCCGGCGCTTTGAGGATCGCGGTGTTGTGCTGGTTGATGCCGATCGTCACTTGGCGGAGGATGGCCTGACATCGAGAGAGCAATTCACCGAGCACGTGCATATGACTTTCGACGGGATGAGTCGTTTGGCTGTGTTGGTCGCGAGTGCCATTACCCCTTTTCTGCCCTCTCCCGGTTCGGCGCAGCCAATCGACAGAGATCGCGCTGCGGAGCTTCGCCACCGTGTTTTTTTCACGCCATTCGACGAGGTCTTGCTGGCGTCCGTAGCAAGAGACGTGGGTGATTTGCCGATATTTCGCGATCGTCCATCCGCGGCCGAGCTTCGCTCCTATCTGCAGTCAATCGAAGCGCGGGCCCGCGCTGCGAACCCTCTGGATACGGACCAGCTTCAGGCGGAATACGAGTCGGCGTTGCGGGCCGGGGGTCCCGATGCGCGCACCGATGCATCGCTGGCCGATTACCTTTCGCGTTTGGGAGAGACGGCGGCCGCGGCCGAGGTCGGTCGGCGCGTTTTGGCCCGCAAGCCGACTTACTTCGAAGGTTTTCGTTTCCAAGCAGATGAAGCCAAGAGGCGCGGCGACCATGCCCAAGCGCAACGGCTCTACCGGCGGGCTTTGGACATTTACCGGTTTATTCCGGACGCTTGGAAGAATCTCGGCGATCTTCTGCGTCTCGAGGGTGACCAGTCTGGAGCCGCTTCGTGCTATGCCAAGGCGGCACGCCTCGATGCACGCAATGTGCCCGCCATACTCGCTTTGGCCGAGATCGAGGCAAACGCCGGCGACCGCCGCGCCGCACGCCGCATTCTCGAGGCGGCGCAGGCGGACAATGAAGATTCCGCGGCTTTGGCCGTCGCGCTGGCCCGCCTGTCCGTGGTCGAGGGGGACACATCCGCCGCGCGCGGGCACTACGAGCGATCGCTTGCACTCGACTCGCTATTGAGTCCGCGGGAAATGCTCCGCTTTGCATCCGAGTCTCTGCCGCCCAAAGAGCAAAGCGAAATTTTCACCGCCTTGGAACCCCGCTTCGGCGACGAGCACGACCTCTACAACAACTTCGCCTGGCTGCTCGCCACGACGCGCGATGAATCACACCGCGATCCGGCGCGTGCCCTGCGACTGGCGCGGCGCGCCGTCGAACTTTCCTCGGAGCCAAATGCCTATTATCTTGGCACATTGGCTGCGGCGCAGGCGGCCAACGGCGAGTTTGAGACTGCCTTGGCAACTTTGCGTGCGGCGCGCGGATTGTCCAATGAGGATCCGTTTTTCCGCGAATCTTCCGCGCAAATGGAGGCGGCTTTTCTCGCGGGAAACCCGTTCAGCGAGTAAAAATTCTGCTCGTGGCTTCTTCGTCTTTTTTGGTTTTTTCAATTTCGACAGCATGAACGGCTGGGTGGGGCTGGGGTCATTTTCCGAGGGAAAACGCGCCAGGCGTGATTTTAAAACGATTTTTTCTTTGACAGCGATGGGCTGAGTTCCGTTGTCCGGGAATTTCGGAAATTGTGCAAAACGTTAATCAGTAAGACATTGCGTCTTGTGAATAACTAACAAAAGAGGAGATATAATTCCGCGCTATCGAGTTTTCGGAATTTTCCGCTTTCGAAAAACGGGCAAATTACTTGCGTCCACTTCTGTTGGGTGCTATTTTCTTAGGTCCGAAAAACACCCCGATTCCCGTTGTCTAAAAACCCCACAGGCCAAGTGTGTCCCGACTCACTCTCTTCGCTCCGTCGATTTCATATCGGCCAGAGGTTCTTCGCGTTTGTTCTGGTCGCGTTTGTTTCTCTTATGACAAGCCTGCCCTTGAAGGTGCGCGCGCAGCAGACCTGGAACCCTGATGGTCGTCTGACCTTTTCAAATAACGATCCGGGTGGCGTCCGACTTTGGAATGAGGACAACTGGTGGGCAAATCCGGGAGGAGAACTTTATTTTGGCACGTCGGGCAGCGGCACCGTCAGCAACAACATGACGGAATGGACGGATTTCGGAGGTATTTTTTTCAACAGTGGCGCCGCCTCTTTCACCATTACCGGTAATTTCATCGGGCTCGCAAATACGGCAAAAATCGAGAATAACTCTGCCAACACACAGACTGTAAGTCTCACGAACATCTCTCTCCGCAAAGCCTCCCAATTTAACCCAGTAGAGGGAAATCTCACAATCGGCAGCGCAAATATTTTCCTCGACGGTTTCCAACTCAATGTGTGGGGCAACAAAGGATTTACGCTCGAGTTCAGTTCCGGCACGATTATTTCGGGGGCCGGGTCAGGCTCGACCTTCGCGATCAACGCAGAATTCTACGGTCATTTTCCAGAGCGCCCACACCTATTCGGGGGAAACTCTTGTCAACGCGGGTACGCTGCGCTTCACCGGCAGCGGCAAGGCCGGCAACAGCGACATTCGTTTGGGCGATACGACTGCTACTGGGGCGGCAGCGAAAATCCAGATCGCCAGCGGGGTCACGCTCGATACGACGAACAGCAAAGTTTTGGTCATTCGCCCGGGCTCCAGTGGGACCAAGACCATCGAAAGCACCGCGACCAGCGGGACCGCAACGCTCTCGCGAAACACCTTTTTGGACGCCGACCTAACGACCCTCAGCGCCTCGGGCGGCACCTTGCTGATTTCCAGTTCAACGTTCGATCTCAAAAACCAGACACTCACAGTCACCGGTGCGGGCAACACGACCATCAGCTCTACGATTACCAACGGGACCGGGAGCGGCAAAATCACAAAGAACGATGGCGGTGTGCTCACCATTTCCAACGACAACAAGCAGAGCGGAACCACAACCCTCAATGCAGGAACGCTGCGCATCGGCGACAACAACGCACTCGGCACGGGCAACTTCACGATCAACGGCGGAACGTTCGCTGGTAACGACGCCAACGCGCGCACGATCACCAACGCGATCACTATGGGCGGCAATGTGACGCTCGGCGATGCCACCGGCACGGGCAACTTGACGCTGAGCAATATCAATCTCAACGCCGCCACGCGCCAATTCACCGTGGGCAACAACACCACGGTGGCCGGCGTGATCAGCAATGGAGCTTCGGCCGCCGGGCTGACCAAAGCCGGCAATGGCACGCTCACTCTGAATGGTGCGAACACCTACACCGGCACCACCACGGTCAACGCCGGTGCCGTGGCTCTGGGCGCTTCCGCCGCCATCGCTGGCAATGTCACCGTCAGCGGCGGCACATTCACCCTCGGCAACAATAACCAAATCGGAAATACCGCCGTTGCGGTCTCCTCGGGCACGCTCAACTTCGGTGGTTTCACCGATGGCGTTTCGTCCTTCAACATCTCGAGCAGTGGTGTCTTCACCAACGGCACCTTGACCGCCACGTCCTATGTGCTCAACGGCGGCACGGTCGGGGGCACGCTCGGCAACACGAGCGGTGCGGCCACCAACACCGGCAACACCTCGCTGACCGGCTTGCTGCAGTCGACCAACCTTGTGGTGAGCGGCGGCACGCTCACTCTGGGCTCGGCGGACCGCATGATCGACACGCTGGCGGCGACCGTCAGCGGCGGCACGCTCAACCTTAACAGCTTCAGTGATCAGGTGGGTAGCTTCACCATTTCCAGCGGCGTCTTCACCAACGGCACTTTGACCGCCGGCTCTTACGCGCTGAACGGCGGCACCGCTCGGCGGCACCCTTGGCGCCGGCACGGCCACATCGTCCTCGGGCACAACAACGTTGAGCGGTGCTCTCAGCGGCGCGCTCACTTTGAGCGGCGGCAGCGTGACCACGACCGGAGCCAACAAACTCGCCGATGCCGCCGCAGTCACCGTGAACTCCGGCACGCTGACTGTTGGCGGTAATGACACGGTTGGCGCGCTTTCCGGATCCGGCGGCACGCTGAGCATCAGCAACGCTGCGACGCTCACCACCTCGTTCAATTCCGCGAGCAACAACTTCGCCGGGACGATCACCGGCGCGGGCGGATTCACCAAGGCAGGTTCCGGCACGCTTTCGCTTTCGGGTGACGCGTCGGGCATCAGCGGTGCGATCTCCGTCTCGGCTGGCCGCTTGCAGATCGGCACGGGCAGCACCACCGGCACAATCGGCAACGACAACGTTTCGCTTACGAGCGGAGCCGACCTCGCCTTCAACCGTTCGGATAACGTCACCTACAGCGGTGCAGTTTCCGGTTCGGGTGGCACTTTGACCAAGCTCCGGCAGCGGCACGCTCACGTTGGGCGGGGCGAATTCCTTCACCGGCGCGCTGACCATTGCGCAGGGTGCCGTCTCAGGCGACGCCAACAACAATCTCGGGGGCGGTTCGGCCATGACGATCAGTAACGCCGCCAAGCTCCTCACCACCGGCAGCTTCGCCTCGACGCGGGCGCTGACCATCGGCACCGGTGGCGCGGAGATCAATGTCGGCTCGGCCACGGCATTCACCAATACCGGTGCCGTCAGCGGCAGCACGGCTTTGACCAAGACCGGCAATGGCACGCTGTCGTTGTCCAACGCCTCGTCTTCTTACAGCGGCACCGTCGGCGTCACGGCTGGCACCTTGCAGGTCAACGGCACGGCTTCAAGCATGAATGTGGTCGTGACCAACTAGGGCTCGGTCCTCATGGGTGCCGGCTCGATCGGAAATGTCACTGTCTACGGTGGGTCCTTCATCGCCCCGGGCAACAGCGTGGGCAATCTCTCGGTCTCCGCGCTCACGGTCGAAGCGGGTGGCGGCTATAATTGGGAGATCGAAGCAGCCACCGGAACGCCCGGGGTGAATTGGGATTTGATCAGCGTCGCCAGTGGTTCGGGCACGGTGACCGTCGATGCCACCAGCGGATTGCCGTTCACGATCTACATGATCGGCAATCCGACCGGTTGGGATGTGACCAACTCTTACGATTGGACTCTCATCGATGCCGGCACGCTCAGCGGATTCAGCGCCGACAAGTTCTCGCTCGATTTGGGCGGCTTTACGGGAACCACGCCGACGGGCTCTTTCGCCTTCAGCAATGTGAGCGGCGACCTCCGTCTTTACTACACGGCGGCGGCCGGGGTCTACGACGTCACTGTCGCTTCGGGCGCGGAAAACCAAGACTTGGCGACCGGCGGAACCAATCTTTTCACCGGCGCTGTCGCCCTGAACAAACTCGGCGCGGGCACGCTGATCATGACCAACTCCCTCAACGACTACTCGGGCGTCACCACGATCAAGGAGGGCACGATCCAAATCAATGTCAACGCGCCGAACAACGCCCCCGGCGCCTTGGGCAGTGCCAGCACGGCGGTGTTGGTCGGCGATGCGTCCACCAATCTCGCAGCCGGCTTCAATTTCGGCGCGGCCGTCACCAACAGTCGCGGCTTGACGATTGTCGCCGGCACGGGGGCCGCGGATCGTATCGTCGGCACCACGATCACCAGCGGCACCGCCGAGCAGGCCGGCAATGTTTCGCTCGGCACCAATGCGACGTTCAGCGCCGCCTCAGGTGGCACCTTGCTGGTTTCCGGGGCCGTCACGGGCGCCGGCCGTTTCACCAAAGACGGCGCGGGCACGGTGACACTAACCGGCATCAACACGTATTCTGGTGGCACGCTCAACAGCGCCGGCACCCTTGTGGGTAACACTACGAGCTTGCAGGGGGTGATCACGAACAACGCTTCACTTGTCTTTGATCAATCTACCAATGGCACCTTTGCCAGCGTCATCAGCGGCACGGGCACTCTGGCCAAAACCAGCGCTGGAACATTGACGCTCTCGGCAGCCAACACTTACAGCGGCGGCTCGACGATCAGTCAGGGCGGAGTGGTAGTAGCCGACAACAGTGCTTTGGGAAGTGGGACGGTTAGTTTGGTCGATGGCACTTCGCTCTCCACGGATGCTTCTGCCCACACGTTGGCGAACAACATGAATGTGCAAGGCATTCTTTTCGGTGGCACGGGCGCCCTGACCATCGATGGGAACGTGACCAACAACCGCGGTGCGGCCATCGCCATTACCAACAATGTTACCGGCGGTTTGACCCTCGGTAACCTTGCGCTTTCCCACACCGACACTGGTCGCGTCGTGAGTTTCTTTGGCACCGGCAATACAATAATCAATGGTGTTATTTCTGATGGCGGCGCAGGAGCCAGTGGCGTTTCGATTACCAACAGCGGCATCACGACACTCAACGGCAACAACACCTACTCTGGGAGGACGGACATCGGCAGCAGCGGCTTCCTTGTGCTGGGCAACAATAATGCCCTTGGTTCCACGGCCGGGGAAACTCGGATCACGGCTGGCGGTGGAACAATTGACCTGAATGGCCGAACGATCGGGGTTGAGGCTTTGACCCTGCGTGGGACCGGCGCCGGCGGGGATGGCGCTCTGCGCAACTCTTCGGCTTCCGCATCCAGCTGGGCGGGCAATGTGTTCTTGGCTACCGCTTCCACGATCACCGCCACCAATGGCGCCATCGAAATTTCCGGCAATATTGATGGTGACAACAGGGCCCTCACCATCGCCGGCAATGCAAATGTAACCCTCTCCGGCGCCATTACCAACAGCACGGCCCAGCTGAGCAAAACCGGCACCAGCACTTTGACCCTCAGTGGCAACAGCACTTTCAGTGGCGGCTACACCAACGCCGCCGGCACCTTGGCCATCGGTCACAACAATGCGCTCGGCACGGGCACGGCTAACTTTGCTGATGGCTCGGTGATCCGCTCGGCGGACTCCTCCAGCTACACCGTCGGCAACGCTATCAACTTCCGAAGCCTGCTCGTCGAGGGTGCCGGGGCCTTGACCTTCGGGGGAACGCTGACCCAAACGGCTGGCAGCTACACTCTGACCAATAACAACACGGGTGGGCTTACTTTCAACAATGTCAACCTATCGAGTTCCTCCGTCAATCGCACCCTCACCTTGGTGGGCAGCGGAAACACTACAGTTACCGGGGTGATTGCTGATGGTGATCCTTCTAGCACGTCGGGACTCACCTTCAACGCCACTGGAACGACCCTCACTCTCAGCGGGGCCAACACTTATCGTGGAGCCACGACCATCACGGCCGGCACTCTCTTGGCCGCAAGCAATACAGCTCTTGGCACCACCGCTGCAGCGACGACGGTGGCCGACGGTGCCACGCTTGCTTTCAGCAATAACATCAACTCGGCCGAGGCTATCACCATCAACGGCACCGGGGTCGGAGGCAATGGAGCCTTGCGCAACATTTCTGGTGCCAACACCAATACCGGCGACGTGACCCTGAACGCCGCATCGACGATCGGGGTGGACGACAACAGCTCTTTAACCTTGAGCAATGTCGACACGGTCTTTGGAACGCGTCCGCTGACTGTGGCGGCTAATGGCACCTTGACCGTGTTGGGCGGTTTGATCAGCAGTTCCAGCGCTTCGGCTATCACCAACGTCCTGCAAAAGGACGGCACCGGCCACATGATCGTCTCCAACAATGGAACGACGGGAGGCATGCAGTTGCAAGTTGGCAACGGCACATTCACCTTGGCGGCCGGATCTTTCAGCACCAACACCAGCACCACCGGCAGTGCTGCCAGCCCGCGCGCGATCGACTTGGGTACCAGTGTCTCCGGTGATTCTGCGAACAACGTCGCTTTCTACGCCAACAGCGGGGTCACCGTGAGCAATTCGATCTATGTTGCTCCCTCCGGAGCAGGCAGCTCGGCGACCCGCACGCTTGGCACGGAGAGCACAAGCGGCACGGCGACCTTCAACCGGGAAATCTACCTCGATAACAGCGTGATCCTGTCCGCGGCCAGCGACGGCACGGCGGCCTTCACTGGGAATTTTGTCAACAATGGTGGCATGACAAAAGTCGGCGCCGGCACCGTGATTCTGGCCGGAACCAATGCGGCGACGGGAACGGTGGTTGTCGGCGCCGGCACATTGGCTATTACCAACGGCTCCGCCATCGCCGACGGCAATGCGGTGACGTTTTCCAATGTGGCCGATGCCATCTTGGCCGTGAATTCCAGCGAAACGGTAGGCGCGATCTCCGGTGGCGGCGCCACGGGCGGGACAATCAACCTTGCTTCAGGTCAAACCCTGACCACCAGTTTCAACACGGCGAGCAATAATTTTGCCGGAACCCTGACGGGTGCCGGCGGACTGACCAAGGCCGGCTCGGGAACGCTTTCCATGTCCGGTGCAAATTCCAACTACAGTGGCCAAGTGACACTGGCCAATGGTGCTCTCTTGGCCGGCGCCGACAATGCGTTTGGCACGGGCACCTTGCAAATCGACTTCGCCGGCGGCAGCGGCACGCGTGAACTGGCTTCTCTTGATGAATCCGCTCACTCGCTGAACAACAGCGTGAATGTGTTCTTCAATGCCTTGACCATCGGTCAAACGACCGGCGGCACGGGCTCGTTGACCATCGGCGGCACGGGCAAGATTTTCAATTTGGGCGACGACGGGGAAACTCGCAACCGCGTCATCACGGTGAATGGTTCCCACACCATTGCCGGCAACATCGAGGGTGGCGCCAACAATAATTTTGTCAAAGAGGGTGCCGGCACTATCGTCTTTACCGGTGCCAACACGTTCAACGGCGGCCTCTTTATTGACCAAGGCACCGTCGATCTAGCGGGCGGTTCGCTCGCGGGCTCCGTGCTCGACATCGGCGGCGGTGCCGATGGCAATGCGGTCAATGCGAGCAACGCCATGCTGCGCGTTTCAACTAACGCGACATTCGGCCGCAATATCACGATCAATGCGGAAACGGGGACCGCCGGAGCGGCTGCGGGAACGCGCACGATCGAATTCGCCAATACGAATGGAACAGCTACGCTCTCAGGCACTATCTCTCATGAAAAAGCAGTTACAGTCAATGTGACGAACGCCGGCGCCACCGGCGTGCTCAGCGGTGTGATCAGCAGCACCGGTGGAGGCCCGACCATCACAGTTTCCGGCAACGGAACTCTGGGTGTCAGCAACACCGGCAACACGACCGATGCGCGCTGGAGCATTTCCAGCGGTGCCACTCTGGCCATCGGGGCTTCGCGCAACTTGGGCGTCGATCCGGGCGGCTACTACAGCGACAAGGTCACGCTCAACGGCGGCACGCTCAGCGCGACCAACAATTTCAGCTTGAACAGCAATATTGGTATCCAAATCGCTTCCAACTCTACCATCTCGGTGGGTGAAGGTTTCGTCATGACCAACCCGGCTGTCATGGGCGGCACGGCGGTCCTGACCAAGGCGGGTAACGGGATTTTGGTTCTTTCGGCCGCCAACACAAACGGCGGCGGCTCGACCCTTTCGGCCGGTGTGCTGCGTGCGGCCCACGCAGCGCGCTGGGCACCGGCGCGTTGGTGGCCTCGGTCGGAACCACTCTCGAAATCACCAATGGCGTCGACATCGCCAACAACATGAGCGTCTACACCGTCAAATTCCTCGATAATGGCAACATCTGAGCGGGACAATCACCAACAACAACGCGACCTACGACGTCCACGCGGGACGAAACCAACACGGTGAGCGGTTTCATCACCGGTGACGGCACGTCACGCTGATCGGTGGCGGTGTGCTCAATATCACCGGAACGAACAACAACTACGCCGGCAACACGGTAATCTCAACGGCACGGTCCAAATCAGCACACTGGCCAACTCCGACACGGTCAGCAGCATCGGCGTGAGCAACAATGTCACCTTCGGCACGGCGACCAGACCGCAAGCCAAGCGGTCCTCGATTACACCGGCGGCAAGTGACAACGGACCGCACTTTGTGCATAACGGCGGTGGCGGCACAATCGACGTGGCCAGCAGCCGACCGAAATGACCCTGACCGGCTCGGCGAGCGGTTCGACGGCAAGCTCTTCGTGGGCGAGGGGACCTCGGTCTGAGCAACAGGGCCGCCAACTCATTCCACCCCGATCGATCCAAGTCGACAGCGGCGCGACCCTGCAGCTCGGCGGCCAACGACCAGATCGGCGACACCACCGGCCTCATCCTCAACGGCGGCACATTCCTAGTCGGCGGCGATACTTTCCGCTACACCGAGACGCTTGGCACTCTGACCCTGAACGCTAGCTCGACCATCGACTTCGGCATGGTCGGCGGCGGAACCAACACCCTAAGTTCACCAACAGCTCGGCCATCACTTGGACCGGCACGCTCACAATCACCAATTGGCAGGGCGTGGCCATGACGACGAACGACGTCAGCCAAATCCTTTTCGGGACCGGCGGTTTGACCTCGACCCAACTCGGCCAGATCTACTTCGCAAACCAAGACATGACGGCGGCACACTCATCGGCGGCGAATTGGTCCCCGTGCCCGAGCCGCGCGTCTATGCCGCGGCGGTCGCCCTCCTCGCCGTGGTCGGCTGGCGCGA
>CAVZLI010000006.1:0-141880 GCA_963776165.1 uncultured Verrucomicrobiae bacterium
TAGTAGCTGAGCTCGGTGTTGACTTCCCAGGGGTCGAGTTCTTTGTGGCCGAACAGGCCAGCGCGGCGTCGTGGCCGGCGAGCATGCAGTGGTTCTGGTTGTTGTAGCGGTGCACAGGTTCTGGTCAATGGGGTTGTGTCGCGGCCAGATCAATGAGACGCGGGAGGGCCGGCAGGGCGTAAAGGGGGACGTTGAGCACGGCACGTCGAGGCGGAGATTTTCAACGAGCCGCGCAGGGCGAGCGGCGGGCGAAGCGTGAGGTGTAGATGCCGAGGCTGCGGCTGCGCACATTGGTGCCGGCTTTGATTTCGAGGGGCAGGACGGCGGACCCGGATGGATGGAGGAAGTCGACTTCCGCCTCGCCGGACGGGCTTTTCCAGTAATGGAGCGAACGCGCGCCGAGGGCTGCCAGTTGCTGCGCGGTATAGTTTTCGGCGAAGGCGCCGTGATGGCTGGCGACCACCGAGAGGTCGCCGCTGAGAGCGGTCGGCGGGGTGTCGCCAGCGCCCCGAGCAAGCCGACATCCAAGGCGTAATTTTGAAAGCCGAGGACTCGGCGGTGGCCGCGAGCGGAACCGCCGGAGTCAACGCGAGGGAGCAACGGTGGACCAATCCGGAATTCTCCAGCCAGGTGAGGGCGTTTTCGTATTCGCGGGCCCGGGCGCCGTGTTTGACGAGGGAGAAGAGGAATTTCTTGTTCTCGCGGGCCAGCTGCGCGGGCAGCGAGCGCCAGAGCAGGGAGAGTTTGGGGATGTCGGTCGCGGGCGCGTGTTGGCGAAGTCGAGCGTGTAAGCATCGAGGATGTCGCGCTGAATGGAACGGCAGACCGAGCCGTCGGCGCCCGCGCCGGCGCGCGACGACCTCGGGCATGCCGCCCGTGAGGTGGTAATCGCGGAGGAGGGAGACCAGCTCGTCATGGAGGGCGGCCGGCAGGGGTTGGAGACGATCGAGATTCTCCAGCCGTTCGCGATAGGCCGCGGCACCGACGGCGTCGAGAAATTCGAAGAAGGTCATCGGATGAAGATCGAGGAAATCGACTTTACCGACGGGAAACGAAGGGGCGGCCGCCATGCGCACGCCGAGCAGGGAACCGGCGGAGCCAAATGGTATCGACCGGCCTGCTCGTGGAAATATTTCAAGGCGGTGAGGGCGGGCGGACAGGCTTGAATTTCGTCGAAGATCACGAGGTCTTCGCCGGCATTGATGGTTTGCCGGCCGTAGATCTCCAGATCGCGGAGAATGCGTTCAGGGCGCAGGTCATCGTGAAAAATCGAGGCCAGCCGCGGGTCTTGTTCGAAATTGAAATAGTGGCAGCGGACGTAATCCTGCGCCCCGAACTCGCGCAGAAGGTGTGTCTTGCCCGTCTGTCTGGCGCCGCGAAGGATCAAGGGCTTGCGGTGCCGGGAGGCTTTCCACAGCTTAAGCTGGGCGCGGCAGTCGCGTTTCATGGATATACCGAATAAAATGGTGAGGAATCACATAAAAGCAACACAATATGTGATAAAACTCACAGAAAAGCTACTTAATGAATCCTACGTTGTCCGCCGCCGAGGCAGCATACCGGTAAGAATGTATCATTAAACGATACAATGGCTGCAGCAATTTGCTTTTGTGACCAGCAACCGCGAAGAAATCCCATGCGAGGAAGGCTTTGATACCAGTTTCCAAAAGATTTTGGACTTCACGAAGAGTTTCCGTTGGTAGGGGCCGCTGCTGGTTTCTGATTGAAATGTGCGGACGGCTGGGCCAGCCGTCCCTACCGATGGTAGCGAAAAGTCGAAAAACTTTTGTGTTTGGTGCGACTTCCCTGTTCTCCGTAGCGCTGCGCCAGAGTGCTGCGGTTCTCACTCGAAAGTGTGGCGTCCGGCCATCTTGCCCAGCTTCAACATTGGCAGGGATGCCAATGCCACGTCCTCACACGGATTCGTGGGGCGTGCTTTTTCTGAAACAAGGATGTCGGTGCCTTCGTGTTTTTTGTCCGGCGAGTATGGAGTGGTCCTGCTTGTTGTAGCGGTGCATGAGACTGGTCAAACACGCGGCGTATCAGATGAGCGTTGCAGTTCGACGATGGCCTCGGCGGGCGTCATCACGCGGACTTTGCCCCGGCCTGCCCGCGGGTAGTGCTTGAGGTTGCCGGTCACCAAGATCTTGGCCGCGGTAGCAGACGCGACTTCGAGGAATTTTGTGTCCGCAGGTTCCGCGGCAACCAAACCAGCGGAAGACGTCACGGTAAAGTGCTGCTGGTAGCACAGAATGCCGAAAACGCTCGTGAGGTCGGATGCATCGAAGCGGAATTTGGGACGCGCCAACACCGTGCGGTATTCCTTCTCGATGCGGTCATCGAGGGCGAGTCGCAGTTGACGCGCCAACACGGCATCGACCAAACGCCCAGGCGGTCCGTCGGGAGAGAGCAGGCCGGAGACCAACACGTTGGTATCCAAGGTCCAGACAGGGACCTCCGTCATGTGCGCGTGCGGCGGGTCTGGCGGATTTCCGCATCGATGTCTTTCATCGACAGCCCGGAAGCCCCGCTGCGGGTGGCTGAGGCACGAAGACGACTAACAGTTCGCCGGGCGCGGGCGAAGGCGACCTCCTGCATGTCTTCCAGAAGGGTTGCGGAACTGGTGGGCATGATGATGCCGACCGGTTGGCCGTCGCGGGTGACGACGACGGATCCTTCCTTGGCGACTTTGGTCCAGACTTTGCCCGGTTGGGCGCTCAATTCCCGGGAGGCGATCATTCGCATGCTCAACATTTGCACGACATATAGACAGCGTCAAGAGCAGGCGCGCCAGGGTCATTGGCCAGGATGCCCATGCCACGCCCTCACACTGACTCGTGGGGCGGGGTTTTTTCCGAAACAAGGATGTCGGTGCCTTCGTGCTTTTTGTCGGGCGTGAGGACTTGTTCTTCGTAGTAGCTTCGCTCGGTGTTCACTTCCCAAGGGTCGAGGTCTTTGCGACCGAGCAGGGTAAGCGCGGCGTGGTGGCCGGCGAGCATGGAGTGGTCCTGATTGTTGTAGCGGTGCATGCCGTTGCGGCCGGCAGTTTGGAGATTGGTGAACGACTTGGTGAAATACTCGCGCAACGTGTCGACGTGTTCCTTGTACGCCGCGTCGTAGACGGGATAAGCGTTGAGTTCGCGGACGACGTGGCCTTCGGTGAGGTCGCTTTCGTCGACGAGGCCGAGGGACGCGATTTCGCGTTTGGCGAGGGCGATGAGATCCTTGTCGTCCATGTTCCAGAGGTCGTCGCCGCGGGAACAAAAGTATTCCATACCGAGCGTCGTGCCGTTGCCGGGGGCCACGAGGTCGGGCGACCAGTTGCGGAAATTCTGGATGCGGCCGACGCGGACTTCGGGTGAATGGATGTAGATCCAATTGTCGGGGAAAACGTCAGGTTTCTTGCAGGCGAGCGCCACGATGAGAAAGTCCCGGTATTTGAGGCCGTCGGCCGCCTCGAGGACATACGCGGGCGGCAGCGGATCGAGTTGGCGGGCCAGCGTGGAGAGCGGCATGGTGGAGACGAGCGTGTCGACGGCGATGCTTTGCGTGGTGCCGTTGGTGCCGATGTCGATCGAGGTGACGCGGCCGTGGGCGTGGCGCAGGCGGGTGACGCGGGCGCCTTTGAGGACGGTGCCGCCGCGTTCGCCGACTTTGCGGGCGGCGGTTTCCCAGAGCATGCCGGGCCCGAGACGCGGGTAGTCGAAGGTCTTGATCAGGGATTTCACTTTGCCGCTGTTGCGCAGGGCATTCATCACGGCGGTGACAAAGCTGAGCCCGTGGATGCGTTGCGCAGCCCAGTCGGCGCGGATCTCGGTGCAGGGGATGCCCCAGACTTTCTCGGTGTAGGTTTTGAAGAAGGTGCGGTAGAGGCGGTCGCCGAAGCGGTTGCGCACCCATTGCTCGAAGGATTCCTCGGGGCGTTCGGGCTTCAGCTGGGACCGCACGTAGCTGCCGACCATCATGAAACTCTCCAGCAAACCGAGGTTGGAGAGCGTGTTGCTGACCTGCAGGGGGTATTGGAAAAATTTGCCGTTGTAGAAAATGCGGGAGAGACGGGGAACTTTGAGCATGGGTTCATCCATCATCTCGGACCAAAGACGTTTCACGTCTTCGCTCTTGGTAAAGAAACGGTGTCCGCCGATATCGAGACGGTTGCCGTTCCAGCGGTGCGTGCGCGAGATGCCACCGATGTACTCGGATGCCTCGAGCACGAGGGGTTGGCGTCCGTGGCGGGCCAGTTCGAAGGCGGCGGTGAGACCGGCAGGGCCGGCTCCGACCACCGCGCAGGGTGCGTGCGCGGGGAGGGGCATGTAGCAAGACGCGGTAACCTACCTTGCCTCAGGAAGAGGTGCAAATGAGTTTGCTTGGGTTAAATACGGCGTGCGGATTTTCCCATAGGCAGCGGTCGGCTGAGCCAGCCGACCCTACCGTGCGCTTGGAGGCTTGCCGGGGCCGAGGTGGCCAAGCACGAAGCCCAATGTGGCCCCGAGGAAGTAGAGCCAGTGGAGCGGTATTGCCCTAATGGCGAAACACCAGCCACCGGTGCGAGCGAGGAATCTGTAGAAGGTCCAGTTGAGTGCCGTAGCCAGCGCGAGCAGCAAAGCGCCGAGGAAAAACGCGGGATGCCAGAAAAATCCCAGCGGCAACAGACACACCCCCAAGCAGACGAGCGCGGCGCTGAGACGCGAGGAATGGTCGATGTTGAGATCGTTATCCAACCGCTTCTCGCGGCGCAGAAGTTTGGTCCAAGGGATGGCGCGGCGTCCGATATCTGTGAAGATCAAATCGCGTAGTCGCCATTGTTTGAGGTGCTTTACCTGCCAGTCTGGAACCAAGCGGATGTGATGACCCGCTTGGCGCAAGCGGTAGCCTAGGTCGATGTCCTCGACTGAGGGTAAACGGTAGCTTTCGTCGAATCCTCCAACGTCCTCGAAGGCTTTGCGCTTAACCGCGCCACAGCCGGCCCAAAAAGTCTGCGCCTCGCGCGATCCATGCTGGTGCGTGTAATGGTGGAGGAGGTTGCGGTAGCGCGAGACAAGACGCGGTGCAGCAGGCTGGTCGTCATAAGAACCGATCACGGCTGACGCCTCAGGATGATCCGCGAAAGCCTGAGACAGACGGGCGATATAGTTGCTCGGCAGCAAAACATCCGAGTCGGCAAAAACAATGATGTCGCCCGTTGCTGCCTTGGCTCCGGCATTCCTTGTCGCCGAGACTCCGGGTGCAGTCGGGCGGGGGATCCCACGGAAACCGCGCGATTCTGCTTCTCGTGCAATTATCTCATCGCTGCCATCGATGGTGACGATCACTTCCCGTGGCGGCGGCTGAAGTTTGGCTGCGCTATCGAGGCAGGCAGTCAGCATCGGGCCCGAGCGATGTGCGGTAATAACGAGGCTGAAGTTGTCGGACGAAGGCACAAAGATGGGAGCGCATGTCAGCGCCAGGAAGGTCCTCCGGTCCGACGTCCCAAGCCCTTCCCCTTGCCCGGAGCCTTCGGCTCGCGCGGAGCGGTGAAAGAAGCAGCTTCTGCCAAAATTTTTTGTTTGCGCATCTCCGCGACCCACTGGGCGGAAGCCACGCCGCTGAGAATAATTGCCACAGCCGACACACCGAGGCCGATTTGCAGCAACCGCCTTTTAACCGGACAAGGATTGGTGCGGCCGCACTTGCCGCACAGCTTTAGTCTGGCGCGTTTGTATCCACACTTTTCGCACTTGAACCTGAGCATGTGAGCGGCGCTGGTGTTTGTTGACCACCAAGAGAGCAAAATTACGGCCGTGAGCGCCGATGGCAACCAACTATTTGGAGGCCTGACCCAGAGCGGGAACGCGGCAAGACGAAACCCGGCTCAACGCAGGGGATGATGCCTTGAGGTTTGTAATGGTTTGTCCGTTTGGCGTGCGATCAGACAGGATAGCTTGGGAAAAGTAGCTGCTTTTTCTTGCAGGCGCGTTTCGATTGATGCACATTTCCGCGGCTGCGCAGGCAGTGACAAACACGCCCAAGTTTGTCCGTTTTTTTGAAATTTCGACTTGGACTTAGAGTGTCACGCCTTTCGTGGGGTGAGTATTTTGGGTGTTTTCAGACAGAAATGCCATTATCACTACTGTCACAGGTCGTTATGGGAAAACAATTTAGGGGTCATAGCTCAGTTGGTAGAGCGCCTCAATGGCATTGAGGAGGTCTGGGGTTCGAATCCCCATGGCTCCATTTTTCTTTCAAACGGCAATGGCTCGATGACTTGCCACCCAATGTTTGCGGTCGGCTGGGCCGGCCGACCCTACCGACAAGCAGTCGGGGAATGACTACTCGCCTGTCGGCTCCTTGGCCAAGTTGTCCAAGGCGGTGAAGTCGATGGCGCGGGCGCAGGTTTGCAGTTTGGTCGGGTCGATATTGCGTCCTTCGACCTCGACGATGAAGCGGTTGCCGACGACGACGGTGATGGTGCCGGAGCGTGAGGCGTTGGTGTATTTCTCGAGTGTTTTGAAGCCACCCTGCTCCGTGGTGCGCTCGTAGCCGTGGTCGCCCTCGCTGTCGACTTCGGTTTGCATCCAGCCGAAGCCGGCCAAGGCTCCGAAAGGCCCCATGGCGGCGAGGTCGGTGATGTTGATTTTCACCCGCGGTCCTTCGCCGTCGCCGTATTCGCCGGTGGCTTGCACCACATTGGCTCCGAAGGCGCCGGTTTTCTCGCCGCGGGCGTTGGTGCGGCGGAGGCCGTCGGCATCGGCCGGCAGCATGGCTTTGAGTTCCCCGGCGCCAACCGGCTTTTGCGCGCCGAGGGCGGCGAGGGGATTGTTGGAGTCGTCCCCGAAGGATTGGAGCATCTTGGAGAAAGCGGCCATGGCGTCCTTGGCATCGGCGGGGATGGCTGGAACGGTCTGGGCCACGGTCACAGTCTGGGCAGCGGCCAGGAAAAGCGGGAGGGCGGTCCGGACTTTCATGCGGGGGCAAAATTAAGCCGCCCGCCCCCGGCGGCAAGCTCCAACAGTGTGTGATTTCCTTTGCGGCGGCCCGTGGGGCGGATAATCTGGAGGTTTTCCCGGACCGGGTCCGGTGGCAGGCATGATCAATTTCATCATCAAGAAAATCGTCGGCTCGAAGAACCAGCGCGAGATCAAGCGCATGATGCCGATCGTGCGCAAAATCAACGAGTTGGAGGAGCAATACCAGTCGCTCTCCGACGACGATCTGCGGGCTAAGACGGCGGAATGGAAGGCGCGCATTTCGGCCATCGAAGACTACAAAGAGCAGCAGAAGGCGCTCGACGAGGTCCTGCCGGAGGCTTTCGCGGTGGTGAAAAACACGGCTCGCCGTCTCTGCGGGCGCACCGTCAACGTGGTCGATCATCCGATCGAATGGCAGATGGTCCACTTCGACGTGCAGCTCATCGGCGGCATGGTCCTGCACAGCGGGCGCATCGCCGAAATGGCCACCGGCGAGGGCAAGACGCTCGTCGCCACTTTGCCCCTTTATCTCAATGCACTGGCCGGCCGCGGCGCGCATCTCGTCACGGTCAACGACTACCTGGCCCGCCGCGATGCCGAGTGGGTCGGCGAAATCTACCGCTTCCTCGGGCTGACCGTCGGCGTCATCCAACACGACCAGCCGCCCGATGTCCGCCGCGCGCAATACGCCTGCGACATCACCTACGGGACGAACAGCGAGTTCGGCTTCGATTACCTGCGCGACAACGGCATGGCCACCTCGAAGGAACAGCAGGTGCAGCGTGGCCATTATTTCGCCATCGTCGACGAGGTGGACTCGATCCTCATCGACGAGGCCCGCACGCCGCTCATCATCAGCGGGCCGGCCACGGTTTCCACCCACCAATACGACCGCTTCAAACCCCTCGTCGAGCAGCTCGTCCGCAAGCAGACCATGCTTTGCAACCGCCTCGTCACCGAGGTGAAAGAGTTGCTGGAAAAAGGCGACGACGAGGCGGCCGGCCGCTCGCTTTTCAAAGTCAAACTCGGCGAGCCGCGCAACAAAGGCCTGCTCCGACTGATGGAAGAGCCCGAGATGCGCCGGCTGCTCGACAAGGCGGAACTCTCTTTCTACCAGGACACCAACAAAGAGGCCCTGGTAGCTTTGAAGGAGGAACTTTTCTACACGATCGAGGAGCGCCAGCACGAGGCCGACCTCACGGAGAAGGGGCGTTCGTTCATGAACCCGGACGATCCGGATGCCTTCGTCCTGCCGGACCTGATCAACGAGTTCACCGACGTCGATCTGGATCCCGGGCTCTCGGACAAAGACAAGATCGAAGCCAAGGCCAAGAAGCAGCAGCATTTCGACGCGCAAGCCGAGCGCATCCACAACATTTCCCAGCTCCTCAAGGCCTACTGCCTCTACGAGAAGGATGTCGAATACGTCGTCGAGGAGAATAAAGTCCTCATCGTCGACCAGTTCACCGGCCGCAAAATGCCGGGCCGCCGCTGGAGCGACGGGCTGCACCAGGCCGTCGAGGCCAAGGAGGGGGTGCAGATCGACCGCGAGACGCAGACGCTGGCCACCATCACGATCCAGAACTATTTCCGCCTCTACGAAAAACTGGCCGGCATGACGGGTACGGCCGAGACCGAGGCCAACGAGTTCCACGACATCTACGGACTCGACGTCGTGGTCATCCCGACCAACCGCGTGGTGGCGCGCAGGGATTCGAACGACCGCATCTACAAAACGCGGCGCGAGAAATACAACGCGGTCATCGAGCAAATCAGAAAGCGGCACGCGGAGAAGCAGCCGGTCCTCGTCGGCACGGCCAGCGTGGAGTCCTCCGAACTTTTGAGCCGCATGCTCAAGCGCGAGAAGATCCCGCACAATGTGCTCAACGCCAAATTCCACCTGCAGGAAGCTGAAATCGTTTCCCGCGCCGGCCAGCCCGGCACGGTGACCATTTCGACCAACATGGCGGGTCGCGGCACGGACATCAAACTGGGGTCCGGCGTGCAAGACGTCGGCGGGCTGCACGTCATCGGCACCGAACGCCACGAGTCGCGCCGCATCGACCGCCAGCTGCGCGGACGTTGCGCCCGCCAAGGCGATCCGGGCAGCTCGCAGTTTTTTGTCAGCTTCGAGGACGACCTCATGCGCAATTTCGGCGCGGCCGACCGCATGACCAAGATCATGGAGCGCTTCGGCATGGAGGAAGGCGAGGAGCTGGAGCATCCGTGGCTCAACAAGAGCGTCGAGACCGCGCAGAAGCGCGTCGAGCAGCGCAACTACATGATCCGCAAGCGGACATTGGAATTTGACGACGTGATGAACCAGCAGCGTGCGGTCATCTACGGCTACCGCAACGATGCCATCGAGACCGACGACCCGCGGGCCATGGTCTACGAGGTGATCGATGAGATGGTTCCGAAAAAGGTCGAGGAGTTGCTCGCGCCGGGCGAACAGGGCGAACCGGACTACGAAGATCTGCTCCAGTGGGTGAACCAGACCTTCCCGCTCGGACTGAAAAAAGACACCGCGCAATTCGAGACGCGCACCGTCGAGGAGAACGGCAAGTTTCTCGTCGAAAAAATCAAAGCCGCCTACGAATTGAAAGCCGGCCACGAGCAAGGCGACGCGCTGAAAATGCTCGAGCGCTACATCATGCTCAACGCCATCGACCGACTCTGGCAGGAGCACCTCTACGCCATGGACGGTCTCCGCGAGGGCGTCTACCTGCGTGCCTACGGGCAGAAAGACCCGCTCGTGGAATACAAGAGCGAGGCCTACAAGATGTTCGTCGAACTGATGGACCGTATCCGCGGCGAGGTGCTGGCCAACCTCTTCCGTAGCACGACCAACCTCGCGTCCTTCGAGACCTTCCTGTCGCAATTGCAGCAGAAGCTTTCGGGCGGAGAGTCGTCGGACGGGTCAGCGGGGGTGCGTTCACCCGCCCCGCAAGCGGCGGCCGAACAGAGCGAGTTGAAGATCGAACTTCCGGTCCGGCGCGACACCCCGAAAGTCGGCCGCAACGAGCCGTGTCCCTGCGGAAGCGGGAAGAAGTTCAAGGCCTGCTGCGGACGGAAGGCGTAGGGGTGGTTCGCCGCACTGGCGAGTGAAAGACCCGGCGGCAAGGCTCGATGGTCTCGGGGACCACACGCGCCCTCGCGCGGCGCATTCCGTGGCACCGGCGTTTGCCGATGATGAGAAGCCGTCATTGGCGAGGGCGCCAATGACCACGGCCGGGGGCGGCCGTGGTCCCCGAGACCGCAGACCGCCGCTATACCTCAGGAATGGAGTTGTTCCACGGTCACGCGTTTGCCCAGGCGCGTGAGGATGTCCCATGTGATGGTGTCCGCCCATGCGGCGACTTCGTGGACGGTGATTTCTGCTTTTCCCTGCTTGCCGATGAGCACGACCTCCTCGCCGGGGGCGACATCGCGGGGGAGGTCGGTCACATCAACCATGAATTGATCCATGGTGATTCTCCCCAAGATCGGACAGCGTTGGCCGCGGATCAGCACTTGCGCGCCCTTGTTCGACGTCTGGCGCGGGTAGCCGTCGGCGTAGCCCGTGGCCAGCGTGGCGATGCGCATGGGCTTCGGCGTGATGAAGTCGCGTCCGTAGCTGATCCCGCGTCCGGGGCCGACATCCCGCACCAGCGTGATGCGCGTTTTGAGGGTCAGGACCGGTTTGAGGAATTTCTGGAATGCGGGGAGGGGAGAAATGCCGTAAAGGGCGAGACCGGGCCGCACGCGGTCGACGGCGTGTTGCGGACGCTCGAGCGAGGCCGCGCTGTTCAAAGCATGGAATTTCGCCTCGGGCAAAACCAGGCGCAGCTGCGCGACAAGCTTGTCCCACGCCTGCAGTTCGGCCTCCGTGAAATCCGGGTCGCTGTCCGCCACCGGAAGATGGGTCGAGACGCTTTCCACGTCGACGCCTTCCAACGCGGCGACGTCCCGTGCTGCGGTGAGAGCGTCGTCCTGCCACACGCCGATGCGGCCCATGCCGGTGTCGATGCAGAGATGGATCCGCACCGGCTTGCTCCCGGCCTGACCGGCGTAGGCTTTGGCTTCGGCGCTGCTCGAGACGACGGGAATGAATCCTTCTGCCACTACTGCTTCACGCTCCGCGGGCAAACACGGACTCAAAAGCAAAATGTCTTTCCCCGGCACTGCCGCCCGCACCGCGCGCGCTTCCGCGAGCGTGGCCACCCCGAATTGCTCGGCGAAGGGAGCGAGCGTCCTGGCTGCTTCGGGTCCATCGTGGCCGTAGCCGTCGGCTTTGACCACCGCGATGATGCCGGGCTCATCCCCGATCGAAGCGCGGATCGCGGCCACGTTGTGACGCAGGGCGTCGTGGTCGATCTCGGCGCGGATGCGCCAGGCCGCGCCGGCGGGGTTCACGGATTTTTCGACGAACCCTCGAGCATTTTCGGATCGAGCGGCAACATCTGCAGCATGCCTTCACCACTGGTGATCCGCGGCAGGACACCGTCCCAACGCTCGATGCTGCGCAGGCGCAGGACTTCGGGGCGTCCGCTCAAGGCTTCGGCTTCGCGCATGATCGCGTCGGCCCGGGCTTTGGATTCCGCCTCGATGGTGAAAGCTTGGGCGGCGGCGGCCAGTTTCACTTCCTCGGCGGCGGCTTCGGCCTGCGTGACGCGGCGGAGTTTTTCGTTTTTGGCCTGCAGGGCTTCCTGCTCGGCCTGCACCTTGGCTTCGATCGCCTTGTTAAATTCGTCGGAGAATTTGAAGTCGGTGATGGCCACGTTGGCGATGCTGATGCCGCCTTCGATGTCCTTCTCGCCGAGGGTGGCATTGATGAAGGCTTCGATGGCTTGCTGGATTTGTTGTTTGACCGTTTCGCGCTGGGTCACGAGTTGCTCGGCGGTGAATTTGGCGGTGACGGCTTTGACCGATTCCTGGATCGCGGGATTCACGATGGTGGCCGCGACTTTGTCCGGCGTGCCCACGCGCTGGAAGATGAGCGGGGCCATGGCGCCGCTGAGTGCATAGGTGGTGGTGACGTCGGTGGTGACGATCTGCAAGTCGCGCGAGGCGGCGGTGGCCTTGGCTTCGCTCGCGGTCAGGCGCGTGGTCATGGGCACAACCTCTTCGGCGAAGGGCATTTTGAAATGCAGACCTTCGGGCAGGGCCACGTCTTTGACCGCGCCGAAGCGTTTGACCACTCCGACGGTTCCGGCATCGACCGTGACAAAGACGCCAGCCGCGGCCACCAGCAGCAGAATGACGACAATAAGGATCGGAGCGAGTTTGCCGGCCAACTGGGCCGGGTCGGCGGAACCGGAGATGGAATGTTTCACGGTCAGGAAGGATTGGAAGTGCGGGCCCGGCGGGCGTCGATGAAGGACTTCACGCAGAGGGCCACGAACACGAGGCTGAGAATGGCAAAGGAAGCCTGCACACCGACGGCCGCCGCGCGTTCGACCGGCTCACCCGAGAGGAGGGCTGGGAGTTTTCCCAGGCTCCTTGCTGTGCCGAAGAAACCGAGCAGCCCGACCAGCGCCGCCATGTGTCCTCCATGTTTCAGGCTTTTCAAAGAGACCCCGCCGGCGATGGCCAGGAGCAGTCCGAAGATGGAGGGAATGAGGGCCGTCCACGATTGTGCCCCGGTAATCAGGTAAGCCCCGATGCCCAAGAGCACAAAGATGACAGCAAAGGTGAAGATGATGCGCGGCATGTTCATGAGTCGGCAACTCTAGGCACCTTCTTCCCCGCTGCCAAGGCGCGAACCGGGGCTGACGGCAGGCATCGAACACCTCTTGCCAGAGCGGCAGGATTGGTGTCAGTTGCCTCAAGGTCTTCCCGTGCCAATCTTGAAAATATCCCCGCCTGTTTCTGCCCCTTTTCAGGTCGTCCGGCTGCGCTTGAGCGCGATCTTTTTTTTGGTCTTCCTGTGGCTTTCGGGTCCGGGTGCATGGTCGCAGACCGCCTTCGGGCCCAACTGGCCCGCCCAGATCGCCGTCGAATATTCAACGAACCTCATCACCTATTCGAACCTCCCGGTCACGGGGCCGATTTCCTCGGCGATGTTCCGTCTTGTCACTTCACCGCGGGAGGGCTTTTCCGTCACATCCGTCGGCGCTCCCGGGGCACCGGATGCCACAAACCTCAACTTGGCTTTCACCCCGGGCGTTCCGCGCAACGGTGCCACCAACGCCGAAGTAATCGCCCTCGCCATCACCAATGCGCCCACCGCGGTCGGGGCCACAACGAACGTGACCATTTTGATTTCCGGCCCGCCCGACTTCCCGCCGCAGTTCATCAACGGCTTCACCACTGGAACCAATGTCATCACCAACATCTTCACAACGAACACCGTCACGTTCCAAGTTCCCACGACCAACGCCGACTTCCTCACGGTGGTCTCCAACCAAGCCACCGCGAATCTCGATCTGGCCAACCCCGGCAATCCCACTTTCACCAAAAACGGGGCCGGATTCGCTCCGACCAACACCAATGACTTCGCCGACCAGACCGCTTTCGGCGTGCTCAATTACAGCCCCGGGACCAACGCGGCGACGAACACCTTCCAGTTGATCGCCTCCAACTCGGTCAGCCTGCAGGCCATCACCTCGACGGTGAGTGTGGTCTCGGCTCCGTTGAAACCTCTGCAGGTGCGCGTCCGCAACAACACCGGGGTGCCCGACGACGAAGTGCAGATCCTGCAGATCGACACGGGAACGGATGCTTTCCCCAACAACGTCTACTTTGTGACCAACGGTGTCCAGCAATTGGCCAACGGCGTCTCGACCAATTTCAGCGCCTTGCCCGCCGGGTCGGATGTCAACGGCCCCTACCGCACCCTCTACATCTCGAACTCCGTCAGCGGCACGCTCTGGTTCTGCCTCTCCAACGTTCCCTATGTCAAAGGCTCGGGCGGCAATCCTGCCGTGGTCAATACGGAGTGGTCCGGCTTGCCTTTCGGCAATGTCGAGCTGGCTTACTTCGGCAGTGGTTATGACACGGTGGACGTCACGGCCATCAATCAACTCGGCATTCCCATGCAACTGGCCATGATGACCAACCCGGCGGTTCCCGTGCCGTTGCCCGACGGGGTGCGGGGCTTCACCAACTCGATCCAGGCCTCGAATGCGCTGGTCAACGGCCTTCAAGTTCCCGGCTCCCCTTGGTTCGGTCCGGCGCCCAACACCAACCTCATCACCCTGGTGGGACCGAGTTCCGCGGCGGCGGGCGGCCTGCTCATGTCGTCCGGAGGCAACACCAACGTCCCGGGCCCCGGCCCCGCACCCGGTTCGCTGCATCTCGGTTGGCCGGGGTTCACCTTTCCGCCCATGTCCGCCTACGTGAACAAGGTGGCCGCGGAGCAAACCAACGGCGCGTGGCCGCAACCCACGCAAATCGTCAAAACCGTGGGCGATCCCCAGTCGCCCAATGTCTTCACTTTCCGCGGCACGCTGGTTTTCGCGCCCAACACCAATACGGGGGACCCGGCTTATCTCACGCCCGTGCCGGTCCTGACCAATGTGTCGATCTTCGTGACGAATTCCAAAACGGCATTCTCCACCAATCTCACCGGACTTTGGGTGGAATACACGCCCGATAACGGCAGTCCATCCAACGCTTGGTTCTCCAGCTACATCTATGCCGCCCCGGCCAGCTTCACCAATCCGGTCGGGACTTACGACCCGTCGCAGCAAGCCGGCTACGTGAAGTTCATGCCCGGCGGCAACGCCTGGTTCGCGGCCAATGTCGGCGGCTCCAGCAAATGGTCGGCCAATGTGCTGGACTCTTTCCTCAATGACATCGCCTTCGGATTCGCCGGGGGATTTGTCCATAGTCCGGTGGCGGGCTGGACCAACGGCTGGGTCTTTACCAACGCCGGCAACACGATCCTCAGCAACAGCAACAGCGGCGCGCCCGACACGGTGATTGGCACGATGGATTCGGAGCAGTGGTGGAACCAGACCAACCTCTACCGTCAGTTGCAGACAAACTCGCCGGTCCTCAGTCCGACCAACAAAGTCACCTGGTTCAGCTCCTACGGCGACAATCTCTTCCGCGCCGCTCCCGATGTTTACAACCACCCGATCAGCGACCGGATGAAATACATCAAGTTCCAGCCCGGCTTGGCCTTGGGCGCGGCGAATTTGGACACCAATGTCTGGCTGGAAATCAGTCTGCAGGCCCCGCCCTCGGGCACCGCGTCCGGATCGGTGCCGGCCATCACCAGCTCCACCAACGTGACCAACGCCTACTGCACGGCCGATACCGCGGCGGCGATTTCTTACCACGTCACGGCGGTGAACACCAACGGCGGCGGAATCTACGTGGGTTCGTTGCCCGAGGGCCTCGCTTACGATCCCGCCTCGCAAATGATCACCGGCAGCTTGAAAACCAACATCTCCGGATACGTCAACATCGGCCTCATGGCTTACAGCAGCAACAATGCCGCCATCGCGCAGTTGCCCATTTATCTCGTGGCCAGCGTGCCGCCGGACGGCTTGGTCCAAGCGAGTCCGATCACCCTCAACCGCGGTCAGGCCTACCTGGCCCCCAGCAACACGAGCATTCCCGAGTATCCCTCCACCATCCAGCAGCTGAGCGTGAGCAACAATGCCACCTCGATGCTCGGCACGCCGCAGGACTGTTTCTTCTACGCCACCAACGGGACGTTGCCGCGGGGAATTTACCTGACCAACCTCGACGTCGGAGGGCAGGTCTTCGGTTATTTTTACGGCGTGCCGGTCGATTTCGGAACGGGGGTCGACTTGGACTTGGTGGCGAAAAATCCCGTGGGGAGCTCTTCCACGCCGGTGACCATCACCAATGCGGGACAAGCCAACACCTTCGAAGCCGGCGTTTCCAATCCGCCGAGTTATCAGGGGCCCAGTGTGCTGACGGTCACCAGCGGTCAGTTCACCAACGTTGTTCTGGATTACACCAACAGTCCGACCTACCTCACCAACGATCCGTCGACCCCATTGCCGTCCGGTTTGTCGTTCGAAGTGAAGTTGAATCCATTGATTCTCCAAGGCCAGGCGGCCTCGCCGCCGTTTGTCGTTTCGCTGGCCGGGACTCCGGTCGGCACGCCCGGGAGCAGCACGAACATCACGATCCTGGCGGTCAATGCCTACGTGACGAACAGCGCGTGGGCGGCCGGAACCAACACCAACACCGTCACGATCCATTTCAGCGGCGGCGCGCCGCCCTACCTCACTTACAGCAATTGGGTGAGTGCCTGGGCGCTCTCCGGTTCGAACACCAACACCACGGCCGATCCCGACGGCGACGGGTTCGACAACAGCGCGGAATACGCCTTCGGCGGCAACCCGACCAATCCCACGCCGTATCTCATCAACATCGCCGGCGCCAACATCAGTTACCTCGGCCTGACCAACGCCGGCACGAACTACACCGTGCAAAACACGACCAACCTTTCAACCGGACCATGGACGAATTACGCGACTACGGTGACCAACTCGACGAACCAACTCGAAATCCCGCTGCCCGCTTATTACGAACGCCTGGAATTCACGGTCCCCGTCACCTCCGGAACGAACAGCTTCTACCGCGTCATCTTCAGCAACCAGTGAGTCGTGCGCTGGCTTGCTGTCGCAGCCTGTGTTAGCTTTGGTCCCATGAAGCGATTCGCTGTTTTGTTTTTTCTCTCGCTGCTGAGCGGTGCGGTGGCCGGCGAGTTGCAGGAGTTCGCGGATTGCCGCCTCGTCGAGTCGGGCTGGGCGGATGGCGACAGCTTTCCGGTCAAACTCCCCGACGGCAAAGAAATTGTCCTGCGGCTTTATTACGTCGATTGCAACGAAGTCGCGGCGGCGACCGAAACCGACCAGCGGCGGGTGCGCGATCAATCGTCCTACTTCGGCATCGACGACCACCAGATCACGCTCGAGTCCGGGCGACAGGCGGCGGCCGAGGTGAAGAAATTGCTCAAGAAACCTTTCACTGTGCACACGGCTTTCGCTTCGGCACCGGGCCGTTCGGCCAAGCCGCGGACCTACGGATTCATCACGTTGTCCGATGGCCGCGATCTCGGCGAGGTGCTGGTCGGCGAGGGGTTGGCCCGCAGCTATGGCGTGCGGCGCACCGCCCCGGATGGACTCGGGGCGGAAGCGACGAAAGCGAAGTTGGACGATCTCGAACTCGGCGCGGCCATCGCCCGCCGCGGGGTTTGGGCCCGGACCGACCCGCAGCGCTTGGTGGCGTTGCGCGAGCAGCGGCGGGCCGAGGACCGGCAATTGGCCGAGGCCTTCGGGTTGCGCCCCGGGGAACCGATCGACCCGAACACGGCAACGGTCGATGAGATCATGCTCTTGCCCGGTGTCGGCGAAGTGCTGGCCGAACGTATCGTCGAGGGTCGTCCCTACAAGTCGGTCGAGGATTTGCGGCGTGTGCCCGGCATCGGGGCCAAAACCTTTGCCGCCTTGAAAGAATCCCTGCGGATTGCGCCGTGAGCGGCGCTGTTATGGACAGCTTCTATTCCTCCGACCCGGTCTTCCGCATGGCGGTGACCCAATTCGAGGTGTTGGCCGACCACCTCGAGATCCCGCAGCAATACCGTCAGCGCCTCATCCAACCCAAACGCTCGGTCACCGTCTCGCTGCCCATCGAGCACGACGACGGCCGCGTCGAGGTTTACCACGGATACCGCGTGCAGCATCACTTGAGCATCGGCCCGACCAAGGGCGGAACGCGTTTTTCGCCGACCCTCACGCTCGGCGAATCGGCCGCGTTGGCCATTTGGATGAGTTGGAAATGCGCGCTCGTCGGTTTGCCTTACGGCGGGGCCAAGGGCGGAGTGGGCGTGGACCCGAACAAGCTGACGCCGCGCGAGTTGGAAAAACTCTCGCGCCGCTACATGCAGGAGATGATCCCTTTCGTCGGGTCGCGCACCGACATCATGGGACCCGACATGGGGACCAACGCGCAGGTCATGGCGTGGTTCATGGACACCTTTTCCATGCACGCGGGGCATGCGGTGCCGGAGATTGTCACCGGCAAACCCGTGGCCATCGGCGGGGTCGCGGGGCGCCGCGAATCGACGGGGCGCGGGGTGGTTTTTCTCATCGAGCGGGCGCTTGATCATCTCAAGATCGAACCCTCCAAATGCACGGCCATCGTGCAGGGCTTCGGCAATGTCGGGTCGGTTATCGCCTGCGGGCTGGCCTACAAGTCGGGCATGAAGGTGACCGGACTGAGCGACCACACGGTGTGCCTTTACGATCCGGCGGGTTTGGATGTCGCGGCGGCGGACCGGCATGTGCAGCAGCACAAGACGTTGGAGAATTTCCCGCAGGGCGAGCGGATCAAGGCGGAGGATTTCCTCACTCTCCCGTGCGATGTGCTCGTCCCCGCGGCGATCGAGCGGGTTATCCACGCCACCAATGCCGCCTTGCTGCGTTGCCGCGTGCTGGCCGAAGCGGCCAACGGTCCCACCACGCCCGAGGCCGACGAAGTTCTCGACAAACGGCGGGACGAGATTTTTGTCATTCCCGATGTGCTCTGCAACGCGGGCGGCGTGATCACCTCGTATTTCGAGTGGGTGCAGGACATGCAGAGCCTGTTTTGGACCGACATCGAAATGACCGACCGCTTGTATCGTATCCTCGACACGGCATTCAGCGCGGTGATCAAGCGCTCGAAGGAACGGAATGTTTCCACGCGCACAGCGGCCATGGCCATCGGGATCGAGCGGGTGCTCGATGCGAAGCGGGATCGCGGGCTGTTTCCGTGAGGGGTGTAGCGGCGGTCTATGACCGTCGGTGCCTTATCATGAAAAGTGACCGACGGTCATAGACCGCCGCTACAACTTGGACCGGAGGACGTGGACCGTTATTTCCGGCGGGCAGTTGAAGCGGGCGGGGACGCCGCAGGAACCGGTGCCGCGGGCGGTGTAGCCGTGGAGACCGCGGTGGGTCCATGGTCCGACGAACTGGGCGGTGGGACACCGTCCGTTGCGGACGAGGGCGACACCGCCGGGCAGGCAAATTTGTCCGCCGTGGGTGTGTCCGCTCAGCATGAAGTTGAACCCGTAATGGCGGGCTTCGTTGTAGACCTCCGGACTGTGCGCGAGAAGAATGCTGCATGCGCCCTGCGGGATGTCGCGGCGGGCGGCTTCGAAATCATGCGTGCGGTAGAAATGCGGGTCGTCGATGCCGGCGAACCAGAGTTGTTGTCCGTCGCGCTCGATCGCGGTGTTCTCGTTGAGCAGGACACGCAGTCCGGCGGTCTCGAGGTGCGGGACGATTTCGAGGATGTCGTGGTTGCCGAGAATGGCCAGCGTGCCGGATCCCAGGGCCCGGCCGAGGCGGCGGATGTCATCGAGGCAGTCGTGAAAATATCCGGCCGGGTGGTCGGCGAAGTCGCCGGTGATGACGGCGAGGTCGTGCGGGGTGTTCCCGATGAGGTCGATAAGGCGGTCGGCGAATCCTTTCACGCAGTCGAGGTGGAGGTCGGAGATCTGGAGCAACCGGAAGCCGTCGAAGGCGGACGGGAGATTGGCCAGCGGCTGTTCGCGGATGACGGTGCGGATGTCGAGACAGTTGGCGCGTCCGCGGGCGGCGAATCCGGTCGCTGCAAGAATCCGGGTGATCAGGCGGTCGACCGGCACGACACGTTCCACGACGAGCGGGCCTTCGCCTTGGTGGACGAGGCGGGCCCGCAGGTTGGCCTGGGCGTGCAGGCGCCGGCGGAGAAGCGAGGGTCCGAGGCGCGCGGCGAGGGGGCGGAAGTCAACGGGCTCGATGTCTGGTAGCGGCGGTCTATGACCGCCGGGGCAATCGGAAGTTAAGGCTCCGGCGCTCATAGAGCGCCGCTACAAATTGGAATAAATCTGCGCTGCGTCGAAGGCGGGGGATTCGGCGACGGGGAGCGGTGTGCCCTGCATGTCATAGCCTTGGAAGAAACAGCTTTGGTAGCCGGTGTGGCAGGCGCCGGTGGTTTGTTTCACTTCGAAGAGGAGGCAGTCCTTGTCGCAATCGGCATACCAGCGGACAACATCTTGCGTGTGTCCGCTCGATTCGCCTTTGAACCAGAGCTTCTGACGCGAGCGGCTCCAATAGTGCATTTTGCCGGTGGCGAGCGTTTTTTCCAGAGACTCGCGATTCATCCAAGCCATCATGAGCACGCGGCCGCGCGGGGGTTGCGTGTCGGTGGCTTCCTGCACGATGACGGGGATGAGTCCGTCGGCGTTGAATTTGAAGTCGGTCATGCGCATGACAATGTCGTGGCAGTTAGCGGGGTCGGGCAAGCGGTATTTGGGTAGGGCGCGGCGTCCTCGGAGCGCCGAGAGCATTTTTCGTGCGTGTGTACGCGGCGGGTCCGGAGGCCCCGCCCGACCCGATCAAATCTCCCGCATGAGTTGCACGTGCGGGGCGGAGTGGCTGACGGGGTGGCCTTCGATTTCCACGAGGAGGTCGCCGCGGGTGTCGATGCCGAGGAAGGGGCCGCGGATGACCTGGTCGGTGAGGTGCAATTCGACTTCGCGGGTGCCGCCCCAATGGCGGTTGATGTCGTCGGCCAGCACGGCGAATCCGTCCTCGGCCACGCGTCCGTGCAGGACGCGGAGGGCGACGAGGAGGGTTTGGTAGATTTCCTCGACGGGAGGAGCAATGGGAAGTTCCGCCGCGAGGGATGTGGCGATGGCGGCCAAGTCCGGATCCGAGGCAGCCGGGTCGTTATTCACGTTGAGCCCGAGTCCGACAACGACGCGGTCGGGCGCGAATTTTTCCATGAGGATGCCGCAAATTTTTTTCGGTCCGATGAGGACGTCGTTCGGCCAGCGCAGCCGCGCCTTGGTGAGTCCGAGCCCGCGGAGTGTGGAAGCGACGGCGAGCCCGGCAGCGAGGGGAAAGGCGGACCAACCACGGTCCGGCGGTTCGAGCGGGAGGACGACGGATGTCCAAAGTCCGCCTTGGCCGGAATCCCAGCGCCGTCCGTGACGCCCGCGCGCGGCGGTCTGGCGCCGGGCGCGGATGGCGTGCCAAGGCGGGAGTTGGCGGGCGTGATCGTTGGTCGAACCGAGTTCGTCGGCTTCATGCAGGGTCCAACCGCGCCACTCGCGGGTGATGATGGGGGGCATCGGCATCTTGCCGATGGTTTTAAGTCGTCATTGGCAGGATGCCAATGCCACGGGTGCCCGGCGTGTCGGGACGCCGCGCCCTACCTGGCCAGGGTCGCGATGTAGTAACCGGCGATGACGGCGGTGCCGATGACGCCCGCGACGTTGGGGCCCATGGCGTGCATGAGGAGGAAGTTGGCCGGGTCGGCTTTCTGTCCCTCGATCTGCGAGACGCGGGCGGCCATGGGCACGGCGCTGACGCCGGCGGAACCGATGAGCGGGTTGATGGGGTTTTTGCGGGCGAAGAGGTTCAGCATTTTGGCGGCGAGGACGCCACCGGCGGTGCCGAGGCCGAAAGCGATGATACCGAGGCCGATGATGAGGAGGGTTTGGGAGCGGAGGAAAGTTTCCCCGGCCATGGTGATGCCCACGCTGGTGCCGAGGAAAATGGTGACGACGTTGATGATTTCGTTTTGCGAGGCTTTGACCAGGCGCTCGGTCACGCCGCATTCGCGCAGGAAGTTGCCGAGCATGAGCATGCCGATGAGGGGGGCGGCGGCGGGCACCAGGAGGATGGTGGTCACGGTCACCAAGAGGGCGAAGACGAGCTTTTCGGTGCGGGAGACTTCGCGCAGGGAGCGCATGCGGATCCTGCGTTCCTTCTCGGTGGTGAGGGCGCGCATGATGGGCGGTTGGATGAGGGGCACGAGCGCCATGTAGGTGTAGGCGGCCACGGCCACGGCACCGAGGATTTCGGGGGCGAGTTTGGACGAGAGGAAGATGGCGGTGGGTCCGTCGGCGCCGCCGATGATGCCGATGGAGGCCGATTGCTGGGAGGTGAAGCCGGCAAGGTTGGCCCCGAGGAAGGTGGCCAGCACGCCGATCTGCGCGGCGGCGCCGAGGAGGAGGGTCCGCGGATTGGCGATGAGCGGTCCGAAGTCGGTGAGGGCCCCCACGCCGAGAAAGATGAGGGGCGGAAAGATCTCGAGCTTGATGCCTTGGGAGATGAAGTCGAAGAGGCCGCCGCTGATGTGGTCGATGCGGAAGGCGCCGGTGTCGAGCGCGGTGCCGTAGACGCTGAGGACGCCGGTTTCTTTCAAGCCGTCGGCCAGCACGCGGGTGGTGATCATGCCCTCGGTGGGCAGGTTGGCCAGCAACGCGCCGAAGGCGATGGGCACGAGGAGGAGCGGTTCGAATTTCTTGTGGATCCCGAGGTAGAAAAGCGCGGCGCAGACGCCCCACATGACGACCATCTGCCAGGTGACGGAGGAGAACGCGGTCAGCTGGAAGAACGCGCCGAAGTCATGGAGGATATCGAGGAGCATGGCGGATCAGCGCAGTTTGCGTGAGGCGTAGATGGCGCGGCGTCCTTCGGCGCCCCATGACATGTTGCTGCGCGGATCGACGGTCTGCACCCCGCGGATAGCGAAGCGTTCGTCGCCGAGGGTCGAAGCGACGGCCGCGGCGATGGCGGCATAGACCGGACCGGGGATGTCTCCCGCGGAGGTCGGGGCGGGAGGCGCGGCGGGGGGCGTTGCGGCAGCCGGTGCCGCTCCGGGGCGCAAGGCGATGAACAGGCGCCCGATGAGAGAAACAAGGATGGCGAGGGTGACGAGGGTGACGAGGACGACGAGCAGGCCGGTGAGTTGGAACTGCAGGTTGTCGGCGAACGTGGGGTGTTCCGGCAGCGAGACGGCGAGGAGCGCGGGAACGGTGATCATGTTCACGACATTTTGACCAGCGCCTGACCCTCTTCCACGGCGTCCCCGGGAGCGACGAGGATTTCTTTCACCGTGCCGGCGCCGGGGGCGAAGACGTAGGTGTTCATTTTCATGGCCTCGAGGGTGAGGAGTTGGGCGCCAGCTTCGACCTTTTGTCCGGACTGCACGTCGATGGAGACCACTTTGCCCGCCAGCGGACTGGGGACATCGCCGGGCGCGGCGGCCGCGCCGGCAGGGCGGTTCGCGGCGGCGGGCTGGGCGGAGACGTGGGCGGATTCGACGTGCGCGGGGTGCGCGGCCGGGCGGGCCGGAGCAGGGGCTCCGCCGTCGTCGAGAATCTCGACGAGCACGTCGTAGGCTTTACCGTCAACGGTGACGCGGAGTTTCTTCATAAATCACATGGGGATATTGCCGTGTTTCTTGGGCGGCCGCGTTTCGCGTTTGGAGAGCGTGTTGCGCAGGGCCATGGCCACGGCGGCGCGGGTGTGCGCGGGCGGGATGACATCGGTGATCTGCGCATTGGCCGCGGCCTGGTAGGGCGAGGCGAATTCCTCGCGGTATTTTTTGACCAGATCGGCCTCGGCTTTTTTCGGGTCCTTGGCCTCTTTGATTTCGCGGCGGAAGACGATCTTCACCGCGCCCTCGGCACCCATCACGGCAATTTCGGCAGTCGGCCAAGCGAAGACCATGTCGGCCCCGAGGTCGCGGCTGCACATGGCGAGGTAGGCGCCGCCGTAGGCTTTGCGCATGATGACGGTGATCTTCGGCACGGTGGCGGCGGCGTAGGCAAAGAGCATTTTGGCGCCATGCCGGATGATACCCCCGCGTTCCTGTGCCACGCCGGGCATGAAGCCGGGCACGTCGACGAGGGTGACGATGGGGATGTTGTAAAGGTTGCAGAACCGGATGAAGCGCGCGGCTTTGTCCGAGCTGTCGATGTCGAGCGTGCCGGAGCGGACCATCGGTTGGTTGGCCACGATGCCGGTGACGATGCCTTGGATACGGGCGAAGCCGACGACGATGCTCTTGGCCCATTCCATGTGGACCTCGAGGAAGTCTTCGTCGTCGACGAGGGCCGCGATCACCTTGTGCACGTCGAAGGGCTTCTTCGGGTCGGCGGGGATGATTTCGTCGAACGCGGGGACGTCGGAGAGGTCGAGTTCCGGTGTCGGCTGGTGCGGCGGGTCGACGAGGTTGTTGGAGGGGAGAAAGGAGAGGAGCTTGCGCACGATTTCGATGGCGTGCTCGTCGTCGTTGGCCACGAAGTGAACGTTGCCGCTGACGGTGGCATGGGCGGCGGCACTCCCGATTTCCTCCATCGTGGTGACTTGGCCGGTGGCTGCTTTGATCACTTCCGGTCCGCAGATGAACATGTTGGCGCCGGTCTTGGTCATGATGAGAAAGTCCATGAGTGCCGGCGAATAGGCCGCGCCTCCGGCGCAGGGCCCGGCGATGACGGCGATCTGCGGAACGACTCCGGAGAGGAGAACATTGCGGAAGAAAACCTGTCCGTAGCCGGCAAGAGATAGGACGCCTTCTTGGATGCGGGCACCGCCGGAGTCGTTGAAGGCGATGATAGGCACGCCGGCGCGCTGGGCGTAGTCCATGAGGTCGCAGATTTTCTGTGCGTGGACGCGTCCGAGCGAGCCGCCCGCCACGAGGAAGTCCTGACTGAAGGCAGCAACGGCGCGGCCTTCCATCAGTCCGACCCCGGTGACCACGCCGTCGGCGGGGAGTTTTTTGTCGGCCATGCCGAAGTTGGTGCATTGGTGCTCGGCGAACATGCCGAATTCCTGGAACGACCCCGGTTGGAAGAGGGCGTCGACGCGTTCGCGGGCGGTGAGGAGGCCCTTGTTGTGACGCTCTTCGACTTTGGCCGGGACGCCGCTGACGAGGGCGTTGGCCCGCCGGTCGTCGAGCTGATGGAGGAGTTTTTCTTCGATGGGCATGCGGTTCGTTCAGGGCTGCGTTTCCAGCGGTGCGCAGAATTCGGTGAGCACGCCTTGGGTGGACTTGGGGTGGAGGAAGGCGACGAGTTTGTTGGCCGCACCTTCTAAGGGTTTTTCGTGGATAAGCTGGCAACCTGCGTCTTTGGCCTGCGCGAGTTGGGCCTCGATGTCGTCGGTGGCAAAAGCCACGTGGTGGATGCCGCCGTGGGGATTTTTCTCGAGGAATTTGGCGATCGGGCTGTCGGGCGAGGTGGGTTCGAGGAGTTCGAGGTGGGTTTCGCCGACGTGGAAGAAGGCGGTGCGCACTTTCTGGCTGGCGACCTCCTCGATGTGCTCGCACTTGAGGCCGAGGGCCTTCTCGTAGTAGGGGATCGAATCCTCCAGCGAACGCACCGCAATGCCGAGATGGTCAATGCGCTGCAGCATAAGATGGTTTTCTCCCAGAATCGAAGCGGGGGCAAGGATAAGTTGCTCTAATAGTTTGCATGTTTTTCTTTCGAAGACGGGCGTCGTGCGAGACCTCGTCGCAAGGTCAGTCGAAATAGACGTCGTCGTGGTCGTAGGGCGGGGCGCAGCAGCAGAGGAAGCGCAGGTTATCCTTGGCGGTGATCTGATGCGGAGCTCCCGCGGGAATGAGGATGGCGTCACCGGGGCCGACATCCCGGGCGTCTCCACTGACTTCCATGCACGCCGTTCCTTCGAGGATGAAATAAAATTCTTCGGTGATTTTGTGGTGGTGCCGCTCGGTAGTTTGGCCGGGTTTCATGCTTGCCTCGGCCAGGCTCTGTTTTTCCACCGGCGCGTTGGTGCGGTCGAGGATACTTCTGATGGTAGATCCGTCTTTAGTGGTGAAGGGGCTTTGATTTCCGAGCTGCTGCACTATCATGGTGGCAGAATATGCGATTTTTCGAAGGATGCACCGCCCTAATTACCGGGGCTTCGGCGGGTCTGGGCGCGGAGTTTGCCCGGCAACTGGCGCCCGTGGCCGGCACGCTGGTGCTGGTGGCGCGGCGGGCGGACAACTTGGACGGTTTGAAGGCCGACTTGGAGAGCCGTCATCCGGGGGTGCGGGTTTTTGTCTATGTCATGGACATCACGCGCGAAAACCAGAACCGCGATTTTCTTGCCTGGCTGCAGAAGGAAAAGATCCGCATCAACTTTCTCGTGAACAATGCCGGGATGGGCGACAAGGGGCTGTTCGCCACCGGCGACTGGGCCAAGATCCATGCCGTGCTCGAGCTGAATATCGTCGCTTTGACGAGGTTGACCCACCACTTGCTGCCCATGCTGACCGAGGGCGGGCGCGGGGCGATTTTGAATGTCAGTTCGGTTGCGGGGCTCATTCCGCTGCCGCAGATGGCGGTTTACGCGGCGACCAAGGCCTATGTGAACAGCTTCAGCGACGCCTTGCGCATGGAGTTGCGCGACACGGGGGTGACGGTCACGGCGGTTTTGCCCGGTCCGGTCGAAACGGAGTTCGGCCGAGTGGCCACGCGCGGCAATGGTGACCCGGAGTGGGACACACCGGAAGAATTGATCCTGCCGGCGGAGAGTGTTGTTCGGTCTGCGCTGGCCGCTGTGGCAGCGGACAAGGCGCGGGTCATTCCCGGTTGGAAAGTGGCGCTCCTCATGGGCTTGGCTGTGGCCCTGCCGCTGGGCATTTTGCGCGCCATCCTCCAGAGAGGCGCCCGCTGAAAGCGCCGGTCATCTGAAAGTCCGTTCAGCGCGTAACTCATCCGACGTGAATCCCGCGAAACCAGGAAAACTTCCACTCGATCCCGCCGCGCTGGCGCACTTCAAGAAGACCTTCGAGCTGATCAACACGCACCTCTACAGCGTGGAGGAGCGCATCCGGGCGCAGGCCCGCGCTTTCGACCCGGCGATGGAAGGCTACGTGGATTACGTTTGCAGTTCGTCGGGCAAGCGGTTGCGTCCGGCGCTGGCTTTGCTGGCCGGCGGCGCCACCGGGAAAATCACGTCCAGCCATGTCGATTTGGCGGTCATTTTGGAGCTGATCCATGTCGCCACGCTGGTGCATGACGACATCATGGACGGCGCCGATTTGCGCCGTGAGCAGCCGACGGTCAATGCCAAGTGGGGCAATGCGATCAGCGTGCTCTTGGGCGACGCGCTGCTGGCCCATGCCATGCGGTTGGCCACCAACTTTTCCGAGACGGAAGTCGTGCGGCGTATCGCCGACGCCGCGGCGGAGGTTTGCACCGGGGAAATCATCCAGACCCAGCGCCGCTTCGATCTCAAGTTGTCCGTGGCCGGACTACTACAAGATCGTCGAGATGAAGACGGCGGCGCTTTTTGCCGCGGCCGCGGAACTCGGCGCATTTTTGAGCGAGACGACGCCGGAACGGATCGGCGCGCTTGAAGCAGTTCGGCACCAAGCTCGGCACGGCCTATCAGGTCTATGACGATTGTTTGGATTTGGTCGGCGACGAGGAGGAAATCGGCAAGACGCTGGGCAGCGATCTGCGCAAAGGGAAGCTGACCCTGCCGCTCATCTTTTTGCTGCAATCAGCGCGCCGCAGCGGGGATCACGACAAGGTGAGCGCGTTTTGCTGGGCGGAGATGAGGTCGAGGCGGAGAAAATCACGGCATTGCTCGCGGAGCGCGGGGCCCTGCAACAGACGGCGGCGGCCGCGGGCCAGTTGGTGGACGAGGCGTTGGCGGCCTTGGAACCGCTCGATGACAACCGGTTCACATCCGGATTGCGCGGGGTGGCGGAGTATTTGCAGGCGTTGATCCGTCGGGTGGCGGGGCTGAGGGTGGTAGGGGCACGCGGCTCGCGTGCCCGCTGGATCAAGTGCGGACGAGCAGGCCGCTCGTCCCTGCCTCCGGAGGAGAGGCTGGCGCAGCCAAAAACGGGTGCTTATGCTCCGCGCGTGGCGACGCCCAAGATCAAGGACTGGCCGGAAGACGAGCGGCCGCGGGAGAAACTGATGCACCGCGGCGCGGAAGCACTGAGCGATGCGGAGTTGCTGGCTATTTTTCTGCGCACCGGCACGCCGGGGCGCTCGGCGATCGATGTCGGCGACGAAATGATCAAGGCGGCAGGCGGTTCGCTGGCCCGCATGGCGCCGATGACGGTGAAGGAACTGCGCAAACTGGCCAAGGGCGTTGGCTTGGCCAAGGCCTGCGAAATGGCGGCCGCCTTCGAGTTGGGCAAGCGTTTGGCCCGGCAAACGGCGCAGAGCGAGCCGCTGGGGACGCCGGAGAAAATTTACGCTTTCATGGGGCCGCTGCTGCAGAACTTGCCGCGGGAATCGTTGCGGGTCGTGCTGCTCGATACGCGGCACCGGCTGATCCATGAGGAGGAAGTCTCGCTGGGGACCATCAATGAAAGCCTGGCTCATCCGCGCGAAATCCTGCGCCCGGCGATCGGTCACGGGGCTTACGCCTTCGTGCTGGTGCACAATCATCCTTCGGGCGATCCGACGCCGAGCGAGGCGGACCGGGCGCTGACCCGGCGGATCCGCGAGGCGGCCGATTTAATGCAGATTCATCTGCTGGATCACGTCATTGTCGGTCGCGAGCGCCCCGGGGCGCCGGCTTACTTCAGTTTCAAGGAGCATGGGCTGCTTTGAGTTGAGGGTTGAGGGTTGAAAGTTGAGGGGGGAGCAGAGGATGATGCGGAAAGTTCGTGGCTCTCTGCCGTTTCTCTCAACCTTCATCCCACAACTCCCAACTTCTTCATGAACATTCACCCTACTGCCATCGTGGCCGAAGGAGCCAAACTTGCCGATGATATCGAGATCGGGCCTTTTTCGCTGATTGGCCCCGAGGTGGAGATCGGTGCCGGTTGTGTGCTCGGGGCCAATGTCATCTTGGAGCACCGTGTCGTGCTCGGCGAGGGGACGAAGGTCGGGCATGGGACGATTCTCGGGGGAAATCCGCAGGCGCTGGGGTTTGATCAGGAGCGAAGGGACACCGGGGTGCGCGTCGGGAAAAACAATACGATCCGCGAACACGTCACGATCAACCGTGCCACCGCGGAAAATAGCGACACGGTGGTGGGCGATGACAATTTTCTCATGACGGGATGCCATTTGGCGCACGATTGCCGCATCGGCAACGGGGTTGTTCTGGCCAACACGGTGCTGATGGCCGGTCATGTGGAGGTAGGTGACGGGGCCTTCCTCGGGGGCGGGTCGGTTTTCCACCAGTTCATCCGCATCGGGCCGCTGGCCATGGTGCGGGGCGGGTGCCGGTTCAGCAAAGATGTCCCGCCTTACTGCGTGGGTGCGGGAACCAATCTGGCCATGGGCCTGAACTCCATCGGGCTGCGGCGGGCCGGACTTTCCGCCGAGGCCAGGTTGCAGCTCAAGCGGGCGTTCCGTTTGCTCTATTTGTCCAACCTCAATGTGAGCCAAGCGCTGGAGGAAGCGGGCCAGGAGACTTGGGGGCCGGAAGCGGCGTTGTTTTTCGAGTTCGTGCGCGGGGCGAAGAAAAAAGGGATTTGCGATTACTCGGGGAAGGAAATCGGCGCGGACGAGTGAGCGACTAGCTCAGTCGCGCAGCAGCGTGATGGTCTTCTCGTAGGCCTCGTAGATGATTTTCCGGCGTTCGACGTATTCGCAACGGATGGAGCGTTTGCCGTTGGCGAGGATGTAACGGAAGATAACCCGGAAAGGGCCCACGCGCAGGCGGCAGAAGCTGTGCAGGCGTTCTTCGAGTTGCTTGATGTCGCCTTGCTCGGAGGCCAAGTGGCGCAATGCGCGGCGGAGCATTTTGCGTCCGTCGGGCGCCTGTTGGCTGACGAAGGTCGAGACTTGTTCGCTCAGTTCAATCTTCATCACCGGGTTCGTCGAGGATGGAGAGCGGGTAGTATTTGGTCTTGCCGGCTTCCGCATCGCGGATGGCTTTCATGGCCTCGGGGTTGGCGAGGATTTCCATGGTTTCCAGGAGCGCTTCGAACCGCTCGGGCGAGAGGAGGTAGCCGACGACTTTGTCGCGGCGGGTGATGATGACCGGTTGCTCGGTAGCTTCGCGGACCACGGCGGGGAAATTGGCTTGGGCTTCGGTGATGGAATACGTAGTTGCCATATTGAAATACGTAGCATAGGTGCGGGTGGCTGGCAATGGGGGGGGGCATCGGCATGCCGATGGGCTCGGGTCGGTCATGGGCAGGATGCCCATGCCACGGGAAGGCAAGCGGCCGGCGGGGCCAGCCGGCCCTACCGATTGATTGGGGAGGGCGGACGCCGCTACGCTTCTGCGTTTTCGGCTGCTTCTTCCTGACTCTGGCTGACGACGGGGGCCATGGCTTGGAGGTGCTCGCCGTCGCCGAGGCCGATGAGGCGGACGCCTTGGGCGTTGCGGCCGGTCATGCGGATCTCGGCCACGCGGGTGCGCACGCTTTGTCCGCCGCTGGTGATGAGCATGATCTCGTCGTTTTCGCGGACGCTGAGGGCGCTGACCACCTCGCCGGTCTTGTCGGTGACCTTCATGGTGATGATGCCTTTGCCGCCTCGTTTCTGCAGCCGGTATTCGTCGAATTCGGTGCGTTTGCCCACGCCGTTAGCGCCGGCCACCAGCAGGGTGGCGTCGGCTTGCACCAGCGCAGCGCCGATGACGAAATCTTTTTTGTCCGGCCGGATGCCCCACACGCCGGTGGCAGTGCGGCCCATGTCGCGGATGTCTTCCTCGCTGAAGCGGATGCTCATGCCGTCCTTGGTGATGAGGACGACCTCGTTCTGTCCGTCGGTCATGAGCGCAGCGATCAATTCGTCGCCATCCTCGATGTTGATGGCGATGATGCCGCCTTTGCGGATATTGCGGTAGGAGGAGAGGTTGCTTTTCTTGATCACGCCGGTGCGGGTGGCAAAGAGGATGTGCAGGTTCTCATCCCAAGTCTGGTCTTTGTCCGCCCCGCTCTTGGCTTGGATGCGCATGACGGCCGCGATTTCCTCGCCGGGTTTGAACTCGAGGAGGTTGGCGATGGAGCGGCCTTTGGCCGCGCGCCCCATTTCGGGGATGTTGTAGGCTTTCTCGACGTAGCAGCGGCCCTTCTTGGTGAAGAAGACGAGGTAGTCGTGTGTGCTGGCGGTGAAGAGGTGTTCGACGAAGTCATCTTCCTCGTTATCCGCCTTGGCTTCGCGGGTTTGCATGCCGATGACGCCTTTGCCGCCGCGTTTCTGGGCGCGGTAGGCGCTGACAGCGGTGCGTTTGATGAAGCCGCGGTGGGTCACGGTGATGATGCAGCCCTCGTTGGTGATAAGGTCCTCGATGTTGATCTCGCCTTCGTCCGGAACAATGTCGGTCAGGCGGGGGCCGGCGTATTTGGCTTTGATCTCACCGAGTTCGGTTTTGATGATGCCGAGGACGCGTTCTTCGCGGGCAATGATGTCGAGGAGGTCCTCGATGGTGGAGAGCAGTTCCTTGTATTCGGCCAGCACCTTGTCGCTCTCCATGCCGGTCAGCTGGTAGAGACGGAGTTCGAGGATGTCGTCGACTTGCTGCTCGGTGAGAAGGTATTCGCCGTCGGTCAGGCGTTGCTCGCTGCGGACTTTGATACCGAAATTTTCGACCTGCTTGCGGGTGAATTCGAAGGCGAGGAGTTTGACTTTGGCTTCTTCGCGGTTTTTTGACCCGCGGATGATGCGGATGAATTCGTCGAGGTTGGCCAAGGCGATGAGGAAGGCCTCGAGTTTTTCCGCGCGGACTTCGGCTTCGCCGAGAAGATGGCGGGTGCGGCGCAGGACGACTTCGCGGCGGTGCTCGATGTAGCAGGCAATGGCTTCTTTGAGGGAGAGGAGCTTGGGCTTGCCGTGGTCGATGGCCAGCATCGTGATGGGGAACGACGACTCGAGCGCGGTGTGCTTGTAGAGGTTGTTGATGACAACCTTGGGGTTGGCGTCGCGTTTGAGTTCGACGACGACGCGCGTCTTTTCGTCCGACTCGTCGCGGATGGCGCTGATGTCGGTGATCGTCTTCTGGTTGACGAGGTCGGCGATGCGCTCGACGAGGGTGGCGCGGTTGACGTTGTAAGGGATCTCGGTGATGACGATCTGCTCGCGGTTGCCCTTGAGTTCCTCGACGCCGGCTTTGCCGCGGACTTTGACCGAACCGCGGCCGGTTTCGAGGTATTGGCGGATGCCGCCGACGCCGCAGAGTTGGCAACCGGTCGGAAAGTCGGGGCCTTTGACGTGCTTCATCAGCCCGTCGAGCGTGATGTCGGGCTTGTCGATCTGTGCGCAGATGGCATCGATGACTTCGCCGAGATTGTGCGGCGGCATGTTGGTGGCCATGCCGACGGCGATGCCGGTGCCGCCGTTGACGAGAAGATTGGGGAAGGCGGCGGGGAAGACGACGGGCTCGGTCAGGCGCTCGTCGTAGTTGGGGACGAAGTCGACGGTCGATTTGTCCATATCGGCCATGAGGGCCGTGCCGAGGTGGGTGAGACGCGCCTCGGTGTAACGCATGGCGGCCGGCGGGTCGCCTTCGACCGAACCGAAGTTGCCCTGTCCGTCGACCAGGGTTTCGCGCATGGCCCAGTTTTGCGCCATGTGGACAAGGGTCGGATAGATGACCGCCTCGCCGTGCGGGTGGTAGTTACCGCTGGTGTCACCGCAAATCTTGGCGCACTTGATGTGCTGCCGCCCGGGGAACAGACGCAGGTCGTGCATCGCGTAAAGTATGCGGCGCTGGGCGGGCTTGAGTCCGTCGCGCGCATCGGGCAACGCGCGGGAAATGATGACGGACATGGAGTAGTCGAGGAAGGAGCGTGACATCTCCTCCGCGACATCGATCGGTTCGACTTTTTCGTTCTGTGTATACACGTGGAAGGCGGGGTTTTACGGCCGTTTTTCAGCCCTGAAAAACAATCCCGAAATAGTGCCTTTCCGGCCCGGCTCAGGCCAGCGCAAAGATCGGTCTTGGGGGATTATTTTGGTCAGTTTTCCGCGGTCGGAACGGCCTTCGCCGCACGGATTTCTCCGTCTTCCCCTCGCATAACGAGTTCACTTCCCGCGTTAATTTCCCAAGCAGTGACGGATCCAAGCAGGGCGAGAAATTTTTGCTCCTGCTGCATGACTTCCGGTTCGCACGCGCGGCGGGTGCTGCGCAGGGGGCCGAGTTCGATTTTGTCGCCGTCGAGGGTGCACGAACCGCCGAAGCGATTGCACGAGGCGTTGCCGGCGATGTTGCCCTCGGTGTCGAACTCGAAGGTGATCGGGTGATCGGTCAGCGGGGTTTGTCCGGCGAAGGTCGTCACTTGCCAGGCGCTGCCGGGGAGGGCGGTGCTGGGTTGGTCGTTTTCCATGGCGAGGGCGGCGGTGCAGGTCAGCAGGAAGAGAACCAGTAGTTTCATTTCGGGAAGTTTTCGGTGCCCGGTGAAGCTGTCAAGCCAGCGCTTGTTGCGCTGTTTTGAAGTGAAGTTTGGCCGTGGCGCGCAGCGCGTCGGGCCCGTGTTGGTGAACGAGCGCCCGTGCCGCCTCGAGCACGGCGCCCGAAGCACCTTTGGGGAATTTGACGCCCCATTTTTTTTCGGTGGCGGCCAGCCAATCGATGAATTTTTCCCGGGCCAGGATGGAGGCGGCGGCCACGGCGTAGTCGCTTTCCGCTTTGGTCTGCTGGCGCAGTTCGATTTTGCGGCCCTTTTCCATGAGCGCGCGCTCGAGCACGCGCGGGTTGGCGAATTGGTCGCTGAGGGCGGACGGGCAATCGGACTTCCGTTCGCAGAGATTTTCGATGACGCGGGCGTGACCCCAAGCGAGGAGGCGGTTGAGGTTGCCGATCTTTTCGTAGAGCGGATTGTATTTCTCCGGGGAGACAACGATCACCTCGCTGATCAGCCCGGGAATGCCGCGGATGACATCGGCGAACTTGCGGATCTGGGCGTCGGAGCCGATCGACTTGCTGTCGCGGATGCCCGCTTCGAGCAGCTGGCGGGCGATGGATTCGTTCGTGTAGGCGCCGGCGATGACGAGCGGACCGAAAAAGTCGCCCTTGCCGCTTTCGTCGATGCCGAAATGCGGGGCAAAGCGTTCCGGATGGTGCAGATCCTCATAGCCGAGACGGGCTTCGCCGAGCACGGCCGGCTCGAGCGTGAATTGGACGAAGTCCTCCGTCTCCTTACCCTGCACGACCGCTTTGGGACCCTTTTCGTAGACGGCCACGGTCAATCCCGGTTTTTGCGCGAAATAAAGCGTGTAGGGGCGCGGTTCGAATTTGAAATTCTGCTCCTCGAGCAGCCCGCGGAGGGTGGCGGCTTGGTCGGTGGTCAGGGCCACGGTGTGGGAGCGGAGCGGCGGCATCGGGTGATCCGAAGGGTGTAATGGTTGGACTGCCGAGCGTCGAGCAGGTTGGGCTTCGTCTTCGCCCGGCGCTTTGGTCAGATGCGGGGTGTGGATCGCATAGATTTCCATCGTTGTCTTCTTGCCTGGTTCCGGCGGCATGGCCGCGACTTGCCTTGGCGGCGGACTAGGGATCCTTACGCCATCTTGGTCAGCGAAATGATGTTGCAGCAAACGACGGTGGCTGCGGTCATTCCTTACTACGAGCGTTGGATGAGACGGTTCCCCACGGTGCACGAGCTGGCCGGCGCGGAAGAGTCCGAGGTTCTCGCCCTTTGGCAGGGGTTGGGTTACTACCGCCGGGCCCGGAATCTGCACGCGGCGGCGAAGAAACTGGATGAGCAGGCCGGCGTTTTTCCGCGTGATTACGACGGTCTGCGGGATTTGCCCGGGATCGGTGATTACACGGCGCAAGCCGTGCGGGCTTTTGCTTTCGACGAAGCGGTGCCGGTGCTTGATGCGAATATCATCCGCGTGGTGGCGCGGTTGTTTGACATCCGCACGCCCGTCGATACGGCGAAGGGTTTGGCCAAAGTGCGGTCCAAACTGGAGGACCTCTTGCCGGAGAAAGGCGGACACGAGTTTGTCTCGGCCATCATGGAGCTCGGCGCGCTCGTCTGCCGTGCGGGACGGCCGGATTGCTTGCTATGTCCGGTGAAGCAATTCTGCGCCGCCAAATCGCCGGAAAAACTCCCCGTCAAATCTCCAAAGGCACCGGTGAAAGAGCGCGCCGAGTATGCCGCGTGGATTTCCGACGGGAAAACGATCCTTCTTCAGCAATCGACCGCGCAACGATGGGTCGGACTATGGCGTTTGCCGCCTTTGACGGCCGAACCACCCGGAGGTCCGGTGGCCGAGCTAACCTACAGCATCGTCCGCGAGCGGGTCACTTTGCGGATCCACCGCACCCCCGAAAGGTCTCTGGCCGCGTCCGACGAGCCGCGCAAGGCGTTCCCTTTGAGAGAACTGGAGCAAATCCCCATCCCGTCCCCGCATCGTCGGGCGATTGCCAAGGCGCGGGGCGAAGACCATACTTAGCCAAATGTCCGCCACCATCACATCGCAACCCGATGCCAAGGGCCACTTTGGTCCTTACGGCGGCGTGTTTGTGCCCGAGACGCTCATGACCGCGCTCGAGGAGTTGACGCGCGAATACGAGTCGGCGCGCAAGGATCTGGAATTCCGGTGCGAGCTGAACCAATTGCTCGCTGAATTTGTCGGGCGCCCGACGCCGCTTTATCTGGCCGAACGCCTCACCGCGCAGCTCGGTGGAGCGAAAATTTATCTCAAGCGCGAGGACCTGGTCCATACCGGCGCGCACAAGATCAACAACGCGATGGGCCAGATCATTCTCGCGCGTCGCATGGGGAAGAAGCGCGTCATTGCCGAGACCGGCGCCGGTCAACACGGCGTGGCCACGGCCACGGCCGCCGCGCGTTTCGGCATGGAGTGTGTGGTCTACATGGGCGAGGTGGACATGAAACGCCAGGCGCTCAACGTCACGCGGATGAAATTTCTCGGCGCGAAAGTCGTGCCGGTCACGGCCGGTCAGGCCACGCTGAAAGAAGCGGTCAATGAGGCCATGCGCGATTGGGTGACCAATGTGCGTTCCACCCACTACATCCTCGGCACAGCCTACGGTGCGCATCCGTATCCCATGATGGTGCGCAACTTCCATCGCGTCATCGGCGAGGAATCGCGCCGGCAAATTCTCGAGCGCGAAGAGCGTCTGCCCGATTTGCTGGTCGCCTGCGTGGGCGGCGGAAGCAATGCCATCGGACTTTTCTATCCGTTCCTCGAGGACAAAAATGTCCGCATGGTCGGTGTCGAAGCCGGCGGCGAGGGGATCAAGCCCGGGCGGCATGCCGCGCGCTTCCAAGGCGGCAAGCTGGGTGTGCTGCAGGGATGCAAAACCTTTCTCTTGGCCAACGACGACGGCCAGATCGAACTGACCCATTCCGTTTCGGCCGGACTCGACTACGCGGCGGTCGGACCAGAGCACAGCTTCCTGCGCGATGCCGGTCGGGTGGAATACGATTTCGCGACGGACGACGAAGCGCTTGAGGCCTTCAAGACACTTTCGAAAGTCGAAGGCATTATCCCCGCGCTGGAAAGCGCGCACGGTGTGGCCCACGCGATCAAGGTTGCCCCGAAGATGGCGAAGGATCAGATCATCCTCGTGAATTTCTCCGGCCGCGGAGACAAAGATGTCCAGCAGGCGGCGGAGTTTGTTGGCATGTCATTGTAGCGGCGGTCTATGACCGTCGGAAACTTGGGCGGGTCAGGCACCGACGGTCATAGACCGCCGCTACAACATTCGGGTAAAGTGGAATCGTGACTGTGATCGAACACGATCCTGTGCTCTTCGGCGCCGATCCGACTGAGAGAATCGTCTCTGTGGAGTTTGTCGCGCCGGACTGCGTGCAGGTCTACCGGCGCGAGGGAACCAAAACGCTACTCGAGGAAGTGCAGCACAAACCGTTCGCTTGGGCCATGGAGCCGCTGCCGGGGGAGTTGCGGGAGTTGGCGGGGGCGGGCGCTTTCAAGTTTGCCGTGGCGTTCGACAATGTGACGGCTTTTGCCAAGGCCAAGACGACCTACAAACGTGAGATTTTTGCGCTGAATGATCTGGCGCACCAATACTTGCTGGCCAGCGGGCGGACGCTTTTCAAAGGTATGGCCTTCGAGGAGTTGCGGCGGATGCAGGTGGACATCGAAACCTTCACCAGAGCGGATGGGTCGATGTCCGATGCGACGCAGGATCCGTTGCTGGCCATCGCTCTGAGCGACAGTTCGGGTTGGGAAGAGATCCTTGTCGTCGAGGATCCCGCGGATGGAGTGCAGGAGAAGGCGGTGCTGGAAAGGTTTGTCGCTCTTGTCCGCGAGCGCGATCCGGACGTCATCGAGGGTCACAATATTTTCAAGTTCGATCTGCCGTATCTCGAAACGCGGGCGCGAAAGCAGCAGATGAAGCTCGAATTGGGGCGTGACGGCGGCGTTTTGCGCTCTCATCCCTCGCGGTTGCAGATTGCCGAGCGGTTGATCCAATACCGGAAGTTTGAAATCCATGGACGGCATATCGTCGACACACTCTTCCTTGTCCAATTCCACGACGTCGGTGCGAGGGAGTTGGAAAGCTTCGGCTTGAAGGCGGCGGCGCGCCATTTTGGTGTAGCGGAGAGCGATCGCGTCGAGCTTGGAGCGCGCGCGATCACCGAGGCACACAGCAAAAAGCGGAAGACTTTCGAAAAATATGCCCTGCAGGATGTACGTGAGACGCGGGCGCTTTCGGCGGCGCTGAGTCCGGCGTGGTTCACCCAGACGACGATCTTTCCCTACAACTACCAAGACGTGGTCATTCGCGGGAACGCGACCAAGATCAACAGTCTCTTTCTGCGTGAGTACCTGCGGCAGGGACAGTCGGTTCCGGGCTTGCCCGAGGTGCGGCGGTTCGAGGGTGGTTACACGGATATCTTCTTCACCGGGGTGGCCCGTGATGTTTGGCATTGCGACATCGCGTCGCTTTATCCATCGGTCATGCTCGCCTTCGGTTTTCTGCCCGAATCCGACACACTGGGTGTGTTCGGCGACATGCTGGCGCGCTTGCGCAAGTTTCGTTTGGAAGCGAAGGCGGCCATGCGTTCGGCCAAGGGAGCGGAAAAGTCGCACCTCGATGTGCTGCAGGGGACGTTCAAAATTCTCATCAACAGCTTTTACGGCTACCTCGGATTCGCTCAAGGGAACTTCGCCGACTTCGAGGCCGCGGCGGCGGTCACGGCCAAGGGGCGCGAGTTGTTGCGCGGCATGGTCGACTGGTTGCGACAGCGTGGGGCGGACGTCATCGAGATCGACACGGACGGCATTTATTTCACGCCGCCGGAGGATGCGTCGTGGGATGGGCTTTACCGCGAGTTGGCGGCGACTTTGCCGGAGGGCATCGAGGTAGAATTCGATGCCCGGTATGAGGCCATGTTCAGCTACAAGGCCAAGAACTACGCGTTGCTCTCGAAAGACGGCAAGTTGTCGATCAAGGGTGCGGCGCTCAAGTCGCGCGGGCTGGAGAAATTCCAACGCGTCTTCATCGAGCGGGCCGTGCGGGCGCTGTGCGAAGGGAAACCGGAGGTGATTCCGGCGATGCACGCGGAATTTGCCAAGGCGCTGCGCGAGCGGACATGGGAACCGGAGATGTTCGTCAAAACCGAGGCGTTGCAGGATTCGCTCGAGGCCTACCAGAGAAAGATCACTGCGTCATCCCGCAACCGCTCGGCGGCGTTCGAACTGGCTTTGCGCAGCGGACGCAAGATGCAGGCGGGAGACCGGGTGACGTATTACATAACGGGAACGAAGAAGACGGTGAAAGCCTACGAGAGCGCCAAGCTGGTCGAGGAATGGGATCCGAAAAACCGCGACGAGAACACGGCTTACTATCTGGCCAAGCTCGATGAGTTGGCGGGGAAGTTCGAGGCGTTTGTGCCGGCCAGCGCGGGCGGGGGGCGATTGCTCTGAGAGCGGTCGCCTACTTCAGCGGGTTGCGCCAGCGCAGGCCGTCGAAGCGGGAAAAGTCCGTGTCATTGCTGTGCAACTCGGCTTGGTTTTCGACCGCAAGCGCGGCGAATTGGGCGTCGGTGGTGAGGTTTCCGGCGGTGCCAAGTGATTCGAGATAGCCGAAGAATAGTCCGGCAAACTTGGGCCCGGGTTGCATAACAATAACATTCGGTTGCTCCAGCCACGATCGCACGAGATCAACGGCATGATCGGGGGAAAGTGGTTCAGTCATGATTCGCCGGTTGGTCATGACGCGGATAAATCCCGACGACGCGACCCACGGAAGTCCAACGGGTGTGTTGCCGCTCAATGCGTCTTCCCACCAAGCCTTGGCGGGTTCGTGGTGAGGATCTCTTCTATTGTGGGCGTAGATCAGAAGATTGATATCAGGAATGATCACCGCGATTGAGATTTTCGGATGAATTCGTCGACCTCCAACTCATCCACCAGCTGGTTGAATTTGGTGGGGTCGATGCCGGGCTGGTAGGCCGAGGAGTGGGCTTTGACTCGGAAGGGCGGACGTTTTTTGTCCTTTTTCAATCCAAAGCCGAGACGCAACCGGTCGTTGACCACCTCCTTGAAGGACTTCTTGCCTGAGGCCAATTCCTGCCGGAGGCGTTGGGCTACGTCGGAATCCAAAGAAAGGGTCGTCCTCACATCAAACATCAAACATCAATCGTTTCTGATGTCAAGGCATCACCTCGATCGCCTCGCACTTCTGCCGCCATCCGTCGAAGCGCCACTTGTTGGGGAAGTCGCGGCACTGTTGCGGTTTGACCGGCTGGATGGTGCAAGTGTTGAGGCCCTGGAGAAAGATGCAGGAGCCGTCCGGGTTGGATTTGAGCATGAGGCCCGAGCGGCTGGGGCGGAGGTCGGTGTGGCGGGCGATGAATTCGTCGGGGGTTACGCCGAGAAAGTCCGCAATGGCGGCGATTTCATTTTCATCGATGCGGACGAAGCCGGGCCAGCGGCAGCAGTTGCCGCAGCGTTGGCAGAGGTAGCGGGGTTCGGTCACGGGATTGTTTTGCATTTCAAGTGGCATCGGCTTCCAGCCGATGGGTTGGGTCGTCATCGGCAGGATGCCGATGCCACGGGGTTCAGGCAAAGACGATGCGGCAGACGGTGACCGCGACGATGATGCCGGTGAGGTCGGCGATGAGGCCGGCGGGGACGGCGTGGCGCGTGCGGCGGATGGCGACCGAGCCGAAATAGACGGCGATGACGTAGAAAGTTGTTTCCGTGCTGCCCATGATCGTGCCGGCCATGCGGGCGAGGAGGCTGTCCGGTCCGTGCGTGGTCACGAGTTCGGAGAAGATCCCCATCGTGCCGCTGCCGCTGAGCGGACGCATGATGGCCATGGGAAGGAGTTCGGTGGGAAATCCGATGGCTTGGAAGAGCGGGTCGAGTCCGCGGCTGAGCAGATCGATGCCGCCGGCGCCGCGGAACATGCCGATGGCCACGAGGATGGCGACGAGGAAGGGAATGATGCGCAGGGCGACTTGGATGCCTTCTTTGGCCCCTTCGACGAATTCCTCGTAGACCGGCACGCGGCGGAGGGCCGCGTAGAGCGGGAAAAACGAAAGGAGGAACGGTATGGCGAGAACGGAGATCGCCTCGACGTAAGACGCGAAAAGACCGCGGTCACCGTCATAGCCCACCGAGGCTGTTCGCCAGAGGAGCCAGAGGAAAAAGGCACCGAATACGCCGAGGAGGAGGCGTGGTCCGAGACCGAGGGAGCCCGGCGGTTCCGTCGTGACGGCGGCGGGCTGGGATTCTTCTTCTTTTTCTTTGGCTGCTTCGTCCGCAGCAGTGATCGGTGGCAGGCGGTAGAACGGAAGTTTTTCCAGCGTTTTGACCGAGACGAGTCCGGCGATGGTCGAGCAGAGGGTGGCGACGAGGGCGGTGCCGATGATGGCGGTGGGTTGGACCGAGCCCGCGGCGGCAAGAATGGCCACCGCGCTGGCCGGGATGAGTTGCACCGAGCTGGTATTGAGCGCGAGGAAGGTGCACATCGCGTTGGTCGCGGTGCCGGGGCGCGGGTTGAGTTTTTCCAGATCCTGCATGGCGCGCAGACCGAGCGGGGTGGCGGCGTTGGCCAGTCCGAGCATGTTGGCCGCCATATTCATGATCATCGAACCCATGGCCGGATGCTCGGCGGGGACATCGGGAAAAATGCGCGTCATCACCGGACGCAGCAATTTGGCCAACGCGTGCATGAGTCCGGATCTCTCGGCGAGACGCATGACGCCGAGCCACAGGGCCATGACACCGGCCAGCGGGAGGGCTATGGTCATGACCGCCGTCTTGCAGGCCTCGAAAGCGGCGGCGGTGACTTCCTTCATCTGCCCGGTCAAGCCGCCGAGCAAGACAGCGCCGAGAACGAGGCCGAGCCAGATGTAATTCAGCACGCGGTTGGTTTATCGGGCGGGTGCGGCAGGGGCAAGGGCGGGGGAAAGAGGGTTGCCGAGGGAGCAGAGAGCTTGATTGCTCGGGTCCAATTCAACTTTCCGCAGAAGGGCGGGCGGCGGCGAGATTTCGTTGGTAGGGTCCGGAGCCCAAGAGGCGGGCGAGTAGGCGCGGAACCAACGGCAAAGAGTTTTTCCAACTATCATCGGATCTGATGGCCGAGCTTTGGCTTTTTTTCATGCGGTTGCCGCCGATGATGTGCAGTTCCTTTTCGCCCCAAGTCTCGAGTTGGCGGGGTGCGGGTGAAAGGTCAGCCAGGGCGAGGATGCGACGAAGATGCCGTTCCGGGGCTGCGCAGAAGTCATCGTGACCGAGATGGAGGGCGGCAGGATGGTTGGAAAGGCGCCGGAGGATGGCATGGCTGCGGCGGCGGTAGTGGCGCATTTCGCGGAACACAGAACGGCCGGCGCGGTGCGCGGACCAAGCCTGGGCCGCGGGGTGTTTGAAAATGTGGACGGCGGTGGCGCGGAACTCCGGGGCTCCCGGGAGGAGGTCGAGGTAGGAAGGTTGGCGCGAGCTTTCGATGAGCAGGGAGCGGCCCGATGAGGTGGCGACTGACGCAAAGAAGTCGCCGATGGTGGCGGCATCGCCCCTCTTGATGGCATCGGAAAGGCTGGCTAACCGGCGTCCACGTTTTCGCAGGTCCACTTCCACGGCATTCCAGGCAGGACAATCGCCATACGCGGCGCCGCAGCTGCACGGGCGGCGGCCTGAGGCGAAAGGCGTGAGATTTTTCATGCCGCCGATGCTGACGGCATCCGGGTGGTTGTTGAGGATACGAACTAGGAGCGTGGTGCCGCTATGCTCGAGGCCGAGGATGCTGAGGATGGCGGTCGCGGACATGATGGGGCACCGACGGTCGTAGACCGCCGCTACAAGTTTAGGAGGGGCTTTAGGAACGGAGCAGTGGGGCTGCGCTTTGCTTTAATGATTTCTTCGGGCGGGCCGGCGGCGACGATGCGGCCGCCTTGGGCACCGGCTTCGGGGCCGACTTCGAGGACGTAATCGGCTTCGGCGATGACGCTGAGGTTGTGTTCGATGACGACCACGGTGTGACCCTCGTCGGTGAGGCGGTGGAGGATGCCGATGAGTTGTTCGACGTCGGCCATGTGCAGTCCGATGGTCGGTTCCTCGAGGAGATAGAAATTGCCCCGCCGGTCTTCACGCAGGCGGCGGCCTTTGGTCGCGCCGGTGCGGGATAATTCGGTGACGAGTTTGATGCGCTGGGCTTCGCCGCCGGAGAGGGTGGGGCTGGGTTGGCCGAGTTGGAGGTAGCCGAGGCCGGTTTCGACGAGGAGACGCAAGGCGTGGCGGATTTTCGGGTGGGCGTCGAAAAATTCGGCGGCCTCGGCGGCGGTCATGCGCATGACATCGGCGATGGTTTTGCCATTGTAGGCGATGTCGAGGGTCTGGCGGTTGTAGCGGCTGCCGTTGCATTCGCTGCAGGGGAGCCAGCTGGAGGGGAGGAAACTCATCTCGAGTTTGATCGCGCCTTGGCCGAGGCAGGTCTCGCAGCGTCCGCCGTCCGTGTTGAAGGAAAACCGGCTGGCTGTGTAGCCGCGCATGCGCGAGGCGGGGAGTCCGGCGAAGAGTTGGCGGATTTCGTCGAAGACTTTGATGTAGGTGGCAGGGGTGGAGCGGGAGGTTTTGCCGATCGGTGATTGGTCGACCATATGCACGGCGGCGATGTGCTCGGCGCCGAGTGAGTTTGTCGTAAGGAGGCGGGGCGGCTTTGCGCGAGGGCTTGCGTCCGCGCCGGGTCATGGAGTCCTTCAGCGCCGGCACGAGCGTGCCGCGGAGGAGCGACGATTTGCCGGAACCAGAGATGCCGCAGGCGACGGTGAGTCGTCCGAGCGGGATGCGGGCGTCGACGTTTTGCAAATTGTGCAGCTTGGCTCCTCTGAGTTCCAACCAGCGGAGGTCCTTGCCGGACGAAGGGCGGCGTGATCCGCGCGACGGGCGCGCGGGAGGGTTGGCCAGGTAGCGGCCGGTGACGGAGTTTCTTCGAGGCACGGATTTCGTCCAGGGTTCCGGTGGCAATGACTTCGCCGCCGCGCGAACCGGCACCGGGCCCGAGATCGATGATGCGGTCGGCGCGGCGCATGGTTTCCTCGTCGTGTTCGACGACGAGGAGCGAGTTGCCCTGTTTGACGAGTTGGTCGAGGGCGTCGAGGAGGTTGCGGTTGTCGCGTTCGTGGAGTCCGATGGTCGGCTCGTCGAGGACGTAGAGGACGCCGCGCAGATTCGATCCGAGTTGCGCGGCGAGGCGGATACGCTGGGCTTCGCCGCCGGAGAGCGTGGTGGCGGGACGGTCCAGCGTGAGGTAATCGAGTCCGACGCGCTGCATGAAGCCGAGGCGCTGGCGGATCTCGGGAAGGATATCGGCGGCGAGGGCGGCGCCGTGGTCATCGAAGGCGAGAGTGTCGAGGAGGTGCGCGGCGTCGCGGGCGCTGGCGCGGGTGAAGTCGGCGATAGGGTGGTTCTGCACCCGGACGTGGCGGGCCTCGGTGTTGAGGCGCACGCCGTCGCAATCGGGACAAGGCCGTGCTACGTCCTCGTCGGCTTCCTCGCGGGCCTGCTCCTCCTGCAGGTCGGCTTCCAGTTGGGTGCGGGCCTGGTCGGTCTTGACGGAACTGTCATAGACCAGCCCGAAGCCGCGGCAGGTTTCACACCAGCCGTGCGGCGAGTTGAAGGAGAACATGCGCGGGTCGAGCGGTTCGAAGGCGCGGGCGCACGACGGACAGGACATCTCGGTGCTGAGCAGCTCGCTCTCGGTGCCGCGGACGAGCCGCGCGGTGTTTTTGCCGATCTGGAGGGCGCGGCGGGCCACTTCAAGGGCTTCTTCTTCGGACGCCTTGGTGATTTGTCCGACGAGCACGTCGATCGAGTGTTCGCGGTAGCGGGAGAGTTCGGGGAATTTGTCGGCCTTGATGAGTTTTCCGTCGACCAGGAGCGTGTCGAAATCATGGCGCACGGCCCATTCGGCCACTTCCTTGTGGTAGCCCTTGCGGGATTTGACCAGCGGGGCGAAGACTTGCACCGTGCCTTCCTGCGAGGCCCCGCGGACTTTGTCCGCCACTTCGGCCAGCGTGGTCGTCGCGACGGGCACGTCGCACGCGGGGCAATACTGCGTGCCGAGCTTGGCGTAGAGGAGACGGAGGAAATGGTAGACTTCGGTGATGGTCGCGACGGTCGACTTGCCGCCGCCGCGCGAGATGCGCTGTTCGATGGCCACCGCGGGGGGCAGTCCGTCGATGTGGTCGACATCGGGCTTCTCCATCTGCTCGACGAATTGCCGCGCGTAAGTCGACATGCAGTCGAGGAAGCGGCGCTGGCCCTCGGCGAAGAGGATGTCGAAGGCGAGGGACGACTTGCCCGAACCGCTGAGGCCGGTGACGACGACGAATTCGTCGCGGGGGACTTCGAGCGAAATATTTTTCAGGTTGTGCTCGCGGGCGCCGGTGACGCGGATGCGGTGGTTGTCGGTGGTGACGAGGGGAGCGACCGGTTCGGCGGCAAGCAGGGTGGCCTCGTGGGGTTTCGCCTCGAGCGCGGCGCGGAGAAAGGGGGCCGTTCTTGAGTTTTCGTTTTTCGCCACTTCTTCGGGGGTCCCGGCCGCGACGATTTGTCCGCCCTCCTCGCCGGCCTCGGGTCCGATATCGATGACGTGGTCGGCACATTTGATCACCTCGACGTTGTGCTCGATGACGACGAGCGTGTGTCCGGCCTCGACGAGGCGCTCAAAGACGCGGAGGAGGCGGGCGATGTCGTCGAAATGCAGGCCGGTGGTCGGTTCGTCGAAAAGCAGGAGCGAAGCCTCAGCTTCGGTGTCGGCGAGGTGGGAGGCGAGTTTGAGGCGTTGCGACTCGCCGCCGGAAAGGAAGCTGGTGGGTTGTCCGAGTCGCAGGTAACCGAGGCCGACATCCTCGAGGGTTTGCAGCGGGGTGGTGATCTTGTGGTGCTTGGGGAATTTTTCGAAGAAGGCGAGCGCCTGGGTGACGGTCATTTCGAGGACGTCATGGGCGGAATGTCCGTCGAGCAGGACGCGCAGGACATGCGGCTGGAAGCGTTTGCCTCCGCAGGACGTGCAGACGAGCGAGACGTCGCTGAGAAACTGCATTTCGATGCGCTCGTAGCCGAGGCCCGCGCAGCGTTCGCAGCGTCCGGCGTTCGAGTTGAAGCTGAACGCGGAGGCCCCGAGTCCGGCGCCTTTGGCCGCGGGAGTTTGCGCGAAGAGGTCGCGGATGTGCTCCCACGCTCCGAGGTAGACGACCGGGGTGGAGCGCGAGGATTTGCCCGGGGGCGACTGGTCGACCATGACGACTTCGCCGACGTGTTCGATGCCGGTGAGTCGCTTGATCGTGCCGGCTTCCTCCTCGACGGGCTCGCCGCGTTCGCGCAGGAGGTTGCGGTGAAGGAGGCCGTGGACGAGCGTCGATTTTCCCGATCCGGAGACGCCGGTGACGCAGGTGAGGACGCCGAGCGGGAAGTCGGTGTCGATTTTTTTGATGTTGTGCAGCGAGGCGCCGCGGAGTTTGAGGAATTTTTTCGCTTTGCGGCGTTTCGACGGAACGGGAATGGAGCGGCGGCCGGTCAGGTAGTCGGCGGTGAGCGAATCTTTCCGGTCGGCGATCTGCGCGGACGGTCCGCTGAACATGAGTTGTCCGCCCGTCTCGCCGCGGCCGGGTCCGATATCGGTGAGCCAGTCTGCGGCGCGGATGACGGCTTCCTCATGCTCGACGACGAGGAGGGTGTTCCCGTTGTCCCGCAGGCGGCGCATGATGGAGAGGAGTTGTCCGAGGTCGCGCGGGTGGAGTCCGACGCTGGGTTCGTCCATGACAAAGAGCGTGTTGACCAGCGAGGCGCCGAGGCAGGTGGTGAGGTTGACGCGCTGGACCTCGCCGCCGGAAAGCGTGCGGGTGGGGCGGTCGAGGGTGAGGTAACCAAGGCCGACTTCGTTGAGGTAGGAAAGGCGCGAGGTGACTTGGTCGAGGAGGAGGCGTGTGGTGTGGTCGGCTGCGGGAACGGGCAGTGCGGAGAGGAATTCGCGCAGGCGGTGGACGGGGCGGGAGGCGATTTGCGGCGAGCGTGAGAGTTTCGCCGCCGACCCCCGCAAGATGGTAGTTGAGCGTCTCCGGTTGGAAACGTCCGCCGTGGCACTTCGGGCACTCGTTGTAGCTGCGATAGCGGCTGAGCAGCACGCGGACGTGCATTTTGTAGGTCTTGGTCTCGAGCCAATCGAAGTAGCCCTGCACGCCATACCAGCGGTCGTTGTCCCAGACTTCGTGCAGTGCTTCGCCCGGGCGGCGCTCGCCGTTGATGACCCAGTCTTGGTCCGCCTTGGGCAGATCTGCGAACGGGCAATGGAGGTCGATGTCGTGCCGGCGCGCGTGGCGGATAAGGTCAGCTTGGCATTCCTGCGACATGCCGCTTTGGAATGGACGGACAACGCCCTCGGCGAGGGTGCGCGAGCGGTCGGGGATGATGCGCCGCCAATCGAGGCCGATGACACGTCCAAAACCACGGCATTCGGGACAGGCGCCGAGCGGGTGGTTGAAGCTGAAGAGCCCGGGCGTAGGCGGACGGATATCGAGGTCGCACCACGCGCAATGCCATCCGGAAGAATAGGGCCGGCTTTGAGCGTCTTCGGCGTCGACAATCTGGATGCGCCCCTTGCCGAGGCGGAGCGCCGTCTCGACGGCTTCGGTCAGGCGGGTTTCGTCATCCGCTCTGACGCGGTCTTGGATGACATGGATGACGGGCGGCAACTTTTGCGGCGGGGCCTCGTCGGCGCGGAGGATTTTGCCCCCGAGCAGGACGCGCAGGTAGCCTTGCTGGCGGAGGAATTCGAAAAATTGCGCGGGGGTGCGCTTTTCCGTGTCGCCGGTGCCGACGGGAAAGGTGACAAGAAGGGTGCGGTGGGCGAAGCGTTGCGATGCGTCGCGCACGATGCTACGGGCGGTCTCGGGCTGGATTGGCTTGTGACACTGAGGGCACGAAGCAGCGGCCAAACGGGGGAAGAGCAGTTTGAGGTAGTCGTTGATCTCCGTGATGGTGCCGACGGTCGAGCGGGTGGTTTTGACATTGTTCGACTGCTCGATGGCGATGGCCGGCGGGATGCCCTCGATGCTGTCGACGCGCGGTTTGTCCATGCGGTCGAAGAATTGCCGCGTGTAGGGCGAGAAGGTCTCGATGTAGCGCCGTTGGCCCTCGGCATAGATCGTGTCGAAGGCGAGCGACGATTTGCCCGAACCGCTCGGGCCGGTGATGACGTGGAGGAGTCCACGGGGAAGTTCCAAGTCGACGCCGCGCAGGTTGTTCTGCCTTGCTCCGCGGACGCGGAGGACATTCTGGTCGGTCGGGTGCTTGCGGTTGGACATGCCGGGGAATCGTCGGCGGTTTTCCGGGGTAGCCGCCAGCGAACCGGACAGGTTAGGGCAAAGCGCGCATCAGGCAACGCGGCAAATGCGATTCCCGGTGATTTTCCTTCGCCCGGGAGGGAATTGTGCGGGTCGGACGGGGTTCCGGCAGCCGGTTTTTAAAAACCGGCCACCCGCGGAGGGATGGCTCAGAGTTGCTCCGGATGATCGAGCAGTTCGGCGATGCGGGCGAGGAGGCGGCCGGCGGCGCCGCCGTCGAGGACGCGGTGGTCGAAGCTCAGGGTGAAGCGGGCGTTGGTTACGGGAACGAACTGGCCTTTTTCTTTGTCCCATTTCGGTTCGATGCGGCCGGCGCCCAAGCCGAGGAGGACGGTTTGCTCGGGCAGGGGGATCGGGGTGGCGAGAGTGAGGCCGAAGGTGCCGTAGTTGGTTACCGTGGAAATGCACTGACCCATGTCTTTCGGAGTGAGGCGGCGCTGGCGGGCCAGTTCGACGAGTCGGGCGTAGATGGGGACGAGTTCCTTGAGGGTGTGCTTGTCGGCGCTGCGGATGACGGGGACGAGCACGCCGTCCTCGGCTTCCACGGCGAAACCGATGTCGATCGAGCCAGGGTGGACAACCTGGCTACCGATGAGTCGTCCAGCGGGGGCGCTGTTCTCGCTCAGGGCCATGGCCAGCGCCCGCAGGGCGTAGAGGGAGACGCCGGCTTTTTCCGCGGAGGCTTTGCGGTGGGCGAGCATTTTGTCGAGTTCGACGGGAAGGACCACGGTGGCGAGGGGCCGCGTCCAACTGCGGCGCATGGCATCGGCCACGGCGACCCGCATGGAGGAGGCCTCGGTGACTTTTTGCTGGTCGAGGTTCTCCATGAAGCGCTCGAAGTCCTCGATGGTCACGCGTCCACCGGCACCGCTTCCGGCCACCCCAGCGAGGTCGGCGGAGCTGAGTCCGAGCTCGGTCATGCGCGCCTTCATGCGCGGCGAGAGGTAGGCGGCGCCGCCGGCGTGGGCGGGAACTGGAAGGCCTTTGATGGTCGGCTCGGGTTTGTCCGACTGCTTGATCTCGGGCTTGGCCTTGCGTTGCTTTTTCGGCTTGTCGGGGGCGCCGGCCGGCATGGAGCCGGTGGGTTGTGTGTTGGAACCGTTTTCCTCGGGCTCGAGGTAACCCATACGTTCAGCGTCAGCGTCGGAAACCTCCAGATAGCCGAGGGTGGCCCCGACGGCGTAGCTTTCGCCTTCGGCGGCGCGGAGTTCGGTCAGTTTGCCGTTGCACGGGGCGACGACGCCCATGACGGCTTTGTTGGTCTCGACCTCCATCACATCGCTGTCGCCGACCACGTCGTCCCCGGGTTTGGCGATGAGGCGGACGATGGTGGCTTCGGCGATGGACTCGCCGAGTTGCGGCATGAGGAGCGGGATACGGGCCATAAAATTATTGGGTGAGCAACTGGCGCAAGCGCGCGGCGACGGTGGTGGCGGTGGGACGGTGCGCGGCCCAGAGGTCGGGATGGTAGGGCACGGGAGTGTCTTTGGCATTGAGCCGCATGGGTGCGGCATCGAGCAGGCCGAAACCCTCGGTGGCCACGCGGGAAATGACTTCGGCGGTGACGCCGCCCCAAGGCCACGCTTCGCCGACGACAAGCAGGCGGCCGGTGCGGGCGACTGAGGCGAGGACGGTGTCGGTGTCGAGTGGTTTGACGGTGCGCAGGTCGATGACTTCGATTTGCCATCCTTCTTCGACGAGATCCTCGGCGGCCTGCAGGGACTCGTGGAGCATGGCGCTGTAGGTCACGACTGTGGCATCGCGTCCGGCGCGGGCGATGCGGGCTTTGCCGGACGGTTGCGCTACGTCGGGGAGTCCTTCGGCTTTGAGGTGGTAATAGAGAAGCTTGTGCTCGCAGAAAATAACCGGGTCGTCGATGGAGACCGCTTCGAGCATCATGCTGTAGGCGTCTTCCACGGTGGCCGGGGTCATGACGACGAGTCCGGGGTAGTGCGAGTAGATCGCTTCCATGCTCTGGCTGTGGAAGGGGCCGGCGCCGAGCGTTCCTCCGCTGGGCAGGCGCACGACGATGGGGCAGGAGACGTCGGTGCGGTAGTAAAGCGTGGCGGCCTGGTTGACGATCTGGTTGAAGCCGACGGTCGAGAAGTCGGCGAATTGCATTTCCACGATGGGGCGCGCGCCTTCGATGGCTGCTCCGATGGCCAGTCCGACGATGGCATCTTCGCTCAAGGGCGCATCCATGACGCGTCCCGGAAATTCCGCGGCGAGATTCTTCGTCGCTTTGAAGGCGCCACCGAAGACGCCGACATCCTGCCCGTAAATGAAGACGCGTGGGTCGTCGGTCAGAGCCTTTTCTTGGGCGGCGCGGATGGCCTCGAGGTAGGTGACGCTCATTCTTCCTCCGCGTCGTAGTGTCCATCGGCCAGACGTTCGGTCGAGATGGCCTGCCAATCCTCGCTGTTCGGATCGGGTCCCTTTTCGCGCTGCGCTTTGTTCAGCGCCTCATCGACTTCGGCCTGGGCTTCCTTGGTCCACTTGGCAATTTCCTCGGCGCTGGCGAGGTCGGTGTCGACAAGTTGCCGGGCTCCCACTTCGAGGCAATCGCGTCCGACGTTGGCTTTGCGCAAATTCGGATCGACGTAGCCCGCGTCGTCGTGCTCGCCGTGTCCGACGAGGCGCAGGAGCGTGGCGACGACGAGTTGCGGGCCATTCCCTTCGCGTGCGGCCTGCACGGCGAGGCGGAGGGTTTCCAGACAGGCCATGGGGTCGGTGCCGTCGCATTTGAATCCGGCGATGCCGTAGCCGGCGGCCCGGTCGAGGAGATCGGCGCAGGCGAACTGGCGGTTGTTCGGCGTGGAGTAAGCGTATTGGTTGTTGGCCACGACGACGACCAGCGGAAGATTCTCGACGGCCGCCATGTTGACGCCTTCGTGGAAGGCGCCGGTGGAGGTGCCGCCGTCGCCGATGCAAGTCACGCCGACCGCGCCGGTCTCGCCGCGCAGGCGCCGGGCGTAGAGTCCGCCGGCCACCACGGGCACCAGTGCGCCGAGGTGACTGATCATGGCGTAGTAACCGTCGCGGGGGCGTCCGCGGTGGATGTTGCCGTCGCGCCCGCGCATGGGGCCCTGGGCCGAGCCGAGGTAGGTGCGCAGGGTGTCGAGCACGGTGTCGCCAAAGGCGAGGCGTCCGGCCTGATCGCGAATGAGCGGCCCGAAGATGTCGCCTTTTTTGAGGAAAATGGAAGAGGCGGTGCTGAGAGCTTCCTGGCCTTTGCCGAGGAAGACGCCACCTTTGATCATGCCGGCACGGTAAAGGCTCGCGAGTTTGTCCTCCGTCGCGCGGGCTAAAAGCATGACGCGGTAAGCGCGCACGATAAGCGCCGGATCGAGGTCATTTCGCGCCACCGCCTTGTCCTTGACTGCCGTGACCATCAGAAGGTGGACATTAATGTGGCGGGGGGGGCGCGTGCAAAGGGAAAACAGACTGCTGCCAACACCCTTTTGGCTCGCGGAGAGGTTCTTAACGGTGAAAATGCGCCGGATGCCCCGGGTGCGAACTTTGATTGTCGGAATTCCGCTGTTGCTGGCGGCGGTCACGGCCGTCGCCCTGTGGACGGTGGCCCGCGTCTCGGTCGACAAGAAAAACGAGATGTATATCGGCAGTATCGGCGAGCCAACCACGCTCAACCCGATCCAGGCGGCCGACTCGGCCTCGAGCGCGGTGACAGGGGTCGTTTTCAACGGTCTGCTCAAATACAACGCCGACCTCGAAATCGTCGGTGATCTGGCCGCGGAATGGGAACTCGGCCAGCGAAGCACGTTTTTCTTTGCCACGGATGAGGAGGCGATCATGGCCGCGGCCAACATGGAGGCCGGCATAGTCGACCGCGCGGCATTGCACCTCCGGCGCTACACCGTGGGGGACAAGCGGCTGGTGCTCGAGTTGTCTCTCCCGGGGGTGAGCGATTCGCGCAAGCTGGCGGAAAAATTCGGCGTGCCGACGCTGCCGGCGCGCACCGTGTCGATCGTCGCACCCAAGCCGCTGGGCGACGCGCTGTCGGAGTTTGCCGCGGAGGACCTTGCGGCGCAGGTCGTGCGCGTCTGGGCCAACGGCAACCTCGGCGAGTTGGTGTATCTCGGCAACGAGGAGGCGACCCTCGGGAGGTTGCGTGTCTGGCTGGCCGAGCGTTTCGGCGAAGAGGGACTGGTCGTCGAACCGGTGCTCGCGCCCGAGTTTCTGGCCGAACCGGAGGTGAACTTCCGTCTGCACGAAGGGGTGCGCTGGCATGACGGCGCGCCGTTCACCTCGCGCGATGTCAAGTTCACCTACGATGCGATCATGGACGATCGCGTGGCCTCGCCGCGCAAACCGGACTACGAACTGGTGCTCTCGGTCGAGACGCCCGATCCGCTGGCGGTGCGCGTGGTTTACCGGCGTCCGTTTTCCCCGGCTTTGGAGAGTTGGATGATGAGCATCTTGCCCGCGCATTTGTTGGCGGAGGTCGCGCCGGACCAATGGCCGCTGACCTTCAACCGCGCCCCGGTCGGCACGGGGCCGTTCAAATTCGCGGAATGGAAGACGAACCAATTCGTGCGCGTGGCCCGCTATGACGACTATTTCAAAGGGCGGCCGCATTTGGACGGCATCGTCTTCCGCACCCTGCCCGATCCGCTCACCCTGCGGCTGGCCTTCGAAACGCGACAGGTCGATTTCTGGTCGGCCGACCCGTGGGCGGTGGGGAGTTTCCGTGAGGATGAGCGCTTCACTCTCTTCACCTCGCCGAGCAATTCCTACAACTACGTCGGCTGGAACCTGCGGCGTCCCATGTTCCAAGACCTGCGCGTGCGGCAGGCGCTGGCCCACGCGGTCAATGTCGACCAGATGATCCGCTACGTGCTTTACGGCTACGGCACGCAGAGCACGGGAATTTTCACTCCCGAGATGTGGTTCTTCAACCCGGACGTCCAACCGCTGGCCTACGATCCGGAGAAAGCCAAAGAACTGCTCGACGAAGCCGGCTGGGTGCCGGGTCCGGACGGCGTGCGGGTCAAAGACGGGCAGCGCTTCGCGTTCACGCTGATCACCAACAACGGCAATGTCATCCGCAGCGACATCGCCACCTTGGTGCAGGAAAATCTGCGCGCGGTGGGTATCGAGGTCACGGTCGAGATGTATGAATGGGCCGTCTTCCTCAAGCGCTTCGTCAACCAGGGCGAATTCGACGCCGTCGTCCTCGGCTGGGCGCTGGGGCAGGGATTCGACCAATTCCAGATCTGGCACTCCTCGCAGACCGAACCCGAGCGGCTCAACATGGTCGGCTACCAGAGCAAGGAGGCCGACCGCCTGCTGGAATCGATCCGCGAGGAATTCGACCGCGCGGCAATCATCCGCCAGTGCGGCGAGTTGCAACAGTTGATCTACGACGACCAACCGTATTTGTTTTTGTTCGTGCCGGAAGGAACCTCGGTCATGTGGAAAGACGCCTTCCGGGTCATGCGCCCCGGACCGGACGGCACGTGGATCGACGAGCCGGTGACCATGACCAAGGCGGGTTGGAGTCATTACCTCGAGTGGTTTTACCGGCCGGAATATGCGGAGGAGGCGGAGAGCAACCCATGACCGCGTTCGTCATCCGCCGCCTGCTCATCTCGGTCGTGCTGTTGTTTTTCATCAGCTTGATTTCCTTTTTCATCATCACGCTGACGCCGGGTAGTCCGTATCCTTGGGGCGAACTGAATCCGAAAGTCTCGGAGGATGTGAAGCGCGTCTTCCGCGAGAAATTCCACCTCGATCGTCCGCTCCACGAGCAATACGGATTCATTATGCGCGACTTGTTCACCGGTCAGTTGCGCAGCATCAAGGATGAGCGGCCGGTCTTGCAGAAGATCGGTGAGCGTCTTCCGGCCACTCTGGTGCTCAATCTCGGGGCGCTGGCGCTTTCGTTGAGTTTCGGCTTGCTGCTCGGAGTCTACGGGGCGCGGCACTCCGGACGTCCGCCGGATGTGGTCACCAGCATCCTCGCCTTTGTTTTCATCGCCCTGCCGGGCTTCTGGGTGTCGTATTTGTTGGCCATCGGGCTGGTCAACTACGCCGCGGTGCCCATTCTCGGCACGCACACCATCGGTGTGACCTTCACCAACGGCCTCGAGGTCTTCCTCGATCGCTGGTGGCATGTCATGCTGCCGGCTTCCATCCTCGCCATCGGCGGTATCGCCGTGCAGTCGCGTTTCATCCGCGCGAGCATGATCGAAACCCTGCGCGAGGATTACATCCGCACGGCGCGGGCCAAGGGGTTGGATGAAAACACCGTCTTTTACCGGCACGCTCTGCGCAATTCGATCCGCCCGCTCATCACCGGCATCGGCATGCTCTTACCCGCTTTGATCGGCGGGGCGGTCATCATCGAAAACATTTTCGCCTACCCCGGCATGGGGCGTTTGGGCTACGAAGCGGTGCTGGAGCGCGATTATCCCACGCTGGTCGCGCTGAACTTTGTCACCGCCGCGCTTGTCCTGCTGGGCAATCTTGTGGCCGATGTGCTCTACGCGGTGGTCGATCCGAGGGTGCGACTGGAATGATCACGACGACACCCGAGCCACTCGAAGCCGCCGCGGCCAGTCCGGCCGCGCGGGCCCTGCGCCGTTTCAAGGCGAACAAAATCGGTCTCTTCGCCCTCGGCATGGTCTGCCTTCTCGGCGTGGTGGCCCTCGCCTTTTTCATTCTCGATCGTCTCGGCATCCCGTGGCCGATGGACCCGAATGCGACCGATCTTGAGCGCAAGCTGCTGCCGCCCAATTCGATCAACTGGCTGGGCACGGACAATCTCGGGCGCGATGTCTTCAGCCGCCTGCTCAATGGCGCCTACATTTCGCTGACGGTCGGTTTTGTCGCGGTCTTTGTCTCGCTTTTCATCGGGGTGACCGTCGGGGCGGTGGCCGGTTACTTCGGCAAATGGGTCGACAATCTGATCATGCGCGTCGTCGATGCCATCATGTGCTTCCCCACTTTTTTCCTCATCCTCACCGCGGTGGCCCTGGTCGGGCCGAGTATTTTCAACATCATCATCGTCATCGGCTTGGTCAGCTGGACCGGCACAGCGCGTTTGGTGCGGGCGGAATTCCTCACCTTGCGCGAATCGGCTTACGTGCAGGCTGCGCGGTCGCTCGGTCAGCGCGGACCCAAGATCATCTTCCGTCACATTCTTCCCAACGCGGCCGCGCCGATCCTTGTCACCGCTGTGCTCGGTGTTCCGGAAGCCATTCTGGCCGAGGCGGGGCTGAGTTTCCTCGGTTTCGGCGTGCAGCCTCCTCAGGCCACGTGGGGTAACATTATTGCCGACGGCAAGACCTACATTCTCGACGCCTGGTGGCTGATTTTGTTTCCCGGGCTTGCCATTCTCATCGCAGCGTTGTCGTTTTACCTGACCGGGGACGCGCTGCGGCAGGCGGTGGAGACCCGGTCGGAAAGACAATGAGCCAACCCATCCTCCAAGTTCGCGACCTCTGCATCGATTTTGTCCTCGAAGATCGAACTATCGAGGCGGTGAAAAGTGCTTCCTTCGAATTGGCTTCGGGCGAGACCCTGGCCATCGTCGGCGAGAGTGGCAGTGGCAAGAGTGTGACGGCGCTGGCCTTGACCCGCCTGCTTCCCGTGCCGCCGGCGGAGATCAAACGCGGCGAGATTCTTTTCCAAGGCGAGAACGTCATGAAGATGGATGCCGCGCAGTTGCGCAAACTGCGCGGCGGCAAGATCGCCTACATTTTCCAGGAACCGAGCACGTCGCTCAATCCGGTCTACACCGTGCGCAGCCAGATCGGCGAAGCCATCCGCTTGCATCGTCCGGATGTGACCGACGTCGATGCCGAGATTGTGCGGTGGCTCGATGCAGTGGGCATCGTCGATCCGGCGGCGCGCATGCACGACTATCCGCATCAGTTGAGTGGCGGCATGCAGCAGCGTGTCATGATCGCCATGGCGCTGGCTTGCCAACCCGATGTGCTGGTGGCCGACGAGCCGACCACCGCGCTCGACGTGACCATCCAGGCGCAGATCATGGAATTGCTCGGGTCATTGAAAGAGCGCTTCGGCATGTCGGTGATCTTGATCACCCACAACTTCGGCATCGTGGCCGGCTTCGCCTCGCGTGTGCTGGTCATGTATCGCGGCCAAATCGTCGAGCAGGGGCCGACGGACGAGATCTTGCGTCATCCGAAGCATGCCTACACGCGCGCTTTGATCGATTGCATTCCGCGTCTTGGCTCGAAGGAAAAGCGACTCAAGACGATTGACCACGCGGCGATTGCGGCGGGGTGACGGTGAGTTCTTTGCTTGTAGCGGCGGTCTATGACCGTCGGAAACTTTGGGAAATCAGGCACCGACGGTCATAGACCGCCGCTACAACCTGCACGAGGACTTGCGGGTGTTGGTAGAATTCCTTTCATGCGAAAAGACGCCCGTATCGCCGCGCGGACGGCGGGTTTGGACGCGCGGGGCGGATACCATCCGTGCTACCTCGAGTATTTCCGCCTCTTCAATGCGCAGGCTTACTACGAGGCGCATGATGTGCTGGAGCACATCTGGTTGGGTGCGGATGGCGAGCGGTATCTTTTTTACAAGGCGTTGATCCAATTCGCGGGCGGGTATGTGCATTTGCAGCACCATCATCGCGAGCCGGGGCACCGGATCCACGGGCGGCGGTTGCGTCCGGCGGCACGGTTGTTCCGGCGTTCGGCGGAGTTGCTGGGGGAGTTGCCGGTCGACTACGAGGGGGTGGCGGTCGCGGAGGTGTTGAGCATGGCGTTGGCCACGGCGGGGGATTTGGAGGCGGCGGGATTTGCCAGCAATCCCTGGTCTCCCGAGCGGGCCCCGGTGTTGCGGGGGCCGGTTTAGCGTTCTTGTTCCCCGCGCCGGCGCTGGCGTTCCTTCTCTTCGATTTCGAGTTCGGTATCGAGGACGCCGTGGAGTTTGTCCGTTTTGTCGGGCGGACGGAGGACGCGGGCGATGCACCAGATGAAGAACCCGCTGGTGCCGCCGACGGAGAGCAACATGATGATCCAGCCGCTGAGGGTCATGAGGTGCGGTCCTCCAAGTGCCAACGTTTGACGGCGAGGCGGATCCACCAGAGGAAGAGGACGAAGACGCCCGCGAGGAAGATCATCGACCAGCGCACGGCGGGGTCCGTGGCGAAGGCCTCGATACGATCGCCCATGTCCTGCACAGCCCAAGCGATGAAGACAACAAGGAGGTAGACGGGCGAGATGTATTTGATGACGAACCCGAAGAGGCGCGGGAGGCGGAGGTCGGCGCCGCGGTCGAGTTCCTCCATTCCGCGTTGCGGCGTGAACACCCATCCGAAAAGGAAGGTCTGCAGGCAGGCCAGCAGGTAGATGCAGAACGTGCCGACCCAGAAGTCGAGGGTGTCCATCGCGGTGAGATTCTTGCTGAACCAGACGACGAGCAGGGTGCCCGCCGTGCCCACGCCGCAGAGGAGGGCAACGGCGCGGGTGCGGGTCAGACCGAGACCTTCCTGCAGGAAGGCGATGGCCGGCTGCAGCATGGAGAGGGAGCTGGTGATGGCGGCGAGGAACAAAAGGAAGAACCAGAGGAAGCCGATCCAGCGTCCGAGCGGCATGTATTCGAAGACGAGCGGCAGGGTATTGAAGCCGAGGGCGAAGGTGCCGCCGACCACGCCGGCCGCGCCGAGGAAAACGAAGGCCGCGGGAATGGTGATCATGCCGCCGAGGGAGACCTCGAAGAATTCGTTGCCCGCCACCGCGGTGGTTGAACTCAGGGCGATGTCGTCATCGCGGCGCATGTAACTGGCATAGGTGATGATCACGCCGAAGCCGACGGAGAGGGAGAAGAAGATCTGTCCGGCGGCTTCCATCCACATTTTGCCATTGGCCAGTTGCTCCCAGATCGATTTGCCGTCGGCATCGAGGTTCCACATCTGGCCGAGTCCGGCGAGCACGTTGAGTTCCGGCTTGGATGGGTCGGGGGTGCCGAGGGTGAGGACACGAACGAGGACCAAGAGCGCGCAGACGACCAGCGCGGGCATGGCCCAGAGGCAGAAGAGTTCGATGCCGCGGGTCAGGCCGCGGTTGATGAGGATGAAATTGAGGGCGATGCAAATGAGGAGAAAAACGAGCGGTGTGCCGAGGAAACCGGCGAAGATGGAGGCGTCGGCCTCGATCCCGGTGTAGCCGGCGAAAAAGCTCTTGTAGGCCTCGGGGTCGCGTCCGAGGTCCATCGCACCGGTCAGGTAGTGCCACGCGTAGCCGAGGCACCACGACTGGATGAAGACATAATACATGTAGATGACGACCGGCACGATGAGTCCGAGCACACCGAGGTAGGGCGCGGCTTTGTTTTTCCAGATGAGCCGGAAAATGCCGGGGGCCGAATGGTGTCCGCGCGTCCCGCCATAGCGCCCCATCGACCACTCGGCCCAGGCGAGGGGCAGCCCGAGCAGGAGGAGCGCGACGAAGTAGGGGATCATGAAGGCCCCGCCGTCGTATTTGGCGGCGAGGCCGGGGAAGCGGAGGAAGTTGCCGAGTCCGACCGCGCTGCCCGTCACCGCGAGGATGACACCGATCCGGGTGGACCAGTTTTCCGGCGCGGGACGGTTCATGGCGGCGCGCTACTTGGCCTTGCCCTGCGAGGCGACGGCGGCCATGGCGGAAGCGATGGCTTCCTGGTCGCCGAGGTAGTAGTGCTTGAGCGGCTTGAGGTCGTCGTCGAGCTCGTAGACGAGCGGCACGCCGGTGGGAATGTTGAGCTTGAGGACTTCTTCCTCGGAGAGGTTGTCGAGGTATTTGACCAGCGCGCGCAGCGAGTTCCCGTGGGCGGCGATGACGACCTTTTTGCCGGCTTTGACCTGCGGGGCGATGGTCTCGTGCCAGTAGGGCAGGAAGCGGTCGACCGTGTCCTTGAGGCATTCGGTGAGCGGAAGATTGTCATTCGCGACGCCGTTGTAACGCGGATCGAAACCGGGGTAGCGCTCGTCGGTTTTCTCGAGGGGCGGCGGCGGGACGTCGTAGCTGCGGCGCCAGATGAGCACCTGGTCCTCGCCGTATTTGGCCGCGGTTTCGGATTTGTTCAGTCCCTGCAATCCGCCGTAGTGGCGTTCGTTGAGCCGCCAGGTTTTTTCCACCGGGATCCAGAGCTCGTCGAGTTCATCGAGGACGATCCAGAGCGTGCGCAGGGCGCGTTTGAGGACCGAGCAGTAGGCGAGGTCGAACGAGAAGCCTTCTTTTTTGAGGACTTGGCCGGCGGCTTTGGCTTCCTCGCGGCCCTTGTCGGTGAGGTCGACATCGGTCCATCCGGTGAAGCGGTTTTCTTTGTTCCACGTGCTTTCGCCGTGTCTGAGCAATACGAGTTTGTGCATGATGGTGGGCGGTCGCGACCCGCGCGGGTTGCAAATGACCGGAAGCCGTCTATACGGAATCGTTCGCGCGCAGGCAAGGACATGAAGACCGTTTACCTCATCCGCCACGGAGAAACCGACCACAACGCCGAAGGGCGGGCCATGGGGCAGATGGACATCCCGCTCAATGTGCGCGGGCGTGACCAAGCGCGACAGACGGCGGAATTCCTGCGGCGTTATCCGATCGAGCGCATTGTGAGCAGTGATCTCGGGCGGGCGTCGGGGACGGCGCAGCCTCTGGCCGACGCGCTGGGCTTGGTCGTCGAGACCGACGCAAGGCTGCGCGAACTAAGCTTTGGGATCCTCGAGGGGAAGACGGTCGCGGAGTGCGAGGCGCTCCAACCGGAGGCGGTGGCGCACTGGCGGAGCGGGGATTTCGACGCGGCGCTGCCGGGTGGCGAGACGCGGCGTTCGCTGATGGAGCGCACCCGCGCGGTGCTGGAGGAAATTGCGACCGGACCTCACGCGCAGGTCGCGGTGTTCAGCCATGGTGGTGCGCTCAATGCGTTGCACACGCACATGCTCGACCACGGGAATCCGCAACCGCGCGAGCACATTCCGCGGGCGTTCCGTTTTCACAATGCGGCGGTCAGTGTGGCGGCGTGGGCGGAGGACCAGTGGAGATTTTTGGTCGTGAATTCGACGTTCCACCTCGCGGAGGAGTCGCGGCAGTTGGTGTATTGAAAGGCACCGACGGACGTAGTCCGCCGCGACAACCCCAATGGAAGGCGCTACTCGAAGGTCTCGGGCTCTTTGAGCCACTTCTTCGACTCGCGGGCGACGAGGCCGGAGAGAAGGAGTAGGGAGAGGAGGTTCGGGATGGCCATGAGGGCGTTGGCGGAGTCGGAGAAGTTGATGACCAGCGAACTCGGGAAGGTGGCGCCGAGGAAAATAGCCAGCACCCAGAGCCAGCGGTAAATGGGGATGAGTTTCAGTCCGCCCAAGTATTCCATCGCTTTCTCGCCGTAGTAGGACCAGCCGAGCAGGGTGGAAAAGACGAAGGTGATGAGGCCGAGGGTGAGGACGGGTGCGCCGATGTTGGGGATCTGGCCGAAGGCGTGGTTGGTCATGGCTGCGCCCTCTTCGCCGCTGTTCCACGCGCCGGTGACGACGAGGACGAGTCCGGTCACAAGGCAGACGACAACGGTATCCCAGAAGGTGCCGGTCATGGAAACAAGTCCCTGCTGGGCGGGGTTTTTGGTGCGGGCCGCGGCGGCGGCGATGGGCGCGCTCCCGAGGCCGGATTCGTTGGAGAAGAGTCCGCGTTTGATGCCCGCGGCGAGCACGGCGCCAAGCGCGCCGCCGGCCACGGCCTTGCCGGTGAAGGCGTCGGTGATGATGAGGGCGAAGGCGCCGGGGATTTTATCCCAGAACATGGCGAGGATGATCGTGCACCCGAGGAGGTAGGCGATGATCATGAAGGGCACGAGGACTTCGCAGAAGCGAGCGATCCTTTTGATGCCGCCGATGAGGACGAGTCCGGTGGCGGCGGCCATGATGAGTCCGCAGGTCACGCGAATGGGCATTTCGGCGGTGCCGTCGGGGAAAAGTTCGATGACGCTGCTGGTGACCGCTTTGGCCTGGAACATATTGCCGATGCCGAAGGCGGCAACGACGGTGAAGAGGGCGAAGAGGACGCCGAGCCATTTCATGTTGAGGCCGCGCTCGAGGACATACATGGGCCCGCCGGACATTTCGCCGCGTTCGTTCTTTACGCGGAACTGCACGGAGAGGAGGGCTTCCGCGTATTTGGTGGCGATGCCAAAGACGCCGGTGATCCACATCCAGAAGATGGCTCCGGGCCCGCCGGCGGTGACCGCCACAGCCACGCCGACAATGTTACCCGCGCCGACGGTGGCGGCGAGCGCGGTGGACAGCGCGCCGAACGGGCTGACGTCGCCCTCGGCTTTGCGCTCGGGTTTGAAGGTGAGTTTGATCGCCGGCCAAATCCAGCGCTGGATGACGCCCAAACGGACGGTCAAGTAGAGGTGCGTTCCGACGAGAAGCACGAGCAACCAAGGGCCCCAGAGAATGCCGCTGGTCCATTCGAAGAAGGTGTTGAGTTGATCCGTGAAGGGGATGGCGGCGGGCGGGTTGGTCATGGTCCGCCAGCAGTAGGGCCGCGGTGGAGGCGGAGCAATGCAATTCGCGCGCTCAGGGCGCGGCGTCCGTCACCCACACGATAGCGCCGTCTTCTATTTGCAGGATGGCGGCTGACTTGAGCGGGTCGCCGGAACCGGGCTCGAAGCGGAAGGTGCCGGTCACGCCTTGGTAGGCGGGGATTTTGGCCAGGGCCTCGCGCAGGGCTTCGCGGTCGTTTTTGCCGGCCTGCTCGAGGGCCGTGGCGATGAGGCCGCAGGCATCGTAGGTCAGGGCAGCGACATCGTCGGGCGGCGTGCCGTATTTGGCGGTGTAAGCAGCGACGAATTCCCGGGCCTTGGGGTTGGCGGAGTCGGGAGAGAAGTGGCGGCAAATATAGGAACCATCGAGGTCGGCCCCGCCGAGGCGCAGCAGATCGGGGCCGACCCACGCGTCGCTGCCGAGCAGCGGGACGGTCAGCCCCGCGGCGCGCACTTGGCGGGCGATTTTCGGAACATCGGTGTAGTAGGCCGGAATGTAGATCACATCGGGGGCGGATTCGCGAAGGGCGACCAGTTCCGCGGAGTGGTCGTCCTGGCCGGGACGGTCACTTTGGAACGCAACGACCTCCCCGCCGTCGGCCGCGAAGGTGTCGCGAAAGAGCTCGGCCTGGCTGCGGGTCACCTCGGTGTCCGCTTCGAAGAGGACGGCGGCGCGCGTCGCCCCAAGCTGGCCGCGGGCAAAACGGGCGATGACGCGGGCTTGGAAGGGGTCGGTGAAGCAGCTGCGGAAAACGTAGCGTTTGGGCACGCCGGAGGCTTCGTCCATGGTGGTGCGGACATCGGTGGACCACGGCGAGATCATGACGCACTTGAGGCTCTCCGCGATGCCGGCGGCGGGTAGGGCGCAGGCGGTGGAGTTCGGTCCGATCATGGCGACGACGCCGTCTTTGACGATGAGTCCTTGCGCGACCGAGGCGGACTGCATGGGGTTGGCCGCGTTGTCGCGGATGATCATCTCGAGCGGAAGCGTGGTCTCTTCGAGTTTGATTCCGCCGCCGGCATTGATTTGCTCACGGAACAACTCGGCGGCGTTTTTGCTCGAGGCGCCGACGGCTTGGATATCGCCGGTCAACTCGAGGTTGAGGCCGAGAAGCACGCGGTCGGCGGCCGGTTTGCAGCCGGCCAGGAGGAGCGAAGCGGCCAGAGCGCAGACGAATCCGGCTGCGGCGATGCGGGAGCGGAGCATGGTCAGAGCGGCGGCGCGAGGATGCGGATCTTGGGATCGAGTTGGCGGCGGTCGCGGTAGATCATCGGCGGGTTTTTGGAACGCACTTCGTAGCCGGTCATGACGAACTCGGGGTAAAACCCGTTGCTGGCCGGTTCGTAGACTTTGCCGCCGGTGAAGTAGCCTTCGAGTCGGTATTCGGTGTTGTTGTCGATGCCGAGGGTGCCGGCCGCGCGGTCCGGGGCCAGCTTGGTGTTCTCGTTCATCATGACCAGTTGGGCGGACTTCCAGGGCTGCCCCGGTTTGCGCACCCAGCCCCACATTTTGTAGTCCTTTTTGTAGTAGCGGCGGCCGATGTAATAGTTGCCAGGCGCCTCGGCGGCGATGGCGGCGGCGACTTGCGGGTCGACGCGGGAGATGGTGGTGGTCTCGCAACCGGCCACGAACGCGGCGCAGAGGCAGGCGAGGGTGATACGGCGCAGGAGCATGGGCGTGAAGGTAGAGTCAGTCCGCCGCGGGTCAAGGGCATCCGCATTGGATTCCGGCGGGCGGACATGGCATGGTGCGGACGTGATTTCGCTTCTCGGAGAAACAATGGCTTCGCTGACCGGCAAGCTCGGCGCGATGGGTCACAAGCCCTACCGCGCGCGGCAGATCATGGAATGGGTCCATGAAAGACGCGTGGGCGACTTCGCGTCCATGACCGATCTGCCGGCCGGGTTGCGAGGGGAGTTGGCCGGGGTCTTCCCGCCCGCCGTGCTGGAGACCGTGCGCATGAGCGGATCGAAGGACACGACACGCAAATTTTTGTTCCGCCTGCCCGATGGGCAATTCATCGAGAGCGTGTTCATCCCGGCCTCCCCGGCGCTTTACGGCGAAACGTCGGACCGCAAGACGCTGTGTGTTTCGACGCAGGTCGGTTGCGCTTACGGGTGCAAGTTTTGCGCGAGCGGCCTGCGCGGATGGAAACGGAATCTCAGCCCGGGCGAAATCACCGCGCAGGTCATGCAGGTCGAGCAGGTCACGAGCGAGCGGGTGGACAACATTGTCTTCATGGGCATGGGCGAGCCCTTGGCCAATTGGAAAAATCTCTCCGTAGCCGTTGAAATTCTCAACGCCCCGTGGGGTTTCGAAATCGGCGCGCGTCACATCACGGTTTCGACCAGCGGTCTTGTGCCGCAGATCCGCGAGCTGGCCGACCATCCGGTGCCCGTGCGGCTCGCCATTTCACTGCACGGCGCGACGGACGAAGTGCGCGAGCAGATCATGCCGGTGAACAAGAAGTATCCGCTGAAAGAACTTTTCGACGCCTGCGCTTACTTCACTTCGCGGCGCAAACAGAAGCTCGGCTTCGAATACATCCTCATCGCCGGGGTCAACGACGCGCCCGAGCAGGCGCGCCTTCTGGCGTCGCATGCCCGCCGGCTCGATGCCAAGGTGAACCTCATTCCTTACAACACGGTGGAAGGACTGCCGTGGGAGCGTCCGAGCGAGGAGCGGCAGCAGGAATTCGTCCGGACCGTGCGCGCCGGAGGCGTCGTGGCTACTATTCGTCGCGAGAAAGGTCACGACATCGACGCGGCTTGCGGGCAGTTGCGCCTGCGGGTGGAAGACGAACTGGCTGCCGCATCCGCATGAGCGATCCGGTCGAGGTATCCCGCGCCCAATTCGACCGTCAGGCCGCCTGCTACGGGAGCGGACACATTCTGCGCGACGTCTCGGACGTGGAGGCGGCACTGGATGGATTCGATCCCTCGCTGCTCTCGCCCGCGCTGGATGTGGCCACGGGCGCGGGGCATACAGCGGCCTATTTGGCCGGGCGCGGCCTCGAGGTGACGGCAGCGGACATCTCGGAGGGAATGCTCGGGGAGGTGCGCAAGCTGACGGCGGAGCGTGGGCTCGTCATTGCGACGCGGCAACATGCGGCGGAAAAATTGCCCTACCCCGACGGCAGCTTCGGCCTCGTCGCCTGCCGCGTGGCGGCGCACCACTTCGCCGATGTGGAGGCGTTTTTGCGCGAGGCGTTTCGTGTCCTTCGTCCGGGCGGACTCCTCCTTGTCATCGACGGCGCGGCGCCGGACGACGAGCTGGCGGCGGAATGGTTGCACTGCGTGGAAAAATTGCGCGACCCGAGCCATGGGAGATTTTTGAGTCCGGAGGCCTGGCGCTCGTTGACCTTAAGGACAGGGTTCGATGTGCTTGCTTGCGAGACACGCCCGTTCAAGCAGCCCGATCTGGAGTGGTATTTCCGCACCGCGGGCACGTCCGAAGCGAACCGCGCCGAGGTGCGGAAAATGGTCGCCGCGGCGCCGGAGGAGGCGCGGCGCGTGCTCGGGGTTTCCGAGGAAGACGGAAGAATCGTCTGGTGGTGGCCGCGGCTTGCTCTCTCGGCCCGGCGGCCGGAAGTTGCCAAAACTGCCCGCGAAACGTAACAATGCGTGGAATGTCCACCGTCATCGAATCACCGGATCCCGCGGCCCGCAGCCGCGCGGCGGAAAACGAGGCCCGTGCCAAAGGCGAGCTGCTCGGGGAGACGTTGACCATCAACATGGGTCCGTCCCATCCCTCGACGCACGGCGTGCTGCGCATCGTGCTCGAGTTGGACGGCGAGATCATCACCAAGGCGGACGCGGATATCGGTTACCTGCACCGCGGCGACGAGAAGATCGCCGAGAACATGCAATACAACCAGTTCGTCCCCTACACGGACCGCCTTGATTACCTCGCCCCGCTGGCCAACAACGTGGCCTACGCGCTGGCCGTGGAAAAGTTGATGGATTGGACCTTGCCGCCGCGCGGGCAAGCGATTCGCGTGGTCTGCTGCGAACTGGCGCGCATTTCCTCCCACTTGCTTGGTATCGGGGCCTACGCCATGGACATCGGGGCGATGTCCGTGTTCCTCTACACTTTCAAGCACCGCGAGGTGATCTACAACCTGACCGAGCAGCTGACCGGTGCGCGTTTCACTACGTCTTACACACGGATCGGCGGCATGACGCGCGATATTCCTCCGGGATTCGACCAACAGGTGCGCGCCTTCATTGCCGAGCTGCTGCCCAGTCTCGACGAGGTGGACAAGCTGCTCACCCGCAATCCGATCTGGCTCGACCGCACGAGGAATGTCGGTGTGATCAAAAAGGAAGACGCCATCGCCTACGGCCTGACCGGCCCGAACCTCCGCGGGTCCGGGGTGGATCACGATTTGCGCAAGGCCCACCCCTACCTCAGCTACGAGCAATACGACTTCGACGTGCCGATCGGTTCGGTCGGCGACTGCTTCGACCGCTACCTCGTGCGCATGGAGGAAATGCGGCAGAGCGCGCGGATTCTCATCCAAGCGCTGGACAAAATGCCGTCCGGCCCGATCCACGTGGAGGATCCGAAAAACATTCTGCCGCCCAAGACCGACGTGATGACGAAAATGGAGGAACTCATCCACCAGTTCATCATCACCACGCAGGGCATCGATGCGCCGGCGGGTGACGTTTACTTCGGCGCGGAAAATCCGAAGGGCGAACTCGGCTTTTACATCCACAGCAAAGGCGGCGGGGTGCCTTACCGGCTGAAAATCCGCGCCCCGAGTTTCGCCAATCTGAGCATCATCCCGACCTTGCTTCCCGGGCACTATGTCAGCGATGTGCCGGCCATTCTGGGCAGCATCGATTTTGTGATGGGTGAGTGTGACCGGTAGAAAGTCTGCGGACGGCTGGGCCAGCCGTCCCTCCCGAAAGAAAGATTGCGATTGGCGGCGGGGATACCGCCATAGGCGTCACCGCTCGCGGTAGGTGATCCGCGCCTTGGTCAGGTCGTAGGGGGAAATTTCCACCTGCACTTTGTCGCCGGGGACGATGCGGACGAAATGCTTGCGCATTTTGCCGCCGATGTGGGCGAGGACGACTTTGTCGTTCGGCAATTTCACGCGGAACATCGTGCCGGGGAGCACCTCGACGACGACGCCTTCCGCTGGAATGGATTCCTCTTTGGCCATGCGATCAGGCAGTCAAGCCGCTCGACGGCTCGAAATCAACCCACTTGACCAAAGAAGCAAGGCGGGGAACTCCCCCGTTGTGCCACGTCCACGGCGGATCCTGCATGCGGCCGATCGGACAAAACCTCGATGGGCACAAGGTGGCGAAGCGGTCGGCGAGATCCTCTGTGCAGGGCCACAAACCAACCGCACCGATGTAATCGGACGCCGGACCCATCGCGTCGGCGAGGTCTTCGGGCAGTGGTTTGACGAAGATGACGCGATGGAGCGGCGAGGCCGTGAACCACGCGTCCTCCTCGTAAATGACCGTCCAGTCCATATCTCCGCCGCCCTCCCAAAGCCCGACCCGCAAGTCGCCCGCGGCGCGGAAGCGGTAAGCGGCGCGGAGGTTGGCGATCTCGGCCTTTTCCGCGACCTCGAGCGGACCGCGGGGGTGCGTGCGATTGAATTGATCCATGGCGGCCGCGAGGTGCTCCGCGTAGCGGCGGGCCCAGCCCGGTTGCGACTCGCGCACGTAAAAAACCTGCGGCGACAAGCAACCCTGTTGGTCGAAAAGCGAGGCATCGCGCGCCGCCCCGGCGCAGGAAGCGAAGCCGGGATCGTCCCACACGATGCCGAGGCTGGCCTTGTGGCCGTGGCCGATGAAAATTTGGCCCGGCGTCATCCGCGTGCGGAGCGCGGCAATTGTTTCGTCCGACCCGTAGACAAGGACGGCACCGGCCGAGGCCAGCCAGGCGTCGGGGAGGTCGGTGGCGGTCTCAACAGCCGACCGCAAAGGTTCCGGCAGTCGCTCCAAGAACTCCTGCACCTCGGCGAGACCGGATCGCGGAAGTTTGACGAGGTTGCGGCTGCCGAGCAGCAGTCCGCCGATGAGGCTTTGCAGTGCGGCGTGCGGGGTGTTGCCGCTGACGATGTGCAAGATGGCAGGCGGAGGAAGGGCTTTGGTTTTCGCTTGTCCGTGATCGATCCAACGATCGAGTGCCTCCGCCTCGCCCAGATCCGCCCGTAGCCAGCCGAGCAGGTCATCCGCCGTGGTTGAGCCGAGCAAGGATTGGAAAGGCTCCGCCGCCGCGGCGATGGCTTGTGCTCTTTGTGCGGTGTTCATCGGCTCAACCATTGGTCCGCGGCGCGCGAGCAACCACGCGGCAGCGCCGCCGGATCGCGTCCGAGCAAAGCGAACGACCCGCCGCGCTTTACAGCGAGGTCCTGCGTGCGGAGGCCGACGACGGAGCCGACATTGGCAGCATCATAAATGAGAAGGATCCCGGTCTCGTCCTCGGCAACCTCTTGCAAGGTGACCGGATCAACCACCAGGGCACGAGCCCAAGGCGGACCGTGATGCAGGCCGTGAGGACCGCGGGCGTAGAACTGGGAACTCAGCTCGGTCATGCCGTATTCGTTAAAGATGTCTTCCGGGGCGATACCGAGATTTTCGGAGAGCATGTCGTAAAGGTCGGCGCGGGAGATATTGCGCCCGCTGCCCTTGTAGCCGCCGGTTTCCATGGCCGTCGAGCCGGGTGGAAGAACGAGTTGCTCGTCTCCCAACTGCTCGCAGACGTGCAGGAAGCCGAGCGCGGTGCCGAGCAGGCAGACGGGAGTGGTGAGGTGGCGCAAACGCTCAAGGTCGATGGCGCCGCCGGGAGCGATGAAGGCGTCGCGCGGGGCGAGGCTGCCGAGCATGTGACTGAGCGAAGAATGCGGAGCCTCGTCGGGATGCGGGGCAATGACCAAAAACGGTCCGGTGGGTAGTCCGGCAAGGCGCCATCCCTCTCGCACGGCGGTCTCGTAGATTTCCAGCGTGCGAAAATGGTGCCGCCCGAATCCCTCGCCGGTGGTGCCACTGGTATGGAAAGTTTTCACCGTTTCTCCGGCGGGAAAGCTACGGAGATCGGCGTGTTTGAAGGCATCTTGGGGAACGGCGGGTATGCGCCGCCAATCGTCGACCTTCGCAGGGATCCCGAGGCTTTGGCAAAAGGCGCGATACGGTGCATTTTGGTCGAAGTGAAATCCGTGCAGTTCCAGCAAGACTTCCCCCAAAGAGCGCGTGCCGGGTTGCCGGATCCAAGCGCGAAGCATGGACTCGAGTGGCGTGGCGTCGGGCATGGCTGTCATCTTGCCATCGGAAAGGCCGGCGGGAATGCAATTTTGGCCTCGCGCCCCGGCGTGCAGCGGAGGCATTTTCAACGGGTGAGGCCCGTGAGAACAGCTTGGGTGGTGCTTCTAGTCAGCCTGTCGGTGTTGTCTCCGCATGGGCGGTTGCAGGCCCAAGACGAGGCCGCGGCACCCGAGGCGGGTACGGCGCGCGATGTGATCATCAAGGCGGACCGAGCTTACAATGAAAAGCGCTACGCCGACGCGGTCGCCGGCTACGAAGGGTTTCTCCGCGACTTCGGAAGTTCGAAGGAAGCCGCACCGGATTTGCCCCACCTGCGCTACAACCTCGCGGCGGCTTTGATGCAAACACAGAAATTCGACGCCGCCGTCGAGGCGATCGAGGAGGCGCAAAAGCTCAAAGAGGTCCCGCCGGAGAAGCAGGAGAATCTGGCCTTCTGGCGCGGTGTTGCGCTCATGCAGTTGGGGAACCATGACAAAGCGAATGAGGTGCTCGAAGAGTTCATGGTCCGTTTCCCCAATTCGCAGCGTCGTCAGGACGCCGCATTGATCGCCGCGACGGCCTTGCTGGCCAAAGGCAAGAAGGAGGAAGCAGCCGGCACGCTGAAGAAGATCCGCACGGACAAGGACAGCCCCCACCGCGGCCGCGCCGCGGTGCTCGAGTTGCACAGCCTCATCGAGTCCGGCCAGGACGACGCAGCTCTGGAGCTTCTCGCCGCGGAGGCCCCGCGGCAGGACCGCATCACGCAGATCGCCACCTTTCAGACGCTGGCCATGGCGCTGGGTGAAAAGTTCCTCGAGGAAGGCAAACCGCGCGAAGCCATCCGCGCTTTCCAGGCCATCTGGCCGCGCGAACGGTTGACCGCACACCAACAAAGGCGTCTGGCGGATACCAAGGAGGAATTGGAGGCGCTCAATACATCTTCGAGCCCGGACATTTTCGAACGCGCCCAGGCGCGCCAGATTGTGCGCGAGACGGAGGCGGAATTGGCCAATCTCGAAAAAATCAAATCGTTCGATGCTTCCGTTCGCTTCCGCATGGCCAGCGCGTTCCACCAGCAGGACCGCTTCCGCGAGTGCGCACTGCTGCTTGACGACATGTTGCGCGAGATGGAAGCGGACGCGGTGGTCGAGCAGGCTTCGCTCACCACTTTGCAAAGTTGGATGGCCATCGAACGCCACGACAAAGCGGTGGAGACGGCAAAACTGTTTGCCGAGCGGTTCCCGCAGTCGGAGCAACTCCCGCTCGTTCTTTACCTGCAGGGCATGTCGCAGCAGAAAAGCGAAGACTATGACGCGGCCCTCGCCACGTTCGACGAGGTGGTGGAGAATTTTCCCAAGTCCGAGCAGGCACCGCGCGCCTTTTTCATGAAGGGATTCACCCTGCTCCTGGCCGAACGCAACGAAGAGGCGGCGGAACTGTTCGCGGAATTCGCGGAAAAGTATCCCGAGAACGACCTCGGCGAGCCGGCCGCTTACTGGCAAGGATCGGCGCTGGCGTTCGCCAAGAAATTTCCCGAGGCGCGCGAGGTGCTGTCCGCCATACCGGAGGACTACCCGAAGGGGGTGCTGCACGGTCCGGCCGCTTTCCGTCACGCTTACTGCGCGCAGTCCATGCGCGACTACGAGACGGCGGAGAAGGAATTGTCGGAATATTTGGAGCGCTATCCGGATGGCGACGAGAACGCCGAGGCCCGCATTCTTTTGGGCGACGCCCTGCTCGCGCAGGCCAAGTCCGAGGAGGGAAAAGAGATTTACCGGAGCGTGCCGGCCGGTGCCGGGCGCTTCCACGAGGAAGCGCAGTTCAAATTGGCCAAGGTCCTCAAGCTCGAGGAGGACTACGAAGGATTGCGCGAGCTGATGCGGAGCTACCTGGAGCAAGAGCCGAACCGTCCGCGGGCGGCGGAGGCTCTTTACCTCATCGGCACGGCTTGGGTGCAAGAAGATCAGGTGGACAAAGCCAAGGAGGAATACCGTGCGGCGATCAAAAAGTTCGGCAACGATCCCCGGGCTTATGCGGTGGAGGACCTGTTCCTCGGCCTCGGGCGTCTCTATCGGGGCGAATCGGAAAAGCTCGATTATCTCGCCGACCTCCGCGCCCTGCGCGCGGAAGCCGAATCCGCGCAGCAGGAAGTGCTTGCGGTGCGCGCCATCTGGGCGCTGGCCCAGGCCGTCAAAAAGTCGGACCCCGCACTTTCCCAAGCCCTCTTGCGCGAGGCTTCGGTGCTCGTCGAGCCACCCGTCACCAGTTCCATGGTGCTGGCGGACGTCGCCGGGGCGCAGATGCTCGCGGCGGAGGAGGAGAGCGATCCGGCCGAGGCTTCGAGGCGGCGCGAGATGGCGGCGGGGCTTTACCGCGACCTGCTCAAATGGCACCCGCGCGCGCCCCAGAAAGACCAAGCCCTCGGTGCGCTGGCCAAGCTCGCTCTCGAACAGGGCGACACCCAAACCGCACTCGATTACTACGCGCGCATCGAGCGGGACACACCTTGGTCTCCGCTCATGGGCGACGTCCTGACGACCCGCGCCCGTCTCGAAGTCGGCGAGGGGAGGCTCGACGAGGCGGCCGACTCCTACACCCGCTTGCTCGCGGCGGAAAATGTTTCCGGCAAACTCAAGGCTCAGGCCCTGCTGGCCCTCGGTGAGTTGGAGATGCAACGTAACCAGCCGCAAAAAGCCATTCCCTACTACCAACGCATCTACATCCTTTACGGCAAATGGCGCGATGCGGTGGCCAAGGCTTACCTGCGCAGCGGCGAAGCCTTCGAGCAAATCGATGATCTCGAGGCGGCTCGCAAGACCTACGAAGAACTGGCCAACAGCGAGGACCTCGCCGCATTGCCGGAAGCCGATCAGGCGCGCGAAAAGCTGAAAAAATTCGCCCCACCGGGGGAGGCGTCGTCATGAGGGCCGCGGCTTTCCGCTTGCTCGCCACCGCACTGGTTGCGTCCACCGCGGTCGCTCAGGACCTCATCGAGTTGGCCGACGGGACCACGCGCCCCGGCAAGGTGGTGGGCGCGGACGCGAGTGTTTTCCGCCTGCGCATCCCTCCGCCCATACCCGGGCAGCCCTCGGCCATCGTTTCGATCAATCGTGCGGACGTGGAGAGGATCGTCTTCGGGCCCGATGCGGACCTCGAGACCGTGACCAAAGAGCCCACCATCGGGCGCACGGCGTTCGCCCGTGTCCTGTGGCAGCGGATGGAGCCGTTTCTCGCCGTGCCGGAATCCCACGCGGCCAAGGCCGGCATGGCTTACGGCGATATTCTTCTGCTTTCGAAGGACCCCGCCCGCCACACCGAAGCTTTGGAAATCTTCCGGCGTATTGAAGCCGAAGCCTGGAATGAAGCGGACCGCGAGGCCGCCATGCGCGGGCGTCTCAAGTCCATGCTGGCTTTGGGTCAGATCAATGAAGCCTCGGCAGAGGCCGAGACCTTGGCCCTCGAGGCGGAGGACCCGGGCCTTTTGCTCGACACCAAATTGTTGCTGGCCGAGACACGTCTCGCCGCGCTGCGGGAACTGCTCGAGGAAAATCCGCGCTGGCAGGAGGATCCGCCGGTGCGGGCGGAGCACGACCAGTTGCTCAACGAAGCCCTCGACCTGGCCTTGTATCCGTTTCTTTTCTACGGAACGGAGCACGAGCAATCCGCCCGGGGTCTTTGGTTGGCTCATGAGGCCTACTTGCTCGCCGACCAGCCTGCCGCGGCGCGCGAAGTTGCCACCGACATCACCTCCCTGTATCCCGAAACCCGTTACGCCACCCCGGCCCGGGAAGCGTTGCAGAAAGAACAGCCCGAATCATGAACACAAAACACCCACGCCACCTCATCCGCCTGCTCCTGCCTGCGGCCCTGGTCCTCGCGGCCGTCGGCTCCGTCTGGGCGCAGGAGGAAACCCCCGCCACACCGCCACCCGGACCGCCTCCCGCCGTGGAAAAAAGCCTCCTCGATCTTTTCAACGACGGCGGGCCGCTCATGTGGCCGATCCTGCTCTGCTCGGTCGGCACCATTGCTGTCGGCGTCTACTGCTTTCTGCAGATCAACCAGAAAAAGATGATGCCGCAATCGCTGGTCGACGGCGTCTCGCAGGCCATGCAGCGCCACGATGCCAATGCCGCTTACGAGCTGTGCCAGTCCTCGCCCAACGTCTTCGCCAACACCATGTCGTCCGCCCTGCTCAAGGTGAACTTCGAGCGCGACCTGGCCAACAAGGCCTCCATGGAACAGGCCGCCGGCGAAACCCTCGTGCAGGAGGAAACGCGGCTCATGATCTGGATCAATTACCTCAACATCTTCGCCACCATCGCGCCGATGCTCGGCCTGCTCGGCACGGTCACCGGCATGATCCAGAGCTTCGATCAATTGGCAGCTGGACGCAGCGAGCCGCAGGATCTCGCCGGCGGTATCGGCCAAGCGATGTTGACCACCGCGGGCGGACTCATCGTCGGTATTCCAGCCATGTTCCTTTACTTCTACTTCCGCAATCTGCTGCAGGTCGCCGTCGGCAACATCCAGAAGCAGGTCACCTTCATGATCGATATCCTCTCGGGCGAATTGAAGCTGGAGAGCGCCACACACCCGCACGAGGAACTGCCGCCGGAAGTGACCGAGTAGGACGCGCCAACTGTCGTCATGAAAATCATCCGCCGCGCCGAGGAGAACGTGGGCTTCCAGCTCGCGCCGATGATCGACATGACCTTTCTGCTTCTCATCTTCTTCATGGTCACGACGAAGATCTCCAAGGAGCAGATCAAGGAAGAGATCAAACTGCCGGTGGCGAGCAATGCCATCATCCCGCCCGAGGTGAGCAACCGGGATGTCATCAGCATCGACGGCGCGGGACGGTATTTCATCGGACAGACGCCGGCCGACAAAAAGGCTCTCGCAGAGCACTTGAAAAAGCGGTTCGAGAACTACCCTCCGCTGCGCCTTTACATCCGCGCGGACAAAAACACGCCGGGTAAAAAAATCAAAGAGGTCATGAAGATGGCGGCCGATGCCGGGGCTTTGGACGTCATCTTCGGCAGCTACCAATCCTGAACCATGAGAGTCCGCCGCCGCGACCAGCAACTCGTCGAGATGCAGATGGGACCAATGATCGACATGGTCTTCCTCCTGCTTGTTTTTTTCATGGTCACGGCCAAACCGATCAAACAGGAGAGCGACATCAGTCTCGGGTTGCCCGGAACGGTTTCCGCGGAAGAGGCCGTCGAACTGCCCGACGAGCAGCGCATCCGCATCGAGGATGACGGCAGCATCGTGCTCAACGATTCCGTGCTCGGCGCCCCCGCCGACAGCGACCTCGGGGAACTCGTCGCCACGCTCAAACGGTTCAAGGAATCCTCCGACGCCAACAAGACTGAAGCTTTGGTCACGCTCGACGCCGCCGACGGGACCAACCACCAACGCATCGTCGATGTCCTCAATGCCTGCGCGCGGGCCGACATCACCGGCGTGACCTTTTCCGACAGCTCCGAGGAGGAGATCTAGAGCGATGGCCCGCACGGTGCTCGATCCCCAGCAAGCCGCCCGGCAACGGCGGCGGAAAATCATCATTTCCGTCATTGTGGCCAGCATCGCCGTGCACTTTATCGGCGCCATCCTCGCCGGCATTTGGATCGTGGCGCGCTACCTCCTGCCGACGCCTGCGACCTTCGAGGTGAAAAAGGAAATCCGTATCGCCGCCGAGGAGCGCCAGCACCGCATGAACATGGACCAGTTCGACGCGCTCAAACCCAAGCCGAGTTTCCAGGATAAAATGTCCACCGCCCGCCCGACCGAATTCGCGCTGCCCGACCTGCCGTCCATGCCGCTTGACGCCGTGGCCACCATCGACCCGAGCGACATCGTTTCAGACCAACTGGACAGCTTGGCCGCCGCGGCCGGCGACGGGGCTGGCACCGCAAGCGGGGGAGGCGGGCGCGGTTCGGCCGTCAGTTTCTTCGGGATCTCCGACATGGCCACGCGCGTCGTCATCGTGGTTGATGTGTCCGACACCATGTTCGACCGCCAACCCGGAAAATTCGAAGCGGTCAAAGCGGAGGCGGCCAAACTTATCGAGGGTCTCGGCATCAACACCCTTTTCAATGTGATCATCTACGAAGGTGGTTCGGTCGCCATGTTTCCGGAGCCGCAACCGGCCACCCAGTCGAACAAGGCGAAGGCCTCCGAGTGGATCGCCAAGGTCAACGGCGGAAGAGACAAGAACATGTCCTACAAAAGCACCTACAGCAAAATGGGCACCGGACTTTACGAGGGGGGTGGCACGCGCACCGATACCGCCCTCAAACAGGCGCTCTCCATGAAACCCTCCACGGTCTTTCTCATCAGCGACGGCGAGATGAGCCGTAATGTCGGGACCAGCCGCGAGTTCGGTTTCGACAGCTCCAAGATCGAGGAGCGCGAACTGTTGGGCATGGTCAAGGATCTGCAGGAGGAACTCGACGAACCGGCCCGCATCCATGTCATCCACTTCCTCACCAAGGAAGCCCGCAAAGAGGAGCGGGATTTGCTCCGCAGCCTGTCCCGCCGCAACGACGGTCGTTTCAAACAGGTCGAGGCGGAGGATTACTGATTGCGTCCGGGCCGCCGCGTCACGCGCGGCTTGAACTTGGATAGCGGTTTTTCCATCAGGTGCCAGGACAGTGCCGCGGCACCGATGGACAATCCGGAGAGCAACCAGACGCGCAGGGTGTTGTGCGCGGCGGGGGTGATGCCCCAACGGTCGAGCCACGGTCCGAGCAGGATGTGCACGAGGATGTGGTAGAGGTAAATGCCGAGGCTGATCTGGCCCACGTAAACCAGCGGGGGCCACGAGAGGAAGCGTCCGAACCATCCCGTCCACCCCTGCGCGGTCGCGGCGATGAACCAACCGATAAAGACGGCCTCCCAAATTTCGATGGTGGCAACCCACGGATCGGTCTGCGGGAAATAGCGCAGCCAGCGGGCTACCAGCAGGCAGAAAAAGGCCAAGAGGCCGAAACTCCAACGCTGCCGATCCGTCATGATCACCGTTCCGATCCGGCCCTGCCCGAGCCAGGCGACGAAGGCCCCGGTGGCGAAAGAGTCGAGCGATCCGAAAACCATAGTCCAGCGGATCACGGGATTGATGTCCCCCAGCACGCACCCCAAACGATAGACGAAGGCCACGACAGCCGCGGCGGCCAGCACCGGCAGGAACCACCGTCGCGGCGTCAGGAGGATGACCACCGGCCAGAGCAGGTAAAATTGCTCCTGCACCGAGAGAGACCAGAGGTGCGAAGTCACTTCGGGCCAATAGCCGGTTTGCACCACATAGAAATTCGACAGAAAAAACAGGTGCCACCCGAGGCTCTCGCCCACCGCGCCAAGGCCGAGGGCGGCGGCGAGGAAGATGGACAAATAAAGCGGCGGCACGATGCGCAGCAGGCGACGGGCATGGAAAACGGGGAGGGCGCGCCACACGCTCATGCCGCCGGCCCGCGCGGAGTCTTCGGCTTTCCACAACCAGAGGGTGATGAAATACCCGGTCAGGGCAAAAAATAGCCGCACGGAAATCGGCCCGTATTCAAAGAACTCGGGGATATGCAGCCCGTAGTGATGGAAGAGCACGCCGAGAATGGCCAAGGCCCGCAGTCCGTCCAGCTGCGGTTGGTAAACACCCCCCATACCGCGCTGCGGCGTGGCGGGAGCGACCGTGGCGGAGGTTGTCGACATGCGGCCCTCGGGCGGGCGCGGCGAATTCTGGCTGGCCGGACCGGATTGGAAAGCCTAGAAGATGCGCAATGGTGGAAATTTTGGAGAAACTTCTTCTCCTGCAGGAACGCGATCAGCGCCTGCAGACCTTCCTCCATGAGATCCATGCCGTGCCCGGGGAGAAGGCCGCGCTGCAGAAGGAACTCGATGCCGCGCAGCGCACCTTGGAGGAGGACAAATCGCGCGCCACGCAGATCGAGGTCGAGCGCAAGCGGCTCGAGGTCGAGGCGGACGGCAAACGCACCCAGATCGCCAAATACCAGACCCAGCAACTCGAGACGCGCAAGAACGAGGAATACGCCGCGCTCAAACACGAGATCGAGCGTGCCGAGGCCGACATCACCGCGATCGAGGACCGCGAGCTCGAACTCATGCAGGAATTCGAGGATCTCAAGCCCGTCATCGCCGCGGCCGATGCGAGATATTCGGCCGAAAAAAACCGCGTGGCCGCGCTGGTCAAGACGGCCGACGAGAAAGTCGGTGTCCTGCAGGGGCGCGCCGACGAAGTAAAAGTCGAGCGCGATGCCATCGCCGCGGAAATCAAAGCGGCCGACGAAGATCTGTTCGATCTCTACGAAAAACTTTTCCGCTCGAAAGCGGGCCGCGCCATCGTCCCGCTCGAGGGCAACCACTGCTCGGGATGCCACATGACCGTCACGCCCGCCACGTTGCGCGACGCGAAGGTCGGTGCCAAGGTTGTCTCCTGCGAGCAGTGCGGGCGGATTGTTTACACGCTGCCGGAGTAGCGGCGGGACGCAGTTGCTACATGGAAGCCATCGCAAACACGGGAAGTCTTTTGACTCTTTGTCTCCGTAGGTAGGGACGGCTGGCCCAGCCGTCCGCACCCTTAACCCAGAAGGGCAGCGGCCCGCCGAGGCCAGCGGGCCCTACCAAGCAAGGGACTTGGTATCAGTGGCCGTTCGCGCCGTTGCCGTTGACACCCGCTCCGCGCGGCTCGAATTCCTCGCGGAATTTGGCGACGAAACTCTGGGTCGGCCACGCGCAGGCTTCGCCGAAGGCGCAGACCGTGCGGCCGGCGATATGGTCGGCGATGCCGACGAGTTGCTTGGCGTCGGTCGGTTTGACGTCCCCGTCGAGCATGCGCGTGGTCACTTTGGACATCCACAGGCTGCCCTCGCGGCACGGGGTGCACTGGCCGCAGCTTTCGTGGGCGTAGAAGTCGTTGATGTTGTTGAGCACCCAGAGCATGTCGCGCGAGTCGTCGAGAATCATGACGCCGGCACTGCCGATCATCGAACCGGCGGCGGCCAGCGAACCGGCGTCGAGCACCAGGTCCATGAGGTCGACTTCGACCACTTCCTCGGTTCCGTCCGCCGCCTTGCGTTTCATTTTGTATTTCTCGCCGGCCCGCAAAACTTTGGCCGAACTGCCGCCGGGGATAATGGCTTTCAAGGTGCGGCCGGGCTTGAGTCCGCCGCAGACCTCGTTGATCAACTGCCCGACGGTGACCTGTCCGCAGCCGAGTTCGTAATACCCGGGGTTCTGCACATCGCCGCTCACGCAGAGCGTGCGGGTGCCGCCGTCGCCGGGCGAGCCGAGTTTGGCGAACTCCGCCGCGCCCATGGCGATGATGTGCTTCACGTGGCAGAGGGACTCGACGTTGTTGACGATGGTCGGGCAATTGTAGAGGCCGAAGACGGCGGGGAAATACGGGGGCTTGATGCGGGGGTAGGGGCGCTTGCCTTCGAGCGATTCGAGCAGGCTGGTTTCCTCGCCGCAAATGTAGGCGCCCGCGCCTTGGTGGACGAAAATGTCGCAGTCGAAACCGCTTCCGCAGACGTCCTTGCCGAGGAAACCGGCGGCGCGGGCCTCGTCGATGGCTTTCTCGACGATGCGGGCGGCTTCGGGGAATTCGCAGCGGATGTAGATGTAGGCAAGGTGCACATTGAGCGCCCAGGCGGCGATGAGCATGCCCTCGAGAAGCTGGTGCGGGTCCTCGTGCAGGATGTAGCGGTCTTTGAAGGTGCCGGGCTCGGATTCGTCGCCGTTGACCACGAGGTAGTGCGGCTTGCCGTCGTCGCGTTTGATGAAGCCCCACTTGACCCCGGTGGGGAAGCCGGCGCCGCCGCGGCCGCGCAAGTTGGAGGCTTTGACCTCGGCGGTGACTTCCTCGGGCTTCATTTTCAACGCTTTTTTCAGCGATTCGTAGCCGCCGTGGCGCACGTAGCACTCGAGCGACGTGTCATAATCTTCGCGCCCGATATTCTTCAAAATCATGCGGCGCTCGAGGGCGTGGGGGGCGCGGATCGTCTTGCGGTAAGTGCGGTCGGTCGTCCTGCAGGACGGTCTGGGCCTCGGACGGCTGGAGCTTCTCGACCAGTTTATCGTCGACGAGAGCCACCGGGGCCGAGCCGCAGCTGGCCAGGCACTCGACGAACTCGATGGTGTATTTCCCGTCCGGACTGTTGATCCCGTGTCCGTGGTCCGGCGAATCCATGGCACCGGCGGCGCGGAGGAGTTCCTCGCGGACTTCGTAGGATCCGGCCATGGCGCACGACAGGGTGCGGCAGACGCGGATGGTTGTTTTTCCGGGCGCGGTCTGGCGGAACCACGGATAGAAGGTGACCAACTCGAGGATGTTGATCGGTTCAAGATCGAGCTTGCGCGCGATCCAATCGACCCCGCTGTCGTCAATGTAGCCGAAATGGTTCTGCCAGAGGTGAAGAAGGGGAACCGAGGCGCTCCGCTTGGAAACCGGATAATGCGTGATGGTTTCGTCGATCCGGGCCACCAACTCGGATGGCACATGGTCGGCTTGGCGGGTCGCGGCGGCGGTCATGAAGGGCAATTTGTCCGCCAAGGTTACGTTTCCTTCAAGAAAAACGATGCCGGGCACTTGCCAGTCCGCGCACCATCTGTAAATCTGTTGGTGAAAACTAAAACTAAAATCATGAGCGAAAAAGACACCAAACAAGCGACCGAGAAGTTCAAGAGCGGCCGCAGCCATGCCGCGGAAGCGGCCAACGAATTCAAGGAAGCCGCCAGCGCCAAGTTCAGCGATCTGCGCGACAACTTCAACCAGCGCGCCGGCGAATACCGCGAGCGGGCCAACCAAGTCTGGTCCGACACCACCGGCCGCGCTCGCACCCTCACCGAGGACGGCGAGGAATACATCCGGGAAAACCCGCTGCAGGCCGTCGGCATCGCCTTGGCCGCAGGGTTCATCCTCGGCGTAATCATGCGTCGCTGAAGGCGCGGCGCATGAACGTTACGCCCGGCGCAGGCCACTCCGCTGAGACATCCGACTCGCCCGGCTTGCAAGCCGCGGCCGGAGGCTTCAACTCGGCTCTGGTCCGTTTCTTGCAGGCTCTGACGGGCTTGTTCGGTCTGGAACTGAGGGAGACAGGGACCCAAGCCCTCGTGTTGGGAGGTTTGGCGGTGGCGTCCATCGTCGCCGCCGTGCTGGCTTACCTTTTCCTTCTGCTGGGCATCACCGCGCTGCTTGTCGGCTGGTTCGGCGGCGGTTGGATCGCGGCCGTTTTCGGCTTGGGCGTTTTCCACGTCCTCGCAGCCGTCATTCTCTTGCTCATCCTGCGCGGACGTGCCGTCAAACCTCTCTTTCCCGGAACCCGCGAGGCGCTCCGTCGCGAGGTGCAAAGACTCTCATGAACCGCGAGGAATATCTCCGCGAGTTGGATGCGGCGGGCGGCGAATTGCAGTCCAGGGTCCGCGAATTGGCCGCGGCCGCCAACCCGCTCAACCAACTGCGCAGCGAGGTGGCCCGCGACTGGAAATGGTGGCTGCCGGGCGCTTCCGTGGCAGGCTTTGCCGTCGCGCGACTCCTGCGCAAGCCGGCGGGGCAGCCCGGAGTCAAGGGTTCGTCCGGTCCGGCCCAGGGCGCGGCTTACTGGGTTCCCTTGCTGCTCAAGCTGCTGCCGGGCGCGCTGACCCAGTTGGTGCCGCTCTTTTTGAGTTTGCGATCGGGCCGCAAGAATTAGAAGTTTCCGGACACCGTGTCCGACTCCCCCCCCACATCGACCGTCGAGGTTGTCGAGGAAAGTCCGTCTTCCGTCCACGCTCTCGCGCACGTGGACCAATATCTGGCTATCGGCAAGGAATCCGGGGCTTCCGACATTCACCTCAGCGTCAACGTCCAACCCACATGGCGTCGCTTCGGCACGCTCGAGCCCATCTGGCTGCAGGCCGACAAGCTGAGTGCGGCCGACACCGAGCGGTTGGCTATGGGATTTCTCAACGACGCGCAAAAGAAATTGCTCGAGGAGCGAGGTGATGTCGATTTCGCCTACTCGAATGCCGATGGCCGTTACCGCACCAGCGTAGTGCGCCACCGTCTCGGCTACGACCTGGTCTTCCGAATCATCCAAACGAATGTGCGGACCATGGACGAGCTCGGTCTGCCGTCGCAGCTCAAGCTGCTCACCCAATACCAAAACGGCCTCGTCCTCGTTACCGGCTCGGTGGGTAGCGGTAAGAGCACCACGCTGGCTGCTTTGGTGGAGGAGGCGAACCGCACGCGGCGCGAACATATCATCACGCTGGAAGACCCCATCGAATACCTCTTCACCCCGCAAGGCTGCCAGGTCAACCAGCGCGAGGTGCACACGCACACCGAGTCGTTCGGCGCCGCCTTGCGTGGCGCTCTCCGCGAGGATCCGGATGTCATCATGGTCGGTGAAATGCGCGACTTGGAAACGATCTCCTTGGCCATCACCGCCTCCGAGACCGGCCACTTGGTGCTCGGCACCCTGCACACCGGCAATGCGGCCCGCACCCTCGATCGCGTGCTCGACGTCTTTCCCGTCGACCAGCGCGAGCAGATCCGCATCATGGTCAGCGAGTCGCTGCGCGGGATCATTTCGCAGCAACTCGTGCCCCGGGCCGATGGCTCGGGCCGCGCTCTGGCCATCGAAATCCTCATGAACACCCCCGCCGTGGCCAATGTCATCCGCGAGGCCAAAACCTTCATGCTTCCCGGCATCATCCAGACCGGGAAGAAGCTGGGCATGCAGTTGATGGACGATTCGCTGGCCGGGCTTTACCGCGCAGGCGCCATTTCGGCCGAGGAGGCCGTCTCGCGCGCCGAGGACAAGCAGACGATGAAGCAGCTCTGCGGGATGATCTGACGCCATGGCCCATATCGACCAATTTTTCGAAGTGCTGATCAATGCGGGAGCCTCCGACCTGCATCTCGCCGAAGGACAGCCCCCGAAGATCCGCCGGCACGGCGATGTCATCCCCATCCGCGAGGAGCTGCTCACCGCGGACGAAATGAGCTACATGCTCAGTGAGATCTGCACGCCGAAAAATTGGGAGCGTTTCCAGCAGAAGGGCGACCTCGACTTTGCTTACGAGATGAACGAGGACAACCGTTTCCGCTGCAATTATTTCAAGCAGGTCCACGGACTGGGCGCCGTGTTTCGTCTGATCCCCACGCGCATCGCCACGCTCGATGAACTCGGCCTGCCGCCGGTCATCAAAGAGTTCGGCCACCTCCGCGGCGGCCTGGTTCTGGTCACGGGCCCGACCGGTTCGGGCAAGAGCACGACGCTGGCCGCGCTGATGGACTACATCAACACGAACTTCGCGCGCCACATCGTGACGATCGAGGAACCGATCGAATTCGTGCATTCGAACAAGAGAAGCATCATCACGCAGCGCGAAGTGCCGGAGCACTCGGTGGATTTCCCGGCCGGGCTGAAGGCCGCCCTGCGCGAGGATTCGGACATCGTGCTGGTCGGCGAGATGCGTGATCTGGAAACGATCTCGCTCGCCCTGACCGCGGCCGAGACGGGCCTGCTCGTCTTCGGCACCCTGCATACCAACAATGCCCGCAAGACTGTCGACCGCATGATCGATGTTTTCCCATCTGATCAGCAGTCACAGGTCCGCACCATGCTCGCGGCGTCCCTGCGCGGCGTGGTCGCGCAGTTGCTGCTCAAGCGCGAGGACGGCGGCGGCCGCATCGCGGTCAACGAAATCCTCGTGGTCAACAGCGCCGTGGCCGCCATCATCCGCGAGGGGGCCACCCAGAAATTACAGGACGCCATCGTGGGCGGTAAGGCGCAGGGGATGCAATTCATGGACGACGCCATCTGGGCCCAGCTCCAGCAAGGGCACGTGTCGCCGCACGAAGCTTTCATGAAGGCCATCGACAAAAGCCGCTTTCGGGCCTATCTGCCCGACGAAGAAGCGGCTCTGGCCAATTCGGCCGGCGGGGCCGGTTGACAACAGCCCTTGCCGCGGTCCACGGCGCCCGATAATTGTTGAGTTCCGCGCGTCGACCGCGCGTTCCACCCATGCCCAAATCCACCGTCTCCGCCGAGGAACTGAGCGCTTTCCTCGAAGCCCGCCATGCCGATCCTTTCCATACCCTCGGCATGCGACGCGCGGGTGATTTCCTCGCCGTGCGCGTCTTCCGTCCCGATGCGGCCTCGGTCAAAATCGTCGACGCCTCGAACCGCACGCGCATGTTTGAAGCGGCAAAAATCCACGACTCCGGATTTTTCGAAGCCGTGCTGCCCAAGGGCATGCCGGAATTTGCCTACACGCTGCGCATGAAAAGCCATGACGGCAGCGAGTGGGAGATGCGTGACCCGTATTCCTTCGGGCGCATCCTCGGCGACACGGACGTCTACCTCCATGCCGAGGGCAATCATTGGGATCTCTACAACAAGTTCGGCGCGCATCTCACGACGATCGACGGTGTGGCCGGCACTGTTTTTTGTGTCTGGGCCCCCAACGCCCAGCGCGTCAGTGTGGTTGGCGAGTTCAACAACTGGGACGGCCGCGTGCACGTCATGCGCAAGCTGCTCGGCAGCGGCGTGTGGGAAATTTTCATCCCGGGCATCGGTGAGGGCACGCACTACAAATTCGAGGTCAAAGGCTACCACGGTGAGGTTTGCCTCAAGAGCGACCCGTTTGCTTTCTACGGTCAGCACGGACTGCAAACTGCCTCGATCGTTTACGATCTCGACCGCTTCAAGTGGTCCGACCAAGGGTGGATGGAATACCGCGAGAAACAGCAGTGGCACAAAAAGCCGCTCAGCATTTACGAGGTGCACCTCGGTTCGTGGCAGCGCATGGCCGACGATGACAACCGTCCGCTCAGCTACATCGAGCTATCCCACCGTCTCATTCCTTATTGCCTCGAAATGGGATTCACCCACATCGAGTTGATGCCGGTGGCCGAGCATCCCTTCGACGGTTCGTGGGGCTACCAGGTGGCCGGCTACTACGCGCCGACCAGTCGCTTCGGCAACCCGGACGAATTCCGGCACTTCGTCGACAACTGCCACAAAGCCGGGATCGGGGTGATTCTCGACTGGGTGCCCGCCCACTTCCCGAAAGACGCGCACGGCCTGGCCAAATTCGACGGGACGCACCTCTACGAGCACGCCGACCCCCGGCAGGGGGAACACCGCGACTGGGGGACATACATTTTCAACTACGGACGCAACGAGGTGCGGAATTTTCTCATCGCCAACGCGCTGTTCTGGTTCGACCAATACCACATTGACGGACTTCGCGTGGACGCCGTCGCCTCCATGCTTTACCTCGACTACTCGCGCGAGGGCGGCGAGTGGGTGCCGAATTGTTTCGGCGGCCGCGAAAACCTCGACGCGATCTATTTCCTCAAACGCTTCAACGAAGTCAGCTACGAGCGTTTCCCGGGGATTATCACCATCGCCGAAGAGTCAACTGCATGGCCGGGTGTCTCGCGTCCGACCTACCTCGGCGGCCTCGGTTTCGGCTTCAAGTGGAACATGGGTTGGATGCACGACTTCCTCAACTACATGAGCCTCGACCCGGTTTACCGGCGCTACCATCAAGGCAGCATCACCTTCTCGTTGCTCTACGCGTTTCACGAGCATTTCATCCTCGTGCTCAGCCACGACGAGGTCGTGCACGGCAAAGGCGCTCTCTTGAGCAAAATGCCCGGCGACATGTGGCAGAAGTTCGCCAACCTCCGCATGCTCTACGGCCTGATGTGGGCCCACCCGGGCAAGAAGCTGCTTTTCCAAGGCGGCGAATTCGGCCAGTGGGACGAATGGCGCTACAACCAGAGCCTCGACTGGCACCTCACCCAATTCCCGCTACACGCCGGCCTGAGCCGCCTGGTCCAACACCTCAACCACATTTACAAGGAATACCCGGCCTTTTACGAACTCGACGACACGCATGACGGTTTCGAATGGATCGACTTCCATGACTCGGACAACAGCGTGGTCGCCTTCCTCCGCAAGTCTTCCGACGGACAAAATATTGTTTTTGCCATGAATGCGACCCCCGTGGTGAGGGGAGGCTACCGCATTGGCGTTCCGGGTCCCGGCTTCTACAGGGAAATTCTCAACACCGATGCCGAGAGTTACGGCGGCAGCAACGTAGGAAACCTCGGCGGTGTCCCCTCCGAACCCATCCCTTGGCAAGGCCGCGAGCACTCGATCCAAATTGAATTGCCGCCGCTGGCCATTGCGGGATTTCTCCAAGAGCCTGTGGCTTGAGACAGGGAGCAAGAATACCATTGCTTTCGGTCCGATCGGTGGTATTGAGGTTTAAGACTATGAAATTCCCAAACGTTCCTCTCCGCTCCGCCTTCACTCTCATCGAATTGCTGGTCGTTATTTCGATCATCGCCATCCTCGCCTCTCTGGCCGTCCCCGCGGTAACGGGTGCACTGACCCGCGGCCAGACTGACCGGTGCTCTGAACAACGCGCGGCAGCTGCAACTCGCGACCCAAACCATGGCTCTGGACGCGTTCACCTCGGGCGAAGGCGCTGGTTGGCCCGGCGACGGCGATGACACTGGGGCAGACATTTCTGCCAAAACTTGGTCGATGGAAAATATCTTACCGAGGCGGATCTCCGGAAAATCGCCACTGCTCCTGGTGTACAAATTCCAGCCCAACGAGTTCCCGCCCGTCGAAAAGTGGCTTGCAGGTTTACGCGGTCAGAGAGAACGACCCGGGTGATTCCATTTTCGTCAGCACCTATAACTGGACCGGCGTTCCAAGAACTTAGCCCGAAGACGCGGTCCCGTTCGGCGACAAAGGCTTTGTTATTTTTCGCAAAGGCGGGGATGGCAACGTCTACCAAGCGCGCCAAGCCACCAGTGAATCCTTGGGTAATGCTCAGACTTGGCTAGCGGTATTGCTCCCAGCCCGGGATCGTAGCAACTGATGCCGAGATCGCAGCCTGACCTCTAACCGACGGTCGGCATAACCAATGTCCGTGATGTCCCGCGATGATTTGCGGCTGCAGCGCAGGTATTCCCGCTTGCTCCGACGTTGAGCGTCGGTATCGGGACGCCGATAGCGACTGTAATCTGGCTCGGATTGGGCCAAGCTCGTCCCCTGCGCATCGCTCTCGTAAGATCCAAAAATTCGGACCGGCAACTACCGGTGCACCAGTCTTGGCGGCAATCATGCCGATGCCGGGTTGCGCGGGCTGCAGTTGTCCATCGGGGCTTCGTGTTCCTTCGGGGAAAATCAGCACGGCGCCGCCTTGGCGGACCACGCGAATGGCCCCCATAAGCGCGCTGCGGTCGGCGTTCTTCTGATCGACCGGGATGACATTAAGTTCCGGCAAAATCGGGCCAAGGACGGGACATCGAGAAGACTCTTGCGGGCGAGGTAGTGGATACCCCGGCGGAAGGCGACTCCGACGAGCGGTGGGTCGAGGTAGCTGCAGTGGTTGGCGGCGATGATGCAGGGGCCTTCCTCGATCATGTTCTCCGCGCCGATGACCCGGTAATGGAAAAAGGATTTGGCGATAGCCTTGCTCAGTGAATAGCCGAGCAGATACCAGAATGTCATCCGTTGCTGCATGCGGCGGTCGCGGCGGCGAGGTTTTGTTCCTCGAGTTTGGCCAACATGGCGCCGACCACCCCGGCGATGTCGAGTGTTGAGCTGTCGATCACCGTGGCGCCTGGGGCGACGGTGAGGGGGTTGGTGCTGCGGGTCGAGTCGATGAGGTCGCGACGGGCGATTTCCTCCCGCTGACCCTGGTTGCGCCGCCGGCGCTGGCGGACGTGCGCCGGTGCGTCGATGTAAAATTTGTAGGGCGTTTCCGGGAAGACGGCCGACCCGATGTCGCGACCTTCCACCACGGTCTGGCGTCCGCGCGAGTGCGCCCGGATGGCGGCGGAGAGAATGTAGCGCACGGCGGGCACGGCCGAGACGGGGGAGACATTGGCATTGACCGATTCGTCGCGCAGGTGCGCGCGCGGGTCCTGACCGTCCACGAGCGGAAAGTAATTGATGCCGTCGCATCCGACCTCGATCTGCGCGTTCCCGGCGGCCGTGGCCACGGCGCCCGTGTCGTGGCAGTCGACGCCCGACTGCAGGCAGGCCCAGGTCATGGCCCGGTAGAGGTCGCCGGAGTTGAGGAAACGGTAGCCGAGTCTGGCCGCGAGGGCGCGGGCCACGGTGCTTTTGCCGGAGGCCGCGGGACCATCGATGGCGATGACAACCGTCTCGACAGGTGCGGCTGGGTCAGGACTTTCCATCGAGGATTTGCTGCAGTTGACGGTCAAATCCCGGATAGGATGTCTCAACACACGAGGCGTCTTCAATGACTGTTTCGCCCTCCGCGAAAAGTCCCGCGATGGCGAAAGCCATGGCGATGCGGTGATCGCCATGGCTGGGCAAGCGCGCACCGCGCAGCGGTCGCCCGCCGCGGATTTCCAAGCCGTCCGCATGTTCCGTCACCTCGGCTCCCATGGCGGCGAGATGGTGTGCGACGACCGCCAAGCGGTCGGACTCTTTCACCCGCAGTTCGGCGGCATCTTTGATCACGGTGGTTCCCTCGGCCAAGGCTCCGGCCACGGCGAGGACCGGAAGTTCGTCGATGACATTCGGAATTTCTTCCCCGCCGATCACGGTGCCGCGCAGGTGATTGCCGAGGATTTCCACTTTGCCGCACGGTTCGCCCGGGCCTTTGGTCTGCTCCTCCTCCCGCAACCGTGCACCCATGCGCAGCAGGATGGCGAGAATCCCGGCCCGCGTGGGGTTCAATCCCAAGTCGGTGACGCATAAAGACGATCCCGGTTGCGCCGCGGCGGCGACGAGCCAGAAGGCGGCACTGGAAATGTCGCCCGGCACTTCGAAGTCACGGGCTTGCGGGAGAACGCCGCCTTGCACGGAGATTTTCGTTCCGTCCCTCGTGACCGGAACTCCGAAGTATTCCAGCATCCGCTCCGTATGGTCGCGCGTGGCCACGGGCTGCACGACCGACGTCGTGCCGTCGGCGAAAAGTCCCGCGAGCAGAATCGCGCTTTTGACCTGGGCGCTCGGCACCGGCAGTTCGTAGGTGATGGGGGTAAGGTGGGTGTTGCCTTCGATAATCAGGGGCGGGCAACCTTTCTCGCCCTCGGTTTCCAAGTGCGCTCCCATCAAACGCAACGGATCCATGATACGCCGCATGGGGCGACGCGAGAGGGACGCATCGCCGGTGAGGCGCGAGCGGAAGGATTGAGCTGCGAGCAGGCCCGAGAGGAGGCGCATGGTTGTGCCGGAATTTCCGCAGTCCAGATCCGTCGCCGGGGCGTGGAATCGGCCCCGCAAGCCGCGCACGATGTGCTCGGTCGGGGAGGGGCTTTCGATGCTGACGCCCAGCTGACCCAAGACGCGCAGTGTGCCAAGGCAGTCCTCGCCCGGCAGGTAATTGCGGAGCCGGCAAGGACCGTCGGAAAGCGACGCCAGCATGGCCGCGCGATGCGACATGCTCTTGTCCCCCGGGACACGGATGCGTGTCGCGATGGTCGGTGCGCGATGGATAGAAATTTCGTTTTTCATTTTTCCGGCATGATGGCGCGGCGTGTGTCGCGTGCTTGGGAAAGTAGGGCCGCGACTTGCGGAAGGTCATTGGCTTGCACTGCGGCTCGGAACGCGTCGAGAACTCCGGACAGTTTTTCCAACGTGCGTCCCGTTTCCTCGCGGTTCTGGCAGAGGATGGCGGCCCAGAGCTCCGGTGACCCTGAAGCCACGCGCGTCGTGTCGCGGAATCCGCCGGCGCATAGTGCGGCGGTTTCGCGGCTTTCGTCGGCCAACAAGTTGACGAGAGCCGCCGCCGCTACGTGGGGCACATGACTGACCAGCGCCGCTGCTCGGTCGTGTGCACCGGGAGCCATGCATTGCACACGGCATCCGACGGTTCTCCAAAAGTCTTCGGTCCGGCGGACGGACTCGGAATTCGACTGATCCGTCGGCGTGACGACGCAGAGGGCGTTGTCGTAAAGGTCCGCGCGTGCCGCCGCGAGTCCGGAGGCCTCGGAGCCGCACATCGGGTGGCTGCCCACGAAATTGCCGTGGGTCGAAAAAACGTTTTCCAGTTCGTCGACGACTGCGCTCTTCACGCTACCCACGTCGGTGACGGTGCAATGAGGCGCCACGCCGGGTGCGGCGGCGCGGGCGGTTTCGGCCAAACGGTCCACCGGGACGCAGAGCACGGCAAAGTCCGCGCCGCGAGCCGTCTCCGCAGCATCGGTCGAGCACGCATCAGCCAGACCCCGACGCTGCAGTTCCTCCAAGGATTCGGCGCGCCGCCCCCAAACGCGGAGTCGTGCCTGCGGGGACTTCCGGCGCAGAGCCATGAGCAACGATCCACCCATCAGGCCGGGACCGAAGATGGCAAAGGTTGGATGTTGGCCGCTCATCAGGCGGCTAACATGACAAGCCCCGGGCGGAACCTCACGCCGGAAAATGGGTCGTCAGGGAACGAGGAAAATTCGTCCTGTGTAAGGGTCCTTGACCTCCGTGCCCGGAGGGAAGCCGCGCACGTCGACGAATCCGGCATTGGGTGCGTGCGGACTGGTGACAAAACCGGGTTTGCCGGGCACGGGAATACCGTAGGAAAGCTCCGGTGTGGGCAGGCTGACCGGCGGTGGCGTCGGGGTCGGGGTGGCCACGGGATTGACGAGGGTCGAATCGGTGATGCCCGCGGAAGTATCGGTTCCGCTGAGGGGGGGAAGATTACCCGGATTGGTCTGCGTCTGGGCCGGAGCCTGCGGGAGAGTCTGCGTTCCACCGAATCCGTAGCGGTTGCGCGGTGTCGGTGCGGGTTTCTCTTCGGGAGTGCACGCGGCGAGCAGAGCCGCGGTCGAAATCATGGCGGTCAGGGCTGGAAAGCTGATCTTCATCAGGTCATAGGGAACAGACTTTGGCCAGGATCGCAAGGCCAATCTCAAGGAAGGGTGCTTCCGGCCTCCTGCATGGCTTCGCGAAGATTCCCGCGGATCAGTCCATCGAAAAGGGCCCGGCCGATGATTGCCCCGGACAAACCTTTGATCTGATCCAAACGGGCCAGATCCGCCGCGGAGGAGACACCGCCGCTGGCAATGACGCCTGCGGATACGGCTTCGACCATTCCCGCGGTGGCGTCCAGATTCGGCCCTTGCAGCATGCCGTCCGTGGCGATGTCGGTGTAAATGATGGCAGCCGCGCCGTCCTTGGCCGCCTGCCTCGCCAGATCGAGGGCGCTAATTCCGGTGGTTTCGGTCCAACCTTTGACTGCGACCATGCCGTCGCGTGCATCGATCCCCACCGCGATTTTCTCGCTGCCGAACCGGGCCACGGCGCGCGCCACAAAATCATCGCCCGCCGCCGCCCTCGTCCCGATGACCACGCGAGAGATGCCGGCGCCGAGGGCGCGCTCGATGGCGGCTTCATCGCGGATGCCGCCACCCATCTGGACGGGGATCCGAATGGCTCCGGCCATGCGGCGCACAACCTCCAAATTGGTCTGCTCGCCGGTGAACGCCGCGTCAAGGTCCACCACGTGCAGCCAATCCCCGCCGCGTGCCTCCCACTCGCGGGCCACGCCGACGGGGTCGTCGGAATACACCGTTTTGTCCGCGGCGCGCCCTTGGCGCAGACGCACGGCTTGTCCGTTCATCAAATCAATGGCGGGGTAGAGTTGCATCAAGTGTTCGGTCTGCGGAGTTCGTTGACGAAATTTTCCAGCATGCGCAAACCGGTGGACTGGCTTTTTTCCGGATGGAATTGCACGCCGCGCACGTTGCCGCGGCGACAGGCCGCGGCGAAAGAAACGCCGTGGGTGGATGCCGCGGTGATCAGGTCCTGATCGACGGGATCCGGATAGTAGGAATGGACAAAGTAGACAAAGGCCGGCTCGGGGAGACCGTCGAAAAGCGGGTCAGCGGACCGCCACTCGAGCCGGTTCCACCCCATGTGGGGAACCTTGAGACCGCGGCCCCCGGGAAACCGCACCACTTGGCCGCGCCCAGTGAGCGAGGCCCGGTGTTGCGGGAGACTCCTCGCTGCTGGCGAAGAGAATTTGGTAACCCAAGCAGATGCCGAGATAGGGACGATCCGCGGCGAGCCATGCCTTCAGCGGTCCGGTGAGGCCGCGCTCCGCCAGACTGCGGGCGCAATCGCCGAAGGATCCGACGCCTGGCAGGACTGCGGCCGCGCAGTCTTCGAGGGGTTCCGGCGACTCGCAGCGGATGACATCGGCTCCCGCGTGCTGCAGCGCTTTTTCGCACACTGCGCAGGTTGCCGCTGCCATAATCGATCATGGCCACGCGAGGCGAGTCGGCCATGGATCAGAGTTGTCCCTTGGTGCTGGGCACGCCCTGCACGCGCGGGTCGATTTGTGTGGCTTGGTCGAGCGAGCGGGCGAGACCTTTGAAAACCGCCTCGGCCATGTGGTGCGTGTCGCGTCCGTCGAGCAGCGCAACATGCAGGTTGAGTCCGCCTTGCACGCTGAAGGCGCGCAGGAATTCCTCGATCAATTGGTAACGGGAAGTCTCCGATCGGTCCGGCTTCCTCCGGCGCCTCGTAGGCGAGGAAGGGACGCCCGCTGCAATCGAGTGCGATGCGCGCCAAGGCGTCATCCATCGGCAGCAGGCACCATCCATAGCGGCGGAGTCCTTTCTTGTCCCCGAGGGCTTCGCGCAACGCCTGACCGAGGGCAAGGCCGACGTCTTCCACCGTGTGATGCGCGTCGACATTGAGGTCACCTTGGGCCTTGAGCTTCAGGTCGAACAGCCCGTGTTTGGTGAAGAGTTCGAGCATATGGTCGAAGAAGCCGATGCCGGTGGAAATGTCGGCCCGTCCGCTGCCATCGACGTCGAAGACAAGTTCGATGTCGGTTTCGCGGGTTTTGCGTTTGACGGTGGCGGTGCGGCTCATGATTCGGACGGTTTGGCTTCTGCCTCTGGCCTGCCGGGCGGCTTCCTCTTGCGCCTTTTTGAGTGATTCCTTCGAGCGAGGCAAGCAGAACGTGTTGCGACCAGAGTTTTTCGGCCTGCTCCGAGACTCGGCCGGGCCGCATCGAGTCGCCAGCGTCGAGTTGCTCCTTCGGCCCGCGGGCCGCCGCGACGCCGGAGGCCAATGTTTCCATATCGATCTGACCAAGCCGTCGTTTCTTCGCTGTCCGCGAGTTTGGCAAATCCGTCGAGCAACTTGGGATCGGGCAAAAGGGGCATGCCATTTGCTGCCGGCTTGTTTGGCGCGGTCGACTGGGCTTGAATGGCGGCTTTTTCCTGCGTCAATCCCCTGCTCCATGAGCAAACGGCGATCCACGCTGGCCAATTGCAGGCCCTCGCTGCTGCTTCCCGGGTGCGCCGCTCGAGATCGGCTCTGGTCGCGCATCAACGACCCACGCAATTTGTCGAGCGTGGCCCGGGCGAGTCGGACCGCCTCGGGAAAAGACGACGAAGTGTTGTGGCTTTTTTCGAGGATCTCGAAGGCGCATCATGGCCGGCCACCGGATCCGCGGACTGACTTCATTTTCGACCAGTTGCACGCGGCCGCGGAGTTCGGTCTGGTCGGACCCGGAGGCACCGCTCAGCGGCGAATCCACTCGCCGTCGATTTTGACTTCCCCGGACGCGACCCGGCGCGCTCGGCTTCGAGCGTCGCCGCGAGTTTCGCGCGCCTCCGGCATATGCTTGCTGTAGGCAAAATTTCCATGAAAGGACGCACCTTCTGCTCGAGGAGCGCGTCGTAGATCTCCGGGTTGTCGGCTGTGGCCGGCACGGTGATTTCACGCAACCTCCTCAAACGCCAATCGTCCTGACTGGCCCGCTGGATTTTCGCCACGTCGGCCCGCGGGATAGGATTTCTCCTCGACGGATGGTCGGCGCTGGTCTGCACTTCGATCACGCACGGTCTCCGCCGTGACGGAAAGGATCTTTCCCGTCCACTTTGGTGCCGTCCTGCAACTCGATCGACTCCGCTCGCGCAAGTCGCCAGGGGGAGGCAGAGAAGGCTGAAAAACAACAGCTTTGGCACGGCAGATAAAGTAGCCAGTCGGCGACCGGATTCGTCACGCGGCAATGCGCTGCATGACCTCGCGTCCGATGGCCAGACAGGCCGTGGCGGCGGGGCTGGGGGCGTTGACCACGTGGAGGGCGCGCGGGCCGGCCACGAGGCGGAAATCCTGCACCAGTTCGCCCTCGGGCGAAATGGCTTGGGCGCGGACGCCGGCGCCGCCCGGGGCGAGGTCTTCCTCGCGCAGATCGGGCACGAGACGTTGCAGGGATTGGCAGAAAAGTTTTTTGCTCAGCGAGCGCACGCCTTCGTCCCACGCCATGCGCGGGTGGCGGGCGAGGAATTTCCACAGGCCCGGGAAACGAGAGCGCTTCGGCCGAGGTCGCGCGGGTTCCATTGCGTTTTGCGGTAAGCCTCGCGCGCGAAGGCGAGGACGGCGTTGGGTCCAGCTTCGATGCCGCCGCCGATCAAGCGGGTGAAGTGCACGCCGAGGAAGGGAAACTTCGGGATCGGGCACCGGATAGATGAGATGGCGCACGAGGTGCGCGGCCTCGGGGCGCAGTTGGTAATACTCGCCGCGGAAGGGAACGATGCGGTCGGCGGGATCGAGTCCGGCCAGCCGGCAAACGCGGTCGCTGTGCAGGCCGGCGCAGTTGATGAGGAAATCGCCGGTGAATTCGCCGGCTGGCGTTCCGCGGTCCAGCCGTCCGACGTTTCACGCAAGTCGCGTGACTCTCCGCGCGGGTGACGATGCGGCCGTTCATCGCCTCGATGTCACCGCGCAGCGCTCCGCAGACGGCGGCGTAATCGACGATACCTTCCTTCGGGAACGTGCAACGCGGCCACTCCGGCGGCGTGCGGTTCGAGGGCGCGTAGGCCTTCGCGGTCAAGCCGGCGCAGACCGGTCAGTCCGTTGGCTTGTCCCGCGTGTTTCGAGTTCGCGAAGTCGTGGGACTTCGCTCTCATCGACGGCGACCACGACTTTGCCGCAGATTTCGTGCGGGATGTTTTTCTCGCGGCAGTAGGCGGTCATTTCGCGGATGCCTTCCACGGCGAGACGCGCCTTGAGCGAGCCGGGTCTGTAGTAGAGCCCGGCGTGGAGCACGCCGCTGTTGTGCGTGCTCTGGTGGGCGCCGACGCGCGGCTTCTTTCTCTAGCAGGGTCAGCGACGGCCGCGCGGCCGGAGCGGAGCACTTGCCACGCCGTGGCCAGTCCGACGAGGCCGCCGCCGATGATGAGGGGGTTTTTCACGGATTTCCGCCGGCAAAGAAAAAGCGGCCCCGCAACGTGTGCCGGGCCGCTTTTTGGAAAGACTTGGCTGGCGCGCCTTATCTCTTTTTCTTCAGAAGCGGCAGTCCGGTGCGCTCGTTTTCGGAGACTTCATAGCCTTCCGGCAGGGCGTCGATGGCTCCTTCGCCGGGTTGGCCCGCGAAATAGTAGAGGGTGACTTCTTGGCCGCCGCGCAACTTCTGGAGGCGCGAATGGAGGAAGTAGGTTTTGCCGCTTTTTTTGCTGACTGTGCTGAATGCCATGGTGGTTTGTTTCCTTTCTTGGGTGTTTTGGGTGGGAATCAAGAGGGTCAGATGACGCCGGCCTTCTTGAGAGTCGCGTAGGCCCCGTTCTTGTTGATCGTCTTCAAGGCGCGGGCGGTGAGCTTCACTTTGACAAACCGCTTGAGCTCGGGAACCCAGATGCGCTTTTCCTGCAGGTTCGGGGTAAAGTAGCGCGGCGTGTTGGCCGTGACGTGACGGCCGACGCCGCCCTTTTTCTTGGCCATACCGCGGCGGTGGATGACGGAGCCCCGCTTGGGTTTGGCTCCGGTGATGCTGCAAACTCTGGACATAACTTTCGGGTTCTTCTGTTGGTTAGGCTTGATGTTGGTGGACGAGGCCCTTGCCTTCAAGCATTTCGACATCGGCATCGACCATGATCTGGACGAGTTCCTTGAAGCGGACTTTCGGCTCCCAGCCGAGTTGCTTCTTGGCTTTGGCCGGATCGCCGATGAGGAGATCGACTTCGGCCGGACGCTCGTAGCGGGCGTCGTATTTGACAAATTCCTTCCAATCGAGCCCCACGTGCCCGAAGGCCACTTCGACAAATTCCTGCACGGTATGGGTTTCGTTGGTGGCCAGCACGTAGTCGTCGGGCTGGTCGGCCTGCAACATGCGCCACATGCCCTCGACATATTCCGGGGCGTAACCCCAGTCGCGCTTGGCGTCCATATTGCCCAGATAGAGTTCCTTTTGCAGTCCGAGTTTGATCGCGGCCACCGCGCGGGAAATTTTGCGGGTGACGAAGGTTTCGCCGCGCCGCGGGCTTTCGTGGTTGAAAAGGATGCCGTTGCTGGCAAAGAGCCCGTAGCTCTCACGGTAATTCACCGTGGCCCAATAGCCGAACACTTTGGCGCATCCATAGGGACTGCGGGGCCAGAAGGGCGTCTTCTCGGTCTGCGGAACTTCCTGCACCTTGCCATACATCTCGCTGCTCGAGGCTTGGTAGAAGCGCGGCTTGACCCCGGACTCGCGGATGGCTTCCAAAATACGGATCGTGCCCACGCCGGTCACATCGGCGGTGTATTCAGGAATGTCGAAACTGACACGCACATGGCTCTGCGCACCGAGGTTGTAAACCTCGTCGGGCTGCAGTTCGTAAAGCAGCTTGGTCATGTTCACCGAGTCGGCCAGATCACCGTAGTGGAGGAAAAGGCGGACGCCATTGACGTGCGGATCCTGATACAGGTGGTCGATGCGAGAGGTGTTGAACGTGCTCGCCCTGCGGATGATCCCGTGGACTTCGTAACCTTTGGCGATGAGCAAGTCGGCCAGATACGAGCCGTCTTGGCCTGTGATGCCGGTGATAAGCGCTTTCTTCATGGCTGCGGTGGGGCGGACACAGTAAGGGCCTCCTCCTGGAGGGCAAGCAATCTTTCGATCCCAACCCGTCCACTGCGCAGCATCTCGAAGAGGGCTTCCTCCCCGAAAGTGGCCTCCTCGCCCGACCCCTGCACCTCCACGAACTCCCCGCTTTGGGTCATGACCAGATTCATGTCGACCGAAGCATCCTTGTCTTCCACGTAATCCAAATCCAAGAGCACTTCCCCACCGACCACGCCCACGCTGACCGCTGCAACCCGTTCTTTCAGAGGAGATTCCTTGATTTTTCCTTCCGTCAAGAGCTTGCCGAAAGCCAAGTCCACGGCCACACAGGCCCCCGTGATAGCCGCGGTCCGGGTCCCCCCATCCGCCTGCAACACGTCGCAATCCACCCAAAGGGTCCGCGGTCCCATTTTTTCCAGATCGACCACCGCGCGGAGCGAGCGCCCGATCAATCGCTGGATTTCCGTGGTCCGTCCATCGAGCTTGCCACGCGAAATGTCCCGCTGTTTCCGGTCCAAGGTCGAGTAGGGCAGCATGGAATATTCCGCTGTCAGCCAGCCGCCGGAAACCTTCTGCACCTGCATCCACCGCGGCACGGCTTCGTCGATGGTCGCCGCGCAGACCACCTTGGTGTTGCCGAAAGAGACCAGCACCGAACCCGCCGCGTGCGGGGCGATGCCCGGTTCGAAAGTTACCGGACGCAATCCGTCCGCCGCCCGCCCGAAAGATCGTTCCATCCGCGCATGACAAAGCGGATGGCTCCTGTTGGCAAGCACCGAGGCTAAGGCTCGATCGGACGCCCTGCATCCTTCGGCTTGCGGAACAGGGCGATCATCACACCTTGGATGACCAGCTCGTGCGCGGGGAGGAGGTCGGGGTATTTCGGGTTTTCCGCACGGAGGAACGGACGTCGGTTGCGCACAAGGTAGCGCTTGAGCGTCGTTTCGCCGTCGATCAACGCGGCCACGATGTTCCCGTGGTTCGGTTCGCGCAACTCGAGCACGACGAGGTCGCCGTCGAGAATGTGTGCGCCGGTCATGGAATCGCCGCGCACCCGCACGGCGAAGGTCCGCGCCGTGCGGCGAATGTCCAGCGAGTCGAGGTCGGCGTAGACGCACCCGTCCGGGCGCTGCTCGCGCGTGTCGGGGAATCCCGCCGGGATATCGCCATAGACGGGGATGGCCGCCACTTCCTTGCGGTTGTCACCCGCCACCTTGAGCGCGCGCGCCGAACCGGGTGCGCGGTGCAGCAACTTTTTCTTTTCCAACGCACGCAGGTGCGAGGCGGCGGCATTCGGGCTGGCGAAGCCGAAATGGTTCTGGATCTCGCGCACGGTCGGCGGCAACCCGTGCCGCGAGCGGTGACGCCCGATGTAGTCGAGGATCTGCTGCTGGCGGGCGGTCGCTTTGCTGGACATCTGTCCAGTATTCCCGTCCGGTTCTTCCCGGTCAAGCGGGTGCGCGCCCGGAGAGCAATTCTTTCCGCCGCCGCTTGGCTTCCTTGCGCTCCTTTTTCAGCTGGGCGTAAGAGGCGGTCCTTTTGCTCGGCGGTGAGTTTTCCGGTCACCTCCGGGTCGCCGGCTTCCTCGAAGTCGACCGACGTCACCTCCACCGGCCGCAAGGCAACGATGCGATTCCCGCAGATGATGCCGATGTTTTGCCCGGCGGCCGCATCTTTCAGATAGGCGCCGAGGTGCTTCTTGGCTTCGGTGATGGTGACGGTTTTCACGTTTGTGAAGACGATGGCCAGGCAGCGATGACCCCGAAGAGCGCTCCGAAAAGTGCCCCGCGCCACCACGTGGCGGTGAGGGGACACGCGCCCGAGGTGCATTGGCCGAAGTAGCCGAGCGCCGCGCCGATTGCCGCACCGACGAGGACCGGAAGGATGAAACGCGTCATGATTTGAATTTACCCCGCATCGCCGGATTGCAAAGCCCAAGCGGTCGGGTTTTCCTTCGGGCATGACCAAAGCGCTCGCCCTGCGTCCGAAGGGAAAACATCCGCTCCACGTCCTGTGGGAGTGCGAGGTTTGGCCGGCGGCCCTCGAAGCGGCCGGGCCGGAGGGTTTGCGCGAGCGCGCACTCTCGGGTTTGCCGAAATTCGAACGCGCGGATGCCGCCTGGGCTTCCGTCGGGCTGCGGTCGGACAAAGTCCTGCAGGAAATTTTCCACACCGAGGAGGCGATCACGCCGGCCGACGTGCCGCGCCTTTGCTGCGGTCTGCCCGGTATCGAAGGTTGCCTGCTGGCCAGGCGTCACGAAACGCTGGCCGAGTGGACTTTTCCCCTCGAACTCAAGCAGCGCGAGCTGCTCGAGTCGGCCTCCGGGGCGATGGACCGCGCGGTCGATGCGCGCGAGGCGGGTTGGGGCGAAGCCCGCGGGATCACGTTGCACCTGGAAGTCGGCAATGCCAGCCTGCTGCGCTGCGATGCCCTGCAACTTCTCGTCCTCCACGAAAAGCGCGGCTTCGCGCCGGGCGTGCGCGAGAAATTGACCATGGCGCTGGGGGCGGTGGCACGCTCGTTGCGGGCCGGTGCGTGATGGTCGCGCCTACGCCTGCTTGAACCACGCGTCCGGCAACCGTTCCGCTTTGGCCCCGGGCATGCGGATGAGAGCGAGCGACTGGCGGCAGGTCACCAAAACGGTGCCGTCCTCCGGACGGACGATCTCGAATTCCACCCAGAATCGCACCCGCGACAACTCGCACACTCCGCCGCGGACCACGAGCTTTTCGCCGACTTTGCCCGGCGAGCGGTAGTCGATTTCGGTGCGCAGCACGACGGGATAGAGTCCGGTCTCGACCATCTGCCGCAGGGGCATGCCCATTTTTTCCGCCATGATGGTCCGCGCTTCCTCGATGAAGCGCAGGTAAGCGAGGTTGTGCACCACCGCCGCGCAGTCCGTGTCGTAGAACATCACGGTCACCTCGTGCTCGATGCGGGGGAGGTTGGCGGCGGACATGAAGCGAGTCTGCCCGTGCTTTCCTTCCGGCGCCAAAGCAAAATTCCCGTGAATTCCGTTTGCACTGGGAGTGCTATCGCTCTATAGCGCGCTCGCGGAAATGAAAGATTGGGACGTCTCTTCGGCTCTCGCGCTCTACAATGTCGAGCGTTGGGGCGCGCCGTATTTCACCGTCAACGCCGAGGGCCATGTGACCGTGCGTCCGTGCGGCGAGCCGCACTGCGAAGTGGACATGATGGAACTGGTGGCCGAGGCGCGCGAGCGCGGGCTTTCTTTCCCGCTCACCCTGCGATTCCAGGATTTGCTCCGCCACCGCGTCAAAACGGTCAACGAAGCCTTCGCCGAAGCGATCAAAGGCGCCGGTTACGGCAACGTCTACCGCGGTGTCTTCCCGATCAAAGTCAACCAACTGCGCGAGGTGGTGGAAGAAATCGTCGACGCCGGCACCCCCTACCATTTCGGACTCGAGGCCGGCAGCAAACCCGAACTCCTCGCCGCCCTTTCCATCCACGCCGACCCGGAAAGTCTCATCATTTGCAACGGCTACAAGGACGCCGACTACATCCGCAACGCCATGCTCGGCCGCAAGCTGGGCAAACGCCTCGTCATGGTCGTGGAAAAAATCGAGGAGCTGGCCCAGGTCCTCGCCATCGCCAAGCAAGTCGGCGTCGAGCCGTGGATCGGTGTGCGCGTCCGACTGGCCACCAAGGGCTCCGGCAAATGGGCCACCAGTGGCGGGGAAGACGCCAAATTCGGGCTCTCCACCGCGGAACTCGTCCAAGCCAGCGACCTGCTCAAGCGCGAGGGCATGGCCCATTGCCTCAAGCTGGTCCATTTCCATGTCGGCTCGCAGATCACCGACATCGGCACGATCAAACGCGCCGTGCGCGAGGCGGCCCGCTTCTACGCCAAGCTGCACAAGCTCGGACACGAACTCGGCTATCTCGACGTGGGCGGGGGCCTCGGCATCGACTACGACGGATCGCGCACGACCTTCGACAGTTCGGTCAACTACACCCTGCACGAATACGCCCGCGACGTGGTCGCCGCCGTGCAGGAAGTCTGCGACGAGGAGAAAACGGCGCACCCCATTCTCGTCAGCGAAAGCGGACGTGCCATCGCCGCGCACCATTCGGTGCTCGTCGTCGAAGCCTTCGGGTCCATCGAGAAAGTCTCGCGCGGTCCCGAGGTTACCGCGGCCGAAGGCGACCCTCCCGTCGTTGCCGACATTCTCGAAATCTACAAGTCGCTCGGCAGCAAACACCGTCTGGAAAGCCTGCACGATGCGCAGGAAATCCGCGAGAAGGCCGACTCCATGTTCGCCCTCGGGCTCCTCGACCTCCCGTCCAAAGCCAAGATCGAAACAGTCTATTGGCGCATCGCGGCCAGGGTCGTCGAACTTTTCCGCGGCGTGCGCTACGTGCCCGAGGAAGTAAAGGAGTTGGAGGTCTCGCTCGGCGATCAGGTGCTTTGCAACTTTTCCGTCTTCCAATCCCTCCTCGACCACTGGGCGCTCGGACAGCTGTTTCCCCGTCATGCCCCTGCATCGTCTCGACGAGGCGCCGGACCGGCAGGCCACCTTGGTCGATATCACCTGTGACTCCGACGGCAAAGTGTCCCGCTTCATCGACCTGCAGGATGTCAAACCCACGCTCCCCTTGCACCGGGCGGAGGAGGGCAGGCCTTACTACATCGGATTTTTTCTCGCCGGCGCTTACCAGGACATCATGGGCGACATGCACAACCTCTTCGGTCGCGTCAACGAGATGCACATCTTCCTCGATGAGGACGAGGACCGCGGCTACTACGTCGAGGAAATCATCGGCGGCAACACCATCGGCAATGTGCTGGCATTGACGCAGTGGGAAAAAAGCGAACTGGCCCGCCGCATGAAATCCCAGATCGACGCCGCGATCAAAGCCGACCGCCTCAAGCCCAACGAAGGCATGCGTCTCCTCGACGGCTATGAAAAGGCGCTGGAGGGTTATACTTATCTCAATTGCTTCGGCGGATCGCCGACGTTCCAGACGAGCCCTTCGTAGTTGCAAAGCGCCAATTTTGGTCTACGCTTGCCGTGTGGTCACCGAAACCCTCTCGCTCAAGGTTTCCAAAACGGAAAAGAATCTCCTGAGGCAATGTGCGCGCCGCCGCGGCCGCGCCGCCTCCGACTTGTTGCGCGATGCCTTGCGGACTGTTCTGGATTCCCCCCAAACAGCCAAAGCTTCGTTGCTCGAGCGGCATGGTCATCTGTTTTCCGACCTCGACCGCGGGCCCGGTGACTTGTCCACCTCGCCGTCGCGCTTGCGGGGCTACGGTCAGTGAATAAACAGATTATCGCGGACACCGGACCGTTGGTCGCGCTTTTCGACCGTGGTGACGAATACCACGAGTGGGCGTTGCGCGGACTTGGACAGATCGGCAGTCCGCTGATCACGGCAGAGTGTGTGGTCAGCGAGGTCCTGTTCCTCCTTCGAGACATGCCGCGATCGCGTTCCGCCTTTCTCGCATTTTGGTCCGAGGGCGCACTGAAAGTTGCTTTCGATGCGGAGGCCAACAAGGCTCCTCTGACCGCGTTGCTGCGGAAATATGCCGACCACGGCATTTCACTGGCCGATGCCGCCATCGTGCGCTTGAGCGAACTTGTTCCCGATGCGGTTGTCTGGACTCTGGACCAAGACTTCCGCGTCTACCGTCGCAACGGACGCAAAGTGATCCCGCTGTTCGATTGGCCGCGTTGAGGCGTTTGTCGTTCGGGCGGGAACAGACCGCCGCTACAAGCGTGGCGACGAGAACCACGCGAACGGCACAGCGCCGTGCGCGAGCAGTCCGTCGTTGAATGAGCGCAGTGAGCCGCGGTGCGCGGCATGGAGCGCGATCACTTTCTCGCGTCCGAGGAGGTAGCTCATCGGCACGGTGGGGGCGGCGGTATACCAGTTCACGTCGGCGGCGGCGCGGGCTTTGGTGAAGCCGACGTTCTCCATCATGTGCCTCGTCGCCGCAGCGTGCGACATCCCGCCGGTGTGCAAGCCGATATCGACCAGAATGCGGTGCGCCCGCCAGAGGGCGTCGTGCAATTGGATGAGCCGGGCGTGCGGTGCGCGGTAGATTTTCTTATCGATGCACAGCTTCTCGCACCAGAGCGTCCAGCCCTCGTAAAAGATGGCGTGCGAGAACATGCGGCGCAGGTGGCTCGGATGACGGTTCTGCACGATGAATTGCAGGTGGTGGCCGGGATAAGCTTCGTGCGCGCAGGTCAGTTCCAAGCCGAAGTGTTGGGCGACCTCGGCCCGGCGCGCCGTTTCGTTCCTCGCGTGCTTGGACAAATCGTTGACCCAGAAAATGCCGGTTTGATCGGGATCGAACGGCCCGGGCGCGCTGTAGGCGGCGGTCGGGAATTGCTCCCGTAGAAAGTCGGGGACGGGGATGACCTGCAACTTCTCCCCGCGCGGCAGACCGACCAAACCCGCGCTTCCGAGGTGTTTTTTGATCTGCGCGGTGACGTTGCGGTATTCTGTGAGCAGGTCGCCGGCGGCCGGTTGCCATGCGTCGCGCAGGTGTTCGATCGTTTCGTGGGCGGGACGGCGTCCGAATTTGCGCGCTTCGCGCTTCAACTCGGCCGACACGGAATCGACGAGGCGCCGGCCTTCGGCCAGCAATTCCGCCGCCGCGGCATCCGTGCCCATGCGTTCGCGCAGGAGGAATTCGAAATTCGCGCGACCGACCGCGAACCCGTTGACCGGGCCGGTGGGGATTTTTTCAAGGCGGCGGGCGTAGGTGCGGAAGGCGTCCGCCGCGCCGGCGAAGAGGCGCTTGGCCCGCGCGGGCGAGCGGACCAGCGGCACGATTTGCGCGGCGGTTTGCTCGAGGAAGGTTGCGGCATGGGTGCTGGAGCGCACCGCCAGTTTGGTCCAGAGAGGCACCGGACGCCGCAGGCAGGCGCGGCCCTCGTCGAGAAAGCGGGGGATGTCCGCCAGCAGCGAAAGAATGTCGGGTGCGACAGCGCGCAGATCCTCCGCGTGGCGCACCAGGAGATGGAAGACGGCATTGACCGCCGCGCCGCTGTGCGTCTGCGGGTCCAGTTCCCAGCGCGGCTGGTCGCGGTGGAAAAACAGGCCGGTGCGCAGGTAAGCGAGGAAGGCCCGCCGGTCGGTCCAATCGTCGCCGCTGCCCGGCGGCAGCGCCTCGATCTGCGGCAAGGTTTGCTCGATGAGACGGATGCGGCGCCGGTGGGAACCGGGGTCGTTCGGACCGAGTTTGCCGCGGTAGGCGCGGAGTCCGAGTTCGGCCGCGTCCTGCGGGGCCAATTCCCACGCGGCGCGGAAAAACTTTTCCGCCGCGGCATGAAGTTGCGGCGCGCGGCTGTGCGGGGGCGGACGGAAAACGGCCGGCATGGACCGTCAGTCTTTCTTCACCATCTGCCCGTCCTGATCGACGCGGGAGGACATGATGGTGTTGATCTCCACTGCGAGGTCGCGCATTTGTTCGACCTCCGATTTGGACGGTGCGCGGTCGGCGGCATCGCCGGCGATTTTGCGGATGGTTGCGAGGCGCGAGGTGATGGCGGTGACAAGTTCGGTGTTTTTCAGGCGCGGATTGAGCGTCGAAAGCCGCTCGAGGAAGTAGTCCATCACGTCGGGCTTCATCAGCCCGGCCGCGCGTTGCGGACTGTAGTTGTCCGCGGTGACGATGCAGCCGATTTCGAAGCCGCGCAGCCAGCCGCCCAAGCTGATCATGTGGGCCATCTCCTCGTCGCGCAGTTCGATCATTGCTTCCTCGACGTCGGCCTGCGTCTTGATCAGCTCGAGTTTCAGTCCCGGCCAATCGCCGCGCGTGCCGAGTTCGAGGAGGCTGTTGGCGCGGGTCGAGAGGCGTTGGCCGACGGCGAGGCTCTTGGCCTGGCGCAGCAGGGCGCGCCCCACCTTCTGGATGAGACCCTTCTGCTCGGCGACCACGGCGAAGAATCCGTCGCAGATGAGCGAGCCGAAGTTAAGCGAGGTCTGGAAGCGGTTGTTGTAAGTGCGGTCGAAATCGGTCGAGGAGATAAGGTCGACCGGGACGGGCTTGAAGACTTCCAGTTCGGTGAAAAGGCGCTGGATGGACGGCGCGGTCAGCTCGTTGACCCCCAATTCCTCGCGGGCGAACTCGTCCTGCAGGATGTCCGCCGGGGTTTCCGCGCGGAGCGGGGCGGCCGCCATGACCATCAATGCACTGTAGAATGCGACCCGCATGTGTCGGATCACCCTGCCACAAACGACCTGCGGTGTCCATTGGGACGCCCACCCCATTTCGCGCTGGCCCGCGGGCGGCGGGAGGCGGATGATGGATCCATGAAAAAGTTGCTTGTGCCCGTCGATTTCAGCGACACGCAAGGGCGGTTGATCACCGCGGCCGAAGCGGAGGCGAAAATCCGCGGAGCCTCGCTCTTCTTGCTGCACGTCATCGAACCCGCGGCCGAGGTGGCCGGCTTCGAGACGGATCCCGAAATGATGCGCCTGCGCATCGGTCAGGACCTCGAGGCCGAGCAGCGCATCGAGAGCGCGCGGATCAAGGAGTTGGCCCAACAAGTCGAGGCCCGCGGTTTCAAGTGCGAGTCCGCGGTGCGTTTCGGTTTGCCCGCCGATGAAATCCTTTCCGCTGCCACCGAACACGGTGCCGATCTCCTGGTCATGGGATCGCACGGACATGGCGCGCTGTACCACCTTTTCACCGGCAGCGTGGTCACCGGTGTGCTCAAGCGCTCAACCTGCCCCGTGCTCGTGGTCCCGCTGCGGGACCAAGCCAAGTAGTCCGCCTTCCCCGCGCATGACGACCGACTGGTCCACATGGCAACCGCGCGAACGGGCGAACTTGTGTTTCGTCGTCCGCGGCGACGAAGTCCTGCTCATCCACAAAAAGCGCGGGCTCGGCGCCGGCAAGATCAATGGTCCGGGCGGACGCCTCGAGCCCGGTGAAACGGCGGCCCAAGCCGCCGTGCGCGAGGTGCAGGAGGAGCTTTGCGTCACCCCGCGCGATCCGCAGATGCGCGGCGAACTGCATTTCCAATTCGCCGACGGCTACTCGCTGCATTGCACGGTCTTTGTCGCCGACGGGTGCGAGGGCGAGCCCGACCGAGACCGAAGAGGCGGTGCCGCTCTGGGTGCGGCACGACGAGATTCCTTTCGACCGCATGTGGGCCGACGATGCGCACTGGCTCCCGGGCGTGCTGGCCGGACGAAGCTTCCGCGGCTTCTTCGAATTCGACAACGACACCATGCTCGCCCACCGCATGGAATGGCTGGAGGAGGTGCCTGCCTCGTGACCACGGCGCAATTTCTCCTCGGTATCGGGATCGGCGCGCTCACCGGCATCCTTGCCGCGCTCTGTGGGGTGGGGGGTGGACTCATCATGGTGCCGGCTTTTGTTTTTCTCATGGCCTTGGACCAAAAATCCGCCGTGGCCACCTCGCTCGCCGTCATTATTGCCGTCTCGATGGTCGCCACGGCGAAATATTCCGCGGCCTCGCTGGTCAAATGGCAAGTCGTCCTCCCTGTCATGCTCGGCGCCGTGGTCACGACTTGGCTGGCCACCGACTGGCTCAAGCACCTATCCAACGATTGGCTCAGCCGGATCTTCGCAATCTTGATGATTGTAGTAGGGATTCGAATGCTGCTCGTGAAATAAATCGGGAGGTTTTCCGCCGTGTCACAGAATTGTAACAATTTGCAATCTATTGAAGATGATAAGGTTACATTTCATCAACTCTCCCCCGTAAAAAATCTTCATTTTTTCCCTTGCGCATCACCGGGTGCGTGTTACTTTGCTCACATCTTTAGTAAAGATTGTTCTGGGGGGAACAGCAGCCCTTCTCGCCACTCGGTGAGGAGGGCTGCAACTTTTTAGGGGTAAAGTCTCGGGGCGCGTTCGCCCGCTCTGTCATGAACCCGGAGTCCAAACCTGCTCCAAATCGCCGCGTCCTGCTGATCGGCGGCATCATCCTCGCTTCGGGCCTCGCATGGTTGGTCCACGGCCCCGTGCTCTCCGAGTTGGTGCGCCGCGCTATTCCTTGGCTGGCCGGGCAGTCCGGCTACACCGCGACGCTCGCCGACGTCCGCGCCCGCGCGTTCGAACCCATCTTGCTGACCGGCGTGGAATGGACCCGCCCGGGAGGCACGCGTTTGCAGGCGGCCGAGGTCGCTCTTGATTGGGCCCACTGGGGTGAGTGGGGTTGGTCGCCTTCCACTTGGATCCGTCGTGCCGAAGTGCGCGGACTTTCCGGCCACATGGCGCCTTACGTCGCCCCGGTCGGCGTCGAGGAACCGTCCTCCGCGGTGTCACCGGCCGCCGCACCCGGTTGGCCCCGCATCATTGAGGTGCAGAACGGCCGGCTTTCCTTCGCGGGCTGGGGATGGACCCTCGATGTGCGGGATTTTGATTTGCGCCTCGACGCGGCCGAGGTGGGAGCCCTTCGCATCGGCGAGGTCGAGGCGCATGCCGGACAGCTCGCTCGAACCTTCCGCGATCTTTCCGCCGTGACCGCCTGGCGCGACGGTGTGGCCTACCTCGCCGACTTGGCACTCGATGAACGTGTCGTCGTCAACCAACTCTCCTTCGCCCTGGCCGGCCCCCCCGCCCTCAAGCTCCAGGCCCGCGCCGGCGGCGGATACGTCTATGCCGACATCAGCGGCCGCGGGGCGGAAACCAAAGCGGCGGTCAACGCCCTCAACTTGTCCCTCGCCGACGTGGCCGCGTTTGGTGCCGTCGAGGGCGATATGGAAGGTGCCATCGATCTGGCCAAGCTGACCTTCAACGGCGACCCGGCACGCCCGCTTTCCGGCCAGATGTCCCTGCGGATCGAAGCCAAGGATTTTGCTTGGAGAAAAAACGCCGTCGAGCAGTTCACCGCCGGGCTGAGTATCGCCGGGCGGCGTATCCGCCTCAACGAATGTCTCCTGCGCCAGAAGGCGAACGAAGCGAAGCTACGGGGCACGCTGACCTTGCCCTCTGCTTCCGCGGACTGGCGTGCGGCGCCTTTCGATTTCGAGGTCGATGCGGACCTCGGCGACTTGCGCGCGCTGACCGGCTTGTTCGGCGCGCCGTGGAACGAATTGTCCGGTGGCCTGAGCGTCGAAGGTCAGGGGTCCGGGCAAGCCTCCGACGGCAAGGGATGGCTCAAAGTGCGCGGATGGGACTTGAGCGCGCGCGGCATTCCCTCCGGCACCATGCAAGCCGACCTCAAGCTGGAGGGGCGTGACCTCAAACTCACGGGACTCGAGGCCCAGAGCGGTCCGGATTTCGCCCGCGGCGGCGGACAACTCACCCTCGGCGATCCCTTGTCCTACCAAGGCCGCTTCGAGATGCGCGTGCGCGAGGTCTCCCGCTATTTGGCGCGCCTCGGGCGCTTCGCACCCGACTGGGCGCGCGAGGGCGGCGTGCTGCTTTTTTGGGATGGCGATGGAACGGCCACCACGCACTCCGGCGTGGCCACGCTCGAACTCGTGCGCTTCACCGGCGATCTCAACCCGGTTCCGGTCAATGGCAAACTCTCCGCCACCTACTCGCCGGGCAATGTCTACGTGAGCCGCTTCCTGCTAGACCGCGGGCCGCTCTCCCTGTCCTCCACCGCCTACTTTGGCGGCCAAGGACTCACCGTGCAGGACATCGAGATGTTCAGCGGCCGCTCGCGCCTGCTGCGCGCCGAACTGTTCCTGCCGCTCTCGCTCGAAGCCGTGCTCGCGCGGCGACCGTGGGAGCGGACCCTCATCGCGGAGGGCGAAGTCTACGCCTACGTCCGTTCGGATAATCTCGATCTCGGGTCGCTCGTCGAACTGTTCGGCCAGGAAACGACCCTCCGTGGCAAAGCCGACCTGCGTCTCGACGCGAGCGGCCCGTGGCGCAATGCGGCAATCGACGGCCACCTCACCCTCGATGGCCTGCGCGCCGCTTTCCCCTCGCTCAAGATTCCCGACGCCAAGGCGTCCCTCTCCTTGCAAGTCAAAGACCGCCGCGCCGCCCTCGATGGAAAGCTGCGGCCCTCCGGATCGGACGAAATCAAAATACAGACCGACCTCCCGCTCATCGGCGAATTGCCCGGCGGCGGATGGTCGCTCATCGATCACGGCAAAGCATGGACTGCGTCGCTCGAATTGCCGTCCACCGATCTCGCCCGGTTCGCTCCGACCTTCCTCGGGGCCGTCTTTGATGGCGGCACGGTGAGCGGCAACGTGCACCTGAGCGGCACGCCGTCCGCCCCGCATACCGAAGGTGCCATCGTTTGGGAGGACGGACGCATTGCCTTCCCGGCTCCGTGGTGTCCGGTGGAGGACATCGGAAGCAAAATCGTATTTCACGGCAACGAGGCGATCCTCGAGGAAACCCGCGGACGTATGGGCGAGGGGACCTTTGACCTGAGCGGGAAGATCGGCTTGGCCAACCCGCGCGATCCGCAATGGGAAGGCCTTCTGCGCGGGAAAAATCTCTCGCTGTACAGCGATGAAAACTTGGCGCTCCAAGGGACCCCCGATCTTGCCATGCGCGGGAACAAGGCCTCGGGGGAAATCAAGGGAACGCTCACCCTCGACGGCAGCGCCGTGTTACGCGGGTTGACCGTCACGCCGCAACTCGCCGCGCCCGCGACCGCCGGCGAGCCCGCCGTGGCCACCGCCACGGAGGCGCCGTCCGCCTCGTGGACCCTCGACCTCCAAATGTCCTCCGCCGCGCCCGTCCCGGTCGGGCCCCAAGGTGCCGATGGCCTGCTGGTTCCGGATCTCTACCTCCAGGGCACTGTGACGAAACCCCTCCTCCTTGGAACCATCGCGGCAGAGCAGTTGCAACTCACCTGGCCTTCCGGCGCCGGACTGACGGTGGCCGGACGAGTGGACTTCACCCGCGGGAAACCCTGGATGCCCGTGCTCGACCTCACCGGCGTGGGCCGGGCCGGGGCCTATGACATTCTTGCCGGCGTCTTCGGTCCGCTCGGGGAAAGGCGGCTTCTTCTCTCCTCCTCTCCTCCGCTGGCCACCGAGCAGATCGTGCTTCTCCTTGCCACCGGTGTTTCCCCCGTGCCGGTGCCGCCCGCCGCATCCGCCACGCCGGAAGATAAATTGACCGCCGAGCCGTCGTGGCTCGAGTTGGACAGCATCCGCGGACTGCTCGGTTGGAGCGCGGACGGGGAAGCCTCCGGCAGCGAGAGCGCGGCGATTTCCCTCGGCGGGGCGGCGGCCGGATATGAATGGAGCTGGCGGTGAGCCGCCCGGGCTTAATCCTTGACCGCCGGGCGCGCTCTTCTACGTTCGGCCCTCCCTTTTCATGAGTGAACGCAATCTCAGGCTCGGTCTGCCCTCGGGCAGCTTGATGGAGCAAACCCTGGCCCTCTTCGCCAAGGCCGGCTTCGGCGTGTCCGGGGCCAGCCGCTCCTACCGTCCCTCCGTCGATGATCCCGAGTTGGTTGTCCGCCTCCTCCGCGCGCAGGAAATCAGCCGCTATGTCGAGCAGGGCTTCCTCGATTGCGGGATCACCGGGCGCGATTGGGTCGCGGAGAACGGTTCCGATGTCGCCTCGCTCTGCGACCTGCCCTACAGCAAAGCCACCGCGGCGCCAACCCGCTGGGTCGTCGTGGTGCCGGAAGATTCCCCGGTGCGTAAAGTCGAGGATCTGGCCGGCAAACGCGTGGCCACCGAGGCGGTCGGTCTGACCAAAGAATTCTTCCGCCGCCGCGGCGTGGAAGCCGACGTCGAGTTCAGCTGGGGTGCCACCGAGGTGAAAGTGCCCGACCTGGTCGATGCCATCGTCGACATCACCGAGACCGGCTCGTCCCTCCGGGCCAACAAACTCCGCATCGTCGAGACCATCATGGAATCTTACCCGGTCTTCATCGCCAACCGCGCCGCCTATTCCGACGAATGGAAGCGCGGCAAGATGGACCGCATCGTCCTGCTCCTTCAAGGCGCCCTGGCCGCCCGGGACAAGGTGGGTCTGAAAATGAACCTTCCGCAGGCCAGCCTGGAGAATTTGCTTGAGGATCTGCCCGCTCTCCGGAATCCTACAGTTTCGCCCTTGGCGCATGATGGCTGGGTCGCCGTCGAGACAGTCATCGATGAGAAGGTTGTCCGCGAGATCATCCCGCAACTCAAAGCACTCGGGGCCGAGGGAATCATAGAATATCCCCTCAACAAGCTGGTTTACTGACGCAACACATGGGATCCATCAAAAAGAGGCGGAAGGCAAAAATCGCCAAGCACAAGCGCCGCAAGCGCATGAAGCTTAACCGCCACAAGAAGCGTTTGCGCTACAAGAGCTAAAGGCTATCTTTGGCCCCATGTTCGCGCGTTTCCGGTTGCGCCCCGCCGCCGCCTGTTCGCTGTCCATGCTCCTGCTCGCCGCCGGGGCACCCTGCACCTATGCCCTCGCGGCCGATGCGGGATGGACGGAATCGGCGTCCGCGGCGAGCCCCGCCGTGTTGCCCGCCGCGTCCGACCGCCGGGCCGAAGCCATGGCGCGCGTGGCCGCCGGCCTGCTGGCCGCCGACCCCGCTCCGGAGGAAGCCTTCCGCCACTACCGTCGCGCCCTCGACCTCGATCCCTCCAACGCCGCGTTGGCCGACGAAATTGCGCGCATCCACCTGCAACACGACGAAGTGCCCGAGGCCCTCGCTGTGCTCAAGGACTCGCTCAAGCACAACCCGGAGTCCGCGCCGCTGGCTCTGCGCATCGCCGGCATTTATGTCATAAGCCTCCGCAAGTTCGAGCCCGCCGCCCGCTACGCCCGCCAGGCCCTGCGCGCCGCACCCGACCTCATCGAGCCCTACCAGTTGCTCTACAGCATCTGCCGCGCCGACGGTCGTTCCGAAGATGCGGCCAAGGTGCTCGCCCAAGCCGCGCGCCGCACCAACGAGGATCCGGAATTCTGGGCCGGCTTGGCCGACCTCAACGTCCGCCAACTTCTTATGGAGGGCAAACTGCGCGACGGCGCGAAATCCTCCGTGGCCGTCGACCACTACCGCCGCGCCGCGGAATTCGGACGCCAGGACCCGGCGGTCCTCTTGCGCGCCGTGAACTTTTTCTTCGCCGGCGGGCACCTCGAGGATGCCGTCGCTTCCGCCCGGCGCCTGCTTGTGCTCCAGCCGTCCGACACGCTGACCCGCGAGAAACTGGCCCTCGCTTTGTCCTCGCTTGGCCGCGAAGACGAGGCCGTGGCCGAACTCGAAACCGTGGTCGACGACAACCCGGCCAGCCTTCTCGCTTACCGGGCCCACGGGGAGATCCTCCTGCGCCGCGACGACGCGCTCGGGGCGCTCGACAAGTTCGAGAAAGCGCTTCTTCTCCACGACGAGGACCCGCGCCTTTACCTCGAGATCGTCGACCTCTGCATCCAAACGGAGAATCCCGAGAGGGCTGCTTCGTGGCTTTCCCGGGCGCGCGAAAAGTTTCCCAACCTCCCCGAGCTGCCCTTCTACGAGGGGCAACTTCTCGGCCACCTCCAGCGCTGGCGTGAAGCCCTCAATGCCATGGATGTCTCGGCCGATCTCGCGGCGCGCTACCAGCCCTCCTTTCTCACCCCCGAATTTTATTTCCAGCACGGCGTGGTGGCCGAACGCTCCGGCGAGCATGATGCCGCCGCCCGCCATTTCCTCGCCTGTCTCGATCTCGATCCGGAACACGCTCCGGCGCTCAATTACCTCGGCTACATGTGGGCCGAACGCGGAACCAATCTCGCCGAAGCCGAGGAGTTCATCCGCCGCGCTGTCGACCGGGAACCGGACAACGCCGCCTACCTCGACAGCCTCGGCTGGGTCCTTTACCAGCAAGGCCGCTACCACGAGGCGCTGGTGCCGCTCGAACGGGCCTCGCAGCTCGCCGTCAATGATCCCGACGCCACCATCGACGAGCACCTCGGCGATGTGCTGCAAAAACTCGGACGCCGCACCGAGGCGGTCAAAGCTTGGGAACGCGCCGCCGCCTTGCCCGGCGCCTCCGAAGCGCTCGCGGCCAAATTGCAGGCCGCCGGCGGACCCGCCCCCGCCGAAGCAGCCAACGCCGGCGCTGCCCAACCCTGAAATTCCTTGAGAGGCCGCCCGCCGCGCGGCATCATTTCCCTTCCGCAATAGCGAGCATCCGTAGCTCAATGGTAGAGCAGTTGACTCTTAATCAATTGGTTGTAGGTTCGAGTCCTACCGGGTGCACGATTGTTGGCGCAGCTTAGCCATAGCGCCGCCGCTTATGACTAATATCCACCCCGAGACGCGCCGTTTCCTCGACCGCGCGGCCAAAGAAAGCCTGCTGCGGCAAAAGGGTATCGTCCTTTGGCTCTACGGGCTGTCCGGCTCGGGCAAGTCGACTATTGCCAACGAAGTGGAGCGCGTCTTGCACGGTGACGGACGCATGACGGTGATCCTCGATGGCGACAACCTTCGCACGGGGCTTAATGCCAACCTCGGATTTTCCGACGACGACCGCACGGAGAATGTCCGCCGCGTGGCCGAGACCGCCAAGCTGCTCGCGGGGCAGGGGATTATCGTCTTCGTTTCCGTCATCACTCCGCAGCGCCGCCACCGCGCGGCAGCCCGGGAAATCATCGGGCCCGATTTTCACGAGGTCTATGTGAAGGCGGATTTCGACACCTGCGCCGAACGCGATCCCAAGGGCCTCTACGCCAAGGCCCGGGAGGGGAAAATCGGCCAGTTCACCGGCAAGGACAGCGGGTTCGAGGAACCGGAAAAGCCGTCGCTTGTCCTTGACACGCAGGCCCGTTCCATCGATCAGTGTGCGGCCGATTTGCTCGGGTATTGGCGGTCCGTCGCGGACGGCCGCCGGGGGGAGTAATCTACCGGAAAAGCCCGGGCGACGGGAAACGTCCATGCCGCATTACCAGTTAGACCATCTCGACCAACTCGAGGCCGAAGCGATCTTCGTCCTGCGCGAGACTGCCGCGCAGTTCCAGAACCCCGCGCTGCTCTTCTCCGGCGGCAAGGACTCGATCGTCATGGCCCACCTCGCGGCCAAAGCGTTCTGGCCGGCCAAGCTGCCTTTTCCGCTCCTCCACATCGACACGGGTCACAATTTCGTGGAGACCATCGCCTACCGCGACGCCTTCGCCGACAAACTCGGCGCGCGTCTCGTCGTCGGGCATGTGCAGGACTCGATCGACAAGGGGCGCGTCAAGGAGGAGAAAGGTCCCCACGCCTCGCGCAACGCCCTCCAATCGGTCACGCTGCTCGACACGGTCGAAGAGCACAAATTCACCGCCTGCCTCGGAGGCGGTCGACGCGACGAGGAGAAGGCCCGCGCCAAGGAGCGCTTCTTTTCCCACCGCGACGACTTCGGCCAATGGGACCCGAAAAACCAGCGCCCCGAGTTGTGGAATCTTTTCAACGGACGCCACCATCCCGGCGAACACTTCCGCGTCTTCCCGCTGTCCAATTTCACCGAGATGGACATCTGGATGTATCTCCAGCGCGAGGAAATCGAACTCCCTTCGCTCTATTTCTCCCACGAGCGCGAAGTCTTCGAGCGCAATGGCGCGCTCCTCGCCGTCTCCGAGCACATCACCATGCTCGAGAGCGAGAAACCACAGCGCAAGGTGGTCCGCTTCCGCACCATCGGTGACGTCACCTGCACCGGCGCGGTCGAATCGAAAGCCGCGACCCTCGACGAAGTCATCGCCGAGGTGGCCGCCGCCCGCCAGACCGAGCGTGGCACCCGGGCCGACGACAAACGCTCCGAGACGGCCATGGAGGATCGCAAGAAGGAGGGCTATTTCTGATGGATTTGCTTCGTTTCGCCACCGCCGGATCCGTCGACGACGGCAAGTCGACCCTCATCGGCCGCCTGCTTTACGACTCGAAAAGCATTTTCGAGGACCAACTCAGCGCGGTGGAGGAAAGTTCACGCCGCCGCGGTGACGCGGTGGTCAATCTCGCGTTGCTGACCGACGGACTGCGCGCCGAGCGCGAGCAGGGCATCACCATCGACGTGGCCTACCGTTACTTCGCCACGCCGCGCCGCAAATTCATCATTGCCGACACGCCGGGCCATATCCAATACACCCGCAACATGGTGACCGGCGCCTCGACGGCCGACCTCGCCATCATCCTCATCGATGCGCGCAAGGGCGTGATTGAGCAAACCAAGCGTCACTCCTTCGTGGCCAATCTGCTCAAGATCCGCCACCTCGCCTTGGCCGTGAACAAAATGGACCTCGTCGACTACAGTGAGTCCGTCTTCCACCGCATCGTGCAGGATTTCCACGAGTTCGCCTCCCGCCTCGACGATATTGCCGAGATCACGGCCATCCCGCTCTCCGCCCTCAACGGCGATAATGTGGTCGAGAAGTCCGACAAGATGCCGTGGTTCAAAGGCCCGTCGCTCCTCTACCACCTCGAGACGGTCTACACCGGCGGCACGGACAACCACGTCGATGCGCGTTTCCCCGTGCAGTGGATCATCCGTCCGCAGTCCCAAGAGCACCACGACTTCCGCGGCTATGCCGGGCGCGTGGCCGGCGGCGTTTTCAAACCCGGCGATGCCATCAGCGTCATGCCCTCGGGTTTCTCCACCACCATCGACAAGATTTACCTCCCGGGCGGCCAAGAAATCCCCGAGGCCTTCGCCCCGCAGTCCGTTGTCATGACGCTGAAGGACGAGATCGACATCTCGCGCGGCGACATGCTGGTCAAGGCCAACAATCCGCCGAGATCCGGACAGGACGTCGAGGCCATGGTTTGCTGGTTCTCGCAGAAGCCGATGGAAGCACGCGGGAAATACCTGCTGCGCCATACTTCCAAAGAAACCAAAGCCATCGTGCAGGAATTGCGCTACCAAGTGGACATCGAAACGCTGCACAAGAAAGAAGGCGTGCCCACGCTGGCCATGAACGACATTGGCCGCGTTGCCTTGCGCACGGCCACCCCGCTTTTCCACGACAGCTACCGCCGTAACCGTCTCACCGGCTCCTTCGTCCTCGTCGATCCCGGCACGCATGAAACCGTGGCCGCCGGCATGATTGTCTGACGTCCCTCTGCCGCATGAGTTCGAGCGCCAAAAAAAGCCGCAGCCGTAAGATCCTCCTCCGCTCGCTCGCCATTCTCGCCATCGCTCTGGTCGTCCTTGGTTTGGTCGGCGCGGCTGGCTACCACGTGTTCACTGGATGGCGCGCGCGCGACCTCGCGGCCAAGGCGAAGGACAATTTCGAGAAGGCCAACTACCGGATGGCCTGGCTGCAAATCAGTTCCGCCAAGGAGTTGCGCGGCGACGACCCCGATGTGTTGCGGGTTCTCGGCACGATCGAAGCCGCCATGGGCCGGGCCAGCGCGCTGGACCACTACGAGAAGCTTTCCGCCAAGGCCGACCTGACCCCGGAAGACCTGCAGGCCCGGGCCGAGGTCGCCACGCGTTACGGCAACGATGAGCAATTCGCCGAGGCGGTGGGCGCGCTGGAGGAATCCGGAAAAACCACCGAGGCTGGCGCCCTGCGCACCGCGCGCCAATTGCGTCAGGGCAACATCGATCTTGCGATCGCCGAAGTGCGGAACACCGCCGCGATGTCCGACGACCCCGCTCTGCAGCTCGACCTGGCCCGTCTCCTTGTCCAGCGCTACCGTCCCGAGTTCGGTCCGGGCAAGTCACCGACCGCCGCCGCCTTGGCCGGGAAGGCCGAGGTGGTGGAAGTGATCGACGGCTTGCTCGAGACGCCCTTGCGCCACGAGGCCCTGGCCTTCGCGCTCAACGCAGCCGGGACCACCCCGGCCGACCGTCAACGCTGGGCCGCCGCCGCCGTGGAGAAAGTCGAGGCGGACAATCCCGCGCTGCTCCCCGCCGCGATCGTCCTCGTGCGGTCCGGACAAAAAACGCCGCAGCAGATCCACGAACAGCTGCGTCCGATTTTCGATGCCGCGCCCCTCGATCGTCGGGCGGCCTACGCCCTTTGGCTGACCGGGGCCGGCCTGCCCAAGGAGGCGCTGACCCTCATCACCGCGCAGGAGGCCGGTGAATCGACCGCCGCTTTCGGGGCGCGCACCGAGGCTCTCTTCGCCATGGAGAATCTTGACGCCGTGCTCGCGGCGATCGAGGCCGGCGGCAATGTCGATGCCGATGTCCGCATGGCGGTTAAAGCCCGCGCCGAATACGCGCGCGGACGGGGCCCGCAAGGCGGGGCTGCCGCCCTGCGTGAAGCGATGGATGCCGCGGCCAAAAGCCGTCGCCTCGACTTTATCCTCCCGACCGGCGACGCGCTCGGCGCTTCCAATGTGGTTGATGAGAAACTTGCCGAACTCTGCGGCGACCCCGCGGTGGCCGATTATGTCTTCCGCGTGGCCCGCGACCGCCTCAGCCGCCGCGGGCGCACCTCCCTGCTGGCCGCCTCGCTCGAGCGCGCCCGCACCGCCTCGCCGCAGAGTCCGGCGGTGCAGGATTACGTGCGCTATCTCGCGCTGACCGGAGACGACGAAGTCCCCCTCGAGGAGACCGCTGCGGCCTGCGCGGCCGAGCCGTCCAATGCCACGTTCCGCATCACCCACGCTTTGAATTTGTTGGAAAACAACCGGCCCGCCGAAGCCTTCGCTATTTTCGACGACATCACCGTCTTCGCCGACCGCCTCCCGCCGGGCCAACTGGCGGTCATCGCCGCGGTCTTGGCCGGGGGCGGCGACATGGAGCGAGCCCGTGCCGCGGCCGGAATTATCGACCCGGCCCTCCTTTCCGCCGGCGAATACGCCCTGGTGCTCCCGTTGCGCGCCGCGGCCCCCGCAAACGGGGAGTGAAATGAGCGCCGGGTCCGGCTAGGCTCGTGCTCTCATGGCCCGCGCCGACCTGCACCTCCATACCCGCCACAGTGCGCGGGCCACCGACTGGCTGCTGCGCAAAGTCGACTTTCCGGCCAGCTGCTCGGAGCCGGGCGAATTGTATGAGGCGCTGCGGGAGAAGGGTTTCGATTATGTCACCTTCACCGACCATGACACGATCGACGGTTGCCTCGAGATTGCCGGCCGTCCCGGTGTGTTTCTCAGCGAGGAAATCACCGCTTTTTTTCCCGAGGATGACGTCAAAGTGCATCTTCTTGCCTGGGGCATCACCGAGGCACAGCACGGCGAGATCCAGAATCTGCGGCGCGACATCTACGAGCTGGCCCGCTGGTTGAAAGAGCAAGGTATCGCCCACGCCGTGGCCCATCCGTTCTGGCCGGTCGACGAGCGACTCTCCGTGGACCACTGGGAGCGGCTCGTTTTGCTCTTCCGCCATTTCGAAACGGTCAACGGCCTGCGCGCGCCCTTGCTCGGTCAGGTTGCCGAGTTCGCCCTGACGCGACTGACCCCGGCCGACATCGAGCGCTTTGCTGCGGAGCGCAATGTCGCGCCGTTGTGGGACGAACCGTGGCGCAAGGTGTTCACCGGCGGCTCGGACGACAAAGGCGGGATTTACCAAGGTCGCGCTTGGACCGAGGCCCAAGGCGGATCGCCGGCGGAATTTCTGGCCGCGGTGCGCGAGGGGATTTGCCGTCCCGGCGGCGAGGGGGGCGGGCCTCTCGTCATGGCCCACAGCCTTTACAGCGTCATCTTCGAATTCGCCGGCCAGCGCCTCTCGCAGAACGCGCAAAAACCCGCCGCCGCCCTGCTCGAGAAAATGGCCGGCCGTTTCATGGAGGGCAAGGACCCGACGCGCTTCACCCTCGCGGAAAAGCTCGGCTTCTTGGCCCAAGGCATCGCCACCGGAAAAATCTGGGAAGTGGCCCTGCCCGGCAACGCCTCGCTCTGGAAAGAATTGGCCGATGCGGTGGGCAAGCCGGGCATGCGCTCGGCTATCGAAAAAGCGACCGGGGGAGTGACCGAGCCCGAGCGCCGCGCCTTCCTCACGGCCAACCTGCTGGTCAACCAGCTCGCCTTCCGCTTCTTCTCGCAATTCATCGCCCAGCTGCAGGCCGGGCGTCTCATCGAGAGCCTGCAATTCGTCGGTTCGCTCGTGCCGCTGGCCCTCGGGCTCGCCCCCTACTTCTACGCCTTCCGCACGCCGGGGCGCGCCGAATTGCGTCCGCTCTGCCAAAGCACCTGCGGCGAAATCCCCGACAGCCTGCGCAACCACAAGACGCATCTGGTTCACCGACACGCTGGAGGACGTCAACGGCGTCTCCACCACCATCCGCAAAATGACCGCCGCGGCGCGCGCCGAGGGCTTCGACCTGACCGTGGCCACCTCGCGCGGCGAGGTGGCGCCGAGCGATATTCCGATCAAGAATTTCCAACCGGTCGGCGAATTCGAATTGCCGGAATACGAGTTACAGAAGCTCAGCTTCCCCCCCGTGCTGGAAATCGTCGATTACGTGCAGCGCGAGGGCTTCACCGAAGTGATCATCAGCACACCGGGCCCCATCGGGCTCTGCGCGCTCCTCGCGGCGAAGATTCTGGGCCTCAAGACGAGCGGCATCTACCACACCGATTTCCCGCAATACGTGCGCATCCTGACCGACGATTCGTGGATGGAAACCCTCACCTGGAATTACATGCAATGGTTCTACGAGCAGATGGACATCGTCTATGTCAATTCGGGCGACTACCGCAAAGCGCTGGAGGCGCGCGGGATCAAGGCGGACCGCATCCATATTTTGCCGCGCGGCTTGGACACCGGGTTGTTCAATCCCTCGCGCCGCGACGAAAGTTTCTGGAAGAGCCGTGGGTTGCAGGATGGCGAAATCGGGCTGCTTTATGCCGGCCGGGTATCGAAGGAAAAGAAACTCGATCTCTTTGCGTCCGTGGTCCGCAAACTCCAAGCCGAGGGCCTGCCGGTGCGCGGACTGGTCATTGGTCATGGCCCTTACTCCGCGGAATTCGAAAAATCCTTCCCCGAGGCGATCTTCACCGGCTACCTCAGCGGGGAAGAGCTGGCCGCGGCCTACGCCTCGGCCGATGTGTTCGTTTTTCCCAGCACGACCGACACCTTCGGCAATGTCATCCTGGAGGCGCAGGCCGCCGGTTTGCCCTGCGTGGTTTCCGACCAGGGCGGGCCGCGCGAACTGGTCACGGATGGCGAGGATGGCTTCATCACGCGCGGCGGCGATCTCGCGGCGCTCTGCGAAGCGACCCGCCGGCTCTGCGTGGATGAGGGTGCCCGCCGCACCATGGGCGCCGCGGCGAGAAAACGTGTCGAAGATCGAAGTTGGCCGAACGCCGCGCGGCGGTTCTGGGAAGTCAGCGCGTGACTTTGACCCGGCAGGGACGGCTGGCCCCAGCCGTCCGCAACTCTACCGTTTCTCCGCAACCAGTTGCCGGACCAAAGACTCGTAACCTTGCCGCGCATTGAGGGTGCGCAACCGGCCCTCTTTGTCGAAGACAAACACGGTGGGGAGAGCATTGATCCCGAGGCGGCGGACGAGCGGATCCTCCCAACCCGCACCCGAGCACGCAGTCGGCCAGCCGGAGATCCCGAGCTTGGCCAGCGTCTCGCCGGCATTCCCCTTTTTCTTGTCGAGGCTCACCGTGGCGATGGCCACGCTGCCGCCGGTCAAATCACGGGCGAACCGCCCGAACTCGGCCAGCCACGCTACCGAGGGCGGTGACCATCCGGCCCAGAAAACAAGGATGGTGACACGTCCGCGTTGGTCGGCGAGCGACCATCGGCCGTCGCGCAGGGTGTCGAAGGACAGGTCCATCGTCTCCCCAAGTAAACCGAGTCGCGTGAGGTCATCATTGATGCGTTGCTTGGTCGCCTCGTCGCGGGCCAGACCGCGGGCCTGTTCGAGCGTCCGCTCTTTGCGCACGGGTTGGTCGTCGAGCAGAGTGGCTGCCTCGGCCAAGAGGCGGGCGGCGCGGCGGTCTTCCGGATACGTCGCGGCGAAGTTTTGCGCCGATTCGAGGATGGTATTCCGCGCCCGGGCCGTTTCGCCCGGGCGCTCGGCCGCGGCGAGACTGATCGTTTGCATGGTCGTGGTGATGCGCTGGAAGGCGGCATCGGCGCGGACGTCCGACGGCGCCGACTTCGAACGCTCGAGCGCGGCCAGGCGTTGCAGGGATTTCTCCACACGCGAGCGGTCGGTCAGCGAGGCGCCGAGGGTGGCCAGCACGCCGGCGTATTCGAGTTCCGCCTCGTAACGCCGAGGGTCGTCCGGATGGCGGGTGATGAATTCCGCGAGCACCCGCTCTTGGGCGGCCAAGTGCGCCCGCATGCTCTTGACCACTTCTTCCGGCGCATCGGCTGCGGGTTTGCCCGGACCCTGCCGGAGTTGTTCCACCACGGCCCACGCGGTATCCGCATCGGAGGCGTGCACCACGGCGGAGGACAGCAGAAGAAGGAGTAAGGCGGGGATTCTCACGGTCGCGGAGCGTCGGGCAGGGCGATGGTCACAACAAGCGGGCGGTGGTCGCTGGCCTCATACCAGTCCTTGTCGCGGTGGATGCGCGTTCCGCCGCGACGCACCAGACGGCGCAGAGGTTTGTTGGCCATGATGAAGTCGATGCGGGAATATTCGTCGCTCTCGTCCCAGCGGTAGGTCCACTGGTCGCCGAGGCGGTCGGCAAGGGGCAGGATGGTCAGCGACTTCCGCGTGCCGGCGCGACCGGCCACGCCTTTGACCACCGGCGAATTCTTGGTGTCGTTGAAATCACCGAAGACGAGCAAGGGGGCATCGGGCGCCTCCTCGAGGATGTCCTCAACCCGGGCGCGGAGGAGGAGCGATTCGGCGCGGCGGAAGGCGGCCTGGTCGTATTCCGGCACCACGCGGGCCGACTTCAAGTGGACCCCGAGCACGCGCAGTGGGAAATCCGGCCGCACCTCCACGGTGCAGTCGAGGATACCGCGCCGGACCCGTTGCGGTGCGCCGCCCAAGCGGAAAGCGGTGCGCGTGTCGTGCTGGACCTTGAGAGGAAAGCGGCTGAGCAGGGCGAGGTGCCGGTCGCGGTCGGGGCCGTCGACCCATGTTTTGTGCGGCAGAGACAGCCCCGCTTTCTTCAGTCGCCTTTGCAGGTCGGCGAGATCCCTCTTGGTGCCGATCTCGCAGAGGCCGAGAATGTCGGGTTCGAGGTTCGCCAAGGTTTCGACCACGGCGGCCACGGACTCCGGTGCCTTGGCCGGTGTGGCGATGCGGCCGGACCGGGTTTTGATGGCGCGCAGCATGTAGTTGCGCACGTTCCACGAAGCGAAAACGATTTTCTCCGGCGGGTCGGCGCAGCCTTCTTGCGGAAGGAGAAGGCAGGCCAACGCGGCCGCGAGAATGGCGCGCGTCGGGAACACAAACGGTCAGGCCGGTTTGTGCGGCTCTTTGTCGGGAGCTTCCTTCGCCTCGAGCGAGGCGGTCGTCTTTTTGACTTCGCGGTCGAGTTCCTCGCGGGCCTTGCGGAATTCGTTGATGCTTTGTCCGAGTCCCTTGGCCAGCTCCGGCAGGCGTTTGGCCCCGAAGAGAACCAGGATGATAAGGAGAATGAACAGGATCTCCGGCCACCCGGGGGCGGTGAAGGCAAGCAAGGGTGTCATGCCAGCACGCTATGTCCGCCCGCCGCGGGGCGCAACCGCGAATGTGGTCACTTCTGGTAAAGGGTGACCAACCGCGCCAGCAGGACCGCCGGGTAAAGTTGCCCGACCAGCGCCTCGAAGGTGGCCAGGGAACGGGCCAGGGGGTGCACCGGAACAATGTCGCCGAAGCCCACGGTGGTCAGGGTGGTGAAGCTGAAATAGATCAGCTCGGAAATGGGCGGCTCGCCGTATTGCGTGGCCGGATTGAAGTAAAATGACCCCGGCTCGAAGAGGTAGATGAGGATGTAGAATTCGCCCCACAGGATCCCGAGCAGGAGATACACCGCGATGGCGCCGTAAATGCGGTAGATATTGATCCCGCCGCTGCGGAAAACGCGGCCCATGATGAGCCACGAAAGGACGGCGAAAAACAGCGCCGCGGCCGAGGCGGCGATGACGTGCACGGCGTGTTCGCGGATAAAGTAATGCAGCCAGTGCGAGGTGAAAGCCAGACCGGCCAGCACGATCATGCCGAGACGCGCCCCCTTGTGCTTGGTCGTGGCCATCACGCCCAAGACAAGCACCACGGAAAAAGACCACGCCGCCAAGGTGTCCGTCTTGCCGTCTTCTCCGGCCAGCGGGTATATGACAAAGCCGTAGAGGACGAGGAAGAAGAGCAGGGCGGCCAGGCTGATGTCGGAGCCCGCCCACTTGTGCCAGCCCTGACGCGCCTTGCTGACGTGCTTGTTGATCATGCCTCGGGTCCGCTCTCGCGCTTCGGGTCGCGGGCCAGCAGACGCATGAGGCCGTCGCGCGGGCTGCAGACCTTCGAAGAGCACGGCGTGCACCGTGTCGAGCAGCGGCGTGTCGACTTCGAGCTTGTGCGCTTCCTCGTGCGCGCTGCGTGACGTGGGCACGCCCTCGGCCACCATGACCATCGTCTTCTGGATGTCGGTCAGCGATTCGCCTTGGCCCAACCGCTCGCCGAGTCCGCGGTTGCGACTGTGCACGCTGAAGCAGGTGACGATGAGATCGCCCAACCCGCTCAAGCCGTAAAAAGTTTCCTGCTTGCCGCCCAGCCTCGTGCCCAGACGGATCAATTCGGCCAGCGAGCGCGTGACCAGAGCCGACTTGGCATTGTCGCCCAAGCCGAGCCCGTCGGAAATGCCCGCGGCGATGGCGTAGATATTCTTCAGCGCCCCGCCGAGTTCGACGCCGGCCACGTCGTCGCTCGAGTAGGCGCGGAAATTCCCCGTGCAGAAAAATTTCCGCAATTGATCGGCCAGCGCATGATCGTCCGCCGCCACCACCGCGGCGGCCGGGGTGCCGCGGGCCACTTCCTCCGCGTGGTTCGGTCCAGACAGTGCGGCCACGGGGTTGTCGGGGAAAAACGCGCCGAGCACCTGCGTCATGAGCCGTCCCGTGTGGTGTTCGAGGCCTTTGGTGCAACAGACGAGCGGAACACCGGGTTTCACTCCGGCGGCGGCCAGTTGTTCACTCACGCCCTTGAGAAATTGGGACGGCGGAACGACGACGAGGAGATCGCCACGGGCGGCGGCGGTCATGTCGGCTGTCGCGGTGATCGCCGGATGGAGGGTCACACCGGGCAGGAATTGGCGGTTGGTGTGCGCCGTGTTGATTTCCTCGACCTGCGCCGGTTCGTGGGCCCAGACGGTGACGGGCAATCCGTGGGCGGAAAGCAATTGGGCCAGTGCGCTGCCCCAACCGCCGGCGCCGATCACGGAAATGCTTTGCGGGTTCATCGGGAGGTGGATTTGCGGTCGAAGCGGTGTTCGGTGCCGGCCATCAGTCGTTCGATGTTGGAGCGATGGCGCCAGATGGCAAGCGCGGCGATGAGCACGGAGAAACCGAGGAGCGGCGCGCTGCCGCTGCAACCGTAGAACCACAGGGCGCCCACCGCCACGGGCAACGCGGCCGAGGCGCAGATCGAGGCCAGCGAAACATAGCGGGTGGCGAAAAAGACGCCGAACCAAACCACGGCAATGGCCAGCACGGCCCACGGCATGAGCGCGATGAGCACACCGGCCGACGTGGCGATGCCTTTGCCGCCCTTGAAGCCGAGCCAAGGCGTGTAGTTGTGACCCGCAATGGCGGCGATCGCGGCGAGAATGGGCGGCCAAGCGGACGGTCCGCCAAAACGTGCGGCCAGCCAGACGGCGGCGAAACCCTTCAGCGCATCGAGGAAGAAAACGAGAACACCGAGAGGCTTGCCCAACGTGCGAAAGACATTGGTCGCCCCGATGTTGCCGCTGCCGTGTTGACGGATGTCCACGCCCTTGGCCCGGGCCACGAGGTAGCCGGTGGGGATCGATCCGAGCAGGAAGGCGGCCGCCGTGGTCAGGCTAATGTTTATCGCCTCAGGCATGAAATTTCTGCGCGATGGGCACGCGGCGTCCGATGCCGAACGCTTTCGAAGTCACCTTGATGCCGGGCGCGGCTTGCTGGCGTTTGTATTCGTTGCTGTCGACCTTCTGCGCGATCCAGCGGACCGTGTCCGGGTCGAATCCCTTGGCCGCGATTTCCCCGGTGGTGAGCTGCTCTTCGACATAGAGCCGGAGAACCTCGTCGAGCACGTCGTAGGGCGGGAGTGTGTCCTGGTCCCTTTGGTCCGCGCGCAATTCGGCGCTGGGTGGTTTCTCGATGGTGTTGTGCGGGATGACCCCGCCGTGACGGTTGATGTAGCCGGCCAGCTGGTAAACCATCGTCTTGGGCACGTCGGATAGGAGTGCCATGCCGCCGGCCATGTCGCCGTAGATCGTGCAATAGCCGACGGCCAGTTCGCTTTTGTTCCCGGTGGAAATGACCATGCGGTTGAACTTGTTGGAAAGCGCCATGAGGGTCATGCCGCGCAGCCGGGCCTGCAGGTTTTCCTCGGCGATGTCGGGCGGGCGGCCGGCGAAAACCGGGGCCAGTTGTTTCTCCATGGCTTCGAACCCGCCGCCGATCGGCACAGCGTGGCATTCGATGCCGAGGTTGCGCGCCAGGGCGATCGAATCGTCGATGCTGCCCGGCGAGGAAAACGGCCCGGGCATGGTCACGCCGAGGACGTTTTCCTTGCCGAGGGCCGTGACCGCCAGCGCCGCGGTGACGGCCGAATCGATGCCGCCGCTCAGACCGATGACCACCTGGCGGAAGCCGCATTTGGCGAGGTAATCGCGCAAGCCGAGCACGAGGGCGTCGTGCACGTCGGCCACATCGGTGTGCTCGGCCAGCGGGAAGGGGGCGTCGGGCGGGATCCGGACCAGCGCGATGTCCTCGCGGAAACCCGGCAGCTCCGCGGCCAACGCACCGTCGGCGTCGAAGGCCAGCGAGTGTCCGTCGAAGACAAGCTGGTCATTGCCGCCGACAAGATTGGCATAAACGAGGGGAACTTTGAGCCGCCGCGCGATGCCGCCGAGCATGGCGCGGCGCTTGGCCGGCTTGCCTGCTTCGAAAGGCGAGGCGCTCAGATTGAGCAGCAGGTCGATGCCCGCTTTTTCGAGGTCGTGGAGCGGACTGCGCCCGTAGTAGTCGCGCGGCAAATATTCGGCCGTCCAAAGGTCTTCGCAGATGGTCAGTCCGGCGCGGCGTCCGGCAATTTCGACCGTGGCCACGCCTTCCGCCGGTTCGAAGTAACGGCCCTCGTCGAAAACGTCATAGGTCGGGAGCAGCGATTTGTGCGCCGTGGCCACGCGCCGCCCGTTCTGCAGCACGACCGCGCTGTTGTGGCACGGGCGTCCGTGCGGAGAGGCGTTGGGTTCGACCGTGCCGACGATGAGCGGCACCTTGCCGGTGTCGACGGCCAACGCGTTGACGTGCCGTTCGGACGCCGCGATGAAGCCGGAGCGGAAGACAAGGTCCATCGGCGGGTAGCCGCAGATGGCCAGTTCCGGTGTTATGACAAAATCCGCGCCCGCTTTGACCAGTTCGCGGTAAGCGTGCAGGATTTTGTCCGCATTGCCCGCGAAGTCGCCGACCGTGGTGTTGATTTGGGCGATGCCGGCGTTCAAGGAAAGGAATGGGTTCGGACCCGGATGAGTGACTTGAGTGGGTGGCCCCCGCTGTGGCGGCCTACCAGAACCCCCACTGGCCGGTCTGCATGATGTAGAGGCCGAGGCCGAGGTTGGTCACGGCGTGGGCGATGACGCAACAAGTGAGGCTGCGGGTTTTCACGGCCAGCAGATTGTAGATCGCGCCGGTCAGGAGGGCGGGAATGAAATCCGGCCCGAAATGGGCGAGGCCGAACATGACCGTGACCACGCCGAAGGAAAACCACGAGAATGTGCCGAACGGAACCTTGGTGAAATCTTCTTTGATGAGGTAGCGCATCAGGAAGCCGCGCCAGAAAATTTCCTCGAGCAGCGGGACAATGACGACGAGGCGGACGAAACGCAGGCCAAGCGAACCCCAGTAAAGCGCGGCCGAGCCGGCGAAAAGGTTCGGATCGAATCCCTCGGTGCGGCGTTCGGCGCCGAGCAGCCATTGCGGAGAAATCCAGACGGCGAGGACAATGAGTCCGACAACCACCGCGGTGACCACGTGCCATTTCGCCCCCCAGTCGTAGGTTTTCCAGAACCAGACAAGCGCCGCACCGCAAAGGACGGTTTGCAGGGGGAAGACCCAATATTTCGGCTCATCGAGCCAGAGCGGGGCGTTTTCGGCCGGGGCGAAGGACTGCACCAGCGAGATCAGGGCCAGACCGCCCATGAAAATGCCGAAGGGCAGCACGTAGGCCCACAGGGCGCGATGGTCCAAGTCGGAGCGCGGATCAGTCATACGAGCGCAGTTGTGCCGCAAAACCGCCTTGACGAGCAAGCCCTCGCCGACGATCACTTGGGTTTCTACGCGGGCATAGTTTAGTGGTAAAACTCCAGCCTTCCAAGCTGGCTATGCGGGTTCGATTCCCGCTGCCCGCTCTCCCAATCCCCCCGAGTAACTCGAAGTTGTCAGGTAGGGCGGGGCCTCCGGACCCGCCGCGCACCTCGATCGGCGCGCCGAGGACGTCGCGCCCTACCTCAAGCCCAAGAATGGCGCGAGTCCGCATGCATATGAGACAAACTAATCATATCAAGTTCGTTTTTCATTGAACTGCGTGAACTTCGTGCTTTGTTAAGCACACCGCGGCGTCTTCCCGGGCGCCGTCGGATTCCAGCCCGATTTTTGTTCCCACCACGGTGAAGCCCCGCGGGCTTCGACCAAGGGCGGCAGCGTTCCGTCAAATGGCGGTCAAAGAAAAATACTATCTCGGGTCGCGACCTGCGCCGGAGCCCGTGTTGGATGATTTCCAACGCGAGTGCGTGGCTATTTTCCAGCGGGCGGCGGCGGCCTTTTCCCTGGCCCCTTCGGTCGGGCAGATTTACGGCCTGCTTTTCTCCAGCGAGGAGCCGTTGAGCATGGACCAGATCATGGCCCGGCTCGGCACCAGCCGCGGCGGCACGCACCAGAGTTTGCGTTGGTTACGCCAGATCGGCGCGGTCGAGCGCCACTTCATGCCCGGCCAGCGCAAAGAATTCTTCGCCGCCGTCCTCAACCTCCGCAAACTCGCCGGCGCCTTCGTCGCCGCCCGCATCAATCCGCACATCGAGAGCGGCCACGACCACCTCGAGCGCCTGCGCGCCAGCCTGCCCGAAGGCAACGACGACAAAGCGCAATTCCAACGCCAGCGTTACGACCAAATGGAACGCTGGCACCGCTTCCTCGGCGATTTGTTGCCCTTCATCCAGACGTTTGCCGGAAAGTTCTGAGGGGGCCAGCGGCTCGCGTGGACGCTCGCCCTCCGAAATTTCTTCTCCTGTCCCCTGTTTCCTGTGGCCTGTTCCTCGGCCGTTTGCCGTAAGCCGCATGTCCAGCTCCGACCTCAGGTCTCCAGTCTCCGCTTTCACTAGCTCCCACGCTCCCTGCTCCCGGCTCCATGCTTGCCCGCCTCCATCCTCTCTGGCTGTTGGTCGGCGGTTACTGGCTTTGGATGATCTGGGCTTGCGCCGGCGAATGGACTAATTCCGAAGACTACAACTACGGATGGTTCGTCCCGCCGCTGGCGCTTTATTTTTTGTGGAAACGTCTCGAAGGTGCACCGCGAGCGGACTCCGCTCCGCCCGGCTCGGGTCGTGCGTTGGCCTGGGCCGTCATAGCGCTTTCCCTCCTCGTCATCCTGCCGCTGGAAATTGTCCGCCAGACTCCCATCCACTGGCGTCCCAACCTCTGGGCCGTCGCCTTTCTGGCCGTGGCCAACACGCTGGCCGTCGCGTGGCTGACCGGCGGCCGTGCGCGCTTCAAAATCTTTCTCATTCCCACCCTCTTCATGCTGGTCGGCGTGCCCTGGCCGACGTTCGTCGAGAGTGCGGTGGCCTATCCACTCATGCCGGTGGTCACGCGTTGGGCCGTGGGCATCCTTCATTTTCTCGGATATCCCGCCACCGCCGCGGGCACGACGATCACCTTGCCCAATTGCACGGTCGGCGTGGAGGAAGCCTGCAGCGGACTGCGCTCCCTGCAAACCGCGCTGATGGTCGGCGTGGCCGCGGGCGAACTCACGCGCTTGGGTGCCTGGGGTCGCGTCGCCCTGATGTTCGTTGCTTTTGCCATGGCCCTGGCCGGCAACCAGGTCCGCGTCCTCATGCTCGCCTTGGCCGGCATCGGCGGCGGGAATCAAGCGGTCGAAAATCTCCATGACACCGCGGGCTACGTCGTATTGGCCATCCTCCTCGGCGGCGTCGGCGTGGCCGCGACCCTCGGCAAGCGTTGGCAAAATCTTGTGCGGGTTGCGCCGTCCGACAACGCGGCGACCGCTCCCAAGCCTGCTTTCGGCGGCCTCCGTCCATCCGTCGCTGCCGGTTGGCTGGTGCTGGCTTTCGGCGGGCTCGCCTTGCTCGGGGCCAATGGCTGGTATTGGTGGCGCGCCTCGCTCGCTGCCCCGCCCTCGCCGCCGCTTCTGGCCCCGGTCGGGGATGCGGGCTTCGTTATCGACGAGAACGTCCCCGCTTCCATCCTCGGCGTCTTGCAACCCGACCAATACACCTACATCCGCGAGTCGGTCGACGGCACGCCGACACGGGCCATCGGCTACCATTTCTACTGGGAGCCGCGCCGCGGCAATGCCAACCAGCTTTACCACCGTCCCGACCGCTGCATGCCCGGCGCCGGATGGCGCATCGAGGGGGAAGTGACCCGCGAAAGTTTCCGCCTCGGCGACCGTGAAATGACCTTCAATGTCTTTCCCTTCCGCGGCCCCGCCGGTCCCGCCCTCATGCTCTGGGGTTCCTATCTCAACGGCGAACCGGTCGAGATCGCCTTCAACAACGACGTCTACGTCAACACTTCCAACCTCGCGCAATTCATCCGCACCGGAACGCGCGACTACAGCTACGAGGTGGCGGCCTGCATCATGCCTTACCCGGAAGGAGCGCGCCCGGGTCTCGCCGAGATCGAAGCCTACGCCAACCGTGTCTTCACCGCGGTGCCTTGAAAACGGTTGCCCGCCCCTTCATCCCGGTATTTCTTCTTCGCTTCCGATGTCATGACCGCCGCCGCTGAATCCCACTCCTCCGCCGCCGCTTCATCCGGCGTTTCCGCGCTCGCCTTTTTCGCCGCACTGGCCGCGGTCTGGGGATGGCTGTTTTTCATCCTCACCGGCGAGTGGGAGGCCAACGAGCAATACTCGCATGGCTGGTTCATTCCGCTGCTGGCTGGATGGATTCTCTGGCAGCGCTGGACCACACGACCCGCAGCTGAGCCGGCGCGCGGTCTGATGCTTTTTGCCAGTTGGCTTGTCCTCCTTGCTCTCATTGTTCCCGCCGCGCTCGGTATCCTCATCGCGGGAGCGTATCCCGATTGGCGCGTGGTTTTGTGGGGACTGGGTGCCGCCGCTTTCGCCGCCAGTGTGGCGCTCACCGCCATCGCCGGTGGCTGGCCGTGGGTGCGTCATCTATCCTTCGCTTACGTGTTCGCCCTCGTGGCCATCCCCTGGCCGACCGGCCCCGAGCGCTGGCTCACCCAAGAGTTGAGTCTGCTCGCCGCCCAAATCGCCGCCTTCATTTTGCCGCTCCTGGGTATCGCCGCGATGTGCCATGGCACGACCATCGATGTCGGCAGCGAGGTCCTCGGGGTGGACGATGCTTGCAGTGGCATCCGTTCCTTCCAGTCGAGCATCATGGCCGCGCTCTTCCTCGGCGAATTGTATGCCCTCCGCTGGGGCTACCGCATCGCGTTGGTCGTCACCGGGTTGATCGCCGCGTATGCCTTCAACATCATCCGCATGCTCATCTTGTCCATCGCCGTGGCCAACGGCGGCACCGATGCCTTGGACAAACTCCACGACCCGGCGGGCTTCGCCATCCTCATCGCCACCATCGGCGTGCTTTGGCTGCTCTGCTGGGTCATGCAAAAGATCCCGGGCTCGCAGCAACCGCTGGCCAACGCCCCCATGCAGTCCGGCCTCGGCAGTATCGCCAGACCGCCCGCCTTCGCCTGCGTGGCGGCCATCGCGGTCATGGCTCTCATGGCCGGGGGCTCCGAAGGCTGGTATTGGTGGAAAAACAAAAACGCGGTGCGCGCTCCGGCTTGGACGGTGGCCGCCGCCGATCCGGCGAGCGGTTTGGCCGACGAGGAACTTGGCGAGCGCGTCGAGGAAATGCTCCGCTACGACCGCGGGTTCCAGCGCAGTTGGCGTGACGGTGGCGGGCGCCAGTGGCATCTCATCTTCACCGAATGGGAACCCAAGCGCATGAGTTTGCACTACGCGCAGCCCCATCTGCCCGAGCAGTGCCAGCGCATGATCGGACGCGACATCGTTTCCAAATCGGAGCTTCGCAAAGCGGAGGCCAATGGCGTCACCATCGCTTACAACATCTACAAAATCCGCGCCGGCGCGGATGAGTTCTACCTCATGTATGTTGTCAACGACGACCGCGTGAGCGGCGAGGAGGTCACTGTCGAACGCGCCACGCCCGCCAACCGCATGAAGGCCGTCATGGCCGGCCGCCGCAATATGGGCCAGCGCTCCATGCAACTGGCCCTCGTCGGTGAGCCCGACGCCGAAGTCGCCGAGCAGGCCATGCTCGAGCTGCTCCCGCAACTCGTGGTGCCCGCGAGCGGCGCGTCGGCGCAATAGCAACGCCGCGTGCGGAGTTTCAAGTTTTAAGCCCTCTGGCAGACTTCCGGTCTCCAGTTTGCCCTCATCCTTCCTCCTTCACCCTTCATCCTTTTTTACCGGCCGCACTCTGGCCTCAGGTTTGCCCTCGTCTTCGCCTCGCGCTGTCTCCACTGCGTTTCGGCTCCGCTCTCCGGTTTGCTCCCTGCTCCACGCTCCCCGCTCTTTGCTCCATGCCCCATGCCCCATGCTCCCACGTATCTCCTCGGTATCTCGGCCTTCTATCATGACAGCGCCGCGACGCTTGTGCGCGACGGCGAGATTATTGCAGCGGCGCAGGAAGAGCGGTTCACGCGGAAAAAACACGATGAGCGCTTTCCGGAGAATGCGGTGCGATTTTGCCTCGAAGAAGCGGGCATCAATGCTTCCTCTCTTGACGCGGTCATTTTCTACGAAAAGCCGCTGCTTAAATTCGAGCGCCTGCTCGAGACGTATCTGGCCTTCGCGCCGCGCGGGTTGTTCTCTTTTTTCCGCGCCATGCCCCAGTGGCTGCAGACCAAGCTGCATTTACCGCGGGAAATCGACAAAGGAATCGGCGGCGACTACCGGGGGCCGATCTATTTCTGCACGCACCACGAATCACACGCGGCCAGCGCGTTTTTTCCAAGCCCGTTTGAAGAGGCGGCCATCATCACGCTCGACGGGGTGGGCGAATGGACCACGACCAGCTGGGGTGTGGGCCGGGGGAACAAAATCGAGCTGCGCGGTGAGGTCCGCTTTCCCCACTCGCTTGGTCTGCTCTACAGCGCCTTCACTTATTACTGCGGGTTTCGCGTCAATTCCGGCGAATACAAACTCATGGGCCTCGCGCCCTACGGCACGCCGCGTTTTGCCGATCTCATCCGCCAGCATCTGATTGATCTCAAGGACGACGGATCCTTCCACCTCGACATGGGCTACTTCAATTACTGTCAGGGCCTCACCATGACCAATGACCGTTTCCATCGTCTCTTCGGCGGACCGCCGCGCGACCCGCAGAGCGAGCCGACCCAGCGCGACATGGACCTGGCAGCCAGCATCCAAGTCGTCACGGAGGAAACCATGCTCAACATCGCCAAGCACGTGCATCGGCAGACTCGGCTGGAAAATCTCTGCCTCGCCGGCGGCGTGGCGCTCAATTGCGTGGGCAACGGACGCATCCTGCGCGAAGGGCCGTTTGAAAATCTCTGGATCCAACCCGCCGCCGGTGATGCCGGTGGAGCGCTTGGTGCCGCGCTCTGGTGTTGGTATCAACACATGGACAAGCCGCGCTTGCCGCAAGGCGGTGACAGCCAAAAGGGCTCCTATCTCGGTCCGGCGTATTCGTCTGTCCAGGTGCGGGAGGAATTGGACGCTCTCCATGCCGTCTACGAAGTTTACGACAACGATGCCGACATGGCGGCGGAGGTTGCCGCCGAGTTGGCGCAGGGCCGCATCGTCGGTCACTTTGCCGGTCGCGCCGAGTTTGGTCCGCGGGCTCTCGGTCACCGATCCTTGCTCGGCGACCCTCGCAATCCGGATATGCAGCGACGCATGAATGTCGCCATCAAGTTCCGCGAGTCCTTCCGTCCGTTCGCTCCCTCGGTGATCGAAGGCCAGCAGTCGGATTATTTCGACCTCACGGCGGAAAGCCCCTACATGTTGCTGGTCGCCCCGGTGCGCGAAGACAAGCGCCGTCCGTTGTCCGCGGCGGACGAAAAACTCGCCGGCTTGGCCAAGCTGAAAACCCTCCGCAGCGAACTTCCCGCCATCACCCACGTCGACTACTCCGCGCGCGTGCAAACCGTGAGCAAAGACCGCTCACCGCGTTTCCATGCCATCCTCGAAGCCTTCGAAAAGCGCACCGGATGTCCGGTGCTGGTCAACACGAGCTTCAACGTCCGCGGCGAACCTATCGTCCACAGTCCTTCCGACGCCTACCGCTGCTTCATGTTCACCGACATGGACGTCCTCGTCGTCGAACACTGCCTCCTGCGCAAACCCGCCCAACCGCCCATGCCCGGCGCGGTAGAGTATCGCAAGCAGTTCAGAGCGGACTGATGCCAAACCCGGAAAGGATCTGGACCATCCGACAAGCTTCTGAGGGTAGGGACACGCGGCTCGCGTGTCCGTTGGAAGGAAAGCGGACGAGCGAGCCGCTCGTCCCTACCGGTCCCGGAGAATCTGCTCCGTTCTGAGCCTCGTCTGTCTACTTTCTCCGGAATACTGAACACTACGCTTCAGCGTTTATGCCCAAACGCCGTTCCTTCATCGCCGAGTTGTTCGACTTCATCCTGTCGAACAAAGCCTACTTCATCGCCCCGATCATCATTGTTCTCTTGTTGGTTGGAGCGCTGATCATCCTCGGGGGCACCAAGGCTGCACCGTTTATCTACACGTTGTTTTAGGAAGCGTGGAGCGGAACCTAGACCTGGCGAACCGGAGAGGGCCCCAAGGCAAATGGCCCTTGCTCCCTGAACCCGCACCGTAGCGGGCGTGTGCCGGGAGTAACTGGGGTGCGATTCCTGCAAAAGGGAAGGCACCGACGCTCACAGAGCGCCGCTACACCTCGACGAAAACTTGTAGCGGCGCTCTGTGAGCGTCGGTGCCTGAAAACACTTCAAGTTAGCCGGGAGCCAACACCGAAAACTCGGCGTCATGACGACGATCAACTGGACTCCTTCCCCCCGCGAGATGCGGCAGTGGGCGCTGATCATCGCGCCGGCGCTCGGGTTGGTCGGTGCGCTCTTTTACTTCGTCGACTGGGGAATTTTTTCCGGTGGCCAAGGCTTCGCGAAATTCCTCTGGTGCTTCGGTGCCTTTTCTTTCCTTACCGGCATCACCGGCACCAAGCTGGGCTTGCCGGCTTACCGAGCTGTGGATGGGGTTCGTCTATATCATCAGCTCGGCCATCACCTATACTGGCATCTGACCCTGGTTTATTTCGGCGTGGTCACCCCGTTGGCCCTGCTCGCGCGCTTGCTCGGCCGCGACCGCTTGCAGTTGCGGACCTGCAGACAAGCGACCTATTGGCATCCCCTCGACCCGGCCCGCGCGCACCATCCCGAGAGGCAGTTTTGAGATGTGCGGGACGGGGTGAAGACCCTATGGCCAGGGGTAAAAAGTAGCTGCGCTAAAGTACGAAAGTCACGGGTCATACCAATGTCCCCATGCATTTGGACTTCACGGCATCGACCCGCGGTAGGGGCCGCTGGCCTCTCCGAGCCGTATGGCTCTACGAGCAGGAGGCCAGCGGACCGGCTGCCTTATTTTTGGAAGGCACACGGACGGCTGCAGCCGTCCCCACCGAACATGGATAAAGGTCTGAAAGCTTCGGGACGTCGGTATCAAAGGTGAAAAGTGTTTCTGGCTTGCTTATGAAAAAAGAAATCAGAAACCGTGCGGCGGATTTGGCGGACCGGCTGGGAGATTCGGCCACTTTCATGACCTCGGAAGAGCTGAGCGCCCTGCGCGTCCCAAAGTCCGAAATAATCAGCTCGGAAGCCGAAGATATTGCGCTCAGCGATCATGCCGCCCGAGAAGGATTTTCCGTCCTAGGCGAGCTTGAGAGCGGAGAAGATGGCTAAAGACCCCATAAGTTCTGGTAGTTGTCGCGGATGCGCGTTTCATTTGTTCATCATTTCCATGAGTGCTGCAGCTACCTCTCAGCCAGTCGTACAAACTGATCTCCTCCGGCAGGTCACAACCCGCGATATCGTGGCCCGGCAGCTGGGGAATTACCTGCATGGCGACATCGACTTGTCCGAATTGGTTGATTGGGCGGAGAGTGTGATGCAGAACGGCGACTTTCCTGCAGGCGAAGAGGACTTGCTCTGGTCGCGAACCCGGGGGACAACCTGACCTGGGAAAACGTGAAATCCAGGATTCTCGCCCGTCTGTGACGTCGGCCATGCCCAAGCGCTGGCAGTCGCGCGTTGGTTACGGAGCGGAGATAGGTGGGCAGGCAATTTATCTAGGTAATTGAAAGCGGTGATTTCAATTTTCCAGCAGCACTTTGAGGATTTGACATTGCCGTGCAACCGTGCAATCGTGCAACCGTGAATGTAACGATCAAACTTGACGATGCGCTCTGTCGGGAAGCGAGGCACAGGTCGGTTGACCAAGGATTGTCGCTCTCAGGCTGGGTGGGAAAGCTGATCGCCGAGGAGCTCGCGGCCGAGCCGGCGTCAAAGCGCGGCACCTTGCTTGATCTCTTGGGCGATGCGCAGGCCGCTGACATCGCATGGGAACTGCCCAAGCTCAACGACGAGCCGGTGCCCGCGGATCTCTGATTCATTAGGTGCTCGGCGCCGGCGCGATGCGGCGACTCTGGCCCGCTCTTTTTGAGCCATGACTTACCTCCTTGATACGAATGTCGTCTCGGAGTTGCGCCGCAAAGAAAAATGTCACCCGTCCGTGCGAGATTGGCAGGAGGCGCACGATCCGCGGGACTGCGGGATCAGCGTGATCTGCCTCATGGAACTTAAACTGGGCCTTGCCTTGGCGGCCAAGCGCGATGCCTTGCAGGCGCAGGTTTTGGAGACTTGGTATGAGACCCGGGTGAAGCCCGGATTTGCCGGACGCATTTTGCCAGTGACCCCGGCGGTGGCCGAGGCCTGTGCGTCGTTGCACGCGAGCCGTCCGCGCCCCTTTCGTGACTCCTTGATCGCGGCGACCGCGTTGGTGCATGGATTGGAAGTCGTCACACGCAACGTGGAAGACTTTGCCAACACCGGGGTGACGGTCATCAACCCGTGGCATCCTCGGTAAAAAGTCGCTGAGCCAAAGCGCCCTCGACTCAAAATACGCAAACGGAAAGGTCTGACCCCCTCTGGCCTGCTGAACCGTCGTTACCTTTCACTCGTCACCTTTAACCAGCTACCGCACGCGTGGCGTGCTCCCCTCTGGCAACTTCCTCTTGGTCGGGTGGCGAATCTTGCTATTTTAGGCTTATGACGACCGCGGCTTTGCCAAAGCATGTGTCGATTGATCTGCACGGTGTGGCGTGGATCACGGAGACCCGCGTAAAGGTCGTCGAAATAGCCCTCGACCACGTTGCGCATGGCTGGAGTGCCGAGGAAATCGCCCGCCAGCACCCCGATCTCACGCTCGGCCAGATCCACTCGGCTTTGTCTTGTTTCTACGATAACCGCGCCGAGTTCGAAGAAGCCATTGCCGCAAGTCTTGAGTCCGCCCGGGCGCTCAGTGATGCCGCCGGCGACACGCCCCTTCGCCGCCGATTGCGGGCCAAAGGTTTGTTGCGTTGAGCCTCCGGCTCTATATGGACGTGCATGTCCCGGCCGCCGTTACCTTGGCGCTGCGGCAGAAAGGTATCGATGTATTGAGGGCGCAAGACGACGGTGCGGGGACTCTCGATGATGGCCCGCTTTTGGATCGGGCTACCTCATTGGGTCGGGTGATCTTCTCGCAGGATTCCGACATGTTATCCGAGGCCGCCTCGCGCCAACGCCAAGGCAAAACTTTCGCGGGAGTCGTCTATGCACACCAGTTGGAGGTGACGATTGGCCAGTGTATCCGCGACCTGGAGTTAATCGCCACAGCCGGTGAGACCGAAGATTTGGCTGGGCGCGTCGAATTTCTCCCTCTGCGCTGAGAATGCGACGAGCGGCGAAGCCGCTCTGGCTGACTTCAAAATACGCAAACGGAAAGGTCTGACCCCCTCTGGCCTGCTGAACAGTCGTTACCTTTCACTCGTCACCTTTAACCAGCTACCGCACGCGTAGCGTGCTTAAAACTTCCTCATGAGCACACTGACAACACATGCGCAGCGGCGCAGCCGCTGCAGGAACGCGTTTATTCACCGGAGCCGCTGTTGCAGCATCCTTGGAAGATGCTCAAGGCGATTGCGGCGGATGTTTGGGCCGGGCGCGAACTGGCTTGGCGGTTGTTCATGCGCGATCTCAAGGCGCAGTATCGTCAGACGATTTTGGGCTATGTCTGGGCGTTTCTGCCGCCGCTCGTCGCTTCGGCGACGTTCATCTTTCTGCAGTCGCAGGGCATCACGAGGATTGAGGGGACCGGGATTGCTTATCCGGCCTTTGCCATGATGGGCACGTTGCTCTGGCAGGTGTTTGTCGATTCGATGCAGAGTCCGTTGCAATCGTTCGGCGCGGCGAAGTCCATGCTGGTGAAGATCAACTTTCCGCGCGAAGCCGTGCTCGTTGGCGGTCTCTACATGGTGATCTTCAATTTGTTTATCCGGCTGGCTCTTGGTCATTGCCGTGATGGTTTGGTGGCAAGTGCCGGTCGATCAGACGGTGCTCTTCTTCCCGGTGGCCATGGCGGCGCTGATGGCGGCGGGCTTTGCCATCGGTCTCGCGCTGTTGCCGGTGTCGAGTCTCTACGGCGACGTGAGCCGGGTGATTCCGATTGTGTCGGGCTTTTGGATGCTGCTCACGCCGGTGGTGTATCCGCCGCGCACGGAAGGCTTGGCCGGTTGGCTGGCGACGTGGAATCCGGTGTCGCCGCTCATCATTACCGCGCGCGAGACGCTCACCGCTCAGCCGTTGAGCATGCTCGGGCCATTCTTCATCGTCTTCGCCTGCTCGCTCGTCGTGATCTTCCTCGGCCTGGTCGGCTTCCGCATCGCCATGCCGCATTTGATCGCGCGGATGGGCGGCTGAGCCGCGAGGGCGGCCGCAGTAGGCAGTCGTCAGTAGACAGTGGGCAGCAAGTAGAAAAACAAGCGATGGCCGGATTTGAAGATTTGGAAGTTTGGAAGAGGGCGGTTGCGCTTAGTGCAGACGTTTACCGGAAGCTTGCGAAGTGCTCGGACTACGGATTTCGGGATCAGATCACGCGTTCGGCACTTTCCATCCCGTCCAACATCGCCGAGGGAATGGAGCGCAGCTCCACTCCGGACCGTGCAAAGTTTCTTGATTACGCGCGTGGATCTTGTGGCGAGTATTCGCACACAAGCAGTTGTCGGAACGAAGGCGGGATTTATTGAATCAGCCGTCTCTGCCGCTTGGATCAACGAAAGCCGCGAAATCTCGGCCATGATCCAAGGCCTCATCCGCTCCCTCAAGTCCTCGGCCTGAGGGCTGCCAACTGTCTACTGCCAACTAATGCCGTTCCCATGAAACCGACTGTTTACATCGAGACGACGATCCCGTCGTTCTACTACTCAGATCGCACCGAGCAGGATATGGTCGTGGTGAAAGACTGGACGCGCGAGTGGTGGAGGGAGGAAAGTTGCAACTACGAGTTGGTCTCGAGCGTTGCCGTGGTGGATGAATTGAGGCAAGGGGAGCACTCCAACAAGGAGGACAAAATCAGGTTGCTTGAGAGGGTCCGCATGCTCGATTTGGCCGCGGAGACCGATGAGATTGTCGAAACCTATCTGCGGCACAAACTAATGCCCCAAGACCTGTCCGGCGATGCCAGGCATCTTGCTGTCGCGTCGTTCCACCGGTGTGATTACCTCCTCACGTGGAACTGCCGGCACATCGCCAATGCCAACAAAATCGGCCACATACGACGCATCAATGGACTGCTTGGCTTGCCAACACCCGAACTTGTGACACCTTTGGAACTGGTCTCAGAAAGCAAATGAAAACGGTAGAATTAGAAGTCGAAAAAATCCGGGCTGTCCGGCGCGGCATCGCGCAACAATTCGATTTCGATGCCGCCAAACTTGGCGAGTATTACCGCAAGCAGCAAGCGGCACTTAAAGTTGCTGCACGTTCCAAGCCTGAGAGCAGCGAAGCAACGGCCAGAGTCAAAGAGGCTCCGGAGGCTTGAACAAAGGCTCTGCATTCGTGGAATCAGAGATTCTAGACGAGATCCGCAAGGTGCGGGACGAGCACGCCAAAGAGTGCGGCTACGATGTGCATCGCGCCTTCGAACAGATGCGTGCCGAGACCGAGCGACTCAAGGAAGAAGGCTGGCAGGTCGTTGATCGCTCTGTTCCCCGCTCGGTTGTGCGCGAAGAGCCGGGTTCGAGTGAGTAGCGGCCGGAGGCCGCTGTGGCGGGTGGCGGGAACCGGAGTCCGGTGCACCGGACGTAGATAGGTCGCCGCGGCGACCAACCTGTTAACAATAGGAAAAATCCTCGAAATGAGTTTTACCTTGATCAGGGTTTCAAGCAGTTGAATGGTGAAGCACATGACGACATTGGCCGTGGAAATACCTGACTCGCTGCTTCTTCAGCCGGCGACCTCTGTCCGTGATTTGGGGCGGGAGGCGCAACTGGAGCTTGCGCTGCATTACTTCAAGACGGGCCGTTTGAGTTCCGGCCAAGCCGCAGCCATGGCTGGGATCGGCAAGGTGGCCTTCCTGCGTGAAGCCAGCGCTCGCGAGATACCCGTCCTCGATTTGGACGACACAGAGTTGGAGCGTGAACTGAAAGTTTGACCGCATGGTCGTTTCAAATACCGGGCCCTTGGTGGCCCTCGAAACGATTGGGCTCACGCGCCTGCTTCCGGAGCTTTTCGGTAAGATCAGTGTGTCCTCTGCAGTGCGCCGTGAAGTTGAGGCCGGTTTCGAAATGCCCGGCGCTGACTTATTTGTGCGGCAAACAAATTGGCTGCAAGTCATGCCCGACGCGCCGATGCCTGATCAGTGGATTGCCAGCGCATTGGATGCCGGCGAAGCGGCCACCATCGCTCTGGCCCTGCAGCAGCGTAGCAACTTGGTGATCATAGACGAACGCAAAGGACGCCGTGTCGCGGAACAAATCTACGGGCTTTCCGTCCTCGGCACCTTGGGCATTTTGGCCAGAGCCAAGAGCGCCGGTTTGATCAAATCCCTGCGTCCGTATCTAATTCAGTTGCAGAATGGCGGCTATTACCTAAGCGATCGGCTCGTAGAAAAGGTCTGTCGTTCCTGCGGAGAAGAATAGCGGCCGGCGGAGCCGGCGGTAACGGGTTGCGAGTAACGAGTAACGTGTAAAAACCGAATGCATTCAGAACCCGCCACCAGCCACTCGCCACCCGCTACCCACTCGGACAACGAAGTCCTCGTGCGCGTCGAGGGCGTGAGCAAAAAGTTCTGCCGCTCGCTGAAGAAGTCGCTGTGGTATGGGCTCTGCGACATTGGCGCGGAACTTAATCCAATGTCGCGAAAAGCTGAAAAGCTGAAACTTGGAACTTCTGAAAATGGATCCCTTTCAGCATCTCAGAATTTCAGCATCTCAGAGTTTTCCCCCGCGGCGGCGGCGCGCGATGAGGATTTGCGCGACGGGGAGTTCTACGCCGTGCGGGACGTGAGCTTCGAACTACGCCGCGGGGAATGCCTTGGATTGATTGGTCACAATGGGGCGGGGAAGACGACGCTTTTGAAGATGCTCAATGGGTTGATCAAGCCGGATGCGGGGAGGATCACGATGCGGGGGCGGGTGGGGGCGCTGATTGCGCTGGGGGCGGGGTTCAATCCGATCCTGACGGGACGGGAAAACATCTACATCAACGGTTCGGTGCTGGGCCTTTCGAAAAAGGAAATCGACGGGAAGATCGACGAGATCATCGACTTTGCCGAGATCGGGGAGTTCATCGACATCGCCGGTGCAGAATTATTCGTCGGGCATGACAGGTTCGGCTGGGATTTCGCCGTGGCCACAGCGTTGAAGCCCGGACGTGCTTGCTGCTGGATGAGGTGCTTGGCCGTCGGGGACATGCCTTTCAGGCGAAGTGCCACAACAGGCTCGGCAAGTTACGGAGCCAAGGCACGGCGTTTATCCTTGTTTCGCACAGCATGCACTAATATCGCCCGCTTCACTGATCAAGTGCTGCACTTGTCGCATGGCCGCGAAGTGTTTTTTGGCAATGCTAACGACGGGGTAGCCAGCTTCTATGCCGAACAATCGGCGCTGTCTACGGCTCTGGACCGCCCAGTTGGCGCTTCAAGCGAGGCCGGGTCGCTTGCGATGGAGATCACAGACGCGTATTTTGCCAATTTCGATGGGGAGCGCGTGACAGCAGTGAGGGCCAACGAGACGGTGAGCTTTGTCGTGGAGTACAAATATGCCCAGCCGATCGAGTGCGAACCCGTCATCGACATGACATTGCGTCTGCCTACCGGCGACTTGTTTTTCCAAGCTTCTTCCGCCACTACGTGCTGCCGCCGTCGAAACATCTGAAAGCGGAGTGGCACCGTGTGCAGTTTCCGGCCTTCCGGCGAACAACGTCCAGCTCACAGCAGGTGTTGCCTTGTGGGATGAAAGGAGCGAAGAGATGTATCACTGGCGCACTGGTATTAGTGTGGATGTCGCCGGACTCGGCCGATCTTTGGGCATGGCCCACGTGAGCCACCGCTGGGGTGCCTACGCCAAGAGTTGAAGAGGACCTGCGAAAAAGGTCCGACCTGCTTATGATTAAACAAACCATAGGAAACTTGTTGCTGCCACTGGCTACAAACTCGTAACCATTGAACTGGCAACCCCCAAGTCAGCCCGCATCCACTCTACACGAGTATGTGGGATCGGATGGGAGTTTTGACTACGAAAAATACCGGGCAACTCCAGGAGAGCGGCAATATCGCAAGTTGGACTGTGTCTTGGGTCGAAGAAGAACAATATCCGGTTCCTCAGCCGATAACCGCTAAAAACGGGTTCTCCGAAATTCGGTATCTGCCATGGCACGCGACGTGGCAAAGAACAAGAGTGGTTCCGCAAATATCTGGGCATCGAAGTGATTGGGACGGAAATTTCCTGCACTGCCACGCAATTCCCACACACGATCCAGTGGGACTTTCATAATGTGAAGATGGAGTGGAAGGAGGCGGCCGACTTTTATCTACAGCAATTCCTTGATCCACTCCCTCTATGATCCCCGGAGAAGCGCCCCTGCAACGGACAAGTCGCCTGCACCCGGAGGCGTATGCATCCTCGAACACTCCTCGGGCCACGAGCCTAGTGGCGCCAGACGAATTGGATCCTTTTCGGGGCCCACTTGGAGGTCATGCCTTATCTGGTGACACTCTCGGGGCAAGGGACGCTTCGCCGTCACTGAGATACTTTCGCCCCAGTGAACAAGTTCTAGTCTCGGCTTGTCTGCAAATACCTAGTGATCCAGAACATCTGAGCGGCCGCTTTGTTGGCACGGGCCGATAAGGACCCGCCCCAGACACAAATTGCAGAAATGAAGCGTATGATCACACATCTACTTCCGCCCGCGATGATGGCTCTGTGGTGGGCCGGTGCCGGGTTTCGCTCCTCGAGCGTGAGCGGTGCGAAAGCGAGAAAGTTGTGGCTTATTCGCTGGTGATGCCTCCACTCACGCAAACAAGTGGCGAGGTAGGCGGGCGGAAGTTTCATCTATTGATGCCCGTAGCTTTCCGAAGATCTATGATCTGGAAGAATGACATTGTTTTGCCTGTTAAGATGCAGGCTCGCTCAACGGGTCGCCTACACCTGGAAGTCGAAATGCTCCACTCCGCGGGGAACAGGCCAGGACACTGATTGTGCTGATGAAAAATTTGATTAGAGCTGCGTTGCGAAAGGCTGTGAATCGCGCCACAGAGTTCTGGCGCCGCCGAAGGCCTTATCAAAAGACGAAGCAACGCTCTTGCGCCTCTCGAGTTCGCCCCCTTTGGAGGCTGCGCGATTCGAACTGGCTGGACGGGCTTGGATGGCGGTTGACGGTCCCAGTTTTGTGGGCATTTACCGGGAGCAATTTGTGACGAGATTTTTCGGTTCGAGACTGCCGATGAGACACCACGTTTTTTGGACTGCGGAGCAAACGTCGGTGTCGTGACCGTCTACCTTAAATCTCGTTACCCCTCAGCGCGGATCACCTGCTTCGAACCAGATCCGGCATGCTTTGAAGCCCTGCAATTCAACTGTCGTGGCTTGCCCGAGGTGGATTTGGTTCGCGCGGCAGTGTGGGAAGAGACAGGACAGACCACGTTTGTGCCGGTGGGAGCGGTGGGTGGACATCTGGCTGATTTGGCTGCCTCTTCGCCTTCGCAGTCTTTCAGCGTGAAGACAGTTCGTTTGAGGGACCATCTCTCGGAGCCGGTTCATTTTCTCAAAATGGACATCGAGGGTTCGGAAATCGATGTTCTAAAGGACTGTGCGGACCGTCTCTCCAATGTTCAGCGCATGTTCATTGAATATCACAGTTTCGAGCAGCGGCCGCAGCGGCTGGCAGAGTGCTTGGGCCTCATCGAACAAGCCGGATTTCGCATTCATGTCCACAGCAGCATGGAGGAAAAGCAGCCATTTCTTGGCGTGAAGTCCTACAACAACAAAGACCTCCGTCTTAACCTGTTTTGTTATCGGCCTTAGGCCCCCTGGACTGGTAGCTACCATCAGGCCTCAGCTTCTCCATCTCTCGCCGTCTTCTTTCAGCATTATGAACGAACTCAAACAATTGACGAAAGCAGCCAGCGGCATGCTTCCCGCCGAAGGTTTATCAAGCGATCTTCGATACGG
>CAVZLI010000007.1:0-33556 GCA_963776165.1 uncultured Verrucomicrobiae bacterium
CCGCGGCTCCGCGAGGAACGGGCACATTCCTTTTTCCCTCGACCGGTGGCTTCAAGGCCGGAGGACCACGACCCGGGGCACCGTTTCCCTCGCCCGCAGCGACAGGCGGTGGCCCGCGGCAAGACAAACCCCTCACGAACATCGAAAACCGGTGCCGGTAGCGGCTCGATCTGCAGCGGTTGAGTCGGGGCCGCCGACTCCGGCCATCGCGCGGGAGGCGCAGAGGAAAGCGAGCAACGGCGGAGAGGAAGAGAATCGCATGGAGGGGAGTGACGGGCCGCGCAAACGCGCGTCGATCACATCAGTAGATGCGCCCGGCACTTTATCCCGATTCAATATCGGCAAAGAAGACGATATTGTTGCCTTCAATCGACGCAGGATTCGCCCGTCGCTGGTTTGCGGTTAGAGATACAGGGTCCTTCATCACTCCGCGGGGTTTCACGACAGGTTATGACTATCGCCCTTGCCACGAACGAAGCCCCGAACTGGTGGAATTGCAGACCAATCGGATCCAAGAGGCCATCGATACCGTGGCCACACGCGGCGGCGGCACCGTTCGCATCGAATCCGGCCTCCGCCGCATCGGGACAATTCCCTCCGCTCTCGCGTCACGCTTCACCTCGGAAACGGCTGTGTCCTCGAGGGCGGCGGCGAGATCGCCGATTACCCCGAGGTCGCGGGGGGATTTCACCGACGCCGTCGAGCAGCAGCGCGACCGTTGCCTGATCTATGCCGAGGATACCATCGGCACAGCCCATCACCGGCGAAGGAATCATCGGCGGCCGCGGCGGCGACTATGGCTTCGAGGAGGACGGACGCCCCTCATGGTCCGGTTCATCGACTGCGAAGACGTGCAGGTCGCGGGCATTACCCTGCAAAATTCGCCGGGTTAGATCAGTCACCTCCTCGGTTCCGAAAACGTGCGCATCCACGGCCTCACCGTCCGCAGTCGCATCAACAGCGACAATGACAGCATCGACGTCGACTCCTGCCGCCGCGTGCGCATCAGCGATTGCGACATCGACGCGGGCGACGATGCCATCTGCATCGAATCGACGCGGGCCGAACCCCTCGAAGACATCATCGTGACCGGTTGCCGGATTTCCAGCGATAGGGGTGCCCTCAAGCTCGGCACCGAATCGCTGGCGATTCCGGAACATCATTTTCAGCAACATCGTCATCCGCGACGCCGATGGCAGCGGCCTCGAGTTGATCAGCATCGACGGCTCCCGCCTCGAGAACATGCTCGTGGAAACATCGTGATGGACAACGTGTCCGGCCCGATCTTCATCCGCCTCGGCGCCGCCTGCGCCGCTATTTCCCCGACCAACCGGAGCGCCCGGTCGGCATCCTGCGCGGCGTCTCGATCCGCAACGTCCGCGCCAGCGTTTGGGAGGAAGGTTTCCATCTCTACGGCAAATACCCCCGCAAAGCCGGCATCATCATCACCGGTATCCCGGATCATCCGGTCGAGGACATCACGTTCGAGAACGTGCGCGTCACCTTCCCGGGCGGCGGGGAAATCTCCGACACGCCCGTGCCGGAGCAGGAGAACGAATACCCCGAATTCCCCGCCTTCCACCCCATCCCCAGCTGGGCTCTTTTCTTGCGCCATGTGCGCGGCATCGTCTTCCGCGGTTGCCAGTTCGACACCAGCACCCCCGATCCCCGTCCACCCCTCCACATGGAGGACGTGGAAGGCGGGCAATTTGTCGGCGTCTCAACGGCCGCGTGCTGGACGACGCTAAATGAAGAGTTTCCTGCCCGCCCTCATCGCCATCGCCGTGGTCGGCGGAGGTCTTTATTTTCTTGTCCGCCAAATGCCGTCACCCACTCCGCCCGTGGTGGCGAAGGCTGCTCCGGTGGCCACCGCGACGCCCGAAGTTGTCTCCACTCCGGCCGCCGTCGAGGTGCCCACGCCGGTGGCTGCTCGCCCCCGAACAGGCGGAACCCCTCCCCGCCGCCGAGACGCCCGCCCCACGCCGTCCCTCTCCGAACCGGTAACCGCCGCAGCCACTGAAGCCGCCGAGATCCATGTGGCCGCCGGTGCGCCCGCAGGTGGCGACGGATCCCCGGCAAACCTTCGCCACCCTCGAAGAAGCGCGCGATGCGGCCATCGCGATCCAAGACCGTCCGGTCCACATTCTCATCGGCCCGGGGCACTACCTCGTGCGCCACGGATTCCAACTCACCGGGACCGACTCGGGTTCCGCCGGGCGGCGCATCGTTTACCGCGGGCAACCCGGCGGCGGCACGCGCATCTCCTCGGGCGTGCTCGTGCCCTTGGACAAACTGGCTCCGGTCACGGATGAAGCCGTCCGACAACGCCTGCGCGAGGAGGTGCGCGACCGCGTGCGGCAGGTTTCCTTGGCCGAACTCGGCGTCGAACCGATGCCGCTTTCCGACCACTTCCGCGGCCTGGAATTGCTCGAAGTCTTCTGGGACCGGGAGCGTCTTCCGCTTTCGCGCTGGCCTGATGCCGGAAGATTCGCCCGCATCAAGACCGTGCTCGACAACGGCATCGAACCGCCCGCGAACGGAACCTTCGTCTACCGCGAGACGAGCCGGGCAATTGGTCGGCGGCGGTCGAGGAAGGACTCTGGCTGCGCGGATTCTGGCGCGTGCCCTGGATCATCGAGGCGGTGCGCGTCGGAGCACTCGACCCGAAGGAAAAAACCATCACCCTCGCCGCGCCCGTCCCCAACGGCATCGGCTCGAAATACCACCGCGCCGCCAACAACGGCCCCGGCCCGGGCTCCGGTGAAGAGCCGTGGGAGGCCGTCAACCTCATCGAGGAAATCAGCACCTCCGGCGAATGGGCCGCGCGCTTCGCCGACCAAAGTCTCTACCTCCTCCCCCCGGCGGACGCCGGCGAATTGCTCGTGACCGACAGCACGCGGCCCGTCATTCATTTGAAAGACGCTTCGTTCATCACGCTGGAGAATCTTGAAGTCGATGCGGGTCTCGGCGACGGCATCCGCGTCGAGGGCGGCGAAGGCGTGGTCATCGCCGGTTGCCGGGTCACCAACGTCGCGCGCGACGGCATCGTGCTCAAGGGCGGCACCGGCCACACCATCCAATCGTGCGACACCGCCGAAACCGGCTACTCCGGCATTTCCTATCTCGGCGGCGACCGCCGCACCCTCACGCCCGGCGGACACCGCATCATCAACAACATCGTCGCGCGCACCGGACTCTTCTACCCGGCGCCGGGCATCAACGGCGGACTCGCCACCCGGGCCGAGGCGGTCGGCAATCTCATCGCCCACAACCGCATCCACGACTGCATGAACAGCGGCATCGTCTACGGCGGCAACGACAACATTTTCGAATACAACGAAATCTACCGCGTCGGCCTCGGCTCGAGCGACCTCGGGTGCTTCTACACCAACGCCGGCTGGACCTCGCGCGGCAACATCATCCGCTACAACCTGGTCCACCACTCGATGAACGCCAACGCGTTCTACGTCGATGACGGCGATGCCGGCGACACCTTCATCAACAACGTCGCCTACAAAACACGCACCGGCCCGTTCATCGGCGGCGGACACGATCAGCTATTCGTCAACAACATCATCGTGGGCAGCCCGATCGCCGTGCACATCGACGCCCGCGGCATCCCGCGCGGCTACACGGTCAACGACAAACGCCTGCGGGCCGATCTCGATTCCGTGCCGCACGACCAACCGCCGTGGAGCGAGAAGTATCCGCAAATCGCCGGCATCCTCGAAACCGCCACCGAGCGCCCGGCCCGCATCGTGGTCGAAGACAACCTCATCGTCGCCTGCGAGACGCCGCTGCGCAAATCGGACGGCGGATGGGAGGCCGGCGGGGGCGATGCTTTCGAAGGGCTCAGTTTCGAAGGCAATGTGGTCAGTAACGACCTCGCCATGTTCGTCGATGCCGAGAACCTTGATTTCACGCTGAAAAAAGACGCCCCGGTGTTCCAGGACCTGCCGGAATTCCCGCAATTCCCCACCGACAAAATCGGCCCGCAGCCCGACGAATACCGCGCGCAAATCCCGCCGCGCGACATGGAAAAGCTGCGCAACGAAAGCACCGAAGGCGGCTTCGACTCGCAGACCGACGTCGACGCCAGCAACCGGCGGTGAGTTGTCCCGAGCATCGGCCATAGCGCCATGAGCAAAGGCGCGACACTCTTCAACGCGCACCATTCTCCGGTGGGCGCCTTCGCCACCTTCACTCTCGGGTATCCCGGTCCCAAGGGAGGCTTCGGTCTGGAGGCCGCCGGTCCGCCCGATGAAAACATCTTCATTGGCGCGGAGCGGCGCGACGGCCGCAGCTACGAAGCGCTCCCCTTCTTCGCCAGCAGCGCCGACGCCGCGAGGCGATACGATGTCGCGCGGGACACAGAACAAAATCCCGGCAAAGTGCGCCCTTTTCCATCCACCCGCGTGCGTCGGGAGTTTTCGTTGGGCAGTGACACTTGGCACGCGGGGGACCTGACCTTTTCCATCTACTCCGCGCCCAAACGCGTCCCGGATCCGGCGTCCGCTTCACGCGCCGCGCTGCGCCGCGCATTGGTGCCGGCGGTCTTGGCCGAACTGACGCTCGACAACCGCCGCGGAAAACGTGCGCGCAAAGTCTTCTTCGGCTACGAGGGATCCAACCCGTTTTACAACACGCGCCGGCTCGATGATGTCTCGCGCGGAAAATTCACCGGCATCGGTCAGGGCCCGGTCACCGCCCTCGTCAGCGATTCGCCCGGCGTCTACTCGGGCAGCGGCTTCACCCTCGACCAATGCCTCGAGCCGGACCTGCCGGAGAATCTCGCTTTCGGCCTCGGCGGCGTCGGCGCACTCATGGCCGAAGTTCCCGCGGGCCGGCGCCAGACCTTCCGCTTCGCCGTCTGCTTTTACCGCGACGGCACCGTCACCAGCGGCCTGCGCACGCACTATTTTTACACCACGCTGTTCGAGTCGATCGAGGGCGTCGCCGTTTATGCGCTGGGAAACTTCGACACGCAAAAGCGCCTCGCCCTCGAAGCAGATGCGCTGATCAAGCAGTCCGGACTCTCCCCCGCCCGCAAGTTCCAAATCTGCCAAGCGGTGCGCAGCTACTACGGATCGACCGAATTCCTGCGCACCGAAGACGGGCAGCCGTTTTGGACGGTCAATGAAGGCGAATACCGCATGCTCAACACCTTCGATCTTACCGTCGATCACCTGTTCTTCGAGTTGTCGCGCAACCCTTGGGTGGTGCGCAACCAGCTCGACTGGTTCGCGGACCGCTACAGCTACACCGACCGCGTGCGGTTGCCGGGCGACCGGCGCGAATACCCGGGCGGCCTGAGCTTCACCCACGACATGGGCATCGGCAACTGCCTCTCGCGCCCCGGCCATTCGTCCTACGAAAAAGCCGGACTGCACGGCTGCTTCTCGCACATGACCCACGAGCAGCTGGTCAATTGGGTGTGCTGCGCCACGACCTACGTCCGCCTCACCGGCGACCGGGCTTGGGCGCGGCGGCGGAAGAAGATTCTCTTGGCCTGCCTGCGCAGCCTGGTCAACCGCGACCACCCCGATCCCGCGCAACGCGACGGCGTGATGAGCGCGGACTCTTCGCGTTGCCAAGGCGGGTCGGAGATCACCACTTATGACAGCCTTGATCCGTCGCTTGGTCAGGCGAGGAGCAATCTCTACCTCGCGGTGAAAACCTGGGCCGCCTATCTCGGGCTCGAAGCTTTGCTCGACGGGCGCGCCGCCGCACTGGCCGCCCGGCAATCGAACCTCTGCGCCACGACCATCGCTTCGCACGCCGGTCGCGACGGCTGCATCCCTGCCCTCCTGGGCGAAGGCCACCAGGCGCGCCTCATCCCCGCCGTGGAAGGCTTCGTCTTCACGCTCGTCTGGGGCATGGAGAAGCTCTGGTCGCAGGACGGCAAGTTCGCCGAATTCCACCGCATCATGGGCATGCACCTGCAGACCGTGCTGAACCGCGGCGGATGCAAATTTCCCGACGGCGGCTGGAAGCTCAGTTCGACGAATGACAACTCCTGGCTCAGCAAGATTTACCTCTGCCAGCATGTCGCGGAGAAAGTCTTCGGCCACAAACCGGATGGCCGCGCCGACCAAGCCCATGCCGCCTGGCTGCTGGATCCAGAGAATTCCTACCAAGCGTGGAGCGATCAAATGGTCCGCGGGAAAGCACGCGGCAGCAAATACTACCCGCGCGGGGTGACCTCCTGGCTCTGGCTCGGCGGAAGCGCGCCGGCATGACGCCCTGCCCATATCCCTGGACGCCGGACAACGGGGACGGCACTTACCGGAACCCCATCATCCACGCGGACTATTCCGATCCGGATGTCATCCGCCACGGCGACGATTTCTGGATGATTTCGTCCAGCTTCAACTGCACCCCCGGCATCCCCGTCCTGCACTCAAAGGACCTCGTCAACTGGCGCTTGGTTAACCACGCCGTGCCGCAACTGCCCGATGCGAGCTACCGCGACGTGCGCGTGGGCTGTGGCATCTTCGCCCCGGCCATCCGTTTCCATGACGGGAAGTTTTACGTCGTTTTTCCCCTGCCCGACGAAGGTGTCTATATCACCACCGCGGACGACCCCGCCGGCCAATGGTCCGAGCCATGGCTGCTCGCCCGGGCGAAGGGCTGGATCGACCCCTGCCCGTTTTGGGATGACGACGGCCAGGCCTACCTCGTCCACGCTTATGCCTTCTCGCGATCCGGACTGAAAGAGCGCATCCACCTGCGCCCGATGACGCCCGATGCGCGGCGATTGACCGGTGAAGGCGTGGAGCTTTTCCACACTCCGCATCATCTCTATCTGGAGGGCCCGAAGGTGCACAAACTCCACGGTTGGTATTACGTCATGTGTCCCGGCGGCGGGGTGCATGACGGATGGCAGGTCGCCTTCCGGTCGCGCGACATCCGCGGACCCTACGAGGAAAAAATCGTCCTCGAGCAGGGCAACACCGACATCAACGGTCCGCACCAAGGCGCGTTCATTGACGCGCCCGACGGATCGTGGTGGTTCATCCACTTCCAAGACAAAGGCGTATTCGGCCGCGTCACTCATTTACAACCCGTCCGCTGGGAAGATGGCTGGCCTGTCGTCGGCGAAGTCAAAAACGGCAAGTGTCAGCCGGTCATGCGGCACCGCAAACCAGTGGCTGGCCAACCTGCGACCAGGCCCGCCACAAGCGACGACTTCACCGCAACGCAACTTGGCCTGCCATGGCAATGGCAGGCCAACCATGACGACGATTGGGCTTCGCTGACCGACCGTCCGGGCTTTCTCCGCTTACGCGCGGGAGTCGGAGACGCTTCGAACCTTTTCCGCTACGCGCGTTTCCTCGGGCAGAAATTTCCGGCGGGGAAGTTCGCCGTGCGAACCTCGGTTGATCTGTCGGGCGCTGTGCCGGGATCGTTGGCCGGGCTTGCGATCATCGGCGGCGACCGGTCGCATTTCGTCGCTTTGCGCCGCACCGCCGAGGGCTCGGACTGCATACTCGGCACGCCCGAGGGCGTCACATCGCTCCACCCCTGCCCCACGATGAAGACGGAACTCGCCGTGCGCGTGGATCCCGACGGCACCTTCCGTTTCACTGCACCGGAGGTGCCGGCGGTATTTGCCGCATCCCAAGGCGGCTGGATCGGCGCCAAGGTCGGTTTGTTTCATATGCAAGAACAACCGGCGTCCCCCAGTCACGCCGACTTCGGCCCCTTTGTCTTTTCGTCATGACCGAAACCCGTGGCATCGCATAACGAAAGCCGGCAATAATTGCCGCAAATCGCACCCCTCTCAAACCCATGTTTCGCATCATCGTATTGGTCTTCTTCACTGCCGTGGCCGTCCACGCGCAACCCGCAGAGAAACTTTGGGACATCTCCGCGCTGACGGCGCCACCGGAGGTTTTCGACTCGCCGGAAATCCGGTCGTCGGATCCCCGCATCCGCGCGCTCTTCTTCGCGGGGGCGCCTTATCGCGGGGAGGAAACCCGCGTTTTTGCCTGGCTGGGAATGCCGGAGACGAAACCCGGGGAAAAGGTTCCCGGCATCGTGCTCCTGCACGGCGGCGGCGGCACGGCCTTCGAGTCGTGGGTGAAACTCTGGGTCGAGCGCGGCTACGCCGCCATCGCCATCGACCATTTCGGCACCCTGCCCGTGCCGGAGAACCAGAAAACCCGAGGCCGCGCAACCCGGCGGGCGGACCAGCCGGCGGCAGTCAAAGCCTTTGCGCAACTCGGCGAACCGCTTCGCGACCAATGGCCTTACCAGGCCATCACGGCGGCCATCCTCGCGCACTCCCTGCTCCTCGCCCAACCCGAGCGTCGATGCGGAGCGCACCGGGGTGACCGGAATCTCCTGGGGCGGCTACCTGACATGCCTGCTGGCCGGACTCGATGAGCGGCTGAAATTCGCCGTGCCGGTTTATGGCTGCGGCAATTACGAGGAAACCACCTTCGCGGCCCCCCTGGCAGAAATTGCCCGCCGGAGCAATCCGCGCTTTGGTATGCGCAATGGGACGCGAAAAATTACATTCCCGATATCGGCGTCCCCACACTCTGGGTCAACGGACCCAACGACAGGTTTTTCTGGCCGCCCGCCTGGCAAAAAAGCCACCGGCAAATGCCCGCAGCCTTGCGCACCGTGAGCCTGCGTTTGGGCATGAAACACGGGAGCCCGCCCGCCGGGGATCCGCCCGAGGTTGCGGCTTTTGCCGACAGCGTGGTGCGCGGCGGTCCCGGCTTCGCCAAAGCCACGGCCACCCGGCGCGAAGGTGATGAGATCGTGGTGGACTTCGAGTCACCCCATCCTTTGGCCAAGGCCGATCTGGTTTACACCGCCAATACCGAAAGTCCGTGGGAGGAACGCGTTTGGGAATCCACCCCCGCGGAAATCGCGGGAACTTCGGTCCGGGCAGTGCTGCCAAACGCGGCGCGCCTCTACTATGTAGCGCTCGAGGACGAGCGGGGACTGATCAGCACGACGGATTACGAGGAAGCACCATGAAGAACAACAACACGGGCGGATTTTGCGTTTTCCCCGAGGGGTTTTTGTGGGGCGTGGCCACGGCCGCCGCGCAAATCGAGGGAGCCGCCACGATCGATGGACGCAGCCCGTCGGTCTGGGACACGTTCAGCAAGCGCCCGGGCGCGACGGCCGAAGGTGCCACACCCGAGGTCGCCTGCGATCACTACCATCGCTACCGCGAGGATGTCGCGCTGATGAAAGCACTCGGCATGAAAGCCTACCGGTTTTCCGTCTCATGGTCCCGCGTGTTGCCGGACGGCACCGGCCAACCCAACGAGAAAGGTTTGGATTTCTATGACCGCCTGGTCGACGAGTTGCTGGCCGCGGGCATCCGAACCGTGGATGACGCTTTTCCATTGGGATTTGCCGCAGGTGCTCGAGGACCGGTTCCGCGGCTGGGAGTCACGCGAATGCGCCGTCGCGTTCGCGGACTACGCACGGCTGATGGCCGAACGCTTGGGCGATCGCGTGGCCGGTATTTTCACGTTCAACGAGTTCATGTGCTTTCTCGACAAGGGCTACGGCTTCGATCCAGAGCTTTTCGCGCCCGGCAAAAAGACCGACCGCGCCACGCTCAACCGCGCCCGGCACAACGCGCTGCTGGCTCACGGCCTCGCCGTGCAAGCGATGCGCGCGGTGTCACCGAAGCCTCTGCGCATCGGTCTCGCCGAAAATGTGTCCCCGTGTGTTCCGGTCGCCGCCGAGGAGTTGCACATCGCCGCCGCGCGCGACGCCTTCCGCGCATCCACCGGCATGTATCTGGTTCCGATCATGGAAGGCGCTTACCACCCCGCTTACCTCGCCGCCGAGGGCGCTGATGCACCGGTCTTCACGGACGAGGAAATGCGCACCATCGCGGAGCCCCTCGATTTTCTCGGACTCAATCTTTACAACGGACGCTACATTCGGCACGACGAGACCAGCCCGCAAGGCTGGAGCGAAGTGCCGTGCGCCGAGCCTTACCCGCACATGCCGATCTACTGGCTCTCGATCGCGCCGCAGGTGCTTTACTGGGTGCCGCGCTTCGCGGCCGAACTTATGGGAACCAGCCAACATCTACATCACGGAAAACGGGTGCCCCTACCCCGACCAACCGGATGCGGACGGCGAAATTTGGGACACCGCGCGGGTCATGTATCTGCAGCAATATCTCATCCACCTGCACCGCGCCGTGGCCGAGGGCCTTCCGGTGCGCGGGTATTTCCTGTGGACCCTGATGGACAATTTCGAATGGGCCTTCGGCTACACCAAACGCTTCGGCATCTGTTACACGGACTTCGCGACGCAAAGGCGGACTCCCAAGCTGAGCGCGCGGTTTTACCGGGATGTGATCCGGCGCAACGCGATCGGTTGAGCGGCAGCGAGCTCGAGACCGGGCGCCCGCGCAATGGTTTGTCAGCGTCCTCATTACTTCTCTGCCGCGCCGAGGGTTTTGTTTGTCTTCGCGCCGTCCGGAAGATGGTTTGGATGGGATGAAAATCCTTTGGCGTATGGTCTGCTCCTCGGTCGTGCTGGCGGCGCTTGCATGGACAGCTTCCGCGGACACCACACCCTTGGCGGCCATGGCACCTGTGGCTCTGACCGTGACAAGCGACTCCTCCGGCGCGCTGGAGATCAAAACCGCCGACGGCCGCGCCTTGGAAGAATGCCGTCCCTACCTCGCCAGTCGCGCGGTGGGCGCCTCGGCCTGGGACGAGGAATATTCGACTTACAAAGTGCTCTCCGCCACCGACGAGGAGCTCGTGTTGGAAGCCTCCTTCGCCAAAGCGAAAGCCGTCGTGACGGTGCGGCGGGACGGAGCCGGACGGCAGGAATTTTCCGGCCGGCTCGAGAACACCTCCTCCGAACCGATCGAAGTGGCCCGCTTTCACTACCTCGACGGCCTCGTGGCTGATCCTGCGACGAAATTGTTGGCCCTCAAACAATTTGAAAAGCGGGCCGGCGGCATTGTGGAGCCCTCCGCGGAATTGCCGCCCCCGCGCGAAATCAGCGAGGAGCGTTGGACCCGCTTCGGCGTGCACTGGCCGCGTCTGTCGGATCCGATCCACGACCGCCCCAACACCGGAATATCGATGGATGCCGGCATGCTCGGCGAGGATTGGAACAGCGCCGGTTTTTTCTTCGGGTTCACCGGCCCCGGCACAGCTTTCGGGCAAATCGGCCTTCGCACGGTGGAGAAACCACTGTCCTTCTTTGCCGGCGTCCTTCTGGATGCGGTCCGGCTCGACCCCGGATCATTGCGACCGTTGGAAAAGATGCTCGTGTCCTTCGGCGACCTGCAGGACGAACTCCGCCATTGGGCCGCGGTCACGCGCCGCGAACTCGCACCGGAGATGGATCTCTCCCCGCACCCGCTGGTCGGCTACTGCTCCTGGTATCAAAAAGCCAAGGACATCCAACCGGACGATATCCGGCGCGCGCTGGCCGGCTTTTCCGGTTTCGAGGCCCCGCCGGGAGGCCACACCATCCAGATCGATGACGGTTTCCAGGTGAGCCCCGGAGATTGGAGCGGCCGCGACGCTTGGCGCACGGAATTGCCGAAACTTGCCGCGGAGATCGAAGAGAAGGGATTCATTCCCGGCATCTGGATCGCCCCGACCGCCATCCATGCCAGCCACCCCATCGTGAAAGAACACCCCGAGTGGTTACAGCGCGATGCCGACGGCGAATTCAGTGTGCGGTTCGGCAATTGGAAAAATTTCAACGGCATGACCGATGGCCAAACCTACTTCCTCGATCCCGATCACCCGGGCGCCCGCGAATTCATCGCGCAGACCCTCCGCGACTTGCGGTCGCAAGGTTGGCGCTATTTCAAAATCGACTTTGCCTACGTCGCGAGCGCCAACCGGGCCAAGCATGATCCCTACAAAACTTCCTACGAAACGCTGCGCGACCAATGGAGGCTTTTCCGGGAGGCCCTCGGACCGGATGTCCTGATCAATGCGTGCACCGGGGGGCTGTTTCGCTACCAGTTGGGACAAGTCGAAATCGGCCGGATCGGTGGTGACATCGGACCCGAGATGCCCAAGATCCGGCGCAACTTGGCGGAACTCTTGCTCCGCCTGCATGTCAACGGCATCTGGTTTCAAGCCGATCCGGACGTTTTCTACATGCGCGAAGAAAAATCGAAGATCGGCTTCGAGCAATCCCATCTGCTGACCGCCACCCAAGGCCTGTTGGGCACCGTCTTCATCACCTCCGACTTCGCGGATCAATGGAGCAAAGCGTCCACGGATGTCGTGAAAAGTTATTGGAATAAAAAGGGCCCGCGCCGGCCCGTTGCACAACGCTTGATCCTGACCCCCGAGGGTTTGCCTGCTGCCATCGCAGTCACCCACGAAGATGGCGAGATCATGGTGGGCCTTTACAATTGGGACACCAAACCGCGGGATGTCTCGATTGAATTGAAGCAGCTTCGCATCCCGGACACGCTGTCCAGCAGCCCGCGACTGAGCTCGATCGGCAACGAGAGCGTGGATTGCCAAGACGGCACTCTCACGGTCCGCTCCCAACCGGGCGAGAGCCTGCGCATCGTGACCTTGTCGACCAAGGATCCAGCCGTCCCGCCATCGGAGAGCTGAGGCGCAGCCGCGATTGCGATAACCTTGCATTGAAACTCTCCGGCCCGCGTTGCCGCGAACAGGATGCCCGGTAGGATTTCCGAATGATCCCCGGAGCTCTGCGCCTGCTGGTCGCGGTGTTTGTTTTGCTGGCCGGAGCTTGGTCTTGCGCACAGGCCGGCGAGATTTTGTTTTTCGTCGGCCCGTCCGGCGATGACACCGCCGACGGTTCCTCACCCGCCCAAGCCTTCCGCACCCTCGAGCGCGCCCGCGATGCCGTGCGCGAGAGCAAGGCGGCCGCACCGGAGAAAGCCCACATCGTCGAACTACTCCCCGGCACCTTCATGAGGGACCGCGCGCTGCAACTCGGGAAGGCGGACTCCGGGAAGGAAGGCGCGCCGGTCATCTGGCGTTCGCGCGAACCGCGCCAAGCCATCCTCTCCGGGGCACGCATTTTCCGTATAAGCGACTTCGCCAAAGCAGAAGACCCCGCGCTCTTGGAACGCCTCGATCCCGCCGCCCGCGAGCACATCCGCGTGCTGGACCTCCGCCAGCAGGGCGTGCAACACACCGGACCCTTCCCCCCGGTCTTCAGCGATCGCGGCGGAATTTTCGAGCTGTTCGATGCCGAAGGTCGTCTCCCGCTGTCACGCTGGCCGGACGAGGGCTACATCACGATGGGAGAGACGCTCGTGATCGGCGACGAGAAGACTCCGGGGGTCTTCAAATTCCAAGACGACCGCCCCCTGCGCTGGCGGAAAAATCCCGACGTCTGGCTCAAAGGCCAGTGGCGCGTCGGCTGGGAGGATCCCGCCATCCGCGTGGCCGAGATTGATGCGGAGGAGAAAAACATCACCTTTGCCGCCGGCATCTACCGCGGCATCGGCTCGAAATACCACCGCCCGACCGACGGTTCGCCCATCGGCTCCGGCGAGGAACCTTGGGCGGCCATCAACCTCCCCGAGGAAATCGATCGACCCGGCGAATGGGCCATCGACTTTGCCAACGACCTGCCTCCTCGTCTGGCCGCGCCAGACCGGTCCCGAGGCGGAAATCATGATCACCCAATTCGACGGTCCGATGATCGAGGCGGACGAGGCCAGCCACCTCAAGTTCGAGAACCTCGTCATTCGCCATTCCCTCGGCGACGGCATTGTGCTGGAAGACGTGGACCACTGTCTGGTCGCCGGCTGCGTCATCCGCGACATCGCCGGACGCGGTGTCGTCCTCCACGGCACCAACTCGGGCATCCAGAGTTGCGATATCCACGACATCGGAGAAGGCGCCGTTTATGTCAGCGGCGGAGACCGCAAGACGATCACGAAATCGAACAATTTCGTCGTCAACAACCACCTGCACAATTTCGGCCTCCTCAAGCGCCAATACTCGCCCGGCATCGGCGTCGGCATCCTCGACAACCCGGCTGACCCCGCCAAAGTGCGCGACGCCGTCGGCATCCGCTGCGCCCACAATGTTATCCACCACGCGCCCCGCGACGCCTTCCTCTACGCCGGCAACGACAACCTCTACGAATTCAACGAGGTTTACTACTGCGGCTTCGACACCAAAGACACCGGGGTTTTCTACTCCGTGCTCGACTGGACGATGCGCGGGAATGTCATCCGCCACAACTTCATGCACAACACCATCGGCGGGGTGAACCCCGACGACGGCGCCTCCGGGAACCTCGCTTACGGCAACATCTTCGCCGGGCCCCGCATCGGCGTGTGGATCGCCTCGGGAGCGGACAACATCACCCGCCACAACATCTTCGTGAAGGACGAGGGCGAAGTCTTCGCCATGGACGACCGCGGGGTCAGCCGCGGTTACGCCACCAACTCCCGCCTCTTCAACCGCGTCAAGGAGCTCAACCCCGACCAAGACCCGTGGAAGTCCGCCCATCCCGAGGTCGCCACCATGCTGACCAACCGCCCCGAACTCCCGTGGCGCACCGAGTTCACCGGCAACCTCATCGTCGCGAAAAACCCCGCCCCGCCGCGCCTCAACATCGCCGACGAATTCAAAACCAACCCCGCCATCATCCTCATCAAGGACAACCTCACCATCACCAACGACCCCGGCTTCGCCAATCCCGCCGCATTCGATTACTCGCTGCCGGAGGATGCAGAAGTGCTGAAAAACATCCCCGGTTTCGAGCCCATTCCCTTCGACAAAATCGGGCTGCAGACCGACCGTTACCGCACCAACCTGCCGACCGAGGCCCAGCGCCAGCGGGGACCGGAATTCAATCCGTATCCGGAGGACAAAGATCGCAAGTTCGGCACCCAGGAACCGATGTAGGAAAGGATGAAGTAAGAAGTTTGAAGGATGAATTTCCAAACCGCTTGATCACTAAAAACTGAACACTCCGAGTTTATGCCCCGCTTCATCCTTCATCCTTCACACTTCATACTTTCCCTCCTCCTCTCCCTGACCTTCGCCGCCGATGCCGAGGTCTCCTTGAACCCGCTCTTCACCGACCACATGGTCTTGCAGCGCGACAAGCCGGTGCCCGTCTGGGGCACGGCCGCGCCGGGCGAGGAAGTCACGGTCGAATTCGCAGACCAATCCGTCAAAGCCACGGCCGATGCCAAAGGCGTGTGGCAAGCCGAACTTGCGCCACTCACGGCAAGTGCCGAGTCGCGCGATCTCGTGGTCGCCGGCTCGAACACCATCACCTTGCAAGATGTCGTGGTCGGCGATGTGTGGCTCGCTTCGGGTCAATCGAACATGGATGCGCCGATGGATTCCGGGAATGCCAAACAGGAATTAGCCTCGGCCGACGATCCGCTCCTCCGCTTTTTCGTGGTGAAAAAGAACGTGGCCGCCGATCCGCTCGACACGATCGAAGGCCGTTGGCAAAAGAGCGACCCCGAATCGGCGCGGCGTTGCTCCGCCGTGGCCTGGTTTTTCGCGCGCGAAATTCGCCGCACCCAAGCTGTGCCGGTCGGCATCATCCAGGCCGCATGGGGCGGGACCCCGATCAAAACCTGGATGAGTCTGGCCAGCCTCGAAGAGGAACCGGCCATGACATCCATCGTTGCCGAATACCGGAACGCCCGCGCAGCCCACGAAGCGGTCAAGGACACGCCGGAGCGGCAGCAGGAATATTACCGCGACATGGAGGACTGGGAAAACAATGTCGAGCCCGCTTACAAAGCGGCGCGCAAAGCCCATGCCGAAGCGGCGGCTCAGGCCAAAGCCGCGGGGGAGCAGCCGCCCCCGCGACCGGAACCGGAGCGCCCCGAGCCGGTCATGCCCGACCCCATCGCCCTGCCGGCCAGGACCAAACGACCGTCGGTTCCCACGATCGTGCACAACGCCATGATCGCCCCGCTCGCGCCTTACGGCTTGCGTGGCATCCTTTGGTATCAAGGCGAAGCCGACATCAGCCGCGCAGCGGATTACCGGCAACTGTTTCCGCGCCTGATCGAAAGCTGGCGCGCGGATTTCGCCCAACCCGGAGTGCCTTTCCTTTTCGTGCAACTGCCCGCCTACGGACGCGACAAAGCTGTCGTCGCCGACAGCGGCATCGCCGACCTCCGCGCCGCCCAGGCGGCCGCCCTCACCTTGCCGGCAACGGGCTTGGCGGTGACGTTGGATATCGGCGAAGCCGGCGACGCGCATCCGCGCAACAAGATCCATGTCGGCAAACGTCTCGCCCTGGTCGCCCGCGAGCAGGTCTATGACGAAGACGTCGTTTCGTCGGGGCCCGTCTACCGCTCACACGAAATCAAAGACGGCGCGGTGCATGTCAAATTCGATCACACCGGCGGCGGCTTGGTTGTGGCACGTCCGCCCTGGCGCGCCGACAGCATGCCGGAAGTTCCGGAGGACAAGTTGGTCGGCTTCGCCGTGCGCGGAGCGGACGGCCGGTGGGTCGAGGCGGACGCGCGTATCGAGGATGACACCGTGGTCATCTCTTCTCCCTCGGTCCCCGACCCCGCGGCGGCAGCCTACGGTTGGGCCGCCTCGCCTTCGGTCAATCTTTACAACAAGGATGGTCTGCCCGCCGCGCCGTTCAGGACCGACGACAAATGATTTGGTCGAGAGAACCTTTCGGTAAGATAACTTTTCCGCTCCTTTTTGCGTCTCTGGCCAGCCTCGCCTTCGTCGTGTCCGCTTCGACTGCAGACCTAAAAACGGAACCGCCCTTGGGTCTGGTGCCTTGGCCCGCCAAAGTTTCCCGCCAATCCGGGGAATTCACCCTCAGTGCAGACTCCACCATCGTGGCCCCGGCGGAACTCCACAATGAAGCCGAACTTCTCGCCGAGCCGCTGCGCACCGCAACCGGGTTCGCCCTGCCCATCGTCAGCACGATGAAGGAGAAGCCGGCCTCCGGCACCATTCTGTTCGTCGCCAAAGACTCATCGAGCAAAGACGCGGCCCATCCGGCGTCACCGGAGTCCTATCGTTTATCGATCAAGCCAACCTTGGTCACCATCGAGGCAGGACAGGCTGCCGGGCATTACTACGCCACCCGCACCCTGCTGCAATTGCTGCCCGCCCAAGCCGCCACCGGCCAGAAGCCGGCGCCTGGCCAATCCGCGGCCTGGACGGCCCCTTGCGTCGAAATCGAGGACCAGCCGCGTTTTGCGTGGCGCTCGTTCATGGTGGATGATGCCCGGAACTTTCAAGGCGTGCCCGCGCTGAAACGCTACTTGGATGAGATGGCCGCGCTGAAGCTCAACGTCTTCCACTGGCACTTTATCGACAACGAAGGCTGGCGGCTGGAGATCAACCGCTACCCGAAATTGACCGCGGTCGGCGCTACCACGGCGGCGCCACTCGTCGGAGACGTGATTCCCCCGGCGGATCCCGCGGCCACGCCGCGCTTTTATTACACACAGGAAGAAGCCCGCGAGATCGTCGCCTACGCGGCGCGCCGCCATATCCGTGTCATTCCCGAGGTCGAGATGCCCGGCCACTCCAAGGCGGCCATACGCGCCTACCCCGCATGGGGATCGGGCGCCATCCTCGATGTGTCCAATCCGGAAGTCGTCACCGCGCTGAAACATATCCTCGATGAAGTCATCGCGATTTTTCCCGATCCTTGCCTCCACACGGGCGGTGATGAAGTGGATTTTAAAGCTTGGGAAAAGACGCCCGGCATCAAAGCCGCGATGGCCGCCAAGGGATTGAAATCCGCGGCACCTTTGCAGCAGGAATTTTCCACCCACATGGCAAGATACCTGAAATCCAAGGGGCGCCGCATGATCTATTGGGCTGACGACGTGGAGCAAATCCCCGACGAGCCGAGTGTGATCCTGCAATTCTGGCGCGGCAAACCGGAGGTCCTTTTACAAGCGGCGCAGCGCGGTCATGAGTTCATCAACTGCCACAGCAAATTCACCTATCTGGATTACAACCACGCCGTCCTGCCGCTGGAAAACGCCTACAGCTTCAACCCCGTCCCGGAGGGCATGGACGAAAAAGCTCAACGCCAATTACTCGGATTGGGCGGACAGATCTGGGGCGAATACACCCCCACCCGCTTTCGTTTTGAACTCCAAGTCTTTCCGCGTCTGGCCGCCGTGGCGGAGAACGCGTGGACGCTTCCGGCGGCAAAAGATTACGCGGCCTTCAAGGATCGCCTGCCGGCGCAGCTCAGGCGTTGGACCCTCGCCGGTATCCTTTACACACCGGGCGCCGATGTTCCCCATGAACAGCTCAGGGAAGAGGTCATGCTCGGCGCGAACGTTGGCGGGTGGAGCCCAAGTGAGGTGAAACTCGCCAAGTCGCGTTATCGCGCCGACCCCGGCAACAATCATGACTTCGACATCACCGACCAGATGAGCGGCCCCGGACGTTACCGGGTGGCTTCGGATGCCACCGCGGGTGCGGATGAACTGCTTGTGCGGGTGGTGGAAATCCTCGAAAACGGTCAACCGGTGGCCAGCGACTGGGCCGGCCACGGCGGTGGAACGGCAAAATTCGGTGACAAATCCGCTTCCTATGTCTTCGACCTGTGGGTGAAGTCGGTGCAGCCCGGTGCGAAATACACGCTGAGAATCAATCGTTTCGGCCTGACGGGAACGGATACAGCTGGCGACTTTTATTTCAAAAAAACGGCGGGGCGCCTGCCGTAGTCATTTGTTTCCGGGGGTCTCGAGCGTTTCCGACCCAAATCTTAACACGTTATCGTGAATGCGACCGGCGCCAGGATTTGTGGCATCGGCATCTTGCCGATGAGTCCCGTCGACCACGGGCAAGATGCCCGTGCTACTTTTCCGCAAAACGTCTCAATCGAACACAGACAGATCCCACGAGTCGCGCCACTCGAGGTGGAACCGGTCATCCTCGAAGATCATCGGCAGCCACACGTAGCCGCTCTTGAGTGTGATCCTCCGGACGCCACGTGTCCAACATGGCGATGAAGGCATCCTTCCGGCCGTGCACCGGAAGAATAAAGGCACTCTGCGCGCCGAACGTATACTCGGGACCCAACCGGCCTGGCGGTTTGGGTCCGCGGCAGGGATTGCCCAGCTCCTGCCATGGTCCCCAGATCGAATCCGCCACCGCGGCGCGCGCCGGATTCGGGTTCCATCCGGTGCAATGCGAGGTCAGCAGCCAGTATTTCCCATGACACCGGCAGAGCGCGGGCGCCTCGTGCCACAGATGCTCGAAATAACGGCCCCACATTCCTTCGTGCGAGAGGCCATCACGGGTCAATTTCGAGATATGCAGGGTCGAATTCTCCTCGGATGAATAGACATGATAAATCGTGCCATCATCGTCGGTGAACAGTGTCATATCCTTGGCCATTTGCCCGCCGTCGAAATCGCGGGCCAGAAAGTTGATTTTCGCGCGGTCGGGATGCGGTCCACCCGTGAAGACGGTCCCCGCCCATTGCCTCGCCTCTTCGAGTCCCGCTTTCTGGGCGGCAGTCACATTCCACGGCCAGGTTCGCGCATCGGGACGATGAGACCCGATAAATCGGTAAGGCCCCGCCGGATCCCGCGACACGGCCACGCCGCTGAGGGCCGAAGTCCTCCCCCGCCCCTTCAGCCCGAGGTGGAACCACATGACAAATTGACCCGTGGTCCGGCAGGAGACGACCTTCGGTCGTTCGATGATGCAACCGCGCGCGATCTCGCTGTCCGCATCGTCCGAAACAGCGAGCGCGATCCCGCGGTCGGTCCAATTGTAGAGATCCGTCGAGGAATAAACATGCACCCCGACCTCGGCCGTATCGCCCTCGCCTTTGTGCTCGCCGAACCAATAGTAAGTTCCCTCGTGGAAAAGAACGCCCCCACCGTGGGCGTTGATCAGGTTGCCGCCGGTGTCCGGCCAAGGCTGATCGGGAAAAAAAGCCGTCCGGCGGCCCGGAGGCGACTCAAGCTGCAGGGACTCCGCGGGAAGCATGGGATAAAGGTTGAATTGGCCGGGCTCGGCTCGATCACGCCGAGCCACCCTGTTATTACGCGGCAGGAGGTCGGCAAAATCCACACCAAGCCCCTGACAGCCATTGCATTAGTTCTCGCGAGACCACATTTGCGCTTCTGCCGGGATGCAACAGAGTAATGTATTCTGTGAAAAGCCTTTCTCGCCCCCCACTTCTCGCCTGTCTCGTTGCCGTCCAGACCCTCCTTCCCGCCTCGCAGCTCACCGCCGCGACCATTTCGAAGGCGAACAACACCGAAGCTCTTGATTCGGCTTCCAGTTGGGACGGCGGGGTTGTCCCGGGCAGCGGCGATCTCGCGGCTTTCGGGTCGGCCAACACCGCCGACAGCACGCCCGTCACCATCGGCAGCGGGGTCAACTTCCTCGGCATCATTGCGAGCAACAGTCTCGGGGCCAACCTGACCGTCAACGCCGGGGCCGCGGGCACGTTGAACCTCGGGGCGGGCGGCATCGACTTCCGGGCCATGACCCTGTGGCGCAATCTGACCATCAACAGCACAGTGGCGCTCTCGGCCGACCAGACATGGCTGCTCGGCACCAATGGCTCGACCAATCCGAATCTGCTCAATATCGGCGGCGTCATCTCGGGTCCGCACGCGCTGACCATCGACGGCATGGCCGGAAACGACGGCGAGCATGTCTACCTGCAGGCCAACAACACCTTCAGCGGCGGCTTCACGCTCGGTCAGCACGGAGCAGTGCGCGTCTCGGCCTCCAGCACGACGGCTTCAGCCGGTGCGGTCACAGCCGGTTCGCTGGGCACCGGTCCCGTGACGATCGACGGCGGGATCATCTTCGGCAACAGCGGTCTTGTCGGTGCGGTCACCACGACAATCAATGCCGACTTCGCCGTGAACCGCGGCCCGGCCGGCGGCGCCAACAACCGGCTCCGGCTCTTCGGCGGATTCGATTTGGCCGGCGGGGAACGGACCATATCCCTCGGGCGCTACACCAACAACCCCGCCGCGGTCCTCGGGAGCGGCAGCGAAAGCCTCAAGTTCGAAACAGTGGCCGACGGTCCCGCCACCACCTTCACCAACGGCACCCTGCGCTTCGTCCGCGATGCCACCGGCGGCGCGGGCGACTACGCCAGCGTGCGCTTCGAATCCGGCACCGGCGTGTTCAACGGCAACTCGGGTCTGGTCATCGGCAGCAACGTGATCACCGTGCTGCCCTCGGGCTTTGTTTTCGGAACGTTCGGAGAGCGTCCCGACATCGAAGTGGAAGCCGGAGGTTATCTCAATCTTTCCGATCAAGCCAACGCCCGCGACGCCGCGATCGAAGGACTCTCGGGCGAAGGAACAGTCACCAGCTTGGCGTCCGCCACAGACACCGCCACGTTGACCATCCAACCGCGCGCCGAGCATGTTTTCAGCGGGCGACTTGTCGACGGCTCTGCGCTGACCGATCTCGTGCCCGCTGCCGCCGCGCCTGTGGCCCTGACGATCAACGGTGGCGGATCGCAAATCCTCACCGGCGACAACAGCTACTCGGGTCCGACCACAATCACCAGCGGCACACTGGTTCTGGCGGCGACGAACGGTGCCGCCGCGGGAAATTCGTCCGCTCGTCACGGTGGCCGCCAACGGCGTCCTCCGACTGACCCGTTCGGAGCAGATTGCCGACACGGCCCCGCTGACGCTCGATGGCGGTGCACTGCTCATGAGCGAAAACGTCAGCGAGACCGCGGGGGCGCTGACCGTGAGCGCTCGCGTCCACGATCACCATGGAATCCGGTTCCGGGAGCACCCTCGCCTTCGGCACCTACAGTCCGACGCGAATTGCTGACCATTCGCAACCTCGGCGGCGGCAACAAAATCACTTTCCAGTCCGACTTGAGCACTGCCGTGACCAATCCCGTTCTTTTCGCTTTCCCCGACGGCTACTCCGCTTCTTGGGATGCGGCAACCGGCACATTCACCATCGCCGAAGCGGAGCCGAACCTCACGGTCGGCACCGACGGTCACCGGCGCCACCCCGCAAATCCTCGGCTACAACATGGGCACCTTCTGGGAAGGCAGCAATACGCCCGACTGGTGGCGCTATGCGGGGGTCAATGCGGCCCGCATGTTTCTTAATCCGAGCAATTTCGACGCTGCAGGGCGAGGACGGGGTGACCACGTCGGCACAATTCCTCGCCGAGAAGGCCGCCCTGCAGTCCGACCCGCTCAACTACGCGAACATCGACTGGGCCCACTTTGAGGACAGCTTCGTCAACCGGCATGTGACCTCCGGTTCGACCCTGACCCGCTACAAGGCCGACCACACCATCCGCACCTTGCGCGACATGGGCGTCGCCATGCTCATGCAGATTTCCGCCAGCGAGGGATACTTCGTCATCAACGATGCCAATGACTGGGGCGGCAAATGGCAGATGTGGAAGCACTACTATGCCATGGCTTATTACCTCGCGCGGCACCTCGACGTTCATCGCTTCCAGATGTTCAACGAACCGGACCACCCGAACGCCAACGGCCTCTTGCCCGAAAACTGGCTGATGCGCCTGCAAATCGTGCGCGATGCCGTCGACTCCGCCATCGCAGACGTCAACCGCCTGCACGGCAAAAACCTCACCCCTCTCATTTACGCGCCGACCACGGCCGATTCCCGGGTCCAACCCGATTGGGGCGGTTTCGCCCTGAACAACATCGGCACCGATTTTCTCGGACAGACGCCGCCCGGCTACCGGCTCTTCGACCGCTACAACTACCACCAATACAACAGCAATCCCGGCTCGTTCGGCGACAGGGTGGCGACCAACAAGGCCGCCGTCGCCGCGGCGCTGGCCGGCGAGGAAACCCTGCCGCTGGCCATCTCGGAATGGAACGTCCACACCAGCGCGTTTTTCGAAGATCGCCCCAACGACACCCTCGACACCCCGTCCAAGTATGCCCGCTTCGGCGCCATCGCCGCGCGACTTGCCGCCAACCAGCTCGACGAAATGTTCGTCTTCAAATTCACCCAGACCGCCTCCGCCTCCAATGCCTCCGGCGTGGTCAAAAACGGCATGCACCACACCGACTGGGACAACGCTCCCTACCATCACGGCGGCATCACGCAGGCGGCCGAGGCCTACCGTCTCTTCAACCGCGCCGCCGCACCGGGCGGGCAATTGCTCTCCTTCACCGCCACCGGAGACGCCTCGAACCTCGACATCATCGTCACCCGTCAGGACGAAGGCACCCGCTACTACGTCTACGCCGCCAACCAAGGCCCCGACGCTCAGGTGCTGTCCATCGACTGCTCGGCTTGGAACCTGCCCGAGGGCGCCTTCGCCACCCTGCAGCAAGTGAGCCCCGGCAGCAACGGAGGCGTCATCGCCGTGGACCGCGTGACCGCCGGACGGCTGCCTGCCCGCGCCCTGCCCGGTTACGGCGTGCGTCTCTACACCATCGAGACGGTCGCGGCTCAGGATGACACCATCAATGTCTCCGATGACGCCTTACTGGCCGACGGCAGCAATGCCGGGACCAACTTCGGCACCGGCACGGACCTGCGCGCCCGCAACGACGCGGGCAACACGGCGGCCCGCCATGTCGCTGCCCTCAAATTCCAACTCCCACTCGTCCACGGCCCCGACATTCTCCAAGCCGTCCTCACGCTCCCCGCCTCCGCCGACGGCACCACCGAGGAGGTGCAGGCCCATGTTTACGGCATGAAGGATGATGCGTGGTCGGAGGAAACCGTGCGCTGGACCTCCCTGCCCGCCCTCCGGCAGGGCATTCCGGCCGGCAACAAAATCGCCAATAACGTCGTCGACAATGGCGAAAACGGACTCGCCACGATCCAAGGCCAGCTGGTCACCGCCGGGGCGACATCGTCGGACGCGCAAGTCGACGTCACCGACTTCGTGCGCGAACGCCTCTCCGGCGGCGCGGCCAGCTTCCTCGTCGCGCAGGACGCGCGCTGGGACCTGGAAATTATCAACCAAACCCCCGGTGACACCCAACCCGGCGGCGTGAGCCTCGTTTCGCAGGAAGCGGCGACCGACCTCCAACCGGCCTCCCGGCTGAAACTGATCCGGCGGACCGATACAGACAAGGATGGCATCAGCGACGAAGCCGAACGAAACGAGTTCGGCACCTCGCCCTCTCTGCCCGACACCGACCGCGACGGCCTGTCCGACGGCGAGGAGATCCTCCAGCACGGCACCGACCCGCTCGCCGCAGACAGCGACGGCGACCGCCAGAACGACCGGGCGGAACTCCTCCTCGGGACCAATCCCCTCGATCCGTCCTCCGTATGGTCGTCCCGCGGTGAACTTTCCGGTGACAGCTTCACCATGCACTGGCCGGGGGCCACAGGCCTGACCTTCCACGTGCGGCGTTCCTTGGATCTTCCGTCCGGGTGGACTACCATCCACAGCGTGGACGGAATCGCCGGGCCGATGAGCTACACCGATCCGGATCCGCTTGGGCAGACAGGATTCTACCGCGTCGATGCCACCGAATAACAACCCGCCGGAACCGGCGACAGACCTCGCCCCTCTTGGTAGGGACGAGCGGCTCGCTCGTCCGCTCGGACGCTCACGGACACGCGAGCCGCGTGTCCCTACCATTCCGTCTTCCAGCACCGCGCCCTTGCTCCCGTGGTTGGCCGTTGCGGCCATCGCTCTTGCTTTGCCGCTCACGCGCGACGCACGCCACTTCGCCCTTCGACCTCCTGCCGCTCAACCCGGCCAGCCCGAATTACCGAACGGTCTTCGCCAATGTTCGCGTGGGCGATCCCGCTCCCCAGACTTCGATCTTCCCGGCCGCCAAGGAGATGCTCAACGCGGTCTATGCCTACCTGGCGCCGAACAGCCCCGTGGCTGGCGACACCGCCTACCGAGACCGGCTTTTCGTGCTTCTCGACTACCACATCGGCCGCTGGGTCGAGGGTATCGCCTTGGGGGAAATCGCATTCACGTGGGAGGCGTCCTACGCCTTCGCCCTGATGAAGCACCACCGTCCGGAAGAAATCTCCGCCGCAAGGCTCGCGACCTACGAGGAAGGCATCCGTCGGAACATCGACTGGATCCTCAGCCGCAACGGACTGCTCTATGACAGCGGCCTGCAAGCCAATGTGTGGGTCAACGGCGACATCCGCATGGCCATGGGCGTCTACTGGGGAGCCCTCGCCCTCGGCGACGCGGTCTCCGCGGAAAAAGCCCGCGCCGCCATCGACAATGTGATCACCCCGTGCGTGCTCGCCGACGGCGGCACCAATTATGTCGGATTCTGGACCGAGGCGCCGACTTATCATGACGAAAGCCTCCGTTGCTTCATTTGCTGGTGGAAACTCACCGGGTCGACCTCCGCCAAAGACGCGGTCGAAAAGACCCTGCGCTACGCTCTGGTGGCCAACGAGCCGGCGCGCTTCTCCGAGCAGTCCTCCAGCATCCCCTACAAGCACATGTATAACGGCCTCCACGCCGCGGGCTCGTCCCTCTGGAAGGCCTACCTCTTCAACGACGGCTACAATTACCATTACGGCATCACGCGAGAGACGGCGACCTCCACCGAGCTACTCAACGCCATCCTCTACCAGCCCAACCGCATCATGATGACGCCTCCGGACCATGTCGGGGTCCTGTTCGATGGCAACATTCAGGGTCCGCGGGGCCGCTTCCATGGCACTTGGGGCTGGATCGCCAACGGCCGCGATGTGCAACGCGGCGGACCGGAACGGGACGCCGCCATCACCGCGCAAGGCTACGAGGGACGCCAATGCGGCAAGACGACCTTCGTCGGCGCCTACGCCCTCGGCACCGTGAGCAACAGGACCCCGCTCAAGGGCGCGCTGGACAGCATCCTGGTGGAATTCAAGGAAAGCCCGGGCGAAGAAACCGACCTCTACCGCGGCACCAAATACCGCTATCTGGCCCAGGACGAAAACACTTCGACCATCACGCGAAAGAATTTCGCCACCCTGGCGACGAGTTACCGCCTGTCCACACGCACCAGCTCGAACGCTACGCCCGACTGGAACGGTGGGGCCACGGATTGGATCGGCCAGCAGCTTTGGGTCATGACCGCCCAACGCATCATCGGCCTCGTGCAAATCACCACCCCGGCTCCCGCCACGGTCTACGGCCTGGATGCCCGCCTTGTCTTCACCGGCGGACGCCGCGGGATCATCGGCGAATATTTGGAACTCCTCCACCCCGAACCCGACACCTTCGCCTTCGGACAATTGCGGGCCAAGATCCACGCCAGCACCTTCACCGGACCACGGACCGAGGAGCGCATGGCCATTTCCGTGCCCGGCAGCACCGACGACTACTCCGCCCTGGTCCGCCTCAATGCGCCCGACGTCCCCGTCGACGAAGCCACCGAAATCCCCGCCGGAACCCGCCACTGGCTGGTCATCGACATCACCCGCGACGGCAACGACTTCGCCTCCCCGGTGATCAATGTCCTCCCTGGCAACGCCGCCTACGCCGTGCTGCAATTTGACGAAGCCGGACGCGAGGTCCGCATCGTGCAGAACCTGCGCAGCGGCACCCACAACTACAACGGCAGCTTTGTCGTCGGCACGGTCTACCCGACGACCTCGCTGCACCGTAGTTGGACGGACACCGTCGACGAACTCCCGGTCAACGCCGGCGTCGCCCCCGTTTCCGGCCAGATGCCGCCCTACGCCCACATGATTGCGGTGAGCAGCGCCGAACCCGACGACCACAACAACAGCTTCCGCACCTCGTCTGACATTTTCGGAGCCGCCGGACACACCAATGATCTCGCCTTCTACGCCCTCGGCCCCGAACGCGCCGCCTCCATCGCGTCCAACGGCTCGGAGATCGACGTCTCCTTCCGTCAACTGCGGCAGGATGTGAATTATGTGGTCCAAGCCTCGACCAACCTGACCGAGTGGGAGGTCGCGGATAGCAACCCGTTCGGCCTCGGGCAAGAGGGCACCTTGCGCTATCTCCGGCCCTGGGACGGAGGGCCGGATGCTATGTTCTACCGACTCAACCTGGTCTTCCCGGATTTGGGAACCACGCCTTGAACCGGCAGGCCCTCGGCAATTTATGCCAAATTATGCAAAACATCTTCTCTGAAGACTGGATAGCCCCATTGACTCCACAGAACGCCATCATACTGTGGCAACAGAACCGAAAATAACGTCCCCCCAACACACCCAACCAATCACCAAACCACCTCCATGAAAACAGCCCTCCGAATCCTCACCCTAGCCTTAACCCTTGTGGCTATCGAATGCCACGCGCAAACGAAACCTCTTGGAAATTTCCAAGCGACAGGCGCAGCGGAAAACGGAAGCTTTGTCGGCAACAGGAATCTGGGTGGCTCAGTCTCGTATGACGCAACTGCCACCACCCGCGAACGACTACGGAATCTATTTCTTTCGTCGCTGGTGGCTCAGGCGGGTTACACCTTCGCCAGCGTCGGCGACTCGGTGACCTACACTTTCACTTATTCGGACATAACCATGGCCAACAACCTTACCACACCGGCCTTTCGCACAGGATTTGATTTTGGAAGCGATGCATTCGTCTATCACATGACTTCTACAGGATCGCAGCCGCAATCTGGGATTTTATGCCAACGACAACGGCAACCCCTTTACTTCGGGTGCCCAAGTCGGTTCGACAGTGACCGACTGGTCGCCCTTCGCCAACCAGGACATCCGCTTTGCCACAGGCAACACCATCGACGCGGTGGTTTCCCTCACCTTGGACTCCATCGGCGTTGGCACCTACGATTACCTCTACCAAGTCACCTACACCGGCGGCGGCGATTCCAACACCGCATCGCAGCTTTTCACGGGCATTGGAGGCAACAATCTTGTTAGTATTTTCCATGGAGCCAACAACTCCGGAGTGAATGTGGACGGCAACTCGTGGGCCGTCTCCAACGCCCAGTTGGTTCCCGAACCTTCTACCTACGCCTTGATCGCTCTCAGCGCCATGGGCCTCGGTGCGCATGTCCTGCGTCGTCGCCGGAAATCCTGATCACACAGCGACCTTCCATTCGAATTACCACAACCCCGCTGCGGCGGGGTTGTTTTTTGCTGATGATCGGAATGATCCGCTCCCGCCCGAATTCTTGACCCCCTCCCGCATGAAGGAATGCACTCCCAACCGAACGAGTTATACCAAAACCGCCAAGCTTTTGGACTCTTCACGACCTTCGGTAGGGGCGGCTGGCCCAGCCGCCCGCACCCCAAGCAAAGAAAAGCAGCGGTCCGCTGGGCCAGCGGACCCTACCAACTGGGACGGTCTCAGCGTATAAATCCTTTTGCGAACTGGAACTATATGAACTTTGCCTCCCGAGGCAGGGATGAGCGGCTCGCTCGTCCGACCCTTCTCTCACGGACACGCGAGCCGCGTGTCCCTGCCTTAAAAATGCTGTTCGATCGTCCCGATCCTTTGGGGAACTGGTATCACCCGAGAGCCGTGCTGATCCTAATCTGCAGCCTCTTGGCTGCCGCGGCACCCGCGAGCGCCGACATCGCGCTTCCGGACCTCATCTCCGACCTGGCCTTCTACGCCCTCGGCCCCGAACGCGCCGCCTCCATCGCGTCCAGCGGCTCGGGTATCGACGTCTCCTTCCGCCAACTGCGGCAAGACGTGAACTATGTGATCCAAGCCTCGACCAACCTGACCGATTGGGAGGTCGCCGCCAGCAATCCCTTCGGCCTCGGACAGGAGGGAACCCTGCGCTACAACCAGCCCTGGGATGGCGGTCCGGATCAGATGTTCTACCGCGTCAACGTGATCTTTCCGGGATTGGGAACCACCCCTTGAAGGACAGCCGGCCGGCAATTTATGCCAAATAACGCAAAACATCTTTTCTGAGTATTGCGCGCCCCATTGACACACCTGCTGCTCTTCCTAGTTTGAAATTTGGTCCGGTCATCTTGGCCAGTAAACCGGGTCCGCGACTAACGGAAGCTTCGTATCCTTGAGCCCTCCCGAATGAAAGAATGTCCTTCCAACCAAGCGAGTCATAGAGGCTTTGCTTCTGAAGCCAGGGACGAGCGGCCTCTCCGAGCCGTAGGCTCTGCGAGCCGGAGTGCCGCTCCTCCGCCCGACCACCAACGGACACGCGAGCCGCGTGTCCCTACCATTCCATCCTCCAAGCACCGCCCCGCCCTCCAGTTGGCCGTCGGCGCAGCGATCGCCCTTGTTTTGTCGGTCACCGCGACGCACGCCACCTCGCCCTTCGACCTCCTGCCCCTCAACCCAGCCAGCCCGAATTATGAAAAAGTCTTCGACAACGTACGCATCGGCCAGACCGAGCCGGAAACAAATGGCGGCCGGGCCGGCAGTGAAATCCTCAACGCCGTTTACGCCTACCTCGCCCCGGATAGCCCGGTCGCGGGCGACACCGGCTACCGCGACCGGCTCCTGGTCCTCCTCGATTACTACCTCGGCAACTGGGCCGAGGGGCAAGGCCTGGGGGACATCGGCATGTGCTGGGAAAGCTCCTACGCCTTCGCCCTGCTGAAACACCACCGCCCGCAGGACCTTTCCGCGGAGCGCCTCGCGATCTACGAGGCCGGCATCCAGCGCAACAATGACCACATCCTCCGCCAGAACCCCCTCCTCTATGACACTGGCCTGCAGGCCAACGTCTGGCTCAACGGCGATGTCCGTCTGGCTATGAGCGTCTACCACGGCGCCCTCGCCCTCGGGGACACGGCCGCCGCGGACCAAGCTTACGCCGCGGTCGAGAATGTCATCGTGAAATGCCTGCTGGCCGACGGCGGCACGAATTACGTCGGCTTCGGCAACGAAGTCCCGACCTACCACGATGAAAGTATCCGCTGTCTCATTTACTGGTGGAAGCTCACCGGATCGCCGACCGCCAAGCAGTCCCTCGACGGCACCCTGCGCTACGCGCTTGTGGCCAACGAGCCCTCCCGTTTTTCCGAGCAGTCCTCCAGCATCCCCTACAAGCACATGTATAACGGCCTGCACGGCGCGGGCTCCTCCTTGTGGAAGGCCTACCTCTACAACGACGGCTACAATTACTATTTCGGCCAGCCGCGCGAGACTGCGACTTCCAACGAACTGCTCAACTGCATCCTCTACCAGCCCGACCGCCTCCTCCTGACCCCGCCGGACCACATCGGCGTTTTCTTCGACGGCAACATCCAGGGTCCGCGCGGCCGCTTCCACGGCAACTGGGGCTGGATCGCCAACGGCCGCGACGTGCAACGCGGCGGACCCGAGCGGCTCGAGGTCATCACCGCCGAAGGCTACCAAGGACGCCAGTGCGGCAAAACCACGTTCGTGGGGGCCTACGCCCTCGGCAGCGTGACCAACCGGACGTCGCTCAAAGGAGCGATGGACAGCGTGCTCGTGGAATTCAAGGAAAGCCCGGGCGAAGAAACCGACCTCTACCGCGGCAAGAAATACCGCTACCTCAGCCAGGACGAAAATACCTCGACCATCACGCGGAAGAATTTCGCCACCCTCGCCACCAGCTACCGCCTCTCGCGCCGGACCAGCTCGCTCGCGACCCCGGACTGGAGCAAGGGCGCCACCTCGTGGATCGGGCAGCAGCTTTGGGTCCTCACCGCCCAGCGGGTCATCGGCCTCGTGCAGATTGTCTCCACGGCCGACACCACCGTCTACGGCCTCGACGCGCGGATGGTCTTCACCGGCGGGCGCCGCGGCATCCTCGGCGAATACCTCGACTTGTTGCAGCCCGAGGCCGGCACCTACGCCTTCGGCGAACTCCGGGCCAAGGTGCACGCCGGCACCTTCACCGGCCCGAGCACCGAGCAACGCATGGCCATTGCCATACCCACCAGCAATGACGACTTCTCCGCGCTGGTCCGCCTGCACGCCCCGGGCGTGCCCGTCGACGAAGCGACCGAGCTTCCCTCCGGCACGCGCCACTGGCTGGTGCTCGACATCACCCGCGAAGGCGAAAACTTCGCGTCCCCCGTGGTCAATGTCCTCCCCGGCAACGCCAACTTTGCCGTGCTGCAATTCGACGAAAGCGGCCGGGAAATCCGCATCGTGCAAAACCTGCGCGACGGCACGCACGATTACACCGGCAACTTCGTCGTCGGGTCGGTTTACCCGGCGACCTCGCTGCACCGCAGCTGGAGAACACCGTGGACCAACTCCCGGTCAGCGGCGGTATTGCCGCGGTCTCCGACCGCATGCCGCCCTATGCCCACATGATCGCCGTCAGCAGCGCGGAGCCCGACGACCACACAACACCTTCCGCACGTCCTCCGATATTTTCGGCGCGGCCGGCCACACCAATGATCTGGCTTTTTAAGGGCTGGGGCCGGACCGGTCCGCTCGCTTTTCCGCCCAAGCCTGCGGACTGTCCATGTCCTTCCAGCAACTGCGCGGCGACTTGAACTATGTCGTCCAGACCTCGACCAATCCGGCCGAATGGTCCGGCGTGCGCACCAACCCCTTCGGCTTGGGTCAGTTGGGAAATCTCCTTTTCCCGATTCCGGCCGGCGCGATGGAGCGGCAGCAGTTTTACCGCCTCGGGCTCTCGCCTGCCGGTCAGGCCAATCCGTAATACCATCCGCCAAATGGCTCTCGGAAGAGTAGAAGCGGCGTCCCCGCCGCTGTCATCCGGGGTTAGAGCGTTTTTGATCCGAGTCTTTACGCGGTGTTTCTGCGTGGCGTCGGCATCCTGCCGATGATGTCCGGTCATCACGGGCAAGATGCCCGTGCCACTTTTCTGCCAAACCGCTGCAACCCTTGGGCAAAGAGCTGCGCCGAAACCGCTGTAAGCGGCGGGGACGCCGCTTCACTTTTTTGCCTTCAACTGCATCGTTACGGCTCAGACCAATCAGCAAAAGGTTCTGGACGCATGGGAGGTGGATCGCGCCGTCTATCCGAGCTGTAGGCTCTACGAGCCGGAAGCCCGGCGCGATATTTCGAACCAGTAATACCAAACGCCCGAAGCTTATGGACTCCAGCCATGATTACCCCGGTAGGGCCCGCTGGCCCAGCGGGCCGCTCCCTTTAGCGAAGAAAGGGTGCGGACGGCTGGCCTCCTGCTCGTAGAGCCATACGGCTCGGAGAGGCCAGCCGTCCCTCCACCCCAGACCAAAAGTCCGATCGCAAAGGGACGTTGGTATAAAACGCGACGGGACATCGCGATCCACCCCACGATCAAAGTCCGGAACCCTTTGGGGGCTGGTTTCATACCAACGTCCCCAAGCTTTTGGACGTCTGCCAAATCAAGGGGAACGGGCGTCCCGCCCGTTTTCTTTCAAACGGCACGGGCGAGACGCCCATGCCCCCTGCCCAAACCGAAAGTCTGTGAGCAAAAGGACGTCGGTATCAGACGTTGAGCGTCGGCGAATCACCATGTTTGCCTGCGGGCCATCTGCGCCTCGCTTCGGACCCATCGCGATTTTAAGAGCGAATTCTCGCGCCAGCGAGGCCCGATCCCCCACCCCCGCGCTCGTCCCGCAAAATTTGCCATTAAGTCTCTGAATAATTGGTCGCGCTCGACTTAAAGAACGCACTGTAGTTATCGCCCCCATGCACAAAGAACTCAGACTTACATCACGCAGCATTGCGCTGCACTCCCACGCAGACTCCCCCCGCTCACCGGCTAGGCACCTTCGCGTCACAAAAGCACGAGAACACGCGCGGGCCGGTCATGAAGGCAATTCGTCCGCTGCGCTGCCTTGGCTGCTGCCAACGTATTTGCGCGCTGGTCTGACCATTGCCGCCGTCTTGGTCCTTCTCATCGGCACCACCGACACTCACGCCGCTGACATCGTAAAGTCCAACAACACCACCGATCTCAACGACTCGAACAGTTGGGTCGGTGGCGTGGTGCCCACCTCAAGCGACATCGCCGTGTGGAGTAACAACGTGACGGGCGCCAACAACCCATCGCCGGGCGCCAATCTTTCCTTCGGCGGTCTGCGCATCGTCAACCCCGGTGGTATGGTGACGATCGGTGGTGGATACACCCTCACCTTGGGGTCAAGCGGCGTCGACATGTCCGCCGCCACGCAGAATCTAACCATCAATTCAAGAGTGTCGCTTGACGCGGACCAAACATGGACCATCGCCGCCGGGCGCACCTTGCAGATCTCCGCCAGCTCAGCAGTGTTTACGAACACTTACAGTTTAGCAATCGCCGGTGCCGGGGGCACCTTTGACTGGCGCTCCCAAACGAACACAACCCTCTCGGGAAACATAACCGTTGACAGGCTCTTCATAAACCGCGACGTGGCAGACTTGGAGCTGACCAGCACGGACAACAGCTTCGAGACCTGCGCGTTTTCGCTGGGAGACTGCGTGCTTCGAGTATTGGCAATTTTGGCGAGACGAGTGCCGCCGGCACAGGGGGCGCTAACACGCCCATTATCTTGGGCTCGAGCGCTAACAACGGCATTTTTGAATACACGGGCAACTCCGTTTCCGTCGATTGCACCTTTACGCGCGATGCGCGTTCCACCGCGTCTGGCATCAGCGTGGCCACGGCTGGCGAAACCCTGACGATCTCCACAGCGCTGAGTTCCGGCAGCAATACCAACTTGACCACTAGCGGCTGGGCTTTCGGCGGGGCCGGTAACCTCACGCTCGACGGCGTCATCAACGACGCCACCGGTGCCGGCAGCACCGGCAC
>CAVZLI010000008.1:0-444684 GCA_963776165.1 uncultured Verrucomicrobiae bacterium
AACTTCTCCGAGAGCGCATCGAGCACCGGGCCGTAAAACTCCATGCCCTCGGCGACCGACATGTGGTGCACTTTCATGGCGACCAGCGGCAACCCCGTGCGCGCGAAAACATCGAGCACTGCACCCGGACGCGTGCCGGGGAATTGGAAATTGTCGGGCTTGATCAGGACCAACGAGCGCTGTGCTCCCGCGGCGACCGGTTGCGCCAGCGCGTCAACTTGCGTCGCGGCCAATTCTGCCAGCTCGCCGATAACATCGCTGCCAATTTTCGGAGCGGACACCATCCCCTCCCCGAGCATGGAGACCAGAGAACCGGGCTCATTCGCCGAACCGACTGCGGAGGCCAGCTTGGCTACGGCATCCTCCCCGCGAAAAACGAGCAAACCGGAAGGTCCACCGGAAGCCTCAACCAACCCGGCCCAGACCAATTCCAGTCCGCCCGTGCGCGCCGTCGCGCCCGAGAGAATCCATCCCGTCCATCCACGCCGGAGAGCCTCCGGCGAAACCAGCAAATAAGAGAGTGTGTTGTTCATAAAAAAATTCCGCCCCGAGGCGGACCTTTCAACGTAGGCAACCGGCCCCGCGCCGGCAATCACCGACTCATACCAACATCCCCAAACTCCTGGACTTATGGTCTGCTGTTGGGCAACAAACTTGTGGCCGTTCTGCCGGTCCCGGGGAGCACGGCCGCCTCGGCCGTTTTCATCGGCGCCACGCGCGAGGGCGCGCCTGCTCCCCGAGACCGCAGAGGCTCTCACACGAGAAGTCTGAAAGCTTAGGAACGTTGGTATCAATTACTCGCGAAGCCGCGAATCCAACACCAGCGTGACCGGCCCGTCATTGACCAGCTCGACCTCCATCATGGCCCCGAATTCTCCGGTAGCCACGGGGTAGCCGACCGCCGCCTCCACTGCCGCCACGAATTTCTCGTAAAGCGGCACCGCCACCTCCGGTGGAGCCGCGCGATGCCACGAAGGCTTGGTCCCCTTGCGGGTGCTGGCCAGCAAGGTGAACTGGCTCACCACCAACACCCCGCCGCCGGTTTCGGTGACGGACAAATTCATCCGCCCGCTCTCGTCGGCAAAAAGTTTCTGCTCCGCAATCTTCCCCGCCAGCCACGTGATGTCCTCGTCCGTGTCGTCCCCCGCGATCCCGACCAGCACGAGTAAACCATTCCCAATCGACGCCGTCACACGTCCCGCGATAGTGACCGAAGCTTTCGAAACACGCTGAACTACGGCACGCATGGTTTAGCGCAACTTTACCAACGACCGATCGATCTCTCTCACCGTCCGCGCCCCGCACAGAGCCATGGCCAGGTCTAATTCCGCTCGGAGCATCTCCAGCACGCGATAAGCCCCCTCCTCGCCGTCTGCGGCCAATCCCCAAAGGACCGGACGTCCGATCAGCACCGCTTGCGCACCCAGCGCCATGCGCCTTGACCACATCCGTCCCGCGCCGCACGCCGCCATCGACAAGCACCGGCACTTTTCCCGCGACCGCCTCCACCACCCGCGGCAACGCCTCGATCGTCGCAGGTGCAGTGTCGAGTTGCCGCCCGCCGTGGTTGGAGACAATCGCCCCCGCCACCCATGCTCCACCGCCGCCCGGCATCGTCGGCCTGCACCATGCCTTTGAGCAGAACCGGCAGCTTGGTTTGCTCCCGCAGCCACGCGAGATCGCGCCACGACAACGAAGCATCGAGCATCTGCGCCACATAGGCCGCCAACCCGAACCGGGCCAATGCCCGCAGGAAAATTTCCTTCGCGTGCGCCAGCCAAATTCGCCACGGTCAATCCGTCCGGGAGCGTGAAATTGTTGCGCACATCCGCCTCGCGCCGCCCCCAGACTGCCGCGTCCACCGTCAGCACCAACGCCCGGCAACCCGCCGCCTCCGCCCGCCGCACCAGGTCGGCCGTCGCTCCGCGATCCTTGTAGATGTAGAGCTGGAACCATTTCGGGCCCTCCGCCGCCGCGACCACTTCCTCGATCGCCGTGGTCGCCAGCGTGCTCATGACCATGATCGTTCCCGCCCGCGCGGCCGCCCGTGCCGTGGCGCACTCGCCCTCGTCGCAGGCCATGCGTTGAAAAGCCGTCGGCGCCACCATGACCGGAAAAGACATCCGTTCCCCGAGCACCTCGACCGACGTGTCCCGCGCCGAGACATCGCGCAGCACCGGATAATAGCAGCGGCGATGTCCCGTAAGCCTCGCGATTGGCCCGCAACGTGACCTCATCGTTCGCCCCGCCCGCGTAGTAGTCATAGGCCTCGCGCGCCAATTTTTCCCGCGCCACTTCCTCGAATTCCTCCAGATTCACCGGATTCATCCCGTGACGTTAGCGCGCCCCGCGCTACCGGCAAGCGCGATACGCCTCTTGCCGTTCGGTGCCGCAGCGTGGAAAATCACCGTCGCATGTCCGCCGCCCCCACCTATGAACACGTGATCCGCGGGGCGCGGCACTTCGAATGGAACGGGCACGACGGCGAACGTTTTCCGGGCTTGGTGTGGGAAGCGCAAACCGAAACCAGGGCCCACATCCTCTGCATCCACGGCTTGAGCGGCGCGGCGGCGGACTTCGGTCCGCTCGGGCGCCGGATGTCCGACGAAGGCTTCACCGTCTGGGCTCTTAATCTGCGTGGCCAAGGCAACGACCCCGACCACCGCCGGCGCGGACATTTCCTCGACCCGCGCGAATGGCGGGCCGACCTCGCGTCCTTCACCGACGGCCATCTCGACGGGCGCGCGCTCCATTTGGTCGGCGAAAGCATGGGGTCCCTCGTCGCCGTCGATGCGGTAGCCCATGGCGCCCTGCGACCGGAGCGCCTCGTGCCTCAGCGTGCCGGTCACGGAAACCCGCGCCCCCGTTCCCGCTTGGATGGTCGGCCTCCTGCGCGGCGCTTCCAGCGTCTGGCCCCGCGCTTCAAACTTTCGCCGCTCCGTTTCGTCCACGGCAAAACGTCGATCCCGCGCCTGACCTCGGACGACGCCTACATGGCCTACTCGAGAATATCCCGCACCGCGTCGCGCGGCTTCACCTTGGATTCCTCACCCGCTTCCACGACCTCATGCAGGAAGCCAAACATACTGCGGAGCGGATCGAGGTGCCCACCCTCATGCTCTCGGCCGGACGCGACGTCTTCATCCGCCCCGAGCAAAGCCGCGCCTTTTTCGACCGCCTCGCCGCGCCGGAAAAAGAATACGTCTTCTACCCGGACAGCCACCATCTGCTCTGGCACGACGTCGACACCGACGACGTCCTCGCCCGCATCACCCGCTGGCTCACGGAGGACCGCGCATGAAAAAAAGTGGCACGGGCATCCTGCCCGTGACGTCCAATCATCATCGGTCCCGCGGCCGCGGGACCGATGCCGCCCTTTCACTCAAGTTTCCCACTCAAGTCTCATCCCTCCTCTTCCCATGACCCCCGAAGCCCAACGCGTCGCCGAAAACCCCCGCCCCCACGACCCGTGGCGCGTCTGGGGGCCCTACGTGTCCTCGCGCCAATGGGGCACGGTGCGCGAGGACTACAGCAAGGACGGCGAGGCGTGGACCTATTTCCCGCACGAGCACGCCCGCAGCCGCGCCTATCGCTGGGGCGAGGACGGCATCTTCGGGCTTTGCGACCGCGAGCAACGCCTCTGCTTCGCCCCCGCATTCTGGAACGGCGCCGATCCCATTTTGAAAGAGCGTTTCTTCGGCCTGACCGGACCGCAGGGCAACCACGGCGAGGACGTGAAGGAGGAATACTGGTATCTCGAAGCCGCTCCCACCGCTTCATGGCTGCGCGCGCTCTACCGGTATCCGCAGCGCGCCTTCCCTTATGACGAACTCGTTGCGGAGAATTCCAAGCGCGGTCCGCTCGATCCGGAATACGAATTGCGCGACACCGGCATCTTCGACGAGGACCGTTATTTCGACATCGAGGTGGCTTACGCCAAGGTCTCGACGGACGACATTCTCATCCGCTTCACCGCGAAAAATTGCGGACCCGACCCCGCCCCGCTCTGGATCCTGCCCACCCTCTGGTTCCGCAACCGCTGGTCCTGGGATCCGGCACGCCCCAAGGCCGCGGAAATCCGCACCACCGAGCACGCCCTTCTGGCAGCGCACGAGGAAAAGCTCGGCGACTGGCGGCTTGAAGGTCCGGCCCCGGACGAAATCCTGTTCACCGAAAACGAGACCAACAACGCCCTCCTTTTCGGCGGCCCGAATGCCTCGCCTTTCACCAAGGACGCCTTCCACCGTCACCTCGTCGGGGGCGAAAAGGGTGCGGTCAATCCCGCCCGCACCGGCACCAAGGCCGCGCCCGTCTACCGCCACACCCTCCCACCCGGAGAAACTTGGACGCTCGACCTGCGCCTCCGCACCGCCTCGACCGCATCCGCCGCCGATTTCGAGGGCACGATGAAAGCGCGTGCTCGCGAATGTCGCGAATTCCACGAGAACCTCGCCGCGCCATCCCTCGGCCCCGCCGAGCGCCAGATCCAGCGCCAAGCCCTCGCCGGCCTCGAGTGGAACAAAATGTTCTATCACTACGACGTCGGCAAATGGCTCGACGGCGACCCCGCCTTCCCCCCGCCGCAGCGCACCAACCCGCGCAACACCCAGTGGCGCCACTTCATCGCGCACGATGTCATATCGATGCCCGACGACTGGGAATACCCGTGGTTCGCCTGCTGGGACCTCGCCTTCCACACCATCCCCTTCTCGCTGTCCGACCCCGCCCTGGCCAAGCACCAGCTCAAGCTCCTGCTCAAGGAGTGGTATATGCATCCCAACGGACGCCTCCCCGCCTACGAGTGGAACTTCGGCGACCCCAACCCGCCGGTCTATGCCTGGGCCGCCCTGCGCACCTACTTTGCCGACGCCCGCCGCACCGGCACGCCGGACCGCATTTTCCTCGAGCACGTCTTCCACGCTCTGCTCATCAATTTCACCTGGTGGGCCAATGCCGCCTCGCGCGACGAGCAACTCGAGGTTTTCGGCGGCGGATTCCTCGGCCTCGACAACGCCAGCCCCTTCAACCGCAGCGAACCCCCGCCCGACGGCGGTTACCTCGTGCAAAGCGACGGCACCAGCTGGATGGCCATGTTCTCGCTCAACATGCTCCTCATCGCCCTCGAACTGGCCCGCGACGACATCGCCTACCAGCCGCTCTCCGGGAAATTCCTCATGCATTTCCTCTACATCTCGTCGTCGCTCGATCTCGGCGGACAAAAAGGCGCCGACCTGTGGGACGAAGAGGAAGGGTTTTACTACGACCAACTGCATCTTCCCGATGGACGCCGCATTCCCATCCGTCTCCGCTCCGTCGCCGGATTGATCCCCTTCTTCGCCGTGGAAACCGTCCCACCCGAAGTGGCCGACATCGGACGCCCCCTGGCCAACCGTTGGAAATGGTTCATCGACCGCCGCCCCGACCTGCGCGAACTCGCCTCCCGCTGGCGCGCCACCAACAAAGACGGCGTCTATTTGTTCTCCCTCCTCGACCGCCCGCGTCTCGAACGCCTGCTCGCCACCATCCTCGACGAAAACGAATTCCTCGGTCCCTTCGGCCTCCGCTCGCTTTCGTTGCGCCACCGCGACCAGCCCTTCGAACTCGACATCGACGGCCACCACTACCGCGTCGACTACGCCCCCGGAGAATCAACGAGCGGACTCTTCGGCGGCAATTCCAACTGGCGCGGCCCCGTCTGGATGCCGGTCAACTTCCTCCTCATCGAATCCCTACGCAAATACCACACCTACTACGGCGACGACCTCACCGCCGAATTCCCCACCGGCTCCGGCCGCCGCCTCAATCTCGCGCAAATCGCCGACGAACTGACCAAACGCCTCACCTCCCTTTTTCTTCCCGGCCCCGACGGCATCCGTCCCTGCGACGGCGGCCGCGCCGGCGACCCGCTCCTCTTCCACGAATACTTCCACGCCGAAACCGGCCGCGGCCTCGGCGCCTCCCACCAAACCGGCTGGACCGCCTGCATCGCGGATTTGCTGCAGCGCTGACCCCGATCCACCCGCCAGATAGGGCGCGGCCTCCGGACGCGCCGGGACGGCCGATCCACCATATCACTCAAACTCACACTCCAACCTCAGCCCTCTCCCTCCCCCTCCCCACTTGACCATCTACGCCCGCGCAGCGACTTTAAGTGCATGAAATATCCGGTTGTGCTGATCAAGAGCGAGGAAGGCTATGCCGCCGGCTGTCCGGTGCTCTCGGGTTGCTGGACCCAAGGCGCTACCCGCGCCGAGGCCATGGAAAACATCACCATCGCCATCCGCGAAGTGCTCGAGGTCAAAGCCGAACTCGAGGCCGAGCAATGGCGCCGCGAAGGTGAAGTTGTCGAGTCCGCCCAGGTAGACGTTCCGGTCCATGCCTAAAATTCCCGGCATCCGCCACAAGGATGCCATCCGCGCCTTGGCAAAAGCGGGCTGGCGCGTCATCCGCGAAGGCAAGCACACCATCATGGGCAGAGGAACGGAAGCTTTGCCCATACCCCGGCACAACCCGGTCAACGCCATAACGATGGGCGCCATTGCCAAAGCCGCCGGCCTGACACCCGAGGAATTTCGCCGCCTCATATAAATCAGCTCCACAAATCAGACCGAGGCCGATCCCTCCGCGGCCTCGGCGCCTCCCACCCAACCGGCTGGACCACCTGCATCGCGGATTTGCTGCAGCGTTAGAAGGATGTGCTTAGTGGGTGGCAAGGCCCCAATGGCCATGACCCGGAACTCCTCACGCCGAGACGCCCCATCTCGTCAGACCTTCTTGTCTTCCCTCTGAAGCCAGTTCAATCTGATGGGGCTCTCCCGGGCGTAATCTCCGGGCGCCCTTTTTCATGAAAATCTACTTCAACGGCAAACTGGTCCCCAAAGAAGAAGCCGCCGTCTCGGTCTTCGATCATGGCCTGCTTTACGGCGACGGCGTGTTCGAGGGCATCCGGTTCTACGCCGGACGCGTCTTCCGCCTCGATGACCACATCGACCGCCTCTACCGCTCAGCGCGGGCCATCGCGTTGGAGATTCCCCTGACGCCGGACGAAATGTCGCTCGCCGTCCTCGAAACGATCCGCGCCAACGGCCTGCAGGACGGCTACGTGCGCCTTGTTGTCACCCGCGGGGAAGGATCGCTCGGCCTCTCCATCAAGAGCTGTCCGCGTCCGACGGTCTTCATCATCGCCTCGACCATCACGCTCTACCCGGACGAGATGTACGAGAACGGCCTCCGCCTCGTGACCTGCGCCACCCGCCGCATTGCCCACGGAGCGCTCAGCCCGATGGTCAAATCGCTCAACTACCTCAACAACATCATGGCCAAGATCGAGGCCGAGCGCGCCGGCGCCGGCGAAGGCCTCATGCTCAACGAGCAGGGCTACGTGGCCGAGTGCACCGGCGACAACGTCTTCGTCGTTCGCGACGGCCGCATCGCCACCCCGCCCATCGCAGCCGGCGCCCTGGCCGGCGTGACCCGCGCCGTGGTCTTCGAGCTGGCCCGCGACCTCGGCCTCGACATCCGCGAGGAAAACATCACCCGCTACGACATCTACACGGCCGACGAATGCTTCCTCACCGGCACGGCCGCGGAAATCATCCCCGCCGTCGAACTGGACTCGCGTCCCGTGCACGACGGCAAACCCGGACCCGTCACCCGCCGCCTCACGGAAATGTTCCGCGAGTTGACGCGGACGACCGGCACGCCGATCGGTTAAGCGAATGAAGTGCGACGTCTGCCAGAAAAGCGAGGCCACCGTCTACCTCACGCAAATCGTCGAGGGGAAGATGCAGAAGGTGAACCTCTGCGAGAGCTGCGCCAAGGAGAAGGGCGTGAGCGACCCGACCGGTTTCGCCATGGCCGACCTCCTGCTCGGCCTCGGCGCCACCCAGCAGATCGAGCACGGCGGACAACCGGCGCAAAAATGCCCCGTTTGTGGGTTCACCCAGATCGATTTCAAAAAGACCGGACGCCTCGGCTGCAGTGCGTGTTATGACACTTTTGCCGACGGCCTGGCCAACCTACTCAAGGGCATGCACAAGGGCCTCAAACACACCGGCAAGATGCCGGCCAAGCTCTCGCGCCGCTTCGCCATGGCCGACCGCGTCAAATCCCTCGAGAAGGACCTGAAAAAGGCGGTCAAGGACGAGAAATACGAGGACGCCGCGCGCCTGCGTGACGAGATCCAGAAAATCGAGCACGAACTGCAGACATGACTTTCGACGACATCGTGGCCCACCCCGGCCAGTGGCTCCGTGGCGACGGCCCGCATGACAAGATCGTCGTCAGCAGCCGCATCCGCTTCGCCCGCAATCTCAAGGACCGCCCCTTCCCCGGCTGGGCCAAAAAAGCCGAGCGCCTCAAAATCCTCGGCGAGATCCAGGGCCACGTCGGCGCCATCCCCGCCATGGAAAACGGCTACACCGCCCCGCTGCAGGAAGTCAACGCCCTGCAGAAACAGATCCTCGTCGAGCGCCACCTCGTCAGCCGCGAGCACGCCTCGAAGAGCGCGGGTAGTGCCGTGGTCATCAGCCACGACCAGCAACTCAGCATCATGATCAACGAGGAGGACCACCTGCGCATGCAGTCCCTCCTCCCTGGCCTCCAACTCCGCGAAGCCTACAAGATCAACAACGAGGCCGACCTCTTCCTCGAAGACCGCCTGCCCTACGCTTTCCACGCGGACCTCGGATACCTCACGGCCTGCCCGACCAATGTCGGCACCGGCCTTCGCGCCTCGGCCATGGTCCACCTGCCCGGCCTCGTCCTTGCCGAGCAAATCAACCAGATCGTCAACTCGGTCGGCAAAATCGGCTTGGCCGTCCGCGGACTCTACGGTGAAGGCACCGAAGCCCTCGGCAACCTCTTCCAGGTCTCCAACCAGACCACGCTGGGGGAAACCGAGGAGGAAATCATCGACCGTCTGGTCAAAGTGATCGAGCAGGTTATCGAGCACGAGCAGAACGCACGCCAAATGCTCCTCGAGCGGCGGGCCAACATGCTCCTCGACCAGATCGGCCGCGCCTACGGCATCCTCGGCCACGCCCGGTCCATCGCCTCCAAAGAAGCCCTCAACCTCCTCTCCGTGCTCAAACTGGGGGCCGATCTCGGGCTTTTCCCCGAATCCGCCCAGCTGGCCGTGGACGAACTCTTCATGACGACGCAACCGGCTCACCTGCAGCTGGCCGAGAAAAAAGAGAAGCTCAGCCCGGAAGAACGCGACACCTTGCGCGCCGATCTGGTCCGTGCGAAGGTAAAGAAGATTCCCGAACCCGATATCGCCAAGGTCACCCCGACCAAAAACGGTAACGGTAAAAAGAAGGACAAATGAACAATTTCACGCCACGCGCCCAGCAGGTTCTCGCCCTTGCCCGCAAGGAGGCGGATCGGTTCAACCACAACTACGTGGGCACCGAGCACCTCCTCCTCGGCCTGATCAAACTCGGCCAAGGCGTGGCCATCAACGTCCTGGCCAAGATGGGCCTCGATCTCGAGACCGTTCGCATGGAAGTCGAAAAACAAGTCGGCTCCGGTCCCGAGACCAAGATGGTCGGCAACATTCCTTACACGCCGCGCGTGAAGAAAGTCCTCGCCCTCGCCGGTAAGGAAGCCAAAGCCCTCGGACATTCCTACGTCGGCACCGAGCACATCCTCCTCGGGCTCCTCCGCGAAGGCGACGGCGTGGCCGCCAGAGTTTTGAAGAACCTCGACGTCGACATCGAGCGCACCCGCAACGAAATCCTCCGCGAACTCAACCCGAATTTCACGCCCGAAGACGACGACATGGAAACCGCCGATGTCGGCGGCGGGGGCGGTCCCGCCGGCGGCAAGCAGGTCGAAGACGCCCGCCCTGCGCGCCTTCGGACGCGACCTCACCGAGCTGGCCAAGAAGGGCGAACTGGATCCGGTCATCGGCCGCACCAGCGAAATCGAGCGCGTCATCCAGATCCTCTGCCGCCGCACCAAGAACAATCCGGTCCTGCATCGGCGAAGCCGGCGTGGGCAAGACCGCCATCGTCGAGGGCCTGGCCCAGGAAATCGTGGCCGGCAACGTGCCCGAACTTCTCCGCGACAAACGCGTCATCACCCTCGATCTCGCCCTGATGGTCGCCGGCACCAAATACCGCGGACAATTCGAAGAGCGCATCAAGGCGGTGATGGACGAGATCCGCAAGAGCAAGAACATCATCCTTTTCATCGACGAGCTGCACACCATCGTCGGCGCCGGCTCGGCCGAAGGCGCGATGGACGCCTCGAACATCATCAAGCCGGCCCTCTCCCGCGGCGAACTGCAGTGCGTCGGCGCGACCACGCTCAACGAATACCGCAAATACATCGAGAAGGACGCCGCCCTCGAGCGCCGCTTCCAGACGGTGAAAGTCGACGCCCCGAGCGTGGAGGACACCATCCTCATCCTCAAAGGCATCCGCCCGAAATACGAGGCGCACCACAAGGCCAAATTGACCGACGAAGCCCTCGAAGCCGCCGCCAAACTTTCCGACCGCTACCTCACCGGACGTTTCCTGCCGGACAAAGCCATCGACGTGATGGACGAAGCCGGCGCCCGCGCGCGCATCCAGAACATGACGCGCCCGCCCGACGTGAAAACCCTCGAGGTCGAAATCGAGGAAATCCGCGGACGAAAAAGAAGCCGCCATCAAGGCGCAGGACTTCGAAAAAGCCGCCGCCCTCCGCGACAGTGAAAAACAGGCGCGCGAGAAGCTGGAAAAAATCATGTCCGACTGGCGCACCCAGCGCGATGAGAAGGAAGTGGTGGTCAGCGAGGACGACATCCTGCACGTCATCTCCAAATGGACCGGCATCCCGCTGGCCCGCATGGACCAGAACGAGACGCGCAAGCTTCTCGCCATGGAAGAGCGAACTCAAAAAGTCGGTCATCGGCCAGGACGAAGCCGTCGTGGCCATCAGCAAGGCCCTGCGCCGTTCGCGCGCCGACCTGAAGGACCCGCGCCGCCCGATCGGCTCGTTCATTTTCCTCGGACCGACCGGCGTCGGCAAAACCTTCCTCGCCCGCACGCTGGCCGAATTCATGTTCGGCGACGCCGACTCGCTCATCCAGATCGACATGTCGGAATACATGGAGAAGTTCACCGCCTCCCGCCTCATCGGCTCGCCTCCGGGCTATGTCGGACACGAGGAAGGCGGACAACTCACCGAGGCCGTGCGCCGCCGCCCGTATTCCGTCGTCCTCTTCGACGAAGTGGAGAAGGCCCACCCCGACGTGATGCACCTGCTGTTGCAGATCCTCGAGGAAGGCAAACTGACCGATTCGCTCGGCCGCAAGGTCGATTTCCGCAACACCGTCATCATCATGACCTCCAACGTCGGCGCCGAACTGCTCAAGAAGCAGACGTCGATGGGCTTCGGCGCGGCCAAGCTCGACGAGAGTCACGAAGGCATGCGCGACAAGGTGATGGAAGAGACCAAGCGTGTCTTCAAACCCGAATTCCTCAATCGTCTCGACGACATCATCGTCTTCCACAGCCTGCAGAAGAGCGACCTCGAGCACATCGTCAACCTCGAGGTGAAGAAAGTTGTCGACCGCCTCAAAGCCAAGGACATCACGGTCATCCTCGATTCCGGCGCCAAGGAGTTCCTCATCAGCAAAGGCTACGACCCCCAATACGGCGCCCGCCCGATGCGCCGCGCGGTCGAACGCTATCTCGAAGACCCGGTGGCCGAAGAAATCCTCCGCGGCAGCTTCCAGCCCGGCCAGGAACTCCACGTGGTCAAAGACGGCGACAAGCTGTCCTTCAAAACCAAAGGCGGCACCGAGCCCCCGGCCCTCGCCGCCGCGGAAAAGCCGGAATAAGATAGGCACACGGCGGGTCCGGAGGCCCCGCCCTACCAGCCGCAGAACGCGGCCATCGACCCGCATGGTAGGGCGCGGCCTCCGGACGCGCCGGGAACATTCCCCCACGCCGCACCGCGCATTTCACATGCACACGGCGGGTCCAACCGGAACGTAGTGGAGATGGCCCTCAGGCAAAGGCCCCGCCCTACCTTGGGATCATCGCGGCCAGCGATGCGGCCACTCCGTCCAATCCGCACACAACCCGGCGCGCACCGGATTCATGCGAACGTAATGAGCCTTTTCCTCGAAACTTTCCCCCGCGCGCAACCGATGCTCGAAAAAATCCGTCTGCCATGAAAAGCCCCCGTTTTTCGCGGTGAAACTTTTCCACGCACCCACCGTGGCACCCAAACCAGGAGCAGGCGGAAACGAGGCCAGCAGGTGCAAGTGATCGGGCATGACGACGATAAGATGCAAATGCCAGCGCCGGATGCGGTGGTAGTGGACAGCCGACTCTATGATGCCTTCGGCCTGCTCGATCAGGACTTGTCCCCCGCGTTCGCGCGCACAGACGGTTAAGAAATAAATCTCTCCATCGGGAACCCATGACGGAACCTCATGCGGCAACCGGCGGCGAACGGGGCGACTGGCCATGGCAACCGCAACATGCAGCGGGTCGTCAACACGGAGGAGTCTTTTTTAGGCACGCGGCGGGTCCGGAGGCCCCGCCCTACCAACCCAGGTAGGGCGCGGCGTCCCGACGCGCCGGGAACAATCCAGCCCGCACGCGGCATCTTGCCGCTTGTCCTGCGGTAGGGCCCCGCTGGCCCGGCGGGCCGCATCCTAACCTGTTTGCATCCCCGCCCCACCCTCGTAATCTTCCCCCGTGGACAAATCCTCGGTCCTCGAAAGCCTCGAAGAAGCGCCTCCGCGCAAGGAGCCGTGGGCCGTTTGGATTGTCTTGGCCCTCGTCCTTTCCCTGGCCGCGCACCTCGCCTTCGCGTGGTGGGCCCGAACCTATGCGGTGAAAACCTTCAGCGATTCCTATTACGAGGAAATGGTCCCCCGCGCTTTCAAGGTCGACCGGGTCGAAATCGACTCGCGCCTGCTCGATGAAGATAACCCCGCGTCCGCCGACGAAACCCAACGCAAAATCACCCCGGCCCCCGTTGATCTCCCCGCCGAGGATATCTCGGCCGAGAAAGCCGAGGTCCGTTCCGCCCCCGCCAAGCCCGGGCAACTCGGCCTCGACAAGGAACCCGCTCCCGACATCGGCCTCGCCGCCAGCGATTCCGCCGCCCGGCTCGAAGCGGCCACCGCCGCGGCCCTGGAGGAAGACCTTTCCTCCATGCGCGAAGCCCTCCTCGACGACACACCGTCGTCCGCCGCCCAACCCGCCATCGAACTCGCCGCTGCCGCCGGCCGCGCCGGGGCTGAGGGTGCGGACAACGTGCCCGCCGGTTACAGCGATCTCGATGACCTTCTCGCGCAAACCGGCGGACTCACCGCCGCGGCGGGTCCCATTTTCATGCCGTCCGACGTGCTCTTCGGCTACGACGAGTCCTTCCTCCGCCCGGAGGCCATCACCAGCTTGGAAAAGCTCGGCGAACTCATCCGCCGCAACCCTCAAGCCCGTTTTCGCATCGAGGGGCACACCGATTCCTTCGGCGGTGCGGACTACAACGCGCAACTCAGCCTGGACCGCGCCGACTCGGTCAAACGCTGGCTGGCCGGCACCATGTCCATCGATCCCGCCCGCATCGACACCCGCGGACTCGGCAGCACGCGTCCGTTGGCTCCGGTCACCGGCACTGTCGAGGAACAGCAACTGAACCGCCGCGTCGAGATTGTCATTCTCCGCGCCGCCGAAGGCCGCTAAAACAGCGCCTCCTGCGGCCGATGAGTTACGATCTCGAAAAAGTCCTGACCCGAGCTTCCGACGACCTCGACAAGCACACCCGGGGCAAAACCGCCACCGAATCCCTCGAAGCTTACCGCCGTTTCCGCCGCCTCGAGGAGCACCGGTTGCGCCTGCGCATCTCCTCGGGAGCCGGGGGACGCGAGGTGGTCCGGCAACGCAGCGACCTCGTCGACATCCTTTTCCGCCGCATCTTCGCGCAGGTCTGCACGGAACATTTCGGCAAGGCCAAACCCGGGGGCTTCGCCGTCGTCGCCTTCGGGGGCTACGGGCGCCGGGAAATGAACCCGTTCAGCGACGTCGACATCATGTTCCTCCACGCCGGGAACAAAACCACGCCGCAGGAAACGGCCGCCGTCCAGGAAATCATCCGCCTGCTGTGGGACACCGGCTTCAAAGTCGGACACGCCGTGCGTTCCATCCGCGAGGCCATCGCACAAGCCAATGACGACCTGCAGACCAAGACCTCCATGCTGGAGTCGCGCTGGCTGGCCGGCGACCGCGAGGTGTTCACGAAATTCCGCGAGGAATTCGAACGCAAATGCGTGCAAGGCAAGGAACCCGCCTACATCGCCTGGCGGCTGGTCAACCAAAAGGAACTCCACAAGCAATATGGCCGCATCGTCTCGATGCAGGAACCGAACATCAAACACGGCACCGGAGGGCTCCGCGACTACCAGAATCTGCTGTGGACCGGCTACTTCCACTCGCGGGCCGTCTCCACCGCCAAACTGGTCGAGAAAAAGATCCTCACCGAAAGCGAGCGCCGCCTGCTCGAGAAAGCCTACGACTTCCTCCTGCGCGTGCGCACCGAAATGCATTTCATCAACAAGCGCCCCATCGACAACCTCACCCTCTACCTGCAGGGACAGGTCGCCACCCGCCTCGGCTACCCGCAGAAGCACATGCTGGGCCGCGTCGAGGCGTTCATGCGCGATTACTACATGCACACGCGCAACATCCAGCGCGTTGCGGAGTCCGCCGTGCACCGCATGGTGCCGGAGATCAAACCCGCCCCGGGTGGTTTGCTCGGGCTCTTCGCGCCCCCGGCCGAAAAGACGGAACGCTTCGACGGTTTCCTCGCCAAAAACGGCCTGCTCTACGCCGAATCGCCCGGCGTTTTTGCCCAAGACCCGCAGCGCCTCATGCGCCTCTTCCAGCATGCCCAAGTGCGCGGGCTCGACCTTTCGCCCGAACTCCGCGACCGCGTGCGCAAGAGGCTCGGACTGGTCGACCGCACCTTCCAGTATTCGCGCGCCGCCCGTGAGGTCTTCCTCTCCATCCTCTCCCGCAAAGGCCAGGTCGGACGCATCCTGCGGCTCATGCACGAGACCGACTTTCTCGGGCGCTACCTGCCGGAATTCGGGCGCCTCACCTGCCTCGTGCAACACGAATTTTTCCACCGCTACACCGCCGACGAGCACACGCTGGTCTGTATCGACAAGCTCGACGAGCTCATCACCTCGGAGAACCCGAAGCTCCGCGGCTACCGCGACCTGTTCCAGGAAAACGACGATCCGGCCATGCTCTACCTTGCCCTGCTCATGCACGACACGGGCAAAGCGGAGCACCGCCGCCATCACGAGGAGGCCAGTGCCATGCTGGCCCACCGCGTGGCCCGCCGCCTGCAACTCGACCCCGCCCAGCGCAACGCCCTCATCCTCCTCGTCGACAACCACTGCACCCTCTCGAAGACCGCCCAGTCACGCAACCTTGAGGACCCCGCCACCATATCGCACTTTGCCGGTATCGTGCAGTCGGCGGAAAACCTCGACGCCCTCATGCTCGTCACCCTGGCCGACGGACAGGGCACGAGCGACGACAACTGGTCGGACTGGAAAGAGGGTCTCGTCTGGCAACTCTACCGCGCGACCCGCGCCTATCTGCTGGAAGGGGCCTCGTTCTTCGAAAAACGCCGAGTCGGTTTCGAGGAACTCAAAGAGGAGGTGCGGCGCAAACTCGCCGCCGATTATGCCGAGGAAGCCAAGGCGCACTTCGCGCAGATGCCCGAACGCTACTTCCGCAATTTCACCGCCTCGGAAATCGCCGGTCACATCCGTTTCTTCCGTAAATTTTTCGAACGCGAGATCCGCGGCAGCCAGAAGGGCTTGGGACCCGTCGTTAAATGGATGCACCATCCCGAGCAGGGGCACAGCGAGGTGCTGCTCTGCGGCTGGGACCATCCCGGGCTCCTTGCCCGCATTTGCGGCGCCTTCCTCGCCGCGCGGGTCAATGTTCTCAGTGCCGACATCCACACCCGCGGGGACAACCTCGTGCTGGACATCTTCCGCGTCTGCGATGCCAAGCACCGCCCGGTCGACAGCGAGCGCGACCAGCGGATGTTCGAGCGCGTGCTCGGTGAGTCGCTCGAAGATGAAAACTTCGATTTCGCCCCGCTCATCGCCAAAGCGCGGTCGCGGCTGGGCTACCGCATTTCGCAGGAAGCCGAGATTCCGACCAGCCTCATCGTCGACAACCGCAGCCACCCGGCCTTCACCATCCTCGACATCGATACGCCCGACCGCATCGGCCTGCTCTACGATCTCTTTGACGCGTTCGAAAGACTCGAGCTCAACCTCGAACTGGCCCGCATCACCACGGAGAAAGGCGTGGCCATGGACACCTTCTATCTGACCCGCGAGACGGACGGCGGCAAGGTGGTGAGCGAACGCGAAATTCGCAAACTGCAGCGCACGCTGCACGAAGCGGCGGTGAGCGGCCGCAACTCCGGGAAATGACACGCCACTGGCCGGCCATTCTCGTCCGGCAGGTCCTGCGCCACGCGCGCCGGCACAAGCTGCTCGCCGCGCTCAACATCCTCAGCGTGGCCCTCGGGGTCTGCGTCTTCCTCGCCATCACCATCGCCAACCACAGCGCCAACCGCTCGTTCCGCGCGGGCGTTGAACTCCTCGCCGGCAAAGCCAACCTCGAAGTGCGCGGACCGTTCGACGAGACCCTCTTCCCTGCCTTGGCAAAAATTCCCGGCGTCTCCGCCGCCACCCCGGTGGTGCAGGGCATCCTCACCTTGCCCGATCACCCCGGCGAATACATCCGCCTCCTCGGGGTCGATCCTTTCACCAACCCGCCGTTTGAAACTTTCCGCATGGTCTGGCCGGACGGCTCGCCCGTCGACGTCGAGGCGTGGCTGCGCGAGCGTGACGCCATCGCCCTGACGCGGGCCTTCGCGCAAAAGCTCGGACTGGGCCAAGGCGACCTCCTCCGCGTCAACGCCGGCGGCCGCCCCGTTGACTTGCGGGTCCGCTTCGTCCTCCAACCCGACGACCCCGCCGCCTTGTCCGATATCCGTTCGGCCTCGATGGATATCGGCTGGGCCCAGGAATTACTCGGCACGGCGGGCCGGCTCGATTCGGTCCAGCTCCTCCTCGCCGACGACGCCGATCCCGCCGCGGTGGTCGCCGCAGCGCGGACCATCGTTCCGGCCGACGTGGTCGTGGCAGCCCCGCAGCAACGCAGCGAGCAAATCGGCAAAATGCTGGCCAGCTTCCAACTCAACCTCACCGCCCTCAGCCTCGTCTCCCTCTTGGTCGGTATGTTTCTCATCTACAACACAGTCTCCGCCTCCGTGGTTCGCGGACGCCGCGAAATCGGCATCCTGCGCGCCATCGGCACCTCGAGCCGCGAAATCCGCCTCCTCTTCCTCGGCGAAGCCCTCGTCTTCGGCATTCCCGGCATCGTCCTCGGCATCCTCGCCGCTTTTCCGCTGGCCGGACTCTTGGTGGGCGCCGTCGGGGAAACGATCAGCTCGCTGTACGTCCTGATCAGCATCGAGAAATTATCCGTCGCCCCGTGGCAGATCGCCGCCGCTGCGGTGGCCGGACTCGCTTCGGTCCTCGCCGCCGCATGGATCCCTTCCGGCGAAGCCACCGAGGTCCAAGTTACCCGCGCCCTCCACCTCGGCTCCGCCATGGACCATTACGCCACCGTGCCGCGCCGGTGGTTTCTCTACGGCCTCGCTGCGCTGGCTCTGGCCTTCACGGCCTCATGGCTCGCCCTGCGCACCGGCCCCGCGCTGCTCGGATTCGCCGCCGCCTTCCTCGTTATCATCGGTTTTGCCTTTCTCGTTCCCGCGGTCACCACCGCCGCCGGACGGATTGCAGCTCCGCTCGTCGCCCTCCTCCCCCGTGGCACCGCGTGGCGTCTGGCCGTGCGCAATCTCGTCCGCGCCATGCACCGCAACGCACTGACCACCGCCGCCCTCATGGCCGCCATCGCCATGACCGTCGGCGTTTCCGTCATGATCTACTCTTTCCGCGCCAGCGTCGACACGTGGATCAACCGCACCATCCAAGCCGACCTCTTCGTCACCCTCGCCGCCAATGAAGTGACCGGCTTCCAAACCACCATCCCCGACGAGGTCATCGCTTGGCTGGAAAACCATCCGCTCGTCGAGTCCATCGACACCTTCCACGAAAAGCGCGTCCCCTTCCGCGGCGAGGAAGCCTTCCTCGGGGTCATCCGCGGACGCATGCGCGGCGAACTCGAGTTCACCGGCGGCGACAACGATGGCAAAGCGCAATTTCTCCGCTCGCCGGGATATGTCGCCGTCTCGGAAAGCTTCGCCCGGCGGCACAAAGTCAGCCGAAGGCGACAGCATCGAACTCGCCGCACCTGCTGGAGCGGCAAACCTTCCGTATCGCCGGTGTCTACCCGATTACACCCGCGACCAAGGCGTCATCCTGATGGATCGTGACAACTACATCGCCCATTGGCCCGCTATCGGTGCGCATACCAGCGGCGTCCATCTGCATGATCCGGCGCAAGCCGACACGCTCGGCGCCGAATTGCGCAAAAAATTCGGCCGCGACACCGAATACGCCATCTACTCGAACGCCTCCCTGCGCCAGCGCATCTTCGAAATCTTCGACCAAACTTTCGCCGTGACCTACGTCCTGCGCACCATCTCCGTCATCGTCGCCGTGCTCGGCGTATCCCTCACGCTCACGACCCTCGTCACCGAACGCGAACGCGAGATCGGCATCATGCGCGCCATTGGCAGTTCGTCCGGCCAAGTCCGCCGCGCCTTCCTCGCCGAATCCGCGCTCATCGGAGTCCTCGCCAGCGTCGTCGGCCTCGCCGCCGGCGCCTGCCTAGCCATGGTCCTCACCTGGGTGATCAACCTCGCTTTCTTCGGTTGGACCGTGCAGCTCCGCTATCCGTGGGACCTGCTCGCCTGGACCCCGGTCTGGATCATCGCCGCCGCGGCCCTTGCCGGCCTCCTCCCCGCCGCGCACGCCGCGCGAATTCAGCCGGCGACGGCGCTTGCGCTCGGAATAGAGGCGCACGACGATCCTCGTTCGCTTGTAGCGGCGGTCTATGACCGTCGGAGCATTTCCCCAATCCAAGGCACCGACGGTCATAGACCGCCGCTACACCCGCTGAAGATTTACCTTCGTGTCACAGTCCGCTCGTCACCACGACAGGTCGATCGAACTCATACCCGGTCATCCTCGCGGAGAAACGACGTGTCGATACCTTCGAGGTAGCCGCGCAACCGGGGGCGCATATCGTGCCAACTGCCCGGCGCTGCGCTTTCTTTTTCCGCCAAGCGGCTATGGCTTGGCAGAACGAATCTTTCCCGCGTTCGCCCGGAAGAACATCCCTGATTTTGGCGGTTGTATTCGAATTGCGGTGCGATGACGGTTTTTCCGCGCGGCACTTTGCTCGCCTTGTGCCAGAGGTCGATACCCTCCTGCAGGGTGCGCCCCGCTCCATGCCGCACAAAATCCCGCATCGTTTGGTTGAAATCAAAATGCGGTCCGATCTCCCTGACAAAAAACGCACGCAACTTTTCTCCGCAACGCCAACCCGCACCCAACACCTTCTCCCGGCGCAACTCCGGTGGCAGGGGCCCCACGGCTGCGCGGGACTGTTTCGAGGTTTGCTTCCTAGGGAGCTTGCCTGTCTCGAGGAAACGCCCGATCCGCGCCGCCACCTCGGTCTTGGCCCCCGCGATCGGCAATCCGTGCCGGCGGCAAAATTGCACCAACTCGTCTTTGCGCCAGTAAAAACTCCGGAAGTCTTCCGGAGCTGAATGCGGAGTCAGGGAAGGTCTTTTCAAGAAAGCCGGGTTGAACAGGGCAACTTTTCCCCTTCCGCCCGCGTTCCGTCAGTGTAAATTTACCGCCGATGTCGCGCGTCAAAATCGACCCGCAGCTGCACCAAGCCAAGAAGCCGGACTGGATCAAGGTCCGCCTGCCTTCCAACCCGGTCTTTTTTTCGACCAAGGCGCTGGTCTCGGACCTGCGCCTGCACACCGTCTGCGAGAGCGCGCAGTGCCCGAACCGCTGGGAGTGCTGGAGCCAAGGCACGGCCACTTTCATGATCGCCGGCGACCGCTGCACCCGCGCCTGCGGGTTTTGCGCGGTGACCACGGCCAAGCCATTCGCCCTCGAGCATGACGAGCCGCAGCGCGTGGCCGAGGCGGTCATGCGGATGAAACTCAACCACGTGGTCATCACCGCGGTGGCCCGCGACGACGTGCCGGACGGCGGGGCGCTGCATTTCGCGCAGACCATCGAAGCCATCCGCGAGCGCGACCCTCGATCATCATCGAAGTCCTCGTTCCCGACTTCAACGGCAAGGACGATTCCCTGCGCACCGTGCTCGAGGCCGCACCGCATATTTTCAACCACAACCTCGAAACGGTCGAACGCCTCACCCCGGTCGTGCGCTCGCGGGCCAAATACAAACTGTCCCTCGAATTCCTCCGCCGCGCCAAGGAGTTGCGCGAGGACGTGCGTGACCAAAAGCGGACTCATGCTCGGACTCGGCGAGACCGAGACGGAAATTTTCCAGGCCATGGACGACCTGCGCGAGCACGGGGTCGAAGTCCTGACCATGGGCCAATACCTCCGCCCCACCCCGCAACATTTGCCGGTCGTCGAATACATCCGCCCCGAGGTCTTCGATCTCTACGGCGAGATCGCCCGCAAGAAAGGTTTCACCCACGTGGCCAGCGGGCCGCTCGTGCGCAGTTCCTACCACGCGGCGGATTTCAATCCGCTTGAAAGCAAAGGGAAATCCCCTGCCGCTTGTAGCGGCGGTCTATGACCGTCGGAAACTTGAGACAGGTAGGGCACCGACGGTCATAGACCGCCGCTACAAATGACGAAGAAAAAAGGCCGCAACATCGTCATCACCGGCGTCTCCCGCGGCTGCGGCCGTGCTCTCGCGGAATACTATTTGGCGCGCGGACACCGCGTGGCCGGTTGCGCCCGCTCGCAGGAGGTGGTCGACGAACTCCGCGCCGAACACGGACCACTGCATCATTTCACCGCGGTCGATGTGGCCGATAACGAAGCGGTCCGCGAGTGGACTTGCGATGTGCTCGCCCACTTCGGCGCGCCCGATTTGCTGGTCAACAACGCAGCGACCATCGCAAAAAATGCTCCGCTCTGGGAAATTCCCGTGCACGAGTTCGACAATGTCATCGACGTGAACATCAAGGGCACTGCCCATGTGCTGCGCCATTTTCTCCCGGCCATGATCCATCGCGGCTCGGGCGTAGTCGTCAATTTCAGCTCCGGCTGGGGACGATCCACCTCACCGGAAGTCTCGGCTTACTGTGCGAGCAAATGGGCCATCGAAGGCCTGACCCAAGCGCTGGCCCAGGAACTTCCCGAGGGCCTGTGCGCCGCGGCTCTCAACCCGGGTATTATCAACACCGACATGCTGCAGTCATGCTTCGGCAAAGAAGACGCGGCCCAATATCCTTCGGCCGAGCACTGGGCAGAAGCAGCCGGGCCCTATTTGCTGAAACTCGGGCCCAGGGATAACGGCCAAGCTTTGACCGTGCCCGGGATTCCGGTGGATTGACCCGGCGCCCGCGCTGCTTATCCTTGGCGCATGATGATCTCCGCCAAAATGCAAAAGGCGCTCAACGCGCAAATCGGGATGGAATTCGCCGCTGCCATGAAATACGACGCCATGGCCGCACATTTCGAGGCCGAGGCGCTGCCGCAGGCGGCCAAACGCTTCTTCAAACAGGCCGGCGAGGAGCGCGAGCACGCGCACAAGTTCCTGCGCTACGTGCTCGATGCCGGCGGGCGCGTGCAAATCCCCGAGATCCCGGCGCCGCCCCACACCTACAAATCTTCCGAAGCCGCCGCGCAGGCCGCCCTCGACAGTGAGTTGGCCGTGACCAAGTCGATCAACCGGATCATGGACTTAGCCATCGAGGAAAAAGACCACGCCACGGCGGCCATGCTGCAATGGTTCGTCACCGAACAGGTCGAGGAAATCGCCTCGGCCGACCAATTCCTGCGCCTCGTGCAGCGCGCCGGGGAGAAAAACCTCCTCGCGGTCGAGGACTATCTGGCGGACACGTCGGAGGATTGAGACCGGCCGCGAAAAGTCTGACAGCTTTTCGACACCATCGGTAGGGACGGCTGGCCCAGCCGTCCGCACGCACTCCTGTAAAAAGGCAGCGGCCCGCTGAGGCCAGCGGGCCCTGCCAAGGGGATACTCTGATGTGTCTAGGATTCCAGTGACTCGGTGGAAACGTCCCTGCCCGACAACCGCGCCAGCAGTCCCCCGTGGCGCCGGCGCGTGTCGTTTTGCCGCACGGCGGTGGCCAGCGCCTTGCGTTGTCCGGCCACCACAACCAAGCGCTTGCCGCGCGTGATGCCGGTGTAGAGCAGGTTGCGCTGCAGGAGGAGGAAATGCTGCATGGCCAGCGGAATGACCACTGCGGGGAATTCCGAGCCCTGGCTCTTGTGGATGCTGATGGCGTAAGCCGGCTCCACTTCATCCAACTCGCCGAGTTCGTAGACGACGCGGCGTCCGTCGAAATCAATCCCGACCTCCCGCGCTTCCGCATCAATGGCGGCGACACGTCCGATGTCACCGTTGAAGACTTCCTTATCGTAGTCATTGCGCGTCTGCAGGACTTTGTCGCCGACGCGGAACTTGGTTCCGAAACGTTCGATTTCCGGGCGGTCGGCCCGGGGCGGGTTGAGCGCGGCCTGCAACGCGGCGTTCAGCTCGCGGATCCCCAGACTGCCGCGGTGCATGGGCGCCAGCACCTGCACGTCGCGCACGGGATCCAGTCCGAGTCGCTTGGGAATTTCCTCGCGGACCAGACGCAGCACGAGGCGGGCGATTTCCTCCGGTTCCTCGCGGTGGAGAAAAGCGAAGTCGGACCCTTTTTCCGCTGCCTCGTCGGGCACCCGCCCGTGCCGCACCTCGTGGGCCGCGCGCACGATGCGGCTGGCTTCGGCCTGGCGGAAAATTTCCGTGAGCCGCACGGACGGCACCGCACCACTGGTCAGGAGGTCGGAGAGCACGGAACCCGGCCCCACGCTGGGCAACTGGTCCGGATCGCCGACCAAGAGGAGCGATCCCTCGGGCGGGAGGGCGCGGCAGAGCGATGCCATGAGCGGGACATCGACCATGGAAAATTCGTCGACTACCACGAGGTCGGTATCGAGCGGATGCTTGGTCCCGCGCTTGAATCCGCCACTGGGCAGGAATTCGAGCAGACGGTGGATGGTGTGGGCACGGTGTCCGGTCGATTCGCCCATGCGCTTGGCCGCGCGCCCGGTCGGGGCGCACAACTGGAAGCGGACTTTCTTGGCGGCGAGGATTTTCAACAAGCTGTCGAGCAAGGTCGTCTTGCCCACTCCCGGGCCGCCGGTGATGACGGCGACCCGCGCCCCGAGCACGGTGCGCAGGGCTTCGGTCTGGCTGGGGGAGAGCGTTTTGCCCGTCTTTTCCTGCACCCATTCAAGCGCTTTTACGAAATCGACATCCGGCAACTTCGGCGGCTGGGAGGCCAGGCGTTGCAGGGTCGTGGCGATGGTGGTTTCCGCCGCGCGCAGGGAGGGCAGAAAAACCGTGGCCTCGCCGGCGATGTCTTCGGCGACCAGTTGGCCATCCGCAATTTCCCGCTCGAGGGCTCCGGACACGACCTCCTCGTCGACGCCGAGCAGTTCCGCCGTCTGGGCGAGCAACGCGGCCCGCGGCAGTCCGGTGTGCCCTTCCCCGGTGGCCTGCGCAAGGACGTGCTCCAAGCCTCCCCGGGCGCGCAGGATGGAATCGTGGCCGAAGCCGAGCTTCTCACCCACGGCATCAGCCGACTTGAATCCGATCCCGGGAATGTCGCGCGCGAGCAGATACGGATTGGCCCGCACGCGGGCGATGGCGTCCTCGCCGTAGAGCTTGAAAACCCGCAGGGCACGGCTCGTGCTGATGCCGTGGCTATGGAGGAAGACCATGATATCGCGCACCACGCGTTGCTCGGCCCACGCGGCCTTGATCTGCTGCCGCCGCCCCTCGCCGATGCCGTCGATTTCTTGCAGGCGCGCGGAGGTTGTTTCGATGATGTCGAAAATTTTCTCCCCGAACTTGGCGACCATCTTTTTCGCGTAGACCGGGCCGATTCCTTTGATCAATCCGCTCCCGAGGTATTTCTCGATTCCCTCGAGCGAGGTCGGGGCCTGGCAGCGGATTTCGGCGGCGCGCAATTGCATCCCATGGTCCCGGTTGCGCTCCCAGCGTCCCTCGGCGGTGATCCACTCGCCGGGACTGACCGCCGCCACCGGACCGACCACCGCAACCAGATCGCGCCGGCCCTTGACCTTGACCTTGAGCACGGCGAAGCCCGTGTCCTCGTTGTGAAAGGTCACGCGTTCGACGAGCCCGGACAAACCATCGGACGGCGGATGCTGGCGGTCGGCCATGACCGCATCATGGCACAGGCGGCACGATGATGCAGCGGCTTGCTTGCGGGAGTGCGATGGTCCATTATGTTGGGTCGATGCTCAGGCTGACGCGTCAGGAACGCAGACTCGTCGCTTTCATCCTCGTTGCTTTTCTGGCCGGGCTTGGAATCAAGCACTGGCGGGAGACACGGGAAACGGAAGCGGCGGTGGCGGAAGCGGCGCAGGCTCCTTGACCCATGCAAAAACCGGCTTTTCACGAAACCCTCGACCAAGTGGTGGAGCGCGATCCGCGCTACAGCCGCGAGGCCTACGGGTTCCTGCGCGAGGCACTCGAGTTCACGCAAAAGAAACGTCGCAAGTCGCGCGCCGAATCGACCCACGTCTCGGCCAACGAACTGCTGGAAGGCTTCCGCGAATACTCGCTGCAACAGTTCGGGCCCATGGGCCTGACCGTCCTGGAATACTGGGGCGTGCGTTCGACCGGCGATGTCGGCCGCATGGTTTTCAACCTCATCGAGGCCGGCGTCTTCGGCCGGGCCGACGACGACCGCATCGAGGATTTCGAGAACGGCTTCAGCTTCGAGGAAGCCTTCGTCACCCCGTTCCGTCCGGTCGAAAAGAAAAAGACCCGCCGCGCCCCGCGCACCCGCAAAGTCGCGCAGGAGGCTAACTAGCGCGGCCGGCCGCCGCGCCGTCCCGCCATGCCGGACTTCCTGCCGCAACCCGACCCCGCCGCCGCGGCGCTGTCCCGCGGCAAGACGCAGACCCGCGTCCTGCCCAATGGCTTCACCGTGCTCGTCGAACCCGACCACTCGGCCCCGGTAGCCAGCGTGCAGGTCTGGGTGCAGAGCGGGAGCATCCATGAAGGATCATGGCTCGGCGCGGGGCTCTCGCATTTGCTCGAGCACATGATCTTCAAAGGCACGGAAAAACGCGGCCCCAACGAGATCGCCCGCGCCGTGCAGGAGGCCGGTGGCTATGTGAATGCCTACACGTCCTTCGACCGCACGGTCTACTGGATCGATGTCCCGGCGGACGGCGCAGCCACCGCCGTGGAACTTCTGGCCGATGCCACGCTGCACTCCACGCTGCCCGCCGACGAATTCGCCAAGGAGCAGGAAGTGATCCGCCGCGAGTTCGCCATGGGCTTCGACGATCCAAACCGCATGAGCACGGAACTCATGCTCTCGACCGCCTTCACCGCCAGCCCCTACCGCCATCCCATCATCGGCCACCTCGACGTCTTCAACCGCCTGACCCGCGAGGACCTCGTGGCTTACTACCGCGCGCGCTACACGCCGGAGAACATGTTTCTCGTGGTCACCGGCGACGTGGATCCCGCGCAGGTTTTTGCCGACGCGGAAAAATGGTTCGGGTCCGTTCCGCGCCAAGCACAGCCGCCGCTTTTCATCCCTCGCGAACCGCCGCAACTCGGACGCCGCGAGGCCCACGAGGAATTCGAGACCGAGCTGACGCGCTGCTCCATCGTCTGGCACATCCCGCCGGTCACCCACCCCGACACCGCGCCGCTCGACGTGCTGGCCACCGTGCTCGGGGGCGGACGCAGCACGCCGCTGCACCTCGAATTGCGCGAGAAGAAGAATCTCGTCCACCACATCTCGTCCTATTCCTACATGGCCGGCGAAATGGGCCTCTTCGGGATCGACTTCCTCTGCGAACCGGCCAAACGCGCCGAGGCCGAGCAGGCGGTCCGCGGTATCGTCGAACGTTACCGCACGCAGTCGGCCTCGCCCGCCGAGGTGGCCAAAGCGCGCAAGAGCATCCTTGCCGACCAGCTCAACAACCTCTCCACCGCCCGCGGCCGCGCCTCCGACATCGGCGGGAGCTGGCTGCTGGCCCGCAATCCCGACCTCGGATCGGAATACCTCGAGCAGGTCGGACGGGTCGAGGCTTCCGACCTGCAGCGCGTGGCCAGGCAGTATCTCGGGGATTCCGAATCGACGGTCACCTCGCTCAATCCCAAAGGCTCGCTGGCCCGCGCATGCGCCACGGCTCCCGCCGCCGGCGCCCGGAAAATCGGAAAGTTCACCCTGCCCAACGGACTGCGGGTGCTGGTCTGCGACGACCACAAGCTTCCGCTGGTCAATCTCGTCGCCGTTTTCCGCGGCGGCCTCCTGGCCGAGACGCCGGCGACCAACGGGGTGACCGCCCTCGCCGCGCGCACCTTGATCAAAGGCACATCCAGGCGCAACGCCGAGCAACTCAACGACGAAATCGAGGCGGTAGGCGGCCAGATCCGCGCCGACTCCGGCAACAACAGTTTCAGCGTTTCCATCGAGGTGATGAAGCCCGACCTGCACCTCGGAATGGACATTCTGTCCGACGTGCTCACGCACGCCACTTTTCCCGCGGAAGAAATCGCCCGCGAGAAAGAAGACCAGATCGCCTCGATCAAAGCGGAGGACGAACAAATCACCAGCGTGGCGCGTCACGCCATGCGCCGCGCGGTGTTCGGCGACCATCCTTACGGCCTGCGCTCGAACGGGACGGAGGAATCGGTGCACGCCCTGACCCGCGAGCAGTTGCTGGCCTTCCGCGACGAATGCGTCACCGCCAAGAACGGCGTCCTCGCGATCTTCGGCGCTGTCTCCGCGGATGAAGTTCGTGCCATGGCGGAAAAGATGTTCGGCGGACTGCGCGAAGGAAGCCTGCTCATGACCGATCCTCCGGTCGCCCCGGCCCTGACCGAGGCTGTCGAAGTGGTGGCCCACGAACCCAAACAGCAAGCCGTCCTCATGGCTGGCTTCCGCGGCGCCGACGCGCTGAGTCCGGATCGCGTGGCGCTGGAACTGATCGATACGGCAAGCAGTGACATGGCCTCGCGCTTCTTCCACCGCATCCGCGAGGAACTCGGACTGGCCTACTTCGTCGGCGCCTCCCAGATGATGGGTTTCGCCCCCGGCATCTTCACTTTCTACCTCGGGACCGATCCGGCCAAGGTCGACCTCGTGCGGAAAAACTTCGACGACGAAATTTCCGCCTTGGCCTCCGACGGACTGACCGAGGCGGAACTGATCCGGGCCAAGAAAAAGCTCATCGGCAGCGAAGCCATCCGCAACCAGTCGCTCGAAGCCTTCGCGCACGTCGTCGCGGTGGACGAACTCTACGGCCTCGGCGCCGAGCACCACGTGCAGCGAGCGGCCGAGATCAATGCGGTGACCCTGGACCAAGTCCGCGACGTGGCGCGCCGGTATTTCCGCGAGCCCTGCCGGGCGACGGTGCTCGTCACGCCGGAAATCGCGTAAGCTTGTAGCGGCGCTCTATGAGCGCCGGACGCTTTTTTTTTCAGGCACCGACGCTCATACGAACGCCACGACACAAAATCGGGGAAATTGCCATCATCGTCGCCAACGCGTAGAAGATCCCCATGGCCGAAGTGCAAAATTCCCAACAGTCCGGCGAGATGACCCGCCGGTTCATCGAATTCGTTCTCATGCAGGCGCAGCAGATCGCGCTGATGCTCGGGCAGATCCCCGGACCGGACGGCAAGCCGCTGGAGCCCAACCTTCCCGTGGCCCGTGTCTTCATCGACCAGCTGGAGATGATCCGCGAGAAGACGCGCGGCAACCTGACCAAAGAAGAAGAGGATGTGCTGACCAAAGTGCTGGCCGATCTGCAGTTGGCCTTTCGTCGAAGCGGGCAACGCCACACCGGCAACCGCGGCTGCACCCGCCGCGCCAGCGGAGGCTCCCCAAGCGGAAAGCCAAGCCGAAGCGCCGTCGGAAGAGGACAGCAAGAAGAAGTTCACCAAGAGCTACGGGTGAGGAAGGTTGCGGCCCGCTGAGCCAGCGGGCCCTACCGGGAAGAATGATTTTTTGGCAGGGACGGCTGGCCCAGCCGTCCGCACGCTTTCACGACAAAAAAACCGGCGGCCTCTTGCGAAGCCGCCGGTGTGTGGAGAATAACCGGGAGGTTATTTGAGATGCTTCGAGACGAGCTTGGTCATCTCGAACATGCTGACCGACTTCTTGCCATTGAAGATGACCTTCAACTTGTCGTCGGCGTGGATCATCGTCTTTTTGACTTTGTCCTGCAGCTTGTTCTTCTTGATGTAATCCCAGAGCTTTTTCGTCATCTGTCCGCGGGGAGCGGGCTTGGCGCCCACCACGGCGGCGAGAGCGGCGGAGGGCGACACCGGCTTCATGAGCGCGGGATTCGCTTTCCGTTTTTTCTTCACCACTTTTTTCTTCGCGGCTTTTTTGACGGTTTTCTTAGCTGGTTTACGTTTGGTTGCTTTTTTCTTAGGCATAACGAGCTCTTGTGTTGGCAGGTTTTCACCTAGGTAGCAACCACAATTTGTAGGGTTGTGCCACCCCCCGCACCCCCACAGGTAGGGGTGTCACCCGCCAGTTCAGTTCCCGACGATGACGCGGTAGAAACCACGGGTGCCGCCCTGGGCCGGCACGGTCAGAGAAGAGGTGCCCGCCGTGGCTGTCCGGGTCCCGGCATCGGTCCAGTCCCCGGCGTCCAAAGAGGCCTTGGATTGCACGGTGTATTGGCGCCCGGGGACGCTCGACCAAGTGAGGTGGACCTCACCCTTGGCCCGGTCGACCACGGACTGGATGATGCGCAGGAGGGATGCGGCGTCGCGGGGGTCGGTGCCGGCCACGGACTCGGAGACGTTGTTCTGTCCGTCGGCGTCGGCGTCGCGCGCGGCGTCCTGGCCGTCATCGGGGGCAAACCCGTGGGTCACCTCGAAGCCGTCCGGCATGCCATCGCCGTCGGAATCCGCGTTGTCGAAGTCGGCCCCGTGTATCGCCTCCTCCGCGTTGGGAAGCCCGTCGCCGTCGATGTCATCGGCCGAAGTTTTGCTGAAGGCCAACGAGGTGGAGAAGGTGGTGCTTTCGTTTTGGTTGGAGATCTCGACTTGCTCGGCGAGCGGCAACTGGCGGTTGCGGTAACCGGCGCCGGGCAGCGAGCCCGAGCTGCGCGATGCGTTCCGTCCGAGCACGGCATAGACCGCTCCCCCCGCCGCATTGCGCAACCCGTAGGAGAAGCTGTCGCTTTCCACGCTGAGATTCGCCACGCCATTGAGGAGAAGGTCCATCTGGTTCGGACCGAGCCCGTGCCGCAGGTAGAGCGTCTTCACGGCAGCGGAGAGAGTGTAGTCGGCACGCGCCACATCGCGTCCGCGCGGCAGCCGGATCCGCTTGGTGATCGCCCCGTCGGACGAGCGGAACTCGACGAAATCAGCGCCGAGGACCGGCGGCGTCGCCGCGTAATCCATGTCGACGTGGCGATGGTCGTTGAAGCCCGTGGTGTAGCGGTCCTTGAAAGCGGAGCAGCGGTTGTTGTCCGCCCCCTCCCCGTCATGCTCCTCGGAAGGATTGGAAACCGGCACGCCGACGACCTGCGCCGCGGTCTGCGTGGCGGGGTCGTAAGTGAACGCGTAGATGAGACGTCCGCCCCAGCGCTCGAAGCAGAGGTAAACCCGGTTGTTGCGCAGGATGTATTCGTCCTGCGTGTCATCATCGACGTCCTTGGCTTCGACGATGGTCGCTGCGGTCTGCGTGCCATTGCGGATCTGCTGCTCCCAAGCTGCGGCGTCGGCCATGATGCCGACTTTGCGCACATGGCCGTGGAGTCGGAGCGCCCAGTAGGAGACGGGGTCGTAGGTGGTATCCTCGAAGGAGAGGACGCCGGAGTCGTCACGGTCGAAGGTGACTTGGTAATTGCGCGACTGGTAAAGGTCCGGGTTGGCGTCCTCGTCGTGCCATGCCGTCTCGTAAATCATGGCGGAGTAAGTCCACTCGGCCAATTTGCGCAGCGAACCGCCGGGCATGGCGGCCACGCGGTCCCACGAATCGCGCATGAGCGTGCCGGGGGTATTCATGTCGCCGTAATTTTTCATCCCGGCAGGACGGCTGCCGTCCGGCATGACCATCGGCACGCGCTCGAAGAAAGATTCCTCGAGGTCCGATCCGTAATACCAGTGGTCGTAGGTGTGCTCGGACGCGCGCTTGAGCCATTCGTAGGTTTGCGAGGTCTTCCCGTCGGGTTCGCCTTGATCGATGACCCACGAAGGATCGGCCTGCGCCCAGGTCACGACGTCCTTGAGATTGACCACATGGATCCAAGGTTTGTTCGCCGCCCAGCGGATGGTGGCGTGCCATTGGTCGGCGTTGTTGTTCGGCGTCGACGAGGCGAAGGAATTTCCGGCGAAGGCTTCCCAGTCGTCGAAGACGATGGTGATCTGCGAAGAGTCGGCCGACATGGCTTTGTCGAGCAGGGTGTAGCGCGTGTCGCGCATCATGCCTCCGTCATCGTTGCCGAACTTCGACTGATCCTCGCGGTCGTTGATCATGAAGGTGAGCACGCCGTGGATCTTGTGGATTTTGTGGTGGTAAGGCTCCTCGTCGTTGCCCCCGCCGCCGGCCCAGCGTCCGAAGTTGTTGTCATCCCAACCGGGATTGTTTTGTTCCTCCGGATAAAACCACCAATGGAGGTGCGTCACCTCGTCGAGATAAGCCGCGGCGTAACCGCCGGCAAGGATATCGCCGAAGGGCTGGCCTTTGAGCGGTCCGTCCGGATCGGCCTTCGACCACTGCGTGTTGGTATGGAAGACGCGCTCGGGAATGTGCATGACCTTCATTTCGTCCGGACCGAGGCCGAAAATATTTTGCGCCAGTTCGTTGAAAGCGCGGATGGAGGCGCGGTTCACGTCGCCTTCGAAGTAAGGCATGATGTGTTCGGCGTAGACGCCACCGATGACCGAACCGGTGCCGCTTTGCTCGAAAGCTTTGAGGCGGCCGACGAAGGTCGGTCCGTCGCGGTCGGGAAAAGTCGGGTCGGCGGGATCCTGCTCGGCCCAGAGCAAGGAGCTGAGGAGCGAGCCGCTGAGGTGCATGTTGAGCGGGACGCCGAGCATTTCGTGCGTCTCGATGGTGCGAATGAAGCCCGGGTAGAGATCCAAATCGGCGCGCGGCTTGAAAATATGGTCCTGCGTGCCGGTGACCGTGGCTACGGATTGGTTGGCGTGGGCAATGGCCGCGTATTTGGCGCGGCCGGCCGAGGCAGTGGACAAGATCCCCTCACCGGAAAGGACGCCGATGTTTGAATCGCCGGGGACTTGCCGGACGAGGGCTCCGCCGGGACCGGCCATGAAATCAACAACGTCGCTGCCGGCGATTTCGCCATCGCCACCATCGGTGCCGTCGCGCGTGGTCAGGACCCAAAAACGCAGCGGACTGGTGCCATCCCAACCTGCGGCAGTGAGGACCGACCTCTTGATGCCGAACTCGAGAGCGTCCAGATCGTTGCGCCAGTAGGAGCCGAGGTAGTTGCCGCCATCAGCGACATTTACGAAGTCGGAGTTATAGATCGAACCCGCCGTGCTATTGTAGACACCGACGCAGATTTCCCATCCGCGTCCGTCCTCGAGCCGCGTGTCGCTGAAGTCGGGCAGCCAGACTTCTCCGCCGGGCGCGCAATCGATGGCCACATAAACATCGACGGCCCAGTCTTGCTGGTCGGAGCCGAGGTCGAAAAGATCGACGCGGAAAAAGACATTGTCTCCCTCGATACGGTGGTAGAAGGCGACGAGGTCGCGCGCGGTGTCCGAGTTGAAGACATCGGCATCGAACAAATGCTGGTCGTTGTTCCGGTCAAGGGCGCGCAAGTCGGACGCGGTCCAGTCTTGAAACTCCTCGAACCATTCCGTGCCGCGACGGTCGGTGCCAATGGCCGGTCCGGGACCGATGGTGATGTCGGCCAGCACGACCGACCCAAAGGCGCAAAGAGCGGTAAAACAAAGGGGGGCGCGCACGGGCCTCAGATCCCGTCCCCGCCCGGGTCAGACGATCCGCCGATTTCAACCACGATGCGGTAGAAGCGTGCGGCGGTCGAATCCAGGCCGGTCTCGGTCACCGTCTTGGTCGTGCCGTCGCCGCTCACCGGATTGGTCTGGCCGTCGGCCATATTGGTCACGGCAGTCCACTGGCCGCCGGTGAGGTCGCTCGAGGCGAGGACCGTGTAGGAGCGGCCGGCGACCGTATCGAAGGTCACGCGGAAGGTGCCACCGGTCGACTCGACGCTCAGCGCGGGGAAGCCGCTGGAGGCGTCATTCGGATCGGAACCGATGATGTATTCCTCGCGGTCGGTCAGGCTGTCGCTATCCGCATCGCCCGAACCATCGCGGTCGAGGTTGCCGAAATTCTCCAACTCCCAGGCATCGGGCAATCCGTCGCCGTCGCTGTCCGGGTTGGTGCCGCCACCATCATCGAAGCCGAGAGTGACGAGATGCGTGCCTGTGCCGGCCAGTTCGACTTCGACTTGGTGTGTCTGGGCTTGGTTGCGGCGCTGCACGGTGGTGTCCGCCGTTGTGTCGATGGCCGCGGCATTGACGAAAGGAGCTTCGATGTAAGCCCGGACAACCTCGCTGCCGCTGGCGTTGGCCAAGCTGACGCGGGTGTCGCCCTCCATCACCTCGGTGGTGAGGCCTTCGTGGCCGCGCAGCATGAGATCGAGCAGGTTCGGGGAGAGGCCGAAGCGGATGTAGAGTCTGTCCACTGTGCTCAACGTATAGGCTGCGGCCAGCTCACCCACGGTGGCGGAGCCCATGGAGATCTCTTTGGTCACACCGCCGCGGGAGAAGACCCAGCCGGTTTTGCCCTCGGCCGCGGAAACGGTGTAGACCCCGTTGACGCCGGCGCTATCGAAGGTCGAACCGGTCTGTGCCACCCAATCCTTGAAGCCGCTGGTGCGGAAGGCCGTTTCGTTGGTTGTTCCCTCGTCTTCGCTGTCCGTGTTGCTGTAGGAGGCAAAGTTACCGGCGACTTGCCAGATCTTGCCGGTGCCGTCGCGCATCCAGGCGGCGGTCATGCGTCCACCCTTGGCTTCGAACACCGCAAAGACCTTGCTGTTGAAGAGGAGGTATTCGTTCTCCCCGTCCAGATCGACATCGGAGGCCTCGGTGCCGAGAGTCGCGTTGGTCGCAGTCGAGTTCCAGACCTGCACGCGCTCGTAAACCTTGGCGAAGCGGGTCTGGGCCTGCGTGTTGCGGGCGAAGTCGGCCATGGTCTCGTTGTTGTTGGCCGGATAGATGTAGTCGCCCGTGCTGAACTTGCGCAGGTCGGTCGCCGCGGACGGGAAGTGGAAGGCGGTCTGGAACATGGCACCGCCGATGACCGCGCGAGCCACCTTCTGCAGATTGGCCGCACTGACGGAGTTGACCGCATCCCACGCGGCATCGGAGTGACCGGAGACTCCGACGCGGCCGAAGGTCGAGGTGGAGCCGAAGCTCTCGCTGCTCAGCTTGTCGAACCAGTTGTCGTAGTTCTCGCGCGTGGCCCAATCGACCCAGTCCTTGGCGGTTTGCTCGAGAATTTGGTCCACGCCACGCTGTTCGGTGCTCCAGGCGGTGTAAGTGTTGCCGTTAAGGCCGACGTAATCGATCTGGTTGTCGGCGATTTGCTGGGCGGTGACCACGCGGATCCACGGGCGACTGCCCAGCCACCGGACGTTGGCATCGTAGTTGTCGGCCCTGGCGAGGTCCGCGAAGTCTCCCAGATCGGTCCAGAGCACGACGGCTTGGTCTTGGACCGCGCTGCGGGCGCGGCGGGAGAGGAGCTGACGGACCGGCATGGCGGACCCCTCGTCGCGCGTCTGGTTGAGGTATTCGCTGGTCACGTCGTTGATGGGGAAAATCTTCACGCCGTTGACCTCGTTGATGCGGTAACCCGCGGTGCCGAGGGCGGAGCTGCGGCCGAACCACTTGAGGAAGTGGCGCATCTGGTCGGCGAACACGTAGCTGTAGCCCATGTTCTTGATGATGGTGAGCGACTGGTCGTCGAGCACGCGCTCGGGCGCCCAGAAAATGTCGGAGGAAACCGAGCCATAGATGCCGGTGAGGAATTCGTCGGCCAGTTGCTTGTTGGCCAGGTTGAAGTCGGGCTGGAAATATTTCGGCACGTGATCGGCGAAGGTGGAACCGATGAGGTCGATCTTGCCGTTGGCGACCAGTCCGGCGATACGCTGGTTGAGAGCCGGACCGTCGTTCGGGGCCCCGGATGCCGGATTGACCGCCCATTGCAGCGCGGAGGCAAGCGTCGGAGTGACATGGAGGGTCAGAGGCACGTTGTGATCCTCGTGGCTCTGGATGAGACGGTGGTAGCCGACGGCACCGTCACCGGAGACGCTGTGGATGAGGTCCTGCGTGACCTTGGCCGGCTGGATGGCTTGGTTGCCGTGCGAGAGGAGCACAACCTTGGCGCTCTTGTTCCGGTCGTTGGAACCGCTGCGTCCGAAGTAGCCGCTCAGCTTGCCGTTGAGGATGATGTTGTCTTGGTCGCGCCACCAATCGGAGGCGAGGTAGTCATCGTAGATGGTGTCGCGGATGTCATTGCGGCCGGCGATATCGCCCGTTCCGCCCGACTGGGTGTTGGGCTTGGTGGTGAACACCTGGAAGTTGAGCGTGTTCGGATCGCCGAGCCAGCCGGCATCCTTGAGATGGCGACGCTCGATGGCAATTTCGACGGCATCGTAGACGGAGGACCAGGCGATTTCATTCTGGCCGCCAAAGCCGCGGGCCTCGACGCCGCCTTCGGTGACGGGGTTTTGGAATTTGGTGGTGGTGTTGAGGGCCGGATTGCGGTCGACGAAGATGCTGCCGAAGTTCTGCGCATAGGCGGCGACGACCACTTCCCACTTCATGTCGCTGGTGATCTCGATTTCGTTGGGCATGGCGGCTTCGCCGGCGCCAGGATTACCGCTGTCGATCACGACGTAGGCGTCAACCTCGCCCTCCTCCGCGAAGGCGGCGAGATCAAGGAAGTCGATGCGGAAGTAAACGCGACCGTCGCCTCCCGCTTCGGTGTCTCCGCCGTCGCGGAATGAGAAGGCCACGATGTCGCGCGAATTGTCGGTGTCGTTCCACGAGCGGTAGACATCGGCACCGCCGTTGCTGTTGCCCTCGTTGTATTCGTCGAGGACCAGCAGATCGTTGTGGGTCCACTGGGTGAAGGTGCCGATCTGGATGGTGCCCTCGCCCTCGCCGCCGCCGACCACGTCTTGCTGCGTGGGATGGGTGCCGGAGGACTGCTCTTGCGCGTTGGTGAAGCCGTCGCCGTCCGGATCACCGTCGGCGCCATTGTTCGGATCGCCGGCGCCGCCGGTGCGCATACTGATGGTTCCATTGTCGAGCGGATCCAATCCGTATTGGGCCTCCCAACCATCGAGCAGTCCGTCACCGTCGGTGTCATCGTTGAGCGGATCGGTCTCGGACCACTGCTCACCGCTGTCGTAAACGCGGTTGTTGTTGGCATCGCCGTCGATGCGACCGTTGAAGTTTTTGTCTTCGCCGAAGCCGTCACTCAAGCCGTCCTCGTCGGAATCCGCCTTGGTCGGGCTGGTTTCGGTCCAAGTTTCGAAGCTGTCGATAACATTGTTCGGCCAGTCGCCGGAATTGGGGCGATGGGTGGCGAATGCCTCGCGGCCGGCATCAAGCGGCAGGGCTTTACCGTCGCCGTCGGTCCAACCATTGCGGTTGGCATCCTCAACTCCGTCGGGAATTCCATCGTTGTCGGTATCGGCCTTGGTGGGATCGGTCACGGTGCCCGCGGCCTGACGGGCGCGGTCGTCGCCTTTGGAGGCATCACCGACGCCGGGCACGAAACCCGCATGCTCGAGCACGGCGTAAAGCGGCGGGTCAAGGTCGCCGATGAAATTCGGAATCCCGTCTTCGTTGGTATCGGCGGCCGGCGAGGAGGAGCCGCGCCATCCGACTTCAAGGGCATCGGGCAGCCCGTCGCCATCGCTGTCGGGGCTGTTCGGCAGGGTGCGTCCGGAGGCATACCAGACGTGGACATCGCCATTGGACCATGTCTCGGCTTGGGTTTCGGGAAGATCCTGTTTGTTGGTCTCGGTGAGATCGATCAGACCGTCGAGGTCATCGTCGTTGCTCGGGTCATCGTCAGTGCCCGTGATCTGCCTGAGGAGGACGCGGGCGTTCCGGACGGCGGCGGTGGATTGGCCGTTGAGGGTAGCAGTGGCGGTGAGCAGGTAATTTCCAGGGGCATTGATGCGCCAAGTGTGGTCCCAGGTTTTGACCTTGCCGTTGACCGTGACATTGACGCCATCCCGAACCTCATTGCCATTGGTGTCGTCGAAAGGTTCGGCCGGATCGCGGACACCGTTTTCATTGAGGTCGAAGAAATCCTCGCCCGCGTCGAACTCACCGTTCTCGTTGAGATCGGTGTAGCTCTCGCCGGCATCGCGCACTCCGTTGCCGTTGGTATCGACAAAATCTTCGCCGTCATCGTAGACGCCATTGCCGTTGCTGTCGGTGAAGGTCTCGGGCGCGTCCCATTGGCCGTTATCGTTGGTATCGGTGGATGGTTCCTGATCATCCCAGCGGCCGTTGCCGTTGCTGTCGGTGAAGGGCTCCTCGAAAATCGTGATGGACGGACTGCCGGAGAGGACCAAGTCGTCCACCGCGGCGCTGGTTTCCACGCGGACGGTGTAGTCCAAAGTGTCCGGCCCGGGTCCGTCGGGCAGGATGATTTCGGTCGGGCGGCCGTCGGAACCGAACTCGGAGGGACGGGTGATGCGGACGAATGGTTTGGTGCTCGGGTTGGCCTTGACCAAGCGGACGGCTTCGAGCTGCCGGTTATCGGGGAAGGTGTAGGTGACGGTGAGGGTGTGCAGGAAGTCCGGAACGTCGTTGTAGAGGTTGGGCAGCGGGATGGCCAACTCGTGGAAGGTGTCGTTGACGTTGTAGTTGATGGTGAAGTTGTCGCGGCTTTGGTCGACGGCATCGCGATTGGTGCCGCTCTCCGTGCTGGCGATACTGAAGGTGAAGCGGTCGATGAGGGACTGGGTGTCGGTGCCGTCGGCCAGTGCCTTGGTGAAGAGAACCTTCATCGTGTAGTTGTCGTCGACGGCATCGCCATCGCGTTGGGGCCAGGCAATGTTGACGCGCTGGTCGGGACCGCGGGTCTCGACGGTGCGGACAACCTCGGTGACGTGCGCCGCGGCGGCATCGAGGTCGATGTCGCGGGTCGAGGATGCCTCGTGCAGGCGGATGGTGATGGCGGCGGTTCCGGAAGACGGGATGTTGTTGTAGCGGAAGCGCCACTCTTTTTTGCCCGGCAGGTTGACCGAGGTGACATTGGTGGCTTGACCCCAAGACCGGGCCAAATCGGCGTCATAGAGGTTGTTGCCGTTCACGTCGGTGAATTCCTCGCCCTCGTCGCGATCGCCGTTCTGGTTGGCGTCGACGAAGGGCTCGAAGCCGGCGCCGTTGCCGTTGAGGATGCCGGTGACCGAGTCATCATTGCCGCTGTCGCTGTCGGCGATATGGAACCAGACATCCTCGACGGTCAGGTCGGTGTGCACGACCAACTCGTAACTGGACCCGCCGACGGTGTCGCCGTTGGCCGACGGGAAGAGCACCTCGCCAGTCGGGGTCTCGGCATCGTAGTAGAAGACCTGGGTGAAAGTCTGGTAGAGGGGTGCGGAGGTGTCCGCATCGCGGTTGAGGTGGGCGCGGGCACGGAGAACGTGGAAGCCCTCGCTCAGGCCGGTTTGTGTGGCCCAGGGCCAGTTTTCGTAGGGCTGACCCAGCGTGGGCTGGCGCGCGTAGTCATTGTGCGGGAAGAACTCGACACTCGCGGGATCGAAGTTCTCCACGCGGAAAGTGGTGAGCATCTTCTTTTTGTAGTCGACTTCGGCCGGCCCGCTCGGCCACCAGGACGAGGCATCGGTTTTGTAGAAGCCGATCTTGTAAATGAAGGTCGCGCCGGCCGCGGGCTTGGGGATGCTGGCCGAGGCCCACCAGTCATCGGGCGTCTGGTTGTGCTGGAATCCGAGTTCAGCCACGCGCGTGGTGCCACGGCCAATGCCCCCGGCACCCTCCGGGAAGGAGCCGTCGGTCGTGTAGTAAACGAACGCTTTGAAGCCGCCACCGACCGAGTTGCTCTTGGCCCAGATAACGATGTTGTCCGCGCTCTCGACAAGCTGCGGTTCACCGACACCGTCGGTTCCCTCGGGGCCACCGACAGTTCCCTCGGGATCATGATAAACCCACTGCGCGACATTGCCGGAGTAGGTGTCGAAGTTATTCGCAGTGGCCGGGCCTTGGTAGCCGGGGGAGTTATCGATCCCGCCCCCGATGGTTTTGACATAGGTCTCGGCCCCGGGGGAGCCGGTCTGATTGCGGTCCACGATGCGGGCGGCAAACTTTTCCGGATGCTGCCGCTCGAGGAAGAGCGGTTGCTCGTAGCCCATCCAGACATCGCTGTAGATGCCGGGGGGATAGTCGCGTTTGCCGGGATCCGTGTTGGGCGCACCGTTGAGGTCCACACCACCGTCGAGTTTCAGCAGGATATTCTCCGCCGATCCGTCGGCGCGCGCGACGATGGTGAAGTTGCCGTTTTTCACCACGGGGATGGTTGTCTGATAGGTGTAATCGGGGGGGGTGACGCCTTCGGGATATCCCCGGTTGGCCAGTCCGTAGGGATTGAATCCCGTGTCACCGTCCGGACCATCGCGGCGGGTCACGGTGATGCGCGGAACTTCCTCGCCATTCTGATAGAGGGTGATGGCGGCATTGGGCCAGAGGGTGGAAAGCTCGGGCGTGCGCCATCCGAAGACGTAATACCCGCCGGGAGGAACAACGACACCGCCGAGTTCCCCGGCATACTTGTAGAATCCGCCCATGAAGGAACCATCCGGGCCCTCGGCGTATTGGTAGAGGTAGGCATCGGAAGGGAAGCTCGTGACGATCGGGCGGGCCTGACCCTGCGCGGTGTTGTCGTTGAACATCGCCACCATGGTGATTTCCTCGGAGGCGGTGCCGCTGCGCGCGTTGCCGAACTTGTCCGTGTTGTCGCGGCGCTCGTAAGCCATGTAGTCGTCGTCGGACCAACGTCCCTCCTGCAGGCCGCGGGCGAAATCGTTGTGCAATTTGAGGATGTTGGGGATGCGGGGATCGCCAAATTGGCCGAGGAACTGCGTGTTGGCGTGCCGCGGGAAAGCACCGCCGGATTCGCCGAGGGTGCCCGCTTTGTAGTAGCCGTCGGAATAGATGAGGCCCATGCCCTCACGGAACATGTAGTGGGCGTGTTGGAATTCTTTCTGCGCGGCGTAGTCGTTGTCGTGGCTGTTGGCATGGGTCACGCCCACGCTGGTCGAGAATCCACCCGCGCCGGGCGAGTCGAGGCCGGCCAAGGTGCCCCAGGGATTGCCGAGGTTGCCATTGAGGGTGGAGCGGAGGTCGTTGTCGACCAGACGCATACCGGCATCGATGTAGCCGCCATAGCCGGGGGGTTGTCCGAGATGCTCGCCGAAGACCAGAGCGTCATCACGACCCTTCTTCTCGCTGAAGACGGAATCACGGTGGTTCGCGTCGCTGAAGCCGCGGGAGATGTTGAATTGGCGCTGCACACCCCCGAGGTAGCCGGCATCGCTGGTGTCCTTGTCGTCACCGGACATCTCGCCGAAAAAGTAGTCCGGCACGTGCTTGACCGCATCCAAACGCAGGCCGTCGGCCTTGGTGCGGTCCATTTTCCAACGCACGGCGCGGATGAGGTAGGCGCCGACGTCTTCGACGTAAGCACCGCGATTGTCCGCGATGTAGGCCTTGGCATGGGCGCGCAATTGCTCGTCGGATGCCCCCGACCCAAGCTCGGCCCGGGCCTGGTCGATCAGCCAGCCGAAGTAGACACGGTTGCCGTCCTTGTCGTGGTCGTATTGCTCCGGACGGTTGAGATCGCGGACGAAGGAGTATTTCGGATGGGTCTCGCCTTCGCTCTGGCCGAAGTTGGCGTTGGGGTTTTCGTGGGCGATATCAATGAGGTCGGAAAGGCCGAGGTTCTGCACCTGCCAGGCGGACTGCCAGTCCCGGGTGTTGTCCCATTTGCGGTAAAACCCGTCTTCGGTTTTGCGCAGGTGGAAGTCCTCCGGCACCATGCCCGGATAAAGCTCGGCTTCGTCCTCGCCGCCGGTCGGTGTGGTCTCGTTGAAACCCGGGATGTCGAAGGCCCGGTGGTTCATGATGTTATCGAAATAAACGCGGATGCCGAAGCGGTGGGCCATTTCCATCATGTGCAGCAACTCGGCCTCGGTGCCGTAGCGGGTGCGGACGGTGCTGCGCTGGTCTTTGGAGCCGAGGTCGAACGGGTCCCACAAGTCGTAGCCGACGGAGAGGCCGCCGGAGCCTTTGGTCGGGGGCGGAAGCCAGAGCGAACCGTAACCGGCCTCGGCCAACTCGGGCATCTTGCGGGCGATCTCGGCGTAGGAGACGTTGAAGAGCTGGAGCAACCCCTCGGCACGCGCGGACGGGAGCTGAACCCCCGAAAGGAGGAGACAGCCCGTCAAGGCGACTAACACACGCCGCCAAAGTGTCGGGGCGAACTTCATCTGGGGATGACTTAAGATCCCAGTTTTTGTTCTGTTGTCAAGGTAAGCAGCCATAAAATCACAGAGTCGACAGGACGCCCTTAGAGTCTTGTTTTTCTCTGTTCATTTAGACAGTCGTTTGACAGATGTGTTCAAGCGTGCTCAACAGAAAATCCGGAACCCGGCGGCGGGACGGGGAGATTGGCTTCCCGGCGGTGGCAGCTTAAAGAGAAGGGCAACCTTTATGGCTTGGGAACACCACTCGGAACCGCTTGCCCCCGGCAGCGTCTTTGCCGGCCGCGTGCTGCGGCAATTTCTTCTGGTCGCGGTTCTGGTGGCTGCCGGCCTCGCCCTTGGCACCCTCGGTTACATGATCGTCTCGCGCGGAAACGAAAATCTGGGGTTCGTCGACTCCTTCCTTGAGGCCAGCATGCTCCTCAGTGGCGCGGGACCGCTCTATACCGAGCGGAGTTCGACCGATGGGATGAAGATTTTTTCCTCGCTCTTCGCCCTTTTCAGCACGCTGATCGTGGTCTCGAGCGTGGGCATTCTCGCCGCGCCCATCGTGCACCGCGTGGTGCACCGCTTGCACCTGGAGAAAAGCGGACGGAGGTAGCCGGGGAGTGCGAAGTCCGCGTCGGGGCTTCCGCCGCGGACGGCTTATTTGACCCCGAGGGCCGCACCCAACCGTTTGCAGACCGCTTCGAGTGACTTGACGCGGGCGGACCACTTGAAGTTGGCGGGAATGACCGTCCAAGGGGCGAACTCGGGCGATGTCTTGGCGAACATTTCCTCGGCGGCCTTGAGGTAGGAGTTCCACTTGTTGCGGTTGCGCCAGTCCTCGTCGGTGATTTTCCAATTCTTCATCGGATCGGCCGCGCGTTTTTTGAACCGCGCCATCTGCTCCTGTTTGGTGATCTGGAGCCAGATCTTGACGAAAATCGCGCCGTCGTCGTGCAGGACGCGTTCGAATTCGTTGATCTCGCGGAAGGCCCGCTTCCACTCCGGCTTGGAGCAGAAACCCTCGATCCGCTCGACGAGCACACGGCCATACCACGAGCGGTCGAAGATGGCGATTTCCCCGCGGCGCGGGAGTTTGTTCCAGAACCGCCAGAGGTAATGGTGAGCATATTCCTCGTCGGTCGGCTTGATTGTGGAGTAGACGCGGATATGCCGCGGATCGAGGCGCTCGACGAGCCGCTTGATCATGCCGCCCTTGCCCGCGGCGTCGGGTCCTTCGACGACGATGATGACGCTGCGCTTGGAATCCTTGAGGGCGTGCTGCAGTTCGAGGAGGCGGAGGTGTCCGGCCCGGAGTTTGTCGCGGTATTTTTCCGGGGTGTGCGATTTCGACTGGTCGAGGTCGGCGAGGCGGACCGGCTTGCTGGCGGAGGCGACGGGCATGGCTTTTTCTACCGCGAAAGCACATACGGTGCCAGATCCGGCGGGGAAAAGAAAAACCCCGCGGGCTGCGAGAGCGCCGCGGGGTCTCGAGGAGGAAAACGGATCAGGCGTAGGAGGCCTGCGCGCCTTTCAAGTTGCGCTTTTTGATCCAGGGCATGAGGCCGCGGAGACGGGTTCCGGTTTTCTCGATGCCGTGCTTCTCGCCCTTCTTGAGGAGCGCGTTGTATTTCTTGCGGCCCTTGCGATCCTCGGCGATCCACTCGCGGGCGAACTTGCCGGTCTGGATTTCCTTGAGGACGCCTTTCATGCGCTTCTTCACGCCAGCGTCGATGACTTTGGGACCGACGAGCACGTCGCCCCACTTGGCCGTGTCGGAAATACTGAAACGCATGCCGGCAATGCCCGCCTCGTTCATCAGATCGACGATGAGCTTCAACTCATGCAGGCACTCGAAGTAAGCCATCTCGGGCTGGTAACCAGCCTCGACGAGGGTTTCGAACCCGGCCTGCACGAGGGCCGAAGCGCCGCCGCAGAGCACGGCTTGCTCACCGAAGAGGTCGGTCTCCGTTTCTTCTTTGAAGGTGGTTTCGAGCACGCCGGCGCGAGTGCCACCGATGCCTTTGGCCCAAGCCAGCGCGGTCTTTTTGGCCTGCTTGCTCGGGTTTTGGTAGACGGCGATGAGCGTGGGGACGCCTTTGCCCTCGGTGTATTGGCGGCGGACGATGTGGCCGGGGCCCTTGGGGGCGACCATAATGACATCGATATCTTTCGGTGGCTTGATCGTCTTGAAATGGATGGCGAAGCCATGGCTGAAGAGGAGGGTCTTGCCCTTGGTCAGATTCGGCGCAATGTCCTTCTCATAGACAGCGGCAATTTTCGTGTCCGGCACGGCGACCATGATGACGTCGGCTTTTTTCACCGCCTCGGCGGTGTTGAAAACCGGGAAGCCTTTTTTCTTGGCCACCGCGCGGCTTTTGCTGCCGGGGTAAAGTCCGATGATGACCTTGACGCCGCTCTCTTTGAGGTTGAGGGCGTGGGCGTGGCCCTGTGAACCGAAACCGATGACGGCGACCGTCTTGCCCTTGAGGTGCTTGAGGTCGGCGTCCTTGTCTGTGTGGATTTTTGCTGCCATGGGAAAAGTTTGTCAGCTGTCGCCCGTGCGGGAGAGCGCGACCTTGCCGGTGCGCGTCATCTCGGCGATGCCGAAGTGCTGCATGAGGGAAATGAATTTGGCGATTTTGCCTTCGTTGCCGGTGATTTCGATGACCAGCTTGTCGAGTTGAACGTCGACAATCTTGGCGCGGAAGACATCGCAAATCTGCAGGACTTCCGAGCGCGTGTTTTCGTCGACGGTAACGCGCATGATCACCAGTTCACGGTCGACGAACTCGTCATCGCGGAAGTCGTCCACCTTGATCACATCGACAAGTTTCTCGGTCTGCTTGACCACCTGCTCGAGGACCTTGTCATCGCCACGCACCACGATGGTCATGCGTGACATGGAGGCATCGAGGGTCGGGGCGACGTTGAGCGTGTCGATGTTGAACCCGCGACCGCTGAACATCCCGGCGACGCGGGTGAGCACGCCGAAGCGGTTTTCGACCAGAACGGACAAGGTGTGGCGCATAAAAAGGTCGGCCAGAATCCCAGAATTGGCGCGGCCCGTCAATGACCCAAGCTGCAATCCTCAAAGCCGGGCCGCCGCCTGCTCCAACGCCGCCAGCGCGCCCTGCACCTCGCTGGGGGTGTTCATGCGGCTGAAGGAAAAACGGAGACTGGAGCGAGCCTCGTCATCCCCCACCCCCATGGCGCGCAGGACATGCGAGGCATCGACCGCCCCGCTGGTGCAAGCCGAACCGACCGAGCAAGCCACGCCGAGACGGTCGAGCCCGGCCAGCAACCCCTGCGCGTCGCGCCCCGGCAAGGCGAAGTTCGTCGTGTTGGGCAAGCGGTGCGCCGGATCGCCGTGGAATCTCGCGTCGGGAAACAGCGCCCGCACGCCGCTCTCGAATTCGTCGCGCAGGGACGCCACCCGTGGCATTTCGACGGCGAGGGCGGCGGCGGCCAATTCCGCTGCCAGACCGAACCCCACGAGGCCCGGCACGTTTTCCGTGCCGGCCCGCCGGCCCGACTCCTGCCCGCCGCCGCGCAGCAATGGCGGAAGCCCCAGCCCGGGACGCACGAACAAGGCACCAACTCCCTTCGGACCATGGAATTTGTGCGCGGCGAGGGAGAGCAAGTGTGCGGGCACCCGCGCGAGATCGAGCGGAATCTTCCCTGCGGCCTGCACCGCGTCGGCATGGAACACGATGCGCCGCTCGTCGGCCAGGCGCGCCATTTCTTCCACGGGAAAAACAACCCCGGTTTCGTTGTTGGCCCAGATGACGGAGACAAGCGCCGTATCGTCCCGCAGGGCCGCCGCGTATTCGGCCAAGTCCGGGCGCCCCCCGGCATCGACACGCAACCACGTGACCTCGCAGCCCTCGCGCGCGAGTTGCTCGCAGAGATTTTTCGTCGCGCTGTGTTCGATGGACGACGTGACGATGTGGCGTTTCCCGGGTTGCGCGGCCAAGGCGCCGCGGATGGCCGTGGTGATGGATTCGGTGCCACCGCCGGTGAAAACGACCGAACCGGCCGGCGCCCCGAGCAGGGCGGCGACCTGCGCCCGCGCATTTTCGACCGCCCCGCGCGCGGCCCGTCCGGGTGCGTGCGGACTCGACGGATTGCCGAAGGCTTCCCCGAGAAACGGCAACATCGCATCCCGCACGCGCGGGTCGACCGGCGTGGTCGCGTTGTTGTCCAGATAGATCATGGAGGCGCCGGGAGATCGCCCGGCCTTTCATACCAAAAGGCGCAGCGGTCCCGCCTTCCGAGGTTGCCGGGCCACGCGCAAACGGCCAACTGGCGCAGCGTTTGGCCGAGGGTGAACTGCTGCACTTTGCGCGCGGAGGAAGGCACGGCGTGTCCGAGAACGCGGAAGTGCAGACCGCGGCGGCGGCCCCAGCGCTTCAAAGTGCGCGAAAATCCGATCTCCTCGCCCGCGTAAACGGCTTCGTTGAACCCACCCGTCTCCGCCCATCCCCCGCGCAGGGCGAAAAAATACGAGCCGGCCGCGAGGCGGAATGTGGCCGCGATCCAATTCCATCCGCCCACCGCGCAGCGCGCCGCGCGGTCGAGCGGCGCGCCCTCCAATTCCACCCGCGCTCCCCCGCCGCAGACCCGGCCCGAGTCGAGTGCCGACAAGGTCGCGCCGAGCACCTCCGCGGTGAGCATGGCATCGGCATCGAGCCAGACGAGCCAGGATCCGGACGAAGCCGTCGCGGCGGCGTTGCGCGAACGGGCAATCTGTCGGTGCGGCTCCCGCACCACCCTTGCACCGGCGGCGCGGGCCACCGCCGCGGTCGCATCGGTCGAGCCATTGTCACAGACGACGACCTCGTACGCCGTCAAACCGCAGGCCGCCGCCGCCCGGTGCACCGATTCGACCGCGCGTCCCACGAAGTTCTCTTCGTTGTAAGCCGGCACCAGAAAACTCGTCTGCACCGCACCAATCTGCCACGGGCCGCCGCCCGTGCAAACCTCGTCGGAAAGCAATGGTGCCAGCTTTTTGCTTGCCCCCACCGCCCCTCCGACCCGCACCATGGGCCTGCAACATGAACATCATCATTGTTGGCGCCGGCGCCATCGGTCTGCACATGGCCCGCACCCTCTCCGACGAGGAGCACTCCATCTGCCTCATCGAGCAGGACGAGAAGCTCGCGGCCGAACTCAACGAGCAACTCGACAGCCGCGTCCTCCACGGCAGCGGGGCCAGCGTGGAACTGCTCGAGGAAGCCGGCATCGCCAAGTGCGACGTGCTCTTCGCCCTGACCAGCCACGACCACACCAACCTCGTCTGCAGCCTCATCGGCAAATCCCTCGGCGCCCGCCGCAGCATCGCCCGCACCAGCCTCGCCATGCAACGCGAGCAATGGCTCTACGACTACGCCGGGCAATTCCGCGTCGACTACCTTTTCAGTCCGGCCCGCCTCGCCGCGGTCGAACTGGCCAAATCCATCCGCAACCCCGATTGCCTCGTCGTCGAGGAAATCGCCCGCGGCCGCATCGAGCTGCAGCAGATCCGTCTCGAGCCCGGCAGCCCGGCCCTCGCTGTCCCCCTGCGCGAACTCGGCCTGCCCCCGCGCGTGCGCATCGGCGCCATCCTCCGCCGCGGCAACCTCCTCGTCCCGCACGCCAACGACGCGCTCGAGGCGGGCGACCTGGTCACCATTTACGGCCACCCGCGCCGCCTCGCCGAGGGACTGCGCAAGCTGCATGTCGCGGGCAAGGACGACGGGCAACTCAATGTCGTCATCTTCGGCGGCGACGACTACGGCTTCGCCCTGGCCCAGGCGCTCGAGGGCGGCGACTTCCGCACGCGCATCCTCGAGAAGGACCGCGTCCTTTGCGAGAAACTCGGCCAACTCCTGCAGAACTGCACGATCATCAATGCCGATGCCACCTCGCTGCACGAGTTGAAGGAAGAGCGCGTCGGCGAGGCCGATTTCTTCGTGGCCGCCACGCACGACGACGAGGACAACGTCATGGCCTGCCTGCAGGCCCGCGACCTCGGCGCCAAGGCATGTCTCACGCTCATCCACCGCGCCGACTACGCCAACGCCATCCAGCGCTCCGGCGCCCAACTCGGTATCTTGGACGCGGTCAGCCCGCGCGTCGCCGTGGCCCGCGAACTCGCGCGCTTTGTCACGGCCGAGGAAGCCACCGTCCTGCGCACGTTGCCGGGCGGCATCGAAATCCTTTCCGTTCCCGTGGCCGACGACAGCCCGGCCGCCGGACGCACGGTGGCCGAGGTGGCCTGGCCCGAAGCCAGCGGGCTCATCGCCGTGCAGCACGGCAACCAGGCCACCGTGCCCGCCGCCGAGGACAAGATCGAAGCAGGCGACACCGTGGTGGCCATCGTCGCTCCCGAGGCCAAAGCGCCGCTGCTCAAGTTACTCGCCTGACCGGCATGGATTACCGCCAGATATCCCGCTTCATCGGGTTGCTGCTGCTCCTGGTGGCCGTCTCCATGACCGGATGCCTCGCCTACTCGCTCTATGACAATGATCCCGGCCACACGGCCGACCGGGCGCTCGGTTTTTCCGCCCTGCTGACTGCGGCGGCGGGCGGCTTGCTCCGCTGGTTCGGTGCGGGATCCTCGCGCGAAATCCTGCGCCGCGAGGCCATCGTCATCGTCGGTCTCGGGTGGGCCCTGAGCGCCGTGTTCGGGTCCCTGCCTTACCTGCTCACCTCGCCTTCGCTCCCGCCCGCCGCGGCCGTTTTCGAGTCCGTCTCCGGCTTCACCACGACCGGCGCGAGCGTGATCAAGGATGTCGAGAGCCTGCCGCGCGGCATCCTGCTGTGGCGCGCCACGACGCAATGGCTCGGCGGCATGGGCATCCTCGTTCTCTTCGTCGCGGTGCTCTCCATGGCTGGCGGGGGCGGGACCAAATCGCTCTTCCGCCGCGAGTCCTCGGCCCAATTCAGCGAGGGTTTCGCCGCGCGCATGCGCGATACAGCCGTGCGCTTGTGGCAGATTTACCTCGGCCTCACCGCGACCTGCCTGGCCGGCCTCGTCGTTCTCGGCATGCCGGTCTTCGACGCGGTCTGCCATGCCTTCACCACGGTGGCGACGGGCGGCTTCAGCACGCGCAACGCCAGCGTCGCCGCCTTCGGCAGCGCGGCCATCGAGTGGTGGATCATCATCTTCATGATCCTCGGCGCGATCAGCTTCATGCTCTACGCGTGGCTCCTCGCGCGGCGCTGGACCAAATGGAAACAGGACGAGGAGACGCGCTTCTTCCTCTGGATGCTCGGTTTGGTGACCCTCGCGGTGACCGGGAGCCTGCTTTATTACCAGCAGATCGGCGGGGTGCATGACAGCGTGCGCGCCGCCGCCTTTCAGGTCGTCTCGATCAGCACGACGACCGGCTTCGCCACGACGGACTACGACCAGTGGGCGAACTTCCCCAAGATCCTCCTCGTCGCCCTCATGTTCATCGGCGGCTGCGCCGGCTCCACCTCCGGCGGCGTGAAAGTCAGCCGCATCGTCGTTTTCTTCAAGACCTTCGCGCGGCAACTGACCCACACCTTCCGACCCGCGCAGATCATCCCCGTGCGCCTCAACGGCGTCCCGCTGCCGGATTCTTTCCTGGCCGAAACCGGGTTCTTCCTCGCCTTGGTCGGCTTCATCGTCGCGCTCGGTTCGCTGGTCATGGCCGTGCTCGAACCCGGCTTCGACCTGGTCAGCAGTTTCGGGGCGGCGGTGGCCACCCTCTTCAATATCGGCCCCGGCCTGGGGGCGGTGGGACCCTCCTGCACCTATGCCGATCTGGGAGCCTCGACCCACCTTTTCCTATCGCTCCTCATGATCATGGGTCGTCTGGAAATCCTCGCCGTCCTTGTCCTCTTCATGCCCGGCCTCTGGCGGCGTTACTGAGGTCGACCGCACCCGCTTCACGGCTTGACGCTGCACGGGCACCTTCCTACTTTCGGCCGACTGATGTCCCTCATTCGCGTCCACCGCGGAGGTCTGCTTTCCGTCTGCTTGCTTCTGGCCGCCGGAGCGGCTTTCGCCCAGCTTCCGTCCACCGCGCCTTCCCAAGACGCCGAGGCGGCCGCCCTCATGCAGGAAGCCGCCGGCTTCGAGGGAGAGGGCAACTACACCCGGGCCGTTGCCGTCTACCGCAATGTCGTCCGTCGTTATCCCGTTTCTCCTTCCTCCCCCGCGGCGCAGTTCCGCTTGGCCGAGCTGATCGACCAGGGAGGCAATGCCAACCGCGCCTTCGAGGCTTACCAAAAACTGGTCGAGGACTACCCGCAATCGCGCGAGTTCGACCGCGCCTTGGCCGCCCAGCTGGCCATCGCCGACGGCTTCATGGCCCGCCGCCGCTACGAGCGGGCCAGCGAAATGTATAATGCCCTCATTGCCAGCGCCCCCTTCGCAAGGTTCGCGCCCGAAGCCCAGTTCAAGCTCGGCCAGTCGCTGGAAAGCGCCCGCAAATACGGGGAAGCCATCGCCGCCTACCAGATCATCCTCGACCGTTATCCGGCCAGCGACTACGCGGACGATGCGCTTTACCAGATCGGCTACGTGCAACTGACCGAAGCCATGGGCCGTTCCCAGGACCTCTCCGCGGCCATCGACGCCAAGAACACCTTCGAGGAATTCCTCATGGAATACCCCAACAGCGAGAAAGCCGCGCAGGCCCGGGACAACCTCGACCGCATGACCGGCCGCGAAGCCACCGACCTCCTCTCCATCGCGCGGTTCTACGACCGCAACAGCAACTACCGCGCGGCCGTCATCTACTACGCCGACCTGCTCCGACGCCAACCGGGAACGGACGACGCCAAGCTGGCCAACGAGCGCATCGAGGAAATCCGCGCCGAAGTCGGCGACGACGAATTGCGCTCCAGTCCCGAACGCGCCGAGACCGGCGAGCGCGCCGCCATGCGCCGCCGCCTGCAAAACCAAGTCGAGACCTCGGCCTTGAGCAACTACGCGGGCCCGCCCGTCTCGTCCATCGCCGCCGAGGAACTGCCGCCGCCGCGGCCGCGCCTACGCACTTCGGCAACCGATGTCCGCCCGGTCGGCCCCGAAGCCGTCGACCTGCCGCCGGTCGAACCCGACCTGCCCGTCGAATAATGAAAGCCGCCGTCCTCGCCATCCTCGGCACCGCGACCATCCTGCTGACTGGCTGCGCCTACTCGCTGGGCGACGCGCGCCCCAGCATGATGCGCGGCATCCAGACCCTCGCCGTCCCGACCTCGCAGAACACCACGCTCGAACCCAATGTGGAAGGCATGCTGGCCGACACCATCGTCAAACAACTCCAGACCGACGGCACGTATTCGATCAATTACGAGAGAAACGCCGACGCCACGCTCTACACCACGCTGGTCACCGTGAACCGCCGCCCCGCACGCTCGGTGCGCGGAAACGTTCTGGCCACCAGCGAATTCGAACTGCAGACCACGGTGGAATACGAGGTGATGGAAAACTCGACGGGCAAAGAATTGATGAAGGGCACGGTCACGGGACTGACCAGCTTCTTCGTCACGGCCGACTTGCAGACCGACGAGCAACAGGCGCTCCCGCTGGCCTTCTCCGACGCCGCGGTCAAGCTGGCCAGCCGCCTCGGCGAGGGCTTCTGATTTGCTCACCCTCGTCCCCACCCCGGTCGGGAACCTCGAGGACATCACCCTGCGGGCCCTGCGCGTCTTGCGCGAGGCCGACCTCATCGCCGCCGAGGACACCCGCCACGCCGGCATCCTGCTCAAACACCACGGCATCAGCCGCCCGTTGATCAGCCTGCACGAACACAACGAAGCCAAGCGCGCCGCGGAGATCGCGCAGCGCCTCGCCGCGGGGGAAAACATCGCCCTGCTGACCGATGCCGGGACGCCGGGCATTTCCGATCCGGGATTCCGCGTGGTGCGCGCCTGCCTCGAAAGCGGTTTGGAATTCACCGTCCTGCCCGGACCGACCGCGATCCTCCCCGCCCTGGTCGGCTCGGGTTTGCCTCTGCATGAATTTTATTTCGGCGGCTTTCTGCCGGTGAAGTCGGGCCGGCGGGAGAACGTGTTGACCGAAGCCCTCGGCCGCCGCGAGACGAGCATCTTCTTCGAGTCACCCCACCGCATCGCCAAATCGCTCGCCGTGCTCGCCGCGCTGGCCCCCGATCGCCCCGTCTGCGTGGCGCGCGAATTGAGCAAGAAATTCGAGGACTACTGGCGCGGCACCGCCGCGGAACTCTCCGCGCGCGCCGCACAGCAACCGCCCCGCGGCGAGATCTGCCTGCTCGTCGGCGGAAAATCCTGATCCGTCCGCAAGGCTTGTCGGCGGCATTTTCTTCCGGCAATGTAAACGCCCCCCCCGTGAAAATCCGCTCCTGCTTCCATGCTCTCGCGGCCCTTGTCTGCGTGGCCACATCGACCTCCTTCGCCCGGGAGAACCGCTTCTGGGACTACTACACGCCCCACCCCAGCAACTTCATCGGCTCCGAGGAATGGTGGCGCGGCGACGCGGCCACCGGCGACTGGTGGGGAACACGCAACTGGCTCGACAAGGACAAGGGCGTCGAATTTTCCGTCACCTACACCACCGATCTCGCCGGCAATCCGGTCGGCGGCTTGGAGCAAGGCTTCACTTACACGGACAACATCGCGTTCGGCGTGAAGCTGGACCTCGAGAAACTCGTCGGTTGGCGCGGCGCGACCTTCACCATCGCGGCCACCGACCGCAACGGCGACAGCCTCTCGCAGGATTTCATCGGCAACCAATTCACCGTCCAGCAAATCTACGGCGGCCAGACCATCATCCTCACCGACCTTTATCTCACCCAGCGCTTCTGGGACGAGAAAGCGGAGATCAAAGCCGGGCGCTTCTCCGCGGGCGACGATTTCGCCAGCTCGCCGCTTTACTGGCTCTACATGAACAACGGCATCGACGGCAACCCGCAGGCCCTGCCGGTCAACGCCTCGTTCTCCGCCTATCCGTGGGCCAGCTGGGCCGCGCGCTTGCGCGTGGAGCCCTCGCCGGATTGGAACGCCATGTTCGGCATGTATCAGGTCTCGGGCCGCACCTTCGCGCGCAACCTGAACGGACTGAACATGGACTTCGCCCCGACGGACGGCATCATGTTCGTCGGGCAAGTCGGTTGGACGCCGGAGTTTTTCCAGAGCCGGGTCAAACGCGTCCCGACCGAGCGCGAGGAAGCCGAGGACATCTGGGAGCCCGACGGCGGAATGCGCGGGATGCCCGGACACTACTGGTTCGGCGGCTACTACTCGACATGGTCGCTTTATCCGCAGTTCGGTTCGGAGCAAACCGCGGCCAATGCCTACGGCTTTTACTGGCACGGTGACCAGATGGTTTATCAAGAGTCACCGGGCAGCGACCAAGGCCTCATCCTCTGGACCGCCTTCGTCCTCTCGCCCCAGCAAAACATCGCCAAGCTGCCTTTCCAGTGGAACAGCGGCCTTGTCTACCAGGGCCTTCTGCCCGGGCGCGACAACGACTCGGCCATCTTCGGCCTCGCCTACGGGAATTTCAGCGCGGATTACGGCCGCGCCGGGCTCGCTTATGACGGTGATCCCGTCAGCTACGAGATGGCTCTCGAGTGGGGCTACCGCATCCAGTTCAACCGCTTCTTCTACGTGCAGCCGGACGTGCAATACATCATCCAACCCGGCGGCACCCGCTCGATCCCCAACGCCTTCGTCCTCGGCGCGCAAATCGGCGTGACGTTCTAAGACACGTAGCGGTCGGTCTCGCGCATCGCCTGCTGCAGACGGGCGATCTTGCCCGGCCAATGCTTGTCCCATTCGGCGATGGGCACGGGGAAACGATCGGTCCAGTTCTGGTCGCCGATTGCCCCGGGCACGTTGAAGCGCTCGGCGGTGCCGAAAATGTCAGTGATCATGTTGACCGCCAGCCAGGAATTGCTGGCGAATAATCCGCGCAGCAGGCCTTCGTGGACTTCGTCGCTCCAAGGGGTGGGAAGTTGCACGTTCATCTCGGCGAAGCGCGTGATCTCCTGCATCTGGCGCAGCGCGGCGTGGGCCTTGTGCGGATCGGGCGACTGCGAGTTGGCATACCACTCGTCCCAATAAGCGCGCAGGGCCGGATGATCGTGCGTCGCGTAGGTGGCGAGGGAAAGCCGTTCGTATTCGCGGCCCGGAGTCGGCCAGCCGTCGGGGGCGATCTCCCAAAGCGGAATTTTGAAACCGGGAATTTCCTGCGCTTGGAGCACAGGGCGCACGTAAGGCGACATCTCGCCGAGGTCCTCGGCGATGAGGCGATGCTGACCGGTCTCTTCGACGATCATGCGGAAGAGACGGTCTCCCTGTGCGCGGTTCGTCTCGCGGCTCTCCTCGGTCGAATCGTCGCCGGGCACAAAGCGCGGCAATTCGCCGCCGGTGCGCGCCTTGGCCTCTTCCTCGCTGAGCGGGAGGAACTCGTCGTTGCGTTCCGGACGCCACGGGAAGCTGTAGATGCGGAAAAATCCGAGCGCATGGTCGACGCGGAGGAAATGGAAAATTTCCATCGTGGTGCGCAGGCGCTGACGCCACCACGCATAGTCGTCCTTGGCCATCTCGTTCCAGTTGTAGAGCGGGAAGCCCCAGTTCTGTCCCCACTTCGCGGTGAACGGATCGGCGGCGAAGACTTTTTCCGGCGGAGCACCGGCCGAGCGGGTGAGGTCAAAAATTTCCGGCTGCGCGAAGACGTCCGCGCTGTAGATGCTCACGCCGACAGGCACGTCGCCGACGAGGGCGACGTTGCGTTCATCGCCATAGGCCTTCAGCTCGGACCACTGGCGGTAGGCGATCCATTGCACGTAGGCGAAGAAGTCGCGGAGCGCGCGGACCTTGCGTTTGTCGGCGGGCGACGCGGAGGAAAGCCATTTCTTCGCCGTAGTGTAGGTGCGCTGCTTTTTCGGCCAGAGGTCGGTGTTCTCGTTGTCACCGTGCAGGCGCACCAACGCGCGGAACAACGTGTAGGGCTCGAGCCAGGCGTCATTCTCTTTGCTCCACGTCGCAAATTCCTTGGCACGCCGCGTCTTTTCCTTGAGGTGCTTGGTTTTGAATTTCTTGTAGGCCGCCTCGAGCAACGCGCCTTTCAGCGCGCGCACGCCGCGGTAATTCACTTTGCCCGTGCGCAAGGAAGCGATGTCATGTTTGGCACAGATTTTTTTGAAGTCCGCCGCGGGGAGATCTTTCAGGGACTTCGGATTCGTCGCGATGGTGGTCGGATCGAGGGCCAGCGAACTGATGATGTTGTAGGGACTGTTGTCGCCGCCCGTCTCGTTGATCGGCAGGACTTGCACGAGACCGAAGCCGTGGGCCGAGGACCAGTCGACCAGTTCCTTGAGTGACTCGGTATCGCCGATCCCAAGGTCGTCGGCGGTGCGCAGGGCGAACAGAGGAGCGAGAATTCCGGACAGTTTGCGGTCAGGGGAAAGTTTCATAAAAAGGCCCTCCATCCTGCCCGCGGAGCGCCCTTCGGCGGAAGCCCAAAAGAGAGCGCGAAACAGAATTCGGTTTCAGCTATTGCTTTCTGCTTGCCAAGGAACATCCGCCTCGTTAGGACTCCCAAAGTATTCCGCTTCATCCACCTGCACCGAACCCAACGTCATGGCTAACCTCACCAAACGCGATATGGTCGTCAAGATCAGCGAAGAAGTCGGCGTCACCCAGCAACAGGCCTTCGCGGTGATCCAGAAAACTTTGGAGCACATCACCGACAGCCTCGCCGAAGGCAACAATGTCGAACTGAGGAACTTCGGCGTCTTCGAAGTGCGCCTCACCAAATCCCGCATCGGCCGCAACCCCAACAAACCGGAAACCGACGTCGTCATTCCGGCCCGCGCCACGGTGAAATTCAAACCGGGCAAAATCATGCGCCAACGCGTGCTCTTGCGGACGGAAAAACTCCGCGAAGACAACGGCGCCTGACGCCTGCCCGCGGGTCGGGGAACAGTGCTCAGGCGAAGCCCTGCGCCACCCGCTGCAACTCGCTCTGGAAAGCCATGATGTCCGCCTCGGTCGGACGGTATCCGGGCTTCGTCGGATTCAGTCCCAGCCGCCCCGTCTGATCGAGCATCCAATCGGCCGTTTCTCCGTCGGAAAAAGTCACTTTCCCGCTGGCCAAGGCAGAAGCCCGCGTCACGGCGTCCATCGTCACACGCACGCCCGCCGAGGGTGCGCCTTGCCGTTCGCTGTCACCCTCCTGCTTGGCCGCCGCCAGACGGTCCACCGCCTCGCTCTGCCTCGGTTGCTCTTTCAGTTGCAACTTGAGGTCGTCGACAAGGAAGCGGACGTCCATATAGGTCAGGCCCACTCCGAGTTCATCCTTCAGTCGCCGCTGCACATCGGCCAGCGTGGCGCCTTCGGCGACCCAGAGAGCCACCGCACTTTTCTGCTCATCGGTTAGTTGCATGCGGGCAGCCTAACCGCTTTCCCGCCCCCTGCAAAGACACCGCAAAAACCCGCGCCTGCGGGCTTGCCAACGCACCCGGTTTGCCTATGTAGAACATCATGCACAAGTCACTCCGTATTGCCGCCGCCGTGCTGGGATCGGTCGCCGCCACGGGCTGCGAAAACATGACCGCCGGGGAAAACGCCGCCATCGCCGCCGGGTTGGCCGGCGCTGCCACCGGCATCGCTCTCGGCACGACCGGTGTGCCCGTCGGCACCACCTTGCCGGTCGCCCTCGGCGCCGCCGCCGGGGCGGGCGCTTTGGGCTACGGCATCTCGAAAATGCAGGTCAACAAAGACCAGCGCACCTTCGCCGAAATGCGCGGACAGGACCTCGTCGCGCGCGCCCAGCAACGCGGCGCGACCGATATCCCCCGCTACATCCTCGTCGACACCATCGCCGAAAAACCCTCGGGCGGGCGTCCGGTCATGATCTTCGACACGGCCACCGGACGCGTGGCCAGCAACCGCATCTACTACGTCAACATGCCCGCGGGACCCTACGGCTACGTGGCCGCCCCGCCCGGCATGCTCGGTGGTGGACGGTAAAAACTCACCGCTTCCGGCCACTGCGCCGGTTCGCGAACTTCCGCCCTTCCAGATCCTGCCGCCGGAGCGTCGCGCGCGCGCCTTCGGCGTGGATTACGCCGTCTGTCCCCAGCCTGACGGCGGTCAACTCTGGGTCAGCCAGCCCGCCTGGCACTGGTCTCCCTACCTGCAGACCGCGCGCTGGTGGGACAAGGAAAACACCGCCGTGCTCGGCGAGCGGCTGGCGGGAAGCACGGGCACCGTTTACCGCGCGCGCAGCACCCCGCCCGGACTTCCACCGCGCGACCTTGTGGTGAAATTCTCCCGCGTGGCCCAGGACGTCCCGCTGTTCATCCCGGACGACTACCTCGAATCGCTGCCGCGTTCCGCCGTGGCCGATGCGCGCTTCCTCTCGCCCTTCGCCGAATTCGGGCTGCTCCACCAACTGCGCAACAACATCCTCAACCACGGCCCGCACCGCCTGCGCACCAAAATGCCGCTCGCCGTCTACTCGCCGCCGGAACGTTTTCCACTTTGGCAGACCGGACGTCATAAGGACATCTTCCGCACGCACCAGGAAGCCTTGGCCGAAGACCAGTTCGAAAACGGCCTGACCACCATCATGCTCGATCCGGAGCGAGATTACCTGGAGATCTTCGCCTGGATCGACGGGATCGATGCCGAGGAAGCCTCGCAGCGCGGCATGATCGACGACGAAACGCTCGTCCTGCTCACCCGCTCGAGCAATCACGCGCTGGCCCGGCTCGGCTACCGCGTGCTCGACAACAAACCGCGCCACCTCATCGTCCGCCCCCGCCCCGACGGCACCCTCCTCCACCGTCACGGCTGGATCGTCTACACCATGATCGATTTCGAGTTGCTCCAGCAACACGAAGACACGGCGACGAAATGAGGAAGACCGAGGTGGATCGCGATGTCCCCCTTGCGATCACTCCGAGTCAGGTTGGGCGGGGCCTCCGGACCCGCCGCGCACTTCGATCGGCGCGCCGGGACGCGATCCACCTACTTCCTCGCCCGCGGATGGAAAGCCCGATGGGCTTTGTGCAGGCCGCTGGTGTCGACGTGGGTGTAGATCTGCGTGGTCGAAATATCGGCGTGCCCGAGCATTTCCTGGATGATGCGCAGGTCGGCTCCGCCTTGCAGAAGGTGGGTGGCAAAGGAGTGGCGCAGCATGTGCGGGTGGACGTCCTTGTCCAGACCAGCCCGCCCGGCCAACTCCCCGAGGAGTTGCCAAATGCGCTGGTTGGTCAATTTGCGCCCGCGCACGGAAAGAAACACCTCGCCGCCGGTTTTCTTACCGACCAGTGCCGGACGGCCGGCGGAGAGGTAGCGCTCGAGCGACCGGCGGGCCCCGGAGCCGACGGGAACCAGTCGCTGTTTGTTGCCTTTGCCTATGACACGGATGAAACCCTGGTCGAGGTCGAGATTTTCCAGGCGGGCGTTGCACAACTCGGAGACGCGCAGACCGCTGGCATAAAGCAACTCAACGATGGCGCGATCCCGGATTTCCAGCGGCGTCTTCCCGCCGGCGGACCGGATCAACTTGGCGACCTCCTCTTCCGAGAGAGTGTCAGGCAGGTAGCGCTCGACTTTCGGGACGCCGAGGAACTCGGTCGGATCGCGCGCCAGCATTTTGCGCTGCACGAGGAAGCGGAAGAGGATGCGCAGGGCCACCGCGTGCAATCTGATCGTCGCCGCCGCGGCGCCGCCTTTTTTGCGCCAGCCGAGGAAGTCGCCGATGGCTTCGGGAGTGACCTCGCCCCATGCCGCGGCGCGTTTATGGTCCCCCGCCCACTTGGCGAACATCTCGAGCGAGGCGCGCGTGCTCAGTTGGTAGTTGTCGGAGAGCCCCCGCTCGGTGGCGAGATACAGGATGAACTGGTCGATCTCGGCGTTCACGCCGGGCCGCGTCCGAGAGCGAGGCGCTCGTAGGCCTCGCGGTATTTCGCGGCGGTTTGCGCGATGATGTCCGGCGGCAGGTGCGGGGCCGGCGGTTGGCGGTTCCAACCGGATTGCAGGAGCCAGTCGCGGACGAATTGCTTGTCGAAGCTCGGCGGATGCGCGCCCGGTTCCCACCGGTCGGCCGGCCAGAAACGCGAGGAGTCGGGCGTGAGGCATTCGTCGATGAGCACCAGGTCCTCGTCGATCAGGCCGAATTCGAATTTGGTGTCGGCCACGATCACTCCGGCGCGCTCGGCGCGGGCGCGGCCGTGGTCGTAGATTTCAAAACTGGCGTCGCGCACCGCGTGAGCCACGTCGTCACCGAGCAGACGGCGGCACTTTTCCCAGCTGATCGGCTCGTCGTGGCCCTCGGACGCTTTGGTCGTCGGGGTGAAAAGCGGTGCCGGCAACCTGGCCGCCTCGCGCATCCCGCGCGGCACGGCATGCCCGCCCACCGTGCCGTGCTCGCGGTATTCTTCCCACGCGGCGCCGGCGAGATAGCCGCGCACGACGCACTCGACGGGCAACGGTTTCGATTTGCGGCAAAGCATGGTGCGGCCGGCCAGACGCCCGGCGAAAGGCTGCAAATCGGCGGGGAAGGTGGCGAAGTCGGCGGAAAGAAAATGGTTGGGCACGAAATCCAGCCGCTGGAACCAGAAAGCCGAGAGCTGGGTCAGGACCTCGCCCTTGCCCGGGATCGGGTCCGGCAGGACGCAGTCGAAGGCCGACAACCGGTCGCTGGCCACCAGCAGGACGCGGTCGCCCGACGCGTAAACCTCGCGGACCTTGCCGCGGCGGACCAATTCCCAACCGGGAAGCTCCAATTCAGCCATCGGGCGCATGTTACTACCCTCCACCCCCTCCCCGGCAAAGCCCAAAGAAGGGACCCGCAAATTCCTTGGATCCGCCCCGCCCCTCGCCTAGCCTGCGCGGTTCTATGGAAATCCTGACTATGCTCGCCCAAGCCGCGCCCGGTGCTCCGGAGCAACCGCCCGTTCTCTTCCAATTCCTGCCGCTCATCATCATCGCGGTCCTCTTCTACTTCCTCCTCATCCGTCCGCAGCAGAAAAAGCAGAAAGAACACCAGCGGCTGGTTTCCTCGGTCAAAACCGGAGACAAGGTGGTCACCGCCGGAGGACTCCACGGCATCGTGGCCAATGTGAAAGAAACCACCTTCCTGGTCAAAGTGGCGGAGAACGTGAAAATCGAGTTCGACAAAAGCTCGGTCACCTCCGTGACCAAGGCAGACGCCGCCTGATCCGCGCACCGCGCGCCGCAACGACGCCATGAGCCCCACCTTCACCTTCTCCTTCGGCCTGCTCCTGCTGGGGCTTTTCATCTGGTATTTCTTCACCGATCTCTCGCTCCGCAAGCGCGTCATCGGCTTGGTCCTCACCGTGCTGCTCCTCGCCTTCTGCCTCGAGGCGGTCATGCCCCCGGAGAAGAAAATCCGCCTCGGCCTCGACCTGCAGGGCGGCACCTCGTTCCTCCTGCGCCTTGTGGACGAAACGGGCGAAGGCGTCAGCCCGACCACGCTCGACCAAGCCATTGAAGTGATCCGCAAACGCGTTGACCAGTTCGGCGTGAGCGAACCAGTCATCGCCGCCCAGGGCCGCGACCGCATCCTGGTGCAGATTCCCGGCCTCGACACCGCGCAACTCGCTTCGACCAAGGAGCAGCTCCAACGCGTGGCCAAGCTGGAATTCTCCCTTGTCCACCCGCAGAGCGATTCCGTCCTCGCGCAGGTCGATGCCGGGGAAGGTGTCCTGCCGCCCGGTTTTGTCATCAAGGAATACACCGACACTATCGAGGGCAAAGAGGAGACGATCCGCTTGCTGGTCAAACAACGCCCCGACCTCACCGGCGACCGCGTGACCTCCGCCAACCCCTTTTACGACGTGCAGGGCTACGGCGTGGCCATGAAACTCGACGGCGAAGGCGGCAAAATGTTCGGCGACCTCACGGCCAACAATGTTGGGCAACGCCTCGCCATCATGCTCGACGGTGAAGTGCAAAGCGCCCCGAGTATCCGCCAACCCATCTACGGCGGCGAAGCTGTCATCACCGGACGTTTCTCCGACGCCGAAGCCCGTAACCTGGCCAGCGTCCTGGAAAATCCGCTCAAAACCCCGGTCGAAATCGAGGAGACCCGCAGCGTGTCGGCCTCCCTCGGGGCCGACTCCATCCGTAGCGGCGTCGGCGCCGGACTGCTCGGCCTCGCCCTCACGCTGCTTTTCGTTCTTTTCTACTACCGCCTGGCCGGCGTCGTCGCGTGTCTGGCTCTCGCCGTCAATCTCGTGCTGCTTTTCGGCGCCATGAGCATGTTCAACTTCGTGCTCACCCTGCCCGGTATCGCCGGCATCATCCTGACCATCGGCATGGCCATCGACGCCAACGTGCTCATCTACGAGCGCCTGCGCGAGGAAATGAAAGCCGGCAAGTCGCTCGCCGCCGCGGTCAACTCGGCTTATGACAAAGCCTTTTCCGCCATTTTCGACGCCAACGTCACCACCCTCATCACCTCGGCCATTCTTTTCTGGCAGGCCACCGGTCCGGTCAAGGGATTCGCCATCACCCTGACCCTCGGCATCATCGCCTCGATGTTCTCGGCCCTGCTTTTCACCCGCACCGTTTACGGTTTCCTCCTCGGCAACTTCGGCTTGAAGAAGCTGTCCATGGTCGACTGGATCCCCTCGCGCAGCATCGACTTCCTCGGCAAGCGCCACCTCGCGCTGGCCCTCTCCATGGTTGTTCTTCTCGGCTCGGTCGGTTTCTTCACCTGGCGCGGACAGGAAAATTTCGGCATCGACTTTACTGGCGGCGATCTCGTCGTTCTCGGAACCAAGGAGAATGTCCCCCTCGCCGACCTGCGCCGCAGCGTCGAGGCCGCCGCCATCGGCGAATCCACCCTGCAAACCGCGACGGAAGACGGCCGCGAACTCATTACCGTGCAGAGCAGGTTCGGCACGGCCGACGCCGTCACGGCCAAATTGCAGCAGGATTTCCCGCAGGCCGGCCTGACCATCGAACAGACCGACACCGTCGGTCCCCGCATCGGCAAGGAATTGGCCGGACGCTCCCTCATCGCCCTCGCCCTCGGCCTCGTCGGTATCCTCATTTACGTGACCCTGCGCTTTGAATTTTCCTTCGCCCTCGGAGCCCTCGTGGCCTTGCTGCACGATGTCATCATCACCATCGGCATCTTCGCCCTCTTCGGACGCGAGATCTCGCTGGTCATGGTCGGCGCCGTCCTGACGATTGCCGGTTACTCGATCAACGACACCATCGTGGTCTTCGACCGCGTGCGCGAGGGACTCATGTCCGGGCGCCGCGGTTCGGTGGCGCAGGTCATGAACGCCTGCATCAATGAAACCCTCGGCCGCACCATCCTGACCGGCGGCACCACCTTGTTGGCCACCGCCGCCCTTTACTTCTTCGGCGGACCGGTGCTCAGCGATTTCGCCCTGGCCATCATCATCGGCGTCCTCGTCGGGACCTATTCCTCCATCTTCGTCGCCGCCCCCATCGTCCTCTGGTGGTCCAAACGCACCGGCAAGAGCATCAAACGCGAAGTCCTCGGCGATTTGCCGCAAGCGGCCTCTTGAGGGTGCATCGCGCCGTCCCGGCGCAATTTCCCCGAACAATGATCGCGATGGAACATCGCGATCCGCCCCGCCGTTCACTTCATCAACAGCAAACTCAGCGCCATCACCACCATCCCGCCGACCAGGCCGAGCAGACTATCGTGCCCTTTGCCGTAGGCGCGGCTCGTGGGGAGCAATTCGTCGAGGCTGATGTAAACCATGATCCCGGCCACGGCGCCGAAGACCGGCCCGACGAGATCACCCGGGATCACCGCACTCCCACCCCCGGCCAAGAGCACAAACGCCGCATACGCTGCAATGGCCCCGACGGGTTCAGCCAGACCGCTGAGAGCGGAGTAGATGAATGCTTTGCGGCGGCTTCCCGTCGCATAGTAAATCGGCACGGAAACACTCATGCCCTCCGGGATGTTGTGCAGCGCCACGGCCACCGCGATGGCCACGCCGAGCCCCGGATCCTGCAGTGCGACGAGGAAGGTGGCCAGTCCCTCGGGGAAATTGTGGATCCCGATGGCCAGCGCAGTGAAAAGCCCCATGCGCATCAATTTGTGATGATGCGGATGACGTGGCATCGCACCGTCGTCCGCGTGGAGCAGCACCTCCGCCTCCTCGTGGGAACGCGCCTCGTGCGGGTTCTCCTCCGCAGGAATCAGGTTGTCGATCAACCCGATGACCAGGATGCCGGCGAAAAAGGCCGCCGCGTTGATCCACGCGGCCATGACGTCGCTGTAGCCCGCGCCCGCCAAGGCCGCCTCGCCCTTGGGAAAAATTTCGACGAAAGAAACATAAAGCATCACGCCCGCGGAAAAACCGGTCGTGACCGAGAGGAAGCGGTGATCGGTCTGCTTGGCCAGAAAGGCGATGCAACTGCCGACCACCGTCCCGAGGCCGGCCAACAATGTCAGCAGGAAGGCCGTCAGTAGATGCTCGTTCGTCATTTCGCGATGCGGGGATTACCCGCGTGCTCCCCCGGTGTCAATGCACCCGGCGGGAATTTGTGTCCCGCGCGTAGCCTTCGGCACTGGCCAATCTCCCGCATCGCGGGCATGCTTTCGCGTTCTCGTTCATGGAAACCATCGTCATCGGCCACCGCAATCCCGACATGGATTCGGTGTGTTCCGCCGTCGCTTACGCCGCGCTGAAAAACCGCCTCGGTCATCCCGGCGTGCGCCCGGCCCGCGCCGGCGCGCTCAACGAGCGCATCGCCTTCGTTCTCGACAAATTCGGCGTGCCGCAACCCGAGTTCCTTCCCGACGTCACCCCGCGCGTGCGCGATGCCATGATCGAGGACTACATCGCCATCCGTCCCGACCAACCCATCGCCGAAGCCCTCGGCCTCATGTCCTCCAAACGCCTGCGCGCCCTGCCGGTCGTCGACGAAAACCGCTGTTTCCACGGCGCGATCAGTGAAAACAAGCTCCTCGGGTTGGTCGTGCCTTCGCGCGAAGCCGCCCAACGGGCGCGCGAGGTTCTGGCCAGTCTGGCCAACATCACAGGCACCTTCGAGGGACGCTCCGCGACCGGACCCCTGTGCGAGGAGGAACAAAACTACGCTCTCGTCGTCGCCGCCATGGACGCCGGCACCTTCGCCGGACGCTTGAAAAATCTCGAGCCCGCCCGCACCGTCCTTTTCGTCGGCGACCGCGAAAACGTCCACCGCACGGCCCTCGAAGGCGGGGTGCGCGCCCTCGTCGTCACCGGCGGGGCGCAGGTCGATCCGTCCTTCGTCGCCGAGGCGCAGTCCCGCGGCATGGCGGTCATCGTCTCGCCTTGGGACACCGCGACCAGCGTCATCTTCGCCCGCGGCGCCATGGTCGCGCGGCACGCACTGGAAGAAGTGCCGGTCAAATTCGATGCCGACACGCCACTCGAACTGGCCCGCCGTTCGGTCATGCTCTCCAACAAGTTCATCTTCCCGGTCATCGACGAGAACGGACAACTCGAGGGCATCCTCTCCAAGAGCGACTTCCTCAAGGGCCCCTCGCGCCAACTCATCCTCGTCGACCACAACGAACTTTCGCAGGCCGTGCCCGGCGCCGCGGAAGTGTCCATCGTGGAAATCCTCGACCACCACCGCCTCGGCAACATGCCGACCGAAGCACCCATCCTCTTCCTCAACCAGCCTGTTGGCTCGACCTGCACCATCGTGGCCGACCTTTACCGCCGCCACGGTATCGCACCCGAGCGTCCGGTGGCCGGTTTGATGCTGGCCGGCATCATCGCCGACACGCTGAACGGCACCTCGCCAACCGCGACCGACACCGACCGCCGCTTCCTCGAGGAGCTGGGCGAAGCCGCGGGCATCCGCGCGTCCGACCTTGCCGCGGAAATTTTCGCCGTTGGCTCGCCTTTGCAGACCATGAGCCCGGCCAAAGTGATCGAGGCCGATGCCAAACGCTACGAGGAAAAGGGCGTGGCTTTCAGTGTCGCGCAGATCGAGGAAGTCACCTTCGCCAATTTCGAAGCCCAGCGCGCACCTCTCCTCGAGGCCCTGCGGGAACGCGCCAAAGCGGAGGGACTTTTCTTCGCCGCCCTGCTTGTCACCGACATCAACGCGCAGGATTCCTACCTCTTGGCCGAAGGAAACGCCGATTTCCTCAAGACGATCACTTATCCCGAGCAGGCTGACCGTGTTTGGTTCCTCGAGGGCGTGGTTTCACGCAAAAAGCAGCTCCTGCCCTACCTGACCGAGTGCCTGGCCCGGGTGCGCTGACCCCGACCGAGCCTCAAACAGGGGTGTTTTTGGGGCTCAAAAGTGGCTTAAGTTGTTGCTTTGCAATGGATAAAAGAATTATTTGACGCCCCTCCGCGCTGCCTCCTACGATTTCGGCCATCCCCAAAACGCCTAGAAAGGATGTGAATAAATAATGCCCGAAGTCATCGTTCGCAAAGGAGAGTCGATCGACCGCGCCATCAAGCGGTTGAAGGCGAAACTGGACTCCGAGGGAATCATGGACGAAGTGCGTCGTCTGCGGGCTTTCGAGACGCCGACCCAAAAGTCGCGCCGCAAAGCCAAGACCAACGCCAAGCGAGCCAAAATGAAGTTCCGCTTCAGCCTGTCCTGAATAAATCCGTTTCAACTCCGCGCATCTTCCTCGCCGGTTGCGGTTACACCGGTGAAAGATGCGCGGATTTTTTTTGCGAGGCCGGATGGGACGTCACCGCGCTCGTCTCTTCTGAAGAATCGGCCAACCGTCTGACCGGTAAACCGTATCGCGTCATCGCCGCCGATGCCGCCAATTTCGAAGATCTCCGCACCAAAACTGCCGATTGTGCGCAACCCGACGTGCTCATCCACTGCTTGAGCGGCAAAGACGGACGCAACCCCGACGCCTACCGCGCTGTTTACTGCGAAACCCTCCGCAACTTGATCGACGTTCTCCACCCGAAATTCACCGTCTTCACCAGCAGCACCTCCGTCTACGCGCAGAACGACGCCAGTGAAGTCGATGAAGCCTCCCCCGTCGGAGGCACGCCGACCGGCGAGGTCCTCGTCGCCGCGGAAAAAATCGCCATCGATGCCGGCGGCGCCGCCGTCCGCCTCGGCGGCATCTACGGCCCCGGCCGCGCCCGCTTCATCGAATCCGCCCGCGCCAACGAACCCCTCCCCTTCGGTTCTCCCGACGCCTTCATCAATCTTATCCACCGCGACGACGCCGCCCGCGCCCTCTTCCACGTTGGATCCAACCGCCTCCCCGGCCTCTACAACGCCGTGGACGATCACCCCGCCCGCCGCGCCGACCTCGCCGCATCCATCCGCACCAATTCCCCGCTTGTCGCGGCGGTCTATGACCGTCGCAACCCCTCCACCGGAAAACGCGTCCGCAATAAAAAGCTCCGCGCCACCGGCTGGATCCCGCAATACCCGTGCATTCTCGATGCTATCCGCGCGGACGCCGTCTGATCCACTTGCCGGAACAACCCTATGATACGGAGATTAATCGACAACTGGGTTTACGGCGGATTTCTCGCCGGATTTCTCATCCTCGGCCTGTTCGCCGTGGTCGGCCGCGAATGGAGCACGGCCTTCTGGCTCGTGGCGCTGCAACTTCCCCTCTACATGCTTCACCAATTCGAGGAGCACGATGCAGACCGGTTTCGTCTTTTCGTCAACCGGCTGATGGGTGACGGCCGCGACCTCCTCACCAAGCAAGCCGTCTTCGTCATCAATATCCCCGGCGTGTGGGGCGTCAACTTCGCCGCCATTGCGTTGGCTGCACTCGCCAATATGGGCTTCGGTCTCATTGCCATCTGGCTGACTTTGGTCAATGGCATCGTCCATGTCGTGCAAGCTGCAGCCTTGCGGCGCTACAATCCGGGACTGGTCACCGCGATCCTGCTCTTCCTCCCGGCCGGCCTCGCCGGCGTGTGGGTGCTCCACGCTTCGGGACACGGATCAGCCGAATGGCAAATCCTCGGCTTTGCCGTGGCCGCAGCCATCCACGTGGCCATTATCGCCCATGTGCGGCGGAGGATGAAGGCCGTCTCCGCGCGCTGAGGTCACTGCCTCAACCGAGCACGGACCGCACCGCCCGCACCAACTCCAAGCTGCACGGAGAGTCGGCATGCACGCAGACCGTCTCGGCCTCGACGAGCCACGGTTTTCCGTCGCCGACTTCCAAATAACCCGTTGTTTTCCACGCGCCGATTCTCCGCGCCACCGCCGCCGCATCAACGATCAAGGCCCCCGGTTCCCCCCGCGGGAGCAAGCGCGCTTCGTCGGCGTAACCGCGTTCGGCAAAAATCTCGCGCAGCAACGGCACCCCGCGCGCCTCGGCCACCGCGTGGAGCAACCCACCGGCCCCGACGATGAGCGGCACGCCTTCCAATTCCGACTCCATCCAGTCGACAACCGCCTCGGCCAAATCCGTGCGCTCATCGCACAAATGGTAAAGCGCGCCGTGCAACTTCACATGGCCGACCGAAGCGCCCTCCGCGGCGGCCGCACGACTCAGCGCGCCGACTTGCTCATCGAGCAAGCGCGTCAGTTCCGCCGCACTGACCTCCGCCGCCGCACGCCCGAAATTTTCGCGATCCGGCCATCCCGGATGCGCCCCCGTCTGCACACCACGCTCGAGCGCGGCACGCACCACGCTGCGCATGGTCTCCCCGTCGCCCGCATGACCACCACAGGCGATGTTGGCCAAGTCGATGACCTCCAAGAGAGCCGCAGTGGTTTCCACTGCTTCGCCTTCCCCCAAATCGCAGTTGAGCAAAACTTTCATTCCTCCGGCGGCAAAAATTTTATCGTTCCACCCGGTGGAACCTGCGCCACACGGCGGCAGGCTTCCTCGTCGAGCCACGCCATCTTCGGATAACCGCCCACCGTCGGTCCATCCCGCATCGTCACCACCGGTTCGCCGCCGCCGGTGATTTGCACCGAGCCCGGCAAGACCGGCTCACTCGGCATGGTGGCCGGGGGCGTCGGGATCGTTGCCCCGGTCAAACGCACGCCCATGCGGTCGAGGTGCGAGGAAACAGTCCAACGCGTGCCGAAAAATGTCCCGCGCGCCGCCTCGGAAAACTCGCGCCATTGCGGACCCGGCCAGACGCGAACCTCGATGTTCCGCGGATAAGTCGCCTCGGTCCACGCCTCTCCCGCGGAAACCCGGGCGGGATGCGCGGGATCATGGTGAGACGAAATCACCTCGCCCTTGACCAAGCCCCCGCCCAGTCCGCTGCGAGCGGACACCGCCGCACTCCCGAGAATTTCCGATGCCACCCAGCCACCCGGGGCGGCCAGATAGGCGTAGACTCCGCTATGGTGGCGGGTGAATGCCAACTCCTCCCCGCGCTTCACCCGGCGCGCCGTCCCCGGCGGCCATCCCATCGAGGCTCCCGCCACGGCCAGCCATCCATCGGCCAGCACGCGGAACTGTGCACCTTGCAGTGCCAACTCGAGCACCACCGCCTCCTCCGGATTTCCCAGCAAACGGTTGGCGGCGCGCGCCGCGGTCGCGTCCATCCACCCACCGGGCGGCACGCCGAAGCGCTTCCAGCCCGGGCGCCCGGCATCCTGCCAGGTCGCGCCGCAACCCGGCGTGATCACCTCGAGGAACTCAGACATCGTGCGTCTCCACCGCGACGAATCGCACTGTGTCGCCCGGGCGGAGAAGAAAAGGCTCCTCCGCCCGCGGATCGAAAAGCGTCGCCACCGTGCGCCCGAGGACGTGCCATCCTCCGGCGCTCTGGCTCGGATAAATCCCCGTCTGGCCGCCCGCGATGGCCACGCTGCCCGCCGCGATGCGCGCCCGCGGCGTGGCCCGGCGCGGCAGATACAAGGCCTCGTCGAGCCCGCCGAGGTAGGGAAATCCGGGAGCAAACCCCAGCAACCACACGCGGTAGTCGCGCCCGCTGTGCCGCGTGATCACCTCCTCCTCCGTCAGTCCCGTCTGCCGCGCGACCACGGCCAAATCTTCCCCGTCATAGACCACGGGAATTTCCACCGTCCTTGCCTCCGTCGTGGCCGGATCAAGCGCCCGCCATTGCTCAATCAACCCCGGTAGGGCCCGCTGGCCCCAGCGGGCCGCTGCCTTTTCATCGCCGTCCAACTCCAACAAGACCGTCGCATACCCCATGGTGAACTCGCGCACTCCTTCCGGCAGTCCGGCTTCCAGTTCCCGCGCCACGGCCAGGGCGCGTGCCATGGTTGCGGATGACAAATCCCGCCCGAAGCGCACCAGCCAAGCCTGCGGCCCGTAGCGCTCGGTGGACCATTCCATCGGGCTTGCGGAAGGCGGACTCAGCGTCCGCCGTGGCCGCCGCCGCCATGGCCGCCCCCGCCGCCACCGCGGCGCCCCTGATTGTCGTTGCGCCAGTAATCGCTGTTGTACCAGACACCCGGGTAATCGAAGGCGAACGGGGCCGGATCCATGAAATACGGGTCGGACCAGTAAGGATGCGAGTAGGGGCTGCCATCGCCGGTGGTGGCGGGCACGTTGCCGGAATCCTCCAGATAAATGCCCTTGGCCTTGCCGAGGTAGTTGACCAGTTCGTCATCGGCGCCGGCATTGACCAGACTGTTGATCTGCCGCGTGGAGAAGTCGTAGGGCGTCTTGGTCGCCTTGAGGTAGGGCACGATCATGCTGCCCGGCACGCCGGCGCGGACCAGCGCCATGATGTCATCGTAGCCGAGGACGCGCCCCTTGCTGATGCGGGTGTAGGTCCCGGCATCGACCCCTTTCTGGGCCAAGACCTGCAAGTAGGGCGGGGACTCCAACTCGGGCCGGCTGAAAGTGGCGCAGCCGCAAAGGGCGACGAGGAGGGCGGGGAGAAGGACGTGCTTCATGGCGGTTAACCTGCACCAATCGCGCCTTGCCGAAAAGCCGAAAGCGGCGGGGACCGTGGCCCCCGCCGCTTGCGTGCTATGTCAACCCAATCAACCCTTGCGGGAAGGTCTCTTTAGACGGCTTTTTCGCCCGTCTCGTCGGTGCGGATGCGGATCGCTTCCTCCACCGGCGAAATGAAGACTTTGCCGTCGCCGATCTTGCCGGTCTTGGCCGCCTTGACGATGGCCGCCGCGGCTTTCTCCACGACGTCCTCGGCCAGCACGACCTCGATCTTGATCTTGGGAAGGAAATCCACCGTGTATTCGCTGCCGCGGTAGATTTCGGTATGGCCCTTCTGGCGGCCAAACCCCTTCACTTCGCTGACCGTCATGCCCTCGATACCGAGGTCGGCCAGCGCGTCTTTGACTTCCTCAAGCTTGAACGGCTTGATGATTGCTTCGATTTTTTTCATTGGTGTGATCCTCCTTGATGCGGCGGTTTACTTGTTGGCCACGAAGTCCGGATAGGCCTCTTGGCCGTGTTCGCCGATGTCGAGACCCTCTTCTTCCTCATCCGCGCCGACGCGCAGACCGAAGATGGCTTTGATCAATCCGAAGATGATCAGCGACACGATGAAGGCGAACCCGCAGATCGACAGCGTGCCGATGAGTTGCGTGACGAAACTGAGGTCTTCGTTGCCGCCGTTGAAGAACGACAGGCCGACGGCGATGGTTCCCCAGATACCGCACACACCGTGCACGGAAATGGCACCGACTGGGTCGTCGATCTTGATCCGGTCGAGGAAGAGGATCGAGGCGACCACGATGACACCCGCGATCGCGCCGACGATGACCGCCCCGTAGAGGGTGATCGAATCGGCGCCGGCGGTGATGCCGACGAGGCCGGCCAGGATGCCGTTGAGGGACATCGATAGGTCGGGCTTTTTGATGAAGGTCCAGGCCGTGAAAATCGAGGCCAGGCCGCCCGCCGCCGCGGCGACCGCCGTGGTGACGAAGACGTAGGACACGGCTTCCGGGTTGGCGCTCAGGACGGAACCGCCGTTGAAGCCGAACCATCCGAAGAAGAGCAGGAACACGCCAATGGTAGCCAGCGGCATGCTGTGGCCGAGGATCGGCTTGATTTTGCCGTCCACGTATTTGCCGGCACGGGGACCGAGCACGATGACCGCGGCCAGCGCGGCGAAGCCGCCGAAGCCGTGGACCAGCGAGGAACCCGCGAAGTCATAGAAGCCCATCTGGTCGAGCCAACCGCCGCCCCACTTCCACGATCCGGTGATCGGGTAGACGAAGGCCACCAGCAGCGTGGCGCCCAGCATGAAGGCCGGGAGTTTGATGCGCTCGGCCACGGCGCCGGACACGATCGTGGCAGCGGTCGCGGCGAACATCGCCTGGAAGATGAAATCGGTCCAACCCGTCATGCAAAGACCCGTTCCCCCGTAGGAGAAATCGGTGTCGCCGTAATCGGCCATGGTCACCGGTGTGCCGACAGCGAACCATCCGTTGAAGTCACCGGGATACATCGCGTTGAAGCCGTAGAGCAGGTAAGCGATGATGCCCATGCAGATGATGAACACGTTCTTGAAGAGAATGTTTGTCGTGTTCTTCGCCTGTGTGAGGCCCGACTCGAGAGAGGCGAAGCCAAGGTGCATCATGAAGACCAACGCCGCCGCCAGCAGCACCCAGAGGTTGCTGATGGTGAAGAAGTCGAACGTCGCGCCATATTTCGCGGCCATCGCCGTGTAATCTTCGTCGGGTTCGGCCGGTCCTTCGGACTCCGCCACGGCCACGGCTTCCGTCGCGACCACGGCGACATCGCCGGCTGCGTCGGTTGCCACCACCGCGGTTTCTTGGACTACCGCGGCCGGAGCCGCGAGCGGGTCATCCTGCGCGTGCAACGGAGCCGCGGCCGTCATGGCCATGACCACCGGAGCGAGCAAGAGACCCCATAGGGATTGTTTGATTCGCATCATAGTAATGTGGGTTTTGTTGTTGTTTTTTCGGTTGCCCGGCCCTGCGTCCGCGCGGCGCCCCGTTTCTCGGAACGCCACGCGGCTGGGCAAGTTGCCGGTGGTCTTCGAATAGCAACCCCCGTGCCAAGTCCCTCCCGCCACAGGGGACGCGAAAGTGCCGCGTGGGATGGTGGACAAATTGCGACAGGAAAAATTTCCGGCTAGCTGGCGATATTTGGACACCTCGGGTCATTCGCCCGCCGGTTCAGCCGCGCCCTTGCATCCGGGCACGCTTCCTGCTCCGTTAGTAACGACGATTAAAGGCCCACGCGCCTGCCCCTCGGGGCCGTGTTCCTGCATCAGCAGTCTCGAATGCAACAAGAACAACATCGGCCCCATTTCTCTGTCGGTTCCGGCACCGGAAAATCTTATCTCCGTTTTCGCTTCTCGCGTCGCTTTATCGCCAAGAGCTTGGTGGCCGCGCTCGTCCTCAGCGGCATCGCCTTCGCCTCGGTCTGGACCGCCCGCAAAGTCTGGGGCGTTCCCGAAGGCGCCATCGGGTCCCTCGTCGATCTGCCCGCGGGTCCTTGGGGCCGCCTGACCGCCCAACCCATCCTCATCGAAGCCCCCAAATCCTTCCTCTCGCCCAACTTCCGCCTCGGGAACGGACGCTGGTATTTCGCGGCCTCCCAGGGCGCCGAAGTCGACTCGCTCCTGCGCTCCTGCCGACTCACCCCCGCGCAAATCTCCACCGTCCTGCCAACCCTCCTGCCGGTGGCCGGCCGCCCCGGATTGATGGCCGCCACGCCGTCCGCCCAACTCATCCGCGACCTGTCCCCCGAAGTCCGCAGCGCGCTCTATGACAAACTCGCCCTTCTCCCGGAAAATTTCGCCCAGGTGGAACCCTTCCGTATCACCGACCTCTACCTCGACGACTGGCTCGACGCGGACACCCTCCCGCCCGAGGTCATCGCGCAGGTGAAAAACCTCCTCTGGCGCCGGGGCACTTCGTTGCTCTTCAGCGACTACAACACGGTGGCCGACACCCTGACCTCGCCCGCCCTCAAGCTCGAGTTGCTCCGCCAACTCACCCGCAAAGCCTCGCTGGTCATCAAACTCGCGGTCCCCGACCACGGCGACATCGAGCCGCTCGTTTCCTACTGGGGCGCCGGTGGACGCGCCGACAAAGTCCGTCCGCTCCTCGCTTCGGTGGCCAACAGCGGCGGGGCCGACGTTGACATCTCGAACCTCCTGCCCATCTTCGCCCGCCAGCGCCTTTACCGCTTCCCCGAGGCCCTGCCCGGCACGGACCTCGGACCCGGTTGCCACTGGAGCGCGTTCAACTTCTTCAATTCCGGGCCGACCGACGAGACCCTGCACACTCCCGAAGGCGTGGAAAAAGTCCTCAGCGCCGGCTATGTCCCGGCCACCGGCGAACCGCGTTTCGGCGACATCATCCTGCTCACCTTGCCCGACGGCAGTTCCATCCACTCCGCCGTTTACATCGCCGACGGCATCGTCTTCACCAAAAACGGCCCCTCCCTTGCCACCCCGTTCGTTTTCTCCACCATGGAGGACATGCTCGCCTTCTACCCGAGCAGCGAAACCCTCAGCCTCACCTACTACCGCCGCGCCGGCACGTGATCTGCCGCAGGCCGCGGCGTTGATCCCGCCGGTAGGGACGGCTGGCCCAGCCGTCCGTCACCCTATACCCTGTCTCCTTTCATGCCATCCGCCTCCTCCGACCGCTCGCCGCGCATCCTCGCCCGCGTTTTCGCCTACCTCCGCCGTTACCCGCTGCTGGCCGCCGCCACCTTGCTCTGCGCCCTCGGGTCCTCGGTCATGGTCATTGTCTTTCCCGTGGTCACCCAGCGGATCGTCGACGACGTCTTGCGCGGGGGAAACATCGACGCCCTCTGGCCGATGATCGGCTTGGCCGCGGCGGGGTTTCTCGCGCAGGACGGACTGAACACCCTGCGCATCCTGCTCAACAATGTTTTCGAGCAAAAGGTCCTCTTCGATCTGCGCAGCGATCTCTACGCCCGCCTGCAATCCCTGCCCCTCGCGTGGTTCGACCACCGCGCCACCGGCGACATCATGACGCGCGTCGTCGAGGACGTGAACAATGTCGAACGTGTCCTCATCGACGGTATCGAGCAGGGCGCCGTCGCCGTCCTGCAGATCAGCGTCGTCCTCGTCCTTATGTTCTGGTGGAGCCCGTCGCTCGCCCTGTGCGCGCTCACCCCCGTGCCCTTCCTCGTGGCCGGCGCCCTGGCCTACACCCTCTCCGCCGGCCAACGCTACAGCGCGCAACGCCGCGCCGCCTCCGACCTCAACTCCCTGCTCCACGACAACCTCGACGGCATCCGCCAGATCAAAGGCTACGCCCGCGAAACCGCCGAGCACGCGCGCTTCAACACGGCCAGCGAGAAACTGCGCCAAGCCACCCTTGTCGTCATGCGCGCCTGGGCGTTCTACAACCCCGGCATGAGTTTCTTCTCCTCCATGGGCAGCCTTGTCGTCCTCGGCTACGGCGGCTGGGCCGCCTTGCAGGGCCAACTCGACCTCGGCGTCCTCGTTGCTTTCCTTGTCCTCGTCCGCTTCCTCTACGAGCCCGTCGGCCGCCTCCACCAGCTCAACCAGATCATCCAAGCCGGACGCGCCGCCGGCAAACGCGTCTTCGACATCCTCGACGCCACGCCGGAACCCGACGCCGGCCACGCCCCCGTGCCCTCGCCGGTGCGCGGGGAAATCAAGTTCGACAAGGTCCGCTTTGCCTACGGTGACGGACCCGACGTGCTGGGCGACATCGACCTGGTGGCCCGCCCCGGCGAAACCGTCGCCCTCGTCGGACCGACCGGCGCCGGCAAGTCGTCCCTCGTCGGACTCCTCATGCGCTTCTACGAATGGAAAGACGGGTCCATCACCCTCGACGGCCGGGACCTCCGCACCTTCGCCAAGCAGGACCTCCGCCGCGTGGTCGGACTCGTCTCGCAGGAGAGCTTCCTCTTCAACGGCACCGTGGCCGACAACCTGCGCTTCGGTAAACCGGACGCCACCGACGAAGAGCTCTGGACCGCCCTGCGCGCGGCCAACGCCGCCGACTTTGTCGAGCGGCTGCCCAAAAATCTCGATACCGAAGTCGGCGAACGCGGCGTGCGCCTGAGCGTCGGCGAAAAACAGCGCATCTCCATCGCCCGGGCTTTGTTGAAGGACCCGCCCGTCCTCCTCCTCGATGAAGCCACCGCCAGCGTGGACAACACCACGGAACGCCTCATCCAGCAGGCCCTCGACCGCCTGCTGCAGAAGCGCACCAGCTTTGTCATAGCCCACCGTCTTTCGACCGTCCGCCACGCCGACCAGATCCTCGTCCTCGACCACGGCAGGATCGTCGAGCGCGGCAAACACGACGAACTCCTGGCCAAAGGCGGCCTCTACGCCAAACTCTGCGCCGGCACCGGCCTGCTCAACGAAGCCTAGCGCAGAGGAGGCGCGACTCCATCACCCCCCCAACGCTTGTAGCGGCGGTCTATGACCGTCGGTGCCTTTCCCTGTTCATGTTCCGACGGTCATAGACCGCCGCTACAACCTCACTCACGTTTGCCTACGGCCATCTCCACTTCGTTCCGGTTCAAACTCAAGCCTCATCCCTCCCTTCATCCCTTTCCCCATTGACAGCAACCCCCACCCCGCTAATTGAACCCCATGGAAAACACGCCTCCGCCCGTCCCCGAAAGCCAGCCGCCCGCCGTCCCGTCCTCGCCGACCAACGACAACTCCCTCGCCGTCCTCATGCACCTGCTCGGCTTCGCCGGCTTTGTTTTCCCCTTCGGCAACATCATCGCCCCGCTCATCCTCTGGCTGATCAAGCGTGCCGAAAGCCCGCTGCTCGACCGCACCGGCAAGGAAGTGCTCAACTTCCAGATCAGCTACGTCATCTACGCCGCGGTGGCCGGCCTCCTTTGCTTTGTCCTCATCGGATTCCTGATCCTCCCGGCAATCTTCATCCTCTGGGTCGTCTTCATGGTCGTTGCCGCAGTCAAGGCCGGCAACGGCGAGGAATACCGATACCCCATGACCATCCGCCTCCTGCAGTAAGTTGCCGCCGGGGCACATATTCGCGTTGACGCCAGCGCGCAGAAGCCGGAGTGTTTTAACCACTCCTGTTCCCTCGGACATGGCCAGATTCTCTCATCGCTCGACCCGGTTGGCGCGCCAGCGTGAAAGCGCGGCCTTTCGCACCGTGCTGATGCCTGTCAGCACTTTGATCGGCGTCATCGGCCTCCTCGGCGTGGCCCTCATCCTCTTCGACAACCTGGTCAACCAGCGCTGGGAAGCCGAGGCCTTCGCCGTCGCCGTCACCGCCGCCCTCCTGCCCATCATGCTTCTTCTCTACCGCTGGCTCCGCGGCCACTTCAACCGCCAGTTGGAGAATCCCTGAAGCTCCGGCGTAGCGGCGCAGGCCCGTGCGATTTGACAAACGCAGGAGGCCAATCGATAGTTTTAGGCGTAGGGGGCGTATTTGGTTTCGACTCTTGGTGCGAAGCGACGTCCGCATGCCGAGGATGATTCGTTGGCCTCGTAAAAAATCGGATCAAAAAAATAACAGCAGAGACCGAAGATCTCGCTCTCGCGGCTTAATCGCCCGCGACGGCTTCCAGTTGACGCCTGCTAGGCGGGAAGCCGACGACAGCAGGCAACCCGGCGTCGGGATCGACCGCCGACACCGGGGATCTTCCCGTGGACGATACGACGAAGGTAGCGCGCTGCCGAGCAGCCCGAGTCCGACAACTCACCGGCAGCTAAGCATGTAGCGGGCGGCGTTCAACGCCATGAGGACACGGGTTCGACTCCCGTCGCCTCCAGCCTTCTTATGGTCAACGACTTAGGAAAGATTCCAACCAAGACATCCAACAAAACCCCCAACGTGTGCGGCCGGATGGCCCAAAGTGCGCGGAAGTCCAGCGACGAAGGCATCGAGCGTCGGCCCTTAATTACGACAGCGAGACTGTGAGACGCCACCGTGATAGAGCGCACGCGATCCGTAATCGACGCTGACGCCTCCCGCTGCTGCGATGCCCTGAACCGGTAACCACTGAACCGTGAAGCGCGCAAAGCCAGACCAAGGAGTGTCCATTTGATCGAAAACTTGTTCATATCAAGCGAGATACGTGGAGCATGCTCGGCGCAGCACAACATCGGATAGATTCTCAATAGATCCATGCAAAAATCTTGGCGCATACGGGATCCGCGCAAACTGACTCCCGATAAGCTTTACCTGCCATGAACAAGCCATCCATCCATCTTTTCGCGCTGCTTTTTACCGCGTCTGATCGCCTCGGTCAGCAAACTCATAAAACACGCAAAGCAACAGCACTTCGAGCGCCGTATCTCCCGCCATCTTCCAACTCAACCAGTGGAACTTCGGCGGCCCGCTGCAAAGCGTGACCCTCAACCTCTCGGGCGCGGTCACCGGATTCTTCAGCGTCGAAAACACCAGCGGCAGCGACTTGGTTCTTTCCAATGCGCGCGAGACCACGCTGTTGACTTTCTCGGGCATTGGAGCTCCGGACGCCTTGCAAAGCTTACCCCTCAGCCTCACCACCTCGCCCTCCCTGCCCAATACACTCAACCCGATCGACCCTTTCGACAGCCAGATCTTCCTCGTCGGCACCGCAGCCGTCCCCGGCTTCGTGAATATCGACCTGACGCCCTACACCTCCTACTTCACCGGATCTGGAAGCGTGACGCTGTCCGTCTTCAGCGTCTTCAACATTTCCTCCTCCGGCCCACGCTCCATTCAAAACGGACTCAACAACTCCGGCGATGTCACTGTCACCATGGTCGGCGTTCCCGAACCGTCAACATGGGCTTTGCTCGGCTTGGCCGCCGTTGCATCCATTTTCTACGCCCGACGCCGCCGCGCTTGATCGGACTCATCACGCCTTCTCCCGCGCCGTGATGTCGCGCCCCACCCCGATCAGCCCGATGCACTCCCCCGCGGACGAATAAACCGGCGACTTCACCGTCTCGAGCAGGCACGGCGAACCATCCGGCCGCTTCACCTCTTCGCGATAAGTCAGCGGCTTTCCTTCCCGTATCACGTCCCGGTCCTGCATGAGATAGACTTGGCAACGCTTCTCGGGAAGAAACGCGCAATCGGCCCCGCCGATGATCTCGTCCGGCTCGAGCCCGGCATACTGCGCGAACATTCTATTGCACGTCATGTAAATTCCCTTGGCGTCCTTCATGAAGATCAAATCAGGCACCGGCTCGAGCAGATTCGTCAAAAAGGCCGTCATGTTCTGCAAATCGTGACGATCACGCTAGTAACCCACAGTGTGTGCACCATTAGCACGAACTCATCCGTGACTGGCGGCTTGCGCACAAAAAAAACCCGCTCACCCAGCTCACCCCGCACCCCCAAAGGAACAGTCCCGGGATCTGCCGTGCAGATGATGATCTCGATTTCCGGATCGATCTCCCGCAATTGACGGATCGTCACCACGCCGTTCTGCTCCGGCATCAACACGTCCACGATACAAACCGGATAGTGCACGCCGACTGCCGCATCGCGGCGCACGTCCTCGATCAGTTTTTTCGGACTTGCATAGGTCCGGCATTCCAGCGGGGCAACGAGCCCCCCTCCGCTTCGCGGCCGAGCACATCGAACTCCTTCGCTTCCTGCGCGGCGAAAATCTTGCGGTAAACCTCGAGAACCCCTTCGTGGTCGTCGACAGCTAGAATGACATCACTTTGCATTGCGGATCGTCACTTTGACCGTTGTCCCGATCAAGTCCGGGCGAGTTCACCTCCAACAAGCCGCCGGACACCGACAGGAAGACCGCCAGCGAATGTAGCCCCAGACCATTGCCGTCCTCGCGCGTGGTGAAGCCCGCCTTGGTGATATGCGTCAGGTCTTCGGGCGCGATCCCCTTGCCCTCGTCTTGCACCGTCACCACCGCGCCGTCGGCAGTGCCCTCACAAGTCACGCGAATCAACTCGTGCGGCGACGAGGCCTGGATGGCGTTGCGGATCACATTGTCCAGTCCCTGCCAGAGCTGGATACGAAACCCTTGCACCGCCACCCCGGCGCGATCTCGTGCTCCAACGTTCGATGCTCCTTGCGCAGTAACCCGCACAAGTTGATCAACAGCGCCGAAAGATCGATCCGCTCGCTCATCTGCCGCACCGCCGCTCCAAAGCCCGCCTGCTGGTGCCGAATGCTGTCCCGGATAAGCTCTTTGATATCGGCAATCGAACCGGCCACATTCTCCAGTGACGGCACAATCGCTCCGACCAGCACCTGCTCGAATCTCTGCAGGACCACTTCGCCCGCCGCCCCGCCCTGCTTTATCCGACGGAAAATTTCGGGATATTGCGAGGAATACTTGATGACATTTTTCAGGTTGATCAACGGACACTCCATCCGCGTCACGGCGTTGCCCACGTTGTGCAGATACCCACTGGCCAACGAGAAGAGCCAGCGCGTATAGGCCAACTCGGTTTCCTTCGCCTCCAACTCCGATTGCAACTCGGACTCACGCCCGGCCAACCGGTCAATCTCCGCCAGCAAATCGGAACGCTTCGACGCCACGCACAGCCGCCATCCGGTCGACGGCACCGTCGCCTGGGCCAGCAGCAGCGGTCCGTCCGACAACTCCACTTCGCCCAAGCTCTCGTCCGACGAAAGAAACCTCTCCAACGCCCCGCGCATAGCGGCATCCGCGATACTCGCCAATTTCAACTCTTCCGGATCGGTCTTTTCCTCGCTGATCGGCGCCGAATAAACGTGCGCCGGCAATTCCCTCAATCCCGTCAACCGCCGCGCTTGCTCTGTCGCCGCCAGAATTCCCCATCGGGCGCGACGAGCAAACACGCCGGCGCCGCACGGCAGGCCGAGATTCACGATATTCTCGACCATCTGCGGGGACGTCGACATCCAACCCGCCACGCTCTTCAGCGTGTCGCCGCGGTAAACGGCGCGATGCACGACAACATCAACCCTGCCCGCCGGATCGAGATACACCGGTCCACACCGTCTTGCGCTCCGGATTGTGCTCGCCGTCGGCCAGATAAAAGAAATAGAAATCCCTGCAGGTGAGGAAAACCCGGCTCTCGATGAACGGGTAGTAGCGGTTCATGTCCGCCGGCTCGTCCGTATTGAAATACACCGCCACCACGTAAGGCGTGGCCTCGTAGGCGTTGCGGTAGAGCGGATTGAAATCAGAGCTCCTCGCCGCGAATCGCCACTGTTCCTGGCCAGCGAAGACACGGAATTCTCCGGCACGAAAGCTAGAACGTCTTGCGGGTTCGTCTGGTAGAGACTCCACTGCCATCCGGCGCTTCGCACAGTTCTGCCGTCTCACCGCTGGCCGGACGGTCCAACTCCGCGAAAAAGCTTTTCGTGCTCCCGGGCGAAGGACGTCATTTGCCACTCGATGAACGTTAAATCACGTAAGGCTTTGGCCGCGCACCGCCAGCGCACGCAGCAAACCTGCAGCATCCGCTCGGTGGCAGCGCTCGAAAGACCGGAAGGTGACATGGCAATGAGCAGATATTTCGCAGAGCCAGCGCGTCAGTCCATGCCGCCGCAGCCATCTTCAGGAACGCCCGTTCCATTGGTCCCCGACCCCTGCCTGTCAGGCAAATCGTTCTCCTATCAGCGCTGAACAGACTCAGAAATGAATGCGCGCTCCCGCCACCTGCTCCCGCACCTCCTCTACGCCAATGTCCGATGCGACGTGCAGATCACAATGTGGACTTCCGGATCCATCTCACGCACCCGCCGCGCCGCTTGCAACCCGCGCCGCTTATCCAACCGTTCGTTCTCATCCCGCATCTCTAGGTCGATAATACAAAGCGGATAACGTTGGTGGGCCCTCACCATGCTTTGGAACATCTCCACAAACTTCCAGCAGAGACAGACAAGCGGTAACGCGAAAGGCAGCGGCGACGCGGCTTGGACTCGCCCAAAACATCAAATTGCGAACCATTATCTCCTTCGAAAAGCTGCCAATAATACGCCAACACCTCCTTGTCATCATCCACGATGAGAATGGTGTTATTAATCATACGATTCACCCCATTAATCTTTACTGATTCCTGAGATTTTTAGCAATAGTTATTGCCGCATTGGGCGCAATCCGGCCAGGCAGACTCGCAGACCGCTTTCTGCTATGGGTAGTTCATGTTTGGACTGACCTCCAAAGAGCAAGCGACCCTGCGCAAGCTCTCCACCCCGCGCAAAATCCAGGACTTCCTCGACCGCCTGCCGATCAATTTCGAAAAGCACGGCGACACGCACATGTCGCCGCGCCGCGTCTTGCGCGAACGCAAGGCCCACTGCGTGGAAGGCGCGCTGCTCGCCGCTGCCGCCTTCTGGCTGCACGGCAAGCCGCCGCTCCTGCTCGATCTCAAGACGATACAGTTCGATGACGAACACGTCGTTGCGCTCTTCCAAGAAAACGGACGCTGGGGCGCGATCTCCAAAACCAACCACGCCGTCGTCCGCTACCGCGATCCGATCTACAAAACGGTGCGCGAGCTGGCCATGTCCTACTACCACGAATACTTCCGCGATCATGACGGACTGAAAACGCTGCATTCCTACTCGCGCCCTTTCGACCTGCGCACCCTCGGTGATTACTGGGTCACCACGCACGAGGACCTCTGGGAACTCGACGACATCCTCAACCGCGTGCCCCACTACCGCTTCGTCCCCAAACGCAACGAGCGCCTCATCCGCCGCGCCACCCCCTTCGAACGGCGCGTGCTCAACACACGCGAATGGTCCAAAACCGACCCCCGAACTTGACGCAGGGACACCGGGAAAATTACCTCTTGTCAAAGTCGCCGGTTGGCGCACATTCAGGGTTGATTGCAACAATCCTATGACGCGCATCGCCCTCATTTCGCTGCCCGCCGCACTTCTGGCCGCGCCCGCCCGCTCCGCTCAAGTGACCAATGTCATCGACCCGTTCACCACGTTACAACTCATCAGCACGAACAACGCCACGGTGACCAATACCGTGGCCTCCACCGCCATCGGCGGCTACCGCACCCTCATCCTCGGCACCGCGGGCGGAGATCCCTTGTTCGGATCAACCATCCTCGGGGTCGATAACGCCGCGCAGCAACTCATCCTCAACACACCTGCGGCTGCCACGCCCTCGTTCGAAGTCCTTTGGGCCGGCGAAGGCGGCACTAATGGCCTTGGCGGCGTCGCTTTCGGCGGTGGCCAAACCCTCGACCTTTTCACCAGCGTGCTCTCGTTCGCCCTCGGTTCCACCGACCAGCCGAACGACTTCACGTGGACCTTCACCGACACCGCCAACAACACGGCCACTTACACGGGAAGCTTCCCGGCCCACTCCTCCTTGGATCCGGCGCTTCCCTATGACATCACTCTGGCCTCCTTCGCCAATGCCGGTTCCGTCGACTGGAATGCCATCGACTCGATCAGCTTTGCCGGAGGCAACGCCAGCGGCGTCGACATGACCGCAGAAGCCCCCTTCCGGGTGGTGGCTTCCACCGTTCCGGAACCGGGAACATGGGCGCTTCTCGCCGTCGGCCTTGGACTGACGGCCTTCGTGCTTCACCGCCGGGCCAGGCGCTGTTGATCACCCCGAGGCGGCACTCCCCGAGGTCGTAAGCGGGCAGATTTTACTCATTTACCATGCCCCATACCCGCTCCCGCAGAAGCCGCCGCCGCGGGTGGAAAAGGCTCTTGCGGCATCCGTGGAAACTGCTCCTGCTTCTGGTCATTCTGACCGCCGCGGGTTGGTATTTCTTCACCGGATGGCGCGCGCGCGACCTCGCGTCCAAGGCACGCGAAAGCTTCGAAAAGGGCAACTACCGCATGGCGTGGCTGCAATTGCAAAGCGCGCGCGATTTGCGTGCGAGTGATACCGAGGTGCTGCGCACCGGTGCGCTCCTCGAGGCGAAATTCGGCCGCCCCGAGGCCTTGGCCAGCTTGCAGGAACTGGAAGGCAAGGGAGTTCTGCGCGAGGAGGACCTCCGGGAAAAGGCGCGCATGGCCATGCGCTTCGGCAGCGAGGAGGAATTCGAGACGGCCGTGCAAAAACTCGAGGCCATGGGATCCGGCGAGGACGCCGTTCCGCTCCGCACAACCCGCGCTGTCCTCCGCGGTGACCTCGACCGGGCCATTGCCGAGGCCCGTCGCGCCGCCGAAACCTCCGACAACCCCGCCGCCAAACTCGAGCTGGCCCGCCTGCTCGGCCAGCGGCATGGCCATGTGCTCCGCAACTACGGACGCCCGGCCGGTGAGGATCTGCCTGCCCTGCAGGAAATCGTGCAAATCATCGACAGCCTGCAAACGACGGAACTGGCCGAAGCCGCGCTGGCCCTCGGCCTCGGTGCCATGGCCACCGACGAGCAGACCAAGCAGCGGTGGTCCGCCGCCGGCATGCAAAACGTGTCCGCCGACAACCCCGCCCTCCTCCCCGCCGCCGAATTTCTGGTGCGCAGCGGCGCCGCCACCGCGCCGGAGATGCAGGCGCGGCTGCGTCCGCTTTATGACACCGCCCCGCTGGACCAGCGCGCCGACTTCGCCCTCTGGCTCTCGCGCCAGGGACTGCCCAAAGAAGGTCTCACGCTGATCACCGCCCAAGAGGCGGCCGACAACCTTGCCGCGTTTCTCGCGCGGACGGATGCTTTGGCCCGGCTGGGAAACTGGCAAGGTGTTCTGCAAACAACGGAGACCGCGGAGAAGGTGCCCGATTCGATGCGCCAGCTCACCAGGGTCTGGGCCGTGGCCAACTCGGGCGAACAGGCCGCCCAACGCCAAGCCCTCGGCCCCGCCGTCGAAGCCGCAGTGCAGGCGGCGGCGCGCGAAAAGCAACTGCGCCCGATGTTGGATTCGCTTGATTCGATCGGTGCCGGCGACGCGGCCGATGCAGAGTTGACCCGCTTGTGCGCGAATCCCGAGGTGGCCGATGCGGCTTTCACCTTGCTCCGGGAACGTATCGGAAGCACCGGAGGCACCGCGGCCCTGGAAACGGCATACGCCCGCGCCTTGGAAGCGGCGCCGGGCGCGCCATCGGTCATCGACCACGGACGTTATCTCGAACTTTTCCGCGGTCTGCGCGTCGAACCCTCCGAAACGGCTGCCGCCATCGCCAGTCAACCGGCCGAGATCCCGCCCCGCATCACCCATGCCCTGCTCATGCTGCGCCGCAACGATCCCACCGCCGCCAAGGCGGCCTTCGACGACGTCACTGTCTTCTACGATCAAATGGCCCCGGCCCATCAGGTCGTCGTCGCTTCTTTCACCGCCGGCACCGGCGACCGGAAAATGGCGCGCCTCATGCGGGGAATCATCGATACCAGTGCCTTGACCCCTGGAGAAAGGGCTGTCCTCGATCAATGGGTGCCCCCCGAATCCGTTCCGGTTGCCCCGTGATGCCATTGCGCAACACCCTGATCAGCATAGGCTTGCAAGTCGGCGTAATTTTCCCTTGTCGGAAAGGAAAAGAGGTTCATATTTCTGTCGGTAATCAAACCTGACGCAGCCATGAAATCCCAATCTCAACGTTCCTTTCTTAGTTGGATACTTGCTCCCCTCTTTCTAGTGGCCGTCGCACGACCTTCGGATGCTGCGGTTGTGACCTACATCGATCTTCTCGACACCACACAACTCATCGCCACCAACGACGCTTCGGTGACCAACACCGTCGCCGCTCCCAATGCCATCGGCGGTTTCCGCACCATGATGCTGACCACCTCCGGTGGGAATCCTTTTTTGGGACCGGCCATTTTCGGGGTCGATGACACGGTGCAGGACATCCTGCTGAGCACGCCGGTCGGGGCGACCAGTTTTTACGAGATCAAATGGGGCGGCGCCGGAGGCACGGCGGGCTTGGGCGGCGTGGATTTCACGGGCGGCATCACGAATTTCACGCTGAACAACAGCGTGGTTAACTTCACTCTCGACTACACCGACCAGCCGAACAGCTTCACTTGGACGTTCACCGACACGTCGAGCAATGTTGCCAGCTACACCTCGTCTTTCCCGCAACTCATCCCCCCGAACCCGGCCATTGATTACGCCATCAGTTTGGCTTCATTCAGCGGAGCGGGCAGCGTCGACTGGACCTCGATCAATTTCATTTCTCTCTCGGGGGGTGGTCCGATCTCCCTCGACCTCATCCTCAACGCGCCTGTCTCCCTCGCGGCCGGCATTCCCGAGCCCGGAACATGGGCCGCCGCCGGCCTCTTGCTCTTGACTGCCGTCTACGTCCGCTGGCGCCGCTCGCGCTCGGCGGTGGCAGAGGACGCCCCTGCCGCGGCCTAAGCCGGGTCCGGCTGTTCCTCAGAGCTTCAATTCCGCGCAGGCCATTTCGTGCGCCTCCGCGACCGTCGGGCACACCAATGCGCCCTCGTGCACATTGATCCCGCCGCGTAGGGCCGGAACCTTTGCGCAGGCACCGGCCAAGCCCAGGTCGGCGATCATTTCCACATAGCGCGAAGTCACGTTGGTCAACGCCTGCGTTGCCGTCCGCGCGTAGGCGCCCGGCATATTGGCCACGCAGTAGTGGATCACACCCTCCTCGACGAAAGTCGGATTTTCATGCGTGGTCGGACGCGAGGTCTCGGCGCATCCACCTTGGTCGATGGCGATGTCGACAAAGACACTGCCCGGCTTCATGTGGCGCAACATTTCGCGCGTGATGAGCCGTGGAGCCCGCGCGCCAGGCACGAGCACCGCGCCGATGAGCAGGTCGACATGGGGAAGCACTTCCTGCAGATGCGCTTCATTGGAATACAGCGTGTGCGCCGTGTGCAGGGTGATGTCGAGGAAACGCATGCGTTCGAGATCGACCTCGAGGATGGTCACATCCGCTCCGAGCCCCTGCGCCATGCGCGCGGCATTGATCCCCGAAGTGCCCCCGCCGATCACCACCACTTTGCCCGGAAGCACGCCGGGCACGCCGCCGAGCAGCACACCCGTGCCGCCTTGGTGCTTGGCCAGCAGATTGGCGCCGACCACCACCGACATGCGGCCGGCAATCTCACTCATCGGTTCGAGCAGGGGAAGGTGACGGTTGATTTCGATCGTCTCGTAAGCCAAGCCGGTCACGCCGCTCTTCATCAACGCCTCGGTCAGCGTCTTGTCCGCCGCGAGGTGCAGATAGGTGAAAAGCACCTGCCCCTTGCGCAGCAGCGGGGTTTCGTCCGGTTGCGGTTCCTTCACCTTGACGATCAGGTCGGCATCGAATGCCGCGGCATGGGTGTCGACCATCGTCGCCCCCGCCGCCTCGTAATCGCTGTCGGGATAGCCGCACCCCGCCCCCGCCCCGCGCTCCACGAGCACTTCATGCCCGCGTTTTTTCAACTGGTAAGCGGTGGCGGGAAGCAGCGCCACACGGTGTTCTTGCTTCTTAACCTCACGGGGTACGCCGATCTTCATAGGGGGATAAGTCCATATACCCCAGATTGTAGCGGCGGTCTATGACCGTCGGAACAATTCTCAAGCAAAAGGCACCGACGGTCATAGACCGCCGCTACAACCTTCGCGTCAAGCCTCACCCTTATCTTCCTCCGTCCCTCCGTGGCCTCCGCGCCCTCTGCGGTTACCCCTACCCCTTCTCCTCCTCCAACCTCTCCGCCAGCCACTGCTTGATCATGCTTTGATAGTTCAAATACCGCGAACGTGCCACGCGCTTGATCCGCGCCAGCAGACGCGGATCGAAACGGAGCGTGACCGTGGCCGATTCCCGCGCGTCGCTCTTGGGAATGGATGCATTCATCAGCCGGGGATCGAGACTGTGACGCAGCCAAAACTCCGCCTCGGTCGCCTCGTTGTCGAAAGAGGGCACCTCGGACCACGCGCGCAGCTCGCGCAAGTCGCTCTCGTTGTTATTCGGCATTTTTGCGCTCGAAGAAATTCTCTTCGTCCTTGGTCATGGGCCGCGCGGCGATGACGCGCATCGTTTTGCCGTCCGTCCAGAAAACGCTGAAGATTCCCCGCCCCTCGGACGAGCGCCCCAAGTTGAAGTAACGCGCCTCGCCGTGGTCGAAGTCGGGCAGCAAGCGCAGGCTGAACGGATCTTCGAAGGACTCCTCAATAGCCCGCGGGGTCAGCGCCTTCAGGTCGAAGGGGGCCTCGAGCCAGTCGAATTCCATAAAGCCGCGCCTATTTCGGCGCTTGGATCAGTTCGATCTCGTAGCCTTCGGGCGCGTCGATGAAAGCAAAGACCGTGCCGGTCGACGAGGTCGTCGGACCATCGGAAAGAGGATAACCCTTGGCCGCCGCCTCCTTGGCAAACTGCTCCAAGTCCTCGACCTCGAAGGCCAGATGGGTGAGATCCGGGCCGACCACCACCGGTCCGCTCGCGGGATAGGAGCAAATCTCGATGAGTTCCTCGCTGCCGGGCGTCTTGAGAAACACCAACTCCGACCCACGCGGGGACTTGTGCCGCCGGATTTCCTCCAGACCGAGCACATCCTTGTAGAAACCGACCGTCTTCTCGAGGTCGTTCACGCGATAACGGGTATGGAGGAGTTTCGTGACCATGCGCTATCCCTATCACACGAGGGCGCCCGCTGTCTCCCCGTTTCGCGGAATGCCCTTGGCACATAATTCCCACGAATGCACTTGGTCGAGGATCACCTCGGCCATGCCCGGATCCGTCCCCACGGCCCGTGAATAATAAAGCCGCCGCCCGTCGAGCCGGTGAGGATTCCTCCGCTCCCGTTCCTCCGCTCCCCCGCCACCCGGGATGCCGAGCAATTCCGGAATGTCTTCGTCGCTGTGCAAGCCGTCCGCGATGAAAAACGGCACAGCAATCACATCGCGGCAGCCCGTGATCTCCCGCCAATCCTCGATCTTCGGCGGCGTCTCCATGAACGCCCCGTGCACCTCGGCGAAAATCCCGCGCGTCCGGATCGCCTCGACCTGCGCCTCCACCGCCTCCGAACTGCGCGTGTCGAGCGGCGTGCCGTGGCCGAGCACGAGCAAAGCGGCTTCCGACAATTCCACACCGGGCGCCACCCCGCGTGCGCGATGAAGAAGGACTTCGGTCATGCGGGGGTGACCCCCCACCGGCAGGCAAAGACGCAAAACCTGTCCGCTCTCCCGCCGCGTCACCGGACCGGAAAGATCGAGCTCCTTGGGGATCACGTTGCGCACAAAGTAACCCTCCACTGTGAAGTTGGGCACGATGAAGACCTCCGGCTTGGTCAGGGTCTCCAGCGCCTCGCGCAGTCCGGGCTTCTCTTTCCAGAACCCGCAGGCCACCTCGCCGAAAAGCCCCGACGCCCGCAGACGTTCCGTCAGTTGCCGCGTCGGCCGGCTCGAAGTCGCATTGACGCTCGACCCGTGCGCCAGCACCAAAAGTGCGGCATCCAGCTTGGGCGCGAACGGAGCTTTCATCAGCTAGAGTAGAAGCGGCGTCCCCGCCGATTAACCATCAAAAAAGCGGCGGCGCCGCCGCTTCTACTTTATCAAGCTTCCGCACCCGTATAGACCATCCGGCTTACCATGACCTTGGCCGTTATCTTCCTCTTCCTCGGACTCGTGCTCCTCTACTTCGGGGCCGAGGGGCTGGTGCGTGGCAGTTCCTCGCTGGCCCTCCGCCTCGGGCTCAGCCCGCTGGTCGTCGGCCTCACCGTGGTGGCTTTCGGCACCAGCTCCCCCGAATTGGTCGTCAGCCTCAAAGCCGCCCTCGACGGCCAGAGCGCCATCAGCGTGGGCAATGTCGTCGGCTCCAACATCTGCAACATCGGACTGATCCTCGGGCTCTGCGCCATAATCACGCCCATCGCCACCAATTCCCAAGTCGTGCGGGTCGACATCCCGATCATGCTCGGCATCACCGTGGTGACGCTTTTCGTGCTGGCCGACGGCCACCTCGGACGCCCCGAGGGAATCCTCCTCGCCGCTTTGCTCGTGGCTTACGTGGTCTTCAGCATCGGCTTGGCCCGCCGCCAACCGGCCGACGCCCTCGGCGCCGAGTTCGGCGAAGAGGTGAAAATTTCCAAGCGCGGCCTGGCCGTCGACGTCCTCATGGTCATCGGCGGATTGGTCCTGCTGGTCTTCGGTGCGCGTTTCCTCGTCGACGGCGCCGTCATCATCGCGCGCACTCTCGGCTGGAGCGAGGCGCTCATCGGGCTGACCATCGTGGCCATCGGCACGAGTCTTCCGGAGTTGGCCACGTCATTGGTTGCGGCCGTGAAAAAGGAAACCGACATCGCGGTCGGAAACATCGTCGGCTCCAACATATTCAACCTGCTCGGCATCCTCGGCATCACCGCCATCGTCCACCCGCTGCAAGGCGACGGGGTCGGCATGGTCGACTTCGCGGTCATGGCCGCCTTCTCCCTCGTTCTCTGGCCGATAGCCTTCCACCAACAGCGGATCACCCGTCCCGAAGGCGCCGCCTTGCTCGCCGGTTACGTCGGCTACTTGTTCTGGCTGCTGCGCTGATCGGGTTCGTCATCGGCCGCGATATGATCGCGCCCCTCGTCGATGACCGAATGTTCCCACAGCGGCGTGCGCCGCGCATAAGCCGCCCGCGCGAGGAGGTGTGCCGCCACCGGCGCGGTGAGGAAAACAAAAGCGATGGTGACCAGCGCTTTGGTCACCACCATGGGATCGCGGAAAACAAAAGCCGCCGCCAGAAGCAGGAGGGCGACCCCGAGGGACGCGCCTTTTGTCGCGGCATGCATGCGCGTGAAAACATCGGGCATGCGGTAAAGCCCGAGCCCGGTGAGGAACATGAGGAAGGCCCCGACCAGCAGGAGCGCGGCGACAAGGAGAGTCATTTGAGGATCCCCCTTGCGATGGTCATGGCCATGGCGATCGTTCCGAGAAAGACGACCAGCGCGATGGCCAGGGCGATGTCGAGGAGCAATCCCTGACCGGTGATGACCGCGATGAGCACGAGCGCCCCGACGGCCATGGTGGCCAGCGCGTCAACCGCCACCACGCGGTCGGCCAGCGTCGGCCCCTGCACGAGGCGGATGAAGGAAAGCAGCATGCCCGCGGCCAGCACGGCTCCGGCGATCCACGCGGCATTGACGAGAAGCGGGGTCATTTCCATGGCATTAGCGCAGCAATTCGAGCACCCGGCGCTCGAGGTTCTCCTTGATGTCGAAGCGCAGCGCCTCCGGGTCTTTGATATACATGGCGTGCACGTAAAGCGTCTTGCGGTCGGGCGACACATCCAGGCTCAGCGTTCCCGGCGTCATGGTGATAAGGTTGGCCAGCACGGTGATCTCAAGGTCGGTCTCGGCCTCGAGCGGGATGCCGATCACTCCGGGTTTCATGTGGTGCGTGGGCGTCAGCACGTCGTAGGCGATGATGGCATTCGATTTGAGCAATTCCCAAAGGTAGTAGACGACAAATTTGGCCAGCCGCGGGACGCGGCCGAAGTAGCGGTCGTGGCCGCGCAGTCCGCGGGTCACGAAGTAAAGGATGAGATAGCTGACGAGGAACCCGGACACCAAGTTCTCCAAGGTGATCCCGCCGAGCAGGCCGGACCACACGAGCGTGAGCAGGATGTTGATCGCGGGATACATGGTCAGGGGGCCAGCACGGCGTTGATGTAGCCCTGCGGCTCGAGCAATTGCGCGGCGGCGCGTTCGGCGAAGGCGAAGAAGAATCCGGGGAAAAACCCGATGGCGAGGGTGAGCAAAGCCAGTGCGGCGATGGGTCCGAGGAGGAGGATGCGATCACGCCACGGCACGTGGTCGGGATGCGGGGCATGCCCTCCCGGGGCGCGCTTCCAGAACGCCTCGGCCCAGATTTTGGTCATGGAAAACAAGGTGAGCAGACCGACGGCCAGTGCCACCACGGCCAGGACAACAGCCCACCCGCCGAACATGGTGTCGCCGGCCAGACCGGCTTTGACGATGGCGAACTTGGCGAAAAATCCCGAGAGCGGCGGGATGCCACCCAGCGACATGGCGGGGATGAAAAAGAGGAGCGCGAAGAACGGCGTGGCCGCGTAGAAGCCGCCGAGTTTTTTCAGGTCGAAGGTGCCCGAGTAGCGGTGCGCCACGCCGCTGGCGAGGAAGAGGTTCGCTTTCACCACGATGTGGTGGAAGAGGTAAAACACCGTGCCGGCCAAAGCCAGCGGGGTGAAGAGCGCGAGGCCGAGCACCATGTAGCCGATCTGGCTGACAATGTGGAAGCTGAGCAGGCGCCGGAAGTCGAACTGCACGACCGCACCGAGCACGCCGGTCACCATGGTCAGGCCGGCGATGGCCAAGAGCAGCCCGTGGGTGAGGACGAGGTCCGCGGTGAAGATGAGGGTGAAGACGCGAACCAGCGCGTAGACGCCGACTTTGGTCAGCAAACCGGCGAAGACCGCCGAGACCGCCACCGGCGGCGTGTGGTAGGACGCGGGCAGCCAAAAGAAGAGCGGGAAGACCGCCGCCTTCAGACCGAAGGCCACAAGGAACAGCATGGCCGTGAGGGTCAGCAGCTCGGGCTGCATGTATTCGCGGGCCCGCACCGCGAGATCGGCCATGTTCAGCGTGCCCGTCTGGCCGTAAAGGATGCCGCAGGCCGCGAGGAAGAAGCTGGAGGAAATGAGGTTGAGGACGACGTATTTGACCGCGCCCTCCATTTGCGGACGCTCGCCGCCGAGGCTCATCAGAACGAACGAGCTGATGAGCATGACCTCGAACCAGACGAACATGTTGAACATGTCGCCGGTGAGAAACGCGCCGCAGACGCCGAGCATCATGAAATGGAGGAATGCGTAGTAGCCGTAGCGCGTGCGCCCCGCATCGATGTCGGCCAGCGAATAAACCGCCACCGCCAGACCGATGATGGCCGAAACCAGCACCATGATGGCCGCCGTCAGATCGCCGACCAGCACAATGCCGAAGGGCGCGGGCCAGTTGCCGAAACGCACCACGAGAATTTCCCCGCCAGCCGTGGCCGCGATCAGCCACAAGGCCACGCCGAGGAGCACCGCCATTCCGGCCACACCGAGGAAGCGCTGCAGACCGGACGAACGCCACCCCAGCACGCAGAGCACGGCGGTGGCCAAGGGGACCAGAATGGAAAGCGTGACGGGATCCATCAGGTGTCGGTGCTCTTGAGTTCGTTGATGTCATCCGTGCCGGTGCTCTGGTCGGCGCGGTGGACCATGGCCAGGGTGAAGGCGAGGACACCGAAACTGATGACGATGGCGGTCAAGACGAGCGCTTGCGGCAAAGGATCGACACTCGTCGCGGCCAGCGCGGTTTGCTCCGGACCGATGAAGGCCGAGGCCCCCTCGCGCAGGCCGCCGGCCGTGAAAATGAGGAGGTTGACCGCCTGGCTGAGCAAGGCGATGCCGAGCACCACGCGCACCACGGAGCGGCGCAGGATCAGGTAGAAGGACGCGGCGTAGAGCACGCCGATGGTGATGGCGAGCAGGAGTTCCATGTCAGTCGTCCTCCCCCAAAGTAAAAACAACAAGGCAGGTCATCCCGAGCACGAGGAGATAGACGCCGGCGTCGAAGACAAGCGGCGTTCCGAGTTTGCCCACCACGGGCAAAGGTGTTTTGTCCCACAGGCCGGTGAGGAAAGGTTCGCCCTTGAAAAAGGCGACCATCCCGCTCCCCGTCGCCACGGCAAGCCCCAACCCCATGATGGTGCGCGGATCAAATCCGAGCAGGCGCCGCGCGGAGGCAAAGTCGGTGGCCAGCGCGTGCAGCACGAAAGCGCTTGCCGCGACAAGGCCCCCGGCAAATCCGCCGCCGGGCAAATTGTGCCCGCGCAAAAGCAGGAAGACGGAAAACACAAGGAGCAGACCGGTGAGCAAGCGGCTGACTGTGGCGAGGATGATGCTGTTCATTTCTCCTCCTTTCCGCCGCGCCCCGGACGCAGCCGCAGCATGGCCCAGACACCGAGCGCCGCGATGCCGAGCACGGAAATTTCCCCCAGCGTGTCGAGGGCACGGAAGTCGACGAGGATGACGTTGACCACGTTGCGGCCGTTGGCCAAGGCGAGGCTGTTCTCGCCCATGAAGGCCGAGACGGGTTCCTCCGGTCGCTGCGTGACCAATTCGAGGAGGAGCACGGTGGCCATGACCGTGCCCACGGCGGCGGCGACCAGCGCGTCGCGCAGCTTGGTCGCCTTGCGCGAGTAATTTTTGAAGACCGGCAGGCGGTAAAAAGCCAGGACGAAGAGCACGAGGGTCAGGGTTTCGACCAGCACTTGTGTCATAGCGAGGTCCGGCGCGCTGAACATGAAATAAATCATGGCCACCCCCAACCCGACGACGCCGAGGGCGAGGATGGCATTGAAGCGCGACTGGCTGAAGCAGGCGAAGAGCGCGCCGGCGATGATGAGCAGACACACGGTCACGGTCAGCACGTGCGGACGCACCATGCTGGCGAAATCCGGCACGGGGAATTCACCCGGCAGGAGCCAGACGATGAGAGCGACCGTGAAAAGCGTGACGGTGAGGATGTAGCTGCGCAGGTTGCCGTTCTGCAGAACGCGCGTCTGCCAGCGGGCGAAGGAAAGTGTGCCTTCGAGGAGCAATTCGTAGCCCCGCTCCGGACCGATCTTGCCGAGCGCCTCGTAAAATCCGCGCGCCCGCCGCGCGACCGGGGCGAGAAAGTAAAGACCGACACCCGCCGCCACGGTCAGGACGCTCAGCCCGAGTGCCACCGTCCAGCCGTGCCACATTTTCAACTCGGCGACGTAGTCCGCATTGCCGAGCACCGCCGCGGCAGCCGGACCGACGATGAAGGCAGCGGCCACACCGGGCAGCAGGCCGAGCTTGATGCTGCCGATACCCAGCAGAACCGGACCCAGCCACATGGTCCAAGGCGCCTCGTGCGCTGGCTTCGGCGTGTGTTTCAGCCGGCCCCAGAAAGGCTTGATGCCGGCGGTCAGCGCGAGCGCGACCATGCAGATGCTGGCCGTCACCCCGAGCACTTCCCACAGCACACCCGGTCCGTCGGCATCGAGGAGGGCTTTGTAGAAATACTCTTTGCCGACAAAACCCAGCAGGAAGGGCAGTCCGGCCATGGACAAAGCGCCGAGCAACGCAGCAGTTGCGGTGAAGGGCATGGCGCGGCGCAACCCGCCGAGGTGGTCGGGATCCCGCGTGCCGGTTTCATGGTCCACGGTGCCCGCGGTCATGAAGAGTGCCGCTTTGTAAAGCGCGTGGGCCAGCAGGTAAGCCAGCGCGGCTTTGACCGCCAACTCGGTGCCGATGCCGAGAAGCATGGTCAGCGTGCCCAGCACCGCCACCGTGGTGTAGGCGAGGATTTTTTTCAGGTCGTTCTGACCGAGAGCGAGAAACACGCCTGTCATCATGGTGAGCGCCCCGACCGGCGCGACAATCGGCACCCAGAGCGGGCTGGCTGCGAGGAGCGGATGCAAGCGCGCGAGGAGAAACACCCCCGCCTTGACCATCGTGGCGGAGTGCAAATACGCGCTGACCGGCGCGGGCGCCTCCATCGCGTTGGGCAACCAGAAATGGAAGGGGAATTGGGCGGACTTGGTGAAGGCGCCCAGCAGAATGAGCACGAGAATCGTGGCGAATCCGGGTTGTGCCACGAGCACCGCGGGATCCATGACGAGCAACTCGGAAATGCGGAAGGTTCCCGCCGCCCGCCCGAGCAGGATGATGCCCGCCAGCATGCAAAGCCCACCCGCCCCCGTGACGAGCAGCGCCTGCAGGGCCGCGGCGCGTGACTTGGCTTCGTTGTGGTAGTAGCCGATGAGCAGGTAGGACGAAATGCTGGTCAGCTCCCAGAAAATGAAGAGGAGCACGAGATGGTCCGCGCTGACCACCCCGAGCATCGAGCCCATGAAACCGAACAGATAGAGGTAGAACTTCCCGAGGTCCTTTTTCCCCGCGAGATAGCCCGCCGCATACCACGTCACATAGGTCCCGATCATGCTGATGAGCAGCAGAAAAAGCAGACTGAGCCCGTCCACGCGGAAATCCAAACCGATGCCCAACGCCGGCGCCCAAGCATGCTGCCATACCACGGGCTGCCCCGCAGCCACACCCGGCACCATCGAAGCGTAAACCGCCGTGGCGCCCAGCGGGACCAGACTGAGGAGCAGTCCGCAACGGTCACCCATGCGCCGGTGCAGCCACGGCGCGAGGAACGCCGCGACGAAAACCGCCGCCAGAATAATGATGGGCAAATTTTGCATTGGACCTTCCCGAACGGGACCCGCGAATTGGGAGGGAACCGCCGCGGCAAGTCAAGGACCACCGGACCGCTTGAACACCAATCTTCTTGACCATCGGCAGGGTCGGCTGGCCGCTCCAAGCCGTGGGCTCTACGAGCAGGAGGTCGGCCGACCGCACACCTATCGCCGCCCCGCATGTCCAGCCCATTGACATCACTCCCTGCCGCGGTAGCGTGAAGTTGTAATGAAAGCAGGCGCTCTCATCGCCCTTCTGGTCTCCTTGGCCATGGCCCCACTGGCCCCGGCGGTCGTGCAGCCGTTGCCCGCGGCGGAGTGCGCCGCCGAATGCTGCCAAACCGAACCCGATTGCTGCGCCACCGCCTGCCCCTGCCCGCCTCTTGCCTGTCACGTGCCTGCGGCTACCCCGGCCGTCATGATTCCGTCGTTGCTGAACCTTTCCCTCTTTGCGCCCGGCAGCTCACCCGGTGCGCGATTGACCGACGACACCTGCTCCGTGCGGACCGACCGTCCGCCCGTTCCCCCGCCGCGAGCCTGAGGGCTCACCCGGCGTCGGCTTCCGTCCTTGCTGGCGGAAGGTAACTTGGAACGAAACCTCAACGGAGAATCCAAAAATGAAAAAATTCATCTTCGCACTGTTGGCGGTCACCGCCCTGGCCCTCACGGCCCCGGCCGCGTCCCCCTGCAACTGCAGCGATTGCGGCGGCGCCTGCTGCCCCTGCGACTGCAGTGCCGGCTGCTGCTAACCTGACCGCCTAGTCAGAACTCACACGCGCCCCGGGAAACCGGGGCGCGTCGTTTCTGGAGTGCGCGGCTCGCGAGGAAGCTCGCTCTTCATCGTGAAAAAAAACCAGACTTTACATTCTCCGCGTTAAACGTAAAGTCTGCTTTCAATGATCGACCGCCCTCTCTGGAAACAGCGCCTTGCAGCCGCTTGGAGCAAAGTCCCTCTGGTCTGGCTGGCCGGCGTCCGGCGGGTCGGCAAAACCGTCTTGGCCAAGGAGCTCGGTGACGCGGAATTCCTCAATTGCGACCTGCCCGCCGAAGCCGCCCGTCTCGCCGACCCGGAGTCGTTCTTCCGCGCCGTGAGCGAACCCCTCGTGATCCTCGACGAGGTCCACCAGCTACCCGACCCCAGCCGCGTGCTGAAGATCGCCACCGATGCCTTCCCCGGATTGAAAATTCTGGCCACCGGATCCTCCACGCTGGCCGCGACCCGCAAATTCCGCGACACCCTGACCGGTCGCAAACGCTCGGTGGTCCTCGAGCCCGTGCTGGCGGAAGAACTCCCCGCTTTCGGCATCAAAGACCTCAAAGTCCGCTTGCTGCACGGCGGGCTGCCCCCGGCCTTGTTGTCCGCCGCACCCGACTGGGAATTCTACGCCGAATGGCTCGACTCCTACTTCGCGCGCGATGTGCAGGAGCTTTTCCGTGTCGAAAAAAGAAGCGCCTTCCTTCTGCTCGTCGAACTCCTCCTGCGCCAGAGCGGCGGCCTCGCCGAGGTCACCTCGTTGGCCAAGCACGCCGGGGTCAGTCGGCCCACGGTGATGAGCTGGCTCGAAGTGCTGCAAGCCACGCATGCGGTCCGTCTCCTACGTCCGTTTTCCGGCGGCGGACGGCGCGAGTTGCTGGCGCGTCCGAAGATCTACGGATTCGACACCGGTTTCATCTGCCACGCCCGCGGTTGGGATCGCTTGCGTCCGGAGGACTGCGGACAACTCTGGGAGCACCTGGTCCTCGACACGTTGCTTTCCATCCCACTGCCACGTCTTAACTTTTGGCGCGACGAAGCCGGCCGCGAGATCGACTTCGTCGTCCCACAAACCCGCGGCCGCGTCGATACGATCGAAACCAAATGGAACGCCGCCGCCTTCGAACCGGACAGCTTGGCACGGTTCCGCGAGTCCTACCCGCATGGCCGCAACCTTGTCGTCGCATCCAACATCACCAAACCCTACACGCGCCGCGCCAAGGGCTTGGAGATCGAATTCATTCCCGTTAACCGACTCCGCCAAGATGCCTTTCAAGTGGTCCGGCAAGTGGCGAAGCCGGAATCCCCGGAAATATCCCGAGACGGCTCAGACGGCGATTGATTCGGAAAGGGCCGATGCGCGGCTCGGTCGCAGCGCGTGGCTTGACTGCATGGCCGCGGGAGATGGACTCACAAAGCCGGTTGCATTTCCGCCAACTCGGCAAAGACGTGGCCGATGAAGACTTTGACTTCGATACGGAGAACCATGCGCTGGTCGTCGTCGCTGACCCAGATGGTGCCGTGCTGGAATTTCTTGTGGGGGCTGAGGGTGTAGTCCTTGTTGATGCGGTCGACCTCGAGACCCACGCGGATGGCGGGCTTTTCTTCGCGGCGCCAGCGCAATTTCTCCCGCCCCTCCACCTTGAGCCGGGCGAGATACATCCAGTCGCCGGGAAACACGGCAAGAGTCAGGCGGTCGCCTTGGTTCAACGGCTGACTACGGGCCAGCAGCACCGCGCCAGCCAGGTCGCGCAGACCCGGCACGTAGAAATTTTTCCACCGGGGCGGCTTGGCGTTTTTCCTCGTCGACTCTCGCCAGGCCCGCACGCCGCCCGGACGGAATTCGGCTCTCTCTTCGACGCGGTAGTGGCGGTAGCGCTCGGTCAGCTTGAACTGCCGCGAAAGGAAATCCGCTCCGCCAACCTCCACGTCGTAATCCGCATCGAGTTTGTAAAGCGTGCGGGCCAGACCCTTCGTCCCGCCGCGGACCTTGCCGCGGAAAGAGCCGTCCGGCCCGCGGCTCAGAGTCACTTCCGCCTCGGCCGCCTCGATGCCGCTCCAACCGAACACATACCGCGCGACCAGATCCCGCGGCGGTCGAAACGGCCCCGCCGTCAGACCGGCCACCGTCTCGCGCCAAGCCGGTGTGATTTCCGCGGCACCCGCGCTGGCCGGGAATAGCCGAGAGGATTGCGAAACTGATCGCGAATTGTGCGTGCCGAGCGGCGAGACCCACGTTGGATGGACACCTGATGGAAAGCCGCCCCATGGGCACAATCTTGCACTGCCCGAGGTGGGCGTGCCACACTGATCATTACCCTCGGGACCATCCCACGGAATGAAAAAAGAAGACGTTGCAATTATCGGAATGGGTTGCCGCTTTCCCGGCGGTTTGGACAACCCGGAGGATTTTTGGAAATTCCTCCTCGAGGGCGGCGATGCGGTCGTGGAAATCCCAACGGATCGATGGAACATCGGGCGTTTCTATGACCCGCAACCGGGGTTGCCGGGCAAGTCGATGGCCAAACGTGGCGGCTTCATCGGGGGCATCGACCAGTTCGATCCACAATTCTTCGGCATCTCCCCGCGCGAGGCGCCTTACCTTGATCCGCAGCAGCGTCTCCTGCTGGAGACGGCGTGGGAAGCGATCGAGGACGCGGGCGTGGTGCTGAGTCCGGAGGGTGGAACGGACATCGGCGTCTTCACCGGCATCTCGCACACGGATTACCAGCAGATCCAAGGCGGCGCGGCCGACCGTTCGCGCATCACGCAGCATTCGCCGACCGGGCACGCGCACAGCATCGCGGCCAACCGGATTTCCTACTGCCTGAATCTGACCGGCCCGAGCATTGCGATGGACACCGCCTGCTCGTCCGCCCTCACGGCCGTGCATATCGCGGTCGACCATTTGAGATCCGGTCGTTGTGCGCTGGCGCTGGCCGGGGGTGTCACGGTGATGATCACGCCGGACGGCTTCATCGGTTTCTCGCAGGCCGGCATGCTCTCGCCGGACGGCAAATGTCGCGCCTTTGATGCAGGGGCCAACGGCTTCGTGCGCGGCGAGGGCGCGGGCATGGTGCTGCTCAAACCGCTGTCCGCAGCCGTGGCCGATGGGGACAAAATTTACGCAGTCATCCGCGCAACCTCAGCCAACCAAGACGGCCACACCAACGGCATCATGCTCCCCGGCGAGGAGGCGCAGGCTCGCCTCGTGCGTGAAGCCTGCCGCGATGCCGGCATAGACCCCTCGGCCGTCGGCTACGTCGAAGCGCATGGCACGGGCACGGCCGTGGGCGACCCGATCGAGGCGCACGCATTGTCCGAGGCTCTCTGCGCGGACCGTTCGCCCGACGCTCCGTTGCTCATCGGCTCGGTCAAGACGAACCTCGGTCACCTCGAGACGGCGGCCGGCATTGCCGGACTGATGAAAGCCGCGCTCGTCGTGCAGCGCGGCGAGGTGCCGCCGAATCTGCACTTCGAAAAACCCAGTCCGCACATCGACTTCACGGAACGCAAACTGCGCGTGCCTGTCCGCCCCGAGCCGTATCCGCAGAAAAACGGCGGACCGCGGTTGGCCGCGGTGAACTCCTTCGGTTTCGGTGGAGCCAACGCGCACGCCATCGTCGCCGAACCGCCCCCGCGCGCCGTTGCACCCGATCCGCAAGTCGAGACCGACCGTGCTTGGCCCGTGGTTTTTTCGGCGCGATCCGAGGAATCCCTCCGCGCCGGCGCGGCCCGTTTGGCCGCGTGGCTGGACGCCAAGCACGCGGCCAACGGCACTTCGAGCCTGCTCGCCGATCTCGTTTACACGCTCGGCGTACGCCGCAACCAACACGCTTACCGGCTGACCGCCGCGGCCGCCGACGCGCCCTCGCTGGCCACCGAATTACGGGCCTTTGCCGAGACCGGCGAGGGCACCGCGTTGCAAACCAGCTTCACCCCCCACCCCGAAAAACGCCCCCGCCTCGGCTTCGTCATGAGCGGACAAGGCCCGCAATGGTGGGGCATGGGCCGCACACTCATGCGCACCGAGCCGGTCTTCCGCCGCGCCATGGAGGAATGCGCCGCAGCCATCGACCGGCATGCCAATTTCCGTCTCCTTGAGGAGTTGGCCAAAGACGAGAACACCACGCGCCTCGGCGAAACGGAAGTCGGACAGCCGGCCATTTTCGCCATGCAGGTCGCGCTTGCTGCACTCTGGGCTTCATGGGGCGTGCGTCCCGACCTTATGACCGGCCACAGCGTGGGCGAAATCGCCGCGGCACACGTCGCCGGTATCCTCACCCTCGAACAGGCGGCCGAAATCATCACCTACCGCGCGCAGGTGATGCAGGGATGCGCGCGTGAAACGGGAGGCATGCTGGCCGTCGGATTGAGCGAAGCCGAAGCCCGGGAACTACTCGCCGGGCACGACCCGACCTTGAGCATCGCGGCCTTCAACGGTCCGAGCTCGCTGACCATCGCCGGACTGCGCACCTCGCTGGAAAAGGTCGCGGCCGAACTCGAGTCGCGCGGAGTCTTCAACCGCTTCGTCCGCGTGGCGCATCCGTTCCACCACGCCATGATGCAACCCGCCGCCGACGCGCTGGAAAAACGCCTCGCCGGGCTGCAGCCTTCGGAAGGACACATACCGTTTTTCAGCACCGTGACGGGCGCCGCCTGCGCCGGTGCGGACTGCACCGCCTCCTACTGGGCCCGCGGCATCCGACAGCCGGTGCAATTCGTGTCCGCCATCGGCGCCATGGCAGACGAAGGCGTGGATGTGTGGCTGGAAATCAGTGCGCACCCGGCCCTCGCCATTTCTATCCAGGAATGCCTCGCCGCCACCGGACGAAAGGCGCCGGTGATTTCCTCGCTGCGACGCGAGCGCGAACAGGAGTCCGCCATGGAGGCGGTCAATGCCCTGCACCGCGCGGGAGTAACGATCGATTTTGCGGGGATCAGTCCATCCCGCCGTTTGCTGACCTTGCCGGCCTACGCGTGGAACAAGGCGCGTTGGTGGAGCGAGTCGGCCGAGGCCGAACAGGGACGGCTCGGCACGGGCGGACGTGGTCTCCTCGATGCCCGCCTGCCGCGCTCCCTGCCCGTGTGGAGCGCGCGTTTCGACGAACGCCATATGACGTTCCTGCGCGATCACATGGTCGACAAACACGTTGTCTTTCCCGCCGCGGGATTCATCGACATGGCGCTCGAGGCGGGGCGCGAAATTTTCCACGGACAACCTTTCGCCCTCGAGGATTTCGAAATTCGCAAGCCGCTCATTTTCCCGGAGAACCCGGAGGATGTGGTCGTCGAATTGACCTACGACCCGGACGACCGGGGTTTCACCATCCAAAGCCGCTTCGAACCGTCGACGACTTGGTCCGTCCACGTCGTCGGGTCGATGCGCGGCGAACGCGTCGAGTCGGAATTCGGGTCCACGCGGTATGAGGGACCGGGCACGCAGCTCCCGCCGGTCGATGCGGACGAGCATTACGAGCACAAACTCGGACTCGGCCTGCGCTACGGTCCGGAATTCCGGGTGGCCCGCGCGCTGCACGCCGCCGATGGCATAGCCTGCGGTGAGGTTTCGCTGTCCGCCGCCTCGGCGGCGCGAGCCGGCGACTTCGCCCTGCATCCGGTCATCATGGATGCTGCGCTGCATGTCTTCTCGGCCGCCGGTCGGACCGTCGAGAGCGGCGAGAAAAAACTCAAACTTCCTGTGCGTTTCGCCCGCATCGTTTATCTGCGCCCGCCCGGCGCAGCGGTCCGAGTCCGGGCCACGGTGAACCATTGCAATGACGAGCTGATCGAAGGCCGCCTCGGCGTCTATGACACCAAGGGCGACCCCTGCGTGCTGGTCGACGGTTTCCGCGCCGTGTCCCTGAACTGGGCCAAGCGCGGCGGAAACGACGTACGCGAACTCCTTTACCACGTCGATTGGCAACGAACCCCGGCTGACACGCCGCGCACCGCGACTCCCTCCGTGCCCCTCGCGGATTTGCGCGAAACCGCCCGCCAAGCCCAGGCTGCTTTGCTCGATCTGCGCACAGCGGAGCGCTTGGAAGGCGCCCTCGGCTCGACCGACGAAGTTGCCGCCAGCCAAGTCGCTGCCGGCCTCGCGGCCATGGGGGTGGCCGAAAGACAACCATTCACAACGGCGTCGTTGGGTGTCGCCCCCGCCATGCAGAGGATTTTTGCCCGCTTGATGGAGCATCTGGTAGCCCGCGGATGGCTCGAAGCCACCGGGGACGGGTGGCAAGCCACAACCAGTTGGCGCGAGGCCGCGGAGCGCGCGCCGGAACTCCTGCGCGAGTTTCTCGTCCGCGAGCCCGGACACCTGACCGACGGTTTGCTCGCCGCCACGACCGGCGCGGAATTCGGTCCGGTCATGCGCGGGGAGAAAGACGCCGTGCAGGTGCTTTTCGCCGGCGCGGGCACGGACCTCCTCGAGCAGTATTACGGCGATGGAATTTTCTCGAGTTTGTGGCTGGTGGCCATCGCCTCCGCGGTGCAACGCGCCGCGCGGGCCCTCCCTGAGGGACGCGGATTGCGCATCCTCGAAGTCGGGGCCGGCACCGGCGGGTTGGCTTCCTACATCCTGCCACTGCTCGAACCCGGCCTACACCGTTACGTGTTCAGCGACGCGTCGGGGGCGTTCTTTGCCGCGGCACAGCAGAAACTAGCCGCGTGGCCGGACGTCGAATACGCGGTCTTCAACTTGGACAAGAACCCGGTGGATCAGGATCTGACGCCGGGGAGTTTCGATTTCATCGTGGGCACCAATGTTCTCCACGCGGTGGCCGACGTGCGTGCGTGTTTGCGCAACCTGCACGATCTCCTCGCTCCCGGCGGAACACTCTTCTTCGTGGATATCGGAGCGCCGCGCCTCTGGACCGAGTCGATCTTCGGCCTGACCAGCGGTTGGTGGAGCATGACCGACCACGAACTGCGTCCCGACCAACCGCTGCTGCCGCGGGAACGCTGGGAGGAACTGCTCCGCGAAACCGGCTTCGCCGAAACGGCCAGCCTGTCCGGCCTGCAGGGCCCCGGCGGCGAGGCGCTCATGGGCGTGCTCGCGCGCAAAGGCCAAAGCACTACGCAAGAAGCGACGGACGCCGCGCCCAGGGATCTGACCGGCACCTCATGGGTTGTGTTCTGCGACCAAGGCGGGATCGGCGAGCATTTGGTCGAGCGCCTGCGCGCTTCCGGCGCCGGGTGCCAAGTCGTCGCGGGCGGAGGGCCCGTGGATTGGACCGACCTTGTGGCGGGATGGAACGCCCACGAGACGCCGCGCCGCTTTGTTTATCTCCGCACTCTGGACCCGGTGACCGAGACCGATATCGCGAAGCAGACCGACGAACTGCTCGCGTTTTCCCACGCGCTCGATGAACTGGGCGTGGCGGCCAGCGGGGCGCGCATTGATGTTATCACGCGCGGCGCGCAGCCGGTCGGGCGGCACGCCGGTCCGGTCAGCGTTGGAGCAGGCGCTTTACTGGGACTGTTCCGCGTGATTCTCGCGGAGCATCCAAACATCGGATTCCACGCCATCGATCTGGCATCCGGCGAAGGTGATGATGTTGTGCTCCTCGAGCGCGAATTGCGCCGCGACGACCAAGAGCGCGAAGTGGCTCTGCGCAGTGAGGCACGCTACGTGCAGCGTTTGTCGCGCGGCCTGCCGACCGGCGCGCGCGAGCTTTCCCCCGACGTGCCCGTGCGGGTGGAATCCCGGGAGCGAGGGGTCATCGACAGCCTGCGCTTCACGCCATTTCCCCTGCCGGAATGCGCCCCCGACGAAGTCCTGATCAAGGTCAAAGCCGCGGGTTTGAATTTCCGCGATGTGCTCAAGGCGCTGGGGTTGTACCCCGCCGAGACCTCCGACGGGCGTATGTATGGCGACGAGGTGGCGGGCAAAGTGCTGGCCGTCGGCGCGGAAGTGGATCACGTCCGGCCCGGCGACGAAGTTTTCGGCCTGGCCGTTTTCGGTCTCGCTACCCACACCCTGGCCCGCGGAGCCGACGTGCGGCGCCGTCCGCCCGGCCTGACCCCCGAGGAAGCCGCGACCGTTCCGGTCGTTTTTATGACGGCATGGCATGCCCTGAAGAACGTGGCGCGTCTGCGGGCCGGCGAGACGGTGCTCATCCATGCGGGAGCCGGCGGCGTGGGTATGGCGGCCATCCAGATCGCGCAGCACTTCGGCGCCCGCATCATCGCTTCCGCGGGCAGCCCGGCCAAACGCAGCCTGCTGCAGACCTTGGGCGTCGATCATGTCATCGACTCGCGCCGCGGGGACTTCGCGGAACAAGTGATGAAACTGACCGGTGGGCGCGGGGTGGATATCGTCCTCAACGCCCTGGCCGCCGAAGCCATCCCCATGGGTTTGTCCTGCCTCGCCGAGTTCGGACGTTTCCTCGAGATTGGCAAACGCGACATTTACCAGAATGCCAAACTCCCCATGTGGCACCTCCGCAAGAACGCGTCCTTCCATGTCGTGGCCATGGATGCGGTTTTCGCGGGAGATCCCGCGCTGACGCGCGAATTGCTCGGCGAAATCACGGACCTCCTCGAGGCGGGCGTTCTCCGCCCGTTGCCGTTCCGTTCCTACCCGGCCAACCGCGTCGATGCCGCCTTCCGTCTCATGGCCGCGGGCAAACACACGGGGAAAGTCGTGCTTTGCCTCGCCGATCCGGTGGTTCCGCGCCAAGGCGCCCTGCCGCCCCCTGCTTTCACCGTCGATCCCGAGGCGACTTATCTGATCACCGGCGGGTTCGGCGGATTCGGCCAAGTGCTGGCGCGGTGGTTGGCCGGACGCGGGGCGCGTCACCTCGTGCTGACCGGCCGCCAAGGCGCGGCGACCGAAGGTGCCCGGGAATTCATCGACAATTTATCGGCGGATGGCGTGGAAATCCTTCCCGTGGCGGCCGACGTGGGCTCTGCCGACGACGTGCAGCGCCTCGTTGCGCAAATCCGTGCTGCGGGCCGTCCGCTCAAGGGCGTCTTCCACCTTGCCATGGTCATCGATGACGCACCGTTGGCGAAATTAACCCCTGCACGCTTCCGCACCGTGCTGCAACCGAAAGCCGTGGGCGGATGGCTCCTGCACGAACATACGCGCGACCAACCGCTCGACGCCTTCGTTATGTTTTCTTCCGCCTCGAGCGTCTTCGGCAATCCCGGGCAGGGCAATTACGCCGCGGCCAATGCGATGCTCGACTCGCTTGCGCACCACCGACGCGCCCTCGGACTGCCCGCACTGGCTGTCAATTGGGGCGCCCTCGGCGGCGCGGGCTACGTGGCACGCAATGAAAAAGTCGCCGAATACCTTGCGCGCTACGGCACGCAGGTCATGCAACCGGACGAAGTCACCGAAGCGCTCGACACCTTGCTCGACACGCAAGTAGCACAGGCGGCGGCATTGCGCATCGATTGGAGCAAATGGCGGCAGTCGTTCCGCGGACTGCAGGAAAACCCCCTTCTCGAGCGTATCTTCACCGGCGGGGTGGAGTTTGAGGAGTCCGGCGGCAAGGCTGCCGACTGGCGGCAGCGCATCGAAGCGGCAGCGCCCGGGGAGCGTGAGGCTGTCGTCGTGCAGGCGCTGCAGGACGTGGTTGGATCTGTCCTGCGCGTCAAACCCGATTCCCTACGTCCCGACCAGCCGCTGACCGATCTCGGCCTCGATTCTTTGATGGGCGTGGAGATCGAAAATCTCATCGAGAGTTCCATCGGCGTGAGCCTCCCGCCGGCCAGCCTCCTGCGCGCGCGCACCATCGGCCAGATTGCGGCCCTCCTCAACGAGCATCTGGGCGGGACCAAAGCCCCGGCGGCAGCCGCCGCGCCGGCGCCCGCAGTGGAGGAAGTCACGGTCGAGGAAATCGATTTCGACGAACTCGGCGACGAGGATCTCGAACCTCTGGCCGGCGGGACGGAAAGCACCGCCCGCGACGGCGTCGCGGCCGGTTAGGCACATGGCGGACGACGCGCGCACCCGGCTCAAAGAATGGCTGGCCAGCGGACAGGCACGGCTGGTGCCTTTGACTTTCCCGCAAAGGGAATTGTGGGAAACGGCACCCGTCCCGCCCGCCGATCCGGGCAACACCATCCGCTCGCTGCTTGATATCCGAGGACCCCTCACCCGCGCGCTCTGCGAGGACGCGATGCAACTGGTCATCGCGCGGCAGGAAGTGCTGCGAACGTCGATCCTGCCGGGCAAAGAACGGCCCGTGCAACTCGTGCGCACCACGGCCGAACCGGCGCTGACCTACCGCGAAGCCGACCTTCCCGAAGGCCGCGAGGATGCCTTGCTCGCCGCCACTGCGGAACATTTCGACCGGCCTTTCGATCTGGTCAAAGGCCCGCTCTACCGCCTCGACATGATCCGCCGCGGACCCGACCACTTCGCCCTCGCGCTGGCCATCCATCATTCGATTGCCGATGGCTGGACCGTGACCAGCTTCGTCGAGGATTTCTGCACGGCGTGCATCATCGTGTGGCGCAACTCGGGCAAAGATATGTCGCGCCTGCGAGGCCTGCGCGACGCGTTGCCGGACCTGCCGGTCACTTATGCAAATTGGGGCGCGGCCGAGCGTGCGACGTGGACGCCGGAAGCCATAGCCTCGAACGCCGCGCATTGGCGGCAGCGCCTCGCGGGGGCCGGACCCGTTTTTGCCTCCGCCGGTCCCGGCTTGGGGCCCGTGGAAAAATGGGTCACGCATCTGCCGGCCGACATGGCCGAGCCGGTGCGCACTCTCGCCCGGCGAGAGGGCACCACGCTTTTCGGGGCCCTGTTGGCGGCTTTCCGCGTGGCCCTCTTTTTGTGGAACGGCACGCGCGATGCGGTGGTCGGCACGCCGGTGGCCGGACGCGCCAAAACCAACCTGCGCGAGACCATGGGATACTTTTCCGGCATCGTGCCGCTGCGCGGAACTATCGATCCCGACCGGCCGTTCCGCGAGACATTGCAGCAAGTGCACCGCGAGACGGTGGATGACTTGGCCCGCGCCATGCCCTTCGCCGAATTGGCGGCGGCGGTGGAGCAGGATGCACCGCGACGGCGGCACGCGATTTATGATGTGCGCTTCGCCGTGCAGAACCATCCGTTTCCCCGCATCGAAATCGCGGGCATTTCGACCAAACTGCGGACAATCTCCAGCGGAACCACGCGTTTCGACTTGGCCTGCGAACTGACCGAGGACGGCAAGAAAATGGAGCTGATCTGGATATTCCGTCCGGACGCCGTGACGCGGGAGCAGGTCGCATCCCTCGATCGCATCTACCGCGCGGTGCTGTCCGCCGCGGCCTGCGATCCGGCATTGCCCCCCGCGGGGATCAAAGCCTAATTTTTCCGCATGCACATGCACGTCACCGCCGGCACCACCGCAGGTTTCGAGCCGTGGGCCAACCGGGCCGCTTTTCCCATTGTCTCGGGCGGCTATTACCTGACAACCGCCTTGATGGCATGGAGCCTTTACGAGGGCTGGATCTGGCTCCTCGTGCCCCTCGTGCTGGTGGCCAGCCACTTCATGCACGCCATGCTCATCGCTTTCCACGAAGCGGCCCACGGCATGCTGCACAAGCAGAAGTGGTGGAATGAATTCGACGGGGTGCTCGTCGGCGCCATCAGCCTCACGCCGTTCACGCTTTACCGCGCGCTGCACCAGAAACACCACGCGAACCTCGCCTCGGAAAAGGACGTCGAACTCTGGCCCTTCGTCGACCCCAAGCAACCGCTCTGGTGGCGGCGGTTGGCGGCATTCCTCGAATTGAACTTCGGATTTTTCTACACGCCTTTTCTATTCTGGCGCGTCTTCCTGCAGCGCCCCTCGCCCGTGAGCAACCGCCGTGTGCGGCGCCGCATCTGGCTGGAGTCTCTCGCCATGATCGGCGTGTGGGGCGGCGTGGTCGGTGTCGTCGCGTGGTTCGGACTGTGGAAATGGTGGCTCGTCCTCTACCTCATCCCCGCTTTCATCGCCGGCAACATGCAAAGCTGGCGCAAATACATCGAACACGTCGGACTCAGCGGCCACACCGGCGCCAGTGCCACCCGCAGTATCATCGCCGACACGTGGGCCGGCAAAGCCGTCTCGGTCACCCTCCTCCATCAGCCGCTCCACGGCATCCACCATTTGAAGAGCAGCATCCCGCACGAGGAACTGCCCGATCACAAAGACATGCTTGTGCCCGGCGAAGAAGGTGACACCACGCCATTTCCCAATTACCGTTCCGCGTTCGTCGACCTGCTCAAATGCCTGCGCGATCCCCGCGTCGGGCAGCAATGGGCCTCGGCGAACTGAGCGGTTCCGCATGTCCGCCGCTACCCCAATGTCTCCGGAAGTCCTCTACGAGGCATCCGGACTGGCCAAAGAATACGATGATGGACGCGTCGCTGCGCTGCGCGGCGTGGACCTCGTCATCCGTCGCGGCGAATTCGTTTCCATCACCGGCCCCAGCGGCTGCGGGAAAACCACCCTGCTCAACATGTTCGGCCTGCTCGACCGGCCGACCTCCGGCTCGCTGCGTTTCCGCGGGCAGGAGCTGGCGAAGCTCCCCGATCCCGCCGCTTACCGCGCACGCGAGATCGGCTTCATCTTCCAATCGTTCCACCTCCTGCCGAATTTCACCATCGAGGAAAACGTGCAGATGCCGATGTTCGGCCTGCCCGGCTCGCCCGCGCGGCGCCGGGCGCGGGCCGTGGAACTCCTCGAAGCGGTCGGCCTTGGCCACCGCCTCGATCATTTGCCGCTGAAATTGTCCGGCGGCGAACGCCAGCGCGCCGCCATCGCCCGCAGTCTGGCCAACCGCCCGGCCATCCTGTTGGCCGACGAACCGACCGGCAACCTCGACAGCAGAAATTCAGTCCACGTCATGGAGCTTCTCCTCCGCCTGCGCGCGGAGCACGACGCCACGCTGGTCATGGTGACCCACGACCGCGAACTGGCCAGCCACGCCGCGCGCGTCGTGCAAATCAAAGACGGCACCATCGTCGGCGAGGAGCGCACGCGGTGAATTTTCTCGAAGTCATTTTCCGCGGCCTCTGGCGCCGTCCAGTGCGCACCGGACTCACCGTGCTGGGCATCTCTATCGGCATCGCCGCCGTCGTCGCGTTGGTCGGCATGGCCGCGGGCTACGAGCAAAGCGTCGTCAACCAGCTCGACACCGTGGGTATCGACGTGGTGGTCAGCAACATGGAAGGCGGACTCATGCCCAAAGCCTTCGACGAAGCGGTCCGCGAGGACATGGCCGCCCTGCCCGGCGTGGCCGAGGCCAACGCCACGCTCATGCAAATGCTCAGTGTCGAAGACGCGCCGATGATGGTCGTCTATGGCCGCGAATGGGATTCCTTCACCTGGGACCAACTCAAGGTCATCGATGGCCGCCTGCCGCACAGTGCCGATGAGCCCGCCGTCGTGCTCGGCAAACTCGCCGCAGAAGTGCTCAACAAGAAGACCGGCGATCCCCTGCAGATCGAAACCGGCGAATTCACCATTGTCGGCATCGTCGACGGCGGTTCGGTGCTGGAAAACGGGGCCATCAATCTCGCCCTGCCGCGCTTCCAGGAAGTCTCCGGCTACGAGCAACGCGCCAATTTCATCAATATCCGCGTGACCGAAGACATGGACGAGACCACCTTGTCCGCGCTGTGCCGCGAGATCGAAGCGCGCCATCCCCGGTTGCGCGCGGTGCGGGCCGGGGAAGTTGTCGGCACCAGCCAGGGGTTCCGCATGGCGCGTGCCATGAGCTGGAGCACCTCGCTGCTCGCACTCATCGTCGGCATCCTCGGCGTGATGAACACCATGCTGATGAGCGTGTTTGAACGGAAGCACGAGATCGGCATCCTGCTGGCTCTCGGGTGGAGGCGGGCACGGATAATGACACTTATCCTCTGCGAATCCGCCGCCATGGGATTGATCGGCGGCATCGTCGGGGTGACCCTCGGTGCCGGCGTGCTGGTCCTGCTCGAGCAAACACCTTTGGTCCGCGGCTTCCTCGAGCCCGACCTCGGGTGGCTCCTCGCACTCCAATCCGTGCTCATCGCGGTGGGCGTCGGTGTTATCAGCGGACTGTATCCGGCGTGGCGCAGTTCGCGGCTGTCCCCCAGCCTCGCGCTTCAAGGTTGACCTGCGGCCCAAGGGAAGTTTCCCATCGGGTCATGGTTCGATCCGGTCTCGCCGCTCTCCTGACCGTCGCATTCGCTTGCGGACTGCGCGCCGAAACAGCCCTGACCGCCGCGCAGCTGGCCGACCGTCTGGCGGCGGCCGTGGAAGACGGTGAGGCCACGGCGCGGGCCCGCTTCAAGACCGGGTCAGGCGAGGTCCTGCAAGTGCAGATCAAATCCCGCCGCGAACCCGGTCGCACCGCGGTGGCTTACGAAGTGCTGTGGCCCAAGGAGCGCAAAGGCGAAACCGTCATCCTGCGCCGCTCGGGCACCGGGGCACCCGAGGGTTGGATCAAATCGCCCTCCTGCGAGCCGAAGCGCATCGAGACCGCGCAATGGACGGACGGAATCCTCGGCACCGAACTCGCCCTGCGCGACGTCGTCGAAAATTTTTTCCGCTGGAGCAAGCAAGCTCTGGCCGGAAAAGAACGCGTCGGCAATACCGACTGTATCATCCTCGAGTCGCGTCCGGGCGGCCAGGACTCCACCGGCTACGGCAAAGTGCGCAGCTGGATCGATCCGCGCCGCATGGTCGTGCTGCGCGTGGAGAAGTATGACCGCTCGGGCCGTCTCGTGCGGCGCATCGAGACGACGCAGGTGGCCAAAGACGATCGCGGCCGCCACGTGCCGGCCGGGATGGAAGTCACCCAACCCGGGCGCCCGGGTGCGACCGAAATCAGCGGTTCCAATATCCGGCACGACGTGCAGCACGAGGACGCAGTCTTTTTGCCTTGAGGTGGATCGCGCGGCGGCGCGATACGCCAGCCGCCGCCGGATGGCCCGACGGCAGAACCGCGGTCTACGTCTTGCGGAAAACCTCGACGTCGAAAATATTCGCCGAGTGGTGGCGTCCGGCCGGGACAAAACCGGACGAGGCCAGCAAGCGCTGCATTTCCGCGCGGCCGCGGTAGCGGAACTTCTTGCCGAAGACCTCCATGATGCGCACGGCGGCCAGCAGACGGAAGGTGTTGGTCACCAGCGCGCCGCCCGGAGCAGTCATGGCGGCAATGTTGCGCACGAGATCCTCGGCGTGCGGCGGCCCCTGCGGAGCGGGTTGGCCGTGGTGCTCTTCGGTAGTGATGAGGGTGTGACCGGGAAAATATTCCAGAATGCCCATGACGGTGATGACATCGCAGGCTTCGCCCCCCGCGGCGGTCAGCAGATCCTCCGTCACGACGCGCACGCGTCCGGCGTCGAGCAAGGGCCGGGTTGATTCGAGTTTGGCGAGCAAGCGCGCGGCTTTGGCCACGTTGGTCGCTTCCCGGTCGGCAATGGTCGCGGTGATGAGCGCGGGATCGTGTCCCTCGCGCAGCAGGCGATCGAGCACCAACACCATGCTCAATCCGGTGCCGGCGGCCACGGCCTTGAGGCGGACGGCCTCGCCCCGGGCCAGCCGCGCCGAAGCCAGATCGTGGTGGCAACGCGTCTCCCAGAAAAACCGCCACTGCACGTCGCGGGCCTGCACCGAATCAAGGATGATATGATCCCACAGGCCGGCATGGCGCCGGATGTCCGGGGCGAGCATCATGTAGAGCGCGTTCATCGGATCGCCGCCCTCGACAAAATCCTGCGTGTCGGCGCGGGAGGCCTCGAGGAGGGTGGCAGCGTAGGGATGACCCGAACGCTCGAGGATGCGGTTGCGAAAAACGACCATCGGGCGCCCGTCGGGTCCGGGACGCGTCTCGGTCCGCGTCGTGCCGCGCATGAGATGCCAGACCATGCGGGCCAGACCGCGGCGCACAAGGTTGGAGGGCCGCGGCGGCGGGGCATCGAAAACACGCGCCCCGAGGTCGGCCACGACAGCGCGCGCGGTTCCCTCATGGCCCGGGGCGTAGAGGGCCTTGACCGCGTCCATGGTGGAAAGCGGCTCACGCAAAACGGCGCTGTCGGTTGAATGGTCCACGGGAAGTTCAGCGTCCGAGGTGCTCGAACAGGATACGTTTGATTTCCGCCATGGCCAGCGGATGGAGATGGGTCCAATGCCCGGCGGGGATGATGCGTTCGCTTTTCGCGCCTTCCAAGTGACTGCTCCAGTAGGGCACGAGACCGTCGTTGCTGTTGGGTTTGCTCCGGTCGAGGAAACCTCCGCGCCCGCGGTCGCCGATGATCGAATGGTAAGGTATGCCGCGGCGGATGGGCAACTCGGCGACGGCACTGACGAAAAGATTGTCCGGATCGAGAAGTTGCAGGCTGTTGGGCAGGTGGCCTCGGCTACGCTGCAAGGCCTCGGGCCGCAGATAAGGACGCACTTCCGCGAAGATGCCTTCGTCGTCGAGCGGACTGCCGATGATGGAAGTTCCGAGATCGGCCCAAAAGCCGTGGGCGCGATGGCTGCCGCGGTGCGAGGCGGAAATGAACACGGCGCGGGCAATGCCCGGTGTGGCGGGGAAGATGAGGGATCCCGTGACGATCTTTCTCGTCTGGTCGGTCATGGGCACTTGCGACGGCGGTTTGTCGAAATACGTGTTCCAAAGTTTGTCACCACTGTCGGTCACCAGCAGACGGGCGATCATGCCGCCCATGCTGTGTCCGATGACGACAATCTCTTTACACTCCGGATATTGCCGCCGGATCGCCGCGATCTGCTCGCGCAATTTGGCGGCGGCAAAGTTGTAGGGAAGCCCCGACGGGTAGGCATAGAACCAGAACTGGAAATTCTGGCGGATGGCCGGATCGGCGCGGAGGAATTCGAACACCGGCGCCCAGGTGGCCGGCGAATTGGTCAGGCCGTGGATGAAAAGCACCGGGATTTTCCGCGGGCTGTAGGGCTGCAGGCGGGCCAGGCGCGCTTTGTCGGACACTTTTTGCGGACGCAAAAATCCGCCGAGTTCGCGGTGGCGCACGTTTAATTCCGCCAACCCGAGTTCGAGCGGAGCCTGATAGTCGCCGGCCAACGGATACGTTCGCCCGTCGAGGGTCACCGTCTCGCGATCGAGCGGATCGAAAAGCAGCAACTCGGCCTGGCGCCCCCGGAAACGCAGCAGGGCGGTCAGTCCGTAGTAGATCTGGTTGCCTTGCGCGAAGCGATCGATGGCCACGTAATCCAGTTCACGGCCGGCCACAACGATCGGCGCGCCGAGTCCCTCCTTGGTCACACGGTCGCCCACCGCGGTGCCAACGAAGCGATAACGATCGGCCGGGAGATAGCTGAAGTGCGAAGGATGATATTCCTGCTTGCGAAAAGGGGAGACCACGCGCAACGACCACGCCTTGCCGTCCGGGGACGGAATTTCGACCGCCCGGTCCCAGGGCGCCACGCGGGCGGCGACCATCGAGTCGACGACCCGCGCCACGGCGAAACTGTAGTCGCTTTGCCGCAACGTGTCGTCAGGATCCGCGGCCAAGGCACGGCGGGCGGCATCGGCCGCTGCCAGGTAACCGGCCAACTGCTCAAGCGGGCGGCCCGCCAGCTTTTCTTGAGCCTGCGCCAAGGACTTCTGGTTGGCGGTGACAGCCAGCGAAACCGTGTCGCGCACTTCCCGCACCTTGGCGTATGGCGCACATCCCGCCTCGAGCAGGAGGGCGGCGAGAGCAATGACCAGTATCGCACGCTTCACTAAACACGAAAATAAATCGGGGGACGGTTTAGTTCAATCACCGGAGGCGGCGCCCCCGAGCAGGCCTTCCTTGATGGAGGCCTGCAGCGGACGCCCGATCCAGAGGCGCAGCATGATGTGGTAAAAATCACGCCCCGCAATCGTGCCGACTGGGCGCCCGTCCAGCCCGAGCACGGTGCCCTGGCCCGGAACATAGTCGATGGTGATGACGCGCCCCGGCTGGATATCGCCATCCTCCTCGAGGTGACCGATGTATTCGGACAATTCTCGGGCGAAGGTTTCCTGTTCCGCGGGCGTGAGATTCTGTTCGATGTTTTGCCGCACCGTGTCGACGAACTTCTGTTTGTCCACCGCGCGCAGCATGTTCATCTGCACCCGCTTGGGTCCGGGGTCGGAGCGCATGACGACTTCGCCGTCGGTGGCCGGTCGCTCGAGGAACAGTCCGACGTCGTAAACCCGGAACCCCCACACCGTGCGCGTGGCTTGGCCGTTGAGGACGAGTTCGCGTCCGCCCACTTCGGTGGTCGGAGGGATCACAGATTCCTCCGCGGCAACCCGGCAGGCGCCTAGGGCAAGGAGCGCACCGGCGCAAAGAACGGGGCCGAGTTTCATGCTAAGGCGCTTCCGCCAGGGCCCCGGGGAAGACGGGTTCGAGTTTGTCGCTCTTGACCCAGCCGTCCACGCCGACCGGCAAACGCACGAGCGACCAATCATCGCGCGAGGCGATGATGCGGACGACTTGGGTTTTGGTCAGGTCGGCCATCTTCTGAGCGTTGGCGCTCGGAGCGCTAAGAGCCTCGGTGGCATCGGTCACCATGGCCGTGCGGGCCAGTGCGATGCGCGAGTCGCCGGCCCACGAGACGGCGACGGCCGAGGCCCCGAGCAAGGCGAGGATGACGCCGAGGACGGCGAGACCGCGGTGCCGGCCTGCGGAAAAAAGGGCGAAGACCACGAGCAGCAATCCGGCCCAAAAGAGCAGACTGCCGAGAAGAACCAGCAGGTCGAAGGAAATGTATTGGCCGATAATTTCCGCGAAGCCGAGTCCGGGCGCCGGCACGCCGAGTTCGCCGAGCACGTGCTCGAGGCTGCTGCGCGCGGCGGTGTTCGACGGATCCAGCGCGAGGGCGCGGCGGTAATTGATCGCGGCGGGCACCACGCGGCCCAGACGGTAATCGGTGTGGCCGAGGTTGAGAAAGACAGCCGGATCAAGCGAACCGGCGGCCACCAGCTTTTCGTAGGCGCGGCGCGCCGCTTCGTAATCCCCTTCGGCATAAGCCCGCAAGCCCTCCTCGAAAGAATCCGGCGCCGGACCGGAGTCTTGGGCGAAAACCGGCAGGGCGGAGACGAGCAGGGTGAGGAGGAGAAAAATCTTAGGCATGGTTCGAGGCAAATTTGTCCAGCACGGCGGACATCCGCCGCCGCTCGGCGGGATCGAGCGCGTCGGCGGCACTCCCTCCGTATTTCAGTTCGTCACGGCGGGCGAGCATGGATTGCAGTTCTTGACGTTCGGCGGCATCCGGCACACGGCGCGCCAAGGCCTCGTCGGGGTCGACCAAGGCGACAGCTTTGCCGTCGAGCAAAGCGAGCCGGGCCTGCACGAATTGCGCGGCGGCGGCGTAGAAGTCGGCGGGGGCGGACGCTTTGTGGTAGGCCGCCTTGGCCTCGCGCAGGACCGCTTCGGTCTCCGCGGTCAGGGCGCTTTTGCGGGCTCGGCGGCGCTGCCAGACAAGGTAGGGAATCGAAAGAATGACCGCGGCGAGCAGCGCCAGATTGATCCAATGGAAGGATGGTTGCAGCAGGCGCGGCACGAAACCTTGTCCGCTGCCCGCCAAGGCCGGCGCGGGCTTGGCGATGTCATCGGGCACGGCCGGCGCGCCGGAATCCTCGCCGTCCGTTGCGGCTTGCGCGGTGGACGAAGCCTCGTCGGCTCCCGCTCCGCCGCCCGCCGCGGTGACGGCCTGCGGCTTTGTCGTGAGGGTGAAATATTTTTTCTTCTGCGGATCAAAGTAGGAGAACTCTGCGCCCGGCGTCGCGGTCTGGTCGCGCCGCGCCACCATGCTGATCTCGAAGGTCTTGGTCCCCCCGTAGCCGATGGCGTCGGCCGCGGTGAACGTGTCCTTCGGCGCGTAAACCCGCCAGCCGTCTTCATCGGTCAAAGCGGGCGCGGGGATGGCTTCGAAATTGCCGCGGCCCTCGAGAGCGAGGGACAGGGTGACCGGTTCCCCGGCGGCGGCTTCATCGGGCGCGGCCGAGGCCTGCAGGGTGAATTGTCCGATGGCGCCGGTGAAGTTGGCGGGACGCCCTTCGCGCGGCAACGGTTGCACTTCGAGCGTGCGCGACTCGGTGCGCGCCTGGATGTTTTCCGCCCGCCCGATGCCGGGCATGGGAAAATTGCGGAAAAACTGGTCGAAGAAAGGATCCATCCCGGGCATGGCACCCTGCATGACCATACGCCCTTCCATCACGGCGGCGGGGATTTCGATTTCGCCGGGTTTGACCGGGGTGATCGCGCTGCGGAAGGTGACCACATTGTAGGGGATATTGCCCAAGATTTGCTCGGTTTGCTCGGGCTCGGTCAGCGGTGCGGCGGTGAACCCGTCGCCGCCGAAGCTCGGCGGTTGCAGGTTGTCGAAGGCGATGTCGGCGCGGTAGTGGAAGCGCAATTCGACCGGGACGACCTCCCCGGCATAGGCCGATTTGCTGCCGATGATGATCTCGCCGAAATACGGCGCGGGCTCGCCGTCCGGCGTGAGCGGCGGCGTGCGACCCTGCGAGGTTGGCGGCGTCGCCGGAGAACGACCCCCTTGTTGCGGCGGCGGAAGTTGTTGCGGTTGGCCCGGGGAGAAGGGCGGCGGGATGACCTGACGCACCGGGGGCGGCTGCGCCGGCGGGACCGATCCGCCCGGACCGGTCACAGTGAGTTGCGCCGGTTGCGTGCGGATCTGCCGTCCGCCCGCACTGACGGCGAACCCGGGAATGGTGAAGCGGCCGGGCTGGTTGGGGACGACCGTGTAGCGGAACTCGTAAACGGTCGCCGCATCGCGTTGCGTGCCGCGTCCCCCGAAGACGAACGACTGGCGGCTTTGCGAACTCACGCCATTGAAACGGATGTCGAGACCCGCCACGGCAATGCGGGGCCGGGGCATGTCGCGCGGTTGCTCGGTGTTGACGAAGCGGTAAACGAGCATGACCGGTTCGCCGACGCGCGCGGTGTTCGAGCTGAGGATCGTCGTGACCTCGGCCACGGCCGAAGCCGCGCCGAGCGCAAGCAGCACGGCAGCCCACAGCATCAGGCGGCGCGACAGATCGGTCATTCCGGACATCCTACCAATCCCTTGAGACATCCTGAAAGGCCCGACGTTCGAGAAGATCCACCTTCTCTTCCTCGCCCTGCAAGGCACGCAGCAGAGCGCGGGCCTGGCCTTCGCTCATACTGCCATCCTCGTTCGGTTCGTCGGAGTAAGCCATGGCCTCTTCGCCTTGGTCGTCTTCCCCCCCCGCGGTGCCGCGCAATTCGCCTTCCTTCTTCGGACCGGACGGGGTCGGCACCGGCGCGGGCCGGTCACCCGGTTGGCCGCCACCTTGCTCTTGCTCGCGGTCACCGGGACGGGACGGCGTGCCTTGGTCGCGCCGTTCATCTTCCCCTTCGCCGCGCTCCTGCTCCTTGTCGCCCTGTTGTCCGTCTTTGCCCTGCTCTTTTTCTTTCTCTCCGTCGCCCTGCTGCTCTTGCTCCTTGTCGCCGTCCGGGCCGTCCTGCTCCTCTTTGTCCTGACCGCCGCCCTGTTGCTGCCGGTCCTCGTCCCCCTGCTTTCCATCCTGCGGTTGGTCCTGCTCGCCGCCTTGCTCCTGCTGGTCCTGCTCGCCGCCTTGACCGTCTTGTTGCTGATCTTCCTTGGACTGGCTTTCTTGGTCCTTCTGGTCCTTGCCGCCGTCGCCGGAAGGCTCCTTCTGCTGCTGACCGCCCTGCTGGTCCTGCTCTTGCTGGTCCTGGCCGCCCCCTTGCTGTTCTTGCTCTTGGTCGCCTTGCTGCTGGTCCTGCTTTTGGTCCTGCTCGCCGCCGTCTTGCTGCTGTTGATCCTGCTGTTGCTGCTGATCTTGCTGCTGGTCCTGTTTCTCGTCCTGCTCCTGTTCTTTTTCCAGTTGCTCGAGCAGCTGCTCGACACGCTCTTTGTTTTCGCGGGCCTCGGTGTAGTCCGGCCGCGTTTTCAAGGCGGCTTCGTATTGCGTGATGGCGTCCTTCCAGTCGGTGATCTTTTTCTCTTTGTCCTCCTGCCCCTCGCCCTGGCGGAAAAGGGTGTTGCCGAGGTTGAATTCCGCGGCCGATCGCAGCGAGGGGTCTCCGGCCAGCATGGCTTTGGAAAAATACTGCGAGGCTTTGGCATAATCCTTGAGCCGGTAGGCGGCCGTCCCCGCATTGAGCTGCAAATTCGGGGCCTCCGGTTCCATCTTCAGGCGGTTTTCAAATTCCTCGCGGGCCTGCTCGTAATTGCCCTGCTCATAGGCCGACAGTCCCGAGGCGTGGGCCGGCAGCGCGGCGGTCAACCACAGGGCAGCAGCCGCGGCCCCGCGCGGGAGGCGGCGACGTTCGCCGACCAGCGCCTGCAAGACGAGGAGGGCGATGGCCGCGCCGAGCGGCCACTGGTAACGCTCGATGGGCCGGCGCGAACTTTCCATGTTGATGTCCGCTTCGGCCATCTTGCCGATGCCCTCGGTGGCGAGGAGGCGCGCCGCGTTCTCGTCCAAGGGCGTGTAAAATCCGCCCGTGGCCTCGGCGATTTCCTGCATGCGTGTCGCGTCCAAGCGGGACTGCACGACTTTGCCGGAGGGATCGCGCACGAACTCACCCGGGGCCAGTGGGATTTCCGAACCCTCGGCCGAGCCGACACCCACGGTGAAAATACGGATCCCCTCGGCCGCGGCATCGCGCGCCGCGGCCAGGCCGTCGGCATCGAGTTCCTCGCCGTCGGAAATGATGATGATGGCCCGCGAAAAGCCCTCGGCCTTGGTGAAGGCTTCCTCGCTCGTGCGGATGGCCGCAGCAAGGTTGGTGCCGCCCTTCGGGATGAGATCGGTGTCGAGTTCGTCCAGGGCCGAGAGGACCGCGCCGTGGTCGAGGGTGAGAGGCGCCTGCAGGAAGGCGGACCCCGCGAAGGCGACCAAGCCGATGCGGTCGCCGCCCAACTCGGACACGAGGTCCTCGGCCAGCAGCTTGGACCGTTGCAAGCGCGTCGGCGCCACGTCGGGCGCCATCATGGAGCGGGACACGTCCATGGCAATAACCACATCGCGCCCGCGGTGGGGAACTTCCAACGTGTCATAGCCGAGCCGTGGCTCGGCCATGGCAACGACCAGCAGGGCCAGTGCGCCGACGATGCAGGCGCCGCGGAAAATCCGCCGGAACGGACTGGTGCTCCCCGCCAGCAGGGCGCGCAGCTTGGGCGCGACAATGCGTCCGATGAGGGCGCGGCGGCGCCGTTCGGCCCACCAGAACAAGGCGGCCACCAGCGGCAGCAGCCAGAGGAAATGCAGCACCCAGGGCTGACCGAAACTCAGGGCAGACGTCTCCATATCGTTTGACCAAGCACGGTTTCCGCCGCGAGCAACACAGCCCCGGCGAGGACGAACCACGGGAAGAGGTCCCTGTATTGCGCGACTTTCTGGATCTCGACTTCGGATTTCTCCAGCTCGTCGATCTCGTCGAAAATTCCCTGCAGGGACTGCGTGTCCGTGGCGCGGAAATACGAGCCGCCGGTCATGGCGGCGATTTGTTTGAGGATTTCCTCGTCGAATTCCACCGGGATCTGGCGGTAAACGGTGCGCCCGAAAGCGTCGCCGACCGGATAGGGCGCATTGCCACGGCTACCCGAACCGATGGTGTAGACTTTGATCCCGAGGGCCTGCGCGGCTTCGGCGGCGGTCGCCGGGCTGACGCGGCCCATGTTGTTGTCACCGTCGGTCAAGAGGACGACGAGTTTCGATTTGGCCTCTTTGTCCTTGAGGCGGTTGGAAGCGGAAGCCAAGGCGGAGCCGATGGCCGTGCCGTCCTCGACCAACCCGATGCGCGTGCGCTCGAGGTTCCGGCGCAGCCAGTCGTGGTCGAGAGTGAGCGGGCTGACCAGATACGGGCGCCCGGCAAAAGCGACGATGCCGATGCGGTCGTTCGGGCGCTCGCGGATGAAGGTCTCGGTCACCTGCTTGACCGCCTCGAGCCGGTTGGCCCGCTGTCCGCCGATGGTGAAATCCTCGGCCAGCATGGAACGCGACACGTCGATGACCAGCATGATGTCCACGCCGCTGGCCTGCGTGCGCGTGATGGTCTTGCCTTCCTGCGGACGGGCCAGAGCAAGGATGAGGGCGATCAAGGCGAGGTAAAGCAGACCGGTGAGAAAATCCCCCGCGCGCGAACGGCGGCGGCCGCCGATTTTCGCCACGGTTTTCGTCGTGGAAAAAAGCACGCCCGGCGTGCCGCCGAATTTTCCCTTCAGCCAGGCGAGCAGCGGAACGAGCAACAGCAGCCAGAGAAACTGCGGTTGCGCGAAGGAAAGTCCGGAAAAGTCAGGCAGCGACGGCATGCGTTGGCTCCCCCTGCACCAGTTCCTCGGCCAGACCGGCCAGCTCGGCATTGTCGGCCGCCGTGGCATCCGCCCGGGCGAACTTGATCGCGTCCGCTTTGTCGAGAAAACTGGGTCAGACTGCCCAACCGGTCCTCGTCGAACACACCGCTGCCGCGCGCCGTCTGCAGAAACTCGTAGGAGGTCTGGGTCGTGGCCGGCAGGCGGTGTTCGCTGCCGAGGAAGTTCCTCAGGATGTCGCAGACCTCGATGCTGAATTCGTAGGGGGCGGCCACTTCCGCGCGTCCGCTGGGCCGCGGCCAAGTGCGGCCAAAGCGCCTGCCGCGGGCGGTCAAGGAGACGCCGGTTGACACCGCGGCGCCACGCGACGAAGGCCCAAACGGCGAGGGTCGACCAGCAGCAGGGCCAGCACACCGAGCCCGATCATGACCGGCAACGGGTAGGGCAAATACCACACCGGCCCGGCAATCTCGTGCGGCAGCAGGTCGGCGTTGGGGTCGGCGGGAGGCATGTCAGGCGCTGAGTTGGCGTTGCTCGCGGCGGTCGAAGAAAGCGCGGAGCACGTGCAGGTAATCCTCGTTGGTGCGCAGCGGGATCATGTCGATGCCCAGTTTGCGGAATTCCTGGTCGATGGACTTCTTGCGTTTGTCCTCGAGCGCGAGGTAAGCGCCCCGCAGCGCGCGGCTCGAGGTGTTGATGTCGATCTGCTCGCCGGTCTCGGGATCTTCCAGAGTCACGATGCCGACATCGGGCAGGTCCTCCTCGCCGGGGTCGACCACGGGGATGGCGACAAGGTCGTGACGTCGCGCCGCCACGGCGAGCGGACGCGAGTAGCCCTCGTCCATGAAATCGGAAATGAGGAAAACGACCGCGCGCCGCGTCACCACCTTGTTCAGGTATTCCAAGGCGGCCGTCAGGTTGGTGCCGCGGTGCTTGGGTTTGAAATAAAGCATCTCGCGGATGAGGCGCAGGGTGTGCAGGCGGCCCTTTTTGGGGTGGATGAACAGCTCGACCTCGTCGGTGAAGAGAAGAAGCCCGACCTTGTCGTTGTTCTGAATGGCGCTGAAGGCGAGGATCGAAGCCACCTCGGCGGCCAGCTCGCGCTTGCTCGAGGCCACGCTGCCGAAATTGCCCGAGGCGCTGACGTCGACCATGAGCATAACGGTCAATTCGCGCTCCTCGGTGAATTTTTTGACGAACGGCGTGTTCATCCGCGCCGTCACGTTCCAGTCGATGGAGCGGATTTCGTCCCCGGGATTGTATTCCCGCACCTCCTCGAAATTCATCCCCCGCCCCTTGAACACGCTGTGGTAGGAGCCGGCGAACATCGAGTCGACCAGCCGCCGCGTGCGCAATTCGAGGCGCCGGATTTTTTTGAGGATCTCGCGGGTGTCCTGCATGAAGGAAAAGTTTTAAGTTTGTAAGTTTGTAAGTTTTAAGAAGAGGAGACACGGCACCTTCCATGGCGACGGTCCTTTAGACTTAAGCTCTTAAAACTTGACACTCTCTCTCACGGCACGGGCAGGCCGGCGAAGATCTGTTCGATGATGTGCTCGCTGGTCATCTCCTCTGCTTCGGCCTCGTAGCTGACCGCGATGCGGTGGCGGAGCACGTCAGGGCCGACCGTTTTGACGTCCTGCGGCGTGACATAACCGCGCCCGTTGAGAAAGGCGTGGGCCTTGGCCGCGAGCGTGAGGTAGATGGTGGCGCGGGGCGACGCCCCGTAGCGGATCATGCCGTCGAGCTTGAGCCCGTAGCTCTCCGGTTGGCGGCTGGCCCAGACGAGATCGACGATGTAGTCCTTCACACGGTCGTCGACGTAGATCTCGTTGACCAGGCCGCGCGAGGCGACGATGTCCTCGGCGTTGACCAAGGCGTTGACTTCCAGCTTGGGCGCGGAGGTCGACATGGCGTCGAGGATGGACCGCTCCTCGGTGCGCGTCGGGTAGCCGACGTGAACCTTGAACATGAAGCGGTCAAGCTGCGCTTCGGGCAATTGGTAAGTGCCCTCCTGCTCGAGCGGATTCTGCGTGGCCAGCACGAGGAAGGGGTCGGGCAACTTGTAGGTCTGGTCGCCGATGGTGACCTGCCGCTCCTGCATGGCTTCGAGCAAGGCACTCTGCACCTTGGCCGGGGCGCGGTTGATTTCGTCGGCGAGGATGAGATTGGAAAAAATCGGACCGAGCTTGGTGCTGAATTCACCGTCGCGCGGGTTGTAGATGAGCGTGCCGATAAGGTCGGCGGGCAGCAGATCCGGAGTGAATTGCAAACGCGCGAAACCGGTGTGCAAACACGAGGCCAGCGTGCGCACAGTCAGCGTCTTGGCCAAACCGGGCACACCCTCGAGGAGGACGTGGCCGTTGGTCAGGAGGCCCATGACAAGGCGCTCGACGAGCGTCTTCTGGCCCACGACCACCTTGCCCACTTCGGAAAAAAGCGGCTGCACCCACTGGCTGCTTTGCCGCACACGTTCGTTCAATGCTTGCGTTGTCTGACTCATAAAAAATCCGGGCTGCGGGACGCGCCGGGGCTGCCGGGGTCCGCTTCCACATGAGACACCCTGACGCGCGGAATGTTCGATTTCCGGCGGCGCCTCATGGTGTGGGGATCACGTAATGATCGTCCCCCACCTCGACCTCCTCGTAGACCGTGCGATCGACCCACACATTGTAAATTTTCTGTCCGTCGGGAGTCTCGACCTGCAGGAGGTATTCGCCCTCGACGCGCGTGCTCTGCAGGCCGCCCTGCCCCACGGTGATTTCCTGCGCCGGCTCGGGCCGGAATTCCTTGGCGATGATTTTCCCGGTGAAAGCCCCGGCACTTTTCATCGTGCGGTTGAGCGACATGGTGGCCAAGGCGATGGCCGCGAGCACGGCCAGGGCGATGAGAATCCCGGTCCAGAGGATTTTCCCGCGGTCCGGATCACGGTAGACTTTAGGTTCTTTCACCGCCCTCATTAAGCCCGCGTCCGGCCCGCGGTGCACGCCGAAAGAGCCGGATGAAAACCTTCCGCCGCGCCGTCCCTCCGGCTACTTTCGACCTTCCGCCTCATGGATTACGTCCTGTATCTGCTCGCGCTCGCCCTGCTGGCGATTCTCGGGCGTCTGCCCTTGGGGATTGTTTTCCGCCTCGGATGGATTCTCGGTTTCGCAGCATGGGTGGTCATGCCGGGTTACCGCCGGCTGGCGCGACGCAACGTGGAGATTGCTTTCGGGCGCACCATGTCGCCGCGCGAGGTTCGGCGCACGGTGCGCCGGCACTTCTGCCAACTGGGGGCCAACATCCTGAGCGCCCCGCGGCTCGCCCGCATGCCCGAAAAAGACGTGCAAGCCCGCGTCGACCTGCAGGGCCTCGAGGGGCTGCGCGCCGCCCTCGCCCGGGGCCATGGCGTGGTCATGGCCATCAACCACATCGGCAACTGGGAACTCTACGCCCAACTCATCGGCCACATCCGCGAGTATCCGGTCGGCGTCGTCTTCCAACCGCAGTCCAACAAATACCTCAACCGGCTCATCGACCGCGACCGGCGGCGGCTCGGCATGGAAACTTTCAGCCGCCGCGACGGTTATGTCGGCGCCGCGGAAATGATCCGGCGCGGCGGGGTGCTGGCCATTCTCATCGACCAGCACGCCGGCGATGCGGGGATCTGGACCCCGCTCTTCGGCAAGCTGGCCTCGACCTCGCCGCTGGCGGCCACGCTGGCCCAGCGCACCGGCGCCCCGCTCATTTCGGTGGCCATCCACACGACAGGCACCGGCCAGTGGCGTTGCCTCATCGAGCCCCCGGTCGAGCCCGGCAGCCACTCCGTCGAAGAACTCACCTTGCAGCTCAACCGAACGCTGGAAAAGCAGATCGCCGATGGCCCGCCCGATTGGTTCTGGCTGCACAACCGCTGGAAAACACCCAAACCACGCTTCATCGCCGGACGCGGCCTGAAACGGGGCTTCTATCTCCCGCCGGGCACGAGCGCCAAAGACCTGCATCCCTTCCGCCTGATGATTCGCTCGAGCAACTGGCTGGGCGACGCCGTGATGAGCATTCCCGCGGTGGAGGCATGCAAACGCGGGCGCCCCGACTTGGAACTGACCATCCTCACCCCCGCCAAACTCGCCCCGCTCTGGCGCCGCGTCGCGGCGGTTGACCGCGTGCTGAGCATCGAGCCGGGCGAAACGCCGGGACGGCTGGCCAAACGTCTGCCATACCACTTCGACGCCGCCATCCTTTTCCCGAACTCGCTGCGCTCGGCTTTGGAAGCGCGCGCCTTGGGAGTGCCGCGGATCGTCGGTTATCCGGGCCACCAGCGCCGTTGGCTGCTCGGACAAATACCGAAATTCACCCCCGAATCCGGCGGCCACCACGCCAACCGCTTCATGCGTCTTGTCATCCATGCCGGCGCGCCGGAGCACGACGCGTTGCCATCTTTCCCCCGCGCCGCCCGACCTCCGGCCGCGAACCGACGACCGCGCCTCGGTGTCTGCCCCGGGGCGGAATACGGTCCGGCCAAACGCTGGCCGGCCGAACGCTTCGCCGCGGCCATGCGCGAATTCCACGCCGGCACTCCCGCCGACTGGGTTCTCTTCGGCGTGGCCGGCGATGCGCAAGCCGGCGAGGCCATTGCGCGCGGCTGCGACTTCGAGGTGACCAACCGCATCGGGCAAACGAATCTCGATGAACTGATGGACGAACTCTCTGCCTGCGACGCACTGCTCACCAATGACACGGGCACCATGCATCTGGCCGCCTTCCTTGGCGTGCCCACCGTAGCCATCTTCGGCTCGACCGAACCGGACCTCACCTCCCCATTGGGTGAGTTCCATGAAATCCTACGCCACCAAGTCGAATGCAGCCCGTGCTTCCTGCGCGAGTGCCCCATCGACTTCCGGTGTATGACACGCATCGAACCCTCCGAAGCCGCCGCCGCCCTGCGGCGCGTGCTGGGCGAGGCTACCGTTTGAGGATGGCGTAGGTTTTTTTGCCGTCGCGCTCGACATGAAGCACAGCCGGCTCGCCGGCCGGCCACTCCGCGAGGGCTTTGTCGAAAGCGGCTTTGTCCGGCACGGTCACCGAACCGATCGCGGTGATGACATCACGCCGCTGCACCCCGGCCGTGGCCGCTTCGCCGGTCTCCTCGACATTGGTCACGATGACCCCTCCGGATTCGACACCGAGGGCCCGGGCGACTTCCTCCGACAAGTCCTCGACCTCCATGCCCAGCGGCAGATCGCTTTCCCCCTCCCCGGACGGCGCACGCCCGCGCGGCGCAGCCAAGGCCGCGAGGCGCGGGTTTTGCGGAAGTTCGGCCGTGGTCACGTCGACGGTGGTGAACCCGCCGCCGCCCGCGCCGGTTCTCCAGACTTTGAGAGCCACGGTTTGTCCGACCTTCTTGCGCAAGATGGCCTGCTGCAATTCGCGCGCGCTGGCCACGGTCTCGCCGTCGACCGCGACAACGACGTCAGCCGGCCGCAACTTGCTCTGCGAAGCCGGGGCGCCGGGCTCGATGGTGCGGACGACCACCCCGCGATCGAGTCCGAACATGCGTTGCAAACCGGGTTCGTCCGCGAGCGTCTCGATGCGGATACCGAGCCACGGACGCACCACGCGGCCGTTGGCGATGAGTTCGTCGCTCACCGCCCGGGCGAGGCGCGAAGGGATGGCAAAGCTCAGACCACGGCTCAAGCCGTTGATCAGCGTGTTGACCCCGATGACCCGCCCGTCCAGATCGCAGAGCGGACCGCCGCTGTTGCCCGGATTGATCGCCGTGTCGGTCTGCAGGTAATCCTCGTAGACCGTGCTCGTGAGGTTGCTGCGCCCCTTGGCGCTGATGACCCCGGCGGTGAGGGTGAAGTCCAACTCGAAGGGCGCACCGATGCCGCAGACAAACTCCCCGACGCGGACGGTGTCGCTGTCTCCCCACTCGATGGCCGGCAGCCCCGAGGCGTCCGCCTTGAGCACCGCGAGGTCGGTCTTGTCATCGACGCCGACCACCTTGAGCGGCAACCGCGAGCCGTCCTGCCGCCGCGCGACCACTCCCTTCTCCGGATCGGCCCCCTCGATGACGTGGGCGTTGGTCAGGATGTAGCCGTCTTCGCGAATGACAAAACCCGAGCCCTCGCTCTCGCGGGGCTGCGGACCGCGCGGTGCATCCTCGTCGCGGAAAAGAAATTGCCAGCTGAAAGCCTCGGCCCCACCGCCGTCGTCCACCCTCGAGACCTCCAGCACCACGACGCTCGGAACGACTTTTTCATAAACGCCGGCGAACGCGCTCCCGAGGGCGCGCAGGGAATCGGTCTGGGCGGCCGACCCCGCCGCAGTCGAAAGCAGCAGGAAACCGCCGGTCAGGGCGCGCAGCGCGGATTTCATGGCCCACACCCTACCACAGCGTCCGCACGCGGCAACGGGCACCTCGCGTTTCTCTTGTTTTCGGCGGGTGCCGGCGGGACACTGCACGGCTGCCATGGACCTGGCCGATCCCAAATTTTTCATCAACCGCGAACTGAGCTGGCTCGAATTCAACCAGCGCGTTCTCGACCAGGCCCGCGACCCCGCCGTCCCGCTCCTCGAGCGGCTCAAATTTCTCGCCATTGTCTCGTCCAACCTCGACGAATTTTTCGAGGTGCGGGTGGCCGGTCTCAAGCAGGTCTTGCAGGCCGGCTCGCAGGCCACCGGGCCCGACGGTTTGACCGCCGCGCAGCAGCTGGCCGCCATCTCCGGGCGGGTGCGCGAACTCGTCGCCGGGCAATACGCCTGTTGGGGCGGCGAGATCCAACCGCAACTCGCCGCCAAAGGCGTGCGCTTCCACCGCTATCCCGACGTCGACCCCGACGTGCGCGCGCACTTCGACGAATATTTCGAGCGCGAGATTTTCCCTGTGCTGACCCCGCTGGCCATCGACCCCGCGCACCCCTTCCCGCAGCTTCTCAACAAAAGCCTCAACCTCGTCGTCGAACTCGAAGGCGACAACCTCAGCACCGACCTCGCCGTCGTGCAGATCCCCCGCATCCTGCCGCGCCTCCTTCCTTTTCCGGGGAAACACGAGGACGGTCAGGACTTCATCTTCCTCGGCAACCTCGTGCAGGAGCATGTCGGCCGCCTCTTCCACGGCGTCAAGGTCCGCGGCGCCCACATGTTCCGCATCACGCGCAACAGCAACCTCTACGTCGACGAGGAAGAGGCGCGCAACCTCCTCCGCGCCATCGAGGACGAACTGCGCAAGCTGAACCGCGGCAACGCCGTCCGCCTCGAGGTGCAGGACACCTCGGAGGAACTCACCGGGCGCCTCTGCGACATCTTCAATCTGGAAAAGGAGGACGTCTACCGCGTCGAGTGGCCGCTCAACCTCGTGCGCCTCATGCCCGTGGCCACGGAACTCGACCGGCCCGACCTCAAATACAAACGCTTCACCCCCGTCACCGTGGTCGGCCTCGGTGAGGAGCACGACATCTTCTTCCACATCCGCAAAGGCGACATCCTGCTGCATCATCCTTATGACAGCTTCCAGACCGTCCTCGATTTCATCGGCCAGGCCGCCGAGGACCCGCAGGTGCTGGCCATCAAGCAGACGCTCTACCGCACCAGTTCCGACTCCCCGCTCATCCCCTTGCTGGTGCAGGCCTCGCGGCAGGGCAAGCAGGTCGTCGTGGCCATCGAGTTGAAGGCGCGCTTCGACGAGGCGGCCAACATCAAATGGGCCCGCCAATTGCGCGAAGCCGGGGTCGACGTCGTTTACGGTGTGGCCGGACTCAAGACCCACGCCAAGATGGCCATGGTCGTGCGCAAGGAATACGACGGCATCCGCCGCTACGTGCACCTCGGCACGGGCAACTACCATCCGTCCACCGCCCGCCTCTATACCGACCTCAGCTTCTTCACCGCCCGCCCCGACATCACCGAGGACGTGGCCAACCTCTTCAACACCGTCACCGGCGTCTCGCAGCTTCCCCCGCCGAAAAAACTTCTCGTTGCCCCCTGGCACCTGCACCGCGAAATCCTCGCCCTCATCGACCGCGAGATCGAAAACGCCCGCGCCGGCCGGCCGGCCGGCGTCTTCGCCAAACTCAACGCCCTCGTGCAGGAAGAAATCATCGAGGCCCTCTACCGCGCCTCCCGGGCCGGGGTGAAAGTCGACCTCCTCGTCCGCGGCATCTGCGCCCTCCGCCCCGGGTTGCCCGGGGTCAGTGAGAACATCACCGTGCGCAGCATCGTCGGCCGCTTCCTCGAGCACAGCCGCATCTACCGCTTCGAGAACGCCGGGGATCCGCGCTATTTCATCGGCAGCGCCGACTGGATGGAGCGCAACTTCTTCCACCGCGTCGAATCCGTCTTCCCCATCGAAAGCGGCTCGATGAAAACCCACGTCCAGGAAATCATCGACACCTTCGCCAAGGACAACGTCAAAGCCCGCATCCTCCAACCCGACGGCACCTACCTCCCCGCCGCGCGCGAGGGCGAACCTTTCGACGCGCAGGAAGAATTCCTCGCCGAGGCCGCCCTCCGCCGCAAACGCCGCGCAGCCGAACAGTCCTGATCCCCGCGAGCCGCTCGTTCACCAATGCGCCCGTGCCTCCTGTCCAAACCAGTAATTGGCGACCCTTCCATAACTCGAGTTACTCGGGAGTCCCCGAACCCGCGCGTGGGCGGGTGTGGTTGGGGAGTAACCGGGGCTACCCTCCTTGCCAGGGGGCAAGGCACCGACGCTCATAGAGCGCCGCTACAACCCGATCAAAAATTGTAGCGGCGGTCTATGACCGTCGGTGCCTGAAAACACTTCGAGTTACTCGGCAGGCAAAGGCCCCGCCCTACCTGACGGACTTTGACAAGCGGCCCCACCCGCAAGAAGTTTCCCCCCATGCCATCGCTCCTCCTCTTGGCCCTCCTTGCCACCACCGCCCTCGCCGCCGAATCCGTAGCCCCGACGGTGGACGTTGTTTTGTTGGGAAAAAACGGCCAACCTCTCCCCCCGCAACCAATGGAAAAAGTCATCAAAACCGATGCCGAATGGCGCGCCCAGCTGGGCGACGGCGAGGTTTACCAAGTCACGCGCGGCAAAGGCACCGAGCGTCCTTTCTGCGGCGCCTTCCACGACCACAAAAAGGACGGCGTCTATTACTGCGTCTGCTGCGATCTGCCGCTCTTCCGCTCCGATGCCAAATTCGATTCCGGCACGGGATGGCCCAGCTTCTTCCAGCCGGTGGCCCCGGAAAATGTCGTCACCGAGATCGACCGCAGCCACGGCATGGTGCGCGAAGAAATCCTCTGCGCCCGCTGCGATTCGCACCTGGGCCATGTCTTCCCCGACGGCCCCCGCCCGACCGGCCTGCGCTACTGCGTCAATTCCGTCTCCCTGAAATTCGTCGCCGACCAGCAATCCCCCTGATCTTGTAGCGGCAGTCTGTGACCGCCGAAACCTTTTCTCCATACCATGCACCGACGGTCACAGACCGCCGCTACACCTCAAAAAATGAAGAAATACGCCGCATTCCTCCTTCTTGCGTCGTCCCTCCCAGCCGAATCCGAACCCATGAAAACCGAAAAAGCCACCCTCGGCGGCGGATGCTTCTGGTGCGTCGAAGCCGCCTACGAAACCTTGCCCGGCGTCCTTGCCGTCACCTCCGGTTACGCCGGCGGGAACACCCCCGACCCGACCTACGAACAAATCGGCACCGGGAAAACCGGACACGCCGAAGTCGTGCAGATCGAATACGATCCGGAAAAAATCTCCTACGAAAAGATCATCGATCTCTTCTGGGACGCGCACGATCCGACCACTTTGAACCGGCAAGGCGCGGACGTCGGCACGCAATACCGATCCATCATCCTTACCGCGGACGACGCGCAGAAAAAGATCGCGGAAGAATCGAAGTCCCGCGCGCAGGCCAAGTTCCGCTCGCCGATTGTCACGGAAATCGTGCCGCTGGAAAAATTCCACCCGGCCGAGGACTACCATCAGGACTTCTACCGCGAGAACCCCATGCACCCCTACAACCTCGCCGTCACGCGACCGAAGCTGAAGAAGTTCGAAGCCGCGGTCGAAGAGTCGGGCTTACGCGATCAGTAGCAACGCGAACCGCTCAGGGCACCGGCGTCTGCTCGACCCCGCCGGGTCCCTGCAGGGTCGCCGTGTTCCAGCTTTGCGGGAACATGAACTGCGCCGCGCCGGCTTCCATGTAGTAGGGATCGCGCCAGTAGGGGCTGTTGAGGAAGGCTTGGGTGGTCGGGTTGTCGAAACCGTCCGTGTTCGGTTTGGTCGGCGGGTTGCGCAGGAAGGCCACGAGAGTCGGGCCGGCGCCCGCGGCGGCGAGGCGGTTGACCTGCGAACGCGTGAAGACGTAAGGCGCGCGGGTCGCTTTGAGGTAGTCGACGATCTTGTCGCCGGGAATGCCCTTACTGACCAAATCGTAGATGTCGTCATAGGTCAGCACGCGGCCGTGGCTGATGCGCGCGTAGGTGCCGGGGTCGACACCCTTTTGCTGCAGCACCGCGAGGTAGGGTGCGGAGACGCGGGTTCCGGAGGAAGCGCAGCCGGCAACCAGCGCGGCGGCAAGGAGGGTCAGGAGGATTTTCATGATGTTCGGGGTTGGTGGAATCTTTCAGGAGAGACGTTGGGCAATCAAGCCTTCCAGCTTGACGATGTCTTCGGTGAATTTGCGGATGCCTTCGGCCAGTTTCTCGGTGCCCATGGCATCCTCGTTGAGCATCCAGCGGAAGGTCTTCTCGTCCATCGGGACTTTGGTGACGTCCGACGCCTTGGCTTCCTCGACCGACAGCTGGCGCGTCACCGGTCCGTCGGAGGACTGCAATTCGCCGAGCAATTCGGGGCTGATGGTCAGGAGATCACAGCCGGCCAGGTGCAGGATCTGTGAGGTGTTGCGGAAACTCGCGCCCATGACCTGGGTCTCGTAGCCGAACTTTTTGAAGTAGTTGTAAATCGTCCGCACCGACTTCACGCCCGGGTCGTCCGCCCCGGTGTATTCCTGTCCGGTCTTGGCTTTATACCAATCGTAAATGCGGCCGACGAACGGCGAGATGAGCCGCACCTTGGCTTCCGCGCAGGCGATGGCCTGCGGCAGGGAAAAGAGCAGGGTCAGGTTGCAATTGATCCCGTCCTTGTGCAGCTCCTCGGCGGCGCGGATACCTTCCCACGTGGAGGCGATCTTGATCAGCACACGCTCGCGCGGGACATTGCGCTTGGCATAAAGCCCGATGAGCTTGCGCGCCTTTTCCACGGTGGCCGGCGCGTCGAAGGACAGCCGCGCGTCCACCTCGGTGGACACGCGCCCCGGCACGATTTGCAGGATCTTCTCGCCGAAAATGGTCAGCAGGTCGTCGATGATGTCGCGGATGAGTTCCTCGCGCGGCAGGTCCGATCCTTTGCGTTCGGCCACCGCCTGGTCGAGCAGCGGGGCGTATTCCGCATGCGTCACCGCCTTGTAAATGAGCGACGGGTTGGTCGTCGCGTCCTGCGGGGAAAATTGGCGGATGCTTTCGAAGTCGCCGGTGTCGGCGACCACGGTGGTGAATTGCTTGAGTTGGTCGAGTTGGTTCATGGCGGGCAAGGCGCAAGCTTAGACCCCGGACCGCCGCTTAGCAAACATGCGCCAGCGCCGCGGCCACGAATCCCTTGAAAAGCGGGTGCGGGGCGCGGGGGCGGGAGCGGAATTCGGGGTGAAATTGGCAGGCGACGAACCAGGGGTGCTGGCGCAGTTCGACCACTTCGGCGAGGGTCCCGTCGGGGGAACTTCCGGAAACGACGAGGCCGTGTTTCTCCATCTCGTCTTTGTATTTCATGTTGAACTCGTAACGGTGGCGGTGCCGCTCGGTGATTTCCGAAGCCCCGTAGAGTTGGTGGGCCACGGTGTTTTTGCGCAGGGCGCAGGGATACGAGCCGAGACGCATGGTGGCGCCTTTGTCTGTCACATTCTTCTGGTCCTCCATGAGGTAGATCACCGGATCGGGCGTTTCCGGATCGAACTCGGTGCTGTCGGCCTTGGCGTGACCGCAAACGTGGCGCGCGAATTCGACCACCGCGACCTGCATGCCGAGACAAATGCCGAGGTAGGGCGTGCCCGTCTCGCGGGCGTAACGCACCGCGGCGATTTTGCCCTCGATGCCGCGGTCGCCGAAACCGCCGGGCACGAGAATGCCGGCCACCCCGCGCAAATGCTTCTGCGGTCCGCCCTCGGCTTCGAGATCCTCCGCGTCGACCAGCACGAGGTCGATCCCGCAATCGTGCGCCGCGCCGGCGTGGGTCAGGGATTCGTAAATGCTTTTATACGCGTCCTGCAACTCGATGTATTTGCCGACCACGGCGATGCTCACACGCTTGCGCGGACGCACCACGCGTTCGACGAATTTGGCCCAGTCCTCCATGCGTGCCGGTGGCGTGTCGAGATGCAGCGCCTCACAGACCACGGTGTCGAGTCCTTCCTCCTGCAGCATGAGCGGCAATTCGTAGATGGTGTGGTCCACATCACGCGCCTCGATGACGGCACGCTTGGGCACATTGGAAAAGAGCGACAACTTCTCACGCACATCGTCATCGAGCGGATACTCGGTGCGGGCAATGACCACTTTGGGTTGCAAGCCGATCTCGCGCAGCTTGGCCACGCTTTGCTGGGTCGGCTTGGTCTTCAGCTCGCCCGCCGCCTTGATGAAGGGCACCAAGGTGACGTGAATGAGCATGGCATTCCCCTCACCCGCTTCGAGCAGGTATTGGCGGATGGATTCGAGGAACGGCAGACCCTCGATATCGCCCGTCGTGCCGCCGATTTCGATGATGGCCACGTCGGCCTCGCCCTGGTTGGCCAGCAGGCGGATGCGCGCTTTGATTTCGTCCGTCACGTGCGGGATGACCTGCACGGTTTTGCCGAGGTAATCACCGCGGCGTTCGCGGGCGAGGACGTTTTCGTAGACTTGCCCGCTGGTCAGGTTGTTGCGACGGCTCAGGACGCATCCGGTGAAGCGCTCGTAATGCCCGAGGTCGAGGTCGGTTTCCGCACCGTCGTCGAGCACATAGACTTCGCCATGCTGGTAGGGGCTCATCGTGCCCGGATCGACGTTGAGATACGGATCGAGCTTGCCCATGGTCACGCGCAGACCGCGGCTTTCAAGCAAAGTGCCGAGCGAAGCCGCGGCCAATCCCTTCCCGAGAGAACTCACCACCCCGCCCGTGACAAAAATCGTCTTCACGGGGACAGAACCCTATCAGGTCGTCGGGGCTTTGGACATGGAATAACTTTTCGGTGACGGAAAAGAGAACCGCAGAAGCCACAGAGGACACGGAGATAAGCATTTGTCTTGGAGGGCGAGCGTCCCCGCGAGCCGCGCTGTCACCATCAATGTAGCGGCGCTCTATGAGCGTCGGTGCCTTGGCGGATTCATGGTCCGACGCTCATAGAGCGCCGCTACAAACATAGAAACGGCCGTCCCCGGCGCTGGTTGTTTTCGGTAACGGCCGTCGCCGGGGACGGCGACGCGACATTTCACAACCACCGTTACGCGCGCTGACGGTGCAATTTGGGCTTCACCACGGCGACGACTTCGGGGCCGCGGTGGAAGGAGCCGCCGAGGAATGCGGCGACTTGGGCGATCGTGGCCGCGGGATCGGCGACGAGGTCGGGATAATTCACTTCGAGCAACTCGACGCGGTCGCCTTTTTTCAGCACTTCGCGGATTTGGCGGCTGTGGTGTTCTTGCGTTTCGATGAGGTGCGGTTTTTCGGAGCGGGGTTGTTTGCCTTGGCGCGCGAGCATGGCCCATTGCGAATCGACGACCTGCGCGACGGGGCGGACCCGTTCGCCACAGGCGTGCGGACAGGGAATGGTCATCGAAGTTGGTCATGTCATGGTGCATTGGTCGGGAGTTCTCGATGCGGGACCCGGAGTGAGCGGGTGAAATATCCCGCGAAAAGCCGCAACCTCACAGTCCCCTTCGTGGGGTAATTTGTGCCGACAACCGGGTAGCTTCACGGAAGCCGTTACCCTTCTCAGGGGACTGGAAGTGAAGCCCGCCCGTTGTATATTTCATCAATGCCCGAGGCCCAAAAACCGAAAACCTCCGGCGCGACGGTGTCCGAACTGACCTGCGTGCTGGTCGAGGATCAGGGCCTGTTTCTCGAAATGCTCGGCGGCATGCTCAACATGCGTGGCGGTCTGCGCGTGGTGGCCAGCATGCTGAACGTGGCCGACGGCCGCGCCGCGGTGGCCAAGCACCAGCCCGATTTGCTGCTGCTCGACCTCGATCTGCCCGACGGCAGCGGCCTGGAGGTGGCGGAAACATTGCTCAAGATCAACCCGGACGCCCGCATCATTGTCATATCCGGACACGCCGGCGACTTCGTTTGCCCGGCGTGGTTGCGGGACAACCTGCAAGCCGTGATCAGCAAGAACGAGACCTTCTCCGTGCTGCGTCAGGAACTGGACGACCTGCTCGATTCCGCCAAGACCAACCTGCGGCCGCGGCACACCAGGCCCTTCGCCGAAAAACCCCTCACGGCACGCGAGGCGGAAATCTTCGCTTTGATCGGCGAAGGGTTGACCAGCAAGGAAATCGGTGTGCGCCTGCACCTTTCCGAGCACACGGTGCAAACCCACCGCAAACGCCTCGCCGCCAAACTCGGAACCATCGGCTCCGAACTGAGCCACCGCGCCATCTCCCAGCGCCGCACCTTCTTCGCCCCGCCGGCAACGTCGAAGTGATTCCCGCGCCGGGAAATGGCTGCGGACGCCCCCCCTCCCGGTAGGGTCGGCTGGCCCAGCCGACCGCTGCCTAATAAAAAAAGAATGCAACCGGACGGCTGAGGCCAGCTGTCCCTACCATAGAAAATTACTCCCGTTAGCCCGCCGGACCGCAGCCCTTCAAAATCCTTCCGTCGCGACAAAACAATGCGGCCACTTTCGCCAATCATCGACCAGCCCGGCGCGCTCCGGATTGCGCAGGATGTAGTCCGCTTTCTCTTGCTCGGACTCATCCCGCCGCAAGCGGTGATCGAAAAAATCCCGCTGCCAGCGGATGCCCAGCATTCGTGCAGTGAATTTCTTGAACTCCGGGATTTCCCGCGCCAACGGATGTTCCAGCAATGGAAACCGGATCAAGCCATGCACATGATCGGGCATAACCACGAAGAGACGGCACCACCAGATGCCGTTGTTGTGTCGGTGTCTGACCGCCTCGAGCAGTGCCGCGGCGCGATCGGCGCGCAACAAGTTATCCGAGCCACGCGCCGCCGCGCAGATCGTGATGAAAAACGTCGCCTCCTCCGCTGGGATGCCCAGCGGTGTCTCGTGCGGCAGACGTTGGCGATCGGGATAGCGCACCGAGGCAGTATGTCATGTTGCGGACGGCTGGGGCCAGCCGTCCCTACCATAAAAATCCTCCCGGTAGGGTCGGCTGGCCTCAGCCGACCGTGTACCTTCCCCATTTCAGCGCGCGGACAGCCAGGGCCAGCCGTCTCTACCACAGAAAATCCTCTCGGCAGGGTCCGGTCGCCGCGGCGACCGGACCGCTGCCTCCCTTCCGGGCTCGCACCGAAAAGTAGGAATACTTCCCGCATCTGGTCTAAGCTCCAGTCTTCAAACCCGCCCCGCGCCGGACGATACCGCCCATGTTGACCTCCAAAATTCGTGTGATGGCCGCGCTCGTCGCGTTGTCCGCGGCGGCTGCGTTTTGGAACCTGCATGCGCCGACGGTTTTCTTCGATTCACAGATCATGCTGGGCGGGAGCCTTGCGGTCTTCGCGCTGCTGCAATTCGGTTGGCCGGGCCTGGTCGTGGGTCTCGTCGCGCTCGGCGCCACCGCGCTGCGCTGGGGACATCCGTTCGAGCTCATCATCGGCACCGCATTCCTCGTCTGGCTCAAGATCTTCCTCGACCACCTCAACGGCGGTTGGTCGAACCGCGACAACGGCCGCGTGGTGCTCGCCGCCGCGATCTTTTGGCTCGCCGCCGGCCTTCCGCTCGAGCTGTTTCTCTTCAGCCGCTTTTTCGAACTCCCCCTCGCCCAGGCTCTGGGCATCGGCCTCAAAGAAAGCGTCACCGGCTTGCTCAACACCACGCTCGGCCTGCTCGTCTTTCTGGTCTTGCGCTGGCGGACGTGGAAAAACCGGCCCGGCACGTTTTCCGTCCGCGGTCTGACCTTCGCCGCCGTCCTTGCGGCCATCAGCATTCCGGGTCTCGGCCTGACGCTCGTCCTTTCCCAACAGCTCAAGACCGCCGTGCTCGACCGGCAGTTCTTTGACCTGCGCTTTTACGGCGACCGCGCCGCGGATCTTGCCGGTCTGGGAGCGACCGACGCGCTGGAAACGCTCGCCCGCCAAGGCGGCGACAAGGAATTTCTCCTGCGCCGCGCCGACGGCTCCGTCCTCAGTTCCAACCCCGCCCTCTTCGAGCGCCTGCAAACAAGCTACGAAATCGAGACCCCCTCGCGCACCGGACGGAGCAACCTCGGCATTTTCCGACCTCTCAAAGATGCACCCGTCATCCGCACCGACGCCGATTCCTATTGGTTTGCCACCTTCGAGCGCGCGGGGGACGGAGCCGCGGATGCAGTCACCAGCATCACCGTCGTCGAAACCCCGCCGCAGATGGTCCGCATGCTGGACTACAAGTTGCTGCTGCCGTCCTTCTCCGTTCTTCTCGGTCTTCTGCTCGGGGGAACCCTGCTGGCCGCATGGGCCGGGCGCGCCGCCGACCGGCAATTCCGCCGCGTGCTGCCCGGACCGGCGCCCTCGCCGGACGGTGCACCGCTGCATTTGGCCCGTTCCCGCATCAAGGAACTCGACTCCCTGGTCGAGGCAGTCAACGAACTGGACGCCGCCCGCCAGCAATCGCGCGAGGATTTGCAGCGCGTCGTCGAAAACCTCCCCGTCGCCGTCGCCGCCAACACGCTGGAGACTCCGAGCCGCCTCCTCTACCTCAATCGCCGGTTCATCCGCACTTTCGGCTACACCCTGGAAGACATCCCGACCGTGACCGAGTGGGCCGCCCTGGCCTATCCCGATCCCGTTTACCGCCGCGAAGTCTTCCGTGAATGGGATGCCGCCGTGGCCCGCGCCATCGGCGGGAAAGGCACGGTGGAGTCGATGGAATTCGAAGTCGTGGCCAAGGACGGTAGCCGGCACAACGTCGTCTTCCATGCCGTGGTCATGGAAGACCGCCTGCTCATCACTCTCACCGACCTCACCGCCCGGCGCCGGGCCGAAGCCGCGTTGCAATCGGCCCGCGAGGAATTGCAGCGCGCGGCCTACGAACTCACGGAAAACATTCCCGTCGGCACCTACACCATGGTGCAACCGCCGGGCGGCGGCCTCGCTTATTTCTCCTTCATGAGCACGCGCTTCCTCGAGCTGACCGGATTGACCCGCGAAAAGGCCCGCGAGAATCCGATGAACGCCTTCGCCTGCGTGCATCCCGACGACCACGACGAGTGGGTGCGCAAGAACGTTTATGCTTTCGAAAACAAACTTCCCTTTTACGAAACCTGCCGCGTTGTCGCCGGCGGCGAGACGCGCTGGATCACCGCCGAATCCACCCCCCGCGACCTGCCCGACGGCTCGGTGGTGTGGGAAGGCGTGCTGACCGACATCACCACGCGGAAAAAAGCCGAGGACGAACTCGGCGCCGCCCGGCGCCGGGAAAAGCAAATCGAGCAGGAAATGCGCACCACGTTGGAGAGGAAATTGAAGACCAGCCTCAACGCCGCCGCGGTGGCGCATGAAATCAACCAACCGCTCAGCCGCATTCTCCTGCGCGCCCAGATGGAAATCGAGAAGGCGACCGGCCGGGAGCGTGCCACGCTCGAAGCCCTCGTCGAGGACGCCCGGCGGGTCGTCACCGTCATCGAAAAAATGCGCGTCCTCCTCCGCAACGTCGAAACCCCGCACCAAGCTGTCGACTTGTCCGCCCTCGTGGACAGCGCGCTGCTGCAGGTGAAACATATCCTCCGCCGCGAAGACATCGCCGCGCAAACCAAGCTGCCGGACAGTCCGGTCACGATCTCCGGCGACGACGTGCAGTTGCAGATCGCCCTGACCAACCTGCTGACCAACGCGGTCCAAGCCATCGCCGCCCACGCGGCTCCGCGGCGCGAAATCCTCGTCGAGCTCTTGGCGCATGGGGATGCCGTCGAGTTGGTCGTCGGCGACAGCGGGCCCGGTTGGCCCGGCGGCAACATCGACGAAATGCTCCTGCGCACCAGCAAGCCCGACGGCACCGGCGTCGGACTCTACATCGTCAAAACCACCGTCGACCACCACCGCGGCCAAATCAAAATCGCCCGCTCGCCCCTCGGCGGCGCCGAATTCCGCCTCACCTTTCCCCGCGCGTAACCCAGCGACGGATGGCGGCGACCTTGACCGCTGCTAAAAATTCACCGCAAAGCGCGTTCCGCTTTGGCCACGTCTTCCGGAACGTCGACGCCGACGGAAGATTTCTTCACCACAATCACGCCGATGGACACGCCGTGCTCGAGGGCGCGGAGTTGCTCGAGCTTTTCCGCCTTTTCCAGCGGGGTGGGTTTCCATTTCACGAAATCGAGCAGGACCTTGCGGCGGTAGCCGTAGATGCCTTGGTGGCGCAGGTATTTGATGCCACCGCGGCCATCGCGGTCGTGCGGGATGGTGCTGCGCGAGAAGTATAGCGCGCGACCGGCGAGGTCGGTGACGACTTTGACCACATTCGGGTTGTGCACGTCGGCCGGATCGCTCACGGGATTGGCGGCGGTCACCATGCCGAGTTGCGGGTCGGCCTGCAACGCGCGCACCAGACGATCGATGGTGGCCGGCGCGATGTCGGGCTCGTCGCCCTGCACATTGAGGATGATCGGTGCCGCTTTGAGCTTGGCCGCCACCTCGGCGAGACGGTCCGTTCCGGTCGGATGTTTGGGCGAGGTAAGCGCGACTTCCGCGCCGAAATCGAAGGCCGCCTCGGCGATGCGCATGTCGTCGGTCGCGACAATGACGCGATCGACGAGTTTGGCGCGTTGCGCACGCTCCCACACGTGTTGCACGAGAGGCTTGCCGCGGAGCTTGACCAACGGCTTGCCGGGGAAACGCGTCGAGGCCCAGCGGGCGGGGATGATGGCGGTTACTTGGGGCACGTGGTGTGTCTGTTCGTTTTGTGGTGGCATCGGCATCCTGCCGATGATGTCTTGTCGCCACGGGCAGGATGCCCGTGCCACTTTTTTGCGTCTCTCACTTGGCCCATCCGACCTCCTGCAAAATGAAATCCGCGGCGAAGCCGATATCCGGCACGATAGCATCGGCGCCGCAATCGAGGTGGTCTTTGCCGTGACCGGTTTCGACGAGCACGGTGCGGAGTCCGGCGCTTTTGCCGCATTCCACATCGCACGTTTTGTCGCCGACCATCCACGAACGTGAAAGATCCAGCCCGTGCTCGCGCGCGGCTTCTTCGAGCATGGCGGCGGACGGCTTGCGCCGCGCGCTCGGACGGTCCGGCGTGCTCTCGTCGTAATAGGCGGCGGTGATTTCGGCCGGCTTGAGTTGCCAAAGCACTTCCTCGTGCACGCGCCGGTAGTCGTCGTGCGTGAAGTAGCCGCGGCCGATGCCGCTCTGGTTGGTCACGATGACCAGCGCAAAGCCGGCCCCGGACAACTTGAGCAGCGCTTCGGTCGCGCCCTCGATGGCGCGGACTTGCGAAGGATTGGAACAATAGTGCACCTCGTGGATGAGGGTGCCGTCGCGGTCGAAAAAGACGGCGGGGCGCTCAGCGGGCATGGTTTTCGAAGCTGGCGAGGAGTTCGGCCGGGGTCAGCGTGGCTGTGCCGAGTTTGCCGACGACGACGCCGCTGGCGTGGTTGGCGATCTCGGAGGCCTCGACCGGCGTGGCTCCCGCGCAGAGGGCCAGCGTGTAGAGCGCGATGGCGGTGTCGCCCGCGCCGGAGACGTCGAAGACCTCGCGGGCGCGCGTGGGTGTGTGGTGGCGCCCGCCATCCTTGCTGAAGAGCATCATGCCGAGTTCGCTCAGCGTGATGAGCAGCTGGTCGGCGTCCCACTTGGCAAGCAGGGTCTCGCCGACCTGGAGGAGTTGTTTGTCCTCCAACGGATGGGCCACGGGCTCGCTCCACGGCAGACCGGCGGCGGCGAAGGCTTCGTGGCGGTTGGGTTTGACCACGGTGGCGCCGCGCCAAGCAAGCGGGTTGCCGGGGTTCGGATCGACGGCCACCACGCAGCCGGCCGCGCGGGCGCGGCGGATGATTTCGGACGACATTTCCTCGTCGAAGAATCCTTTGCCGTAGTCTTCGAGGATGACGCCGTCGGTTTGCGGCAGGGCGGCATCCAAGGCGGACAACAAAGCTTTGCGCTGCGCCGGGCCCGCGGGCTCGGCCAGTTCGCGGTCGACGCGGACGACCTGCTGGGTGCGGGCGATGATGCGCGTTTTCACCGTGGTCGGTCCGGCGCGGTTGACCACGCCGTCGGTCCCGATCCCGCCGGCCGCGAGCAACTCGCGCAGGCGGGTCCCCGCCGCATCCTCGCCGGCCAGCCCGAGCACAGACGTCCGGTTGGTGAATTGATGCAGGTTGCGGGCCACATTGGCCGCGCCTCCCGGATAAAAGGTCTCGCGGTCCACGGCGACGACCGGCACGGGGGCCTCGGGCGAGATACGGGAGACCTTGCCCCAGATGAATTCGTCGAGCATGAGGTCGCCCGCCACCAAGACGCGGCGGCCGGACATTCCCCCGATGATTTCCTGCACGCGCGCGGCGCTGGGCAATTGTTCCACGAGCGGCTTTTTATGCTTTATCTCGGCAGGTTCCCAAGTGAAATTTCCATCAACCGTGATTCCGCGCCTTCTTTTCGTCCTCCTGCTCGGTCTGGCGACCGCCGCAGCGCAAAAACCGGCCAAAAAGATCGATCTCGGCCAATTTCCGGCCGACACCATCGACAACGTCGTCGTTCCGGTGCCCAGCGAAATTTTCTCCGTCCTCGACAAGTTGGGAAATCCGAACTGGCGCGCCGAGCTCGGTCCGGACAAAACCTACCCGGCCAGCCCGAATCGTGCGCAGGTCGCCCTGCTCCTCGGCACGGTCATTGCCGACGGCTTCGTCGCCGTCGAAGCCGAGGACAGCGAGCGGGTCAAGGAAATCGGCCGCAATGTCCTGACCCTCGCCGAGGCCATCAACGTCCGCAAATCCGTGGTGGCCCGCAGCAACAGCATCATCGAAAAAGCCGACGCCCGCGAATGGAACGCCGTGCGCCGCGAGTTCGACGGCGCGCTGCAAGACGTCAACAAAGCCATGATCGAACTCAACGACGAGCAACTGGCCCAGCTCGTGAGCCTCGGCGGCTGGTTGCGCGGCACCGAAGTCCTCACTTCCATCGTCAAAGACAAGTATTCCCGCGACCGCGCCGAACTCCTCTACCAGCCGCTCCTCGTCGATTACTTCAACCGCCAGCTCGACCAGATGAGTCCACGCCTGCGGCGCCAGCAGCTGGTCGGCGAAATTCGCAATTCCCTCGGACGCATCGGCCCGATGATCAAAAAATCGCCGGCCAACGACATTTCCCCCGAGACCGTGAGCGAGATCAACACCATCTCCGTGCAGATGGTCGGCCTGATCCGCGCCAAAGCCGGCTGACCATGAAGTCCTTCCCCTCCCGCCAGCTTCTTCCCCTCGCCGCGCTCGCCCTGCTCATGGCGGCGCCCGCCGCGTGGGCCTTTGTCGACGACGCGCTGTCCTTCGCCTACGAGGCGGCCAATCCCTACGCCGAACGCGGCTGGATCATCCGCGAGGATGCCTGGGGCGGCGACCTCGAGGAAGGCGGCAAGAAGGCCGTGACCGCCCAGCTCTTCCGCGGCAACAGCTACATCTTCTTCCTCGCCACCGACGTCGACAACGCCACCCTGCGCGTCAATATCTACGATGCGGACGGCGACTTGGCGGAAAGCAAATCCTGGCAACGCGGACGTTTCGCCTACGCCGAAATCAAACCGCGCTCGACCGGCACTTACTATGCCATTGTCGAGATCCTGTCCTCACCCGAAGACCGCACCGGCTGGGCGCTGGTTTACGGGTTCCAGCGGAAATGACCGCTTGATGGAGAGCACCACGCTCCATTTCGACAACGCCCGCGCAGCCGCCGCGCTCTACCACAACGACGAGCGTTTGCTCCGGGAGATGGAACAACGCCTCGGCGTGCAGGTCGCCGCGCGCGAGGGGTGGATCCGCATCGAAGGTGAAAAGGAAAAAACCACCCGCGCCGCGCAAGTCTTCACCCAACTCGACGAAGCCCGCCGCGGCGGCGCCGTCATCGGTAAACAGGAATTCCGCTACGCCCTGCAATCCGCCGAGGACGGCACGCCCAACGGCAGCATCACCGACCTGGCCGCCGAGCGCATCGTCTGCTCCCCGCGCAAGGCGCCGGTCATTCCCAAGACCCCCGGACAACGCGATTACGTCCGCGCCATCCGCGAACACGACGTCGTCTTCGGCGTCGGCCCGGCCGGGACGGGCAAAACCTACCTCGCCATGGCCATGGCGGTGTCGGCGCTGAAAAAAGAGCAGGTCAGCCGCATCGTCCTGACCCGCCCTGCCGTCGAGGCCGGCGAGGCCCTCGGGTTTTTGCCCGGCGCCCTCGAGGAAAAGATCCTGCCTTACCTGCGCCCGCTTTACGATGCGCTTTATGACATGTTGGAGACCGACGAGATCCAGAAATTCATGGACCGCGGGATCATCGAAATCGCCCCGCTGGCTTACATGCGCGGACGCACCTTGAACCACTCCTTCGTCGTCCTCGACGAGGCCCAGAACACAACGGCCGAGCAGATGTTCATGTTCCTCACCCGCCTCGGCAACGAATCGAAATGCGTCATCACCGGCGACCGCACGCAGATCGACCTCCCGCGGCACAAGCGCTCCGGTTTGCTCGAGGCGGTCGAAGTCCTGCAAAACGTCGAAGGCTTGGCCATCCGCCAACTGAGCCGCAAAGACGTCGTCCGCCACCCGCTCGTGCAAAAGATCATCAATGCCTACGAGCAGCACCGGGAGACGGCGCCGGAAGCGTAAGCTTCTACCCCCGGTAGGGCCCGCTGCCCAGCGGGCCGCTAAATTTCGTCCGCTTGTAGCGGCGGTCTATGACCGTCGGAACACGAACGGCAAAGCCACCGGCGGTCGTAGACCGCCGCTACAACTCTTGATATAAGAGACGTGATGTCTGCACCCACTCTCCTCGTCCTCGCCGCCGGCATGGGCAGCCGTTATGGCGGGCTCAAGCAGCTTGATCCGGTCGGACCCGGCGGTGAGACGCTTCTCGACTACTCGGTGCATGATGCCCTGCGCGCCGGCTTCGACCGTGTTGTCTTTCTCATCCGGCGCGATATCGAAAAAGATTTCCGCGCGCAAATCGGCGCGCGCTACGAGGGCAAAATCAGCGTGGGCTACGCCTTCCAGCAACTCGACGATCTGCCGGACGGCTTCGCGCCGCCGCCCGGGCGCACCAAGCCCTGGGGCACGGCGCACGCCGTGTGGTGCGCGCGCGAGACGATCCACGCACCTTTTGCCGCCATCAATGCCGACGACTTCTACGGTGCGGAATCTTTCCGCCTGCTCGGAGCCTTTCTTTCCGCGGTCGATCCGGACGCGCGACCCGCGACCTTCGCCATGGCCGGTTACCGCTTGGACAAGACCCTGAGCGAGCACGGCACGGTGGCGCGCGGCATCTGCGAGACGGGAAGCGACGGATTGCTCCGCGGCGTCGAGGAAGTCACCGACTTGGCTCGCCGCGCCGACGGCACCATTGGATCGGGCGACCGCACCTTCGCTCCCGACACGCCGGTTTCGATGAACTTCTGGGGTTTCACCCCGCAGGTCTTTTCCATGCTCGGCGGAAAGCTAAGCGAATTCTTGGCCGCCAACGCGGAGAGCGAAAAAGCCGAGTTTTACATCCCAAGCGCGGTGGCCGAAATGATCTCCTCCGGCGAGGCAACGGTGCGCGTCATTCCCACCGCATCCGATTGGTTCGGGGTCACTTACCGCAAGGACCGTCCCAAGGTGGTCGAGAGCATCGCCCACCTGGTTTCCTCCGGCGCCTATTAGTTGCTTGTCATCGGCGCGTGATGGCGGATCATTCCCGCTTGCTCTCTGCGCCCAACAGGCACTTAACAAGCAAGCATGGGCGACCATCCATTCGACAACCGCGAAACGCGCATCAAACGACGCGAAGAAAGAAACACCTTCCGGCGGAGGTTGCTGCCGGTGGCTTGGATGGTATCCCTGGTCGGCTTTGCCGGTCTGACCATCCTGGGGGCTTATCTCCTGCTCTACGGCGAATGGCTTTATCAATACGCCGGACTGTTCATCGCGTTGGCCGTGCTGCCTTTCGTTCTGACCGCCGTCTCGTGGTGCCGCGGCCACAACAGCAACCGCTTGGAGGAACCCTGAGGCTACTCGACCGCCGGCACGGGCACTTCGCCCACCGGAGTGGCCAAGCGTCCGGCGCGCTTGGCCGTGGTGACGCGCTCGACCAATTTGCGCTTGGCCAGCTTGTCGTGCACCGCGGCGGTGATGACGCGTCCGGTTCTTTCCGCATCCTGGGTGACACCCTTCGCGCCGATGGCACCCGCGGTCACCGCGCCCCCGACCACGCTGATCGCAATCGGAATGGACACGGGTGAAGGCACCAGCGCCCCGACGACCCCCGGCTCCATGTTGCTGCCGCCGGTGGTCTCGAAAGCGAGCCATGGCTCGGTAGTCGAGGCGGACAAATTGAAGACGCGCACCGAGGTTTCCAGTCGCGTCCGGCCGGCACCGAAACCAACGGCGATGCGTAAGGCCCGGCTCCCTTGGCGGACACGGAGAATTTTTCCTTGGACAAGCAGACCCTCGGACGGCGCGGGTGCGGCACTGTCCAACAAGCGGCCCGGGGCCACCAACTCGGGAGCCCGGGACAAGATACCCCGCGCGACAATGGACCCCAGTTTCGCGGCCACGTCTTCTCCCGGCGCGGCGGCGGCGACGTCGAATTCCGAGCCGAGCTGGACGACAAAAGGACGGACGTAAAACACCTCCGGCCGGACTGTCGGCGCCAAGGAGGCGGTTTCCCGTTCGTGCAACACGCTGACCGAAGAGCAACCGGCCAAGGCCAGCAAGGCGGGGAGGAGGCACCTCATACCCGTGGGGAAAAGTTTGTGGAGGATGGGCAAATCAGGGGATCACGGACGTTGCGTCGAAGCAGAGGATCTTCGAGTGGGAGGCCCGCGCGCGATTTCCGCTCGGCACCAACGGGGCGCTCGTGCTCCCCGGGATGGGCCAAAGTCTGGAGTGGTATCATGGGAGCAGCAAGAGCTTCGCGAAACGCCCCCGTTTGTGGAAGTCCGGTTTCCCGGTTTGGGCGGGAAAAGACGAAAGCACCGCCCGTCCGCCGGGCGCGTCGTAGTCATAGCGCCCGGCGAGAAACTCCCAACTCCCTTCGTCCGGCTGGCCGCCCAACACCCGCCACGGGATCGCGAGCACCGCGCGCCATCCGTCATCGACTTGGCCGGCACGGACCCCGCAGCCCGCGCGAGGGGCCGTCGGTTCGCGGTAGTCGCGGAAGGCATAGACCGTCTTCCGGCCGGCCGGCGTGGCATGCACTTCGATGTAGGAAGGGTCGCCGCGGCGGCCGAGGAAAATTTCCACCACGTCGCCCAGCGTGAAATGGTCGAGTCCGTCTTGTTGCCCGGGCGAGACCACGGAAACATCGCGGCAGAGGAACTCGAAAAAGACGGCGGATTCGTTCCACCGCGCGCGCACTTCGGCGGCAGGCGTCCCGGCCCCGTCGACCCCGCGAAGGACGGCCGGGCGGGCGGACGCCCAACCCTCGCGGTCGGACCACGCCTCCGCCAAATCCAGCCCCGGCGAGGAGACGGCGTGGAGCACGGGCGTGGCCGCCAGGACGGGGACGGCAGTGGCGAGGCAGACCATCGCTGTTAATGAACCGATCATGCCCCGGATGCCAAAATAAAATGACAAACCGTCGTTCCGGGTTAAGTATTCCCCATTGTCACGGGGCGTAGCTTAGCTTGGTAGAGCGCCTGCTTTGGGAGCAGGAGGTCGCTGGTTCGAATCCAGTCGCCCCGATTTGTCCATCGCCATGAGGTTGGCCACCGTGACGAACTGGAAGCCGCGCCCGAGGAGTTGGTCGAGCGTGGCGGGCATGGCCGCGACGGTCGACGGGTGGATGTCGTGGCAGAGCAACACCGCGCCGGGGGCCGCACCCTTGACCAATTCGCGGGTGACGCGCGAGGCATTGCGGTATTTCCAGTCGAGGGGATCGACCGACCACATGATGGTCTCGTAGCCGTGCCGGTCGAAGGCGATGCGCCGCACGCTGTCGTTGAAGGCGCCGTAGGGAGGACGGAGGTTGGTCATGCGCACGCCGGTCACTTCGAGCACCTTGTTGTGGGTGCGGCGCAATTCGTCGGCCACGCGCGGCGAGGAGAGGCGCGAGAGCTGCGGATGGGTCCAAGTGTGGTTGGCGATCTCGTGACCCTCGTCCACGATGCGCCGGGCGATGTCGGGATAGGCTTCCACGTTGCGGCCTATGACATAAAACGTGCACTTGATATTGCGTTGACCAAGCAGGTCGAGAAGCTTGGGAGTGAGGGTGCCGTGCGGACCGTCATCGAAGGTCAGGGCAAGGTGCGGCGTGCCGATGGCCGCGGAATGGAAGGGCAATCCCATGGAGGCGGGGGCGGTGAGCGGGCCGGGTGCCAGTTTGACCCCGGGAGTGTCCGGGTGCAGACCGAAGTCGGCGCCCACCGAGCTGAAAACGCGGGTCAGAGGCAGGGCGCAGGCACCCAAGGTCAAGGTGCGGAGGAACTTGCGGCGCGAGAGGTGCGGACCATCGCAGGTCATGGTGAAGACCATAACCCCGTTTCCGCCGGGTGGCAACCCGGGGGGATCAACCCAGCGCGGCGTTTAGACCGGCGGCCTTGTGCAGGGTTTCCTCGTATTCCAGCACCGGATCGGAGTCGGCCACGATGCCCGCACCCACCCCGAAGGTCGCCGTGCCGTCGCGCACCACGAGGGTGCGGATGGCGATGTTGAAGGCGGCGCTCCCGTCGGCGTGAAAAAATCCGAGGGCACCGGTGTAGATGCCGCGGGGCACGGACTCCAATTCGTCGATGATTTCCCGCGCGCGCTTCTTCGGCGCACCGGTGATCGACCCGCCGGGGTAGCACGCGCGGAGTGCCTGCACGGCGGAAACCCCCTCGCGCAAGCGGCCCTCCACCGTGGAGACGAGGTGATGCACTTGGGCGAAAGTTTCCAGTTCGCACAACCCGGTGACCCGCACGCTGCCGTATTCGCAGACCTGCCCGAGGTCGTTGCGTTCGAGGTCGGTGATCATGACCAGTTCGGCGCGCTCCTTGGGCGAAGCGAGGAGTTCACGCGCCGCGGCATCATCATCATTGCCGGCGCGCGGACGCGTCCCCTTGATCGGCCGCGTGACGACGCGGCGTCCGTCGACGAGGAGGAAACATTCCGGCGAGGCGCTCAGCACGGTGGTGTCGCCCAAGCGCAGGAGACAGGAGAACGGCGCGGGGCTGGCCGCCCGGAACCGCGGGTAAAAATCGGCCGCCTCGCCGGACCATGGCGAGGAAAGGGTGTGCGTGAGGTTGACCTGATAGATGTCCCCGGCCGCGATGTAATCGTGGGCGCGACGGACCCGCCGCACCCATTCGTCGCGCTCCAGACCGGGCCGGAACCGCGGGCCGGGCCCGGTCCAAGGAACGGTCTGCTCTCCGGCATCCGGTGTGCCTTCACTGCCGTGAAAAACGCCGAAGCGAAAGCCGCCCCGGTAATCAAACCACCCGCCGAGAAATCCGTCCGGGGCCTCGGTCCTCAGATCGGCCAGCGCGTTTTCCAGCACGGGCCATTCGCGCTCCGTCCCCTCCACCACCGCCACCGGCGCACGGGCCGCGAGGACCCGACCGAAACCGGGCCCGTCGAAAAGCACGGCGTCCTCCCGGCGCCCCGGACCATTCGTCGGCATGGGTTCCGATCTCATCCGGAAAGCCTTTCCAATTCAAGCGGCCCCGCGATATTGTTTCGGGGTTTATGGAACGGAAAACGGTCTCTTTCATCGCGCTGGCCGCTCTGCTGGCCGGGCCGGTTTCCGTGCCGGCCCAAGAGGAGGACGTTGCTCCTTTGCCCCCGGTCATCGTCGAAGAAATCCCCCTCGCGGACCCGACGCCCGAAGATGCGCCGGCCGAAGCCGACGACGACGAGGCCCCGAGTGCCGAGATGATCATCGACGCCGAGGAGGAAGTGCTGCAGGAGCCGGCCTTGGATCCCAACGAGCAACCGCTGCCGCCGATGGACGGCGATGCGCCTTTCCCGGGTGAGGAGAATATTTTCGGAGCCGACCTCTTCGGGGGACAAGACATGTTCATGCCGCCCGTGCCGGATATTCCCGAAGCGCCTCCGCTGCTCGAGGATCCCAAGGAGTTGGAGCGCAAACAGCGCGTCAAACTCCGCCGCATCAAGGCGCGCCTCAGCCAAGACCCGGAACTGCTGACCTTGCAGGACATGGCGGCACGCGCCCCGACGCCGGAGGATCAGCGCGCCGCGCGCCGGGCTTACTACGCCCTGTTCTTCAACAAAGTGCGGGCAGCCGATCCGGATCTCACGGAGTATGCCGACAGCCTGGAGCGAGTGTCGGTGGCCGGCCTTTACCAGACGCGCATCGAACCGACCCTCGCCCTCAGTCCGCCGCCCCAGCCGCAACCGCAGGAGCAATTCATCCCCGAGCAGCAATTCCCGGACTTCGTGCCAGCCGACGAGGAATCGATCCCGCTGCCCTGAGCAAGCTCAGACTCCGACAATCGCGGGCAACTCGCCCAGCGAACGGATGGTAAAGTCCGGTTCGGTCAACCCGACCGGTTCGTCCTCTCCTTCGAGGGCCAGCCAGCAGGTGGCCAGCCCGGCCCGCTTGCCGCCGACGATATCGCGGGCCAGCGAATTGCCGACCATGAGTGCCGCGGAGGCCTCGACTCCGAGGCGCCCGAGCAAGTGATGGAAAATTTCCGGTTCGGGTTTGCCGGTGCCAATTTCACCCGACACGACGGCCGCGTCGAAAAACAGGCCGAGCCCCGAAGCCTCGATCTTCTCCCGCTGCAAGGCCGCCGCGCCGTTGGTCAGCAACCCGATGCGGACGCCGGCGGCGCGCAGGCGGTGCAGCACTTCCTCCGCACCGGGCAAGCGGTCCTGCAGTTCCCGGCGGCGCTGCGCGAAAAAAGCGCCGAGTTCCGCGGCCAACACCTCGTCATCCAAACCCTGCGCGGCAAGGGCGCGGCGCCAGATTTCCACACGGAAACGCGGCGTCCACTCGCGCAGATGGCGCAAATAGTCCTCCTCGCCGTGGAAGTGACCCCACATGCCCTCGAAAGCGACGATGCCGAGACCCTCGCAGCGGTCGACCGGGGCGTGGGCGTGCCACAATTCATCGGACGCGACTTTGGCCGCGGCGGCCAAGCGCGCGGCATCGGCCCCGCAGCGCGCCGATCCTTTCTCCGCCGTTTCCAGCAGGGCGCGGCGCGAGAGACGCTCGTCCCAGATAAGCGTGTCATCGAGATCGAAAATGACCGCGGCGAATTTCATGCCGCCACTCAAACTCTTTGGTAAAGCCGAAGCAACTCCCGTCCGTGACGCTCGGGATAAGTCGGGATCTCGGTGTGTTCCTCGAGCAGGCGGAAGTTGCCGGCGAAGAGGCCGTCGACCTCCTCCGCGGTGCAACCGAAGGGCGGACCCTCGCCGCCATGGTCAGGATCGGTGAAAAACACGGCGAGAAGGCGTCCGTCCGGACGCAGTGCCGCGGCCGCCGCCTCGGCGTAGGCCCCGCGGCGCGCCGGGTCGATGGCGCAAAAACAGGTGTGTTCGAAAATGCCGTCGAAGGTCCCGCGCCAATTTGCAGGCAGGTCGAAAAAATCGCCCAGTTCGTAATGTTCCTTGCCCTCCCGCGGAAAACCCCGCGCCGCCTCGAGGGCGAGAGGTGCGACATCGAGCCCGACAACCTCGAGGCCCTGGCGCGCCAGGGCGCGGACATCGTGGCCGGCACCGCAACCCGGCACCAGCACGCGACCGCGCAAGGCGCCGTGCGCGATCATATCGCGCAGCACCGGATGGGCATCACCCTTGTCCCACGGCGTGTCACCCTCCGCGTAGCGCCGGTTCCAATCCATGACGGCTCAGCGCGAGAGATCGGTCTGCCGCAGGACGCGAAATTTCCGACCTTCGAGCACGGCCGTGGCGCATTCGAGGTCGTCGGTATGGGCGGCGACGAGCGGACGACCGCGCGGGCGCACCAGCAGGGTGTAGCTGAAGAGGATATTGACCTCGGCCTCGAGCAGGGCGGCCAGCAGGCGCGGCAGGTCGGACGCGCCCTCTTCCAGTTCGGCCACCACGACCTCGCAGACACCGAAGGCTATGTCATTGCGGTCGAAAAGTTCTTCCAGCAGATCCGGATCGCTGACGATCATGCGCGCGATGGAGGTTTCGGAGGAATCCTGGATGCTCAAAGCGAGCACCACGACGCGGGCTTCGCTGAGCATTTTGACCACCTCCATGAGCGCGCCGACGCGGTTGGCGAGAAAAACCGAATACTGCCGCACGGCGGGGCCCTTGAGTTTCTCGGTTGTGGAGGTCGTCATGGATGTTATTTGAAAAGGTAGATCAGGCAGAAATCCGCTGCCGCCCCGCGGGGCGCTTTGACCTCGACAACATAGCGTCCGGTCGCGCCGGCTGTCACGCCGACAGCGGTCAGTCCGTCGCCGTCATAGACCAGTCCGCTGACCGGTTCGCCCTGCGGGTCGTAGAGAGCGACGACCGGCCGCGCCTCCGGCGTCCCGGCGGCGCAGAACCAATAGCTGTTGCCGGCGAAAAGATTGACGGCCAAACGGCGGGGCTTGCCCGCCTCGAGGCGGCCGGACCAGAAACTGTCGCGCAGGCGGAAGCCCTCGTTGGACAGCACGGTGCTGAAATCCAAAAGGCGGGCGCGGAGCGGGACCACGGGGTCGGGCGGGGGCGAGGCTTGCGGTTCCTGCGCCGCGGCCCTGGCGCCCAGCAGGAGGCAGAGCCCGAGGATCAGCACCATCGGCCGCGTTTTCATTTCGCCCCCATTTCCCCGACGAGTTGCGCGCAGGCTGCGCTGATTTGCCGCGCTTGCCCGGCATCCGGCGGCGCGCTTTCGCCCGAAGTCATGGCGGCCTGCACTTGTTCGAATGTCTTTCCGACCCGCTGCACCACCGAACCGGAGTGGCCTTCGGCGGGGGCTTCCTTGATGCGCTCGTGCAGGTAGGCGACCAGCTGCGGTTGTCCGAGCAAGGCGGTGCAGGCGGGGTCGTCGGAAAGTTCCGCCGCGCGTCCACCGACTTGCAGGGCGCGCAACCACGCGCCGGCCTGGATGAGCGAGGCGAGTTCCTCGTCGCGTTGGTCGATCATGGCACGATGCACTTCGTTGGTGGTGGCTTCGAGTTCCTCGCGCAAGGCGAACCAATCGTTCTTGTCCGCGAAATCGGAGATGCTCTTGCCGCGGGCCAGCACGTTTTCCCCTACACCGAGGGCGCGGGCCAGGGCGATAATGTCCTTGCCGGTGTTCTTGACCTGCTGGCCATCCTGCGCTTCGACGGCGATGTAGCCGTCGGTGACGAGGACGCCGAGATTGAAGGCCGCCTGCGGACGCGCGGGGAATGAGGTGGGACCGGGATCGCGGTAGAAGGCGGCCCAGTCGGGACGGGAAACTTTATCGATGGCCCCGAAAAATTCCGCCGGCGTGGGCACGGTGAGAAGAGCGTCGTTGTCAGCGCCGGCCATTTGCGCCGGAGTCAGCGAGGCGGGGGCCAGCGCGGAAGAAGCAAAGATCGAGGCCGAGGCCACCAGAACTGTGCCGCGCTTCATGGCTGACGAGTAGAAGCGCGCTCCCCCCGCCCGGCGAGCCGCATTTTCGGCGCGGACACCGGACAACACCCGCCGGCGCAACCGCGGCTGCGGAACTTCCGCCCGAGGCAATGTCCGAGATAAGTGAGGGCGGCCGTCACGGCGGCGCCCACCACGAGGTATTCCACGACGCTCATGATCCCAACCAACGCGTGCCGGCCTGATAGGTCAAGACCGCTCCCAGCCAGGCGAACGCCGTCATGTAGACAAACCCGAAGACAGCCCAGCCCCAACCGGCTTCCTTGGCCATGACCGCCACCGTGGCCCCGCATTGCAGGCACAGGGCGAAGAAAACCATGATAGCCAGGGCCACCGGCACGGTGAAGACCGGTTGGCCGGCCTGAGCCCCGTGTGTCCACAGATCCCTCGCCAAAGCCACCCGCAAATCGTCGGACTCCTCATCCACCTCCTGCCCGATGCCGTAGATCGTGCCGAGGGTGGCGATGATGACTTCGCGCGCCGGAAAACTGGCCAGCACGCCGACGGTGATTTTCCAGTCGAAGCCGGCCGGGGCGAAAAGCGGTTGCACCGCACGGCCCGCGCGGGCGAGGTAGCTTTGCTCGATGTAGGCGGCATCGACGGCGCGTTCGACTGCCGCCGGATCGTTGAGCGAGGACAGCGAAGCGACCGTCCGCTCGCGCACCTCGGCCGGACGCGGGAAATAAACGAGCGCCCAGATGATAACGGTCATGGCCACGATGACCGTGCCGGCCCGCACGAGAAACTCACGGGCGCGCTCCCACATGCGCCAGAGAATGTCGCGGAGACGCGGACGGCGGTAAGGCGGCATCTCGAGGAGGAAGGGTTGCGGTCGGGTGTGCAGGACGAACTTATTCATGGCCCACGCCACCGGCACGGCCACGGCCAGCCCGACGACGTGGGCGGCCAACAAGGTGAAACCGGCCACGACGGCGCCATAGGACGGCTCGATGAAGGCTCCGATCATGAGCACGTAAACCGGCAGCCGCGCCGAGCAACTCATGAGCGGTGCCACGAGGATGGTGGTCAGCCGCGCCCGCGGATCCTCGATCGTGCGGGTGGCGAGGATGCCGGGAACGGCGCAGGCGTAGCTCGAGAGCATGGGCACGAAACTTTTCCCGTTCAGCCCGCACCAGCCGAACATCTTGTCCATAAGAAACGCCCCGCGTGCCATGTAACCGGTGTCCTCCAGCAGAGCGATGAAGAAAAAGAGGATGAGGATCTGGGGGAGGAAAACGAGCACGCCGCCGACCCCGCCGAGGAGGCCGTCGACCACGAGGCTTTGCACCGCGGGCCAAGCCGCAAGCCACGGCGCCACGAGGTCCTGCACCACGGCCACGGCCGATTCAATCGCTTCCATGAAAGGCCCGGCCCACGCGTAGATGGATTGGAAGACGAGCAACATCATGGCCACGAAGACGGCCAAGCCCGCCACCCGGTGGGTCAGCACCGCATCGAGGCGCTCGCTCGCCGTGCGCCGCCGCTGCTCGGGCCACTTGATGGCATCGGCCGTGAGGTGTCCGAGATGCTCGTAGCGCAGGAGCGCTTCGGCCGAGCCGGGTTGGAAACCCGCGGCGGTGAGGATGTCGCGGGAAGCGGAGAGCAGCGGACGAGGATCGCTTTCGGCCGGCCAACCGGCGCGCTCGAGCACGGCGGTGCCCTGATCGAAAAGGATCCGGTGCAACTCGCCGGGGCCGGGAACCGGAAGCCCTTCCTTCTCGAGGCCCGCGCCGAGATATTTCGCGGCGCGTTCCACCGCCTCGGGCCAAGGCACGCGGGCCATCAGCGCGCGGTCGGCCACGGCTTGGCGGACGGCTTTTTCCAGCGCGGCGATCCCCTCGCCCTTGGTGGCCACGGTGCGGACGACGGGAACGCCGAGGTGGCGGGAGAGCAGGGCGGCGTCCACATGGATGCCGGCCTTCTCGGCGGCATCGGACATGTTGAGGGCGACGACCAGCGGGAGACCGAGGTCCGCGACCTGCGAGGCGAGGAAAAGATTGCGCACCAAATTCGAGGCATCGACCACGCAGATAACCGCGTCGGGCGCGGGCTCGCCGGCCAGATGCCCGGTGAGAAAATCGAGGGCCACGCGTTCGTCGGGCGAGGACGCCGCGAGACTGTACGCGCCGGGCAGATCGACCAGCGTGCAGGCCCGGTCGCCGAGCATCCACATGCCGGATTTTTTTTCCACCGTGACGCCGGGATAGTTGCCGATTTTCTGGCGCGAGCCGGTCAGGCGGTTGAAAAGCGTCGTCTTCCCCGTGTTGGGATTGCCGACCAGGGCGAGGCGGAGCGGGCGGGTGTCGTGTTGGCTCATCGGACGGACGCGGGAATCACACGGAGCGAACGACCGGCACCGTGACGGCGTCCGCTTTGCGCAAGCTCAAACGCATGCCGCGGAACTCGACCTCGACGGGATCGCCGAGCGGGGCCACTTGCACCACCCTTATCTCGGTGCCGGGAAGCAATCCCATGGCGAGCAGGCGCTGCCCGAGCGGATGGGAGGTGTCGCCCTCCGCGACGCGTCCGCCTTCGCCGCGCCGGAGTTCGGCCAGCGACACCACCGGACCAGTCATCGCGCCGTGCGCATCACGCGGTCCCGCGCTTCCTGCAAAGCGCAGACCCGGACGCATCCGAGCATGCAACGGCGCAGGGCGATGCAGCCGTTCTGGCACCGCACCATGACCGGATCCCGCCCGGAGAGGACCTCGACCTCGACGCCCTCATGGAACCCGGCGCGACGCAGGTAGGGAGCCCACTCGCTCGAGTCGTCCAGAGAAACCACCCGCTTGGAGACACGGCGCGGACTCTCGTCCAAAGGGATAATCGGGGCGGATGACATGCTGTTGCGATTGAGACTTAGTCTCAAACGCGCCCCCGCGCAAGAGAAGTCGTCGGGATTCCGGGTCAGAGGAGCCCGTCGCGCATGAGCCGGAAAACGATGCCGGATTCCAGCCAGGAGGCCTTGCCTTTGCCGGCCAGAGTCACAGCGATGATGCGGCGTTTACCCTGCCAGACGGAGATGGCGCAGTGGCCCGCCTTGCCGGTGTAGCCGACTTTCATACCGACGCAATCGTCGTGCCGGTGGAGGAGGCGGTTGGAATTCTGGAAAACATGTGCCCGGCCGTTGCGATCGCGCCAAGTGACGGACTTCGCTTGCATGGCGCGGCGCATGAAGGGATTGGTCAGCGCCGCGCGGGCGATGCGCGCCATGTCCTCCGCGGTGGAATATTGGCCGGGTGCCGAAAAACCGGTGCTGTTCTTGAAGACCGAATTTTTGGCGCCAAGGCGCCGGGCCATAGCCGTCATTTTGGCGGCGAAGGCGGCTTCGCTGCCCGCATTGTCGCGGGCCAGGGCGCGGGCCACGTCGTTCGGGCTGTAGATGAGCATGACCTCAAGCAGTTGGCGCCGCGTGTAGGTGCCGCCCACCGCGTTGGGGAGTTTGGTCGGGGGGCAGTCGGCGTCGGCCGCGGTGATGGTGACGGGCTTGTCCAGGTTGCCCGCCTCGATGACCACCATGGCGGTCAGGAGTTTCTGCAAGCTGGCGACCTCGCGACGGACGGAGCCATTTTTGGTGAGGAGGACTTGGCCGTTGGACGCGTCGATCACATGGATCGAGGCTGCTTCGATCAAGGCAGCGGCGCGCGGATTGGCGCGGGCGAGAGAGGCAACCACCACGGCCGCCGAGCAAAACAGGAGAACCGAAGTCCGCAGCCTCACGACGTTACTTTAGCCGCCGCGATCGCGGGTTAAAACGACAATCGAGTCCGGGGCCGGCGAAGTGACCCGCAAACGGATCAGTTGCTGTCCGTATTGGGATTAGTCGTCGTGCCGCCGCCACCGCCGCCGCTGAAGCCCCCAGGCAGAGGGACGCTGGGACCGCCGGTGGTGCCGCCGCCGGAACTCGTGCCACCGCCGGAGGTCGTCGGCAGCATGGTCACCGTCGGCACGAGGCCGACCACCGCGGCATCGATCTGCGGGGCCAAGGCGGGGTTGGCGCTTTTGGCCGCATCGCCGATGCGCATGGCCACATCCTCGATGGAGCCGTCGCGGACGAGGTTCTCGGGATCACCGACGTATTGCTTGCCGTCGGACGAAGCAATGGACGGGAAGCGACCGGTGCCTTTGGACATTTCGATGGCGGCGGTGACAATCTCCACCGCTTGATCAGGGTTTTCTTGGACGGCTCGGTAAACGGCCTCGGAGATCTGATCCGGCGTGGCATTGTTCCAGTCGACCCCCATGGGAAATTGCGGTGTGAAGACAACCTGTTGGGCTGCAGCGGGCTGCAGCACGCACAGCAAGAGCAACGCCGCGGCGCCAAGGAGAGGATTTTTCATGGGGGAGCGAGAAGTTTGGAAGAGCCTGATAAAGGAAAACTACTCCAAAAACGCACGGGCGCAACCGGGAAAATCGGGCCGGCTTATCCCGGGATACTTTTCAGCATCTCGGCGTTGGTCGGGTATTTGCGCACAAAGTGCAAGAGGCGCTCGATGGCTTCGATGGGCTTGTGGCCGGCGAGACCGCGGCGGATGACGTTGATCTTGTGCAGTTGTTCCTCGGGCAGCAGGAGTTCCTCACGGCGGGTGCCGGAGAGGAAAATGTCCACCGCGGGGTAAATCCGCTGGTCACTGACCTTGCGGTCGAGGACGAGCTCCATGTTTCCGGTGCCTTTGAATTCCTGGAAAATCAGCTCGTCCATGCGGCTGCCGGTCTCGATGAGCGCGGTGGCCATGATGGTGAGCGATCCGGCTTCTTCGGTGTTGCGGGCCGCGGCGAAAAGTTTGCGCGGGATTTCCAACGCGCGCGAATCGACACCGCCGCTCATGGTGCGTCCGCCGCCGCCGGTCGCGTTGTTGAAAGCGCGGCCGATGCGGGTCAGCGAATCCATGAGAACAAACACATCCTTGCCCATCTCGACGAGACGCTTGGCCCGCTCGATGGCGAGGATGGCGATGCGCGTGTGGCTCTTGATGTCGCTGTCGTTCGAGCTGGCCATCAATTCGGCCTGCGGGACAGTGCGGCGGATTTCCGTCACTTCCTCCGGACGCTCGTCGACGAGCAGGATGATGAGCTTCATCTCGGGATGGTTTTGCACCACGGCCTCGGCAATGTGTTGCAGGAGCGTCGTCTTGCCGGTGCGCGGGGGCGCCACGATGAGCCCGCGCTGGCCCTTGCCGATCGGTGTCATGATGTCCATGACCCGCGTGGTGTAGCGCGCCGGGTCGGTCTCGAGATTGATGCGCGAATTCGGGTTGATCGTGGTCAACTCCTCGAAATACGGGATGTTGGCATACTTGGCCGGATCCTCGCCCTCGATCTCGGTGCAGCGGAAAAGCTGCGGGCCGCGGCTGCCCTTGCGGATCTCTCCCTTGATCCAGATGCCGTCGCGCAGGTTGTGTGCGCGGACCACTTCGGGGGTGACGAAGATGTCGTTGTTCGACTGGGTGAAGTTGCGTTTGGGGTTGCGCAGGAAGCCGAAACCCTTGCCGCTGACCTCGACGATGCCCTCGGCGAAGACGGGCTCGCCGGACGGCTCTTCCTCGAGCGGCTCACCGGCATCGGCCGGACCGTCGCCCCCGCCGCCGCGCGGCCCGCGGTCGTCGCGGAAACGGCGGTTGCGTCCGCGGCGGAAATTGCGCTGGCGGTTGCGGCGACCGCCCTCGCGCTGCCCGTCGCCTCCGCCGGAAGGAAGGGCCTCGGGGGAGCGGTGTTCGGGGAGGGCTTTTTCCCGCCCGTGCTCGGGCAGGGCGGCTTCGCGTTCGTGGACCGGCAACGCCGGGGTGTCAGGGGATTTGGTTTCTTCCATGGTCTTGATCGGGAGTTCAGTTGCAGCCGGAAATGCGTTCGAGCACGTCGGCCGGGAGTTCGAAATTGGAGTAGACGTTGAGCACGTCGTCGTTGTCGTCGAGCGCGTCGTGCAGGCGCAGGACCTGCGCCGCCGTCTGCTCGTCGGTCACCGTCACCGTGGTCTGCGGGACGAACACGAGTTTCTGCGATTCCACCGGGACGGAGGCCGCGCGCAGGGCCTCGGCCACCGCGGCGAGGCGGTCGGGCGCGGTCGTGACCACGTGCGGATGGCCCGGCTCGCTGGTCAGTTCGTCGGCATCGGCCTCGATGACCAGCTCGAGCAGGCGGTCGGACACGGACGCTTCCTCGGGCACGGTGACCTCGCCCTTGCGGGCGAAAAGATGGGCCACGCTGCCGGCGCCGCCGAGGTGACCGCCGTGTTTGGAAAAGATCAGGCGCACGTCGGCCGCCGTGCGGTTGCGGTTGTCGGTGGCCGCCTCGATGAGCAAAGCCACCCCGTCGGCCCCGTAGCCTTCATACATCACTTCCTCCAGCGCCGCCTCGCCGGAGTCGCCGCTGCCGCGCTTGATCGCGCGCTCGATGTTGTCATTGGGCATATTTTGCGTGCGGGCCAGACCGATCGCGGACCGCAACCGCACGTTGGCGTCCGGATCCGGACCACCCAACTTCGCGGCAACGGCGATCTCTTTCGCCAGCTTGGAGAAAAGCTTCCCCCGCTTGGCGTCGATCGCGCCTTTGATGCGCTTGACTTTGGACCACTTGTTGTGACCGGCCATGAAGTGCACCCGGATTTCGACCCGGGCCCCGGTGATGGAAATAGATTATCTGATTGGTTCTTGGGGATTGTGCGCCGGACATTGGCAACCATCTGCCGGAATCGCCTCGAAAAAGGGAGCGCGACGAACGGCGCGGACAATCGGAACAAGGGGATAGAACAACGGTCCCGTGCCCCTGTCAACCCGCTTCGGCAAAAAAAGTGGTCCGAAGGCCGGGACGCCGCCTCCGCTTTGCGGCTCAGGCCATGATCGCGCGGGCGATTTCTTCTTCCTGGGCTTCGCCGAAGAGCCGGTCGACCAGGGCCAATCCGAATTCGAGCGCGGTCCCTGCTCCGCGCGAGGTGATAATTAAGCCGTCTTCCACGACGCGCTCGCCGGTTTGGGCGCCGGGCAATTCGTTGGCCGCCGAAAAGTGCGCGGTGAACCTTTTGCCCTCGAGCAATCCGGCATCCTCGAGCACCAGCGGGCCGGCGCAGATGGCCGCCACAGGCTTGCCGGCTTCGACGAAATTTTTCGCGAGGGCCGCGGCGCGCCCGTCCTGACGAAGTTTGGCCACGGCCGCCCCGCCGGGAATGAGGAGCAGATCGAAATCTCCGGCCCGCACCTCCCCGAGAGTCCTGTCGGCCCGCAGCATCAGGTTGTTGCGTCCGGTGACAGAGACCCCCTCACCCACCGCGGCAAGAATGACCTCCGCACCCGCGCGCCGCAGCACGTCGACCGGCGCGACGAGTTCCAACTCCTCCACGCCGTCGGCCACGAGGCAGAGGACGCGTTTGGTCATGGCAGCGGGAAACGCGACGTGAAGGCGTGCACGCGCTTCATCAGCGCGGACAGCGCCGCAGCGTCGTCGGCTTTTTCCAGCGCAGCGTGGATGAGATCGGCGATTTCCATCATCTCCTCCTCCTTCATGCCGCGGGTGGTCATGGCCGGCGTGCCAATGCGGATGCCGCCGGTTTTCATGATCGACTCGGTGTCGAACGGGATGGCGTTCTTGTTCACCGTGATGCCCGCGCAGTCGAGAGCTTCCTGGGCCTGCTTGCCGTTGAGGCCTTTGGGCCGCAGATCGACGAGCAGCACATGGTTGTCGGTGCCGCCGGAGACGATGCGGTAGCCGAGCATGGAGAGGCGGGCGGCCAGCGCGCGGGCGTTGGAGACGACCTGCGCGGCGTAGGTTTTGAAGGACGGCTGCAGGGCCTCGAGGAAACAGACGGCCTTGGCTGCGATGACGTGCATGAGAGGTCCACCCTGCACGCCGGGGAAGACGAGTGCGTCGATCTTCTTGGCATAGTCCGCCTTGCAGAGAATGACCCCGGAGCGCGGTCCACGCAGGCTCTTGTGCGTCGTGCTGGTGACGAAATCGGCATAGGGCACCGGGCTGGGGTGCGCGCCGCCGGCCACCAAGCCCGCGATGTGGGCCATGTCGACGAAGAGCAAGGCACCCGCGTCGTCGGCAATGCGGCGCATGCGCTCGAAATCGATGATCCGCGGGTAGGCCGAGGCGCCGGCAGTGATCATTTTCGGGCGGCACTCCTGCGCCAACTTGGCCAGCGCATCGTAGTCGATCGTTTCCGTCTCGCGGTTCACCCCGTAGTGCACAACGTCATAGAGCTTGCCGGAGAAATTCGCCTTGTGGCCGTGCGTGAGGTGACCGCCGTGGGCCAGATCCATGGTAAGGATGCGGTCGCCGACCTCCAACGCGGCGAAGTAGACCGCGGTGTTGGCCTGGCTGCCGCTGTGCGGTTGCACGTTGGCATGGTCCGCCCCGAAAAGCTCCTTGGCCCGTTCGATGGCCAGGCTCTCCACGACGTCGACATGCTCGCACCCGCCATACCAGCGGCGTCCCGGATAACCCTCGGCGTATTTGTTGGTCAGGGCCGAACCCTGTGCCTCGCGCACGGCGCGGCTGGTGAAATTTTCCGAGGCGATCAACTCGATATTCTCGAACTGGCGACGTTCCTCGTCGTGGATGGCCGCGGCGACGGCGGGGTCGGTCGATTCCAAGGCGGGAATATCGGAGAGTTCGAAGGCGACAGGCTGCTCGGTGACGGTGGTGTTCATGGATGTTTTGGTTCCGGTGATGATTTCGATGACGGAAGGCAGGGCGGCTCGGATGTCCTCCTTGCAAAGTTCGTAGGTCTCGCGCGTCCCTCCTATGGGGTCTTTTACGTCCGCGCGCCCCCCTTTGGCTGCCTCCTTGAAGCGCAGCAGGCGCGACTTCGGGGCCATTTCGGGAAAAAGCAGGAGCAGCATATCAAGGTGATCCTGCGTCATGGTGAAAATATGGTCCGCCTCCCGCAGCAAATCCGCACTGACCGGACGGCTCCGGATATCCGAAATGTCGATCCCTTCGCGGCGCAGCACCTCGATGGCGTGGGCGCTGGGCGGCTGACCGTGGCCGGCCCCCAGACCCGCGGAGAAAACATCGACCTTGTCCCCCAGGGCGTGGCGCAGCAGGCCCTCGGCCATCGGACTGCGGCAGACGTTTCCGGTGCAGATAAAAAGGACTTTTTCCATGATTCCGCGCGTTGCCGCGCCAGCGTAATGCACAGCGGGACCAAGTCAACCTGACGGGAAATCTTGCACCCGTCCGCGCCCCGTGTTCGGCTGGATGGCGAGATGAAAACACCTTCCGCCCTTGCCGCGCTCCTTCTGGGAGCCGCCTTGACCGCCGCCGCCTCCGAAACCGCGCCATCGGGTCCCTTCACGCTGCCCGCCCTGCCCTACGCCTACGATGCCCTCGAGCCGCATATCGACGCCCGGACGATGGAAATCCACCACAACAAACACCACGCGGCCTACGTGAAAAACGCCAACAAGGCCCTGCAGGGCAATGAAGACCTTTCCAAGATGACTGTCTGGGACCTCGTGGCCCATCTCGACGAGGTGCCGGAAGGCATCCGCACCGCCCTGCGCAACAACGCCGGCGGGCATGCCAACCACTCGCTTTTCTGGCTCATGATGAAGCCCGGCGGCGGAGGCCAACCCTCCGGCGAACTGGCCAAAGCCATCGACGAAAATTTCGGCAGCTTCGAAGAGTTCAAAAAGGAATTCAGCGCCGCCGCAATGAAAGTCTTCGGCAGCGGTTGGGCTTGGTTGAGCATCACGCCCGATGGCGAGATGGTCATCGAAACCACGCCGAACCAGGACAACCCGATGATGAACGGCGGGCATCCGCTCCTCGGCCTCGATGTCTGGGAGCACGCCTATTATCTCAAGAACCAGAACCGCCGCGGCGATTACGTCGATGCGTGGTGGAATGTCGTCGACTGGGATTACGTGTCCCAACGCTACGCCGAAGCGAAGAAAGAATAAGCATCCGCCGCGCGGGACCGACTCCATGATCCTCTCCCGCGAGTCCATGCAGGCCTTGGAGGCGCGCACCATCGCGCGCGGCATCGCAGCCGACGTGCTCATGGAAACCGCCGGTGCCAAGCTGGCGCGCTGCATCACGCAGTTCCATCCGCGTCCCGGTCTGCTCGTCTGCTACACCGGCAAAGGTCACAACGCGGGGGACGCCTTCGTCGCCGCGCGCCATCTCTCCGCCGCCGGTTGGCGCGTGCTCGTACGCAGCGCCGGCGATCCGGCGGACCTCGCCCCGCTGGCCCGCGAAAAATTCGACCTGCTCCGCCCCGCCGTGCTGCGCGGCCCCTTCCAGCCATCCGTCCCGCAGGAAGGTCCGCTGGTCCAACTCGACGCGCTGGTTGGCCTCGGGGCCCGGGGCTCCCTGCGCGAGCCCCTCGCTTCGTTGGCCGTGGAAATGAACGCTCTGCGCCGCGAGGCCGGCGCGCACACCGTGGCGGTCGACTTCCCTTCGGGCCTCGATCCCGACAGCGGCGCGCCCGGCGATCCATGCGTGACCGCCGACCTCACCGCCACGATCGGTTTCGCCAAGACCGGGCTGGTGGCCGATGCGGCGACCGATCACGTGGGACGCCTTGCCGTGCTGGAGATTCCGGACTTCGTGGCGGAGGAAACCGGCGGCCCCGAGGTGCTCACCGCGCCGCTGCTGCGCCGCCACTGGCCGCCGCGCGCTTTCGACACGAACAAAGGCATGTGCGGACGCATCGTCATCCTCGCCGGTTCCCGCGGCACGCTCGGCGCGGCCTGCTTCGCCACTGCGGGGGCGGTGCGTGGTGGGGGCGGACTCGTCTCGCTCGGCGCCCTGCCCGGGGCCTACGAACTGCTGGCCACCACCGTCATGCCCGAGGTCATGGTGCGGCCGTTCAAGCAGCTGACGGACGTCTTCACCCTCACGGTCGACGCCATCGGTATCGGTCCGGGGCTCGGCACCGGATCGGAGGCGCGCACGCTGCGCATCGTGCGTGAAGCACCGTGCCCGACGGTGGTCGATGCCGATGCATTGACCATCATCGCCCACGCCGGATTGCAGCACCTCGACCAGGCCAAAGGTCCGCGTCTGCTCACACCCCACCCCGGCGAAATGACCCGCCTGCTCGCCGGGAAAAAAATCAAAGACCGCGCGGCAGTGGCCCGCGAATTCGCGGACCGGCATCCGGTCACCCTCCTGCTCAAAGGCGCCCGCACAGTCATCGCCGAGAAGGGACGTCCCTTGCGCTACAACACGACGGGCCATCCCGGCATGGCCACCGGCGGCATGGGCGACGTGCTCACCGGCGTATGCAGCGCGTTGCTCGGCCAGCGAGCGGATACCTACCTCGCCGCGTCGATCGGCGCGTGGGTCTGCGGGCGGGCGGCCGAAATCGCCGTGACGCACGGCGGCCAATCGGTCGAGTCGCTGACCCCGGCCGACGTGCTAACCCATCTCGGCCGCGCCTTCGAGTCGCTGAGGGCGGGAGATTTTTGAGCGGGGACGGCGCCGCTGCATCTACTGCGGCTCGGGCGGAGCAGGCGTAGACTCCGGCATGGTCGATACCTCGTTGGCGGGCGCACCGATTTGCGGCTGATTGTCCGCGACCTGCACGGGTTGCGCGGTCGCCGGCGCCGGCGGGGCCGGCGGTTTGGGGCGTGGACGCGGGCGGGGCTTGGCCGTGACTTCGGCCACGACGACGCTGTCGGTGCCGAGTGGTCCGCCGAGGGCGGGGGCGAAGGAATCGACGGTCACGGGAGACCCGATGTCGAGGATGGAGAAGAGTTGCACGGCCGTGTCTTTTTTCAGCCGGATGCAACCGTGCGAGGCGGTGCGGTGGCCCGGCACTTTGCCCACGTGCATGCCGACACCGGTGGGGGTCATGCGCATCCAGTAAGGCATGGGCGCGCCGACGAAGCGGCCGCCTTCCGGAACCTCATGCTGGCGGGTGTCGGCATCGGAGACCACGGTCGAACCGGAATCCGAAACAATGCGGCCGTAGAGATTCGAGGCATGCTTTTCCTTTTTCTCGAGGATTTTGTAGGAGCCTTTGGGCGTCGGGTGGCTCGCTTTGCCGGTAGCCACGGGGAAGTCCATGGCCACCGCGCCGTCGACCAAAAGGAGGCCGCGCTGCTCCCGCAGGGCGATTTCCACCGCGGTGTTGCGCGCATCGGCGCGGGCCATGAGGTCATTGTTGCGGTAGGTCAGTTTGCGCCAGCCGGGTTGCGTGCGGAAGACGGCATGGGCTTTGTTGAGCTTGGCGGCTTTTCCTTTGTCCCCGCGCTGGCGGAAGTCCTCGACCAGGGCGCAGCCGGGCAAAAGAACGGCCGCGACCAGCAGCGCGGCGAGACGGGCGGGGGCGGGGGCGTTCATCAACGTTTCGGGAGTCCCGAAACGGTCTGCATGATACCGGTGATCATGGAATAGGCAACCAATCCGACAAAGAGCGCGACCATGAGGATGACCATGGGCTGGATGAGGGCGGTGACGCGTTCGATGACCACGGAAAGCTGTTTGTCATAGCTCTTGGCGCTGCGCTCGAGGGCCGCACCAAGGTCGCCGGTCGTCTCCCCGACCTGCACGATATCGATCATGGTCGGGGGGAAAAACTGCGTGCGTCCGATGGCCCGCGACAGCTGCGCGCCGTCCTGCACATGGTCGGCCACCTTCTCGAGGATCTCCTGCAGGTAGATGTTGGGCGTGGCGTTGCGGATGAGCTGCATGGATTGCATGAGCGAGACGCCGTTGTTGAGGAGGGTGGACAGGGTCTGGGTGAATTGCGCGTAGAAACGCATCCGCAGGAGCGGTCCGAAGATCGGAAGCTGCAGCTTGGTTTTGTCCCACCACGCGCGCCCCTCGCCCTTGCTGGTGAAGTGGCGGAAAGCGAGGAACGAGGCGGCCAGCACGAGGAGGATGACCCACCAGTAGGAGCCCATGAATTCGCTGGTGCCGATGAGGAGGCGCGTGGCCAGGGGCAATGTCTGCCCCGTCTTGTTGAGCAACGAAGTCAGCTGCGGCAGGAGAAAGGTCATGAAGATGACGAGCAGCGCGATACCCGCGGCGAAGATGACCGAAGGGTAAATGAGCGCGCTGGTCACGCGGCGTTGCAGGTCGCCCATCATGGCGAGGAACTCGACCTGGCGTTTGAGGATCTTCGAGACCGTGCCACTGGCCTCGCCGGCTTTGACCATGTTGCAGTAAAGCTCGTTGAAGCTCGGGCTGGCTTTTTGCAGCGCGGCGGAAAAGGTCGCGCCTTCGCGCAGCGACTGGCGCGCGCTGGCCGCCACGTGGCGCAGGGCGCTCTTGTCCTGGCGTTGCTCGATGACCTGCAACGCGCGGTCGAGCTTGAGGCCGGCTTCGAGCAATTCGCAGAGTTCCTCGGTGAAAAGCAGGACCTGCTGGCGGGTCAGGATGTTAGAGACCGGACCCTCCGCGCCCTTGGCCGCGGCGGCGGCTTCCGCGCCTTTGGCCGCGAGCTTGAAGGGTTGGAGGTTCTGCTGGCGCAGCTTGCTGAAAGCGTCCTGGCGGCTGATCGCTTCGAGTTCCCCCGAAGTCTTGCCTCCGCCGGCCTGCAGCGCCTGGTATTCGAAGACGGGCATGACCGGCTACTCGTCGAGGGCGCTGAGGTCGGCCGTGGTCACGCGCATGACTTCCTCGATGGTCGTCTCGCCGGCCGCCACTTTGTCGAAACCGTATTTGCGCAGCGGGCGCATGCCTTCCTTTTCCGCGGCGGGCCGCAGGTCGGCGGCCGTTTTGCGCTGGGTGATCATTTCCTGCAGCTTGGGCGTGACCATGCAGATTTCCATGATGGCGAGGCGTCCCTCGTAGCCTGTCATGCGGCAACTTTCGCAGCCGGTGGCGCGGAGGATCTTGTTTTCGTATTCCGCCGGAAAGCCGATGCTGCGCAGGTAGCCGGGAGCGTAGTCGCCGGGCTGGGCGGGAGATTTGCAAACCGGACACAGCCGGCGGACCAGACGCTGGGCGAGAAAGGCGCGGACCGCGCTGGCCACAAGGAAGGGCTCGACGCCCATGTCGAGCAGACGCGTGATGCCGCCCACGGCGTCGTTGGTGTGCAGCGTGCTGAAGACCAAGTGGCCGGTCAGCGCGGCACGGATGGCGATCTCGGCCGTCTCGTAGTCGCGCATCTCGCCGACCATGATGACATTCGGGTCGCCGCGGAGAAAGCTGCGCAGGAGGTTGGCGAAGGTGTTGCCGATGTCGGGCTGAACGGCGCTCTGGTTGACCCCGGGCAATTTGTGCTCCACCGGGTCCTCGATGGTGAGGATGCGGCGCTCGCGGGTGTTGAGACCGGAAAGGAACGTGTAAAGCGTGGTCGACTTGCCGCAACCGGTGGGGCCGGTCACGAGGATGATGCCGTTGGGCATGGCCAGCAGTTCGCGGATCTTGCCGGCATAGTCCTCGTCGAGACCGAGGCGCTCGAGGCTGAAGACTTCCTTGCCGAGCAGACGCAGGCTGATGCTTTCGCCGTTGATCGTGGGAATGGAAGCGACACGCACGTCGATGGGCTGCCCGCCCAACTCGAGCGAAATGCGACCATCCTGCGGGCGACGGTCCTCGCCGAGGTCGAGGCCGGCGGTGAGCTTGAGGATGTTGATGACCGACCTCTGCAGCTTGCGCATTTGCGCGGGCACGGGCACTTCCTGCAGGACGCCGTCGATGCGGTAGCGCACGCGGAGATCGTCGGAGAGGGGCTCGACATGGATGTCGGTCGCGCGTTCGCGCAAGGCCTCGCGGATGACCTGGTTGATGAATTTTTTGACCGAGGCCTCCTCGGATTCGTTCTCGTCGAGCACGTTGACCTCGTCGCCGCGCATCTGGTCGAGTTCCTCCTCGGAGGCGCGCCCTTCGAGGAGTTCCTCGAACGTCTCGGCGCCGATGCCATAAACTTGGCGCAAGGCGGGCAGGATGCCTTTGCGGGTGTAAAGCTCGTAGCGCACGCGCTGCGGAACCGCCTCGGCCACGGCCTGACGCGCCAGCAAATCGAAGGGATCGTAGGTGAGCAGGGTGAGTTGGTCGTCCTCGGCCGAGACGGGGAGCAACTGGTAGCGCAGGGCGATGCGGGCCGGAAGTTTGCCCCGCAATTCCGGCGTGGCTTTGGCGATGTCGGCCCCGCCCCAGGGCACGCGGAATTTTTCGCTCAGCTCGCGGTAGAATCCCGTCTCGTCGATCTCCGCGTTGTCGAGCAAAGCGCGCAGCATCGAGGATTGGCTGCGGGCCGCCTCGTTGAGCGATGCGGAAACCTTGTCGCGGTCCGGCGCCCCGTGCCGCGCGGCCATTTCGACCAGTTCGGGTATCAAGGCCATGACGAACGGCGCCTATTGCGGGGCGCTGACTTTCTGCTTTTTGGTCGGACGCTGCGTGTTTTCGGGAGCGTATTCCTCGTAGTCCCAGCCGGCCGGGCGCAATGGATCGCGCGGTTTGCGCACGTCGCTGTCGGGCTCGAGTTCCTGCGCGTCGAAAACCACCGGCGTATTGGCGAAGGCGGGCGGGGCGGCTTCGGCATAGGCCTCGTCGCCGACTTTGCTGCGGTAGCGCTCCTGCCAGCTGGCCTGGGCCAGTTCGGCGTCGTTCTCCACCACGGTCGGCTGCAGGAGGACGAGAAGTTCCTGCCGCTGCACTTTGCGCGAGGTTTGCTTGAAGAGGTAACCGAGCACCGGAATGCGCATGATGAAGGGGATGCCGGAATCCCCGGTCTCCATGCGCTCGACGATGAGACCGCCGAGGACCACGGTGCCGCCATTGGGCACGGTGACCGTGGTCGTCAGTTCCTGCGAGCCGATGATGGGCGTCTGGTTGCCGCCGAGATTTTCGAAACGCAGCACGTCATTCTTCGTCTGCACGATGACCAGCGTGACGTCCTTGTTGGCGTTGATCAGCGGAAGGACCTCGAGTTTGAGCAGGACGTCTTTGTAGGTGATGTTCGAGGTGATCCCCGTGGTGTTCTGCGTGGTGATGGTCGACGAGGCGAGCGTGCTGCTGACGAACGGCACCTGCTGGCCGGAGCTGATCACGGCCTTCTTGTTGTTCGAGGTGTAGACGACAGGACGGGAGAGAACTTTGAATTTGCCGGTCTGCTCGAGGGCGCGGGCGTAGACATCGACGGCATCGGCAATGCTGCCGTAGACCGTCAGCCCCTGCAGCGCCTGGAACAATTGCGGCCGGATCAGGTCGCCGGGCGTGGGGAGATTCTCCCCGGAGAGAACGTTGCCCGGGTCGAGGCTGAGGGGGTTGATCAGCGATCCGGCCAGTCCGGTGCCGGCGCCGTTGTTGACATAGCGCAGGAAGTAGCTGAAGCCGAACTCCATTTCGTCGGACAGGTTGAGCTCGCCGATGACCGCGGCGATGTAGACCTGGCGGGGACGCACGTCGAGCATGTCGAGAATCTGGGCGGCCCGCTGGCGGCTGTCGGGCGGACCTATGACAATGATGGTGTTCGCACTCTTGTCGGCGATGATCTTGGTCTTGCCGACGATGATCGATTCGGGCGCGCCGTCTTCGGTCGGTTCGCGGATGCGGTCGGGACGGCTGAGCCCCCCGCCGGTGGAGAGTCCGCCGTCGGAGCCGATCCCCTGACCCGTGCCGGCGCCGCTGTCAATGACAGCGCGGTCGCCGCCCCCGCGTCCACCGCTGACGCCGCCGCCTTCCGTATCCCCGTCGGCCAGCAGATCGCTGAGGACCGGGAGAACATCCACGGCGGAAACAAACTTGAGCGGACGTTCCAGCACGGAATCGAGCGACACGGGAGCATCGAGTTCGGCAATGAGTTTCTTGATGTAAGGAAGGTTGACCGGACGCGTGACGACGAGGATGCGATTGGTGCGCGGGTCGGCCACAAGTTGGGTTTCGCCGACCACGAGGTTGGATTCGAATTGGCCTCCGCCCGTGGTGGCGAGTGCGGCTTGGATGACCTGACCCTGCGCATCGGTCTGGGCTTGTCCGGGTTGGGCCGGCGGTTGGCCGGGGGCCCGGGGAGCGCCACCTTCCTCGCGTTGCTCGGTGAGGCTTTGCAAGACCTCCACGACTTTCTCGGCATCGGCGCGCTTGAGGGTGACAAATTCGGTCACGACCTGCGCGGGGGGCACGTCCACCATGGCCTGCAAGGCGATGAGTTTCTCGATGACCGGCACGTTCTCGGTGATGAGCACCGCTTGCACATTCGGCACGGGGGTGAACGAAGTGTAGGGCTTGGGGGGGCTGACGAAGGTCTGGAACAATTGCGCCGCCTGCTCGGGGGCGAGGTAGTTGAGCTTCATGAAATAGCTCACCACTTGGTCGCTGGCCGGCAAGGTGTAGGGCGTGGAATAGATCGGGATGCCTTCCGAACGCGGGAACTTCGAGGGACCGAGGATCTTTTTGGTTTTCTCGTCCACCGGGACAAAGGTGTAGCCGTTGAGGAGCAGGGAGGCCTCGATAAGGCGGACGGCCTCGCTTTCCGGAATTTCGCCGGGAACGACAATGGTCAAGGGAGCGCCTTGGGCCAGCGCGGAGTCCCGAATCAGGCGCTGCTTGGTGAGTTCCTCGTAGAGACTGAGAATGTCGTTGATCGAAGCGTTGGGGAAGGTGAGGCGGACGGTTCTTTCCGGCACGGATTGCGGGGAGGGAGCGGGGGTTGCCGGAGGCACAGTCGGGGGCAGAGGAGCTTGGGCGGCAGGCTGAGGGTCCGCGGCGGGTGCGGGCGGTGCAGGCGCCGGATCCTGCTGGGCCGGAACCGTGCCGACTGCGAAAAGGGCAATGGCCAGAACAGCGAGGATGGAAAAGAGAAGCGATGGGGCCTTCACGGTGGGAAATTAGAGCAGGTAAACGTGGATTCTCAAGGCGCGGCTGGAACAATCGCCCGCCGACGGATCACCCGCGGGGGAGGCATTTGCGGCTGACCCGGCTGCTGGACCTGTCCGTTCTGGGGAATTCCGGGACCCGGAACAGGTGGAACGATGCCGGGCGCCGTCTGACCGGGAACGGCGGCCGTGGCTCCCGGTTGGCCGGGAATCTGGGGCTGAGGCGGTGATGCCGGCACGCCGGGGACTTGCATCGCCGGTCTGCCCGGCTGGACCTGCGGCGGCCTCGCCGTTTGGGCCATGGGCGAAGCCATGGTCGGAGCGGGCATGGCCGGCCCTGCGTCGAATTTCACCACACCAACCTCCGCGCCTTGGCGAAGGGTCACGGTGGACTCATCGTATTTCTTGTCCGCGACATCAACCTGCACCAGCGAGAGGTCGCTGCTGCCGCCACCGTTCTTGCGCACCATCATGCGTTGCTGGGTGGCACGTTCCATGACAAAGGCGATCGGCTCGCCGCTGATTTCCGCGATGCCGGTCAGGGCGTAGCGCTGGGCCAAACCCGCCGACTCAACCGGCGGCGCCGTCGACTCGAGCTGGAAGGGGGACTTCTTCCAGAGGTCCTCGTAACGAGAAAGGGGAAAAGGGGCGGGCACGATCTCGTCGGCTCCCGCTTCCTCCGCGGGCGCCACGGACGTTTCCTCGGGAACTGCGGTCGGTGGTTCGCCGGTCTCAGGGACCGGAGACGGATCCGGTCCGGCGCCGCCTCCCGCCGGTTCGACGGGACGGTCGGAGACCTCGGGAACGACCAGGAGATCCGCCGCGGCCGGGGATTCCTCCTCCGCGAACAGGACGCCGGCTGACCCGGCGAGCAGCAGCAGCAGCATGGGGAGAATTTTCACGGCACCCCCCCTTCCGCACTCGCGGGACGATACCAGCGGGCGACTTCCACATCGCAGACAATTTCGGGCGGCTCGCCGCTCTTGATCCGCAGCTGCTTGATGACGCGAAAGTCCTTCGGTTTTTGCAGTTCGGACAACCACTTGACGACCGCTTCCATCGGTCCTTTGACGGTCGACGAGTCATAAACCTCGGCGATGGATCCGCGCTGAGGCATGGGTCCGCCGCCCCGGCGCGTGTATTCGAGCCCGTTGTTTTTTGCGCTGGTTTCGACGAACTGGGTGAACTTCGTGTCGTCTTCCACCGTGTCGACATCGTCCGTCGGCTGGTTGGCTTCCAACCAGGCGCGGCGTTCCTCCCAGTAAGCGCGGTCCGACAAGATCCCGCGATGCTCCTCGAGTTGCGCGCGCAGTTGCGCGATGTTGGATTCGAGAAGTTGCTGGCGGTTGAGGAAAGCGCGCAAGCCGACCACGTTGAGGAGGAGAAAGATCGCCCCCAGCAGGAAAAAGAGGAGTTTACGTTCTTTAGCCGTCAGCGCTCTCATCGAAACCTCCTTCCTCTTCCCCGGCACCGAACCCTTCGCGCACGCCATCGATTTGGAAGCGGGCGCTGCGGTTGGGCAAAGACTTTGGATTTTCCGCCGTCCAAATGTAGCCCGACAGCGCTTTGCTTTTCTTCACCGCGTCCATGTAAAGCTGGGCGGCGGTGAAATCCTTGGCTTCGCCTTGGATGATGACGCGCCCGAGGTTCGTTTCGAAGAGCGTGAGACGCACGCCCTCGGGCGGGAGCAACTTGGCCGTCTGGAAAAGAATCTCCAGCGGGTAACCCGCCGGGTCCAACGCCGCGTCGAGGGAGTTCCAGCGCTGCATGGCTTCCTTGGTGGCGGTCACCGCGTCGGCATCGCGATCGATATCGGCCTGCAGCGAACGTGCCTGCCAATGCAAACGCAGAGTGTTGGCGGCCAACCCGAGAACGATGAGGAAGTAGACAGCAGCCGCGATCAAGGCGAGGCGCTGACGGCGGGCCGAAGCGACCTTGGCTGTCTGGACATCGCGCACCGGAAGGGGCACGCAGTCCAGCGGTCGGTCCGGACGGACCGGCGGCGGCAGCGGGCGCGTCTCGACCGGCAAACCTCCCGCATTCCGCCAGTCGTCCAGATCGGGAGATTCCGGGCCCTCGTGGAAGACCAGCACGGAGGTGCCCGCACCCAACATGCGCCCGGCCTCCAGCGGCGCCAACATCATCCACACCTCGAGCGCCATGGCGGCATCGGGGGCGTGCTCGGTGAGCGGTTGGAAGTGCAAAAGTTCCTTGTCCCGCGTCACAGCCGCGACCCACCCCCCCTCCTCCTGCCAGATACTCACCGTGTCGGCCGGGAGCGGCAGACAGGCCGGGGAGACCGCGTAATCGGTCACCTCTCCATGCCAGTAGCGGGGTGCCAAGTGCGACGGCAGAATCACCGCGTGAAGCAAAGCTTCGTCGCCCTCCCGCGCGATCTCCCGCCAGGCAAACGACGTCGCCTCGCGGCTCCGGCCGGCCAGGCCGCGCAATTCGAGTTGCGTAAAAACCAGATCGCCGAAGATCGACGGATCCTCCCCGGGCACCCAGACCGCGAGGGAAAAAGCGCGGCGCACCGGAACGGCAATGAGGGCTCCGGGCGCGGGCGACAAGTCCGCCAATTCAGCCGCTTCACCCGCGGGCGTCCACGTTCCCCCTTCGCCCTCCTGCCATTTTTGCCACCCCTCGGCGACAGGACGAAAGATCGCGCCACGACGCGCCGCGCGGGATTTTTCTATCTTTCCTCCCATAACAAATAATCAGTGGGCTGGCCGCCGTCGCCGCCGGAAGCAGTCACGACGGAGATCCGGACTTCACAGTCGTCCACCATGCCGCGGCTATCAATTCTTTTGACCGTGCTCTCCGTGGTCAGCCGGGCGGCCACCCGGTCGGGCGGAAGGCTGGAGGACTGGAGCCAGCCTCCCAGTTGATCGATACTTTCAAAGCGCACGTCATCTTCCGACGGCTCGATTTCGTCCCCCCCGCGGCGCAAGCGCAGGATGTCTTGCACCATCTCGGGGGTCAGACCGGTCGCGGCCTGCAACACATCGGCCTCCGCCTCGTTGACGTCGATCAAGCCGTCGCCGAAGACGGTGAAACCCTCGCGCCACGCCGGGTTGCGCTCGGCCAGCACTTCCATGCCCATGACGCGGCCCATTTCGTCCACCGAGCGGAACGGGCGGTTGGCGGGGGCGTCCACGATGCCGATCGCTTCGTATTCCGCACTCTCTGCGCCATTGAGTTGCCGGCCCGCGTCGTTGTCGACCCAGTCGGTCAGGCGGTCGAAGAGCACGTCGGCCTCGTCGTTGTTCAATCCCCACAGGAGAAAAAGATTCTTCAACGTGACACGGTCCTGCTCGGCGAGAAGCCGGTTGATGTTGAAACGTGCCCCTTCGCCGCGGATGCGCACGCGCAACTTGCTCCCGTCGGCCAGATCCTGGTTGAGCAACGCGACATCCTCGCGCGTGACCCGCGGATGCATGGCCAGCGCCACGCCGCTCAACGCGATCTGGCGCGCGGCCAGGCGCTTGGCATCGGCCGAACCGGACTCGAGTTCGATACCGACCAGGTCGGCGACCCAAAGCACGGCAAAAGACAGGACGGCAATGGCCCACAACACAAGGAGGAGCGCCGCGGCATCCCGGTTGTCCCGTGCCGTTCTCAAGGCTGTAGCACCTCCCCGGTCTGCAAGTCGACGTCGACTCCCGGTTGCGTTTCCTGTCCCGGCAACGCTGCACCTTCCTTGACCGGCGGAAGCCAGAAAACGTAGCTGCGCGGAATGTCATCGCCGAGGAGGGTCAGACTCAACTCCACGAGCGGCGGCCGCTCCCCGCCCTCCGGCCACTCCTCGACCCAATCCTGTTGGCTCGGATCGAAGAACCTCCAGCGGGCGGAGCGCAAGTCCGGCACCAAGCGCAGCCAACTTCCGCTTTGCAGGGCATCACGGCGCTCGAGTTCGCCGAGCGACGACGGCAGCAGCATGAGGCTGAACTCGCGCCCGCCGCCCAACCGCGGCCGCGCCGCCAGCACGACCGTTCCGGCCGCCGGTCCGCCCGTGCCCCAGGCGAAGACGCCGGGCGCGTCGCGCAGGACGATCTGCGGAAGACCCTCGCCATCCGTCCCCACTCCCCCCGAAAGGCGGCCCGTGGCCGGCAGGTTGTGGAACGTGCGGCGCAGCAGGCTGACGAAGGCATTGAGCCGCTGCGTGCGCAGATTTTCCTCCGACAGCATGGCCGAAGCCTGCACCGCCGCGCTGACCGTGGCGTAGATGCCGCCGGCCATGAGGACGAAAATCATGATGACCACGATCATCTCGAAGAGCGTGAAGCCGGCGCGCCGGCATTTTGTCATAGACCGCCTCATGGCTGGTAGCGCAGGTGGCTTTCCCGCCACTCCTGCTTCTCGCGCTGTTCGGTCCACTCGGCGCGCACGGTCACGCGCCAGAGTCCCGTCAACTCTTCGTCGTCCTTGTTGCGGAATTCGAAGGTCGGCTCGGCCGTGACATAATATTTGACCCCGAGGACATCGGGCCCGGCCTCCCGGCCCTGCTCGAGGACGGCCACCGGCAGGGCCATGGATTCGTCGAGCAGCGATTCGATCTGCTGCCGGATCTCCTCGTCGCGCCGCATGTAATTGTTGGCCGCGAAAGCGCGGTCCAGGGCGAAGGCCAGTCCGCCGACCGCGAGGACGAACATGCCCAAGGCGACAAGGACCTCGAGGAGGGTGAAGCCGCCGCGTTTCATGGGATGTAGTAGCTCTCGTCGGCGATGCCCGCGGTCAAAGCATCGAAGGTGACCTGCATCCACGCCTCGTCCTCCTCGACCCGCACAGTGATCGGTTCGCACATGCCGGTCGGCTGGAAAATCCAGCGCTGGCCGTCGGGTCTGACCGCTTTCTCGGCACCGAACGGTTCCAGCACGTAGCGCATGCCGCGGGGCATCTTGAAAGAGTCGCCCGCCTCCGCTTCGCCGGGGCGGCGCAGGGCGAAGCCGTTCTTGGCGAAAACCACCTCGGCGGCCCGCCCCGTGGTCATCGCATCGGACCGCGCTGTCTTGGCATAGACGAGCAATTCCCGCACCACATCGCGCAGGCGTTGCTCGCGGGTGAACCCGGAAGTCAGCGGAACCGCCGCGCCGATGATCAGCACGATGATCGCCACCACCAAGGCGATCTCCAGCAGGGTGTAACCCCCCGACCGACGGCGTGCGGCCCCGGATGCCATCCTCGTGATCATGGGCGGCCAGGCCCGGGAGATTATTCGGCAGACGACTGGTTGGTGATGTCGTCGCCGCCGCCTTCCTGGCGATCCGGCCCCTTGGACACGAGATCGAAACCGCGCGGGTTGAGTTTGCCCGGATTGCGGTAAATATACGGCTCGCCCCAAGGATCGAGCGGGACGCGTTCCATCAATTGGATCCAACGCCGCGGCGCCGGTTCGGCGCTCGGCCGCCGGACCAAAGCCTCGAGCCCCTGCGCGCTCGTGGGCATGCGCATGTTCTGCATTTCGTAAGTGCGCAACTGCGTGCTGATGGCTTGGAAGTCCGCGTCCACACGGCTCTGCCGGGCCACGTCGATGTTGCCGACCAGCAGGTAGATCGCCGAACCGACCAGCACCGCGATGATGCCGAGCACGAGCATGATCTCGAACAATGTGTAACCGGCCGGGCGCCGGATTTTCCGCGGATTGAATCTCATAGTCGTAAGAAGATGCTTGCACGCTATCGGGTTGTCAAAGTCCCTTGCGCGATGGAAACCGGAGCGACACCGAGGGGCTTCCATCAATCAACGTTGCAGTGATCGCTTTTCTTAACCGCGCAATCCGGAAAAAAGCTCCGGCGTCGGTCAGAGCGCGCTCCCGGTGCCCCAGAAAGTCTGCAACTGCTCGGCCGGGCTGGGCGCGCCCGAGACTGGCGGCAAGGGCGGCTCTTTCTCGATGGAAGGCTCCTCTTCGGGCAGGTCCGTCACCGGAAGAGTGAGATCCGGCTCACGCGGCTCGGGGGGATAAGAAAGTTCCAGCACCGCCTCGCGGATGAAAGTGCGGTTGCGGTAATTCGCGTTGGCCGGCGAGCGCAGTTCCAAGAGCAGGGAGTTATCGCCCGGCAAAAGCAGGGCGGCCGGTATATGCGCCGTGGCGCGCCGCCAACCGGCGAATTGCAGCTCGCGGCCCGGCTGGCCCAAATGCCCGGGGTCCTCCAAGGTAGGCACGTCGATGGCCAACGGACCGACCTCGTGGTTGTTCACCACCAACCAAACCTCCTGATCGAGATAAACCCCGGCGACCGAAGCCTCGAATCGCGCCATATTGGAAATCTGCTCCAACTCGGCGACCAACTCCAAAGCCGGCGTCATCGGCTCGGGTCCCTCGGTCAACGCCGCCCGCACCACCCGGTCACGCCACTCGTCCTGCAGGACCGGACGCGGTCCGCCATCCACGTCCGCCTCGGCCAAAGTGAGACGCGAGGCCGTCACCACGACCGGCACATAGCGGGTCGAAGAGGACAGCATGGTGCGCTCGGCCACCCACTCGAAACGAATACGGTTCACGTGGAGGTCGGCTACACCTTGGAGCAAAAGCGTGCCGTTGCCGCCGAGTCGCGAGGCACTGATGAGCAAGTGCCGCTGGTTCGGCACGCCAATACCGTCGCCGAGATTCTCCGCAATGACCTCGGTCGTGCTCTGCCCGTCGCGTTGCCATTCCACGCGCAAACCACCGCCTTCTGCCTCGTCGAAGACGAGATGCATGAGGAGATCGCGGTTGGTCGGCGGCGACAAATGGAAAGCCAGACGCGCGACGCTGCCCGGCGCGATGACCGGCGCCCCGTGCATCCACGAAGGAAGGGCCTGCGAAGCGTCGAAGGGCAGGTCCGCAGTGAAGACCATTTCGTCCTCACCGGCGCGCACCCGGTCGACCGACAACGCACCCATCAGGGCGCAGACAAGGGCGAGGCAAACGGGGCGTTTCATGGCTGGGGAACGTCCGAAGACGGGAGGGTGACAATACCATCGGGAAGGTAATCTTGGAAGAAAGAATCTTGCATGAGCGCCTCGAAAAGTGCCTCCGGGAGGCGCTCTCGAGCCTGCTCCAAGTAGTCCGCCGCCGCGGCTTGGTCCCCGCGCAAGAGGGCGTCCGCCGCCCCGAAAAATAGCTGCTCCGGCGGGTATATCCCGTTGATCGACTGGAGCTTGAGCGGCGGCGAGTCCGCCTCGTGATGGAGCCGCAAGCCGGCCAGACCGGCCTTCACGGTCGAAACCATGATGCTATCGCTTTTCGAAACCCGCTCGAGCGCCCGCCGGTAGGCTTCCACGGCCAATTCCGGTTGCCCCGCGAAGCGGTAAAACTCCGCCACCACGTAATGGGGCATGGGATTGAGAGGGTCGGTTTCCCGCGAACTGGCCGATGCTTTCGAGCACCTCCTCGCGCACGGCGTCCGCGGAACCTTCCGCGCGCGCCTGTTCCAGCGCGATCAGGGCGAGCAGGGCGTGCGCATTGCTGGTTTCTTCGTCCTTCGCGAGTGAGGCCCGCGCCGCCGACCGCGCTGCTTCGAAGTCGCGCAGGTCCAAGTGCGTCAGGGCGAATTGGTAGTTCAAACCGCGCAAGGCGGCATCCTGCTCCCGCGCCTGCTGCAAGTAATCCAGAGCCTCGCGGTGCCGCCCCGCGAAGCGCTCCGCCAAGGCGACCTCGATCAAATCCCGGGCCATCTTCCGCTTTTCCGGCGCCACCTCTTCCACCACCGGAACAAACGGTTCTTTGGCGGTTTTCTTGGCGACAAAAACGCCACCGACAAAGGCGATGCCCGCCAGCATGAGCACCAACAGCCCATAAAGCACCGCGCGCAGGACATCCAGCCACATGACCTCATGCAAGTGCGGCCCGCCGCGCCCGTCAAGCCCACCACGACGCTTTGGGATTGAAGACAAACCGCGCGCGCACTTAACTGATCGTTTGGCACCTCTGCCGCTCTTCGCATCCATGCCCGGCCTCGAATTCCTGCTCCAACCCGAGCCCCTGCTCGTCTGGACCTCCGTCCTCAAGACCGTGGTCATCATGGGCATCGTCCTCACCATGGTGGCCTACTCCGTCTGGGCCGAACGCAAAGTCAGCGCGTTTATCCAGGATCGCGTCGGACCGAACCGCGTGGGCTGGGCCGGGCTCATCCAACCGATCGCCGACGGCGTGAAGCTCCTGCTCAAGGAGAACTTCGTCCCCGCCGGGGTGAACAAATTCTATTTCAGCATTGCGCCCAGCCTCGCCATGGTGCCGGCCATCCTCGTGCTGGCCGTCCTGCCCTTCGGCAGCACCCTCTTCGGCGTTCCCATGGTCATCGCCGACCTCAACATCGGCATCCTCTGGGTCTTCGCCGTCTCCTCGCTGGGCGTCTACGGCATCGTCCTCGCGGGCTGGGCCTCGAATTCAAAATACCCCTTCCTCGGCGGCATCCGCTCGAGTTCGCAGATGATTTCCTACGAACTCGCCCTCGGGCTCTCCGTCATCCCCGTCTTCATGATCACTGGCACGCTCAACCTCGGCGAGATCGTGCAATACCAAGTGGACAACGGCTGGATGGTCTTCCCCGCGTGGTTCCACAGCGGCGCCGGCTTGTTGGAAGTCACCACCGAGAGCGGCGCCATGTTCGGGCTTAGCTTGGAAAAAACGCTCCTCTGGATCCCCATGGTCATTTCGTTCGTAGTTTTCATGATCGCCATGTTCGCCGAAACCAACCGTGTTCCCTTCGACCTGCCCGAGGCCGAACAGGAACTCGTCGGCGGCTACCACACGGAATACTCGTCGATGCGCTTCGCCCTCTTCTTCCTCGGCGAATACGCCGCCATGATCGCCGGCGCCGGCGTCATCGTAACCCTCTTCCTCGGCGGCTGGAGCCTTCCCTTTGTCCCGGACGGCTCGCAGGGCTGGTTCTGGGGACTGGTCAACATCGGCACGTTCTTCGCCAAAGTCGCCGCGATCATCTTTTTCTTCCTCTGGGTCCGCTGGACCCTCCCGCGTTTCCGCTTCGACCAGTTGATGAAACTCGGCTGGTATGTTTTCTTCGAAGTGGCGCTGGTCAACATCTTCATCACCGCCGGCATCCTCGCTTACCTCAAATCCTGACATGGCCACCGTCGTCCAACGTCCGAAACTCAATCTCCTTGAGCGCACCTACTTCCCCGCGCTCCTCGGCGGCCTGTGGATCACCATCAAACACTTCGTCAAGATGGTCTTCGGGCGCACACACGTCACCATGCAGTATCCCGAGCAGAAGTGGGACAGCGCCATGCCCGAATGGTATCGCGGCGCGCCGACCCTCGTGCGCGACGAGCACGGGCGCGAACGCTGCGTGGCCTGCCAGCTCTGCGAATTCATCTGCCCGCCCCGCGCCATCGCCATCAAACCCGGCGAACTCCCGGGCGACAGCGTCTGGGCCAAGGTGGAAAAATTCCCCGAGAAATTCGACATCGATATGATCCGCTGCATCTACTGCGGACTCTGCGAGGAGGTTTGCCCCGAGCAGGCCATCTTCCTGCGCAAGGACTACTCGATCACAGGCCTCTCCCGCGCCGAAATGGTCCACGACAAGCACAAGCTCTACGAACTGGGCGGCGTCATGCACGGCCTCGTCCACAAGTGGAACGAAAAAAAGTGATCGAAAGAGGCCCGCACGCCTCCTAAGCTGCCGGCTTCCGGCCTGAAAAAGCGGCGCATCAAGCGCCCCCGGCGCAAACCACCGCATGCTCACCATCCTGTTCTGGGTCTTTTCCGTGCTGATGCTCGCCTCGGCCGCGGCCGTGGTCCTCTTCCGCAATCCGGTCAACAGCGCGATGAGCCTCGTGCTCTCCTTCCTCGCCCTCGCCGCCCTCTTCGTCACCCTCGACGCCTACTTCATCGGCATCATCCAGATCCTTGTCTACGCCGGCGCGGTCATGGTGCTCTTCCTTTTCATCATCATGCTCCTCGACCTCAAGGCCGAGGCGCGCCGCAAATTGAACATCGCCGCCCTGGCCGGCGGCCTCGCCGTGCTCGGCGGTTTCGTCGTCCTCATCGTGCAGGTCATCAAATCCCTGCCGAGCGGGGCCGACCAATTCCCCGCCCTCGCCCGCACCGGCTACTCCGACGCTTACGACGTCGGCATGACCCTCTTCGGCAACTTCAACCTGCCCTTCCAAATCATCGGCGTCCTCCTCCTCGTCGCCACCGTCGGCGTCGTCCTCCTCAGCCGCCGCAGCCTGCGCTAAGACCATGCCCACCCTCGGCGATTACCTTCTGGTCAGCGGACTCCTCTTCTCCATCGGCCTCGCCGGCGTTCTTCTGCGCCGCAATCTCCTGGTCATCTTCATGGGCCTCGAGCTCATGCTCAACGCCGCCAACCTCTCCCTCGTCGCCTTCGCCCGCCACGGCGTGACCGCCTTCGGGCTCCCCGACTACAACGCCCAAGTCCTCGTCTTTTTCATCATCACCGTCGCTGCCGCCGAGGTGGCTGTCGGTCTGGCCATCATCGTCGCCCTTTACCGTCTGCGGCAAACCACCCACGTCGAGGATCTCGACCGCTTGAAATTCTGACGACGCGATGGACCCGCAACTTTATCCTTGGATCATCCTCTTCGCCCCGCTCGTCGCGGCCGCGTTCATCCTCTTCGTCCTCCCGCGCCGCAACGTCGCCGCCGGCGCCGTGGGCATCGCCACCGTCGCGCTGACCTGCTTCCTCAGCTGGAAAGTCTTCCTCGATCCCTCCCTCGCCGTCACCACGCAAATCAACTGGATCGAAGTCCCCGGCGTCTTCGCCGTCCCCATCGGCATCATTCTCGATAACCTCAGCCGCGTCATGCTCGTCGTCGTCACGACGATCGCCACGCTCGTTTTCATTTACTCCGCCGGCTACATGCGCGGCGACGAAGGTATCCCGCGCTACTACGCGTCCCTCAGTCTCTTTCTCTTCTCCATGCTCGGCATCGTCCTGGCCGACAACTTCGTCATGATGTTCATCTTCTGGGAACTGGTCGGAGTCAGTTCCTACCTGCTCATCGGACATTACTTCCGCAAGGATTCTGCCGCCGACGCCGCCAAGCAGGCTTTCACCGTCAACCGGGTCGGCGACTTCGGCTTCATGCTCGGCATCCTCATGCTCTGGCTGGCCACCGGCTCGATCATGTTCGTCGGCATCGAGGAAAACCTCGGCGCCCTTACCCTCCACCCGGGCTACCTCACCGCCGCCTGCCTCCTTGTTTTCTGCGGCACCATCGGCAAGTCCGCGCAAATGCCGCTCCACGTTTGGCTGCCCAACTCGATGGAAGGCCCGACCCCGGTCTCCTCCCTCCTCCACGCCGCCACCATGGTCGCCGCCGGCGTCTACATGCTGGCCCGCATCTTTCCCATCCTTCTCGCCGCCCCGGACGTTGTCCGCGAGGTCATCATGTGGATCGGCGCCGTCACCTGCTTCGCCGCCGGACTCATGGCCATCCAGCAGGACGACATCAAACGCATCCTCGCCTACTCCACCATCTCGCAACTCGGCTACATGGTCGTCGGCATCGGCGTCGGCGCGACGGGCGACGTCGCCATGTTCCACCTCTTCACCCACGCATTCTTCAAGTGCCTCCTCTTCCTCTGCGCGGGTTCGGTCATCATCGCCCTGCACCACGAGCAGGACATCTGGAAGATGGGCGGACTCCTCACCCGCATGCCCATCACCGCGCTCTGCATGCTGGCCGGCGGACTGGCCCTGGCTGGCGTGCCGTTCTTCAGCGGGTCGTTCAGCAAGGACAACATCATCGAGTGGGCCTGGCTCAACAACCGCACCGGTTTCTGGATCACCGCCGGCGCCGTCCTCCTCACCGCCCTCTACACCTTCCGTCTCCTCATGGTCGTCTTCCTCGGCAAACCGCGCGCCGACCACGCGGCACACGCCAAAGAATCCCCGCTCGTCATGACCCTCCCGCTGGTCATCCTCGCCATCCCCGCGGTCATTGCCGGCTACCCGTGGTTCATCGGCCACTTCTTCGACATTCCCTACGCCGAAGCGCCGGCCATCGCGCACAAAATCGTCCTCGGCTTCCTCGCCGCCGGCGCCGTCCTCGCCGCGCTGCTTTACCTCCGCGGACCCGCCAAGGACCCCGTCCGCATCCCGCTCTTCGCCAACCGCCTTTACATCGACAATTTCTACAACTGGCTCGTCGCTCGCGGGCAAGGCGGACTCGCCGTGCTCGGTTCATGGTTCGACCGTTGGATCATTGACGGACTCATCGTCACCGGCAGTGCCCGCACCGTCTGGGCCACCGGCTACATCCTGCGCCTCCTCCAACTCGGCAACCTGCAAGCCTACGCCTTCTTCTTCGGCGCCGGCGTCCTGCTGGTTCTCTACTTCCTCGTCTTCCGCTGATGAGCCCGCTGCTTTCCCTCATCCTCATCCCGCTGGTCACCGCCGCGTTCTGCATGGCGGGCGCCGCGCCGCGCCGCATCTCGCTCTTCGGCGCCGGAGCGAACCTCCTCCTCAGTCTCTACCTCCTCGCGTCCTACAACCTCGAAATCGGCGGCTTCCAATTCGTCAGCGAAAACGCCCTCTTCCCCGCCTACGGCATCAGCTTCTCGCTCGGCGCGGACGGACTGAGCATGGTCCTCCTCCTCCTCGCCACACTCGTCACCTTCGCTGCCGTCTGGGTCACGCCGATGGTCGAAAAATCCCCCGGCATGTTCTACGCGTGCCTCCTTTTCATTTCCGCCGGCGCCATCGGCGCGTTCGCCTCGATCGATCTCTTTTTCTTCTACGCCTTCCACGAACTCGCCCTCATCCCCACCTTCCTCCTCATCGGCATCTGGGGCTCGGGCGAACGCCAGCGCATCGCGTGGAAGGTCACCATCTACCTCGCCTTGGGCAGTTTCATTCTTCTCCTCGGACTCATCGGCCTCTGGCTCGCTGTGCCCGAAGGTCTCCGCACCCTCGATATCCGCCTCCTCCAGCAACTCGGCTACGCCGGCATCCTCGCCCCCGGACCGGTCGTCTACTTGCTCATCCTCTTCGGCTTCGGCATCCTCATCGCCCTCTTCCCCTTCCACACCTGGGCGCCCGAAGCCTACGCGTCCGCCCCCGCCCCCGCCGCCATGCTCCACGCCGGCGTGCTGAAAAAATTCGGACTCTACGGACTCCTCCGCCTTGCCGTTCCCATCTTCCCCGAGGAAATCCAGCAATTCGCCCACCTCGTCCTCGTCCTGCTCCTCGGCAACATCCTCTACGTCGGTTTCGTCACCATCGCGCAAAAACGCCTCGACCTCATGCTCGGCTACTCGAGCGTCATGCACATGGGCTACGCCTTCCTCGGGTTTGTCGCCCTGAACCAGCTCGGCCTCGGTGGCATGTCGCTCATGCTCTTCGCTCACGGCCTCACCGTCGCCGCCCTCTTCGCCCTCTGCGGTGAAATCAACCGCCGCACCGGAACGCTCGAATTCGCCCAACTCGGCGGACTCGCCGGACTGACCCCCAAACTCGGACTCCTCTTCGGCTTCGCCGCCATGGCTTCCGTCGGACTCCCCGGCTTCGCCACCTTCGCCGGCGAGATCATGATTTTCTTCGGCGCCTTCGCCCGCGGCCACGTCGGCGGCTTCGACTGGTTCCAAACCTGCACCGCCCTCGCCCTCTGGGGCGTGGTCATTTCCGCCGTCTACATGCTCCGCGCCTACCGCAACATTTTCTGGGGCGCACGCGGATCAGCCATCAAGGATGACACCGAGGACCTCGCCTGCGACGCGCGTTGGGCCGTCATCCTGCTTATCGCCGTGCTCCTCCTCACCGGGTTCCGTCCGGGCCTCCTCCTCGATTACCTCAACCCGGTTTTCGCCGCTCTGAACTGATGAACCCGCTCTACCTCGAAGCTCTGGTTGTCCTGCTCGGCATCGTCCTGCTCATGGCCGAGGCCTTCGCCGGCTCCGGCGCCAAGCGCAGCATTGCTTATGCGGGTATTGCCGGACTCATCGGCCTCCTCGGGGCCACCTTCTTCCTCGACCCCGCGGCGATAAACTCCGCCGCGCCCTACGCGCGGTTCTACAGCGCCGACGCGCTGGCCATCTTCCTCAAACAATTCGCCCTCCTCACGACCATCGTCGTGCTCGTCATGTCGCTCGAATACGCGCCGACCGTCGAAGCAAGCATGCCGTCCGAGCGCCGTGGCGCCGGACTCGGCGAATTCTACGTCCTCCCCGTCTTCGCCTGCGCCGGGCTCATGTGGATGGCCTCGGCCGTCGACTTCGTCATGATCTTTGTCTCGCTCGAGCTCGTGACCATCGCATTCTACATCCTCGTCTCCTACCTGCGCCGCAGCGAAGCCAGCCTCGAATCCGGCACCAAATATCTCGTCCTCGGCGCGCTCAGCACCGGCTTCCTCGTCTACGGCATCACTTGGATCTACGGCGTAACCGGACAATTCAACCTCGCCGCCATCGCCGAAAAACTTCCCGCTCTCGACCAAGCCGCCGCTCCCGCGCTCCTCTTCGGCTTCGGCCTCGTCCTCATCGCCCTCGGCTTCAAAATCGCCGCCGCCCCGTTCCAATTCTGGGTTCCCGACGTTTACCAAGGCGCGCCGACGCCGGTCACCGCCTTCCTCTCCGTCGCGTCCAAAGCTGCCGGCTTCATCGTCCTTCTCCGCGTGGTGCAGACCTTCCTCGTCGTGCCCGCCCTGCAGGAAAAAATCCTCCCCCTCCTCGCCATCGTGACCGGCGCGACCATGATCTTCGGCAACCTCGCCGCCCTCCCGCAGTCCAATCTCAAACGCCTCCTCGCCTACTCCAGCATCGGCCACGCCGGCTATCTCCTCCTCGGCATCGTCTCCATCGGCGCCCCCTTCGCCGGCACCGCCATCGTCTTCTATCTTGCCGCTTATCTGCTCATGACCCTCCTCGCCTTCCTCGTCATGACCATCGTCGCCCAAGCCACCGGCGGCGATGACATCGCCGATTTCAACGGACTCAACCAGCGCGCCCCGCACCTCGCCTTCGCCCTGCTCCTCGCCATGCTTTCCCTCGCCGGCATCCCCCTCACCGTCGGATTCCTCGGCAAGCTGTTCATCTTCGAATGCGCCGTCGAACAAGGGCACTGGGTCCTCGTCATCCTCGGCGTCATCACCGTCGCCGCCGGCTTCTACTACTACCTGAAAGTGGTCCGCGCCATGTATTGGCAACAACCCGCCAACCCCGACGCTCCCGAAATCAAAGTCGGTCCCCTCGCCAAGATCACCATCGCCCTCCTCTGCGCCCTGATCATCTGGCTCGGCGTCTACCCCGCCCCGCTCCTCGCGCTCCTGCCTTGAGCCTCACCCGCTTGTAGCGGCGGACTCTGTCCGTCGGAACCTGACAAACAAAGGCACCGACGGACATAGTCCGCCGCTACATTTTCACTCCACTCCCCACCTTCCGCTCCCCATCCCAACTTGACACCGTGTTGCATCCGCAACACATTTTCGACATGAAGACCGCCGCCGTGCACAGCCGCATTGAACCGCGCATCAAAAAAAAGGCCGAGACCATCCTCCATCGTTTGGGCGTCAGCCCGACGGATGCCATCCGCATGTTTTACACCCAGATCACCCTGCGCAACGGATTACCCTTTCCTGTTGAAATCCCCAACGCGACGACCCGACAGGCGCTGGCCGACTCGCGGAGCGGACGCGGCCTCACCACGCACCGCAACGCGAAGGATCTCTTCGCCAGCTGGGACCAGTGAGGGCGATCCATGAGACCTCGCAGTTCCGCAGGGACATCAAACGTCTGAAAAAGCGCGGCAAGGACCTCGGCAAACTCAAGGACATCGTTCTCCGCCTCGTCGCAGGACAACCTCTCGAGCCAAAACATCGTGATCACGCTCTGACTGGTCCGTGGCACGGCTCGCGGGACTGCCATATCGAGCCGGACTGGTTGCTCATCTACCGCGTCGATGACAACATGCTCTACCTCGAACGATCCGGAACCCACAGCGACCTCTTCGGTTCCTGAAAACCGATCGGAGCGCCTCCCGTAGCGGCGCCGCTACGTTTCTCAATCCCGCGCCATCCCGTCCGGCAACTCATTCCGATCCGCATCCGACTTCGGAAAATGCCGCGCGAGTAACTCCCCCGCCAGCCGGATGCCTCGGACCAATCCCTCGGTGAAGCGTCCCTCGGCAAAGTCCGCCTCGAGCAACCTCGCCGTCTCCGCCCAAAAAGTATCCCCGCACTTCGTCTGCACCGCTTCGTCGCCGATCACCGCAAAAGCGCGGTCCCGCGGCACCACGTAGATAAGCACCGCATTGCGCTCCTCCGTCGTGTCCATATCCAACCGATGAAATTCCCGGTGCGCCCGCTCGGCCACATCGCGTCCCCGCAAACACCGCCGCGAGACAAAGACCCTCACCTCGCCCGAAGTCACTCGTTCGGCCGCGCGCACCGCCTCCAGCACGGCCGCTTCGTCGATCTTTTCCAGGAACTCCTTCGCGTTCATCTCACCACCTCCCGCTGGCCCCGCCGCCGCCGAAGCCGCCGCCGCCACCGATCGAGCCTCCACCGAAGCCGCCTCCACCAAACCCGCCCCTGCCGAAACCTCCACCGTAGCCACCCGGAAAGAAAACATCACGCCGTCCCCGCGGCGTGTAGACCGTCCCGCCGTTTCCGTGGCTGCGTTGGATGATGACGATCAAAATGATGATGAGAATAATCCAGAAAAGGACCGTGGCCGACGGGTCGCCGCTCTGCGCCTGCTCTTCGGCCAGCGTGCGACCCGATCCCTCGTATTCCCCGCGGGCCGCATCCATGAGCGCCGAGACGCCGCGGATGATGCCTCCGCCCATGTCACCCGCGCGGAAGGACGGCACGATCTCGCGGTTGATGATATTGTTGGCCAACGCATCCGGCACCGCACCTTCGAGCCCGTAGCCGACCTCGATGCGCAGTTGCCGCGAATTCGGGAAAACAAAGAGGACGATCCCATTGTCCTTCTCCTTGCGCCCGACCCCCCATGCCTCGGCCGTGCGTTGCGTGAAGTCTTCCAACGCGTAATCCGACGGCACCTCGGGCAGCACGCAGACCCAGATCTGGTCGGACGTCTGACGCTCGAAGAGCGCCAACTCCGCCGAGAGCAGCGCCTTCTGCGAAGGGTCGAGAAGGCCGGCCTCGTCGAGCACGTAGTCCTCCGGCGGAGATGGCAGCGGAGTCTGCACCGCGTCCGACACCGCGGTGAGGACCGCAACAGCCGCGCAAAACAGGACCGCGAGACGTGCGCGCACGGAAAAGCGCGGACTACGAGCCCTGCTGTCCACCGAAGTTGAATTCCACCTGCGGCGCCTGGTCGGAGCCCGGACGCGCGGCGAAATAAGGACGTTCCTTGAATCCGAGCAGACCGGAGTAAAGGACCGTGGGAAACTGCTTGGTCGCCGTGTTGTATTGCTGCACGGACTCGTTGAACTTGCGCCGCTCGACCGCGATGCGGTTCTCCGTGCCTTCGAGTTGCACCTGCAAGTTCTGAAAGTTGGCGTTGGCCTTGATGTCCGGGTAACGCTCCACCGTGACGAGCAAGCGCGAGAGCGCCGACGACAATTGGTCCTGCGACTGCTGGAAGGCCGCCATCGCTTCCGGACTGTCCGGCGGCGAATTGGGATCGACCTTGATGTTGTTGACCTGCTGCCGGGCTTGGATCACCTGGGTCAGCGTTTCCTTCTCGAAGTCGGCCGCCCCTTCCACGGTTTTGACAAGATTCGGGATCAAGTCGGCCCGCCGCTGGTAGACGTTTTCGACATCGGCCCAGCTGCTGTCGGTTTGCTGTTTGAGGCTGACCAAACGGTTGTAGCCGCAGCCCGTGAGCATCGAAGCGGCGACCGCCAACATGAGAGGACGGGTGAATTTCATAGCGGCGCGCTGTATCGCGAAAACCCGTGCGGCTGGCGAGGGAATATTCGGTTGTAATCTACTGCCCGGCCAATTTGCGCGCCGCTTGCAACGTATCGATCTCCCCGGGCATTTTGTCACGTCGCAGGGCTTTGATCCGTGGAAAACGCAGGGCCAACCCGCTCGGGTGACGCGTGCTCGGCTGGATCGAATCGAAGGCCACTTCGATGACCAACTCCGGCTCGACCTCGTGCAGCCGGCCCTTGACCCTTCGCACCCGCTCGAGAAACCACGGCGTCAGCTCCGCGATCTCCTTGTCGGTCAATCCCGAGTAAGCCTTGCCGATGGTCAGCAACGCACCGCTTTCCTCGTCGCGCACCGCGAAGGTGTAGTCGCTCAACACCTCGCGCCGCCGCCCATGACCGTATTCCACGCCGGTCACCACGACATCCAAGGTGGCGAATTCCTTCTTCAACTTGATCCACGCCAACCCGCGCCGCCCCGGCGTGTAGGCGCTCCCGGGATCCTTGCAAACGAGTCCCTCGTTGCCGCGGGCGCGCGCCGCCCGGAATTCCTCCTCCACGGCTGGCGCGCCGGAAAGTTTCGTCACCGGAGCCAGAGACAGCGGCTTCACCCACGGCAACTTCTCCAACACCGCCCGCCGCCCGTGCCACGGCCGCTGGAGCAGCGTCTCGCCGTCACGCAGCAGAAGATCGAAAGCCACAAACTCCACCGGCACATCTTCGGTGAGAAACAAATCCGCCTCGCGCCGGTTGAGACGTTTTTGCAAATCGAAAAAAGTCAGCCGACGCCCGGCCATCGAAGCGAGGATCTCGCCATCAAGCACGAGGGAGCCGGACAGTTGCGCCGCGGCCGCCTCGATCTCGGGAAATTGCGCCGTGATGCGCCGCAGGTCGCGCGAGAAAATTTCACAGCGTCCATCCGCCACATGCACCTGCGCGCGGATCCCGTCGTATTTGTCCTCGGCCCAGACTGCGCCCGCTTCCCCTGACAACCGCGCCCAGACCGCCGCGCCATCCGGTTCGGATCCCGCCAGCATGCACTTCACGGGATGGCACACACGCAGTCCTACCAGATGCAACTGTTTCTCCTTGGCCGCCACGGCCAAAGCGCCCGCATCGCCGAGCAACATGCCGGCGGCACGCACTTCATCCACCCCCGCCCCGAACGCTTCCGCGATGGCTTCCTCCAGCAACCCTTCCTTCAAGCCGATGCGCAAATCGCCGGTCAGAATGCGCACGATATAGGAAGCTTCGATCGCGTGACAGGAACGGAAGAAATTTTCCAAGACCGCTTCTTTCCGCAAAGGTCCGCGCGCGGCGGTCAATTCGTCGAACAATTGCCGCACCGCATCGAGATCGAGGACGGTCGTCGCGCGGTGGCCGGACATGATTTCCCGCGCAGCCAGTCCGGCATCATTGCACCGCCGGGACACGGCCCGCACCGCGTCTTCGGTCATGCCCGCGGCGCTGCCCAGCGCACGACGCAGCACCGCCCAACCGGTCTGGGCGGACTTTTCCTCCGCCGGACCGAAGGGTTGTCCCGTCAACCACGTCGCGACACAGCGCAGGTCCGCGCTTTCCAGCGAACGCAGGTAACCGGCCAGCAGCGCGGTCTTGGCCAGGCGTCCGGTCGACGCGGTCACGGCTTCACCGACCTGACAGAATTTTCCGAAAGGCGAGTCCGGCGGAGCTTCCGTCGCGGCTTCACGCACCCGCGGGGCCGGAGCCGGCGCCAGACCGGTGAACTCCAACTGGTCCGCACTGACCAACGACCACGCCTCGATCCCCCGCTCACGCAAATCACGGGCGAACTCGGAAGCGGACCCGTGCAGCGTGAGCACCCGCTTGGGTTGCACCAACTCGACATACTTGAGCAGATCGTCGTATCCCGCGTGATCGCTCAACGGAAACGCCGCATCGACTTGATACCGGTGCACCGCCCCCGGCATCGTGGCCCAACCGCTCAGCATGGCCACGCGCTTCTTTTTGATCGCCGACAGCATGCGCGATCCTTTCACGCTGGGTGGCGCGATGAGCACATGGCCGCCGACCTCGGATGCTTTGTAAGGGGCGAAATCCGGAAATCCCGGCACCAGTTCGCGGTAAATCCTGGTCAGCTTGGCCACCGCCCCGTGCAGCATCGGCTTCAATCCCGCCGCTGACACCGCGCAGAGAATCTCCTGCGCCTTGCCCAGTGAATACCCGAGCAGGACCGGCACCTCGCCATCCTCCAGCGCTTCGCGGCAAAATTTTACCACATCGGAGAGGACCGTCTCCGTCGGCGGAAAAACAAACTCCGGTTTGCCGAAGGTCGTTTCCATGATGAGCGTGTCGGCTTGGCGCCATTCGATCCGCTCGCTGGAAAGCCCCGCCCGCAATTTGAAGTCTCCCGTGTAAAGCAGCGACCCCCCGTCATTCTGCAAATAAAGCTGCGCCGACCCGTGCACATGCCCCGCCGGCAGCAAAGTGAACCCCGCCCCACGCATCTCCCGCGTCTCCCCGAAATCCAGCACATGCTCGACACCCGCCGCACCCTGACGCGCCCGCATCAAACGCGACGTCCCCGCCGACAACACCGTCTCCCGGTGCTTCCCGATATGATCACTGTGCGCGTGCGAAACAAAAGCAAACCCGCGGGGAACATGCGGATCCAACCACAGATCCATCGAAGGCACCTGCACCGCCCCGCGATAAAGCACCTCAATCATCTCGAACCCCTCCTCCCCTCTGTGTCCTCTGCATTCTCTGCGGTGATCTTTCCCCGCACCGCAGCGCTATAAACCTGCTGGAACCCCGTGCGCATGCGGATAGTATGCACCTCCCGCAACCTTATGTCCGTTCCGCAAAGCACCATCGCCATAGTTTACGACTATGACCAGACCCTGAGTCCGAATTACATGCAGGAAGAGGCCATCTTCCCGCATTTCGGCATCGACGGAAAACAGTTCTGGCAACGCTGCGGCGAACTGGTCCAGCAGCACGGCTTCGAGCACGAGCTGGCCTACATGAAGGCCCTCCTCGATTACCTGGAACCCGACCGCCCGACCAACGCCCAACTCCGCGAACTCGGGGCCAAGCTCAGTTTCTTCCCCGGCATCCCGGAGATGTTCGAGGAATTCAAACACGGACTCCTCACCGCCGAACACCAAGCCCACGGCATCAACGTCGAGCACTACATTGTCAGCTCGGGCATCAAAGAACTTATCGTCGGCAGCCGCATCGAACCCTACGTGCGCAAAATCTTCGGCTGCGAATACGCCGAGGACAACGACGGCCACATCGCCTTCCCCAAACGCGTCATCAGCCACACGCAGAAGACGCAGTTCCTCTTCCGCATCAACAAAGGCATGCTCGACCTCTCGCAGGACGTCAACGACCACATGCCGTCCGAGCTGCGCCCGATCCCGTTCGAGAACATGATCTACGTGGGAGACGGGCCGACCGATGTTCCGTGCTTCACCGTGATGAAACAAACCGGAGGCCGCGCCATCGCCGTCTACAATCCGGAGGACAAGTCGCGCGTCAGCTTCAAAAAGAGCTACCAGCTCACCGCCCACGCCGACCGCGTCAAACACATCGCCCCCGCCGACTACCGCCCCGGCAGTCATCTCCGTCTGCTCCTCGAGGAAATGATCATGGAAATCGCCGACAGCATCGTCGAGCGCCGCCGCGAAGACCTCGAAGCCGCCACCGTCCGCGCGCCCAAACATTGATGTAGCGGCGGCATCCCCGCCGCCGGTCGTTATCTCGTTCAGTGCGTTCCCCTCTGACGGTCCCGGGGACCACACGCGCCCCCGCGTGTCGCGCCGTGCGCCCCGCGCGGCGCAGTTTTTTCAGAAGATGTCATCGGCGAGGCCTCCTGCTCGTAGAGCCCTACGGCTCGGAGAGGCGCCTATGACCACGGCCGAGGCGGCCGTGCTCCCCGAGACCAGTGAACGTCGACACGACAGTCCAAACTTTATCACCCTTGACACACTTGGTCATCATGACCAACTTGTACCTATGCAAGCGACCATCCACGAAGCCAAAGCACGGCTTTCCGAGTTGATCGACACCGTCGAAAACGGCGGCGAAGTCGTCATCGCACGGCGCAAGCAACCCGTGGCCCGTCTCGTGGCCACCAAGCGGGCCAAGCGCAACCGAATCGGCGCGCTGGCCGGTCGCCCGTTCCGCATGGGTCGGGGCTTTGACGACTCCCGGGCCACCGAGCGTCTGGCCGATGCCTTCGGCGTGCCGAAGCAATGAAGCCCACCGCGGTCCATGCGTGGCTGCTCGATACGCACGCCATGCTGTGGATGCTTTACGACGACAAACGCCTGCCCGCCTCCGCCCGCCGGCTCATCAACGGCGAACTCCCGCTCTACTACTCGGCGGTCAGCTTCTGGGAGATCGCGCTGAAGCGCAGTGGCAAAGGCTTCGACTTCGCCATCGAAGACGATTGGGACATTCTCCTCCCCCGCGCCCTGAAGCAATCTGACGTATTCCGTCTCGATCTCGAAGCCTCCGATTGCCGCTGCATGGAGAGTCTGCCCCTGCATCACCGCGATCCGTTCGACCGTATGCTCATCGCCCAAGCCATACGGCGTCGCTTCGGCATCATCTCGCGCGATCCCGTTCTCGATCGTTACGACATTCTGCGAGGGTGGTGAACCGCACCCGCCTCCCATCAGCTTTTCCATTTTTCAGCGTTCCCCTCTGACGGTCCCGGGGACCACACGCGCCCCCGCGTGTCGCGCCGTGCGCCCCGCGCGGCGCAGTTTTTTTCAGATAATGTCATCGGCGAGGCGGCCGTGCTCCCCGGGAGCCGATCGTCGGAAAGCTTCGGTCTGTTCGCCTCATCCTGCCATGCTCTTGTCCTACTTGCCTCCCGAGTAACTCGAAGTGTTTTCAGGCACCGACGGTCATAGACCGCCGCTACAAGTTTTGATCGGGTTGTAGCGGCGCTCTATGAGCGTCGGTGCCTTTCCCCCTTTGCAACGAGGGTAGCCCCGGTTACTCCCAAACCACACCCGCCCACGCGCGGGTTCAGGGACTGAGGGCTGTCTCGCAGACTCGGCTGTGGCTAAATAACACTCCGTGTCCGATCCCCTCCACCGCAACCTCCCGCTTTTCGTCGCCTTCCGCGTCCTTTTCGCCGCGCGCTTCTACTACCCGGTCATCGGCGTCCTCTTCCTCGACCTCGGCCTCACGCTCGAGCAATACGCCCTGCTCAATGTCGTCTGGGCGGTGGTCATCATCGTGCTGGAAATTCCCTCCGGCGCGCTGGCCGATGTCATCGGGCGCAAACGCATGGTCGTGCTGGCCGCCGTGCTCATGGTCGCGGAAATGGTCGTCTTCGCCTTCGCGCCGCGCGGCGTCTGGATGTTCTGGTTCCTCGTCCTCAACCGCGTTCTGAGCGGCGCCGCCGAGGCCTGCGCCAGCGGAGCCGACGAAGCGCTAGCTTACGATTCCTTGCCCGAAGCCGACCGCAAAACCGCCTGGCCGCGTGTCCTCGAGTCGCTCATGCGCTGGAAATCGGGCGGCTTCTTCGTCGCCATGGTCAGCGGTGCCGTCCTCTTCGACCAAAACTTGATGTCCTCGCTCCTCGGCTGGACCGGATGGACCCCTGCCGCCGGATCGACCGTGCGCTGGCCGGTCTACGCCACGCTGGTCACCTCCGTTCTCTGCCTCCTCGTCGCGCTGAATTTCCGCGAACCCCCGGCGCACGCTCCGACCGGCCGCCACGCCGTGGGCCGCGCCTGGCAAAACGTCATCGAAGGTGCCGTCCACGTCTTCACCTCGCGACGCATTCTTTTTCTCATGGTCGCGGCGCTGCTCATCGACAGCTTCGTGCGCATTTTCCTCACCTTTGCCAGCAACTACTACCGCCTCATCGAATTACCGCCTTTCGTCAACGGCCTCCTCGGGTCCGGTCTCGCCCTGCTCGGCTTCGCCGTCGCCCCCGTGGCCAAACGCATGACCTCGGGCCTAGGCGTGGCCGCCAACTACACCATCGTCGCCGCGCTCGTGCTCGTCGGCCTGACCGGCACCGCCATGGCTCTCCCATGGTGGGGCGCTTGGGTGGTCGTCCCGCTCGGCGTGTCCATGTCCATGTTGCAATTCTTCACCTCGAATTATCTCAACCAGTGGACCGAATCCCGCGTCCGCGCCACCGTGCTCAGCTTCCGCGGCGTGGCTTTCAACCTCGGCTACGCCGTGGCCGGCATCCTCTTCGCGCGATTGACCGCCCACCTCCGCACGACGCATCCGGGCGCGGACGAAAATTCGATTTTCGCCATGTCCTTGCCATGGCTTCCCTCGGTTTTCCTGGCCTGCGGTGTCCTGCTCTGGTTGGCCCTGCGCCTCACCCGCAGAAATCGACAAAATTTGTAGCGGCGTTTTATGACCATCGGTAGCTTTTCCTGACAAGGTTCCGACGGTCATAGACCGCCGCTACACCTCGCACCGCCCATCCTTCGGCTTGCCGCTTCCCCTCAGGGTCCTCTGCGCCCTCTGCGGTGGAAAAATCTCCCCCTTGGCGCCCACGGCACCTCCGCTTACCCTCAACCCGCTTTGAGCCAAGCCGCCAACTTCCTTCTCGTCGGCCTCGGCGGCTTCGCCGGCGCGATCGCACGCTACGCGCTCGGTGGATGGGTCCTCCATCACACGCTGTCGACCAAGTTCCCGTGGAGCACGTTTGCCGTGAATGTCCTGGGCTGCTTGGTCATGGGGCTGCTCTCGGGACTCGTCGAACGCTTGGACTGGTTGACCCCGCAAATGCGCCTCTTGCTCCTCACCGGATTACTCGGGGGGTTCACCACCTTCTCGGCTTTCGGACTGGAAACCGTGGCGCTCCTGCGGCGCGGGGAAATGCTCGTCGCCGCAGCTTATGCCATCTCCAGCATGCTGGTCTGCGTCACGGCAGTTTGGGCAGGAATGCGAGCGGTGGAATTTCTCCCGCGGGCATGAAAAAAGGCTCCCGTCGCCGGGAGCCTTTTTGTGGATTCTTTTCCGCGCGGATTACTCGGCGGCTTTCTCGTCGGCCTTCTGGCCGGTCACGGCATCTTTGGCGGCCGAAGCACCATCGCGCACAGCGGCGCCGGTGGTGTGGGCGGCATCCATGCCGGTCCTGGCGGTGCCTTCGACGGCAGTGGCGGCTGTTCCCACCGTTCCACCGACGGCTCCGGCGGTGGTGCCAACGGCTTCCTTGGTGGTGTCGGTCACGGTGCCGAGGGCTGCGCCGGTGGTGTCGGCCACGCCGGTGCCAAGGGCTTTGGCCGCGTTGCCCACGCCTTCGGCGGGGTTCTTGTTGACCAGAGCTTTGCCCGTGTTGACGGCGGTTTCACCGGCGGTCTTGGCGGTGTTGCCGACGCCTTGGACGGCGGCTTTGGCCGTGTTGAGGATACCTTTGCCGGCATCCATCACGGTGCCACCGGCTTTTTCCGCCGTGCCGGTCACGGTGCCGGTGGCGTCTTGGCCGGTCTTGGTCGCCAGTTCGCCGGCCGTCGGCTTGGCTTCGGTGGACGCTTCAGCCGCGGCTTCCTCGGCGTGGGACACGGAGGCGCCGGCCAGCAGGGCGGCGCAGCCGAGCGCGGCCCAGACGCGGTTGGTAACAGGGTTAACTTCGCTTGAATTGGGGTGTGACGTTTTCATGATGAATAGCCAAGTTTAGGGCACCGAGGACGCGGGTCAACCGCTCGGGACGGATTTTTTCCGGCTTTGCCATTGAGCGACGAAGGTCGGGTGGCGCAACATGCAGATCCCCCATGATCAAGCAATTCAACGACCACGCGGCCAACGAGCGCACCTATCTGGCGTGGTTGCGCACGGGGATCGCCATCATCGCTTTCGGCTTTGTCCTCGAACGCTTCGACATTTTCCTCCACACGCTGGTCAAAACGCTCGGCGCGGACAAAGTGCAGCACCTCGGCCATGGCGGACGCGAGGCGGGATTGGCCCTGGTCTTTGTCGGTGTGGTCACGTTGGCCGTCGCCACGTGGCGGTTCGCCGTCACCTCGCGGAAAATTTCCTCCGAGCAGGTCATCATCTACGACCCCCGCAACGCGCTGCGCTTGGGAATCCTCATTGTCGCCCTGGGTGTCTTCGTGCTCGGCTATATGACACGCCTGCTTTTCTCCGCCCACTGATCCCATGAAAGCCGACAAACTCTTCAAACGCGCCCGCGATCTGGCCGCCCCGTTCCGCGTAAGCTCCGGGAAGAATTTCCGCCTCAAGGACCACGATCCGGGCGACACGTTGAAGTTCGACCGCAAGGACAAGGACCGGGCCAAAGAAGCGCTCGCCCAAGGCGCGCAGGCGCTGTCCACTTTGCAGGACAAACTTTACGCCCAGGACCAGCGGGCCATCCTCCTCATTTTCCAAGCCATGGACGCCGCGGGCAAAGACGGCGCGATCAAGCACGTCATGTCGGGCGTCAACCCGCAAGGCTGCGAGGTGCATTCTTTCAAGGCGCCGACCAGCGAGGAACTCGACCACGACTTCCTCTGGCGCTGCAGCAAGCGCGTGCCCGAGCGCGGTCGCATCGGCATTTTCAACCGCAGCTACTACGAGGAAACACTCGTCGTCCGCGTACACCCGGAAATCCTCGGCAAGCAGAAGATCCCGCGGAAGCTCCTGACCAAAGACCTGTGGTCGCAACGATTCGAGGACATCCGGGCTTTCGAGCGCTACCTGACGCGCAACGGCGTGATCATCCGCAAATTTTTCCTCAACGTGTCCAAGGCCGAGCAGAAAAAACGCTTCCTCGCCCGCATCGACACGCCGGAGAAAAACTGGAAATTTTCCACCGCCGATTCGCACGAGCGGCAGTTCTGGAACGACTACCAGAAGGCCTACGAGGAAACCATCCGCCACACCGCGACCAAGGACGCCCCGTGGTATGTTGTGCCCGCGGACAACAAATGGTTCACCCGCGTGGTCGTGGCTGCCGCCGTCATCGAAGCCCTCGACTCACTGAACCTCGAATACCCGAAAATCGACAAACGCCAGCGCAAGGAGTTGGCCGCGGCCAAGATGGAATTGCTGGCCGAAAAATAATTCGTCCCGATTTGTCGCGGCGGGTCTGTGACCGCCGGTGCCCGGAAAATATCAGGTTCCGGCGCTCATATACCAATGCCCCCATGCAGTTGGACTTAACACTATCGACGCGCGGTAGGGTCCGCTGGCCCAGCGGACCGCTGCCTTCCGGGTAAAAGCGTGCGGACGGCTGGGCCAGCCGTCCCTACCGAAAATGACCGAAAGTCTGAAAGCCTCGCGACATCGGTATTGGAGTGCCGCTACAAGCGCCGGCACAGGGTTCAGGCCCGGCGTCCTTCATCGCTTTGCGGGGACAGCAAATTTCTCTTGCTCCAGAATTCAAACGTCCGTCTGAACCGAGACCGTGAACCCCAGAACCATCGCGGCCGTCTTGCTGCTGACCGTTGGCGTCCTGCCCGCCGCCGCGCAGACCGATCGCGCCTTACTTCGGGGTGAACTACGATCCGGGCACGCCCGTGCCGACGGCGGAGCAGGTGGCCACAACCCTTTCCACGGCATCCATCGCGGAAGCGCTCGACTGGACCCGCGCATGGAAGACCGTTGCCGCGAATACCCCGCCGGTCTGGAGCAACTCGGCGTCGATCTTTTCGTCAACTTCACCCACGTGGGCGGGTGGTCGCAGTATGGTTCTTGGGGCGTGCTCGAATACCAGCAACAGCCGCCGGACGCGGCCCGGACGCGACTACCGTGTGCCCACCGCCGTCGAACGCCAGCGCTTTTGGCGCGTGATGGCAGGCGAATAACGCCTTCCCTACTCGCCGATGATTTTGACGAGCACGCGCTTGCGGCGAAGGCCGTCGAATTCGCCGTAGAAGATTTGCTCCCACGGTCCGAAGTCGAGGCGGCCCTCGGTCACGGCGACGACGACTTCGCGGCCCATGATGCTGCGCTTGAGGTGGGCGTCGGCGTTGTCCTCCGCACCGTTGTGGCGGTATTGGCTGTGCGGTTTTTCCGGGGCGAGCTTTTCCAGCCATTTTTCGAAGTCGGCGTGGAGTCCGCTCTCGTCGTCGTTGATGAAGACGCTGGCCGTGATGTGCATCGCGTTGACCAGACACAGACCCTCTTCGATGCCACTGGCGCGGAGACAACGGTCGATATCGGGCGTGATGTTGACCAGCCCGCGCCGCGCGGGGACTTCGAACCAGAGTTCTTGGCGGAAGGATTTCATAACGGACCTTTTAAACTGCGGAGGGCGCCGGGTAAATTTGGTTTCCCGGCTTGGCGGGGGCAGTCAGGATAGCGGCATGACCACGGACGCAGACCAAAGCCGCTCAGGGCGCCCGGATTTGTCCGCGGTGATCGCCGTGGTGAGCTTGATTGTTTCCATTTTCACTTTGCTGGCCATGTTCCAGCAAACCAGCCACCTCGCAGCGCAGGTCGACCGGATGCGGGAGCAGACCGAGTTGGCAGTGAACGACGCGTTTTACGCCAAGGCTTTCGAAATGCAGCAGATCTTCGTCGAGCACCCGGAGTTGTGGCCCTACTTCCACGAAGGCAAGGACATCGAGCAGGGCGCTACCCCCGAGAAGATCGCGCTGCTGGAAGCGGTCGGCTTGCTCAAGCTCGATTATTTCGAACTGATCCGGATGATCTACCGGGCCGACCTGATGATGGACGAGGAAGACATCGAGGCCACCCGCCTCTACATGCGCCACGGTATCGACAACAGTCCGGTCCTGCGCCGGCTCTTCGCGCGGCACCGGAACTGGTATCCGAAGCTGCAGCCGTTTTTCGATGCGCCATCACCCTGAGCGGGGCGAGTCTACTCGGCGGACGCAGACCGCCTCTACACAACGCGGGGTTTGTCTCTATCCCGCCGACGGCGCGGGCGCGCACCTCCTGCGCCGCCGGCGGGATAGAAAGCGCTACTGAGCACGGCACCGGGATCGGGCCGGGCCCCGCCTTGGAACAAGGAGCCGACCGCCGGCCAGTAGCTGTTGCCCAGCGCCGGGCTGCCATTCAAGGCCGTGGTCTGTCCGACGACCCGCCCGGCACCAGTCTGCGCCGACCGCTGGGCGGCGTTCATTTCCCCCGCCACCGCGTAGCCTTCGGGCACGCCGCCGATTTGCGAGGGAAAGGCATCGAGAAAATACAGGTAGTTCGACGCCCCCGTGCTGACATTGGTCGCGGCGACGAGAAAGAGCAGAGACAGGAACCGGCTCTTCACCGCGGCGAGCATGGCAAATCCTCCGAAGCCGGCCAAGCCATGGGGACACGGGAGCAACGAAGCCGCATGTGAGCGGAAGGCAGCGTCAAAGAAAGCGCTCAAGGGGAGTATCCGAAGCGCACGCGGAGGAATTGTTTGGGTGTCGAGGGTGAAGGAAGGAGATCGACACGGGTGCTGGCATTTGTGGCGGTGGGGACCACAGGAAGACCGTAGGGAAGCCACGTTGCCAGATCGGTAGAAGACTCCAGGGTGTAGAGGGCGTAAGGCGACGCATGCCATTCGATCGTCCGGCCGTCGAACGAGCGGACAGCCAGACGGGAGGAGGTATCGACAGGAACCGTGCCCAACAGGAATTCCTCGAGGTTGGTCAAGCCGTCGCCAGTCCGGATCATCGGCGGGCCGATTGAGAGCGGCGGCCGAACGGGATCGCGGTGCCGAAATGTTCGAGGGACCAGGAATCCGGGAGTCCGTCGCCTTGGGAATCCCGACGGACCGCGACGACCCGCACGCTGGCCCAAGGGGAAGCATTGGTCCCGTCGGAAAAACGGATGTATTTCCGGTAATAGTAGCCACCCAAAGCGGGATCGAGGGTTCCGTCGCCATAGTCGTCGGTCTGGGTCAGTTGCAGGAGATTGCCGTCGAAACTCCCGGTGGCAACCGACCCTTCTTCGGGACCGGTGGTCACGAGGGTCAACGAAGGGGACGCGCTCTGCAGGTCGCCGGCGCCGAGCAGGATCTCGTTGATGCCCGCGATCCCCGAGACCGGCACGGGTGACGTCACAAGGGTCAGGATCCGGTCATCCGAAAAGGGAGGCGTGTCATCGTGGGGATGAACCTTGCGGACGACAGGAATGTCATAGTCTCCGAGGGCGGCGCCGCGGTCGTCGCCGTGGACACGGTAATACATCATGGCCTCACTGAGGAGGGTATCGCTCTCGGCGGCATCTTCGCTGGAATGGGCCAGTCCCAGCACGTGACCGATCTCGTGGCAAAGCACCTCCTCGAAGGATTTCGCATTCTCCATCGTCGGGGACGTGTGGTTGAGGACGACAAAGCCCCGGGTCGTTTCGTGGAATTCCAATCCGTCGACCGCGCCACCATCGCCACCGGTGAATTCGAAGCTATCACCGAAAACATAAGCACGGCCGCCAATGCCGAGGGTGCTGTCCGAGGGTATTTCGCCGTAGGAATCGTGCAACGCGATGCGGAGGCGTCCATCGGGTATCGCGACATCCGCCGGTGAGTCGCCGAAGTCCTCCAACCCGTCGAAACGGAAAGTGAGGCTGGTCTGCGCGCTCCAAGCGGCCAAAGCGTTGGTCACAGCTTGCAAGGCAACATCCCGGGTGAGGCCATCGGGCAGCGTCTGCGCGTCGACCAGGTAGCCGATCGGCTGGCCGCGGTCAGGGGCGGTGAAGCGGGAGGGAAGGTTGGCGTCATCGACAAGCAAACCGCCGGGGTCAACCGCACCCGCGGAAGCGGTCAGAGCGAAACCTTGCACCTCGGCAAAATCCTCCCCGGTTATCATACTTTCGTTGCGCGTCTCGGGCCGCGCGAGACGCCGCACGCGGGCGAGCTTTTTCGAGGCCGCGGAGGCGACCGCTTTCCCGGCTGATCCGAGCAAGGTGGCTCCATCCCCCCCGCGGAGAACGGTCAATGAACCATCGCTCCGCCGTCCGACATGGAGGAGAAATTCGTCGCCCGGACGGAAATTCACGCCGAGGCCGGTCGCCTCGCCCTCACCCCCGAGCACGCCGCCGCGCTGGACGATGGTGATGGTTGGCGGGAACGCAGCTTTGAGCGATTCGAGGACCTCGAGGCGCACGCGGGTGAAAATTCCCGCACGGTCCGGATGACGAAAGGCCTCCACCGAAAGGACCCGTCCGCGGCAGACCCCGCTCGCCGCGGCGAAATCCTCCGCTTCGGTCGTCGGCACGAGAGAGGATCCGGCGGCTGGGTGCACCGCGAGCAGGACGGTGGCAACAAACAACAGTGCAACCGAGCGGCTCGCCAACCGGGGCTTGGCCTTGGCAGTCACTAAGTGGACATTAGACGCGGTTGCCATTTCCGGCAACCCTCCCTGCCCCGGCCGCGGCGAAGTTGGCTCAGACCGCGTAGCGAGCGAACTTGGGTTCGAGCGCGGGAGGGATGTGGGCGGTGACGAGGGCGTCGTCGCCTTCGTAGGAGATTTCGACCACGTGGCCGGCGCGGTGCAGTTCGGCCAGGGCGGCGCTGTCCGATTGCGGGATGCGGAATTTTTGGCGCAGGCGCCAGGCGGCGAGCTGGTTTTGCAACTCGTCGACGAAGTCCTCGAGGTTTTCGCCGGTCTTGACCGAGACGGCCACGCTGCCCGGATAACGGGCCAGCGCGGCTTCGACCGCTTCGGGGTTGGGCACGCGGTCGATTTTATTGAAGACGATGAGGGTGTGTTTGCCATCGGCCTGGAGTTCGCGGATGACGCCTTCGGTCGCGGCGATGTGTTCCTCCCACTGGGGATGGCTGACGTCGACGACATGGACAAGGAGGTCGGCGGATTTCAATTCCTCGAGGGTGGCCTTGAAGGATTCGATGACGGTATGGGGAAGTTTGCGGATGAAGCCGACGGTGTCGGTGAAGAGGACCTTCAGTTTGTTGGGCAGCACGAATTGCCGCGTGGTCGGATCGAGCGTGGCGAAGAGTTTGTCTTCGGCGAGGACGCCGGCTTTGGTCAGGCGGTTGAGCAGCGAGGATTTGCCGGCGTTGGTGTAACCGACGATGGCCACGACGGGCCACTGGTGGCGGGCGCGGCCTTCGCGCTGGATGGTGCGGTGTTTGCGCACTTCCTCGAGTTCGCGCTGCAGCCGCGAGATGCGTTCCTGCACGCGGCGGCGGTCGACTTCGAGCTGGGTTTCACCCGGACCGCGCGTGCCGATGCCGCCGGTCTGGCGCGAAAGGTGGGTCCACATGCGAGTGAGGCGCGGGAGGAGGTATTGCAGCTGGGCGAGCTCGATTTGCAGGCGCCCCTCGCGGCTGCGCGCGCGGCGGGCGAAGATGTCGAGGATGAGCTGGGTGCGATCGAGGACTTTTTTCGAGGTCACACTTTCGAGATTGCGCCCCTGGGCGGGGGACAATTCGTCATCGAAAATGATCGAGCCGGCGCCGTGCTCCGAGCAGCGGGTGGCCACTTCCTCGGCTTTGCCTTTGCCGATGTAATACGGGGCGGTGGGGTGCTGGAGCTTCTGCGTGACCGTGTCGACCACGGTGGCACCGGCGGTGGCGGCCAGCTCGCGCAATTCGGTGAGGGATTCCTCGAGGTCCCAGCGTGTCACGCCGTCGTGCTCGAGTCCGACGAGGACGGTCTTTTCCGTGGCCTTGGGAGGGGGAGCGGTGACGATCATGGCAGGCCCAAGCGGCGGGCGATGCGGTCGAGATGGTCGGGCGTCACGGTAGAAAGAATCTCTGCGGGAAAAGTGGACTTGGCCCGGAACCACGTCAACTGCCTTTTGGCATATTGGCGGGTGGCGGTGGTGACAAGTTCGACACAGGCCGCCCGGTCGATCCCGCCGTCGAGCAGCGCGGTGATCTCCCGCCATCCGAGGATCTGCCGCGCGGTGCCCCCGGCCGACTCACGGGCGGCGCGAACTTCCTCGATGGCGCCGCCGGCAAGCCGTGCGGCAACGGCCGTGGCGATGCGGGCGTTAAGATCGTCGCGTTCGCGGGTGAGGACGACGCCGCGCAAATCGGCGGGCGCGGGAGATTCGGTGAGGAGCTCCGAAGCGGGACGGCCGGTTTGCAGGCAGAGTTCCAGACGGCGCGCCACGCGGCGCGGATTGTGGAGATCAATCACGGCCAGACTGGCGGGGTCGAGTTCCTGCAGACGGGCGGTCATGTCCTTGAGCGTCATGGTCCGGACCTTTTCGCGGATCGCGGGATCAACGGCCGGAAGCTGCAGCAATCCAGCCGTGAGCGCCTGCAGGTAAAGTCCGCTCCCGCCGACAACGAAGGGCACTTGGCCGCGCGCCACGATGTCCTCGATCACGCCGAGGGCGCGCACGGCGAACTGCGCGGCATCCATTTCCTCACTGCACGGCACGGTGCCGAAGAGGTGGTGCGGGACGCGGGATTTTTCCCCGGCCGTCGGTTGCGCGCTGAGGACGGGAAACTCGCGGTAAAGCTGGAAGGCATCAGCGCAGACGATTTCGCCGCGGTGCCGCTGGGCGAGGGCGAGCGCGATGTCGGATTTGCCGACGGAAGTCGGGCCGGCGAGGAAGACGGCGTGGCGGAGGATGGCGCGGTCGGGAGTCATACGGCAAAGAAAAAGACCGCCCCGCAGGCGGTCCTTTGCTGAAACGAATCCGGGCAGCGGTCGCCTCGGCGAGGCGACCCTACCGGGAAGGACATGGCCGCGGCGTCAAACCTGCGAGGCAGGTTCCTCGGCGCGGTCTTCGGAAGGCGCGGAGGCTTCCTCGCGGTCGCGGCCGATGGCGCGGTCGGGCGGAAGTTTGGCCCCGCTGACCACGAGCTTGCGGCCCATGTAGTCCTTGTCGTGGAGATCGTCCACGGCGCGCTTGGCTTCGCTCACGCTGTTCATTTGCACAAACCCGAAGCCTTTGGAGCGCTGGGTGTGTTTGTTGGTGATGATTTCCACGTTGGCCACGGTGCCGACGCCGGAGAACAACTCGAGCAAATCGCTCTCGGCGGCATCGTAGGACAGGTTGCCGACGTAAAGACGCGGCGTGGTGACCTCGATGGTCTCGGGTTTGCGCGGCTCGCGCGGAGCGCGCGGTTCGCGCGCGGGACGCGGGGCCTCGCCGGTGCGTTCGCGACGGACGGAGCCGTTGGCGGACGGAGCAGCGGGCTGCGGTGCGAGGCCGAAGAACGCTTTGATTTTATCCCAGAAGCCGGCCGGCTTGCGGGGCTCGCGGGTGACTTTGTAGTGGTCGCCCGAACGGGGGCGTGAGGAGGAAGAACTGCGCGAACGACCGCCACGACGGCGGCGACGCGGACCAGATTGACGTGAATTCATTGGAACGATCGGTATGTGATGTGTGGTAGGTGAACCGCGGGGCGCGCTGACCGCGCCGGGGATGCTTCCCGCGGAGGTGAAACGGAAGCGGCGCCGACATGGCGCCAGCTGGCCGGGCGGAACAGGGTCCGCAGCCGGATGGCGTTTCCGTGTTTTTTTCGTCGACAGCAGGAATGCCGCGCTCGAGCCGGCGGAAGACCGGCAGGTTCAGCAGGAGGGCCAGCAGGCCGGACAGAAGTCGCCCGGATGCACAAGTTCCCTGCAGACAAGACGTTACAACAATCATGGCTGTCGTGTCCGAAAAAGACGTGTGCAACATAAGGGCGGGGTGGCGATTTGCAATAAAGAAATCGGCGCGTCAGAGGCGGATCAGGATCTCGTCCCCCGCTCGATCCTGACGCCATCGCGCCGGGACGGCGCGATCCACCTATTCCATGCCCGGACCGGCCGGACCTCCGGGGCCGCGCATGGGCGGGGGTCCGAGCTGTTCGAGCAAGGGACCGAGGTCGGGGTTTTGTTGGAGCATGGCGTCTTTCATGGCCTCCTTCATGGCTTGGCCGGCTTCGCGGCGCTCCTCGGGTGAGCCGGCCGATTTCATTTTTTCGCGGGCGGCGACGACCGCGGGGGCGTCTTTGGCTGCCTGGCGGGCGGCTTTGAGTTGCTGCCGCTGCTCGGGGGTGAGGGACTCGAAGCGGTCACGCATGCCTTTGGCACGGTCGCGCGATTGCTTCACTTTTTCCAAGGTGGGGGCTAGGCCGGGATCGGCGGCGAGGATGGCGGCGTCGACCGCCCTTTCGAGTTGCGCGTCGAGGGCATTGCGCGCCTCCTTGAGCGACCGCACGGTGGGATCTTCTTTCGCCTTCTCGCCCGCGGCGGCCAGACGTTTGGCCTCCTCGGGCGGGAGGCCGGCCATGGGTCCGCCGGCCTTGCCGTGCTTTTTCCAATGCGGCTTGCCGGGGCGTTCGGACGGCGCGCCGGGACCGGATGGTTCGGAGGGTTGGGCCCGGAGATTGTGCGGGCTGGCGATAACGAGAGCGGCGCAGAGGGCGCCGGCGAGAGGGCGAATATTCATAACGCCCTATTCAACCCCGGGCCGCTTCGGCGGTTGCGATCTTTTTTCCGGCCGACCAAGGAGGCGGCGCGACAGGGGCGGCCTGCTGCAGCGGCAGGGCCACGGTGAAGGTGGAGCCTTCGCCCGGAACACTGCGCACGGAAACGCTGCCGCCGTGGGCCTGCACGACATTTTTCACAATGGAGAGACCGAGACCCGTGCCGCCGGTCTCGCGGGAACGGTCTTTGTGCACGCGATAAAAGCGCTCGAAGATGTGCTCTTGGTCCTCGCGCGGGATACCGGGGCCGTTGTCGGTCACCTGCACGTGGATGTTCGCGCCGGTGCGCTCGGCGTAGAGGTCGACGGTCAGTCCCGGGCGGTTCCCGTATTTGAGCGCGTTCTCCAAAAGGTTGAGGAAGACCTGCTCGAGACGCGCCGCGTCCGCGTCGAGGGAAAGGTCGCCGCCCGACGTGGTGATGCGCACCGTGGCGGCCTGACTGCGGATGGGTTCGTCGAGTTGCTCGACGACGTGACGCAGGAGTTCGCGCAGGTCGAGGCGTTGGGTTTCGAGCGAGACGGAACGCGACTCGGCGCGGGAGATGGTGAGAAGGTCGTCGACGAGGCGCCCGAGGCGGTCGGCGTGCTTGGACATGACACCGAGGGCGGATTCGGTCATGGACCGGTCGTCGAGTCCGCCGTCGGTCAATGTCTCGAGGTAACCGCTGATGATGGTGAGCGGGGTGCGCAACTCGTGCGAGACGTTGGCCACGAATTCGCGGCGCACCTGCTCGAGGCTTTTGATGCGGGTGATATTGTGCACCACGACGGCGGCACCGGGTTCGGGGGTTCCCAGCTCGAGCGGCGAAATACTCAATTCGAAAACGCGGCGCGTGCCGCCCTGCTCGACGACGATTTCACCCCGGTGCGGCTTGCGCTCGGCCACCCCCTCCTGCACCAACTTGTGCATGGCGGCGTGGCCGAAGGCCTCGACCACGGTGCGTCCGACCGGGGAGGCGGGGAGCTGGAACATGGTTTCGACGCCACGGTTGGCTTGGAGCACGCAGAGGCGGCGATCGACGGTGAAGATGCCCTCGGGAATGCTGGCCAGAACGGCGGTCAATTCGGCGCGCTCGCGGTGGGCGGCCCGGTCAAGGTCGCGCGCCTGCCGGGCGATGGCCTCCAAGTCACGTTGCGCGGCGCGCAGACCGCGCGGCAAGTCGAGCGAAAGCGGACGCTCGAGGTCACCGTGGGCCACGCGACGCAGTCCTTTGCGCAGGCGCACGATACCCGCGACGTAGCGCGCGAGGAGCAGAAGCAGCGCCGCGGCCGCCGGTGCGACGACCCACCACCAGTTCAATCGAGGCTTCCTCCGACGTTGAAACGGTAGCCCTCGCCGCGCACCGTTTCGAGGCAGTCGGCGAAGGGCCCGAGCTTGGCACGGAGACGGCGCATGTGCGTGTCGACCGTGCGGCTGTCGATCGGATTGCGGTAACCCCAGACGTCGCGCAACAGCGTTTCCCTCGTCAACGGCGCGCCACGTTTCTCCATGAGCGCGGCGACGAGCTTGAATTCGATGGCGGTCAGATCGAGCTTCTCGCCCTCCAGACGCACTTCGAAAGTGCCGCGGTCGAGTTCGAAGGGCCCGAGCGCCAGCGTGTCGCCCAGACCCGGCGCGCGCAGGCGGCGCAAGAGGGCCTCGACGCGGAGCACGAGTTCGCGCGGACTGAAGGGCTTGGCCACATAGTCGTCGGCGCCCATCTCGAGACCGGCGATGCGTTCCTCCGGTTGGGCTTTGGCCGTGAGCATGATGACGGGAATGGCCGCCGTGGATTCCGCGGATTTCAACTCGCGGCAGACATCCTCACCGCGCATTTCCGGGAGCATGAGATCGAGGACGATGACATCGGGTCCGGCCGACTGCGCCTGCTCCAAGCCGGTCTTCCCATCGCGGGCGGTCAAGGCGCGGAAACCGGCTTTGGTCAGATGGTAACGGATCAACTCGAGCACATCGGCCTCGTCCTCGATGATGAGCACGGTGGCTTGGGCGGTGGCGTCGGCTTTCATTCGTCGGACGCTAGGAACGTGGCGTCTCTCCTCAAGCATAAAAAAAGTGAGCCGCCGGTGATTCCGGTCAGAAAACAAGAAAACTGACCGGCCCGGCGGCTCTTGGCGCAAACCAAACCGATTGTTTCGACCACGCCATCCCGCCCGCGTTCAAAAAATTTTTTCGCCGGCCAAATCCGGCCCCAAAAGGCCAAGCGGGCGGGGATCGATAAATTTGTCTCACATTGAGACTCCGCCCTCAACTCGACCTCCTTTCGACCTGTGCTACTCTGGAGTGTCATGAGACTTCGTCCGCTCTGTTTCCTGTTGCCTGTCCTCTTGGCTGGCTGCGCGCAGTTCGACAACCGCCACGTCATGCACATCAGCGTGGCCGACCAGAAAATGCTGCTGACCGACAAAGGCGAACCTGTGGCCACTTTCCCCATCTCGACCTCGAAGTTCGGCCTCAGTTCCGCCCCCGGCAGCTACGGCACGCCGCTGGGCCGGCACCAGATCGTCAAAAAAATCGGGCACGGACTCCCGCCCGGCGCCGTCTTCAAGTCGCGCCGCTTCACCGGCGAGGTCCTGCCGGTCGACGCGCCCGGGCGCGACCCCATCGTCACGCGCATCCTCTGGCTCGACGGCAAGGAACGTCATAACCGCAACAGCTTCGGTCGCTACATCTACATCCACGGCACGCCGGAGGAACGCAACATCGGCCTTCCCGTCAGTTACGGTTGCATCCGCATGCGCTCGAGAGATGTCATAGCCCTCTTCGATCGCGTCGGTCTCGGCGCGCGCGTCGACATCTTCCGCGAGCCGCTCGGCCAACGTTTGCCCAAGCTCGTGCCGTCCGAACCACCCGCCTTGACGGGGCCGGCCCATACGTCCCCCACAGTGCTGGCCGGCGATCCTCCGGTCGCGCAGCGCGACCTCTGAACCATGCCCGGCCCGCGGCGCTGGGCGGTCGCCGGAATCGATCTGGCTTGGGGCGAACGCCGTCCGGATGGTGTCTGCCTGTTGCAGGGCGGGCCGGGCGGTCTCACGCACATCGCGCACGGTCTGGTCCGCGGCGATGCGGAACTGCGGCAGTGGCTGCGGGACCATCTTCCCGGCGACCGTCCGGCCCTCCTCTGCCTCGACGCCCCGGTGGTTTGTCCGAACCGCACGGGATCGCGTCCCGTCGACCGCTTGACCCACCGGCTTTTCCACCGCGTACAAGCTGCCGCCCACCCGGCCAACCGCGTCCGGTGCGCGCGGCCCCTCCGCGTGGTCGCCGGCTTGCGCCGTGCCGGGTTTTCCATCGCCACCGATTGGCCGTCCACCCCGCGTGCCATGGTCGAGGTTTACCCGCATCCGGCGACGGTCCGGTGGTTCGGGCTGGACCGCACGATCAAATACAAACGCGGTCCGGTCGCGGAACGGCGACGGGAATTCGCCCGGCTGCAGAGCTTGCTGCGAGCCTGGCTCGGACGCCACGCGCCGGACCTTGCGGCCCATCCCGCGACGCGCAGCTTGCTCCGTGAGCCTTGGACCAAAGACGCCGAGGACCGCACCGATGCCCTGCTCTGCGCTATGATCGGCTGGCAATGGGCCACGGGCGGTCGGCGGGCCATGGAAATTCTCGGCGACGAACAAACCGGTTTTATCGTCCTCCCCAAAACAAAACAGCCTGATCGGTCGGCTACAGAGTTCCCCCCGGACTCGGTAAGATGAAGACCAATCAGGCTGCGGGGCCGTGACCCCTTGTGTTGTGATCTGCATGAGCAGATGGAATTAAGCTAAGCAAGCCGCGTGCCAACCTCCCGCCACGGGGTGCTTACACTCTGACGGGCCGGCCAAGGGCCGCTCAGGCTGGGCAAAATCCCGCACTGGCAGATCCGGCTTGTTCGATTGCCGACAGGCGTGTTCCGTAGCGCGATGTCCCGCCGCATCGTCGTCCTCGCCCTCCGCGGCGCCATCATCCTCTGGGCCGGAACCGTCCTGTGGCTGTCGTCCCTCGGCCCGCGCGACCTGCCCGACGCGGCCTTTCTTTTTTCGGACAAACTGAACCACTTCGTGGCCTTTGCCGCGGGCGGGTGGCTGACGGCATCCGCCCTGCGGCTGTCCCGTCCCTCGTCCCCGCCCGCCGGGCACCTCGTGACCGCCATCCTTCTCGTCGCGGCTTTCGGGGCGTTCGACGAAACCTTCCAAACCCTCACCCCCGGCCGCACGGGCGGCGATCTCTATGACTGGATTGCGGATTTCCTCGGCGCCGTGGCCGGCGCATTATCGACCCTTGCCACCCATGCCCGCTTCGAACGTTTCGTCACGCGTCCGTGAACTCCGGCGCCGCATCGCGCACCACGACCGGCTTTACTACGAGGAAGCCGCGCCGGAAATCACCGACCGCGAATACGACGCCCTGCTGCGCGAATTGGGCGACTTGGAAGCGGCGCACCCGGAATTGCGCACGCCGGACTCCCCCACCCGGCGCGTGGCCGGCAAACCGCTCGAAGGCTTCTCGCAAGTGCGCCATCGCGTGCCGATGCAGAGCTTGGACAACACGTATTCGCTGGAGGAAGCCGACGAATTCCTGGCCCGCGTCGCACGCCTGCTCCCCGGGATCAAATTGCATTGGACCATCGAACCGAAGGTCGACGGCGTCGCCCTCTCGCTGACCTACCGCGAAGGCGTGCTCGAGCTGGCCGCGACGCGCGGCGACGGGACGACCGGCGATGACGTCACGCAAAACATCCGCACGATCCGTTCGATTCCCCTCAAACTTGCAGGCGAGGTTCCCGATCTGCTCGAAATCCGCGGCGAGGCTTACCTGCCGAAGGAAAAATTCGCCGCGCTCAACGCGCAGCGCGAAAAGCAAGGCGAGTCGCTTTTCGCCAACCCGCGCAACGCGGCGGCCGGCTCGCTCAAATTGCTCGACTCTTCGGTCGTCGCGCAGCGCGGACTCAGCGCCGTCTTCTACGGACTCGGTGCGGTCGAGGGCGGCCAAGCCCCGCAGTCGCAAGCCGGGCTGTTGCCCTGGCTGAAAAAGACCGGTCTGCCGGTTGTCCCCAAATTCTGGGAGGCCGACGACGAAGCGGGAGTGCGCGAGGCCGTCGCGGCCCTCGAAAAAATCCGCCACGACTTCGCCTTCGAAACCGACGGGGCGGTGATCAAGCTGGATGACTTCCGCCGCCGCGAGCAGACCGGCAGCACGTCGAAAGCCCCGCGCTGGGCCATGGCCTACAAATACGAGGCGGAGCGCGCCCGCACGAAGTTGCAAGGCATCACCGTGCAAGTCGGACGCATGGGCACGCTCACCCCGGTGGCCGAACTCGAGCCCGTGCCGATCGCCGGAAGCCGCGTGGCCCGCGCCACCCTGCACAACGAGGAAGAAATCGCGCGCAAGGACATCCGCGTCGGCGACTGGGTCTTTGTGGAAAAAGCCGGCGAGGTCATCCCCGCCGTCGTCGGGGTCGACACCAAAGCGCGCACCGGGCGGGAAAAGAAATTCCGCATGCCGGAAAACTGTCCGTCCTGCGGAAGCAAAGTTTTCCGCGCCCCCGAACTGACCGCCGTGCGCTGCCTCAACCCCGACTGCCCCGCGCAGATCCGCCGCCGGCTCGAGCATTTTGCCGCCCGCGGCGCCATGGATATCGAAGGTCTCGGCGAAGCCATGGTCGACCAATTGGTCACCGCCGGCCTGGTCGCGGCGCTGCCGGACATTTACGCCCTGCGGGCGGAAGCGGTCTCCGGCCTCGAACGCATGGGGGAGAAAAGCACGTCCAACCTCCTGGCCGCCATCGAAGAAAGCAAAGCCCGGCCTTTCTGGCGCCTCCTCTTCGGACTGGGCATCATGCACGTGGGCTCGTCCGTGGCGCGCAAACTGGCCGAGAAATTCCACACCCTCGACAAAATCGCCGCAGCCTCCGTGGAGGAACTGGAAAGCACCGAGGATGTCGGCGCCATCGTCGCCAAGGAAATCCACGACTTCTTCCGCTTGCCGCACAACAAGAAGCTGGTCGAGTCGCTGCGCCAAAGCGGGCTGAATTTCGGCGAGCACGACGAACGCACCGCGCCCGCCTCGCAGGCATTGGACGGGGAGACGTGGGTCATCACCGGAACCCTCGGCCGCCCGCGCGACGAAATCGCCGAGCTGATCCGCCGCCATGGCGGCAAGGTGAGCGGCAGCGTGAGCAAGAAGACCAGTTACGTCCTGGCCGGCGAGGAAGCCGGCAGCAAACTCGACAAAGCGAAGTCGCTGGGCGTCCCGGTGGTCGACGAAAACGAACTCCGCCGCCGCATCGCATGAAACTCGTCTCCTGGAACGTCAACGGGCTGCGCTCCATCCTCGGCAAGGGGCTCCTCGATTTCTGGGCCGCCGAGAAACCCGACGTGCTGTGCCTGCAGGAGACCAAAGCCAAGCCCGAGCAAGTCGCCGGGGTCGCCTGGCCGCGCGGTTTCGCGCCGCATTGGAACAGTGCGGAAAAACCCGGCTACGCCGGCACCGCGACCTTCGCCAAAAAGAAACCCCGCGGCACCACCACCGGCATCGGCGCCGACGAACACGACCGCGAAGGGCGAATCGTCACACTGGAATATGACACTTTCTTCCTGGTCAATGTCTACACCCCGAACTCCCAGCGCGAACTGACGCGGTTGGCCTACCGGACGCGGGAATGGGAACCGGCCTTCCGCGGTTACCTCAAGAAGCTGGAGAAAACGAAACCCGTCATTTTCTGCGGCGATCTCAATGTCGCGCATACGGAGGACGACCTGGCCAACCCGAAGACCAACCGCAGGAACGCGGGATTCACCGACGAGGAACGTTCGCAATTCCAGGCGCTCCTCGATGCGGGATTCGTCGACACGTTCCGCCTCTTCACGCAAGGCAACGGCCACTACACGTGGTGGAGCTACATGAACCAGGCGCGCCCGCGGAACATCGGGTGGCGCATCGACTACTTCCTCGTCTCGGCCGAGTTGGTCCCGCGGGTCAAAAGCGCGCGCATTCTCCCGCACGTCCCGGGCTCGGACCACTGCCCGGTCGTGCTCGAATTGCGCTGATTATTCCGCCGCGGGCGTGGCCGCCGGCGCTTCCTCCGTGGGGGCCGCGGGCGCCGGAGCCTGGGCGCCGGCCTGGTTGAACTGGATGTGGTCGCGGAAGAATTCGTCCTCCAGCATGGTGCGCATGTCCTGCGCGGTGGCGCGCTGGTTGGCCATCTCGAGTTTCTGGCGGGCGTCGTCCGGTTTGCCGTCGCGGAAGTCGATGGCCGCGGCCACAACGTAGATACCGGCCGTGGCATTGCCGCCCTCGATCGCTTCGGCGATTTCGGTGCGGCGCTGCGGCGTGAGGTCGCCGGCCACGTCGGCCATGGCGCGTTTGAATTGGAAGAACCCGTCGGTCGGATTCTGCGCGAGGAAACCGTCGATGAGCACGGCGGCCTCGGCCGGACGTTTTTGCAGGCGGCGGAGTTCCGAAAGATTCTGCACGAGATCGCGTTGGTTGGGCGCGATTTGCAGGGCGGAAGTCAGGGTGGCGTCCGCACCGTCATAATCCTTGGTCAAAATCTGCGCGGCGCCGAGGAGGGCGGACATACCGGTGTCGCCCGGGTTGCCCTTGAGGTGCTCTTGGGCGGCGGTGATGGCCTCGAAGGTTTGTCCCGACATCATGCGGGCGATGGCGCGGCGGCGCCAGACAGCCGGCGTCTCGGGTTGCAGTTCGAAAACTTCGGCGAGCAGCACCTCAGCATCGGCCCCGGCATTGGCACTGAGCGCGGCGTTGGCGCGCTCGTTGAGGATCATGGCGCGCAATTCACGCGCCGTGCCGCGCTGCCCGAGGTAGAGGAAAAAGAGGATGAGAACGCCGACGAGCGCGGCGATCGAGAGAAACAAGGGAAGGGGCGAAGAGCTGGTGTGATTGTCGTTCATGGAATAAAGGACGGGTGTTGCAGAACCGAGAGTTGAAAGGGAAAGCGGGCGCCGAGGGAAGTGCAATCTGGTGCGGGGGTGGATTTTCCGAGGGTTTGCTGCCAGAAAGGGCGCCATGACCAGAGATGGAAAGGGCATGCCGGCTTGGGCTTGGGCGCTGCTGGTGGCCATGGGCGCGGCGCTGGTTTTCCTGCCGGCTCTCCGTTTTCCTTTTTTCCCGTTCTGGGACGACGACATCCATGTGCACGCCAATCCGCACATCGCCGAATTGTCGTGGGGCAGTGTCGGCGCCCTGTGGGCGGGACCGTGGCAGCAGCTTTACATCCCGCTGACTTACTCGGTCTGGGCCGGGCTGGCCGCGCTGTCGCGGTGGGCCGACGGATTGCCGGTGACGGCGGGTGCGCTCAATGCCGCGTGGTTCCACGGCGCCAACGTGCTGGCGCACGCCGTTTCCGCCGCGTTGGCTTTCGTCCTGCTGCGGCGTGTGGCGGGACAGTTCGCCGCCGGCGCTCCGGACGGACGAGTGAATTTGGCCGCGGCGCTCGGTGCGCTTTTCTTCGCCCTGCATCCGCTGCAAGTGGAACCCGTGGCCTGGATCTCGGGCTTGCGCGACGTGCTGGGCGGATGCCTCGGCTTGGCTTCGCTCGCCGTGCTTTTCGGCGGCGATCGTTTCGGCCCGGGGCGCTGGGGCGCCGCCACGGTTCTTTTCGTCGCCTCACTCGCCGCGAAACCGGCCGGCGTAGCCCTGCCACTCGTCGCGGGAATTTTGGCGGTGATGCCGTTCCGGTGGACGTGGCGGCAGATCGCTTGGGCGCTCGGGCCCTGGTTGATCATCGGTGCCTTGTGGGTCCTGCTGACCAGCAGCGCACAGTGGGCCGCGGAATTGGCCGTCGGACTCGTGCCGGTCTGGATGCGCCCGTTCGTGGCGGGCGACGCGCTGGCTTTCTACTTGGCCAAAACATTCTGGCCGGCCGGCCTCGCCGCCGACTATGGACGCGCGCCCGATGTCGCCCTGGACGCCGGTTGGCTGTGGTGGATGTGGACCGGACCTGTCGCCTTGGCGGTCGGATTGTCCGCGGTCAAACCGCTGCGCGTTTACCTCGTGCCGTTCCTCGTTTTTGCCGCGGCCGTGCTTCCCACTCTCGGGCTGGTGCCCTTCAACTTCCAAGTGGTCAGCACCGTGGCCGACCGCTACGCGTATCTCGCGCTGATCGGCCCGGCGCTGGCGGTGGCCATGATCGTGGCGCGCACGGCAAAACCGTGGCTCGCCGCGCTGGCGGCCGTCATGGTGGTGCTGCTCGCCGCGGGAACCATGGGACGGTTGCCGCTCTGGTCGGAGGACCTGAAACTTTTCGCCGCCACGCTCGAGGTGAATCCGCGCAGTTGGAAGGCGATGCACAATTACGCCTCGGCCCTCGACGACCGCGGCCGCACCGCGGAAGGCGAACGCCTCATGCGCGAAGTCATCGCACGGCGTCCGGACAGCGCCGAGGCCTACAACGATCTGGCCGTCATGGTCTGGAAACTCGGACGCCGCCCCGAGGCCGCCGAACTCATGCGCCGCTCGGTGATCATCCGCCCCACCCCGGGCTCGGCGCGCAATCTCGCGGTCATGGAGCAGGAACTGGGCAACACCGCCGGACGCGAGGAGGCCCTGCGGATCCTGCGCGAATTGGGCGGCAAGTGAACGCGCGGGAGCTTTACTCCGCGGCACGCGGCGACTAGCCAAGGGGCATCATGGCATTGGTGGAACGCGCAACCTCGGACCGGATCGGAGTCCTGCAAATGAACCGGCCGGAGAAGCACAATTGCCTCAACGGCGAATTGATGCGGGGGATGATGGACGGAATCGACACGCTGGTGCGGGACGAGATGCGCGTCGTCATCATCCGCGCGGCGGCCGGGGCCAAAGTCTGGTCGGCCGGTCACGACATCAACGAAATTCCCGAGCCGCGGCGCGATCCGCTCGGATATTTCGACGCGCTGGAAACCCTCCTGCGCAAGGTGCAGGACTGCCCGGTGCCGGTCATCGCCATGGTCGAGGGATCGGTCTGGGGCGGCGCATGCGACCTCTGCGCGGCATGCGACATCATCATCGCGGCGCACGGTTCCACCTTCGCCATGACCCCGGCCAAAATCGGTATCCCCTACAACGCGAGCGGCCTCATTCATTTCACGAACTTGCTCGGCGTGAACAAGGCCAAGGAAATGTTCTTCACCGCCCAGCCGGTCAGCGTGGACGACGCGTGGAACAACGGCTTCGTCAACCACGTGGTCGCCGCGGAGGAACTCGAACCGTTCACCATGAAAGTGGCCGGCGCCATCACATCTAACGCGCCGCTGGCCGTGCGTTCGATCAAAGCGGAGTTCCGTCTGCTCTCGCGCGGACACCACATCGACGCGGAAACCGCCGAGCAGATCCAGGCCATCCGTCGCCAAGTCTATGACAGCGAGGACTACGCCGAAGGCATCCGCGCTTTCAAAGATAAGCGCGCCCCGCAGTTCCAGGGCAAATGAGCCGCGACGCCCTGCGCGCCCACGTCGCGGAGTTGCACGCCTGCCGCAAGTGCCCGCGTATGGCTTCGGCCCCCGTGTCGGGCCCGCCCGTGCGGAGCAAAGTCATGCTCGTCGGACAAGCCCCCGGCGTGCGCGAACCGCAACTCGGACGTCCCTTTGCCTGGACCGCGGGCAAAACCCTCTTCCGCTGGTTCGAGGAGGCCTGCGGGTTCGGGGAGGAAGTTTTCCGGTCGAGCATCTACATGGCAGCCGTCTGCCGCTGCTTTCCCGGCAAGCATTCCAAGGGCAGTGGCGACCGCGTTCCTGACGAGGAGGAAATCGCCAATTGCGCACCGTGGATGGAGCGGGAAATCGCCCTGCTGCGTCCTGCGCTGGTCATTCCCGTCGGCAAACTGGCCATCGGGCAATTCGTCACCGCGGAAAAGTTGAGCGAAGTGATCGGACGACGCATCCGGCTCGCACGCGGCGGGGTCGAGTTTGAGCTGATCGCCCTACCTCATCCCTCCGGCGCATCGACGTGGCATCGCACCGAGCCGGGCAAGACACTGCTGCGCCGCGCGCTCCGCCTGCTAGCCGAGAATCCGGCCTTGCGGGCCATCGCGGCCGGGACGGCGCGATCCACCTAAAAAGCGATGTCGCCGACGCCCGGAAAGCGTTAAATGAAGCCATGCCGGCATCCGCCATCCACCCGATGCTCGTCATCGATGCGGGCAACACGTCCGTGAAATTCGCAACGGTTGCCCGCGCGGGGTCTTTGCCGCGCGTGGTCGATTCCGTAGCAACACCACAGCTCACGGCGGCGAAGGCGCGGAGGATTTGCCGGGAAACCAAAGCGAAGAGCGCGGCGGCCTCCTCCGTGGTGCCGCGGGCGACGGAGGATCTGCGGGCCGGATGTCCGTTCGTTTCTTTGATCGGACGCGCCACCGCGCTGAGTTTTCCGACGTTGGTCGACCGCCGCACGGTCGGCGCCGATCGCCTGGCCAACATGGCGCAAGCGGCGCACCGTTTCGGCCGGAGCGTGGTGGTGGCCGATTTCGGCACGGCAGCGACATTCGATCTGCTCGACGGGCGCGGACGTTTCGTCGGCGGGGCCATCGCCCCCGGGTTGCGCGTGCTGGCGCGAAGTTTAACCGGGGAGACCGCGCAGTTGCCGGAGGCCGACCTCGCGCCGCCGCGCCGGGCAGCCGGCCGCGACACGCGGGAAGCACTGCGTTCCGGGGTGGCCTGCGGGTATGCCGGATTGGTGCGGCATCTGTTGCGCCAACTGCCGGCCAGACACGTCGTTTTCACCGGCGGCGACGCCCGCTTGGTCGCGAAGCTGACGGGGCTGAAGGTCGTCGTCGATCCGCTCTGGACCCTGAAAGGCATCGCTGTTCTGGCCGACTCTGCCGCCCGCGAAGCCAGTAAATAAGGGCCTTGCGGGGCGATTCGCCTTGCCGCGGGCCCAATCCGGGCTATCTTCAAGCCAGCCGGCGACGCCATTCAGGCGGCAGCGGCGACAAGCAAATCTATGGCCAATGCAATGGTGATCGGAATGGGCGGCGTGGGGTCGGTGATCGCCCAGAAACTCCACGAATACGACTGCATCGACCGCATCATTTGCGCCGACCGCGACCCCGTTTTCGCCGAGCAACTGGCCAAACGCATCCCCAACAACCGTTTTGTCGTGGTCAAAGCCGACGCGATGGACGTGAAGGGCACGACCGCGCTGATGAAGGAGCACAAGGTCAAGGTGACGTGCAACGCGGCCATCTGCGCGACGAACCATTCGGTTCTCACCGCCTGCGCCGAAGCGGGTTCGCACTACCTCGACATGGCGGCGGACATCTACGCCCCGCCGGGCGCGCGGCGCACGTCGAAGAACTCGTTCGACACCGAGATCGAGGCCTTCAACGAAATCTTCGAGGAAAAGAAACTGGCCGGCATTTTGTGCATGGGCATGGACCCGGGAGCGGTCAATGTCTTCGCCCGCTGGGCCATGGACCGCCTCGACACGGCGACGAGCATCCGCGTGCTCGATGCCGACAATGCCGAAGTGAAGGGTTACCGCTTCGCCGTGCTTTTCTCGCCGGAGACCTTCTTCGAGGAGTTGGGGGCCACGCCCTATTTCGTCAAAAACGGCAAGGTCACCTCCGGCAAACCGCTCGAGGCGGAATTCGAATGGATCCGCTTCCCCGAGCCGATCGGCCTGCAACCGACCTATGCCGTGGCCCACGAAGAGGGCGTGAGCTTGGGCATTTATCCGCCCTTCGTGCAGAAAGGCGTGCGCTATTCGGTCTTCAAATACAGCGTGAGCGACAAAGTGAAGCACCTGAGCAAATCGCTGGCCCTGCTCGATCTCGACACGTGGAAAAAGGTCAAAGTCGACGGCGCGGTGGTTTCGCCCGTGCGCGTGGCCACCCACGCCCTGCCCAAGCCGGCGCAGCTCGGGCCCACCGTCGACGGCTATTCCTGCGTCGGCACCGAGGTGCGCGGCACGCTGGGGCGGCGGCGTGTGGAATATTTCATCTACACGATGGACAGCCATCGCGACTGCTACGAGAAGCACGGGTATTCGCTCACCCTGGTGCAGACCGGTATCCCGCCGGCCCTGACCGCGCGCCTGCTCGTCGAGGGTAAAATCAAGGAGCGCGGGGTCATGATGCCCGAGGCGCTGGATCCCAATGAGTTGATGACGCACTTCAGCCACGAAGGCTTGCCCATTTTCGTCGAGAAGCGGGAAACCGAACGCGTATGAAGCCCAAGCCCTTCCTCCTCGGCGACCGCTCCGTGACCACGGCGGAAACGGCCGAAGTGCGCAATCCCTACAACGGGAATCTGGTCGCGTCCGTCTGCCTGGCCGGCGGCAAGGAAATCGCCGCAGCCCTCGACCTCGCCGCGGCGGCTTTCGAGAAGACGCGGCACACCGCGCCCATCGACCGATCGCGCTTGCTGCAAAAGATCGCGGAGACCATCGGCCGCCGGGCCGATGAGTTCGTCGAATTGCTCGTGGCCGAGGCCGGCAAGCCGGTCACGCTGGCCAAGATCGAGGTGCAGCGCGCGCAATCCACTTTCGAGTTGGCGGCGGCGGGCGCTCTCGAGCCGAACGGACACCCCATCGAGATGGGCGCCACCCCAGCCGGCGCGGGCCACGTCGGCATCGCCCGCCGCTTTCCGCTTGGGGTCATCCTCGGCATTACGCCGTTCAATTTCCCACTCAACCTCGTCGCGCACAAAGTCGCCCCTTGCCTGGCCACGGGCAACACCATGATCCTCAAGCCGGCGCTGAAGACACCGCTGTGCGCCCTGCTCCTCGGTGACATCCTCGCGGAGTGCGGCGCGCCCACCGGTCAGGTCGCCTTCCTCCCTTTCTCGCACGAACACGTCGACACGCTCCTGCGCGACCCGCGGGTGAAAATGCTGTCGTTCACCGGCGGCGTCGAGGTGGGATGGAAGCTGAAATCGAAAGCGGTCAAACAAAAGATCACCCTCGAACTCGGCGGCAATGCGGCCTGCGTGGTCGAACCGGACTCGGATTGGAAAAAGCACGCGGCCAAAATGGCGGTGGGCGCCTTTGCCTACGCCGGGCAGTCGTGCATCAGCGTGCAGCGTATTTTCGCGCACGAGTCGATCTACGGGGAATTCCGGGAAGCATTCCTCGCCGCGGTGCGCGAGAAGGCGGTGTCCGGCGATCCGCGCGAAACCCAGACGCTCGTCGGTCCGATGATCACCAAGGCCGCGCTGGACAACGTCGTCGGCTGGATCAAGGAGGCCGAAGAGCGCGGGGCCAAAATGCTCACGCCTTGGCAAGTTGACGGACAAGTCCTCCATCCGGTCGTGCTGGAAAACGTTCCGCGCGACGCGGCCATTTCCCGCGAGGAAGCCTTTGCCCCCGTCGTCGTGCTGGAGAGCTACCGCACTTACGAGGACGGGTTGACCGCGGTGAACGACTCAAAGTTCGGACTGCAGGCCGGCGTCTTCACCCGCGATCTGGCCAAGGCTTACCGCGCCTACGACACGCTCGATGTCGGCGGTGTCCTCATCAACCAAGTCCCGACTTTCCGCACGGAAAACATGCCCTACGGCGGGGTCAAAGACAGCGGGTTCGGACGCGAGGGCGTGCGCTACGCCATGGAAGACATGACCGAGATCAAGTCGCTGGTCATCAACGAGCGCGGGCTCTGACCGCGGATGCTGCACGTCGTCCTCGTCGAACCGGAGATCCCGCAGAACACGGGCAACATCGCCCGCACCTGCCTCGCGGCGGGAGCGCGACTGCACTTGGTCGAACCTCTCGGTTTCGAGATCGAAGGCGCGGCATTGCGGCGGTCCGGGATGGATTACTGGGAAAAATGCGACGTGCGGCGCTGGAGGTCGCTGGAGGAATTGCGGGCGGCGTCCGGAGGCGCGCGTTTCTTCTGCCTCACGACCAAAGCGCAGCGCCCCTACTGGGATGCGGAATTCCGCGACGGCGACCACTTGGTCTTCGGACGCGAAACCCGCGGCCTGCCGGAGAGCCTCCTCGCCGCCGAGCGCGAGCATCTTCTGACCATCCCCATGGCGCCGGAAGCCCGCAGCCTGAATCTGGCCGCGTCGGTTGGGATTGTGCTTTATGAGGCGTGCAGGCAACTTCGGATGGAATGAAGCACGCTCTGGCCATCGCCCTGCTTGCCGTCCCGGCCACCGCCCTCCTCGCCCAGGACCCGCCCGCACCGGAAGCCAATTACCGTCCGGTCAAGGACGTCTGGATCCTGCAAATGCAAAACCCCGCGCGCGAATATGCCGTGCGGCTGGCGTCGCTGCAGACGGTCACCTTGCAGGATTACGACATGCGCCGCGAAGGCCAGGTGCAGCGCGTGGTGGAGATGACGGTCGAGACAACAGGCGGCAATCAGGCACGGTTTTTTTGGGAGGATGAAGCCGAACCGCTGGTCAAGCTGCCCGACGAATTGGAGCAAAAACGCGAGGCGGTCGAGGAGGCCGTGCGCGAGGTGGTCAAAATCGAGCGGGCCGACGAGAAGCCCTGCCGCGTGGTCAAGGACTACCCGGTCACCACGCACGGCGCTTGGGCGGAGTTCAAGCTGGCCAGCGAGAGCGACGTGCGCGAACTGCACAAGCAGCTCATGCAAATGTGGACCGGGAAAAAGCGCGAGTCGTGAAAACCCCCAAGCCCACCCAACACCGCAAGCGCCTCCTCTTCATCTGCAGCGGAAACTATTACCGCAGCCGGCTGGCGGAGGTTCTCTTCAACCACCTCGCGCCCGAGGCGGGCTTGGAATGGGACGCCACCTCCCGCGGCCTGCTCTCCACGGGCGAACTCAAGGGCATGTCGGAGCACGCCATCGCTTACCTGAAAGCCAACAAGCTCAACCACTTGGCCACCGAGCCGCGCAACCCTCTGGTGGCCGACGTCGAGGACCTCACGGATTCCGATCTGGTCATCGGGATGTGCCTCGAGGAGCACAAATCCATGGTGGAACAGAAATTTCTGGCCTTGGCCAAGGCCCTCCACAAAGTCGGGCGTCTCCGTTACTGGAACATCTACGACATCCCCGGGCGCCCCCATGCCATCGTGCGACTGCTGGGAGGCGGACACCGAGGTCCCAGCCAGCCAGCCGACAGCGGGACGGAGCATATTGCATTGGCGGTCAACGCTTTAATCCAAGAATTACGCAAATCTTAGAGGGTAAATCCAAGATTTTGGAACCATTAACACGTCACGCTGGGCACTTTTTACTGGTCAGGGCAATTTCTTGTGGTAGAGTGGCCAATTATGCCGATACAGAGAAAAAGTGCGTTTTCACGCCGTTTGCCGGATTTGGTGACCGAGGAGTTGGTTAGCGTTCTTTCCAAGAAGAGTTCCTTCGAGTTCAAGCAGCTCTTTGATCTGGTTCACGAGAAGCTCCGCAAGCGCAATGCGGCCAGCGGCGGCGAAGAAATGCTCCGCCTCCGCGCCTACGAGAAATTGCAGAACCTCGTCTCTCGCGGCATGGTCAAGAAGACCGGCAAAAAATACCGTGGTCTGGCCTCCTTGGCCAATGCCCTGGAACCGGCCGACGCGCCGGTGCGCTGACGCGCCCGCATGCTGCTGGACCAATACCTCCCGCTCGGCCTGCATATTCTGGTCGCGGTAGGGCTGGCTGTTTCCATCTTTGCGGCCAGTTTGCTGCTGGGCCGTGTCGGCAAACGCACGCCGACCAAGGACATGGCTTACGAGTGCGGCATGCCCGTGCGCGGTGCGGCCGCCCCACGCTTCAGCGTGAAATTCTACCTCGTGGCCATGCTGTTCATCCTTTTCGATATCGAGATTGTCTTCATGTATCCGTGGGCCGTCGTCTACCGCGACTTTTTGGCCCAGCACGGATCGGTCATCTTCTGGAGCATGTCTGGCTTCGTCAGCGTCCTGACCATCGGCTACGTCTACGCCATCAAAAAGGGCGCCCTCGACTGGCGCAACTGAACGCCTAAAGGATCGCGGCAAGCTTCTCCGCGAGGAAGTCGGATTCCCCGGGCGCCAGATCAAAAGGGGGCGCCAGCGAGATCACGTTGCCATGGCGCCCGCCGGCCAGAAGCAGCACGCCCCGCCGGAGTGCCTCGGTCACGCAGCGGGCGGCGGTGGCTGAATCAGGTGCACCGCCTGCACCGACAATTTCCATCCCCACCAGCAGGCCCACACCGCGCAGGTTGCCGATGCGCGGGGAGTCCACCTTTTCCAAAGCGGCGCGCAAATGGCGTCCAGCCTCGCGCACCTTGGCCGCCATCTCCGGCTTGGCATGTTCGCGCAGGGAAGCCACAGCCATGGCACACCCCAGCGGATTGCCGAGGAAAGTGCTGGTGTGCAGCGCTTCGCCCGACGACTCGGGCCACGCATCCATCACCTCGGCGCGGCCCACGCAGGCCGAGAGCGGGAAGCCGGAAGTCAACGCTTTGCCCAAGCAGATGATGTCCGGGATGACGTCCGAGTGCTCGCAGGCGAAGAGTCGGCCGGTGCGATTGAGTCCGGTGTAAATCTCGTCGGCAATGAGGAGGATTTTCTCCTCGTGGCAAATCCGCCGCAACAGCCGCAGGAAATCGCGCGGCGGCACCACCTCCCCGCCGCGGCCTTGCACCGGCTCGACGAGGATGGCGCCGATCTCGCGGCGGGCGATTTCCGTGCGGATCCGTTCCTGCAACTCGCCGAGACACGCGCTGCTGCAGTTGGGAAACTCCCCGCCCTCCAACGCGAAACCGCCACCGTGGCCGAACGGACACCGGTAGCAATAGGGATACGGCACGGCCACCGCAAAGCGTCCGAGTTGCGACGCAAAGGGCGCGCGGAAAAATTCCAGCGCGGAAGCCTCGAGGGCCCCGTAGCCGAGTCCGTGGTAGGCACCTTCGAAGACCAACACGCCGGGCTTGCCGCTGTGCAAGACGGACGTTTTCAACGCGGCCTCGATCGCGTCCGACCCCGAATTGCCGAGGATCACCTTGCCGCGACCTGCACCCCAACGGCCGTAGGTCATCTCGCCGAGCATTTCGCACAGCTCCACTTTGCTTTCGGCCGGATGCACATCGCCCATGGCGTGCAGCAAGCGTCCGGCCTGCGCGGTCAACGCTTCGCGCACCGGCACCGACGAATGCCCCAGCCCCGCCACGCCGAAGCCCGCGGTGAAATCAAGGAAGCGGTTGCCGTCGGCATCCCAGACATTGACCCCCTCGGCCCGCTCCCAAAAGACCGGCCATTCCGCGGTCACCAGCGTGACATTGCGCGACTCCACACGGCGCAAGCGCGCCGCCAATTCGCGCGAACGCGGGCCGGGAATTTCCGTGCGCAATTCAGGCAGCATGGCCGGTCGGCAAACCTTTCATGGCGAAAGCTCTATCACCCGCCGCGAAGGCTGTCAGTCGTGGTGTCCGCACGGCCAAATGGCGCTTGCCATGACCCCTCGCATTGCTAACGTGGCGGATTCAAGGCGCATGACCCTGTCGAGTTTGCTCACAGTCGGGCAGATCATTCCCGAAATGAAGGCGACAGAGCGGTGGCCGGCGATCACGGAGATCGTGGACCTGCTCGTGTCGACGCAACGCATTGAGCCGCAATATCGCGATAGCGTGTTAGCGGCCCTCAAGCAGCGTGAAGAAACCATGAGCACGGGCATCGGTTTCGGCATCGCCATCCCGCACGCCTCGTCCGAGCACGTCACCGAGGTCGTCGCCGCCTTCGGCCGCTCCAAGGCCGGCATCGAATTCGACTCCCTCGACAACGAACTCGTCCATTTCATCGTCCTGTTCATCGTCCCCCGCGACCAATTCCAGGTCCACCTGCGCACCTTGGCGGCCATCGCCAAATTCCTCAACGACCGCACGGTCCGCGAAGAATTGGCCTCCGCCCCCGACGCGCAGTCCATCCTGCAAGTCTTCGCCAGCCGCGGCGGCCAGCGCTGAATGAACGCCACGCCGCAGGCCGTGCTGACCCGGCGGCTGCACGCGGCCCTTGTCGCGTGCGGGCTCCCGCCGGAGCGCGGCGAAGTCACCGCCGCAGCCGACACCCGCTTCGGCGATTACCAAGCCAACGCCGCCATGGTCCTGGCCAAGCAGGCCAAAGCCAACCCGCGCGAGCTGGCCGCCAAAATCGCCGACTACTTCGAGACCGGCGACATCTGCGGGAAACCCGAGATTGCCGGCCCCGGCTTCCTCAACTTTCGCCTCAAGCCCTCGTGGATTTCACAGCAAGTGCGCCACCTCGCGGGTGATGCGCGCTGCGGCGCGCCGGAAACGGAGCACGCGCAACGCATCATCATCGATTTCAGTTCGCCCAACATCGCCAAGCCGATGCACGTCGGACACATCCGCAGCACCATCCTCGGCGACGCGCTGGCCCGCATCGCGCGCTTTCTCGGACACGAGGTGGTGACCGACAACCACCTCGGCGACTGGGGCACGCAGTTCGGCAAGGTGCTCTACGGGTGGAAACACCTCCTTGATCGCCATGCTCTGGAACGCGACCCCGTGGCGGAAATGACGCGCCTTTACCGCGAGGTCAACGCCCTCGAGCAGACCGATCCCGCCGTGCACAAGGCCGCGCGCGAGGAACTGGTCAAACTCCAGCAGGGCGACCCGGAAAACCGTGCCATCTGGCAGCAGCTTGTCGATCTTTCCTGGGCCGAATTCGAGGACATCTACGAAAAGCTGGGGGTCCGCTTCGACGAACGGCTCGGCGAAAGCTTTTACGATCCGTCGCTCGCCGCCCTGGTCGACAAACTCCTCGCCGACGGCATCGCGCAAATCAGCGAAGGCGCCGCTTGCATTTTCTTTCCCGATATTCCGGCCTTGGCCGACAAACCGTGCCTCATCCGCAAGAGCGACGGCGGGTTCCTCTACGCCACGACCGATCTCGCCACCATCGAATACCGCGTGGAACGCTGGGACCCGCACGCCGTCTGGTATGTCACCGGCGCGCCGCAGCAACTTCACTTCCAGCAAGTCTTCGCCGCCGCCCAACGCATGGGTGTGACAACCAAACTCGAACACATCGCCTTCGGCAGCATCCTCGGCGAGGACCACAAATTGATGAAGACGCGCTCCGGCGACAATGTCCCGCTGCGCGACTTGATCGACGAAGCGGTGACCCGCGCCCGGGCCATGATCGAGGAGAAAAATCCCGAACTACCTGCGGAGGAAAAAGAACATATCGCGCGCATCGTCGGCCTCGGCGCGGTCAAATACGCCGAACTCTCCCAACACCGCATGACCGACTACGTCTTCTCGTGGTCGAAAATGCTCAGCCTGCAGGGCAACACCGCTCCTTACTTGCAGAACGCCTACGTCCGCGTCCGCTCCATCTTCCGCAAACTCGGCGCGGAGCTGGGCGCGGCGCAAGAGGTCGTCCTGACCGAGCCGGCCGAACTCGCCTTGGCCAAAAAGCTCCTGCAATTCGGCGAAACCGTGCCCCTCGTGCTTCACGAATTCCGTCCCAACCTGCTGGCCAACCACCTCTTCGAAACCGCCAACGCCTTCCACACCTTCTACGAGGCGTGTCCTGTCCTGAAGTCCCAAGGTGTCACCCGCCACTCCCGCCTCGTCCTCTGCGAAGCCACCGCCCGCGTCCTCAAGCAGGGCCTCGCCCTTCTCGGGGTCGACGTGCCGGAACGGATGTAGGTCCTTTTTGTAGGTGGACGCACCTGCTAAAACGACCTCATGCCTGCCGAATATTTCTGGTATGCCCTTGCCGCCGTGCTCTTCGGCGGGATGGCCGGATACCTTCTCGGACACCTGCGGGCGAGCCGTGCCGACACCGAAGCCGCCGCGGCCCGGTCGCGGGCCGAGGAATACGAACGGCAAGTGCATTACCTTGACGGGGAGCGCACCAAGCTCGTCGAGCAACTCCAATCCTTCGCCGCGGATTTGGCCACCGAGAAGCAGAAGACAGCCGGATTGGAGGAATCCCGCACCGCCCTCAAGGCGGAGATCGAAAATCTCGCGTCCGACATCCTCGAGGACAAATCGAAACGCTTCACCGAACAAAACCGCCTGCAACTCGAGCAATTGCTCGGCCCGCTCTCCGAACGACTCAAGGAGTTCCGCACCCAGGTTCACGAGGCTTACGGGAAGGAGAGCGAGGCGCGCTTCGCCCTGACCGAGGAAGTCCGGCGCCTGAGCGAACTCAACCAGACGGTTTCCCGCGAAGCGGGCAACCTCGCGCAAGCCCTCAAAGGACAATCGAAAACCCGCGGAAACTGGGGCGAAATGGTCCTCGAGTCCGTGCTGGAGAAAGCGGGGCTGGTCCGCGGCCAGCATTTCCACACGCAGACGGCGGAAACCAATGCCGAAGGCCGGCGCCTCCTGCCCGACGTCATCCTCGACCTGCCCGGCGGAAGGCAAGTGGTCATCGACGCCAAGGTTTCGCTCAACGCTTACGAGCGACAATGCAGTGCGGAGAACCACGAAGAGCGCGAGGCGGCCGCCAAGGAACACGCCGAGTCGGTGCGGCGCCACATCAAGCAACTGGCGGGCAAGGATTACGCCTCCCTGCCCGGATTGAAGTCGCCGGACTTCGTCTTCCTCTTCATCCCGGTGGAACCCGCACTCCACGCCGCTCTGGAAACCGCCCCGGATCTTGTCGAAGCCGCCCTCGAACGGAACATCGTGCTGGTCACCGCCCCCAACGTCATCGCCACCGCACGGCTCGTCGCGCAACTCTGGCAGCAGGACAAACAGAACCGCTTCGCCCGCCAGATCGCCGAGCAGGGCGGCAAACTCTATGACAAATTTGTCGCCTTCTGCCGCGACATGGAGAACGTCGGCCTGCGCATCCGCCAGATGCAGGAAAGCTACGATGCGGCCATGAACAAATTGCGCGAGGGACGCGGCAATCTCATCGGTCAGACGGAAAAATTGCGCGCCCTCGGAGCCAAGACGACTGCCCAGCCACTGGAACTTCCGGACGCGGAGGAAGAGTAGGATCCGCTGCCGGCCGCCTTTACTTTCTCACCCAACGCGTCCCCCACGCCACACTCCACTGGTATTTGCGCGCGTGCTCGCGGATGAGAAAGGGAATTTCCTTGGACACCTTCAATTCGAAATGCGGCTCGAGCAAACGCGTCAACTCGTCCGCGCTCCCGTTTTCCCCCGTGCCGCCGATCCACTTGTCACGCGGGGTGAATTCCTCGAGCCAGGTGAAGGGCGTGGTCAGGAGCAACTGCCCGCCGGGTTTGACCAACTCCGGCACGCGGGCCAGAAAGACCCGCGGGTCGGGCAGGCGGCAGAGCAGGTTGGCCGCCAGCACCACGTCGAAGACCCCGAGATCCGCGCGCAAAGCCATGGCGTCCCCCACTTCGAATGAGACCCGCGAGGCGTCGATCCCGGCCGGCACCCGTGCCGTGGCGCGCGCGGTGCGCTCGCCCTCGACGGCATACTCGAAGGGGACCTCGCCCTCGGAGCGGACTTTTTCCGCGGCTGCGACAAAAGCTTGCGAGTAATCGATCCCGATCACCTCGCGGCAATGGCCGGCCAGTTCGAGGCTGGAGCGACCGACCGCGCAGCCGATGTCGAGGGCGCGGGCGTCGCGGCCGATGGACGAGGAATTGAGCAACTCGCGCACCAGACGGGAGGCAAAACCCAAGGCCTCGCGGGGACCGCTTCGCCACGGCAGAATGTGGTCCGGCTCCCCGTAGTGGAAGAGCAGGTATTCGCGGACCAGACGGTCGCTCTCGTAGATGTTGTCGGCCAAGCGGGCGCCGCGGCTGCTAAACGAGCAGGCTCTCCATGTAGGGCGACGGGTGGAAGTCCTTGAGGAGGATTTCCACTTTGTTGTCGCGGAAGATACGGACCTCGGAAGATTTCACCTCGGGCGTCTTCTCGGGGGAGAAGAGGATGTCGTCGTGGGTGGCATTCATCTTGTTGGCGAAGCGGTCGGGGGTGAGGCTGCCGCCGAGATGGTCGCTGCGGCCGGTGGCGATGTGGAAAGTTCCGCGGATTTTTTCATCCTGGATGTCCTTGCCGGAAACCGGCAGCACCTGCGTGCCGAAACCGAGCTCGCCGAGTTCGCCGGTCACCGGGTCGCTTTCCAGCTTGCGGTTGTGTGCTTCGACGGTCGCGGCATCGCCTTTGATCAGCGTGGCTTTCTTGATGCGTCCACCCGTGACATGCATGAGCCCGAGGGTTCCGTCCTCGTATTTCATGGGGAATTCGCCTTCGGCGCCGACCGGCACGTAATAGATTTCACCGGCCGGAAGATTGGCCACGTCGGGTTCGGTGCCGCGGCACAGGCCGTGGCTTTTCTGCGCTTCCTGCTTGCCGAGGTCGAGCTTGAGGGTGTGGGTGGCGCCGTTGTCGAGATGGAAGTCGAGCTCGACGGAGTCGGCACGGGTCATGCCTTGGCGGAGCTTCTCGGCCTCGATGCTGACTTCGTCATAATCGACGGCCAGCCCGGAACCGAGGATAATGTCGTTGACCCCGTGGAGGGTGGCCCCGCGGAAACCATGCTGCTTGGCCGAAGCCGTCAGCGGAGCGGTGGCCGAATAAGTCGAGACGCAGAGGATGAGGTCGTAGTTGGGATAAATGTCCTTCTCGAAGCTGAGTTGGCGCCCGTCCGGCGCGTAGGCTTCGTCCGGCAGGTCGAGATTGCTGCCGCCCGTCATTTCGTAGGCATAGATCTCGCCGCCCTTGAGGCCCAGTTCGTCGAGAACGCCATTCTTCAGGCCTTGGAAGAAAACATCGTGGGCTTTCTTTTGCACGGTGAGGCTCGGGTCCTGCAGGAATTTGAAATCCTTGATATCGCGCGGGTCTTTCAGGTCGATGAGAACGCAAACGCGCTGTCCGGGTTGCGGTTCGAAGGTCTTCTTGAGGAGTCGGCTCAAGCTGAAGGGAGGGAAGGATCGGTTGCTCATGATGTAACAGGTGGAATTGTAATGCGTGATCCGTTACGAATGGAAGCCCATGTCGGAGGCGGAAAATAACAGCCCGGACGCGGACGTTCCCTCCACGGAGGCCAGCGTCGCCGCCATCGTTCCGCTTTTCCCGAAATTGCCGGGCCTCCGCGAGTCCCTCGCGTCGCTCGGCGGGCAGACGCGTCGGCCCAATCTCGTTGTCCTCCTCGACGACGGAAGCAGCCCCGAGGCCGAATCGTTGCACGAAGTCATTCCCGACCTGCACGTCGAAGTCGTGCAGGTCGAACCGGGCCCCCTCGCCTCGGCGCTCGAGGCTTTGTCGGAATATCTGGCCCATTTCGATTTTCTCACTCTTCTGCAGGCCGGAGATGCTTATGCGCCGGAGCGAATCGAACGATGCCTCGAGGCCCTCGGGCAAGCTCGCGAGGGACGTCCGCTGGCCATGGCGGTGACCGGCATCGTGGCGGTGGACGGACGCGGACGCGACCTGCCCGGCGACGATCCGCGGGCCATCCATTTGGAGCGTTTGTGGGCTCCGGGTCGCGCCGGCGCGGGTTTGGCCGACTGGCTCGGCACGGCGCACTTCGCCGGTCCGATTTCGAATATTTTCATGCGGCGCGACTTCCTCTCCGCGGGGGCGTTGCCGGTCGATGCGCCCCATCTGGCGCAGGCCCTTGTCATGCTGGCCGGCTTGCAGGGATTGCTCACCGTGGTGCACGCGCCTTTGCTGCGCCATTACCCACCGCCGGTCGAACGCGAACCCACGCCCAAGAACGCGGCCGATCTTTTGCACACGCAGACGGCCGTGCTGACGGCGCTGTGCGGCAAGCTGGCGGCGTCGCCCGAGACGCGCCGCAATTTGGCGGGCTACCATCGCGCCGCGTGGAACAACCTGACCGGTCTGCGCGAGGACCTCTTCCAACAAGCCGTTCTCCGCCTCGCCTCCATGGCCGCGCCGGAGGATGTGCAGGCGGTCACCGCCGAGGTGCTGCGCTCGCGCGAAGCCCAGACCGTGCCCGCGCACTGGGAAGCTTTGCTCGAGGGACAAGACCCGCTCGACCTTGCGGGTTACGCCGATGCCTTGCGCCGGACGCGCGGGAAATTGGAAGACGCCTTGGCCGAGAACGAGCGCCTGTCCGCCATCGCCGCAGCGGCGCAAGACTCGGGTTGGGTCCGCCTCGGAGCGTGGCTGGGCGAACGCAGCGCGCGGCGCATGATGGAGATGGAGCAGGAAGAGGAAGAGTCCGAGGAACTTCCCGCCGGGAAGCCGGAGCCGGCGGCGGAGAAATCCTGAGCATCTCCTGATGCAAAGCACCGGCGGACATAGTCCGCCGCTACAAGCTCACGAGGTTGGGGGCTTGGCTTCTGCTTCGTTCGTCCCACCCGGTTTGGAACCGGAGAGTTTTTCCACCACGTAGAAGAGCATCGGGATGATGAAGATGGCGAAAAGGGTCGCGGCGCTCATGCCGCCGATGACCGCCGTGCCCATGGTCTGACGCGAGATGGCGCCCGAGCCGGTGGCGGTCCAGAGCGGGACACAGCCGAGGATGAAGGCGAAAGCGGTCATCAAGATCGGGCGCAAACGCAGGCGCGCGCCGGCCAGCGCGGCATCGAAGAGATTTTTGCCGCCCTCGTATTCGGATTTGCAGAATTCGACGATGAGGATGGCGTTCTTGGCGGCCAGACCGATGAGCATGATGAGACCGATCTGCGCGTAGATGTTGTTCTCCATGCCGCGCGCCCAGAGGGCGAAGAAAGCTCCGAAGACGGCGATGGGCGTGCCGAGCAGGACGCTGAAAGGCAGCGACCAGCTTTCGTATTGGGCGGCGAGGATGAGGAAGACGAAGACCAGCGCGAGGGCGAAGATAGTCACGGGCGACACGCCCTGCGCGGCCTGCTTCTCCTGGAAGGACATGCCAAGGTAGTTGAAGCCCATTTCCTTCGGCATCGTCTGGGCGAAGACTTCTTCCATCGCGGCCATGGCTTGGGACGAACTGTAGCCCTCCGCGGCGTTGGCGTTGATCTGCGCCGAGCGATACATGTTGAAACGCATGGTGAATTCCGGCCCGAAGCGCGGCTCGCTCTGCACGATGCCGGAGACGGGCACACTCTCGCCCTGGCGGTTGCGCACGTAGAATTGCCCGACTTTGTCGATGACCGTGCGGTATTCGCCCTCGGCCTGCACGTAGACCTGCCATTGCAGGCCGAAGCGGTTGAAATAATTGACCATGGTGCCGCCGAGGAACGCGCGCAGCGAATCGTAGGCGTCGCTGATGGCCACGCCTTCGGTGAGGGCCTTGTCGCGGTTGACGGCCAGCTTGAGCTGCGGAACGGAGGGCAGGAAGGTGGTGTTGATGTTCTCCAACTCCGGACGCTTGGACGCGGCGGCCATGAAGGTCTGGGTTTGCTCGGCGAGGAATTCGACGGTGCCGCCCGAGCGGTCCTGCAGGACGAAGTTCACCCCGCCGGAGGTGCCGACACCGGGAATGGCGGGCGGCGAGAAGGCGAAGGCCATGGCGGACGGCATCATGGCCAGCTTGGCATTCACCGAGCGCAGGATGTTCTTGTATTGCGTCTGAGCCGAAGTCCGCTCGCCCCACGGCTGGAGGGTGACGAAGAAAAAGGCGTTGTAGGTCGTGTTGACCTGGCTGAGCAGGTTGAAGCCAACGGCGGTGGTGACGTATTCCACACCGGGTGTCTCCATGAGGATTTTCTCGACCTGAGCTGCCGCGGCGCTGGTGCGCTCCATGGAGGAGGCGTTGGGCAGTTGCAGCGCGGCGTAGAAATAGCCCTGGTCCTCCTCCGGCAGAAAAGAAGGCGGGAGACGGCTGCCGAAAAAGAGCGCGGCTCCAGCGAGGAGACCGAGGAAGCCGATACTCAGGACGACTTTGCGGATGGCCGTGCCGCAGAGGCGCACGTAGTCGTTGGTGGCCTTGCCGAACATGTTGTTGAACCACTTGTAGAAGGCGCCGAGCGGTCCGCGGGTCTCGCCTTTGGGACGCAGGATGAGCGAGGCAATGGCCGGACTGAGGGTCAGGGCGTTGAAGGCCGAAAGGCAGACCGAGACGGCAATGGTCACGGCAAACTGCTGGTAAAGACTGCCGGTGATGCCGGGGATGAAGATGGTCGGGATGAAGACGGATGAGAGGACAAGTGCGATGGCCACGACCGGTGCGGAGACTTCCTGCATGGCTTTGAGCGTGGCGTCGCGCGCGCTCATGCCTTCCTCGATGTGGTGCTCGACGGCCTCGACCACGACGATGGCATCGTCGACGACCAGACCGATGGCCAGGACGAGACCGAAAAGCGAAAGCGTGTTGATGGAAAATCCGATGAGCGGAAAAACGGCGAACGCGCCGATGAGGGACACGGGGACAGCCAAAAGCGGGATGAGGGTGGCGCGCCAACCCTGGAGGAAGACAAAGACGACGATGATGACCAAGAGGAGGGCCTCGAAGAGCGTCTTGACGATTTCCTCGATGCCGGAAGTGACCGCCAGCGTGGTGTTGAGCGACTCGGTGTATTGCATGCTCGGCGGGAAACGCTCAGCCAGCTTGGCCATGAGTTCCTCCGCCTGGCGGGCGGCATCGAGCGCGTTGCTGCCCGGTGTCTGGTAGAGGGCGATGATGGCGGCGGGCTTGCCCTGGAAGCGGCCGACGACGTTGTAGTTCTGCGCACCCAGTTCGACGCGGGCCACGTCTTTGAGGCGGAGGATGGATCCGTCCGCGTTGGCCCGCACCACGATCTCGCCGAATTCCTCGACGGTGGTGAGGTAACCTTCACCGATGACGGTGTAGGCGAATTCCTGCCCCGGGGGAATCGGGGTGGCCCCGACTTTGCCGACGGGATTGACGCGGTTCTGCTGCTTGACCGCGTTGATGATTTCCTGCGCGGTGACGTCGAGTTTGGCCAGCTGGTCGGGCGTGACCCAGATGCGCATGGCGTATTGGCCGGCGCCGAAGATGGAAACGTTGGAGATGCCGGGCAGGCGCGCCAGTTCGTTGTTGAGGTTGATGTAGGCGTAGTTGGCGAGGAAGAGGGAGTCGAAGGTGTCGTCGGGCGAGAAAAGCGAGAAAAGGAGCAACGGGGCCGAGGTGCTCTGCTGCACGGTGGTGCCGTATTCCACGACGGGCGCCGGCAACTGCGAGTTGGCCTGCGCCTGACGCATCTGCGTGAGGATCTGGTCGTCGGTCGGATCGGTCTCGACGCCGAAAAAGACGTTGAGTGTCATACTCCCGTTGTTGGCGTTGACGGAATACATGTATTCCATGCCCTCGACGCCATTGACCTGTTGCTCGATGGGCGTGGCCACCGATTGCTCGACGGTCAACGCGTCGGCGCCGACGTAGGTGGCGTTGACCTGGATCTGCGGGGGGACAATGTTCGGGTATTGCGCGACGGGCAGGCGCGCCATGGAAACCAGCCCGACGATGACCGTGATGATGGCGATGACCATCGCCACGATCGGACGGTTGACGAAAAACTGCGGCATGGTCGGGCGGTGGGTCGCGCGTCAGGCGGGCGTGGCGGAAGCTTCGGGCAACGGGGTTGGAGTCGGGGCCGGGCTGCCCGCAGGCGACGGGGCGGGGCTGGCGGCGGGCGCCCCGGGTATATCCGAGGGAGACGACGCCCCCTCCAGCGCGGCCTCCGGCGGCTCGAGCATGTAATCGCCGCCGGGTGGCGGGGGCTGCGGGGCCGGGAGGTCGGGCTCCTCGTTGAAGCCGGAGGGCATTTTCCACGGCGTGGTTTTGACCGTCATGCCCTGGCGCAGTTTTTGCATGCCCTCGATGACAACCTGCTCGCCGGGCTTGAGGCCTCCGGTCACGACCTGCATGGAGGCGTAGGCCGGACCCTTTTGCACGAGGCGGAGGTCGACTTTGCCGCCCTGGCCCACCACGGCGATCTGCGATTTGCCCTGCAGGTCGTTGATGGCGCGTTGCGGAATGAGCAGGGCGTTGTCGAGCCACTGCGTCACGGCGCGAACGCGGGCGAACTGGCCGGCGCGGAGGAGATTGCCGGGGTTGGGAAACTGCGCCTCGACCTCGAGGGCGCCGGTGTCCTGCCCGATGACGTTGTTGATGGCCATGAGGCGGCCGGGATGCGGGTAGACCGTGCCGTCGGCCAGGACGATCTGCAGACCGAAGCCGCCTTTCTTCTCGGCCTCGAGAAGTTTGTCCGGATCACCGTAGTAGGGTTTGATGTAGTTCAGGTATTGGTAGTCGCTGATGTAGAAGTTGGCCTTGATGGGGTTGACCATGGTGACGGTGGTCAACGTGCCGCTCTGGGGTCCGATGAGGTTGCCGACCTGGGCGATGTTGATGCCGGCGAGGCCGTCGATCGGCGCGGTGATGCTGGTGAATTCGAGGTTGAGACGCGCCTGTTCGACGGCGGCCTCGGCTGCGGCGGTGGCGGCCTTGCTCGCCTCGAAGGCCTGGATTTCGTCGTCGTATTGCTCGCGGCTTATGACATTTTTGGCCAGCAGGTCGACGGCGCGCTTGGCGTTGGCCTCGTCGCGGATGAGCCGCGCCTTGGCTTCCTCCAGCTGGCCGGTGGCCTGGTCGAGGGCGGCTTGGAACGGACGCGGGTCGATCTGGAAAAGGAGCTGGCCTTTCTTGACGAGGGCGCCGTTGTCGTAGTTCTGCGAGACGAGGTAGCCGCTGACCTGGGCCACGATGTCGGCGTTGACCAGACCTTCGAGCATGCCGACCCATTCGCGGATGACCGGCACCTTCTGTTGCAGCGGCGCGGCCACCGGGACCGTGAGTTCCGGCGGGGCGGGCTTTTCCTTTTTCGGACAGCCGGTAAGGAGAACAGCCACGGCGCAAAGACCGAGGGAAGACAAGAGGCGGACCTGCATGACATGAACTAAACCGCCCGCACGCCTTCTTGCACAGCAGAAAACGGGCAACCGGATCTCGTCAGAGGTGTGCAACGGTGCTTAAGTGAGCTCATGAAAGTCCGGCGCACGTTGGCGGTCATTCTTGCCGTGTTCGCCGTGGGGGCGGGGGCCGTCTTTTTTTTCCGCGAGGCCCTCGTCGGCCTGTGGCTCGAGCGGCATCTGGCCGCCATGATCTCGGAAGCGACCGGCGCGGAGGTCGGGTTGCGCGATGTTTCCTGGCGCGACGGGGTGCTGACCGCGGGCCACGGTGAGCTCGCCGGCGGCCGACTGCCGTTCGAACGACTCGAGGTCGGCAGGTTGCATGCGGCCGTTTCGTGGGAGCAATTACTCGAACCCCTCGCCCGGCCGCTGGCCGTGGAGATCGGGGAAGCGGAGTTGGTCTTGCGCAAGGAGGGGCCGAGCCAAGCGGGTGCGGACGGGGTGATTTTGCCGGATTTGGACTTCCTCGTGGCCCGACTCACCGTGCGGACATCGGATGACCAAGGTTGGATACTGCGCGACACCGCGGCACGGGCGGTGCGGACCGGCGACGCCTGGTCGCTCTCGGCGCGGGGCGGCAAAGTGGAACGTGCCGGACTGACCCCGCTCGGGTTGGAGCGCGTTTCCGCCGAGCACCGCGGATCGGTCTGGAACATCGGCGGCTTCGCCTTGCGCGACGGACCGGACGGAGCGCTGGCCGGATCGGCCACCAACGAAGGGGGCGCGTGGTCGGGCGAGTTTTCCTGGCAGGATATCGATGCCGCGCGGCTCTTGCCCGGAGGTGCCGGGGCCCATTTCTCGGGGAAGCTGAGCGGCGACGCGACGCTGCGCGAAGGGGTGCTGCGCGGACAATGCAAAGTCGCCGGCGCGTCCCTCGACCAGGCGCCGCAGATGGTGCAGATGGCCAGTTTGTTTGTCGGGGAAAATTGGGACCGCGTGCCGTGGGATGTTTTCCGTTTCGCCTTCACACGACAACCGGACGGCCGCGTGGAGTTCGAAAAGCTGGAAGCGGTCTCGCCGAAGGGCATCGCCCTGCACGGCGCCGGGCACTACGCGCCGGACAGTCTGGCGGCGGACTTGCAACTGGGCGTGTCGGCCGAGAACCGCCCTTGGCTGGTCGCTTTCGTGCCTTCGATTTTCCGCGCGCAGAAGAGCGGATATTTTTGGACCACGGTCCGCGTCGGAGGCACGCCGGAAGCGCCCGTCGAGGATCTGACCACCCGTTTGGTCACGGCGGCGGCGACCGTGCCGGCGGCGGCCGCGGTGGAAGCGGCGGCGGAAATCCCGGGAGCGGCCGTCGATACGGCGACCGACTTGTTGCGGAGCCTGATCGGTCGCTGACGCGGTCAGTCGCCGCCCCGGAACAAACGGATGGCTGTGACAAGGTCCACCGCGCGTTGCAGCGGACGATCAACCAAGGCCGCACCATTGTCGCCGTTATTGGAAATTTCCGGATTGGTCCCGGCGACCAAGGCGGCTTCGTTGAGTTGCTCCCTTTCGGGTTGGTAAACGAAAGGTGCCATGCCGGTCTCGGGTGCCGCGGCGAAGATGCTGTCGCGCGTGGCCTCGTCCTGCTCCACCTCGAGATCGGGCTCGAGCCCTCTTGGATAAATCCCCGGCAATCCCTCGACCCGGGCCTCGGCCACGGCCAACCGCAAGCGATGGCCGTCCCCCAAATCCACCGCGGCGAATTGCACGGTGCGGCCGCTGGTCGGCGCCCCGACAAGCATGGCGCGGACATGACGCCGCAGCGCGGCGGCGAGGACTTCGGCGGCGCCGGAAGTGTCGCCGTCAACCACGATCGCCACGACGCCGTCGAAGCCGCGCGGACTGTCGGCGGTGAAGACTTTGTCCGCGGCACCGGAGAGGGAAAAAAGCGGCGTGCCCGGCGGGACGAACCGCCCGGCCGCTTGCGCCGCGAGTTCGAAGTTCTCCGAGTCCGGCGTCGCGCGGAGGTCGAGGACGACGGCACCGACTTTCTTGTCGCGGAACTCCTCGAGGGCCGCGTCGAGGCGCGCGATGTTCTCCGTGCTCAAGCTACCCAACCGGAGGTAGCCGGTGTCGTCGCCGAGAATTTCGCTGAACAATGGCACATCGGGCGCAGGTGCCGGCTCCGCGCCGGACAACTCGGCGCCGGGTTGCAAACCGGAAAGCAGTCCGCGCAGCGTCGCGCGCAGCATGGCCGGATCGTCGATAGCCTCGGCTTCGATGTGCTGGCGCCGCAGGGCGTCGATGGCGGCGCGGATCTGCTCCGCATCGAGCGCTTGCAACCGGTCTTCTCCAGTCAAGGCCGCCGGAGCCGACTCGGCGGCCGGCGACGGAGACGGGGCCGGTTCCTGCGCGAAAAGAACTGGGGGCGCCGCGGTCAGGAGGAGTGCGGCAAGACGCGGTTTCATGAGTGTCGCAGGGCGCGGGTCCGGACCCGGGCCCGTCGCCAGGAAAGTTGGCGGACAATGGCCCGGTGGAGAAACTTTTTCGCCTCCTCTGTGGCCGCCGCGAGGGAACGTCCTCGCGCCAAACCGGCCGCGAGGGCCGCGGAGAGCGTGCAACCGCTGCCGTGAGTTTCGCGACCGCGCAGGCGGGGCAAGGTGAATTCGCGCACGCCGCGCCGGTCGCACAGCACATCGACCGCGTTGCTCCCGCGCAGGTGGCCGCCTTTGAGAAGGACGGCGGCCCCGTATTTCGTCCGCAATTCGCCGGCGGCAACGTTCATGGCACGCACCGTGGTGATCTTGCGTCCAAGCAGGACGGCCGCTTCGTCGAGGTTGGGCGTGATAACATCGGCCAGGGGGAGCAGTTCCTCCTCGTAAGCGCGCACGGCATCCTTCTTGAGCAACGGGTCGCCGCTGCTGGCCACCATGACGGGATCGACCACCAAGTGGAACATGCCGAGGCGATCGGCCAACTCCTCCGAGACAACACGCAGCAGGGCGCGGGAATAAAGCATGCCGGTTTTGACGGCGGTGATCGGGAAGGATTCGAAAAGGATGCGGATCTGCGAGCGGAGGACATCGGGAGCGACGGCCTGGACTTTCTCCACGCGGCCGGGCACCTCCGAAACCACGCACGTCACGGCGGTCAGGCCGTAGACACCGCACGCGGTGAAAGTCTTGAGATCGGCTTGGATACCGGCCCCGCAGGAGTTGTCGGAGCCGGCGATGGTCAGGGCGACCGGGGGCGAAGACCCGCGCCTAATCATGCCGTCGGAGCAGTATGAGGTAGGCCAGATTGCCGAGGGCAGCGACAAAAGCGGCCACGTAAGTGAGCGCCGCGGCATTGAGCACGCTGTTCACGCCGGCGGCCTCGCCGCCGGGTTGGACCATGCCCATTTGCTGGAGGATGACCTTGGCGCGCTTGGAGGCGTCGAATTCGACCGGCAGGGTGATCAATTGGAAGAAGGCCAGCACCGCGTAGCAGATGATGCCCAGCGTGATCAGGCCGCTGATCTGGAAGAGGAAGCCACCGATGATGACCAAGGGCAAAATCTGCGAGGCGAATTGCGTGACCGGAACGATGGCCATGCGCCACTTGAGCGGGGCATAGGCACGCGCGTGCTGGATGGCGTGGCCGGCCTCGTGGGCGGCGATGCCGAGAGCGGCGACGCTCGGCGTGCGGAACACGTCGGACGAGAGACAGAGCCGCTTTTTGACCGGATCGTAGTGGTCGCCGAGCATGTCGTTGATCTCGCGGACCTCCACATCGTGGATCTGCGCGGCATTGAGGATCTCGCGCGCAGCCTGCGCCCCGGTGACACCCGAGGTGGCGGCGACTTTCTTGTATTTGCCGAAAGCGGACGACACGCGCATCTGCGCGTAAAGGCCGAGGAGAAGCGGCACACCGATGAGAAGAAGGTAAATGGAAATGTTCATGGCTTAACGAATCATGTCCACAGACAAAAAATTCGCAATTACGTTCGAAGGTTTTTTACAGTTCGAAGGAAATCCGCAGGCGGGAAAGTTTCTCGCATCCCGAGCGCGTCACCACCACCACGTCCTCGTGACGCGCGCCACCGACCCCGGGATAGTAAAGTCCGGGCTCCACGGTGAAGACCTGGCCGGCCCGGAACGTCGTGGCCGCCAACCGCGGTTCCTCGTGCAGGTCGAGACCCAGCCCGTGCCCCGTGCCATGAAAAAAGCCGGTCCAGCGTCCGCCCTTCTTTTCCGTGCGGTATCCGCGCGCGGCGAAAAACTCCTGCACCGCGCGGTGCACCGCGGCGCCCTTGGCCCGGGGCCTGATCAGGCGAATGGCCTCGCGCTGGGCGGCGCAAACGGTTTGGTAAAGCCTCCTCTGCGCCTCGCCGGCGCGACCCCGGACCACCGTGCGGGTCAAGTCGCCGAAAAACCCGCTGCGCGCGTCGCGGGGAAAAATGTCGAGGATGATGAGTTCGTGCGCGCGAAGGGGACCGTGCCCGCGCTCGTGCGGATCACAAGCTTGGCGCCCGCCCGCCACGATGGTGCCTTCCGGAATCCCGCCGACCCTCAGCACGGCAGCATCGGCTTCGGCCCGGACGATTTCGCTCGTCAGGATTTTCCCGCGCCAGCGCAAGACGCGTCCGCGGCCGATCTTCGAGGCTTGGAGAACTTCCGCCGCGCGCTTCATCCCCGTTGCTGTGATGCGCAGGGCGCGGCGGATGGCGGCGAGTTCACGCTCCGTTTTGATTTCGCGTTCCGGCCAGAAGTGTCCTTCGACCGGCGACACCTTGATGCCCGTTTTCTCCAGCACGCGGGCCATGCCGAGCGGAAAGTCGGAGGGCACCTCGACACGCCGGACCTTCCGGCGATGGAGCAGGCCGGCCGCGACGATGGCGGGTGACGTGCTGCCGAAATCGCGCGCCAGATCGGACGCCGGGAGCACTTCATCGACCGCCGCCTCCCGCCGTCCGCGGTCGATTTCCAGATCGTTAAGGACCACGATCTTCCGACCGCGGTGCTCGAGGAAAACAAAGGCGTCCGGCGCCTGGAAACCCGTGGCATGGAGCATGTCCGCCGATCGCGGACTGGCGGCGTAAATCAATTTGCTCATCCTCCGCAGCCTCCCCTTTCCCGGGCCCCGCGATCAAGCAACGAGATCATCGAGCGCCGCGGCCACGGCACCCGGCGCCTCCGCCAGCAGGCGGTGACCGGCTTGCTCCACGACGAGAAAGGTCCCGGGAAAACCGGCTTCGCGCATGGACGTTTGCAGGGCGGTGAACTTCCCGTCCTGCGCGCCCGCCATCCACGTCAGCCGCGCAGGCAACCGCAACGGATCGGTGAATTGGTCGGCGGTGGAAAAGTTGCGCAACGCACCGGCTAACGCTTGCCGGTTGAAGTCGCACTCCGCGCGCCGCGGCGCGGAACCGGCCGCGAGCACGGGCTGACTATGCCAGCGCGCCACCACCTCCGCCCACGGCGCGTCGGCGAACGCCGCAGCCCATATTTCGTCCGCTTGCCGCCGCGCCGCGCGCTCCGCGTCGGTTTGGAAATTGCCCGGGTTGACCGAAAGGAGCAATGCCCCCCGCCAGCGCGCGGGATCTTTTTGCATCCACGCCAAAGCCAGGCGCGCCCCGAACGAATACCCGGCCAGCCAGCACGGACCGTCCACGTCGGGCGGGTCGAAAGTCGCAGCGCCGTGGCCGAACAGGTCCGGGCAACTCCACGCGAGACCGGCCTTCGATGCGGCGCGGACCGCATCCCAATCGCTCCCCTGGCCGAGGAATCCGGGCAAGGCAACGAGGCGAGGCTTCACGAAACCGGACGCCCGCGGGCGAGCAAGGTGGGCAGGTAAACAAGCATGGCCGCCAGCACGATGGTCGCGCCGGTCGCGGTCGATGCGTAAAACGACGCAATGAGCCCCGCGATCCCCGAGAAGATGGCGATGCCGACGGCCCAGCCGAAAAAGCCCGCCGTGCTTCGGGCAAGATTGCGCGCGGCGGCCGCCGGGAGGATGAGCAGGGCGTTGATCACCAGAATGCCGATCCACGGAAGACTGAAAGTCACCACCACGGCGAGCATGCAAGCGAAGACCAACTCGGCCGCGCCCGGATGACGCGCACGGCTGCGCGCCAGCGCCGGGCTCACGCTGGTCAGCAGGAGGCGGTTGAAAAAAGCGAAAAACAAAACCAACACCGCCGCCGCCAGCACGCCGAGCACCAGCACGTCGTCCGCGGTCACCCCGAGCATGTCGCCGATGAGAAAATTGGTGAACCGCGCGAAGTCTCCGCCCTTGGACAAAATGACGATGCCGAGCGAGACGGTGAAGGCCATGACCAAGCCGATCGCCGTGTCCGAGGACAAGCCGCCCCGCCGCCGCACCCACGTGATAGCCAACGTGAGGAGGAGCGCGAAACCGACCATGGACCACAGCGGGTTGGATAATCCGAGAATGACACCCAACGCGATGCCGGTGAACGCGGCATGGCCGATGGCCTCGGAAAAAAACGCCAGACGGTTGGCCACCACCACGGTGCCGAGTCCGCCGAGCAACGGCGACATGAGAAGCACCGCCAGCAGGCCGAGGCGCATGAACGAATACTCCGCCCATTCGAAAGGCAGGAGTGACACCGCGCGGTGCCAGGGCTCGAGCCACCCGGCGGTCATAACAAACCCTCCAAACTGAATGCCTCGCGCACCCGCGGATCGCGTAGCACCTCGGCCGGCGAGCCCTCGCAGACGATGCGGCGGTCGAGGAACACCATGCGGTCGGCAAACCGCGCCAGGGTGGCCAGATCGTGCGAGACCAAAAGCACGGCGAGGTCGTATTCCCGCCGCAGCCGCGAAAGCAACTCGTAGAACTTCTCGCGTCCGCTGTGATCGACGCCGGACATCGGTTCGTCGAGCACGAGGATATTCGGCACCGGCGTGAGCGCGAGTCCGAGCAGCACCCGCTGCAACTCGCCGCCGGACAAAGTGCCGAGTTGCCGGCGTAGCAGGTGTTCCGCGCCCGTGCGGACCAGGCCCTCGCGGGCTTGTTCCGCCACCGGCGCGGACACCCCGAGGCAGGCCGGGCGGGAGGCCAGCGAAGCGGCGAAAAGGTCGAGCACGCTGATCGGCGCGTCGCGGTCGAAGACCGTGTGCTGCGGCACGTAGCCGATCACCGGACTGTCCTCCCGGCGGTGCGCCGCATCGAGAAAGTGCACCTCGCCGCTGTGCGGGATCTCCCCGAGCAGACAACGCACCAACGTGGTCTTGCCCGCGCCGTTCTCCCCGATGACGGCGGTCAGTTCCCCGCAGTGCAGGTGCAGGTCGATGTGTTCGAGGACGGGCGTGCCGCGGTAGCGCACGCCCAAATCGCGCAGGGTCGTGCAGCACTCGCCGCAGCGGTGCGGGGCGATGCCGTGGTGAGCGGGAGCGTTGGACGGCGGAAGTTCCATGATCCGTGACGAAGCGGTGGCCGGTCCGCATCAATACGCCGACAGCCGCGAGCGCGCGACAGCAAAGCGGCGGACGTTCAGCGCAACGCCTCCTGCAACACGGCCAGATTGTTTTTCATGGCGCGCAGGTAAGCATCGCGGGCGTCGTCCGGCGCGGAGGGTCCGGTGACCACCGGGTCGAGTTGGTAAACCCGGGCCCCGGTCTCGCGGGCGATGACCTGCGCACTGCGGTCGGAAAATTGCGGCTCGCCGAAGAGCGCCTTGACCCCGCGGGCCCGCACCAACTTGATCGTGTCGGCCAATTCACGGGCGCTTGGCTCCGTGCCCGGCTCGCTCTCGATCACCCCGGCGATCTCCAAACGAAAATCCCGCGCGAAATAAGGAAAGGCCTCGTGGAAAGTGACGATCGGAGTTCCCGCATACGGGGCCAAGGCATCGCGCATGGTTTTTTCCAGCGCGGAAAGCTTGCCGGCGTAGGCCCGGGCATTGGCGCGGAAGGCCTCGGCGCGGTCCGGCGACGCCGCAGCGAGGCCCTCGGCAATATTTGCCGCCTGGCGGCGCGCCCCCTCGAAACTGACCCACACGTGCGGGTTGCCGTCCATCAAGGGAATCCCCTCGCTCACCTCGACCACCCGCAGGCCGGGCGATTGGCGCGCCAACTTTTCGAGGAACGGTTCCATGCCCGCACCATTGGCCAGCAGCAAGTCGGCATCGGCCAACTTGCGCGCATCGCCCGCCGTCAGTTGATAGTCATGCAGGCACCCGATGTGCGGACTCGTGAGGTTGGAAATTTCCACACCCTCCACGCCATCGGCCACGTTCAACGTGGCGACATAGACCGGATAAAAGGAAGTGACCACCCGCAAGGGCTCGGCTTGGGCGATCGTGCTCGAAAAAGAAAATACGGTGAAAACGGCTATGACAAGAGCCCGGGCCAAACAGAAATTTTTGATGCTCATATGATTAGCAAGTTTAGAATGCATTATCATTGCCCTGCATTCAAGCGTCAGCAAGCGAAAAATTAATTTGCAAATTGATCCTCTTTGCCGGACAGATGTTGTTGTGACGCTCACGTCACACCAACAACCAACAAAGAAGTGAACTACGCTACAAGACAACGATCAGCCGTACAAAAAACGCTCGAGGACGCGGGTCGCCCCATGACCCCGGCCGAGATTTGGACCGAGGCCCGGGCCCTTTCGCCCGGCTTGGGCATTGCCACCGTCTACCGCGCGCTCCGTATCCTCATCGATATGGGTGCCGTGGAGGTCGTGGAAATCCCGGGAGCCCCGCCCCATTACGAGCGCAAACACCCGCACCACCATCACCACTTCCTGTGCGAAAACTGCCAGAAAGTGTTCGAGGTCGAGGCTTGCGCCTCCGGCATCGACCAGTTGGCTCCCGCGGGATTCACCGTCAAGCGCCACTCCCTGACGCTTTACGGCACCTGCAACGATCCCAAGTGCGCGCACAAGCCGGCCCAACCGGCGGCGACGTTCTGATCGGCGCCGCGTTCCACGCGGCTGCAGCCATCCGGGTCGCTCCGGAAAAAGAGTGACCGTCATCACGGGAACGCCGGGAAAACCCCGGTGTTCCCGCTGGCGTTCCCGCGCAGGCGGGCATGTTCCCCCGCGTTCCCTTGCACCCGCCACTTGGCAAAGGTGCGATCTGCATGGAAGGTCTCCGTGTGCTCCGCGCCTTCACCATCGTCGAGCTCCTCGTCGCCTTGGCCATCGTGGCGGTCCTTGCCGCTCTGGCTCTGGCCGCGCTCCCCTCGATCCAGCAACGCGCGGAGCGCGCCGACGCGCTGGCCAAAATCCGCACAATGGGTTCCGCCGTCCTCCGCTATCCCGCCGACCACGCGGGCCGACTGCCTCCTTTGTGGCCCGGGCAAGTCCTCGAGTTCCAAGAGGGACGCGGCAAGCGCATCGTGACCGAATGCGCCGACTATCTTGGACTCTCCGGGGCGAAAGGGACGTTTCTCGTCGATACCCTCATGCCCCGCGCCTACGCGCAAGCCATGGAAGATCCCGCACAAATGCGCGTCTACGTGATGAATACGTCCATCCCCAACGGGACCAATGATCCCCTCGAGCCCTTCGGTGCGGTCGGCAACAACGATTCTCTCACGCTGGCCGCCTTGGCCGGGATCACCGGGACATGGATGATGCAGAATGCCGACCAGCAACAGCCGAATGTCGCGGCCGCGCCGTGGAAAGCCAACGCACCGCCCAAACCCCCGCTCGGCGACGTCCGTGCTGTTTTCCGCTTCGACGGATCGGCCGGTTTGATCAACATCGACGAACCATGAAAGCTGCCGCGGCCCTCCTGCTTTTTGCCGCCGCCTGTGCCGCGGTCCCGGTGCTCGATTCATCCGCTCACCGCTTCCGCGTCGAGACCGTGGCCGACGGACTCGACCACCCGTGGGCCGTGGCGCGGTTGCCCGACGGACGTTTTCTCGTCACCGAGCGCGGCGGCCGGCTGCTGCTCGTTGAGGAGCCGGGCGCCGCACCGCGCGAAATTTCCGGCGTGCCGCCCGTGGTGGCGCGCGGACAGGGCGGGCTGCTCGACGTTGCGCTGCATCCGGATTACGCGGACAACGGCTGGATCTACCTCGCCTACGCGAAGCCGCTGGGCGACGGCTCCCTCACCGCCCTCGCGCGGGGCAAGCTGCGCGACGACCGTCTGACCGATCTCGAAACGATCTTCGACCCGCCGGCCGACCAAGCTACCGGAAGCGGACTGCATTTCGGCTGCCGCATGGCCTTCGACGGGCGCGGACACCTTTTCTTCAGCATCGGCGACCGCGGCGGACCGACCAACCCGGAGAACCTCGCACAAAGTCTCTCCAGCGTGATCGGCAAAATCCACCGGTTGCACGACGATGGGCGCATCCCGGCGGACAATCCCTTTGTCGGGCAAAAAGACGCCATGCCTTCCATCTGGGCCTACGGCTCGCGCAACGCGCAGGGGTTGGTCTATGACACGGCTTCGGGACGTCTCTGGGAAACGGAACACGGACCGCGCGGCGGCGACGAACTGAACATCATCCGCAAAGGCGCCAACTACGGCTGGCCGCTGGTCACGCACGGGATCAATTACAGCGGAACCACCATCACCAAGAACACCTCGCTGCCCGGCATGGAAGACCCCGTGGTGCAATGGACGCCGGTCATCGCCGCTTCCGGCCTCGCGCTTTACCGCGGCGACAAATTCCCCCGATGGCGCGGGAATCTTTTCGCCGGCGGTCTGGCCTCGGAGAAGCTGGTGCGTCTGGAATTGAACGGCTCCGCCGTGACCAAACAGGAGGTCGTGCTGGAGGACACGGGACGCATCCGTGACGTGCGGTCTTTCGACGACGGCTACCTCTACGTCGTTTACGACAAGCCGGGCAAAGTCGTGCGGTTGGTGCCGGCGGAGTGAGCTGTAAAGTAGAAGTGCCATCTTGGCGCTTAACCATCAAAGACCAGCGGCAGGATGCCGCTGCTACTTTTCCTCCCGGCCGGATCAATACTTCCCCCCGCCGCAGGCGTTGCTCTAAGATTCTGAAAGCCCATGGACGTCGAAATCCTTTCCCGCATCCAATTCGCGTTCACGGTAATGTTCCATTACCTCTACCCGCCGCTGAGCATCGGGTTGGGCGTCATTCTCGTCATCATGGAAGCCATGTGGCTCAAGACGGGGTTGCCGAAATACCACAACATGGCCCGCTATTGGACGCGTGTCTTCGGCCTGACCTTCGCCATCGGCGTGGCCACCGGCATCGTCCTCGAATTCGAATTCGGCACCAACTGGGCCGCCTACTCGCGTTTCGTCGGCGACATTTTCGGCAGCGCGCTGGCCGCCGAGGGCATCTTCGCCTTCTTCCTCGAGTCCGGCTTCCTCGCCATCCTCCTCTTCGGCTGGAACAAGGTCGGCCCCAAACTCCACTTCTTCGCCACCTGCATGGTCTGCCTCGGCGCACACTTCAGCGCGGTCTGGATCATCATCGCCAATTCGTGGATGCAAACCCCCGCCGGCTACCACATCGAATACCGCGGTGAAATCATGCCCGCGGGCTTCGTGCCCAATGCCGACCAGATCCTCCACTCGCGCGCCGTCATCGACGACTTCTGGGCCATGGTCTTCAACCCCTCGTCGATGGACCGCCTGGCCCACACCGTGGTCGGATGTTGGCAAGCGGGCGCGTTTCTCGTCATCAGCATCAGCGCTTTCTACCTCCTGCGCGGACGCCACACCGAGTTCGCCAAGTCCTCGCTGAAGATCGCCTTGGTCGTTGCCGCGATCGCCTCGCTTCTGCAGCTGGCCACCGGTGCCAAGTCGGCCGATGGGGTCACGAAGAACCAACCAACCAAGCTCGCCGCCATGGAGGGTCTCTTCGAGACGCAGGCCAACGCCCCGATGGTCATCGCCGGCTGGGTCGACATGGAAAAAGAAGAGGTCGTCGGCCTGCAAATCCCGGGAATGCTCAGCTTTCTCGTCGGCGGATCGACCAACACTGTGGTCACCGGGCTCGATGCCTTCCCCAAAGAGGACTGGCCCAACGTGCAGGCCGTTTTCCAATTTTACCACATCATGATCGCCATCGGCATGGCCCTCATCGGCATCGCGTGGCTCGGCATGTTCCTCTGGTGGCGAGGATGGCTCTTCGACGCGTCCAATCCTCTGGTCCGCCTCTACTACTGGGTCCTTATTCTTTCCGTGCTCGGTCCCCAGATCGCCAACCAGACGGGATGGTTCACCGCCGAAATGGGACGCCAGCCATGGATCGTCCACGGCCTCATGCGCACCTCGCAAGGCCTGAGCGAAGTGGTCAGCGCCAACCAAGTGCTGGCCTCGCTCGTCATGTTCACCTTCATCTATTCCCTCCTCTTTGCCGTGTTCATTTACCTGCTCACCCGCAAGATCCAGCGCGGGCCGGACGACGAGGAGGAAAGCGAGGAAATGCCCGCCAGCTGGGTCGCGCTGATGGAACGGCGCAAAGGACAGGCCAGCGCGGCCGGTTGATCACGCCATGGATCTCAACACCGTCTGGTTCATCTTGGTCGGCGTCCTTTTCACGGGCTACGCCATGCTTGACGGCTTCGACCTCGGGGTCGGGGCCTTGCACCTTTTCGTCAAGAAGGACGAGGACCGCCGCGTTTTCCTCAACGCCATCGGTCCCGTGTGGGACGGCAACGAGGTGTGGTTGGTCACCGGCGGCGGCGCGCTCTTCGCCGCCTTCCCCATGGTTTATGCCACCGTCTTCTCCGGTTTCTACCTGGCTTTCATGGCATTGCTCTGCGCGCTCATCTTCCGCGCGGTGGCCATCGAATTCCGCAGCAAGGAAACGTGGGGCTGGTGGCGCCAAATGTGGGACGTCGGGTTCTCCCTCGGCAGCATCGGCTCGAGTTTTCTCATCGGCGTGGCCATGGGCAACATCCTGCAGGGTATCGAACTCGACGCCCGCGGCAACTACATCGGCGGCTTCCTCGCCCTGCTCAACCCCTACGCCATCCTGCTCGGCTTCACCACCATCGCCCTCTTCGCCATGCACGGTTCCATTTACCTCGTGATGAAAACCGAGGGCGAACTGCAGGCCCGCTTGAAAGGCTGGGTCAACCGCACCATCGGCATCTTCCTCTTCTTCTACATCGTGCTCAACGTGGCCACCCTGGTCTATGCCCCGCACATCCTCGAAACCCTGCGCGCCCGTCCGTGGCTGCTCGTGGTCTTCGCCCTCAACGTCCTGGTCGTGATGAACATCCCGCGCCAGAACCACAAGGGCAACGAATTCGCCGCCTTCCTCTCCTCCTGCGGCGCCATGATCCTTCTCATGACCCTCTTCGGCCTGACCGTCTATCCGAATATGGTGCTGTCCATGCCCAACCCGGAAAACAGCCTTACCATTTACAACGCCGCGTCGACCGAGAAGACGCATTGGATCATGTTCATCATCGCCCTCCTCGGCGTTCCCATCGTCCTCGCCTACACCGCCAGCATCTACTACATCTTCCGCGGTAAGGTGAAGCTGACCTCGCACAGCTACTGATACCAATGTCCCCATGCATTTGGACTTCACGGCATCGACCCGCGGTAGGGGCCGCTGGCCCAGCGGACCGGCTGCCTTGTTTTTGGAAGGCACACGGACGGCTGGGCCAGCCGTCCCTACCGAACATGGATAAAAGTCTGAAAGCTTCGGGACGTCGGTATCACAGAAATGCAGCGGTCCGCTGGGCCAGCGGACCCCTACCGATCGGGAAACTTCGTAAAGTCCAAATGTTTTGGGGACTTGGTATGAGGCGCTCCGACCAACTTTTGTAGCGGCGGACTATGTCCGCCGGAACCACTCCCGATCACGCGTAAGGCACGAACGCGGTGTGCACCTCGGGCGGCACGTCGATCATCTTGTAATCGGTCGACGAGACGAAGAGCAGGCTTTGCTGTCCCTTCCCGAGCAGCTGGTTCTGCGAGTCGTAGACTTCGTGCTCGAGGGTGACGAACTTGCGGTTGTAGCCGCCGATGCGGATGCGCACGCTGACCGTTTCGAACTCGCGGGTCTCGCGCACAAACTTGTGCTCGAAGGAACGCGTCAGGATGTAAAACGACGTGTTCTTCAGGTTGAACTTGGGCATGACCCGGTTGAAGAACAACTCGCGCGTCTTGCCGACCCACATGGCATACATACCGAAGTAAACATTGCCCACCGAGTTGGTGTCGGCGTAAGTCGCCACGAAGGAGTGGACGAACCATTTGCCCTCGAAATGCCCGCCCAGCGGATGCTGCACGGCTTCGACAAGGGACTTGGCCGTTGCGGTGATCGTCGCCGGCGCCTCGACCGCCGCGGGCACACGGAGATCCGCCGCGGGGAGGGTCGGCGCGGCCAATGGCGACATCTCGTCGGCCGGCGCGCCGAGTTGGTCGGCATCGCTGACGAAATCCTCCCCCGCCGTCGGCTTGAGCAAGGTCCAGATCACGTAGCCGAGCGGCAGCAACGAGCCGATGATCATGAAGACGGGGTAAGCGAGGAGGTAGCCGAAGGCGAAAATGACCACGGCGAGGCTGCCGATGCAGAACATCTTGACCTGCGGGATGCGGTTGGCCGGCGTGTTCACGTAGCAGCGGGCCACGGCCAGCGCCGAATAACCGACGAAGAACGTGGCGTAGAAAATCATGAAATACTCCAGCTCCAGCCCGAGGGCCGCGCCGGCCAGGGCGATGAGGCCGCAGAAAAGAAAGAGCGGAATGGGCGAAGTGACCAGGGAGGTCGGGACGAGGGCGAAGATGGCGTTGACGCTGGTGCGCACGTTGCTCTGGAGGAACCAGCGCAAGGCGATGTAACCGCTGTCGAGCGTGGTCAGCACGCAGGCGCAGAGAAAGACGCAGTAGGCCCCGAAGATCCAAGGATGGGCGGCCGCTTTCTCGAAAAGCAGGCGCATGACGGCGTCGTGGCCGTAAAGGTGCCCGCCGAGCCCGGTATGCAGGAATTCCCCGGCCCCGGCCCCCAGAGCCCAGAGGGCGAGCAGGCCGTGGAAAAGCAGGAGGAGGAAAAATTGCAGCGATCCCGTGACATAAGCCGCCGCCACCGAGACGCGTTCGCGGTGCATCTGGATGGCCCGCTGCCATTGCTGCAGGTCGAGCCACGGTCCGAGGAGAAACCCGATGAAAATCGGCACCATGTAGCCCCAGAAATTCCAGTCGTCGGTCGGCAACTTTTCCACCCGCACGGCACCCAAGTCGGGTGAAATACGCGACGGGGCCGAGAGCAGGATACCGATGGCGCCGGCCACGATGAGGAAAATGACGCCATGGCTCCACTTGATCCGGCGGATGTTGAACTCTTCGCCGAAGAGGATGCCGGCAGCGAGGACGACGAGGAGGATGAGCGGCAGGTAAAGCACCTCGGGGGACAACCCGAGCGGCATCCATCCGTAGCGGATGAGCGCGAAAATGGTCAGGGTGACGGCCAGCAGTTGGTAGAGGAAAAAGACCAACCGGAACGGTCGCGACCAGCCGGTGAAAAATTTCCCCAATGATTCCGAGCCGCCCGCCTGCCGCCGCGCCAGATGGTGCGTGATGAAGCCGAAAAAGATGAGCCCGAGGCAATTAGGGATGGCGAAACTCAGCAGGCCGAAGAGCCCGAACTGCAGGGTGAACTGCACGGAAAAAAACAGCCCCAGCCCCCACATCCACGAGAGCGCGACGGTGTTACCCCAAAGCAGGGTGTTGAACCAACGGGGCGGTTTGATTTCCGAGGCCGGCATGAAGCGAGAGGGGGACCCTAACACGGGAAGGTCCGCTTGCCCAACATTCCGATGACGGCCGATGGAACCGGCAGAGCCTCAGGCGCGCCCCGGGAACTCAGGGCATGAGGCTTCCGGGACCGAGGGCGTGCAGGTTGCCCTTGCGGTCAGCCGGATGCTCTTCCGCCACGAAAGGCAGCGTGAGCACCTCGCCGTTGCGCGAGACCTTGACATCCACCGCATCGCCGGCCGTGAGGAAAAACGAGGCGTCAAGCGCGTCTTCGGGTTCGCGGATCGCGATGTCGCCGACTTGCAGGACAATGTCGCCCGGACGGAACTGCGCGGCGGCCGGGCCGGAAGGATCGACCATATCGATGGCCATGCGCGAGCCTTCCACCGCCACGGGAATTTCCTGCACGGTCACCCCGGCCCAACCGTGGCGCACTTCGCCGAAGCGCGTGTAATCGGCGCGCACTTTCTCCGCCGCACGAATGGGCAGGACATAACATCCGGCACCTTCCTCGAAACCGCTGACCAACACCCCGACGACTTCGCCGTCGAGATTGAGCGCGGGGCTGCCGGCTTGGCCGCGCTGCACGGGGACGTTCGCGCGGATGTGCGTGGTGGTAAAAAATTTTCCTTTCGACTGGCGATCGAAACCACCGATCACGCCGAAACTCGGCGTGACTTCATGGTCGAAGGGAAACCCGACCACGACGAGCGGCGAGGCCACCTCGAGTTCGCCGCAATCGCCCTTGTTAAGGAAAGGTGTGGTGCCGGCTTGGTCGACTTTGAGCAGGGCAATCCCGCTGCGCGGGTCCTTGGCCAAGAGCCGCGCCGGCATCGATTGGCCGTTGTGCGTGACGCTGATGCCCAAGCCGTCCCCGACCACGGAGGAGAGCGTGTAAAGGTGTCCCGTGGTGTCGATGAAAAATCCGGTGCCTGCCACCTTGCCCAGTTCGTCGCCGGACTCGACGCGGACCACGGCGTTGGAACTGCCGTTGAAAACACGGGCCACGGTCGCCTCGATCGCATCGCCCATGGCCTCCTCTCCAAGGACGGGGGCCTGCGGCGGCCCGGCCGGATTGGCTCCGGCCGGACTCACCTGCACCGCGCCAGCCAGCGCGGCACAAAGACTAAAAACTGTAAGGCGACTCATAGCTCACCGGGCGCGCCTCGAGAACGTAGTGCGGCGGAAATTCGGACCGCGAGGCCAGCGGCAGACGGACGTCGCCGTTCCCGGCCGGCAGGACATTGATCATGGGACGGGGATCATTGAGCGCGAGGGCTGTGCCCGGCATCCCCTCGTCCTGCTGGGTGACAAGGATAGCGGCCGAAAGGACCACCGCCGCGGCGGCAACCGAGGCGTAAGCGAGACGGGGCACATGGAATTCCGGGAAGGCATTGACGAGCCGTTCCCAGAGGAGCTTCAAGGTCGGCTGGCGAAGTAATTCGGCCCGTTGGCGCTGATGAAAATCATCCATGAAGCGCTCGAAGTAGTCCGGCGTCGGATGCTCGTAGCGCTTGAGGCGCAGAAGTTTGTGGATATCGCTGTTCATAGGCTAAGAGACGAGGAATTCCTGCAGGTAGTTTTGCAGCTGGCGGTGCGCGTAAAAGAGACGGGAACGCACCGTTCCCTCGGAGATTCCCAAAATTTTCCCGATTTCAGCATGAGGCATGCCTTGGATATCGAACATAGTCACAACGGCTCTGTGCTCATTCGACAGCTTCATCATGGCCTCGTTCAATCTTACTTGCAGTTCTTTGAGATTGACCTCTCGTCTTGCGTCCGGCCCCGAGGTCATCTCGATGAATTCCGGATCGTTGTGGATCCCATTATCCACATCGTCCAAACTCATCTTATAGGTTCGGGAGCGTTTCTTCAGAAAATTGATCGTCATATTCGTGGCGATCGTGTGCAGCCACGTGTAGAAGCTGGATTTGCCCTTGAACCCCTTGATCGACCGGTAGGCTTTGGCAAAGATGTCCTGCAGCAAGTCGTTGGTGTCCTCGTGGTTGGACGTCATGTTGTAAACCAATCCGTAGAGGCGCGGGCTGTATTTGCGCACCAACAGGTCAAAAGCCCGCGGATCACCGTCCTGCGTGCGTGCCACGAGATCGACATCGTTGATCTCTTGTTCCTCGGCGGATTCTGACATCGGGGAACGGGGACACTATCAGACACCCTCCGGCGGGGGAAGCAGGATACAGGGCGAGGCGCCCGCTCTACTTGTCCAGCCCGCGCGGCAGTGCGGAGGCCAGCAAACGGCTCAAAACGGCGGCCGCCGAACGCCCGGTCTCCATCACTTCGTCATGCGAGAGCGGTTGGTCGGTCACGCCGGCCGCCCAGTTGGTCAGGCAGGAAAACGCCGCGACTTTCAAACCGAGCGCCCGCGCCTGGATCGCCTCGAAAACCGTCGACATGCCCACGGCATCCGCACCGAGCGTCCGCAACATGCGCACCTCGGCCGGCGTCTCGTATTGCGGACCGGGCACGCAGGCGTAGACGCCCTCGTGCATGGAGAGTCCGACCTCCGCCGCCACTCCCCGGAACAAACCGCGCCAATCCGCATCGTAGACCTCCGACATGTCATGGAAATTCGGTCCACCCGCCAGCGGCGAGACCGCCGTGAGGTTGAGGTGGTCGGAAATCATCATCCAGCCACCCGGCGCGAAGTCCGGATGGAGCGTGCCCGCGGCATTGGTCAGCACGAGCAACTCCGGTCCGAGGGTCGCCATGAGGCGGACGTGCGCCGCCACTTGGCCCGCGCTGTATCCCTCGTAGTAGTGCACCCGGCCGAGGGCCAGCAGCAAAGGCACGCCACCGAGTTCGGCGCCGATGTATTTGCCGGCATGCCCCGGCACCTTCGACTGCGGCAGGCCGGGGACGTCGGCATAGGAGACCTCGAAAAGTTTGACGCAGGCATCGGCGAAGCCGCCCAAGCCGGAACCAAGGACGAGCGCGGCGCGCGGGCGGAAGCCGGACAGAACCTCGGGAACCTGCGGGAACTCGTCCGGGCGGGGATGGGCGGACGTCATGGGGGCTGGTCAAACCGCCTTGATCAACACGGACGAATTGTGTCCGCCGAACCCGAAGGAATTGCTGATGGCCACTTTGACTTTTTTCTCGCGAGCCCGGTGCGGCACATAGTCGAGGTCGCACTCGGGATCCGGGTTATCGAGGTTGATCGTCGGGGGCACGATGCCGTCGCGCATGGCCAGGACCGAGGCGGCCATCTCGACCGCGCCGGCCGCGCCGAGAAGGTGACCGGTCATCGATTTGGTCGAACTGACGAGCAACCCGTTGCGCGCATGCTCACCGAAGGCGTGCTTGACCGCCTTGGTCTCGCAGATGTCGCCCACCGGGGTCGAGGTGCCGTGCGCGTTGATGTAATCCACTTCCTCCGGGTTGACCTTGGCGTGGTTCATGGCCATGGCCATGCAGCGCGCCGCCCCTTCCCCGCCGGGCAGCGGGGCGCTCATATGGTAGGCATCGGCGGTCAGACCGTAGCCGGCCAGCTCGCAGTAAATTTTCGCCCCGCGTTTTTTCGCGTGCTCGTATTCCTCGAGAATGATGACACCGGCCCCTTCGCCCATGACAAAGCCGTCGCGGTCCTTGTCGAAGGGACGCGAGGCGCGTTCCGGTTCGTCGTTGCGCGTGCTCAGGGCGCGCATGGCGCAAAAGCCGGCGATACCCACGGGCACGATGCAGGCTTCGCTGCCGCCGGTCAGCATGACATCGGCATCGCCGAATTTGATGATGCGCCAAGCCTCGCCCATGCAGTGGTTGGCCGTGGCGCACGCCGTGACGATGGCCATGTTGGGCCCGCGCAGGCCGTGTTCCATGGAAATGAAACCGCTGGCCATGTTGCTGATCATCATCGGGATCATGAACGGCGAAGTGCGGTCCGGACCCTTCAAAGCCATTTTGGTCACCTGATCCTCCATGGTTTTGAGTCCGCCCACCCCGCTGCCGATCATCACGCCGACGCGGTCGAGATCGGTCGCGGCGAGATCCAGTCCCGAATCGTCCAGGCCCATCTTGGTCGCGGCCACCGCGAGTTGGGTGTAACGGTCGGTGCGCTTGACGTCCTTCGGCGTCTTGTAAAAAGAGGCGGGCTCGAAATCGTGCACTTCCCCCGCGATCTTGCTGTCGAACTTTTCCGAGTCGAAGGCTTGGTAGCGCGTGATGCCGCTGCGGCCCGCTTTGAGGTTTTCCCAAAAGGAATCCAAATGGTTGCCGACCGGGGAAATGACCCCCATACCCGAAATGACCACGCGACGTTCGCTCATACCGTGAAAGAATATTGGTAAAGCACCGCGGCAAGCTTTGGCGAGGCCAAACCAATGGTGCCGGACCGTCCGCCGCTACAGGTCATTCCCGCGTCCGTGCTCGTTCAGCGCGCCGCAGGATGCGCAGCGGACCAAGGTGGAAGGCTTGCCCGCGTGCCGGATCCACCCGGCGCAGAGACGGCACTGGAAAAGATCCCGGCGCTCCCGCCGTCTCCGCCGGCTGCGATTCCAATCATTGACCAGCCACAAGAGCAACACGGCGGCGAGCAGGGCCGCGGTGTAAACCAGCGGGAGAACATGGAGTCCGGTGCGGATCACGGCGTCACCTCCGCCGCCGGTGCCCAGACCACGCGCAAAACCCCGCGATGGCCGCCCGGCGCGGCCCCGAAGCGCGAAAGTTGCACCGCCCGCCGCGCCGCCGCATCCAAAGCCGGCACGCCGCAACTGCGGAGCAGCCAGACATGCCGCGCTTCCCCCGCCGCGTCCAGCACCACCAGCAATTCGGTGGGCAGCCCCGGCGGATCCTCCGGAGCCGCGGCCCGCAGGCGGTCGAGCACGTCTTCGGTCACCGCCGGACCCTCCGCATCGAAACGCGCGATGACCGGCGCCATCTCCGGCGGCGACGGCACGATGCGCGGCTCGAACCAGGCACGCTCGGCCAAGGGCGGCAAGGCGCCGACCCAGGACTCCTCCCCGGCCCGCGGCGGCGCCTCGACAAACGGCGGCAGCGGAGGTTGCAAGGCCCGCCAAGGACGTTCCCAACGCGGCACCGGCAGCATCCGGTCGCGGTAGCGCCCCGGATCGAGCCAGGACGGATCCCGCGCCGCGATGAGCGCGGATTCCTCGCCGCCGGGAAGGACGGTGACCTCGGCCGGCAAGGGCGGCAGGGCCACGCCGCGCACCGGCACGTCGGCCCGCACGAGATAAAGAGCGGCCCCATGGATCACGACCGAAAGCAAAAGCATGGCCGGCAGCAGCAGCCGGATCGGATACGTCGTCGGCCACTGGAAGACGTGCGCCAGGCGTTCGGCGAGGATCATGGTCGGGGTGGACGCGTCGCTGCCAGAGCGACGTCGAACCCGTTGGCCAGCGCCAGCTCGGTCACCTCCGCGACGAGGTCCAACGGGGCATCGCGGTCGGCTTTGATCACCACCTGCCGCGAAGCGTCACGACGGGACGACAAGCGCTCGCCGAGTTGCGCCGGTTCGACCACGCGGTCCTCGAAATAAATGGAGGCTCCGGCCCCGCCGGTCACCGAGACGACCAACGGGTTGCGCATGGCCGGGAGAAGGAATCGCGAGGCCGGCAGCTCGAGCGCGATGCCCGGTTGCAGCAGGTAGCTGCCGGAAAGCAGCACGTAGAAAAGAAGAAGCAGCAGCACCGTGGCCGCGCCCGCCGCCAGCGCGGGGGCCCCGCTCCAACGCACGGAGGATTGCAACCTCATGACTCGCCGACCGGTTCGCCTTCCATGGCGAGGATCTCCGCGGCCGGCAGCGTGCGGTTCTTCAGCAGATTGACCATCTCGATACCCGCGCGCTCCATGTCGTGCAGCAGGTCTTTGACCCGCGAGGAGAGGTAGGCGGCGCCGGCCAGCGCGGGAATGGCCACGGCCAGCCCCGCCGCGGCGGAAATGAGGCTGTGGTAAACCGCACCGGACAAATCGGCCACCGTGGCGTAGCCGCCCTGCGTGGAAACCAGATAGAAGGCCTCGAGGAGGCCAAGCACCGTTCCGAGCAAGCCGAGCAGGGGCGCGATCCACGCGATGCCGTTGAGCAAAAGAAGATGGCGCTCGAGGCGCGGCACTTCGAGTTGACCCGCCTCCTGCACGATGTCGCGCAACTCCGCCCGCGGACAATCACGGGCCAGCACCGCGCTCAGGGCCACGCGCGCCACCGGTCCGGGTGTGGAGAGGCATTGCTGGCGGACTTCGTCATAACGGTCGTCGCGCACCAGGTTGGCCAGACCGCGCAGGAACTCGCCGACCCGGATTTGCGAACGGTGCAGATAGATCAGCCGCTCAAGGAAGACGGCCAAGCCGAGCACGCTCACCGCGAGGATGACCCACATGATCGGACCGCCTTTTTGCATCAGCTCCAGCATCGCCCCGCATCATTCAAACGGACGCCCCCCGCGGCAATACCGATTTGCGCCCGCCACGACAAAGAAAAAGACCGGAACCCGCGACGGGCTCCGGTCTTTCACGGGGAGGAAAGGGTGTCAGTTGGACGCCGGCACCACGTTGACCCGGCGTCCGCCGCGGTCGAACTCGACCTTGCCGCTCTCCAGCGCGAAGAGGGTGAAGTCGCGTCCGAGGCCGACATTGCGGCCCGGGAGGTATTTGCGCCCGCGCTGGCGGATGAGAATGTTGCCGGCCAATACGGCTTGGCCGCCGAATTTTTTCACACCGAGCCGCTTGCTGACGCTGTCGCGGCCGTTCTTGACGCTGCCTTGTCCTTTTTTGTGGGCCATAACCTTAAGCTTTGATTTCGCCGATCTTCACGCGCGTGTGCTTCTGGCGGTGACCGACGGTGCGATGGTAGCCTTTGCGGCGTTTGAATTTGTAGGAGACAACCTTCGGGGCCTTGCGCGCATCTTCCAGCACTTCGGCCGTGACTTTGGCGCCTTTGACCAGCGGGTCGCCGATTTTCACGCCCGCGTCGTCGGCCGCAAGGAGCACTTCCTCGAAGACGGCTTTCTTGCCGGTCTCGACACCGAGAAGTTCCACGTCGATGACGTCGCCCGGTTGCACGCGGAACTGACGTCCGCCGGTTTGGATGATTGCGTAAGCCATAAAAATCTTCCCCGGAAAAGGGTCGGGCAAACTACCGTCCGGTCCCGAAGCTGGCAAGACTTTTGTCCGGGTCTTTTGGTTTGCCACCCGCGCAGGAGGGGCACACCATGCCCCCACTCCATGAAAACCGTCCTTTTCCTCGCCCTCCTCGCCCTCGCCGGTTGCGCCACCACCTCCCAGGTCGACCCGAAAATCCTCGGCGAATTTTCCAACCGCGGTGTCTCGTCGGAAACCCTTTTCAAGGTCCGCGAAGGCCTGCCGCTTTCCGTCTCCGAGGTGGCCCAGTGCTCGGAGAAAGGCGTCCCGGGCCCGGGCCTCGTCAGCTACATGCAGAGCACGCGCAAAGCCTACAACCTGAGCAACGCCGACCTCGCCGAGCTCCGCGCCGCCGGCACCCCCGCGCCCGTCATCAGCTACATGCGCCGCTCCTATGGCTTCTACGGCAAAGGACCCAACGCCGTCGACCAGAGCCACCCCTATTTCTCCGGGGAGAACTACAACCGCTACGGCGGCAACGTCAACGCGCCCTTTGCCTACGTGCCGCCCGCCATCGACACCTTTTTCAATTCGTCCTACGAGGACAACCTCTACAGCCCGTTCTCGTTCAATTAAACGCCGCGCCCCCAGCGACCACCCGCACGGCGTGGCCTTCCCCTCGACGCCGCTGGCCCGCGTGGCCGGTGCCGTGGCGCAATTCGAGGTCGAAAATTCGCAGCGCGAGGAAAACGTCGACCACGTTTATGTCACAGTTGACGCCGGCCTGCAGGCCCCCGTCATCCTTTCGCTCAACACCCTGTCCTTCCGCAACCGCGTGGCCGGACACGATCCGCGCATCCGCCTCGGTGTCTTGCGTTGGCGCTGGACCCATCTGCCCGCGCGCGGACTCTACCCGCTGGAATTTTTCGACTACGAGACGGTGGAGTTGATCGAGAACGTCGAATACCGCGTCCTCGAGCGCACCGCCATGGAGGAATATTTCGCCCTCCACTGCGCCAACTGCCGCCGCATCGAGGCTTGGGGTGTGCCTTACCATCGCGCCGAACCCGGACTCCACCAGATCCACTCGCGCCGGGCCAGCGCGGGGGTGGCTGCCGACTTGCGCGGACGCGACGGGGCCGTGCGTTTTTACTTCGACGAAGACCAGCGCACCGAGCTCGCCCTGCTCAAATTCGCCGGACAATGAAGACATGGATGAAACTCGAGTTTGAAGCTTGAGTCTGGTTGTAGCGGCGGTCTATGACCGCCGCAGCCCTTCACTCAAACTCCCACTCCGGTTTCAGCCTTGTCCTCCAGCCGCCTGCCCCTGCTCGGCGTGGCCCTTGCCGCGGTCGCCGGAATTCTCATCGCGGAGTATTTCCGGCCCGACCCTCTCGCCCTCGCCATTGTCACGCTCATCGCACTCGCCTTTTCGTTTCTGCGCGGTGGCACGGCGACCATTCTGATCGCCGCCGCCAGCACCTTCGCTCTTGCCCATACGTGGCAATGGAACAAAAACCCCGATCGCGCCTGGGCCGAGGCCATCGCCGCCACATCGAGACACGTCACGGTCGAAGGCGTCCTGATCGTCGAACCGCAAACCTCCGTCCCCGGCCAATGGCGGGCCCGTCTCCGCGTCGACCGGTGGGACCTCGGCTCTGAGACCATCGAATACCCCGCCGAAATCTCGGTGCGCTGGCGCAGCGAGGAGACCGCCCGCTACGGCGACCGCTGGCGCATCGCGGGTCAGATCGCTCCCTTCGCCCCGGCGCGCAATCCCGGACAATTCGACGCCGCTTCGTGGTGGGCGCGCCAAGGCGTCTTCCTCGAGCTGCGCAACCGCGACGCCGACCAGTCGGAACTCCTCGCCCGCGACCAAGGCTCGCCCGTCCAGGCCGCCGCCCTCGCCTCCCGCGCCTGGATCATGCGCACCCTCGGTCTCGGACTCGAATCCCGCCCCGAGATCCACGCCGTTATCGCCGGCATCACCCTCGGCGCCCGCGGACCCGCCGCGGAGGACTTCGAGCCCGCCTTCCGCCAGACCGGGACCCTCCATCTTTTCGCCGTGAGCGGACTTCATGTCGGCATGTTCGCCCTCCTCCTCTGGCTCGTGCTGCGTCCGCTCGGACTGACCCGCCGGCAGGCCATCCTCGTCATCGTTCCCCTGCTTTTTTTCTACGCGCTGGTCACCGGCGCCAAACCCTCGAGTCTGCGCGCGGCGACCATGATCTCCATCGCCCTCGGCGGATTCCTCCTCGACCGCGCCCCCGCCCCGGGCAACAGCCTCGCCGCAGCGGCGTTGGTGCTGCTCGGCTATGACACCAACCAGCTTTTCCAGCCCGGTTTCCAGCTCTCCTTCGCCGTCGTGGCCTCGATCATTCTTCTCGCCCCGCCCCTCGACCGCCGGCTGGCTGCGCGCTGGCGTCCCGATCCCTTTCTGCCCCGCAAGCTTTACACGCTCTTCCAGCGCGGGCAGGCCCGGGCCGGGCGCCTGGCCGCCGCTTCCCTCGCCGTTTCCGCCACCTCGTGGCTGGGGAGTCTGCCGCTCACCGTCTCGTTTTTCCACCTCGTCCCGGTCCTCGCCATCCCGGCCAACATGATCGCCGTGCCCCTTGCTTTCGTCGTTCTCTCGCTCGCGGTTTTGTCCCTCCTCGGCGGGGCCTTCCTGCCCGCCCTCGCGGCTGTTTTCAACCACCTCAATTCCGTGATCACCGCCGCCCTGCTCGCCTTCGTGCAATGGACCGCCGGGTTGCCCGGGGCGTGGTTTCACCTGCCGCCGGCTTTTCTCCAGCCACCGGCCCGCCTGACCGTCTTCGATCTTTCCACCGGCGGGGCGCAACTCCTGCGGACCCGTGAGGCGGCGTGGTTGCTCGACACTGGGACGGCTTACGACGCCCGCGCCATTGTCGAGCCCGCCCTGCGCAACGCGGGTGTCGGTCGCCTCGACGCCGTTCTCCTGACCCACGGCGATACCGAACACCTCGCCGGCGCCACGCTGCTTCTCGAGGAACAGTCCCCGCAACGTTGGATAACCAGCGTGCTCCGCGATCGCGCCCGCTCGCGCACCGCACTGCACGCCCTGCTGCAGGAACGCGGCTTGCCAAAATTACTCGTCCTCCCCGGTGACCAGTTCGCGGCGGGCGACCAAACATCGGTCACCATCCTCCGCCCCGGACCGTCCGACCAGGCGCGGACCGCGGACGACCAAAGCATCGTGGCTCGCATCGACCACGGACCGTTCCGCGTCCTGCTCATGTCCGACAGCGGCGCCGCCGCCGAGGATGCGCTCATGCGCGGGGATGCGGCGACCCTGCGGTCCGACATTCTCGTGCTCGGACGCCACAAAGAGGACCTCTTCGCCATCGAGGAATTCCTCGCCGCCGTACAGCCACGCATCATCATCCTCGCCCCGCGCGACCCCTTCCGCGACGGCAACGACGAACCCGCTCTCCGCGAGCGCCTCGCCGCCACCGGCGCCGTGCTCTTCGATCAGGACGAATGCGGAGCGGTCACCGTGACTTTCGACCAAGGCCACGCCGAGGTCCGAGGCTTCCTCGTCGATCAACCGATCGACCTGCTTCCGCGCTGACCCGCAGGGGGCCCTTTTCGCAACAGCGCTTGACACCTCCTCACCCCATGAATTATTCAATTATAGTATTGCATTATGAAAATCAAGTCATTATTGGTTTTAGCTTCTTTGGCGACAACGACTTCGGTCCTCCACGCCCACGGTCCGGGGCACGTCCATAGCGCCCGCGAGCGCTCCGTGGCGGAAGCTGCCATCAACGAAGCTGTCGACGTCCAGGAGACCGGCATCCCCGTGCAAGCGGCGGAGGCCGACCGTCCTTGGGGCGCAAGTTTCACCACCGGTTGGGAAAGCCGCCACGTGCACTACGGCGTCGACGAATCGGGCCCTTCCGGCGCCTACGTCAACGAGGTGGGCGTCCGCATCGGCGACCTCTCGGTCAATGTCTGGAACGGGTTCGGCTTGGGCAACGAATTGGTCGAATGGGACTTCACCGCCGCCTACAACGTCGAACTCGGCCCCGTATTCGTCGTCCCCGGCTACAACCTCCGCTACGTGCCCCGCTACGCCGAAGATAGCCACGAGGAGGAAGACGGCCATGAAGAACATGGACACGAAGGCGGAGAGCACGGCGACGATCACTCCGAGCACATCCACAACACCTACGGCAACGAGCTGTTCATCGCCTTGGGCACCACGGCCATTCCTTATGTCACTCCCAGCACCGTCTTCATCTGGGATCTGAACAGCAACCCGGGCGGTTTCCTCGAGTTCCGTCTCGACGGCGACGTGCCCGTCTATGACGACATCGTCAGCCTCCAACCCTACGCCCTGCTCGGACTCAACTTCGGCTACAACACCACCGAGGTCTACGGCCTGAACAACTTCCAGTTCGGCCTGCAAGGCACCGTGGCGATCAATGAATACGTCTCCGCCTTCGCCGGCGCGAACTACTCCGTCGCCCTCGAAGCCCTCGAAGCCATCGACCAGGAAAACGTCTTCTGGGTCAACGTCGGCCTGAGCTTCGCTTACTGACCGCCGTCATGGGAAAAATTCACCCAGACCCCCATTTTGCGTCACGGATGATAATGAGCGCTTCTTTTCGATATTCAAGCGCGAATCGTTCTGCTTTCAGCCTGCTTGAACTCATGGTGGTCATCGCCCTCATCGCCGTCCTCGCCACCTTGGCCGTCCCCGCCGTCAGCGGCGCCATGGAATCCAGCCAGCGCTCCAAATGCGCCTCGAACATGAAGTCCATCGGCGCCGGCATCCATCTCTACGCGGCCGAGAACAACGGCCGACTCCCGAGCATCAACTGCCTCGATCCCGACTCCACTTGGATCGAACAACTCCAACCCTACCTCGGCACCAACTACACCACCGTCCGCGTCTGCCCCGCCGACCCGCACGCCGCCGGGAAACTCCGCACCGACCACGCCACCAGCTACCTCATGAACGAACGTGTCGAGGCCGACGCCTTTGTCGACGAAAACGGCGAATTCCTCCCCGGTGAGCCCGTCTTCGACCGCCTCGTCCGCATCCCCAGTCCCTCCCGCGCCATCATCATGTTCCTCGGCAACACCAACAAGACCGCCACCGGCACGGACCACATCCACTCCGGCGTGATGTCCTCTTGGAACGGCGTGCGCGGTGAAATCTGGCCCGACGCCTTCGGTGGCGGTTCCCCCGACGGCACGGCCGGCTCCGCCAATTACCTCTTCGCCGACGGCCACGTGCAAAACATCGCCGCTGCCAAGCTCAAGGAACGCGTCGAGTCGGGCGTGGACATCACCGTGCGATTCTAAACGATGAGAAGCTTTGTCATAATCTTCGTCTCTCTCGCCGCCTTGTCCGTTGCGCGGGCCGAGGATATCCGCGTCCTCGTCAGCAACGTGGCTGGCACCCCGAATCCATCCGTCGGACCCGGTTACCTCCTGCGTCCCGCGCCCCACGTCGACCTCAACGTCATCTGGGATGCGTCCGCGGGCGAATTCACCGGGGGCTTCCGCACCGCCGACGAGACACCCGCCATCCAATACGGACCCGCGGAAGCTGTTGCCTACCTGCCCGCCACCGGGCAACGCGAACGCATCAGCACCGCGGCGCAGTTCGACTTCCAAGGCGCCCTCGGTGACACCTATTGGGTCTTCCCCTCCAGCGCCCGGGCCAGCAACAGCGCTTACACCCTCTATGTGGGACTCACCGCCTACGGGGTCAACCGCGACGGCACCTTCGACGATGACCGGCTCACTTGGACCGTCGACTCCGTGGAGAACCTCACCACGCCCTCCGCCAACGCCTTTTACGGGTACAGCGTTTCCGCCGGCGCGGTGAACATGCAACTCACCACCGACCCCGCTTACTCCGGCGCGCAGATGGTCCTCCTCGCCAACGGCCACACCCACCTCAACCTCCTCTTCAAAGCGACCGGCATGCACCGCGTCACCTTCCGCGTCCGCGGCACCCTCGCCGCCACCGGCGAGGAAGTGACCAGCCTCGTGCCCGTCTACTTCGGCATCGAGGAATGGCAAATTCCCTCCGCCGCTGCACCCGTTATCGCGCTCAGTGGCGACCTCGCTTTCGGCAACGTGCCTGTCGGGGAAACCACCACCCGCGTCCTCACCGTCTCCAACTCCGGCAACGCCTCACTCGACGTCAGCAGCATCACCTACCCCGCCGGCTTCAGCGGCAACTGGAGCAACGGCACCATCGCCGCCGGCGCCTCGCAGGACATCACCCTCACCTTCACCCCCACCGTCGCCACGGATTACAGCGGCCATATCGTCGTCACTTCCAATGCCACCTCTGGCACCAACACCATCGCTATCAGCGGCAACGGCACACCGGCGGCCGGAACCTACACCGCGTGGCGCGACACCGAATTCACCCCGCAACAAGCCGCCGACCCCCTCGTCAGCGGCACCTCCGCCGACCCCGATGACGACGGCTTCACCAACGTCGAGGAATTCGCTTTCGGCGGCGATCCCCTCGTGCCCGATGCCGGCCTCCTCACGCCGCGCCTCGAGAGAGTCGACGATTCATGGATCCTCACCGTGCGCCAACGCACGGATGCCTCGGGCCTCGCCATCACCCCCGTGGCCACGGCCAGCCTGCAACCCGGGATCGCCGACTGGCGCGCCGACCTGCTCACGCCCCACGGCCAACCGCGCAATGTCGCACCCGGCATCGACGAGTTGGATTACCTCCTCGACGGCGGCCTGACGCAACACGCTTTCCTCCGCGTGCGCACGCAGCTGACCTCACCCTGACTTTCCCGGCCGTCGCGTGACGGCTGGAAAAAAACAAAAACCAAAACACACACGAAAGACAACCAATGAAAAAACTGACTATTAGTTCACTTGCTCTGCTGGTCCTCGGGTTCGCCCCCGCGGTCCTCGCGCAAACCAATGTCACCTCCGGTCACTGGGACATCGCGGCCCACGCTCACGAAGGTCTGCTCGAGTTGAGCCTGCACAACCACGATGCGGCCCTCGAAGAGCCGCTCCAAGGCTCCACCATCGGCTACAACTTCGGCACCAACGCCAAAGTGGATGTCAGCATCGGCGCGAGCAATCTCGGTCTGCTCTGGGTATCGCCCGAGAATGAGGTGGAGGCCGACGACCAGGGCATGCCCTTCATCGGGTTCAGCGCCGAGGAATTGACCGCGCCCTTCACCGGGCCCGTCACCTTCACCATGACCGGTTTCAGCTACACCGGTTCCGGGGCCGGCAACCTCTACCTCTTTGAAGGCGAAGACCTCTTCTGGGACTCCACCGCCGGACCCGGAAGCTACGGCTCGTTCAGCGTCAACGTCGGACAACACGGCCACGGCGAATTCGGCTTCAGCGAGGAAGGTCTCTACGAAATCACCCTCGTGGCCAGCGGTAACGATGGCGCACCCGTCGGCGGCGAACCCGCGACCGTTACCTTCAACGTCGTCCCCGAGCCTTCCACCTACGCCCTGCTCGGACTCGGCGCCGGTGCGCTCGCGCTCCTGCGCTGGCGCAAACGCAGCCGTCAGAGCTGATCGCCACAACGTTGGTTGTCGGGCGGGAGGCACCGGCCTCCCGCCCCTCCGACCTGATCCATGACCGCACCCGACTCGCGCGTGCGCGGACTCATCCGCGACCTCACCGACGGCCTCGCCCAGCAGATGTATCTCTGGGGACGCGATGTGCGTCACCCGGACGGCAACGCGCTGGTCCGCGCCGGGATGCAACGCATCGCCCGCATCGAAAACAGCGGCGAAGGCACCAGCCTCTACCGCCTCGAACGCAACCACGGATGGATCGAACTCCACGGCTTCTGCGCCGGCTGGCGTCCGCACGACCCGCAAGCCACCGGCATGCTCTACATCCGCCGCTGCCACCGCATCTTCCTCGCCCACGGTTCCATGACTCCCGGACGCTATGACATGTCCCGCCTGCGCAGCGGATCTGTGGAGGAATTAGCCGCCGTCTGCGACCCCTTCCTCCGCTGGTGGACGGACTACGAACAATGGGCCCGGCGGGAGCTCGGCGCTGCTTGGCGCACCGACTGTTGGCGCGACTATATCAAACTCCGCCGCGCCCGCCCCTGGCTCTCCCCCGTCCAAGCCGTCGACTGGCTCCTCAAATTCCTCGAAAACCCCGGCACGCAACAACGCCCCCGCGAAATCCTCCGCGCTCAAATTTCCCCCCGGTAGGGCCGGCTGGCCCCAGCCGGCCGCACCCTTTCACTCAAGTTTCAAGTTTCATGCCTCATCCCTCTCCCACACTCCTCCCCGTCACCGTCCTCTCCGGCTTCCTCGGCGCCGGCAAAACCACGCTGCTCAACCACGTCCTCAACAACCGCGAAGGCCGGCGCGTCGCGGTCATCGTCAACGACATGAGCGAGGTCAACATCGATGCCGAACTCATCCGCGACGGCGGCGCCGAACTCAGCCGCACCGAGGAGAAACTCGTCGAGATGTCCAACGGCTGCATCTGCTGCACCCTGCGCGACGACCTGCTCAAGGAAGTCTCGCGCCTCGCCCGCGAAGGACGCTTCGATTACCTGCTCATCGAGTCGACCGGCATTTCCGAACCGCTGCCCGTCGCGCAGACCTTCACCTTCGCCGACGAGGATGGCAACGGACTGCAGGACATCACCCGCCTCGACACCATGGTCACGGTCATCGACGCCGCCAACTTCCTCCAACAATTCCACGCCGCCGATTACCTCAAGGACCGCAACATGGCCGCCGGCGAAGGCGACGAACGCACCATCGCCGACCTCTTCATCGACCAGGTCGAATTCGCCGATGTCATCATCATCAACAAGACCGACCTCGTCAGCGAAGACGAACTCGCCCAACTCCGCGCCATCCTCCGCCGCTACGCCGATCAACCTGCCGCGCCGCCTGCACCCGCCGGGCAGACCGGTTACTTCGCCATAACCCCCGAGCACACCCTGGCCCACGACTTCGTCGCCACCACCCTCGCCTTGCCAGCGATCGTCCGCCGCGACGACCTCCTGCGCTGGATCGACGCCCTGCCGCCGGAAGTGCTTCGCGTCAAAGCCATCGCCCGCTTTGCGGAAGAACCCGACGCCGAATTCCTCGTCGAAAAAACCGACGACCACAAATGGGGCGCCACCGCCCTGCGGCTCAACCAGCCCTCCGGCCTCGACCCCACCGCCGTCCTCATCGGCGTCCAACTCGACCACCCGGCCCTCCAAGCCCAGGCCGATGCCATGTCAACCGAGTCACGCGCCTGAAGCCGGACTGACCGGCGGTCGACAACGGATATCCGCGGCGGAGCCAAAGTCTCCGCGCGCCAGAAAAAACACGAACCACACGCCGTCGCTCAAGTCTGGGCTTGCCGCCTTCATCCTTTGTCCACGCCCCTTCATCCGAGACAAATTGACCACCCACATCTCCACCGCTAACTTTCGCCCATGAGCACCGCGACTCTCGAACTGGTTCGTATTTGCGAAGCGCTTCCGGAAGCCAAACAAACCGAAGTCACCGACTTCGCGCGTTTTTTGCTGGAACGCGAAGCCGAGGAGCGGTGGGAAGCCATCGAGTCTGAAAGTCAGCCGCGCGCAAAATTCGTCGCCTTTGTCCGCGAGTCTGCCACGGAGCAAGCCGAGCCTTTCGACCTCGAACGCTTGTGAAGTCACTGGTCCGGCCCAGTTTCTGGAGGGCCTACGACCAGCTTGCGGGGAATACCAAAAAGGACGCACGCAAGGCCTACGCGCTCTTCGCCAAGGATCCGGCCCACCCCTCACTGCGATTCAAAAAGTTGGCTGGTTACAACGACGTGTGGTCCGTCCGCATTTCGGCGCAATACCGGGCCGTCGGGCAACGCAGCGGCGACGCAATAACATGAGTGTGGATCGGATCGCACAACGACTTCGACAAGGCCTTCGGTTGAAAGCCGAGCTTTGCTTCATTCGGTAGCGGCCCTTTCTCACTGGCCGAGCACCCCTTCACAATCGAATTCGCCTCCGGCTACATCCCCAATCCCTTTGTTACGTTGACTCCCTCGCTCCCGCTCATCTCGCCTGCGGTGGCCTGTGGCCATCTGCCCCGAGCGCCCGTGCGCTCCGGTGCTCGTTGCCTTCTGTTCAAAATCCTCGTCACTGGTATTCCACCAACCGGTAAAACACCTGAGCTCGCCCCGCCACCGGGTCGCTCATGTTTTTCACATCGCCATAGCCATCGATGAACGTATGCGGCTCGACAACGGTCCAGAGGCCGGACTCCAGATCCGTGCAGACCTGCAGGTCATAGGTGAGATTCGACGGCTGGTGAAGGCGAGTGTCACGTTCCGGCCCACCACACCGATGGACAACTTCGGCGGCTGTTGCGCGACGAAGGTGATCGTCTTGTTCGCGCTCGCCGCGAACTTGTTGGCAGCATCCACCGCACGGAATGTCACGGCGTAGGTCCCGGGCTGGTCCATGGTGAAGGCTCGGCCGTGCGCATGGTTGTCGCCGTTCAGAATCACCGGAAATGTTGCACCGGTCCCGGTCCAACCCGCCCCACGCAACCACGTCGGCGCGACCGCCCCGACCTCCCAGAACGCAAAATTTCCGCCCGCCGGTCCCTGCACCGACACCACCTCGATGCGGGGATTGGCCTCGACCGCTTCATAGAGCGCGTTGACTTCCGTGGTGAAGGTCAACTCGCACGCATGCCAGCCTCCGGGAAATTGCGGCAAATACCCGCTGAAAAATTCCCGCAGCGGCACGTAGAGCGCGAGTTGCCGGTCCGGACCCGACAAGGCGAGTTGGTTCGACGACGGAGAGACACGTCCGACTTCCACGTGTTCATGAGCATGGACAGCCGGCAGAGCAGTGCAGAAAAGCAAGATGCCCATGCGCAGCAAATTCCTTCCCCAGGTAGGGACGGGTGGCCCACCCGTCCGTCTGCCTTTCCCCGGACCCGCGAACCGCGTGTCCCCACCGTCCGAAGTCATTGTGAAGAGCTTTTTCATGGCACCAGAAAAGTTGTCCCCGGCTGACGCAGCCGCCTTTGCACCTCGGTCCACGCCAGATTTTCCACGTGTCCGTCGACGGACAAGTAATTCGCGTTGCCGTTGTGCACCTCGACATTGACCGCCGCCTTGAATTGGTTTGGCGTGACTCGCGCCGCTCCCCCCCGGCCACCGGCGAAGTGGAAATGCTCGCTGCCCTGGTTCGTCGCCAGTTCCGCCGCGGCCATCGTCGCGCTCGGTGTGCGCGCAGAAGCGAGCTTGATGCCGACGCCCTTTGCATTGGCCAGACTGTCGTTCCATCCGTAGGTCACCCGCGCTCGGTGCTCCGGCACCGCCGGACATTTCCCGAGGAAATTCGCCCCGAGATACGCACCCAAGGAATCGGTCCACGAGACCCCGTGCGACGTGCCGGGCAAACGCCCGTTATGGTCACCGACAAACATCTGCATGGCGACGCCGATCTGCCGCATATTCGACAGGCACTTCGTGGCATGCCCTTTGCCGATCATGGCCCCGGCTCCGCAGTCTGCGCTGCATAGTTTGCCCCGCCGACGAAGAGCGAATAGTTGCCGGGCGCAAGTCTGGGGAAGGTTGCGGTGACAGAGCCATCCGCATTGCCATCGCCATTGATCCCCGGCGCCAGACCGAAATTGGCGCTGGTGCCGTCCGCCGTATGCCGTAAGCCTTATGCCTCACTCCGACGCCCCGGCCAATGACGGGTTCCACAGGTTTTCGCCGCGCGAGACGAAGGTCGCTTCGACCGGAAGGCTCTCGACGTGGCCGTCGACGAAGAGGTAATTGGCCCGTCCGTTATGACGATCATGCGCGACGGCCCGGCGCGCCGCGGCGGGGCTGGACCATTGATGGCACATGAAATGGTCGGGCGCCATGCCGCCGGTGGACGACGCCGTTTCGCCCAGCAGGATGGTGCGCGCGGGACGGGGGACCTGGTGTACGCAACGCCACGTGGCCGGACGCCCCAGATAGCTGTCTCCTTTCTTCAATTCGAAGAACACGTTGATCGCGTAGCTGTAGGCGCCCGGTGTTTCGTTCGCATTGCTCGGACAGCGGAACTTGCGGTTGACCCACGCGGCATTCGCCTCGGCGGGCCGTGCACCGAGGTAGGGCGCGATCGAGGCGGCCCATCCGGGCTCGCGGTTGGCGGCGGCACTGTGACTGCTGCGCGGGAAACGCCCCTGGTTGTCCTGCGCATAGAGCAGGATTGCCATGCCGAGTTCGCGCATGCGACCGGAGCAAGTGACAGACTGCGATCGCTCCTGCGCACCGGCAATGGCCGGGATGGCCAAAGCGGCGAGGAGGGACACCACGGCAATGACCACCAGCAATTCGATCAAGGTGAAACCGCCCCGCTTCATCGTGTTTCGACCACGCGGTAGAACCGGCGCGGCGGCAGCGGGCTCGTCGTGTCGCGGAAATCCAAAGTCACCCCGTTGGTTCCCGCCTGCGCCTGGCCCAGATCCGTCCAAGCGGGACCCGGCACCTCGCCGCACGTCTGCAGGCGGTAGGTCCGGCCCGTGACCGACGGCACGCTCACCACCGGAGCACCGTTCTCCCACCGCACGGTCGCTTGGAAATCGACGACGGGCGCCGGCTCGCCTTCGACGACCCACGTGTAGGTCACCGTGACCGGCGTGAAGTTGGGATCGGCCGCCGCGGCAAGAGCCGACGGCGAGTAGTCGACAAAACCCGTCTCACCCCCGAAGTCCGCGTTGGCGATGAAGATCTCGTAGACCGCGGTGTACATCCCCGGCGGCGCGTCCGCGGGCAACGTGAAATAATTGTGCCACATCGTCCCGTCCCAAAGCACCTGCGGACGATCGGGACTCATCACTTCGTCCCAGATGTTGTCAAAGTCATCGTAATTGAACGCCCGCAGGAGCACGGACGATCGCGACTTGAGCCGGATGGCGAGGCACTTCCCCCACGGCACATACGCCCAGCCCTGCGCCGGATCGGCCCAGAAGGTGAAACCGTATTGGCTGTTGAAAAGATCCCCGCGCCCCGCATTGGCCGCCGGTGTGCCCCCGGTGCCGGCGGGCGAACCGAGGTCGGCCCGCCACGCCGCTCCGGCGGCGAACCAATTCCCCGGCGACCATTCCTGCAGTCCGGCCAGCACCGGCGGCGAATGCGGATCGAACATCACGGCAAGCGTTCCCCGCGTTGGATCCTCGGGATTGTCGGTGTTCGTGATGTAGACCAGCGGCATGATCATGCCGCCTTGGTCGTCGGGACCGGGCACGGACGTGATGAGGCCGGCCTGCGCGACCGCCATGGTCGCGCAGACCGCCGGAGCAATGAGCAGACAACGTGTCATAAACCGTATTCTCACCGGCGCCTCCGGGCGGCGAACCACGCGGCGCCCGCCAACCCCAGGGTCAGCAAGGCCGTGGTCGACGGTTCCGGCACCACCTCGAAAGTGTAGGTGAGCGTGCCCGGGGTGAAGTTCGGATTGGCCGCGGCAGAAGCAGCCGCCGCATCATACTGCGCCCAACCGGTCGTGCCGGTGAACGGCGTGTCCGCCACGAAGATCTCGAACTGGGCCGTGTAGGTGCCCGCCGGTGCCGACGCGGGCAACGTGAAGTAATTGTGCCACATGTTGCCGTTCCACAGGACCTGGGAATCTTCCGTCGGGAAGACTTGGTCCCAGCGGTTCTGCGCGTTGACATAGTTAAAGGACTCCAGGCTCGGAGAGGAGAGCGAGGTCAGCTTGATCGCCATCGACATGTTGTTGGCCGTGAGGCTCGCGATGCTCGGCCGTGTTCCCCCCGAGGTGCCGAACATGAACCCGTATTGGTTGTTGAAGAGGTCGCCGTTCCCCGCATTCGCGGCCGGCGTGCCCCCCACGCCCTCGGCCGATCCGAGGTCGGGACGCCAACTGGCCCCCGCGGCGAACCAGTTGCCCGGGCTCCACTCCTGCAAGGACTGCAGGACGGGAACGGAGGCCGGCGAGAACATGATCGAAACCGTTCCCGTCGTGGGATTGCTCAAGTCGTCGAATCCGGTGATCGAGACCATCGGCATGATCATGCCGCCTTGGTCGTCGGGACCGGGCACCGCGGTGATCTCGCCACCGCGGGCGAGAGGATGAAATGCGGCCAGCGCCGCGCAGAGAAGAAGATATTTGGTATTCATGGAAAGGTGTTGGTGGTTTGTTGTTGGGAACCCCGTCCTTCACGGACTGGGGCGGGTTGCGTGGAAAGTCATCCGCCCGCGCCACTCGGCCCGGCGGATCAACGAACGCGGAATCGTTGCTGCTTGGTGTAGCCGCGGCACAGAGTGCCGCGGCTACAGGACTCGATCCGCTCTAGGCGACCCCGAATATCGGCACCGGCACCGGCGGCGCCTCAGCGCGGGCCACGGGCCTCACGTCCGCCGCGGCGGGAAAAACAAACTCACGGCAATCGCGCGGCGGCAACATCGCGCGCAGTGGCGCCGGAAAAGCCTCGAGCTTCTTCGTCGCCACCAAAGTCACCGGCTTCGATTGCTCCTTCTCCTTCGCCGTCTTGATCGAATCGCACATCGTGCACGGGTGCTCGCCGTCGAAGGTCTTTTTCACCCCGGAGAGCAACGAACCATCCGCCTGCGTGTAATTCCACAGCATCCCCGTCCAAGCCACCGTTTGCAAAGCCCCCCAATGTCCGCCCGCGACGAAAAACATCGCCGCCACGGCCACGGCATGACCCAAAAATCGCAAACGCCCGGAGGCAAACATGCGCGGATTCTGCCCCCCGCCGCAATCGAGGTCAATCGGGACGTAAGCCAATTGGTAGGGACACGCGGCTCGCGTGTCCGCCGGATAACAAACAGACGAGCGGGCCGCTCGTCCCTACCCTTCCCGCTAACTCGAGTTATGGCGAACCCGCCAGCCCGCTTGTGTTCTCGGCGGTAGGGACGGCTGGCCTCAGCCGTCCGCATCCTTTCGTACACCAAAAGCAGCGGCCGCGAACCGCTGCGCTGGTTCGCTGTGGCGAGAACCCGAAGACAAGCTTGTCTTTGACCTCAAACGCTCGGCGGGCGGAGAGAGCGGATGAGATCGAGAAGTCGGCGGCGTTCGCGCCAGAAGATAAAGCCGGCGACCGCGGCGGCGCCCCAGACCACGGGTGCCTCGGGGGATGGGCGCGAGTTCGCCCGCTGACCAGCACCGCACCCTGCTCGAAGCCGGCGAATTGGATTTGGGCCAACTGATCCGAGTCGAGACCACCGACTCCGAAGAGGAGTTTGGTCACCTCGCTTTGCGTCTGCGCCACGCCTTGCCAGTTGCTGATGGTGAGGACGGCATTGGTGGCCCAGTTGATGGCGACACCGGAGCTGTTAGCAAAGACAAGATTGCGGTCTCCCGAGGTGCCGAAGCCGCCGAGATCGATCGTCGAGTTGGCCGTGAGCGTCAGCGTGCCCATGGAAAGCGACGAGTCGGCATTGTAATTCTCCACATCGACGAGGAACGTGCCGCCGCCGAGGACGAGATCCGAGCCGGCCGGCATGGCGTCGTCCACGGCAAGCACGAGCGTGCCGCCGTTGGTGATGATGGTCGGGCCGTTGTAGGTCATCACATTGCTGAACACCGTGGTGCCGCCATCCACGGCGAAATCGGAATTGGCGCTGGCTCCGGAGATGACGCCGGTGAAGACGTTGGTGCCGCTGCCGGAGCGGGAGGTGAAGACAGTGCCGTCTTTGGATACCGCACCGGCGATGACCAGCGGCGCCGGCGGAACTGTTGGACAACACGCCATTGCCCGCGCCGATGGTGATGGCATTGGTCAGGGTGCCGGCGGCGGTGACTTCGAGAACACCGGCGTTGGAAATGGTCAGCGTACTGGTGGTGTTGCCCAAGCGTGCGTTGCCATCGATGCGCAAGGTGCCACCGCCGACGTCTGGCTTCATGCCGTATGCCGTTAGCCGTTTGCCGTATGCTTTCCCCGCTCACGCCGCGACCGACGCCGGCAGGGCCGGGAGCTTCCGCGGGGCCACGCCGACCACCTGCAGGTATTGAGCGCTGGCGCCGCGAGAAAGCACGGCGCATGCGCTTGAGCGCTTCGTCCTGGATCGGCGCCCCGTTCGCCGAGGGCATTGACCAATTCGACGGTGAGATTCCTCCGCTGACCGCGAAGGTGGCATCGGCCTCGAGCGTGTTGGTAGCGCCGTTGAAGAGGAACGTTGTGAGCTTGTCACCATCCGCGCGGCTGGCCGTGAAGGTTCCCGCTTCTTTGAAGACCACATCGGCGTGGTTGGTGAAGGTCGTCGAGACGGCCGATCCGCGCAGCATCTCCAGCGTGCCGCCGCCGTCGTAGATCTCGAGCGGCCGTAATCCAGTCAAGGTTCGCGTTGTCATCGGCCTTGGCCCGCACCGTGCCGCCGTCGAGGGCCACCGTCGCGTTGGTGGCCAGCGTGCTGCCGATAGCCGTACGCCCCGCGTTAGATCGACCGTGCCGACCTCGGCGCGCAGCGAACCGGAGAAGGTGTTGGTCCCAGCGAGAGTCAGGGTGTTGGCCCCGGTCTTGATCAAGCCGCCAGCGCCGATGATGTCGCCGTTCATCACGACATTGGCGCCTGTCGTGTCGATCGTCTTGTTGCCCGCCACGGAAAGGGCGAAATTGATCGTCTGGGTATTGGACGATTCGTTGACGATGTTGCCGCCGGCGATGAGCGCGTTGGTCGCGGCAAAGCCGGCCGCATCGGTCGCCGCCACCAGGGTGTAAGCTCCCGCATTGGTCGCAAAGGTGATCGAACCGATGCTGTTGATGCAATTGGTCCCGCTGCTGGCAATGTCATTGGTCGCCGTGCCGCCCGTGCCTTCGAAGAGGGCGTCGGCATCGTTGACCAAAGCCGGCGAGAAGTTCTTGCTCCAGCCGCCCGCGCCGTTGGTGTAGGCGGGGAATCCGGCCGTGCCGTCATAGGTCAGCAACAGGGACGTAGCGTTGGTTGAAAGACTGAACAGACCCGAAACCGGATCGGTGAAGGACGCGGTGTTCAAGGTGAATACGCTGGCATCGAAGGATGCCGGGTTCGTGCCGCCGGACCAGTCCATGATGGCCCAGGTGTAGTTGGTGTTCTGGTCCCAACCGCTGATGCTGCCGCCGGTGAGGAAGATGCTGAAAGTGTCCCCCGGCGCGGAGGTCGCGGTGATGCTGGTCGCGCCGGTGATGGTGATGAGGTCCCAATCGGTGCCGGCCGCACCCGTCACGTTGGTGATCTCCCAAAGGTAACCGCCCCCGCCGCCCATGGTGAAGTCACCCACCGTGATATTGCCCGGCGAGTTGCCCGGCGCGATGAGCCCGCCGGAGGTCACGGTCGTCGCCCCGACTTCTCCCGTGCCGGCCAGCGTGCCGCCGCTGACCGTGACCGCACTCGACGTGTTGGTGCCATTGACGACAAGCGTGCCACCGCTCACCGTCGTCGCGTTGGTGTAGGTGTTGTTGGCCGTGAGAGTCAGGGTTCCGTCGCCGGACTTGGTCAACCCGCCGCCGCCGCTGATCACCTGGCCGAAGGTGGAATTGCTCGCACCATTCACTGTGAGCGTGCCCGCTCCGAGCGTGAGCGCGCCGGATCCACCGCAAACCGCTGATCGTGGCGTTGGCTTGCAACGCCACTTCGCCGGCCGAGATCTCGAGGCTGCCGAAGATGCTTGCCGCGTTGCTCAGAGTCAGCGTGCCCGCCCCCGCTTTGGTTATGCTTCCATTGGTCACTGCGCCGGCCAGCGTCGTGTTGACCGCCGTGGTCAAGGTGCGCGTGCCGCCACCGAGACTGCTGGGGCCGCTGGCACTGAAAGTCAGCGCCCCGGTGCCGGCCTCGCCGAAAGTCACATCGCCGCCGAGGGTCAACGCATTGGCGAAGGTCCGTGCCGTGGCGTCGTCGGAGGAAATGGTGCCGCCATTGAGCGTGACGCCACCCGAGCCCAAAGCCGCATCGGCCCCAGCGCGCAGGACGCCCGCGGAGAGCGTGGTCCCGCTCTGCACATTGGCCGTGGAGGAAAGGATCAAGTGTGCCGGCACCGGCCTTGATCAAACTTCCATCGCGCACCCCCCAATCGATGTCGACCGTCGTGCCCGCGACCACGTCGAGCGTGCGCGAGGCGTTACCGAGATCAAGGAAGGGATTTCCACCGACCGCTTTGGTGAACTCCGTTGTGCCGGAGCCGGTCGTGGTGACATCGCCGCCGAGGATCACCGCATCGTCGTTGGCCGATGCGGTGGTGTTACGTAATCGAAGAATGGCACTGCGCCCAAAGTGAGCGAGCCGCCGAAATGAGAGCGTCGCGGTGGTCGTCGTGATGGTGACCGTTCCCCCGGTGACGGATGATGCGCCGGTGAACGTGAGCGTGCCGCCGGCCTTTGGTCAAAGTGCCGCCACTCATAGTCAAGGATGCCGCAGTCTCCGTGCGGGACGCGACATTAAAAGCCCCCGAGGTCATGGTGATGGCCGCGGTGTCGGCGATCTGGTGGTTCTCACCCCCGTAAGCCAGCGTTCCCCCGGCGATCTCCACGTCGCCGCTCAACGCATTGCCCGAGGCGCTTTCCATCTCCAACTCGCCGCCGCATACGGTCGTCGTCCCCGTGAAGGTATTCGCCGCAGTCAATGTCACCGTCCATTGCCGGCTTTGGTGAAGGTTCCCGTGCCGGAGATCACGTCGGACATCGTCAGTGCACCGGTCCGGTCCACGATGAGCGCCGCGTTGTTGGTGATAGCGCCGGAGAGCGAGCCGGTCGCGCCGCCCGCGCCGATTTGCAGCGCGCCCTCGCTGATCAACGTGCCCGCGCCCGGCGTGTTCGCGCCGGTCAAAGTGACCGTGCCGCTGCCCGATTTCAGCAGCGAACCGGTCCCGCTCACCGCGCCGGTGTAAGAGCCATTGGTCGTCTGACTGAACCGCACCACGGCATTGTTGGTGATGTTGCCCTGCAGACTTGTCGTGCTGCCGGCGAGTTCGCCCGCCGAGACCAGCGTGCCTCCCGTGTAATTATTGACCCCGCCGAGAGTCAGCGTGCCGGCGCCCGCCTTGGTCAATCCGGCGGTGCCGGAAAGTTGCGAGTCGATCGTTGCCCCGACGCCGGCATCGGTGGTGATCGTGTTGCTCGCGGCATCCGCGCCAGCCAGCGTGATCGTGCTGCCGGTCAACGTGTAGCCATTGGTGGCAAACTGCAGTCCGGCCGCGACAGAAACACCATTGCTCACCGTCACCGTGCCCGCCGTGTCGGCAAAAATCAGTGTCCCAGTCCCCTGCACCGCCCCGCGCCCCGCGCCCCCGGTATTCGTCGCCCAATTCGTGCCCGCCGTGGTCCACACCCCGGCACCGCCGCCATTTGTCGCGCCGGCCCAGTAGTTGCCGGCTGATGTGCCAGTCAATTGGACATTGTTGAACTTCATGACCTCATCATCTGCGTTGTTCAGGACCTCGACTAAAATCTGAGCACTTCGTGCCACTGGAACCGAAGGGAAGAGTTGGTGAAAGCTAGTAAAGTCGGTGGTCAGGGTAACTCCGTCGATGGTGATATTTTTTGAAACGTCGAACTGATCTCGGTGAATAGATCTGACAGGAGACGTTGCCATCGATGCTGATTTTGAAGCAATAGATATCCTCCTCCTCAAACACGACCCTGCGTTCCCACTCCGATATTCGCGCTGAAGGATAGAGCCCCCATAGCCGAAAATGGAGAAGGACGGAGAGGTCCAAGTAAGAGTCGCGTCGATATCACGGGCCTCCATGACCCCGCTATTCACGCGATCAGTAGTCCGTGTCGGCCGTCAGACCCGAAGTGTCTCCCGTGATGGTCCAACTCACATCGGTGAGATTTGTCGTCACCGGACTCCCGCCGGTTAGTCCCTGGTCATTCTGAGCCGGCAAACGTTTGCGAGATAGAGCACTAATCTGCCCACCCGCAGTGCTCACGGCGAGCAGAACCACCCCCAGAATGGCGAAAACTTTTTGCATGTTTGGTCTATGACACGCATGCTCGCCGCCGTAAGGGGGGTCGGGACTGTCGAGCCTGCGGACAGCTGCTGCTGTCTCTTCCCAGTGAACGCCGCATCTGCCGCGGACGCCAGACATGCCCTGTTAAGATATCGTCACATCATCACCAAAAAATTGGCACGCCCGCCAACCCGCATGAATACTGGATCCGCGTGTTTTTGTTGATGTTGCAAAAGCAACGTTTCCGTCACGTTGAAATAAAAAAGCGTGGAGCATGACAGGTGACAGGGAACAGGTGACAGGAGACAGGGGGCACGCGGGGCGGGCCGTAACGAGTTAAGGGTCGCGGGAACCGGAACGAAGTGAAGATTGACTGAGGCGCAGCGATAGCCGCGTAGCGGGATCGCCGGAGGGCGAGATCAACCTGGTCACAAAGGCGCCATGCTATGACAAACATTGGAGACGTGGCATCGGCATCCTGCCGATGATCCCCCGACACCATCGGCAAGATGCCGATGCCACTCAATGCCGCGTCGCCGAGCATCCGCACACGGCGGACAGGCTGCCGCTTCTACTTTTGTCGCCACCGCGGCGCTCCGCGCCGCACGCCGTGCTTCGGTTTCAGATCTCGACCTCTATGTAATCGCTTTTTCCGAGCGCATTGATCGTTTGCGCAATACTGTCCGCCCGCTTCTCGATACGTGGCCACGAAGTGCTCATAAGGACGACGATGGCGATCGTTCGGTTCTTCAGGTTCTGCTGGTAGCGCAGATTCTGGTCCGTGGTGACGAATACCTCGAAGCCGGCCTCGGTCGCGGCAGCAGAGCAATTGACCGTTGGTCAACTGTGACCACCCCATTTCGGCAGCGGTCGCCACATTGTGTCCGGCAAGATAGCGCCGCAGCGGAACCGGCGTGCCTTGGTCGAACAGCACCTTCATCCCGCCAGGGCGGGTTCGAGACTATGCGCAGCAAACTCCAGCACCGCATCGACTTGCTCGCGACCTACTCCCGGAAACCACTGGATGAAGTCATCAACGGTGGCGCCGTCCTCGAGATTCTCGAACAACGCTTTCACCGGCACCCGGGTCCCGCGAAAGACAAAAGCCCCGCTCACCGTTTCTGGCGAAGCGGTGACCTCGGAACAATCGGACCAATCGAACATGGTCGCTACTTTATCCCCGCCACCGGCCACCCGCAACCCCGTCTTCCCTCTGTCTCAAGGCTCCGGCGACCTCCGAAGCCCGGTCTCCGAAATCCGATCTCTGGCCATCTGCCCCCCACCCGCCACAAGTTTGGTCGCCGCGGCGTCCTATCTACACTTCGTTTCGGTTCCAGCCACCCGTTACCGCGGCGCATCGCGCCGCACTTCCTCAAAGGGATTGAGAACCCGAAGACCTCGAACGCCTTTGAAGTCGTCCACGTTGCGGGTCACCAGAACGACGTCATGCTCCAAGGCCGTCGCCGCGATGATTGCGTCCAACGTCCCGATCTTCGGACCGCGACGCACCAACACCGAGCGGTCGATGACCGCTGCATCGAGCGCATGCACGATACAGGTGCCAAACAGATCGTTGATGGCCTGCTCCTTTGCGGGTTTGATCGAAGCGAAGCCCAGCGCTTCGATTTTGGTCACGCTGGCGATGCAGGCTTGCGGATGCTCGGTCCACGGCGCCAACCATTCGCCGCCCGGACGGCAGGCATAGATGACGATGTTGGTGTCCAGCAGCATGGCTGCTCAAACGGGCGCGGGCACCGCGCGATCGCGCCGTATTTCCCGCTGCCAGGCCGAAGGGTCGGCGATTGCGCGGAAGGGGTCGGCTTGGCGCAGGCGGGCCAGCGCTTGGCGGCGACGCTCGAGCCGTTCATCGTCCGCCGCAGCCGACTCATCGACGAGCAGCGTCATCTGCACACGCCCGGGACGCACCCACGCCGGCAACGGGCGGGTCAGCGTCACCGAACCGTCCGCAGCAATATCGGCCTCTGCTTGGAGCGCAGTCATGAATCACCCCTACCGCATCGCCCGACCTCGGTCAATCGGAGGAAGCGGGGAAAGGGGGCACGCGGGGCGTGGAGGGAAAGGATGAAGTTGGAAGGATGAAGGATGAAGGAGACCGGAAACCGGAGAGCGGAACCGAGTGGCATCGGCATCTTGCCGATGAACACCCGACACCATCGGCAAGATGCCGATGCCACAGGGAGCAGGCGGAGGGGCAAGTGTGAAGGATGAGGGAGGAAGGATGAAGTAGGAAGGATGAGGGGAGACCGGAGAGCGAAGAGCGGAGACCGGAGAGGGGGGATGCTTAAGACTTACAAACTTAAAACTCAAAACTCCTCCTCCGCACCCGCCACTTTTTACCCGCCACTCGCCACCGCGGCGGACCGCGCCGCATGCCGTATGCCTTACGCCGTTTGCCTTCCCCCTCTTGCGCCTTTTCGCGGCCATTACTCCAACCTCCGACCTCTGGCCGTCTGCCGTATGTGAGGAGTTTTAAGTTTGTAAGTTTGTAAGTTTTAAGAGGGATCCGGCGGACAACTCAAGGCGTCGCCACCGGCCTTGTGCCGGTGGAACGCAACGGGCCAAAGAGCGCATGCGGGCTCTTAAAGTAGAAGCGGCGTGGCATCGGCATCCTGCCGATGATCCCCCGACACCATCGGCAAGATGCCGATGCCACTCAATGCCGCGTCGCCGAGCATCCGCACACGGCGGACAGGCTGCCGTTTCTACTTTTGTCGCCACCGGGCGCTCCGCGCCCCACCCCTTCACTCAGGTTTCAAGTTTCAAACCTCAGCCCTGTTCAGACCTCCGCCCTCAGCTCGCCCTGCGGGCGAGCCTGTCCCGCATCGGCGGGGTCAGGCCGAGGATCTTCTTCGCATCACGCACGATCCGCTTGCGCGAGGGCCAGAGCATCAAGCTGAGCAAGCCCGCCGCCGCGAGGTAGGTCGAAGGCTCCGGAATGGCCGTGATGGTGAAGGTGTCCCGCCGTGTTGCTCAGGCTGTAATCGACGAAGCCCGTGCCGAAGGTGAAGTAGCTGTTGATACCGCCCTCGGTGAAGGACGTGCTGTCGAAGGTGAGCGAGTTGCCCGGCAGGAAGTTGTTCAGCGTAAGCAAGGCGCTAGGTGTCTCGTTGTTTTGATACGTTCCGAAGGTCAGGTTGCCCGCATCGCCCGTGCCGAAATCGAGGAACGATCCCGTGGACAGGTTGAGGCTACCGAACACTTCGCTCACCCCGGTGCCGCGCGTGATGGTGCCGCCGGAAAGGGTGACGCTCGCGCTGTTGTTCACCTGGTCGCTTTGCGAAAGCAGCAGCGTGGCGCCACTGGCCACGGAAATGGAGGCCGTCGATCCGGCCGCCGCACCAACCGTGTCGGCCAGCTCCAACGTGCCGGCGGAAACCGTGGTCGCTCCGCTGTAGGATCCGCTGCCGGAAAGCGTCAGCGTGCCCGCCCCGAGTTTCGTCACCGCGCCGGTGCCGGAGATGGCCCCGGAGAAGCCGAGGTCATCGGAGCGGTTGAATTGCAGCGTCGCATCGTTGGTCACAGCGCCGCTGATTGATCCCGTCGTGCTGCCGGCGCCGATCGCGAGAACGCCCGCGCTGATCGTCGTGCCGCCGCTGTAGGTGTTGGCCGCGGAGAGCGTCACCGTGCCCGCGCCGGTCTTGGTGATGCTGTTGGTTCCGCTGATGACCCCGCTGAAGGTGACAGCACCACCGCTCGCCGCAGTCAGAATAGCTGAGCTGTCGAGCGAGACCGTGCCGGAATAAGTCACCGCGGCGTTCTCTGTCGCCGAGCCGATCGTCGCAGTGCCGGGCAAGAAGTCCATCGTGTGGGAACCGAGGTTGCTTACCGTATCGACCGGAAAACCAGTCCATTCCGTCCCAAGGGTAGTGAAGGCGGTCGTGCCCGTTCCGGTCGGATTATTGGAAACGCCGTAGAGGACATCCGAGTCACGCGCCAGGGTTTGGTTCAATGTGGACAGGCTTCCGGCTGTCCAAGCCGATCCGGGGTCATCACCGATGACTCCGAAGATGTCGATGTTGGTTCCGTCGGTGAATTGAAGAACCACCGCATCGTCACCGTTATAATTCACCGCCGAAGCATTATAAGCAGTGACTCCTTCCGGCAGGGTGAGCGACGCGGAAGAGTTTTTCAGCACAAGAGTCTCACCGTGCGCCAAAGTCGAGCCGGCTCCAACACTATCCAAGACGGACGTGTTGCTCGGCGTCGATGCTCCATTCGCATACATGACCAGTTGATAGTCGCCGAGCGAGATGGCTCCACCGGTGCCGTTGTAGATTTCGATGTATTTGTTGCTCGAGCTGCCCTCGACGTATTCGCTGATGATGACTCCGCCGTAGACCAGCGCGGAGGCCACGATGTTGTTGGCGATGGAAATGTTCTCCGAAGCAAGCAACGAAGCACCATCGCCGGTCATGCTGATGGAACCACTGCCGAGGGCAGCCGCATTGGCTGCGATGACGGCGCCACCGCTGATCGTCGAACCACCATCAAACGTGTTGGCGGCCGACAAGGTCACTGAACCCGCTCCGCTCTTGGCAAACGTCGCTCCCGATCCAGCCAAGACGGTTTCGATGCTGCCGCCTTGCGCTGTGAATGCCGTCGCGGTGATCGTGCCACTGCCGCTAACCGTGCCACCGTTCACGGCGAGGGTTCCGACGGTGTCCGTGTTGGCTCCCACCGCCAGCGTGCCGCTGGAAACTGTGACCGTTGAACTGTTACCGAGACGGTCGGAGGAGCCGAGGTTTACTGTGCCGCCGTTCACGTTGAGATTACCCGCCAAAGTTCCATCGAGCGCGGTCGTTCCACTGGATGCCGTTGCCGTGCCGCCTCCGAGGTTGGCCGTGACCGTGCCGCCTCCGAGCGAATAAGTCGCCGCCGTCAGGGTTCCAGACCCACCGAGTGTGCCGCCGGAAATGCTGAAAGAGCCAACAGTGTCATCATTGGCCCCCAAGCCGAGAGTGCCGCTCGAGATGGCAACCTCGGAGGAATCGCCCAAGCGATCCGCAGAGGTGATATCGACCGTGGCTCCGGCGACCGTGAGATCGGCATTGACTGATCCATTGACCGTAGTAGTTCCGCTACTTGCCGTGGCGGCGCCAGATCCGAGGACGCCGTCGATGGTTCCTCCGTTGAGAGCATACGTTGAGGAAATCAAAGCGCCGGTTCCTGCCAAGATTCCGCCCGTCATCGAGAAGGAACCCACCCCATCGCTGAAGGTGCTGGTGTCGAGGGTCCCGCTTGAGAGCGTGACCGCTGTGGTGTTGCCGATGAGTCCGTTACCTCCGAGAACCAGCGTGCCGCCGTCGATGGTCAGAGTGTCGGCATCCAGAGTTCCACTTAGGGTCGTGCTACCGCTGGAGACGCTAGCCGCACCCGCGCCGAGACCAGCCGGAGACCGTGCCGCCGCCGAGCGAGTAGGTCGCCGCAGTCAAGGTGCCGTTGGCGAATTCGCCTCCGGTGATGCTGAAGGTGGCCACTGTGTCGGTGAAGCCGCCAAGATCGAGCGTGCCTGTGGTGAGGGAGATATCCGCCGTGTCGCCCAAGCGGTCGGCTGCTCCGGTGGTCACCGTGCCGCCGCTGACCGTGAGGTCGGCGGCGAGTGTTCCGTTGAGCGTGGTCGAGCCGCTGGCCGCAGTCGCCGTGCCGGCGCCGAGGCTGCCGTCCACCGTGCCGCCGCCCAACGCATAGGTCGTCGCGGTGAGCGTGCCGGTGCCGGTGAGCGATCCGGAGGTGATGGAGAAAGTTCCCACCGTGTCGTCGTTCACGCCGAGGGCGAGCGTGCCGCCGCCGATGACCACCGCCGCGCTGTCCCCGAGGCGATCGGCCGAGCCGAGGGTCAGGGTGCCGCCGGTGTTGAGGTTGAGCGTGGTGCTGGCCATCGTGCCGGTCAGCGAAACCGCATCGCTGACGTTGGCCGTGCCTGCACCGAGCGCGCCGGAGACCGTGCCGCCGCCCAGCGTGTAGGTCGTGGCGGTGAGCGTGCCGGTGCCCGACACCGTGCCGGCGTTGGTCAGGACGAACGTGCCGATCGTGTCATTGAAGGTCGCCGTGTTGAACGTGCCCGCATCCACCGTGACGGTCGCGCCATCGGCCAAAGCATCGGCCGCGCCGAGGCTGAGCGTGCCGCCGACATTGACGGCAATCGTCGTGGTCGCCGCAGTGCCGCTCACGATGGCTTCACCACCGTTGATGGCGAAGCTGCCGGTGAATGTGTTGGCGCCGGACAGCGTGAGCGTGCCGAGACCGACCTTGGCAAGATCGCCCTGACCGCTCACCGCACCCGAGATCGTGGTGTTCTCCCCGCCACTGACGGTGAGCACCCGGCTGGCGGTATCGTTGGTGATGTTGCCCGCGACGGTGATGCCATTCGAGGTCGCCAGGATGCTCGCATCGTCAGCCAGATCGATGTTGTTGCTGATGGTGTGGGCATTGGCCGAGAGGTTCTCGATGCCGCCGACGCCGAGAGCAAAGGAGTCACCAGCCAAGGCAATGGAGCCCGAGGTGTTGGAGAAGACGACTCCGGTCACGCTGGTCACCGCGGCATTGTTGGTTGCCGTGCCCGCTGCACCTGTGAAGGCCAACAAGGAGTCGTTGTCCGGCGCCACATTGTCCTGCCCAGTTGCCCGCTACGGACCAGTCACCCGATCCCGCATTCCAAACGTAGCTCGCTCCCGGATCGAAGGACGTGGTGTAAAGCAGGGCCAGTCCGCCCGACACATTGGTGATGGAGAACGTGCCGTTAACCGAGTTTTGGAAGCTGTTCGTGCTGACCATGAACAGGTTCTCGGCGAAGGTCTCCCCGAGCAGCGAGCCGCTGAAAGTCACAAAGGTGTTGGTGAAGCTCTGGTTGGCGTTGAAGTTGACCGAGAAGCCCGGGGTGGTCCGTCCGAGAAGGAGACCAGGTCGATGGTGAAGGGATTGAGCGAGGTGTTGCTCATCGTCAGGTCGCCCGTGATGGCCAGGAGATCCCAGCCGGTGCCGGCCGTGCTGGTCCAATCGAACATTTCCAACTGGAAAGCACCGCCGCGGCGAAAGTCGTGCTGCCCGCACTCAGGGTGCCGATGCTGTTACCCGGCGAAAGCAGACCGCTCACCGTGAGTCCGCCCACTTGGCCGGAACCGGAAAGCGTCGTGCTGCTGGAGACCGTCACCGCGCTGCTCGCGTTGGTGCCATCGACGACCAACTCACCCGCGCTGATCGTCGTCGCGCCGGAGAAGGTGTTGACGCCGCTCATGGTCAGCGTGCCTGCCCCCTGCTTGGTCACCGCACCCGTGCCGCTGATCACCGCCGATTGCGTGATGTCGTCCGAGCGGTTGAAGATGAGCGTGCCGTCGTTGTCGATCGTGCCGGCCAAGGAGCCGGTGGTGCCGCCGTTGCCGATTTGCAGCGTGCCGTCGATGATCAACGTGCCGCCCGTGGTCTGCGTGTTGGCCCCGGTCAGGATCACCGTGCCGGTGTTGTCTTTGACCAAAGTTCCCGTGCCCGAAATGTCGCCAGCGTAGGTGCCCGAGCCCGATTCATCGAAGGTCAGGGTGGCATTGTTGGTGATATTGCCCTGCAAGCTGGTCGTGCTGCCGATCACTTCACCCGCACTGATCAGGGTGCCGCCGGTGTAGGTGTTGGCACCGCCGAGAGTCAGCGTGCCGGTGCCTGCTTTGGTCAAACCCGCGGATCCGGCCAGCACCGAGCTGATCGTTGCTCCTACGCTGGCATCGGTCGTGATGGTATTGGCCGCCGCATTGGCGCCGGCCAAGGTGATGGAATCTCCGGTCACTGGTGTAGCCATCCGTGGAAAACTGCAGGCCCGCATTCACAGTTACACCATTGCTTACGGTTACCGTTCCGGCGGCGTTACCGAACACGAGGGTGCCAGATGTCCCTTGGACGCCATTGCCTTGGCTGCCCGGAGCTCCGGACCAATTCGTGCCAGCCGAAGACCACGTTCCACTACCGCCACCTCCGGCACCAGGGGCCCAATAGTTGCCCTCCGCCGGGCCGGTGACGGGCGCAACGCCGAAACCCTCCAAACCGCCAGCGCCTGCCGGTGCCGTCGAGACTGTCTCAAAGCGCGTGCTGGGATCGGTCCATCCGTCGGTGTCGCCCTCGGTGATCCCCTCCTTCAGTTGGATGTTTTGGTTGGCCGTGCTGACTCCATCACCAGTCCAAGCCGATCCGGGGTCAGTGCCGGGAAGTCCGAAAGTATCCTGCACAATACCGCCAAGCGTGATCTGCAGAGCATCGTCACCGTTAAAGGTGAATGCCTTAAGCTGATACTGGACTACTCCCGCGCCGAAAGTATCGGTCAAATAGGTTCCGACATCGCTTGTGCCGATGACCAACACTTCTCCGCTGGCGAGGGTTCCGGTGCTGAGGGTGAAGTCCGAACTCAGAGCTCCACCATTCACGCCCTTGAGCACAACCAATGTGTTCAAAGAGAAATCAATGGTTTCGTCTCCCGTGTTCCATAACTCAATGGCTTTCGGAGTCGTGCCGCTGTTCGTCTCGACATATTGGCTGAAGATGAGGGCCGCGTGCGCAGAAGGAGACGCGCCCAAACCGAGGACGGTGATCAGGGCTGTCAGCAGTGCGAAAGCAAGTCGGCGGGCGGCATTAAATGGAGCGATGGTAGTTTTCATGGCTTTCTTACGAGTTGGCAGTGGTCAGATTTCGGAGGTCGGATTTCAGGTCGGATTTCAGAATTCGGTTAATGAAATACAGCAGGTTGCATGCCGGAAATGAGGCACGAGGGAAATTACCTGCGCCGAAGGCGTGACCGAGGGCAGGGTTGAGGTGCGTGCGTGTGGGCATGACGGGGAGAAAACTGCGCGGGCGACGCGTTAGGGACAAACCTTTTAGTGTGAAACTTCTGTAACACTCGGCCCGGACCGCGCGACGAGTGTTTTGCGGCCGTTCGCGTGGGGCGATGGCGATGAGGGGGGACATTGGCTCCGGGGGGAGAGCGGGTTTTTGTTGCAAAGCGGAAACTGGAGGCCCCGCCGCCCCGGGGCAACACTTTTTTCAGGTTTTTTCCCTGCTTATACCAGTCGTCCCCATGCATTTGGACTTCACGGCACCGACCCGCGGTAGGGGCGCGGCAGCCGTATGGCTCTACGAGCAGGAGGCCAGCGGACCGGCTGCCTTATTTTTGGAAGGCACACGGACGGCTGGGCCAGCCGTCCCTACCGAACATGGATAAAAGTCTGAAAGCTTCGGGACGTCGGTATAACAGACTGGTTGTGAATAACTTCGGCAAAGCCAACCACGAAAAGGTTTCCTACTTTTGCCCTTTTCCCGGAGCGCAGGGTGATCTTTGCGCGGGCGGGCGGACGCGCGGACGAGCGGGCCGCTCGTCCCTACGCTGATTTGTAGTGGCAGGCTGTGCCTGTCGGAAACCTGCGGAGAAAAAGGCACCGACGGTCACAGACCGCCGCTACACCACTGGGGGTCTGCGATCAGACGAGGACGCAGGCCATGCCGGCGGCTTGGGCGGCTTGGGCGCCGGTGGCGGTGTCTTCGAAGACGAGGCAGTGGGCGGGCTCGACGCCGAGGCGGGCGGCGGCGGTGAGGAAGGGGTCGGGGTGCGGTTTGCCGCGGTCGTAGTCCTCGGCGGCGATGACGGCATCGAAGAGGTCGTGGATGCCGAGGGCGTGCAGGGTGCGCACGACGAGGTCGCGGTGACCGCCGGAGGCGACGGCCATGGGCTTTTCGCCGTGGTGGCTGCGGACGAGGTCGATGACGTGGTGCATGGCTTCGACCTGCGGGATCATTTCGCGGTAGTAGTGTTCCTTGCGCTCCACGACTTGGTCGACGTCGAGGGTCAGACCGAATCGGGCGTTGAGGCGGCGGACGATTTCCGCGGTGGGCACGCCTCCCCATTCGTAGAAAAGTTCCTCGGGGTAGGATCCGCCGAAGTCGGCCATGGCGCGGCTCCATGCCCGGTAGTGCAGGGGCATGTTGTCGGCCAGCGTGCCGTCGCAGTCGAAGATGAAGGCGCGGAAGTCACCCGCGGGCAGGGGCAAAGGGGCGGTCACGACGAGGCGGGCGGTTTGAAATCGGGGTAGCGGCGCTGGAGTTCCTCCCGCGCGCGGTCGGCGTCGGCCGGGTTGTCGGCTTGGCGGTAGGCCTTTTCGGCCAGGACGAGTGCCTCGGGAGTGAGGTCTTTTTCGTCATAAAGCAGGGCGATGGCCATGAAGGCGCGGGCCGCATCGTCATAACGGTCCTGCGCGAGGAGGGCGCGTCCGTTGGCCAGGCGGGCTTCGGCGTTGAGGCGGCCCTCGGGCTGCAACTTGAGCGCTTCCTCGGCCTGCAGCTTGGCTGCTTCGTGGTCCCCGAGTCCGATAAGGGCCTCGGAGAGGAGCAGGCGGGCGCGGGCTTGGGTTTTCGGTTCGTGGAGGCGCGGCAGGAGATTTTCCAGCGTGGTGCGGGCGCCGCCGTTCTGTCCGGCCCCGATCTGGGCCTCGGCCAGCGAGAGGCGCAGGTCGTCGGGGGCGTCGTCGGCCGCGGCCACGCTGGCGAGGAAGTCGACGGCCTCGGTGTGTTCCCCGTTGGCCAAGGCGGTAAGGCCGAGCCAGGTGCGCACCTCGGCGGGGACTTTGTCGGGGCCGAGGGCCGAGGCCTCGCGGGCGGCGGATTGGCGGTCCTCGCGGTAGTAGTGGGCGAGGAGCAGACGCAGGGTGGCGCGTTCGCCGTATTTGGCGGCATCCATCTCGCGGGCTTTTTCCAGCGCGGCCACGGCCTCGGCGTATTTTTTGGCCTCGAAGGCGGTGTAGCCGATCCAGAAATGCGCCTGGGCGGCGGACTCGGTGTCGGGGTATTCGGCGAGGAAGCGCTGGAAGGTGGCGGTCATTTCGGCCGGACGTTCGAGGCTGCCGAGCAGGAGGGCGGACTGCAGCATGGCGTCCTCGCGCTCGCGGGCGTCGGGGTATTTGTCGATGACCACGCTGAAGTCGGCGAGGGCGTCTTCCCGTTGTCCGTTTTCCAACTGCGCCATGGCGCGCTGCGCGTAGGCGGAGGCGACGAGGGGATGGCGCGGGTATTGCATGAGGAGGCTGGTGAGGGCGGAGACGGCGAGGTCGTATTTCTGCTGCTGCAGGCGGCAGTAGGAGAGTTTGTAGAGGGCGTCGGGGCGGTATTTCTCGGTGCCGGGCGCGGTGGCGGCCTCGGCGTAGAGGGGTTCGGCTTGGGCGTAATCGCGCTGCTCGAAGAAAAGCTCGGCTTTGAGGAGCTTGGCCCGGGCGCGCTGGGCGGGGTCGGGATTGTCGGCGAGGAAGAGGTCGATCTGCTCGCCGGCGCGATCGTCGCGCTGGGCGACGAGGCTGACGAGGCGGTGGAAGCCCGCTTCTTTGGCCGCGGCGGAGGTGGGGAAGCCGGTGACGAGGCGGTCGTAGAGGTCGAGGGCGCGGTCCTGCTCGCCGAGTTGGCGGCGGGCGTTGGCCGCGAGGAGCAGGACGTCGGGTTGGGCCTCGGGCGGGAGGGTCGGCAGCAGCTGGGCCGAACGGTCGGCCACCGCGCGGTAGTTGCCTTCCTCGTAGTCGAGGCGGAGGAGACCGGAGGCGGCGGGAGCCTTCCACGCGCCGGGTTCGGGCTCGGCGAGGGCCTGCTCGAGGAGCGGGCGGGCCGCGGGGAAATCACGCATGTCGATGGCCAGCAACCCGCCTTTGACCGCGGCGGCCACACGCACGGGGGCATTGGTGGCGGTGGTGGCAAGCTGGCGGAACTGGCGGAAGGCGCTTTCGTTGAGTCCGGACCGCGCATCGGCTTCGGCGAGGTCGTAGATGGCGCGTTCGCGGTAGGGATTGTCGCCCTGCTGGGCGGCGACTTCGCGGTAGACAGAGAGGGCTTCGACGCGCCGGTTGGCCGCATCGAGGGCGCGGCCCTCGAAAAATTTCGCGGCGAGGCGCAGCTTGGGATCGCGGACATGGTGGGCGGCGAGGCGGAACGATTCGGCGGCGGCGTCGTTGTCCTTCGCGGCGTATTGCATTTCCCCGAGTCGGTAGGCGGCGGGGCCGATGAAGTCGCCGCTGTTGAATTCCCGGATCAATCCCTGGTAGGCGGCCATGGCCTCGGGTTCGCGTTGGAGGGAGCGCAGGCTTTCGCCGAGGCGGTAGAGGGCGGGCTGGCGGTCGGGTCCCTGCGGGCGAAGCTGCAGAAACTCGAGGTATTTCGTCGCCGCCATGTCATACATCTTCTGCTGGAAAAAGGCGTTGGCCTGCTCGAAGGCGGCGAGGACCGGGTCGGCCATGGCGGCCGAGGGCAGGGCGCGGATTTCGCCGGCGGCCACGGCGTCGGCCGTGGCGGGCGTGGCGGCGGGGGTCACGGCTTCCGCGCGGCGCACGGCGGGGCCCGGAGCCACCGGTTCGGCCCGGCGGACTTCGAAAGGTTGCTCCTGGGCGAGGACGGAAGAGGCGGCGAGGAGCAGCGGGAGAAGTTTCCTCATGATTCGGGGCGTCCGGTGGCGAAGGCCACGTTCCAGATGTTGGCCGCGCGGCAGATGTCGAGCACGGCGACGATGTGGCGGTAGTCGGCGGCCTGATCGCCGCGCAGGATGACGGCCTGGTCGGGATAGAGCTCGGAGATTTTGCGCAGGGTGGAAGTCAGTTCCTCGGCCGACATTTCGCGGCGGTTCATGACGATGGCGCCGTCGGATTTCACATTGATGATGACTTCGCCCACGGCACGGCGCGATTCCTGGCCTTCCTTGGCGGTGGGGACTTTGACGTCCAGCTCGGTCTCGTAGCGCGCGAAGTTCCAGGTGACCAAAAAGAAAATAAGGAGCAGAAAGACGATGTCGACCATCGGGGCGATCTGGAAAGCCCCGGGCTCGGGCACGGCCTGTTTGCGGAAGTTCACGTGGGGCGCAGTGTGCGGAGAAAGCCCGCGGCGGGACAACAGTTTTGCGCGCTCACAGCGCGTCGACGATGGCCCGGCCCATGTCGGTCGTGCTGACCAAGCGCGTGTCCTCGGTGTGGATATCCTTGGTGCGCAGGCCGTCCTTGATGACGCGTTGCACGGCGGCCTCGATGGCCGCGGCCGCGTCGTCGCGTCCGGCGGAGTAGCGCAGCATCATGGCGGCGGAGAGAATTTGCGCGATGGGATTGGCGATGCCCATGCCGGCGATGTCCGGCGCGGTGCCGCCGCTCGGCTCATACATGCCGAAGTAGCGGCCGTTGCCTTTGGAAATGCCGAGGCTGGCGCTGGGCAGCATGCCGAGCGAGCCGGCGATCATGGCCAACTCGTCGCTGAGGATGTCGCCGAAAAGATTTTCCGCGAGGATGACGTCGAAACCTTTCGGATTGCGGATGAGCTGCATGGCGGCGTTGTCGACGTAGAGGTGGCGCAGTTTGACGTCGGGGTATTCGTTGGCCACACGGTCGACCGTCTGGCGCCAGAGGATGCCGTTCTGCAGGACGTTGGCTTTGTCGATCGAGGTGACATGGTGCCGGCGTTTCATGGCAGCCTGGAAAGCGACGTGGGCGATGCGCTCGATCTCGCTTTCCCAGTAAATCATGGTGTCCACGGCGAACCACTCGCCGCTCTCGTGCTTCATGTATTTGGGCTCGCCGAAATAAAGACCGCCGGTCAGCTCGCGGACGAAGAGCACGTCGAAGCCACCCTGCACGATGGACTCGCGGACGGGCGAGGCGTGGGTCAACTCCGGCAAGCAGATGGCCGGGCGGAGGTTGGCGTAAAGGGCGAAGGTCTTGCGCAGGGCGAGCAGCGCGGCGCGCTCGGGTTGCTGGTTGGGCGGGAGCGATTCCCATTTGGGTCCGCCGACGGACCCGAAGAGGATGGCGTCGGATTCTTTGCAAGTCTGGAGCGTCTTGTCGGGCAAGGCCACGCCATCCGCGTCGATGGCCGCCCCGCCGACCCGCTCCTCGCGGGTCTCGTAGGGGATGGCAAACTTGGCCGCGGCCGCCTCGAGCACGCGCAGGGCCTGGCCCATGACCTCCGGCCCGATTCCATCCCCCGCCAACACCGCCACCTTGAACTTGTCGTCCTTGCTCATAAATCAGCCCGGCAAGTTAGCCGAGGGGGCGGGGGCGGACAAGGATTGGCGGGTAGGCTGGAGGCGAATTCCTGCATAATACGTTCGGCGGAAACGGCTTGGGGGCAAGCTCAGACCAAGCCACGAGAGATCTTGGACTGATGAATGATGGGGAGACTCTGAACACGGGCGCGGTTTGGGAGTAACCGGGGGTCAAGGTAGGGCGCGACGTCCCCGGCGCGCCGGCGGAGGTGCGCGGCGGGTCCGGAGGCCCCGCCCTACCCGGCAAGGTGTGTGCCGGGAGAAATTACGAAGAGGCTCAGCGCAGCGCGGGGTCTTTCCATTTGCGCCACTCTTTCTGAGGTTTGTCATAGAGAGTGAAGACCGCGCCAGCGGCGGCGGGCGGGGCGGTGTTGTCGGGGGTGGCGAAGGCGATGGCACCGCCGCCGATGACGGGCAGCGGGATGGCGGTTTGGATGTTGATGTTGAAGAAGCCGATGGAACCCCGCAGTCCGCGCTCATCCCAGAAGACAGTGTTTTCGCGCACGAGTCCGGCATGCTGGGGTTCGAGGCCGACGAGCAATTCGACGGCCTTGCCATCGTCGGCGAGCACTTTTTCGAGGACCACGCCGACTTGCAGGTCGCGGTAGAGGACCGGCGCGCCCTGGTCGGTCGAAGTGGCCGGCGTGATGAGACGGAAGTGACGACCCTTGCGGCTTTCCACCAGCATGGGGTCCTCCTCGTCTTTGGGGATCTGACCGGCGAAGGATGTGTCGCGGCCCGAACCGCTGCCGGGAGTGCAATCGATGGTCACCCCGGTGATGAGCGTCTCCAATCCGCTGACTCCCTTGAGGGAAATCTCCGGTTCGACGAGGCGGAATTTCGATCCCGGGGCGCGCAGGAAATCGAAGCCGGGGTTGAGCCGCGCCGTGACCCGCACTTCGTCGCTCGTCGCGTCGAGGCCGGTGACCATGCCGACAGGGACGCCGAGGCGCGTGAGGCGGGTTTGCCCGGCGCGCAGCCCGCGGCCCTTGGCGAAGGAGATGGTGAAAGGTTCCCCGCAGGCCTTGGCCAGCGCCTCGGAGGCGAGCAACACCGAGGTCGCCCCGTCGGTCAGCGGTTCGCCCGGCACGCCGAAATCATCGAAGGCCACCGCGCCTTGGATGAGTGTGTCGAGGCCGGACACATCCACTTGGACCCCGCCCGGGCCCATGCTGACCGAGGAGGCCGAGACGCTCCAGAAACGCGAACTGGTCTTGAGCAGCCCGCTTTTGGCCCGGTCGACGGCGATTTCGATGTAGGGTTGGCCTTCCGGGGTGAGGGCCTGCTCGCGCACGCGGCCGACTTTGACCCCGCGGTAGGTGACCGGAGCGCCGCGGTCGAGCGGTTGGGTGCGTTCCGATTCGAGGCGCATGCGGAACGAGGTCTCGTCGGCCGTGACCGCCGCGGCGGTGTCGTCGGTCTTGGGCACGACGCCGGCGAATCTCGTCTCGAGCGAGCCACCGTGGCCCGGCTCGCACTCGATGACCACGCCGGTGATGAGCGTTTCCAGTCCGCTCACTCCCTGCAGCGAAATTTCCGGTTCGACGAGAACGAAGCGCGAGCCGCCGGAACGCAGGAAATCGAAACCGGGGTCGAACTGGGCGGTGACCTCGACCTGTCCCCCCGCCACGGCCAGACCGGTGACCATGCCGACGGGGATGCCGAAGTATGTCATACGGGTCTGCCCGGCGCGCAATCCGCGGCCGTTGGGAAAAGTGATGACGACCGGTTCGCCGCAGGCCCGGGCCAGGGCTTCGGACGGCAGCAAGGGGACTGTGGTATCCTCCCCGAGCGGTTCGCCCTCCACCCCGAAATCGTCGAAGGCCACGGCACCCTGGATCAGCGTGTCCAAGCCGGAGACATCCACTTGGATTCCGCCGGGCCCCATGGTCACGGACGACGCCGGCACGGTCCAGAAGCGCGAACTGGTTTTGAGCAGCCCGCGTTTGCCCTGCTCGATGGATATGTCGATGGTCGGCTTGCCTTCCGGCGAGAGGGATTGCTCGCGCACGCGCCCGACTTTGACCCCGCGATAAGTGACCGGCGCGCCACGGTCGAGCGGTTGGGTCTGCTCGGATTCGAGGCGCAGGCGGAAGGCGGTTTCTTCGCCGGAGAGGACGGGGCCGGTTTCGAGGCCGTCGAATTCGTAGCGCGGCGGACCATCGCCCTGCCGCGCGCGGATGGAATTTCCGGAAATGAGCGAGGTCAGCCCGCTGGCGCCCTGCAGCGAGATTTCGGGCCGCTCGATCCAGAAGTCGGTCGACTGGACGGCGAGGCCGGCGGCGAACTTTTCCAGACGCACGTGGACGAGGACTTGGCCGAGGGTCTTGTCGAGATTGACTTTGGTGGTCACGCCGGCGACCACGCCGCGGAAGATGAGCGGCGTCTTGCCGGCCTCGACACCGGGCGCGTCGATGAAGCGGATGCGGATTTCCGGCCCGAGCGAATCGAGGTAGTCGAGATACATCCAGACCGCGGCGGCAAGGGCGACGAGCGGGAAGAGCCAGGCAAAGGAAATGCGCCGCCCTTTGCGGACGACCCGGCCGTGGTCCCGCGGTTCTTCTTGGTCGCCGCTCACGCTTTGTCCTCCTTCCAAATCAAGCGCACCTCATAATTGGCCGCGGCAAAAAGCGTGCAGACCAGAACGGCCGCGAAGAAAAGGGCGCCTGGCTCGGTTTGCACGCTGGCCAGTGTGCCCAACTGCCCGACGGCGACCAGCACGGAAAGCAGGAAGATATCGACCATCGACCATGTGCCGACCGTCTCGAGAACGCGGAAAAGCCTGGTCCGCCCGACGCGGAAGTGCGGCTTGCCGTCCATCCAGAGCAACCAGGCGAGACTGACCAGCTTGAGGAACGGCACGCACATGCTGGCCAGAAAGACGATGACCGCGGCGGGCCAGAGCCCGACATGGTAAAGCTCGAGCACGCCGCCCCACACGGTGAGCGCGGCCACCTCGCCGGTCACGGTCATGGTCATGACCGGGATCAGGTTGGCGAAAGGATAAAGGATGACACCCGCGGTCACCAGGGCGATGGCGCGCTGGCGCTTGACCCGCGGATCGGTTTGCGGGCGCAGGCGCGCGTCGGATTCCTGGCCGGCACTATCGCGCAGTTGCTCGAGGAGCAGGCAGCAGACCGAGAGGAGCACGACGAAAACCGCGCCCGTCTTCCACGTCACCGTGCCGAGCAAATCGAGGCGCACCACGGCGACGAGGCAGGCCACGGCAAAGACCGGCACGAGGTTCCACGGGGCCAGCCATTCCATGACGCGGTAGAGCTTGAAGTCGAACGGCCAGACCCGGCCGAGGCAGCGGGCGGTGAGCACGTAGCTGCCGAGCAGGAGGTAGAGAGCGGGGGCGAGGATGGCGCTGAAAAAGACCAAGGCGGCCAGCGGGGCGTAGTTCTGCGCGATGAGCCCCTGCACGCCGGTGATGATGTGATTCGACTGCTGGGCGCCGGCCACGTCGAAGGTCATGACCGGATAAGCGTTGGCCAGCACGACGAGCACGAGGCCGGTCAAGGCGAGGGCCAAGGCATCCTGCTGCAGCGAGACGACCCGCCACCCGTCGAGCAATTCGCCGCAGCGGGAGCAGCAAAGTTTCTCCCCCCGGGCCAGCGCGCGGCGCCGGTAAGTCGCCTCGCAGGTGTGGCAACGGTCCCATTGGCCGGGAGCGGGAAGCAAGACGGCGTGTGCGGAGGGCGAAGGCACGCCCCTAACGAAGCAGAAAGACGAGGGCAACGACAAGCCCGAGCCGGGGAGCGGCGGGGAAGCTCCCCCCGGCGGACGCCTTGGTCAGGCGGGGACAAACCTCGGACGGTAGCCGCCCTTGGGCAGCTCGATGCGCAGCGGATTGCGGCGACCTTCCTTCAAGTAGTAGGTCTCGAGGTCGCGGCGCAGCTTGCCAGCCTCGATGCGCACGATCGGGTCGTTGATCGGATCGAAACTTTCCGGCCGTCCGAAGACCTCGGTGCCGATGACATAGGCGCCGATTCGTCCGTCGTGTCCGGCGAGTTCCTTCTCCACGACAAAGCGGAGGAATTTGCGGTTGCGCGGAGTCGCCGGGAAATCGTTGCTGGCCAAAACGCGCTCCAGTTCGGCCCGCGGTTCCGCTGCGAGCGGGGCAGAGGGCAACGGACCATCCGCGGCTGACTGCTCCGCGACGACGAAGCGCGGGCGGTAAGCACCGCGCGGAATGGTCAGGCGCAGCGGATTGCGGCGTCCGGACTTGAGGTAGTAGGTCTCGAGGTCGCGGCGCAACTTGCCGGCCTCAATGCGCACGATCGGATCGAGGAGCGAGTTGAAAAGTTCCGAGCGGCCGAAGACGGCCGTGGCTACGGCGTAGGCGCTGATCGATTCGCCCTCCCCGGCCAACTCGCGGTCCACGACGTATTCCAAGAAGGCGCGGTTGCGGGCAGTGGCCGGAAAATCGGGGCTGTCGATCACGCGGCGGAGTTCGGCTTGCATTTCCGCCGCCGTGGGGCCCTCGACCACGAAGGACGATGGGGCGACAGGAGGTTCAAGGATGGCTTCAGGGGTGCTCATAGCGTTGGGGGAAAGCTGTTCAAGGCGCGGTTGTCTGACGGGCCAGTTCCAAACGGTAGGACGGACCGTGCCAAGCGGAGACGCCCACCGCGGTCCAGAAGGTGACGGCGGCGGCGAGGACGAAAATAACGATGAGCCGACGCAGCAGGCGATCACGCGGCCCGGTCGCTTCCGGGCCTCGGGATGTGGGTGGGTTTTCCGTCATGAAACCCGCAAACATACCGATTTCCAGTTATCCGGACTATACCCTTCTCAGGGTATATTGCAGTAGCTGCCGGGGGAAGTTACGGACGTCAGCCGGGCTGACCGCGCGCAGCTTCGACGAAGGCTTTCATTTTCGCGGCGTCCTTGATCCCGGGTGCGGACTCGACGCCGCTGGCGGTGTCGACCGCCACGGGATGCACCGCGGCCATGGCGCCGGCCACGTTGTCCGCATGCAGTCCGCCGGACAACACGACGGGACGCCCCGCTTCCCGCACGACGCGGGCGGCCAGCGACCAGTCGATCGTGCGTCCCGTCCCGCCGAACTCGCCGGGCGCATGCGCGTCGAGCAGCAGGCAGGGCGCCGGATCGGCGATCGCCGCGAGAGCGGACGCCTCGTCCGACACGGGACAGGCTTTGAGATAAAACTCCCCTCCCCGGCTGGCGCAAAAATCCGGCGACTCGCCGCCGTGGAATTGCACGGCGTGGAAAAGACCCGAGTCATGCAAAGCGCGCAGGAGGCCTTCGTCCGGTTGCACGACAACGGCAATGCGTCCGACGTCCTCCGGCAAACGCCCGATCCATGCCGACACGGCGTCGAGTTGCACGCGGCGCTTCGACTTTTCGTAAAAGTTGAAACCCAGCGCGTCGGCCCCGGCCTCGACCGCGGCGAGGGCATCCTCTTCGCGGGTGAAGCCGCAGAACTTGATGCCCGTTGACCCGCCGCCGAGCCAGCGCCGGAGACCCGCGGGGATCATGTCAGTTGAGGGTGCGGCCGCGCGCCTGCTTGATCACCGTGTGATGGGTGAGCGGGTAAATGCGCCCGTCGCTGCCGCGGAAGAAGGAACTGAGGATCCAGCTGATCACGCTGATGACCAGACCGCCCCAGAACGCCGCCCAGAATCCGTCCACCGTGAAGGAACTCCCGGGCAGGATGCCGGAGACGAACCACAGGAGGAGCGCGTTGAGGACCAGGATGAAGAGCCCCATGGTGACGAGAATGAGGGGCAGGCAAAGGATGAGCAGGACGGGCCGGACCAGCGCGTTGATGATCCCGAGGAGGAGGGACGCGAAGGCCAGTCCAGTAAAACTGGTGTATTGGATGCCGGGCACGATCCAAGCGGCGACGAAAACGGCCACTGCGGTGACGAACCAGCGGATGAAAAATTCGGCCAAGGAAATGCCCACGCCCCCACCCTAAACCTGTCCTTCCCGGCGGAAAGCCGAAAAAACTTGGCCCGCCCGCGGCGGTCCGCATTTACTAACGGGAAGACACCAAACGAAAATCATGCCGAAGACCGCCAAGAAAAAAGCCGCCAAGAAGGCCGCCGCCAAAACCACCAAGAAGGCTGCCAAAAAATCTCCCGCCGCGAAAAAGAAAGCCGTGACCCGCAAACCCGCGGCCGCCCGCCGGCGCGCCACCGCCGCGACCCCGGCCCGCGTCCTGACGCGCCGCACCGGCACGACCACCGAAGTGATCGGCATGATCGGCTCGGTGACCAACGAGGACATCGCGCTCAAGGCCTACTACCTCGCCGAACGCCGCCGCCACCTCGGTCTGCCCGGCGACCCGGAATCCGACTGGCTGGAAGCCGAGCGCCTTCTGCGCCCCTGAGCCGGCGCGGCCGGTATCCCGGTTGCCGCGACGGACGTAACCTGCCGTGATGACCGATCCTTCCGTCACCGCCGGGACCAGCGAACGCGCGGCGTGGTTGCGCCGCTCCGCGCCTTCGGCGGAAAACGTCCGCGCCTTGCTGCACACCGGCGCGGTCTTGGCCTGGTCCGACGACCTTTGGTTCCTCGGCTGGGGCGAACCGGAAAAAGCCGAGCACCCGCATCCGGACCGTCCTTCGTTCTACGCGCCGGATTTCTTTTTGTCCGACCGGCAACCGTGGCGCCTTTACCCCGAGACGGCCGCGGTCTCGCCCGATGCGTTGGCCCAAGTGCTGCACGCCGAGGAGCATCCGCGCACCTGGCAACCTTTCGACGAAACGGCCTTTGCCCGGACGTTCGCCCGCGTGCAGGAACTACTCGCCCGCGGCGAACTGCACAAAGCGGTGCCCGCCGTTTTCGAGCAAAGTCCGGGCGCCCTCACCGCGGCCGAGCGCGAACGCGCCCTGCGCGCCGCGGCCAACCTGCCGGCCGGCCTCATGCCTTACGGATGCTGGGACGCGGAGGGCGGCGTGCTCGGGGCGTCGCCGGAAATCCTTTTCGAGGATGACGGGGTGGAAATCCACACCATGGCGGTGGCCGGGACGGCACGCGCCGGGACCGCCCCGGAGGAAATGATGGACGATCCCAAGGAGCGCGCCGAACACCGCTTCGTGCTGGAGGATTTGGAAAGGCAACTCGCACCGCTCGGGCCGGTGACCCGCGGAGCCACGCGCCTCTGGCGCATCGGCATGCTTTCGCATTTGCGCACCGACCTGCGGTTGATGCCCGGACGGAGCGTCGCCTTCGACGACCTCGTCGCGCGGCTGCATCCCACGCCGGCCGTCGGCACGGCGCCGCGGGAACTTTGGCGTTCGCAAGTGGCGGACCTCGATGCCGAACCGCGCGGACGTTTCGCGGCGCCGTTCGGGTTGCTTCTACCCGACGGTCAGGCGCGGTGCCTCGTCGCCATCCGCAATGTCCAGTGGGACCGCGACCACACGCGTTGCGGCGCGGGTTGCGGGCTGCTGCCGGCCAGTCGGGCCGGACGCGAGACGGCGGAACTGCGGTTGAAACTGGCCGCCGCCCGCGGCAATCTCGGGCTTTGAGTCCGGCCCAGACCAATCGCGCACTGGCCGCGGAGATCCTCTCCGCCCTGCATGCCGCGGGCGTGCGCACCCTGTGCGTCTGTCCGGGCGGACGCAATGCGCCGCTCGTGCTGGCCGCGGAAGCGGCCGCGGATTCCTTCAAAGTGGTTTCTTTTTTCGAGGAACGCAGCGCGGCCTTTTTCGCCCTCGGCCGCACGCAACGCGACGCTGCACCGGCCGCGGTCATCACCACCTCGGGGACGGCCGCGGCGGAACTTTTGCCTGCTCTTCTCGAAGCGCGTCATGCCGGACTCCCCCTCATCGCAGTGACCGCCGACCGCCCCCGCCGCCTGCGCGGCACCGGGGCGCCACAGACTATCAATCAATTGCCGCTCTTCGCTGCCGCCGGGATTCCGGTCCTCGACCTCGATGGTCCGGGACAACTCGACGCCCTGCCGCCGGGTTCGTGCCACGTGAATGTTTGCTTCGACGAACCGCTGGTCGACGGGCCCGTGGAGATGGCTCTTCTTGCCACGCGGCCTGCGCCGCAGACGGCAGCCTCGTGGATGGCACAGAGCGAAGCGCGCGACGTTTGCCGTGATTTTTTCTCCCGCGTGCGCCGTCCGCTCGTGCTGGTGTCATCATTGGACGCGACCGAGGCACACCACCTGGCGCCGTGGCTGGCATCCTTGAGCAGTCCGCTTTACCTCGAAGCCGTTTCGCAGTTGCGCGGCGACCGCCGGCTGCAGGAGTTCAGTCTGCACAGCGGTGAACGCATCCTCCTGACGCCCGAATGCCGCGAGGCTTGCGATGGCGTGGTCCGCCTCGGCGGCGTGCCGACGCCGCGTTTCTGGCGCGAGTGCGAGGATCTCCCCGTGCTCCACGTCTCGCGGGTCAACCTTCCCGGCTTGGCCGGCGGCGGACCGGTTGTGCCGACCGGCCTCTTCCTCGAAGTGTGCGAGTCTTTCGTCCCGCCCGGCGGCAAAAACGATGCGCTCTTCGCCCGCGACCGCGCGGCCGCGGAAACATTGGCCTCGTTGCTCGGGGCGGAGCCGCGGAGCGAAGCGGCTTTGGTCCGTGCGTTGGCCCGGCGCCTGCCATCCGACGCCCGCGTGTTTCTCGGCAACAGCCTGCCGGTCCGCCAATGGGACCTGGCCGCCCCGCGCACCACGGAGGCCCGCACCTTCTTCGCCAACCGCGGGGTCAACGGCATCGACGGCCTCGTCTCCACGGCCCTCGGCCTGGCCGGAAACGGACGCCCGACCGCCGCTGTGCTCGGCGACCTGTCGGCGCTTTATGACTTGGCCGGGCTTTGGCCGGCCGCGCGTGTCGGGATCGATGATTTCACGCTGGCGGTGATCAACAATGGCGGGGGGATGATTTTCGAACGCATGTTCCGGAGTCCATCGTTCCTCAACACGCATCATCTGCGCCTGCGCGGATGGGCCGAGATGTTCGAGTTGGCACTACGGCACGATGCACGCGCCGGAGGAAACATGGCCCGATAACGGTCCGCGAATCATCGAAGTGCTGCCCGACGCGGAAGCGACTAACCGCTTCGCGGCCTCTTACGCCGCGCTTTGGCGCTGACTCATACCAATGTCCCCATGCATTTGGACTTCACGGCATCGACCCGCGGTAGGGGCCGCTGGCCTCTCCGAGCCGTATGGCTCTACGAGCAGGAGGCCAGCGGACCGGCTGCCTTATTTTTGGAAGGCACACGGACGGCTGGGCCAGCCGTCCCTACCGAACATGGATAAAAGTCTGAAAGCTTCGGGACGTCGGTATCAGGCGCCACATCCAAAAGAGCAAAGCGGTCAGGACAAGAAGGACAAGATTGCGCACCGTCGCGCCGCCCGGTGTGGCCAGCACGGCGAGCGAGGGATGGATCGAGGCGAAGTCGAAACACCCGCAGTCGATATCCAACCCGCGCCACCAAGCCTGCGCGGTCAGGGCGGTGAAAGCCGCAAGGACCAGAGCGGTGGCAAAGAGCGTCCACGGGAAAAACAAGCCGGCAAAGAGGGCGACCGCCAGCAACAACTCGACCCACGGCAGGGCCATGGCAAGGAATTCAGCCAAGGCGTCGGGAAGGACGATCTGGTAGGAATAAATGGAAGCCAGCGTGGGCATCGTCTGTCCGATTTTGGACCAACCGGCGGCGAGAAAAATCCAGCCGAGCACAACGCGCAAAGCGATGCCGGCAGTGCGGGCAGCCACGTTCTTCATCCGTGCGGAAGCTATCACATCAGCGCCGCGGGCCATAGCTCTGGATGGCGCGGCGGGAACGCGCTATCGTGAGGTGTCATGTCGAACGGTGTCGTACGCATCCTCGGAATCACCGCTTTGGTCTTGGCGGCCGTCGCTGCGGCACTCGTGTTTTCCGACCGGGACCCCGCTTACCGATTGGCGGCTTGGGCAAGCTTCGGGCGCCATGATTCCCAAGACGAGACCATCGCCGTCGTCGCGGCCCGCCACGGCGTCGATCCCTTGCTGGTCAAAGCAGTCATCTGGCAGGAAAGCCGCTTCCATCCCGGCAAGCTGGGCAACCACGGCGAGCGCGGACTCATGCAAGTGACCGAGCCCGCCGCGGCCGACTGGGTGGAAGCCACCGGCGTGGAAACCTTCGTCCCGCAGGACCTGCTCGACGCCAAGACCAACATCGAAGTCGGCACGTGGTATCTCGCTCGCGCCTTGCGCCATTGGTCGAACCAGGAGGATCCGTTGCCTTTTGCCCTTGGCGAATACAATGCCGGACGCAGCCGCGTGAAGCGTTGGTCGGGCGGCGAGCGCATGTCGGCCGCAGAACTCGACGAAGCCATGGACATCCCGAGCACGCGGGCCTACATCGCCGCAGTGCGCGGACGCTACGATTACTACCGCGAACGCGGCGACAAGATCGGCGCGCCCTGAGCCGGGTAATCAGAATCCGACCGTCGCGACCGATTCGTCAAAAAGGCGGCAACCGCCGTCCAGATAGATGGCCCGCGCGGTGGAGAGATGGTCGTTTGCCGTGGCTTCATCGCCCGCTTTGCGGGCCAGCATGGCCTGCGCGTAATACCAGGCGGGCGTGCCACCGGCGGGGATGAATCCGCGGGCCATTTTTTGCGCCTCGTCGTCCTGGTTGAGGAGAAGCTGGCAAAGGAACACTTTGAAACGCACCAACTCGTTGCGCGGATCACGCCGGCGCATGCCTTGGAAAACCTCGAGAGCCCCGGCGTGGTTGCCGCGGATGAACTCCACCTCGCCGAGGTTGAAGGACGCGGGGAAATAATCCGGATTGGTGGCGAGGATGGACTGGAAAAGTGCGGCCGCTTCTTCGTGTTTTCCGAGCTTGGTCAGGATGGCGCCGCGGAGGTTGAGCACGCTGAGGTCTTGTCCGGCCGCGCCCTGCAACGGCTCGAGGAGCCCGAGGGCGGCCTGGTATTCCCCGGCTTCGTAGTGCTGCGTGGACTGGCGCAGGACCATGGCCAACCGCCGCTGCATGACGAGCGGATCGGATGAAGGATCGGCCGCTGTCTCTTGGGCCGCGGCGGGGGAAAGCAGGGCCAGCAGAAGGACGGCGGCGAGGCGGTTCATTGCTGGTCGGCGAGGAAGAGCCGCACCGGGTTCTCGATGGCCTCTTTGACCCGCACGAGGAAGGTGACGGCTTCCTTGCCGTCGACCACGCGGTGGTCGTAGCTGAGGGCGAGATACATCATCGGGCGGATGATGACCTGTCCGTCGACGGCCACCGGACGTTCCTGGATTTTGTGCATGCCGAGGATACCGCTCTGCGGGGGGTTGAGGATGGGTGTGCTGAGGAGCGAACCGTAGACACCGCCGTTGGAAATGGTGAAGACGCCGCCTTGCAGGTCCTCGATGGTGATGGCGCCGTCGCGTGCCTTCTTGGCGTAGAAGGCGAGATCCTGCTCCAGCTCGGCGAAGGTTTTGCGGTCGGCGTCGCGGATGACCGGCACGATGAGGCCGCGCTCGGTGCCCACGGCGACACCGATGTCATAGAAGTGGTTCTGTACAAGCTCGTCGCCGTCGAGACGCGAGTTGATCTGGGGTTCGCTTTTGAGGCCCTCGACCACGGCTTTGAGGAAAAACGACATGAAGCCGAGTTTGATGCCGTATTTGGCCTGGAAACTTTCCTGCACGTCGGCGCGCAATTTCATCACGGCGGCCATGTCGCACTCGTTGAAGGTGGTGAGGATGGCGGCGTTGCGCTGGGCGGAGATCAGCTGGGTGGAAATCTTCTTGCGGAGGGGCGAGAGCTTTTTGCGGGTGACGCGGCGTTCCTGGGGTTGGAGTTCGACGGGCGCGGCGGGAGCGGACTTCGGTTCCGGGGCAGGGGTCGCCACGGCGGGGACGGGCTCGGCAGCGACCGGGGCCGGGGACCCTCCTGACGGAGCGGCGGCAGCCGGAGCGGCGGGTTCGGGGGCTTCCTCGATCAAGCCGACGACCTCGCCGATTTTCACCTCGGTGTCGGCCGGGGCTTTGATGCGTACAATCCCGGCGGACTGGGCGGCGACTTCGGTCGAGACTTTGTCCGTATCGAGCGTGAAGAGCAGGTCGCCGCTGCGGACGTAATCGCCGTCCTGCCGGTGCCAGAGGGAGATGATTCCGGAGGAGATCGATTCCCCGACGGCGGGGACTTTGATTTCGGCGCTCATGAACCGTCGAGATTACACTTCGAAAGCGCGGCTGACGAGTTCGGCCTGCTGGATGCGGTGAACGGCGAGTGCGCCGACGGCCGGACTCGGGCTTTCGGGGCGTCCGGCGTAGTGGATATTGCAGCCGAAAAGTTCGCGCAGGCGCATGGCCATGTAGAACCACGCGCCCATGTTGCGCGGTTCCTCCTGGCACCAGACGATGCGCTTGAGGTTCGGGCAGCTGTTGGCGATGCGTTTGATTTTCTCGGTGTGCAGCGGGTAAAGCTGCTCGACGCGGAGAATGGTCGTGTCGGTCGCGCCGCGTTTTTCCTGCTCGGCCTTGAGGTCGTAGTAGACTTTGCCGGAGCAGAGAATGACGCGCGTGATGTGCGCGTGGTCCTCGGGCAGAGGGTCCGCGAGGATGGCGTAGAAACGGCCGTCGGTGAAGTCCTTCTGCGTGGAAACAACCAGCGGGTGGCGCAGGAGGCTCTTGGGCGTCATGATGACCAGCGGCTTGCGGTAGTCGCGGTGGATCTGGCGACGAAGGGCGTGGAAATACTGTGCGGGGGTGGTCAGGTTGCAGACCTGTATGTTGTTGTCCGCGCACAATTGCAGGAAGCGCTCGAGGCGCGCGCTGGAGTGCTCGGGGCCCTGGCCCTCGTAACCGTGCGGCAGGAGCATGACGAGCGAACTGGGGCGCTGCCACTTGGATTCGGCCGAGGCGATGAACTGGTCGATGATGACCTGCGCGCCATTGGCGAAGTCGCCGAACTGCGCCTCCCACATGCAGAGCATCTCGGGGTAGTCGAGCGAGTAGCCGTAGTCGAACCCGAGCACGGCGGCCTCGCTGAGGAGGCTGTTGTAGACGCAGAAACGGGCCTGGCCTTCCTTGAGGTGGTTGAGCGGCACGTAGTCGACGCGCTGTTCGACGTCATAAAAGGTCGAATGCCGCTGGCTGAAGGTGCCGCGCCGGCTGTCCTGCCCGGAGAGGCGCACAGGCGTGCCCTCGACGAGCAGAGAGCCGAAAGCGAGCGCCTCGCTGAAGGCCCAATCGTAGGGACCGCCCTCGCGGAGGATCTCGAGGCGGCGGTCGATGAGCATGCGGCGGACCTTGGGAAGGATGTGGAAATCCTCCGGCACGCGGCAGAGCCCTTCGACCACTTCGCGGAGGGTGCCCGGGGTGATGGCGGTGCGGACCGGTTCGTAGGAATAAGGCGGCTGGAAAACGGCTGTGGATCCGGCGAAGCGTCCGCCTTCCTGCCGCTCGCTCTCGGATTTTTTGACGATGTCGAAAGCCTCCTCGAGATCGGCGGCGGCTTCTTTCTTGATCGCGGCGGCTTCGGCCGGCGTGACCGTGCCGAGCGCGGCCAGTTCGTCGACAAAGATCTCGCTGGGCAGCGAGTGCTTGTTGATCGCGCTGTAAAGGTGCGGCTGGGTGAAGGCGGGTTCGTCGCCTTCGTTGTGTCCGTGCCGGCGGTAGCAATAAAGGTCGATGACCACATCGCGTCCGAATTCCTGCCGGAAGTCGAGGGCGAGCTGCGCCACGGTGGCCACGGCGAGCGGGTCCTCGGCGTTGACGTGGAAAATGGGCGCTTCGATCATTTTGGCCACGTCGGTCGGGTAGAGGCTGGAGCGCGCGTCGGCCGGGAGCGTGGTGAAGCCGATCTGGTTGTTGACCACGATGTGGATCGTGCCGCCGGTTTTGTAGCCGGGGAGTTGTGACATGTTGAAGACCTCGGCGACGATGCCCTGCCCGGCGAAGGCGGCATCACCGTGGATGAGGAGCGGGAGGACTTTTTTGCGGTTCTCCGAATCGCCGAGGATGCGCTGGCGGGCGCGGGCCATGCCTTCGACCACGGGATCGACGGCCTCGAGGTGGCTGGGGTTGGGTGCGAGGCGGACAGTGACCGTGTGACCGGTGGCGGTGCGGCGTTCGGCGAGGTAGCCGAGATGATACTTCACGTCGCCGTTGCCGCCGACCACGTCGGGAACGAAGTTCTCGGAGAATTCGTTGAAGATGAGGGTCAGCGGCTTGCTGAGGAAATTGGCGAGGACGTTGAGGCGGCCGCGGTGGGCCATGCCCATGACGATTTCTTCCACTTTGCACGGCTCGCAGCGCTGCAGGATGGTGTCGAGAATGACGAGCAGTGACTCGGCGCCTTCGAGAGAGAAACGCTTTTGCCCGACATAGCGGGTATGGAGGAAGTGCTCGAAGGTCTCGGCCTCGTAAAGCTGGCGGAGGATGGCGCGGTGCAGGGGGGCATCGGCGCGATTGCCATCGCCGCGGTTTTCCACGCGCTCGCGGATCCAATTCCGCACCCGCGGGTCCTGGATGTGCATAAACTCGGCGCCGATGGTGTCGCTGTAGATGTCGCGGAGTTCGGAAATCATCTCGCGCAGGAGCATGGGCTTGCCGTCGCGGAAATATTTCGAGGCCACCGTGCGCTCGAGATCACTTTCGGTGAAGCCGATGGCTTTGAGGGAGAGAAGCGGGTTGTCCGGCGGTTCGGGACTCAGCGGATCGAGGCGCGCAATGGTGTGACCGAGCGTGCGGTAGGCGTAGGCCAGCGAATCGGCGCGGCGCTCGAGGGCGGAGTCCTCGGGCACGGCGGCACGCGCGCCCTCGGCCAGTTCCTCCGACTGGGTGAGGCCAAGCTCGAATCCCTCGAAGAAGGCATTCCACTCGGGAGTGACCGACTCGGTGTCTTTTTTCCAGCGCTCGTAATTCTCTTCGAGCAGTTCGGAATTCCAGTTTCCCGACAAGGATTGGCTCATGGATCAGCGAATGCCCAAGATCACCCAGCGGCGCCGTCCATGCAACCCAGAGACGCACCGCGGCGTGGATTTTTTCTGTTTGCTCCCCGGCGACCGAGCCCGCTTGCCAGCGCCGCCGAACCGCGCCATAAATGCCCCTTTGAGCCCGGCCCCGAAGGCAGGAGCGGGACCCGTGTCATGATCAAGGTTGAAGGACTGACCAAGAAATACGCCGGCATCACGGCCATCCAGGATCTCGATTTCACGGTCGAGAAAGGGGAAATCGTCGGTTTTCTCGGGCCCAACGGCGCGGGCAAGAGCACGACCATGCGGATCCTGTCCTGTTACCTGCCGGCCACCAGCGGACGGGCCAGCGTGGCCGGGTTCGACGTGGCCGGCCAATCCCGCGAGGTGCGATCGCGTGTCGGCTACATGCCGGAAAACGTGGCCCTTTATCCCGAGATGCGCGTGCAGGAATACCTCGAATACCGGGCGGCCTTGAAAGGCATCCGCGGACGGACCAAACGCCAGCGGGCCAATGCAGTGAAGGAATTGTGCGGCTTGCGCGACGTAGAGCAAAAGTTGATCGGCGCCTTGTCCAAAGGCTACCGCCAACGCGTCGGTCTGGCCGACGCGCTGCTGCATGACCCGGATCTGCTCATCCTCGACGAGCCGACCATCGGCCTCGATCCGAACCAGATCCGCCAAGTGCGCCAGCTGATCAAAGACTTGGGCAAGCGGCACACCATCCTGCTCTCCACCCACATTCTCACCGAGGTGGAGATGACCTGCAGCCGCGTCCTCATCATCAACAAGGGTCGCATCGCGGCCTCCGACACGCCGGACGCCTTGGCCGCCCGCGTGCGCACGGCCGGCGGGATCCGCGCAGAAATCCGCGGACCGGAGGCCGAGCTGGCGAAGGCGCTCGGCGGACTGCCCGGGGTGCGCAAAAACGAAATCGTCACTCTCGGCGACGGCTGGCACGAGTGCCGCCTGCGCACCGATGCCAACCATGATCCACGGGCGGATATCGCCCGCGTGGCCGCGGAGCGCGGATGGCCCTTGCGCGAACTGGGCCAGGAGCAGGTGAGCCTCGAGAGGGTCTTCGCCGAAATCACCCAGGCGGGGGACGTGTAAGACCATGACTTTTCTCACCCTGCTCAATCGCGAGATCCGCGCCTTTTTCCTCTCCCCTGTCGCGTGGGTCGTGCTGTTTTTCTTCCTGCTCCTGACCGGCTTCAACTTTTACGCCGGGGTGGCCGCCTTGAACCGCGGGCCGAGCGAAGTGACCGTGGTCGAGGCGTTTTTCAACACGGTTTTTTTCTGGTTCGGGTTCATCCTTGTCCTCCCGCTGGTGACCATGCGGCTGTTTTCCGAGGAATATAAAATGGGCACGATCGAGCCGCTCATGACCGCGCCGGTGCGCGACAGCCAGGTCGTGTTGTCCAAGTATCTCGCCGCGGTTTTCTTCTTCGTCGTCCTCTGGTTGCCCAGCCTGCTTTATTTCGTCGTCTTCCAGCAGGTGACCAAGCTGGATGCCGCGGGCGCGGCCGGACCCTACATCGGCGCTTACGCCATGCTGCTGCTCATGGGGATGTTCTACCTCGCCATCGGGTGCCTGACTTCGGCGATGACGCGCAACCAGATCATCGCCGCGGTCATGTCCTTCAGCATCATCGCGCTGCTCTTTTTCACGGGCCTACTGTCCTTTTTTATTCTCAGCGTCACGCCGGCCCTGCGGGAATTGACCGCCTATTTTTCCGCGCTCGAGCACATGAGCGAGGCTTCGCGAGGGTTTTTCGACACGCGCCCCCTCGTCTTTTACCTCTCGCTGACCGTCTTCACGCTTTTTCTCACCTTCCATGTTTTCCAATCGCGTCGTTGGAGGAGCTGACCGGCCATGAAGAAACCGCAGGAACATTCCCGCCGTCGCGCCGGCACCCGCTTGGGCGTCGGCCTGCAGGTTGTTCTGGCGATCATTCTCCTCGGGGCGGTGAACTACGCCGGCTTCCACTACTACCTGCGGGGTGACTGGTCGCCGGCCCAGCGTTACCGCCTGAGCGAGCAGACCAAGAGCCTCCTCCGCAACCTGCCCGCACCGGTCAAAGTCTATGTCTTCTTTTCCCCCACCACCGCCGCACCCGGCTTCGAGGTCTACAGCGATGTGGTCAACCTGCTCAAAGAATACCAATCGGCCGAGCGCAGCCGCATCACCGTGGAATACATCGATCCGATGCGCAATCTGGCGCGCGCCCGCGAACTGCAGTCGCTCCACCAGTTCGGCTCGGAAGAAAACCTCGTCATCGTCGAAACGGAGGGCCGCTCCAAGCAAATCGCCGCGGTCGACATGGCCGAATACGATTACCTACCGCAGATCACCGGCGACCCGCCGCGGGTCACCGCTTTCAAAGGCGAGCAGATGATCACCGGCGCGCTTCTCGAGTTGCTCGAACCGGAACAGCGCGCCGTCTACTTCCTGCAGGGCCACGGCGAACCGCCCGTCGGCGAGGGCTCTCCCCTCTCCCTCCTGCAGGAATACATCGCCCGCCAAGGCGTGCGGGTCGAAGCGCTCAACCTCTCCCTCGCCGGCGCCGTGCCCGCCGATGCCGGCGCGGTGGTCCTGGCCGGGCCGCGCTACGATCTGACCCCCGCCTCGCTCGAGGCCTTGCGCGCCTATTGGCAGAACGACGGGCGCCTCATGGTCCTGCTCGATCCGGAAGCCGACACGCCCTTGCTGCGCGCTTTTCTTTCCGCGGCGGGGATCACCCCGCGCGACGACCGCGTGCTGCGCACCGTGCAACTCGGCTTCGCCACCGGCATCCTGCGCGACGTGGCCGGGACCTTCGATCCGGAAAACCGGGTGACCCGTCGCCTGCACGGCGCCGAGGCCATGTTCCCGGGCGGCACCTGCTCGCTCGAGTTGGACCGCCAGACGCCGGATACCACCCTGTGGCCGATGGTCACCGCGGAGGAACCGTTCTGGGGCGAGACACAATACGTGACCGACGGCGAAACCGGCGTGGTCTTCAGCGAGGAAACCGACGTAGCGGCACCGCTCGTGCTGGCCGCCATGGCCGAACGCGGGGGCGTGGCCGACGAGCAAGTGGACGTCAATTCCTCCCGCCTCGTGGTGGCCGGCAACAGCGCGTTCGTGGCGGACGGATCGATCACTGAACCCAACCTCGACTTCTTTCTCGGCGCGCTCAATTGGATGCTCGACCGCGGATACCTCGCCCGCGTGACGCCCAAACCGGTCCGCACCTTCAACCTCAATCTCACCGACCTCGAGACGGGCCGCATCGCCCTCTTCACCATGGTGGTCATTCCGGCCGGCGCCCTCGTGGCCGGCGCTTTCGTATGGTGGCGGCGCCGCCGTTGAACCGTGAATCCGCGCGCGACCATCGCCCTTTTCATCGTCACCCTGCTCGTCGTCGGGGGTCTGATTTACCTGCGCACCGCCTTCGATCCGACCCGCGCCGCCGCCGAGAACCGCCGCTATGCCGCGGTCTTCGATCCGGGCGACATCACCGAGATCGACCTCGTGCGCGGCGGTGAGACGGTGAGCCTGCGCCGGTCCGGCGGAGGTTGGCAACTCACCGCCCCGGTGGCGGACCGCGCCGATCCCGCAGCCATCGAGCGTTTGCTGCTGGCCGCGCGATTTCTCGATGCGCGTGACCGCCAGGCGGCAAAAGATCCGGAGGCCGTGCCGGAGAGCGGTTTGGCTACCCCTCGGGTGCGGATCGATCTGCGCGGGGAGGACGACATCCGCATCGACCTCGGCGGGGCCACCGCACTGCCGGGCGAGATCTTCGCACGGGTGGGCGGACAGTCTTACATCCTGCGCGTGCCGGATGACATCCTCGGGCAGGCCACGGTGCCGGTTGACAAATTGCGCGATCCGCGACTGACCGACCTCTCGGCCGACGACATCGAAAAATTCACCGTGCAGCGGGCCGACGGCGAGATGACGGTGCGCCTCGAACGCGGACGTTGGATGGTGGACAAACCCGTGCAAGCCCCGGCCGATCCGCGGGCGGTGCGCGATTTTCTCGAGCGGCTGCTCGGCCTGGCCGTCACCTCCTTCCCGGCCGCGGGCACCGGAGCCCCGCCCGACCCGTTGCCCGGGCAGGCAGCCCGCTTGGCGGTGACGCCGCGCGGCGGCGGCGAGGAAATCGCCATCGATCTGAGGCGGGAGCCCGGCCGGGATAATTTCACGGTCCGCTTCGAACCACGCGGCGGGGCGCTCGTTGTCGATCCCGCGGCCGCCTTGCTCTTCGATATTTCGCCCGAGATGCTGCGCGACCGCTCGCTCGGTTATGTCGATCCGGACACCATCGATCGCATCGTCATCGAAGCCGATGGACGAACGGTATCCGTCGTGCGACGCGGCGAAGAGTGGATCACCGCCGACGAGGAGCGCGTCATCGAACGCGAACGCATCGGAGAACTCGTCGATTTGTTCAACGAAACACGCGTCGCGTCCTTCGCCACCGCGGCTGGAGCCGACGAAAGCGGACTCGACCAACCCCGCCTCCGCCTGCGCTTCCTCGCCTGGCTTTCGGAAAACACCCCCGAGGAAGCGGCGGGCGGGCACGTGCTGGCCGGCGCCGACTTTGGGTCAACGGCCGCCGACGGGAGCGTTTATGCGCGGGTCGAAGGTTCGGACGAAAAAGTCACCGTGCCACCCGAACTCGATGCCCGGGTCCGCGAACTGGCCGGAGTTCCACCGGATTCACCCACCGCACCCACCCCGCCGTCCGCGATCAGTCCGGAAGACTGACCAACGCTTGCCGGTCGCCGTCGCGCACTTCAACCACACAGCAACCGTAGATTTCGGAGAGCATCTCCGGTCGCATGATCTCGGCCGCCGGCCCGCAGGCGCGGAGGCGGCCGGCCGCCAGGAGGGCGACTTCGTCCGCGTAATGGGCAGTGAGGTTCAGATCGTGGAGGATGGCGAGCACGGCATGACCCTCATGAGCAAGGCGCCGCGCTTCGCCGAGCAATTCATGCTGATGCGCCGGGTCGAGGCTCGAGACCGGTTCGTCGAGCAAGAGCACACCCGCACTTTCGGTATCGGAAATTTGCGCCACGGTGCGGGCGAAGGCCACGCGTTGCCACTCGCCGCCGGAAAGCCGGGCGCAATCGCGTCCGGCCAGATCGGCCAGCTTCATTTGCTCCAGCAGGACCCAGGCCGTGGCGCCCGCACCCTCGTCGGTCCCGCGGGCCAACCGCCCGAGTTCGACCGCTTCGAGCACGGTCATGCCCGCAGGACGCGCGTTGTCCTGCCGCATCACGGCACAGCGGCGCGCCCGCTCGGCCGGGCGATAGGTGCCGATATCACGGTCATCGAGCACCACGCGTCCGGTGTCCGGCTTCCAAAGACCCGACATGAGTGAGAGCAGTGACGATTTACCGGCACCGTTCGGTCCGATGACAGCGAGGAAGCGTCCGGGTTGCACGGCGAGGGAGACCCCATCGAGGATGCGGCGCGTGTCGCGCGTCAGGGTGACATCTTCCGCGACCAAGGATGGCACTTTTTTACTCATGACGCGGACCATGAGGAGGGACGGCGCAAGAGCCAGAGGAAGAAAGGACCGCCGATGGCCGCGGTGAGGATACCCACGGCCAACTCAGCCGGAGCAGCCAAAGTGCGCGCCCCGAGATCGGCGAGAACGAGAAGCATGCCTCCGAGGAGAAGCGACCCGGGGAGGACCAGACGATGCAATCCACCGAGGAGCAGACGCGCCATGTGCGGCGCAACGAGGCCGATGAATCCGATGGTGCCCGCGAAAGCTGTCGCCGCGCCGACGAGCAGCGCGGCGGCGATGATCGTTTCCAAACGCACGCGCGCAACCGAAACCCCGAGGTGTGACGCTTGCTCCTCGCCGAGTTGGAGGGCGTCGAGCGCACGGGCGTTGCGCCAAAGAAGGAAGACACCGACGAAAAGAAAGACAAGGAGAACGACAACCTGCGGCCACCGCGCCGAGGCGCAGCTGCCGAGGGTCCAAAAGGTCATGGAACGCAGCGCGTCGTCGCTGGCCGAGAAAAGAAAAAATCCGAGCACACTGCCGATCATGGCGTTGAGCGCGACCCCGGCGAGGATGAGCTTGGCCGTGCCGCCCGCGGCGAACCCGGTGTTGAAGAGACCGAGGACCAGAACAGCCAACCAACCGCCGATAAAAGCGGCCAGCGGAAGAAGCCAACCGCCGAGCAAACCCTGCCATCCGAAGTAGAAACAAAGGACCGCCCCGAGAGCGGCCCCGGCGCTCACTCCGATGAGCGCGGGATCGGCCAGCGGATTGCGGAAAAGACCCTGCACCCCCGCGCCAGCCAAGGCGAGCGAGGCACCGACCAGCGCAGCGAGCAGGACGCGCGGCATGCGGATGTCCCAAAAGACCGCACGAACAACCTCCGGCGTTTCGGACGATCCGGTGAGAAGTTTCAGCAGGTCCGGCAATCCGATATTCAGCGCGCCGAGGGCGGACGCAGCGAGCAGGACTACGGGAAACAGCGCAACAAGCAGCCACAACCGCCGCTGCACCCGCCGACGGCGCCGCGCGTCGTCCTCGCGTGCGGGGTTCACGGTTGCCGCAGGGCCGCGGCCACTTCGGTCGCGGCGGACGGCGCGCGCGGACCGAAACCGAGGAAGGCGGCATCGTCGACGCGGATGACGCGCAGTTCACGTCCGGCTGGCGTGGCTCCGAGCCCGGGAACGCTGGCCAGGAGTTGCGCGTCGTCGCCGCCGACGCTTTCCGAGACTATGACAAAGTCCGGCGTGGCGGCGGCGAAAATTTCAGCCGAGAGCGGTTTGTAGCCGCTGAAGTCCGCGCAAACATTGCGTCCACCGCTGGCTTCGATCATGGCATGAGCCGCAGTGTCGGTGCCCGCGGCCATGAGGCTTCCGCCATGGCGGGCGAGGAGGAAAACAACGCCGGGACGCTCGCCATCGTGACCGGACGTGGCCGCGCGCAGGCTTTGCACATCGGCTTCCACGCGGGCGATCAGTTGCTCCCCGGCTTCCTCGCGACCCGTGGCCGCGGCCACAGCGCGGATTTTGTCGTCGATATTGTCGAGCGAATGCCCGTTGGGTACCACGACGACTTCGACGCCCGCGGCGCGGATTTGCTCGAGCACCGGCGGCGGACCGGCTTCGCCGGACACCAGGACGAGGTCGGGTTTCCGCGACAGTATGCCCTCGGCACCGAGCATGCGGACGTAGCCGATGTCCGGCTTGTCGCCCATGCCGTCGATTTCCTGACCCGAGGTGTCCACCGCCACGATCTGCGGAGTGAGGCCGAGAGCCGCGGCGATCTCCGTTACCGCCGACCCCGCGGTGACCAGACGCGCCGGCTCCGCTCGCGCGGTGAGCGCGGTGAGCAGCACGGCCAGGATGGTCGCGGAACGGAGCATCGGACCAGAAGCGGGCCGGTCAGGCCACGTGGATTTCGTCGTCGAGGGCGGAGATGGCGTCGAAGGTGTCCTGCGCGGCTTTGACCATGACGTCCTGCTCCTCCGACGACCAATCGATGGCGTTCATGTCCTCGCGGAATTTCATCCAGAGTCCGCGCTGCGCGTCGCCGTGCGGATCGAGGTATTTCATGCCTTCCATGTCGGTCTTGCCCCAAGCTTTGCCGAGCGAACGGGCGATAAAGCGCGCGCCGTTCTTGCTGCCTTCAAAAACATAGTAGATCCCCATAAGCACGGCCGGCGACGGCGCGTTGCGGATGGTGCCGACCAGATTTTGCGCGCCCTTGAGCGGCTTGATCGCGGAGGTGTCGACGCCGAGGTGCGCAAGGTCGGCCTCGAGATTGGCCGTCTGGTAGAGACCGGGCAAACCGAGATGGGAAAGACGATGGTCCTCTTCGAGCACCCGGTCGGTCGCGGCCTCCAACTCGCGATGGATGAGCCAACGCTGGGCGAGATATTCTTTGTATTGGTCATGCGCGATCGAACCGCCGACGAGCGCGGCCTCGAGCGGCTTGGATTCGGCGATGGCATGCTGTTCGGCCGTCTCGGCCTTAAGCCGGCCCATGATGCCCGTGGGGGCTGAGGTGGCAGTGGTCATAATAAGCGGTGGTGGGTTGAGTGTGGTCAGTTGCTCAGAGTGAATGCGGGATTATCCTCTTGGGCAGCCCGGCGACTCCAGAGACGCATGTCGCGCAGTTCTTCTATGGTCAGTAAACGAGTCGAACCGTCAAGGAAAGCAGCAATCGCTTTGCCGCCATGGCGCGGATGCACGTGGCCGTAGCTGCCGGGATCGGAATCTTTGGTCCAATCTGCCCCACTCCAGCTGGAACCCATACCGCCCGGCGCGTTGACATACTCATAGCCGTCAATGTCGCTGGTGCCCGCGCTGACGAACGCGATTATGGAGTGATCCGATTGGGCAACGGTGCGGATGGAATCGGCGTAAGGTCCGTTAGTCACAACCTCGCCGTTCTTTTTGATCCGGCCACCGACGAAGTAACGGTTGATTCCGAAGGAAGGAAACGCGCTTACTCCGTAATCAAACATCGTGCCGGAGGGGCTTGAAAGGTTCATCACTTTCATGAGTTGCTCCTTGTTCTTTCCGACCAGCAGGGCGCTCTCGATGGCGTAATTGAAGTAGGGAGCAAGCCTGAAGGGATAACGGGCACGAGCTTGCGAATGCACAGACTTGCCATCGGCGTTGAGCACCTCGTCTTTCCCCGCCGCCTCATTCAATGCAGCCATGAACTTGCCGCCATTATCAGCGATTGCTGCCTGGTAGGCTGAGACCAGCGTTTTTGCAGCGTTCACTTCCGCAGCGGTGTTCGCCTTGTCTCCGGCGGACAAAAGAGCCGCGCTGCCGATACCGGCCAGCACGGCCAAGATGGCGATAACGACAAGCAACTCGATGAGGGTGAAGCCGTGGTTGGATGGGTTTGGTTTTTTCATGGTTTCGTCGGGTATGAGAGCCGGAAAAACAGGCCGCGTTCCCAGCTGGCACGGTGGTCGCCGGGTTTGGTGAAGGTGACGGAAAACTCACCGCTTGCCGAGTAGACGGGCGCGGAGTGCGGCGTCCAGCTGTTGGTCTCAGCGAGGTTGTCGGTGAACTCGATGTTTAGCCACGTGGCCGGAGTAGAAACGAAGGCGTGTGTCACCGCAGTGATGGATCCGTATATATTCCGGAGTCCCCGAAGGTGCGCCCGGATCGAAGGTGCAACGGCTTTTCCGGCAACGGCAACCACGTTGCTACCAGCCGTCGAATCCGAGGAGACGTTGATTGAGCTACTAAAATCACCGGCGGCTTCCGGCACGAAACTCACAGTGATGTCGCGGCGTCCGCCGGAGGCAATGCCGATGCCTGCGGTTTCGCCGGAAAATCCGGGCGGATAGGAAATGCCCGTTATATTGAGCGGCGAGTTGCCGGTGTTGTGAATGGTCAACGTCAGCATCACGGTGCCTCCCACAGGTGAGGAGCCAAAATCGAGCGATACAGGCATGCTGATGATGCGCGTCGCCGCGGCGGTGCCCGTGCCGCTGGCGGAGATGGTGTTCGCTCCGCTGGTACGGTCGGAATTCACGGTGATTGTGCCGCTGTAAGGCTGGGCCAAAACCGGGGAGAATGTCACGGTAACGTTGCGCGAAGTGCCAGCGGCGATGCTCCCGCCGCTCCAATTGCCGCTGAAGCCGGAGGGATAATTAATGCTCGCGATATTGAGCGCCGAGTTGCCGGCGTTGGCGATAGTCAGGGTGCGGATGGAGGTCGTATTGACCGCGACATTGCCGAAAGACATATCACCGGAAACTCCGATAATCCGCGTGGCAGAGACACCGCTGCCGCTCACCGCGATCGTGTTTGTTCCTCCCGTGGCATCGGAGGCCACCACAATATTGCCGCTCAACGTCGTCGCGGCGGTCGGACTGAAGGTGACGGTCACATTTTGCGAGGAGCCCGCCGCGATGGCACCGCTGCTCCAGTTTCCGGACAACCCGGTGGGGAAAGTTATACCGGAAACGTTGAGCGGCGCGTTGCCGGTGTTGGCGATAGTCAGCGCGCGCGTAACGGTTGATCCGGCGATCACTTGGCCAAAGGCCATGTTGCCGCTCAAACCAATGACCCGTGTGTCGGTGTCTGCATCGAACACGCTCGAGGTGTAAGTCGCGGAACTTTGGTCCAGCCGCATCGCGTAAATCTGGGCGTGGGTGACGGCACTGAAATCGATTTGGATGGAGTTAATGGGGCCGAGCCCGCTGACATCCCATTGGAAACCCCAAGTGTTGACATAAACCGGCTCATCAAGGCCCGTTTCCGGACTTTCAAAGGTTCCATTTAGATACCTATCGATGGTCACCGGGGTGAGAGACGCGACACCAACGGCACCGCCGTTCACCTTGAGAACGGGAACGCCCCCCGGGCTGACGAAATCGTAGCCATCCGCCTCGCCGATTTGGATTTGCAGCACCACCGTCTTGACTCCGGCGAGCGGCGAAGGGTCAGCCACACGCAGGGTACCACCGAGAGCATTGGGCACCTGCGAACCGCTGAAAAAATAAAGAGAATCTTCAGCCGGATAAGGTCCACCCGTTCGATCGTCGGCAATGGCGAGCCGGGTGATTTCCGCGTCGCCAGAACCGGCAGCGGAAGAGTCGAGGGGACGGGGCCAATCGGACGTGCCGGGGAACGGGACAAGACCACTGTAGGTGTAGCGCGAGAAGTTGCTCCAACCATCGTAGGAAGTAGTGCCGGCCAACACGGGATTCACAATTTGCCCCTTGGCCATCGACAACAGAGCAAACAAAACCACCCCGGCCAAAAGCACGAGGCGGTCCATCGGCAGCAGTGGGTGGCGGTGATGATTCACGATCTATTGAGAAGTTTCCGTCGAAGATCGTCGCGCCGCACAAGGAGCGCGACCCCTGAACCGGCTGCCAGAACCAAGAGCACCGACGTTGTCGGCTCAGGCACAACGGACGCGTTGGTGACTTCCATGCGGAGATTGGTGAACTCTGTGTTGGTAGGCAGATAGAGGCCGAACTGCATACCCTGCAGGCCCGAGAAGACGCTGGTGAAAGTGCCGGCGCCATAGGATAGGAATGGCGGGTTGGCGTCCGTGATCGGGATGTTCAGCGTGGTCCAAGTATTGGGTGCGATGGTGAATATAGAGTCGGAAGCAAGACTGGCGGCTACTCCGCGACCGGCGTCAAGGCGCGCATAAAGATTTAGTGCTGAATCATAATTATGCCGGACAGCGACGCTTAAGGATGTGACCCCGCCAGATAGCCAATCGCCCACAAACGCGCCCCCACTGGCGGAACTGTTCGCCCTGAACATGATCTGCAAAGGAGGGGCACCGAAGGAACCAGAACCGGAATTAAAGCTGGGAGCCGTGTAGGAAATATAGCCCCCCCCATCCACGCCACCCGTGGCCGACCAAGTCGGTGCAGCGCTTGATCCGTCGAGCCAGTTCGCGGCACCTGAGGAGAAATCCTCAGTAAAGGGCACGATGAGAGCTTGAGCGGGGAACAAGCTTGCCATGAAGGCAAGAGGAACGAGGAAAAAGCGTGTGAGCATAAGGCAGGTGAATAGTTCGCACAATCGGAGCAGACTTCCAAATGACCAGAAGTCGTTTCGCACCGCAGGGCGATAATGCGATTGTGTCTCAATCTCAATAAGGGTCAAGAAGATTTCCTGCCCTGTGGCCCCGGGCCCTCGAAGAGCCCCGTGCGGACAGCACACACCACGGACGATCTCTTCTGTCTCACCTCCTTGCCCACACAGCCTTGGGCGAGCCCGGCAATATCCTTGACCCCTTCTGTCACAACTGAATAAATGCGCCCTCACTTGTCCGGGAAAATCCGGAGTGAGACAAAAGGCCGTCTGCGGCTCCTATTTCCAGCACCACTCCATGTTCAGAAAATTCTTCGGCCTGTTTTCCAGCGATATCGGCATCGATTTGGGCACGGCCAACACCCTTGTCTACGTCCGCGACCAAGGCATCGTTCTGCGCGAACCCTCCGTCGTGGCCGTGCAATCCGGCACCAACAAAGTCCTCGCCGTGGGCAACGAAGCCAAGCGCATGCTCGGCCGCACCCCAGGCAACATCGTGGCCATCCGCCCCCTGAAAGACGGCGTCATTGCCGACTTCGAGATCACCGAGGCGATGCTTTCGCACCTCATCAGCAAAGCCCACGGCGGCCGCCGCATGGTCCGCCCCCGCGTGGTCATCGCAGTCCCTTCCGGCATCACCGAAGTGGAGAAACGCGCGGTCAAAGACTCGGCCACCCATGCCGGCGCCCGCGAAGTTTATCTCATCGAGGAACCCATGGCCGCGGCCATCGGCGTCGGCCTTCCCATCCAGGAAGCGGCCGGCAACATGATCATCGACATCGGCGGCGGCACGACGGAAGTGGCCCTCATCTCGCTGGCCGGCATCGTCTTCAGCCGCAGCGTCCGCGTGGCCGGCGACGAACTCGACGAGGCCATCGTCCAATATCTCAAACGCAACTTCAATGTGGCCATCGGCGAACGCACCGCCGAGGACATCAAAATCAAACTGGGATCCGCCATCAAGCTGCCCAAGGAGACCTCCATGGAGGTCAAGGGCCGCGACCTCGTGGCCGGACTCCCCAAAACCATCACCCTGACCTCGCAGGAAGTGCGCGAGGCGCTCGCCGAACCGCTCAACAGCATCGTCGACGCCGTCCGCACCACCCTCGAACGCTGCCCGCCCGAACTGGCCTCCGATCTCGTCGATCGCGGTATGGTCCTGGCCGGCGGCGGCGCCCTGCTGCGCGGTCTCGACCAATTGTTGCGCGACGAAACAGGCCTGCCGGTCCACATCGCCGACGACCCGCTCAGCGCGGTCGCGGAAGGCACCGGCCGCGTGCTCAGCGAGATCGAGGTTCTCCGGAGCATCGCGCAAAACAGCCTGGGCCGCGGCACGGCCGCCGCCGCCGCCTGACCGTCCACGACCCAAGGTCACGACCGGCCGTGGTCCCGACCCGATGAACAAACTCAATCTCATCCTGCTGGCTGTGGCCGTGCTGGTCGGTCTCGTCTTTCTCGGTTTTTCCACCGGCCGCATGCAGGCCTGGCAAAGCCGCTTCCTCGATGTCTCCACCCCGGCGCTGCACGCCGGCGCGGCCATCAGCGGGAAAATTTCCAAGCTCAACAAAGGACTCAAAACGCTCGACGAACTCGAGGAGGAGAACGCCGCCCTGCTTGCGGAGAACAGCGAGTTGCGGGCCGCCAACCAGCTCCGCGGCGAACTCGAAGAGGAGAACCGCCGCCTGCGCGCCGCCCTCGACTACCGCGAACGCGCCGAGTTCGAGCTCCTCCCGGCGCAGATCCTCAGCCGCGATGCCGACAGCTGGTGGAGTTCGGTGAAAATCAACCGGGGCTTCGCCGATGACGTCGACTCGGCCAAGCCCGTGCTGACCGGCGACGGCCTCGTCGGGCGCACCACCACCGTGGCCAAGGACATTTCTATCGTCCTGCTCCTCACCGACGAGAATTGCCGCGTGGCCGCCCGGGTCGAAGGCACCGACGAGCAAGGCATCCTCAGCGGCCGCCGCGTCAACGGCCAAGGCGCCCCCGAACTCGTCCTCAACTTCCTCCGCCGCGACGCCAAACTCGAACCCGGCATGAAAGTCTACTCGGCCGGGGTCAGCGGCGGCGTCTTCCCCTCGGGCATCCCGCTGGGGACCATCAAAGAATTCCGCGCGCGCGAACTCGACGGCCAAGCCGTGGTCGAGCCCGCTGCGGACTTCGCCAGACTGGACGATGTCTTCGTCGTCCTCGGCAACAAATGATCCGCGCCCTGGTCCTTTTCGCCGCGGTCTACGTCGCCCTGATCATCCAGGAGTTCCTGCCCGCCTTGCCGTTCTTCGACAACGCGCGCATCGTCCTCCTGCCGGTCATCTTCTGCTACGGTGCGCTCTGGCTCCCTTTTCCAGCCATGCTCGGATTCGCTTTGTGGACCGGTTTGCTCGGCGATCTGGCCGACCTCCACGTGGTCGGCGACCGGGTTGAAATAGGACTCGGCTGGTCTATGTTGTTTTATGTTTTTTTCGGCACGCTCCTGCAGTCGCTGCGTGAGACATTCGCCGCGGGACGTTGGGAAATCCACGCCCTCGCCTCCGGGGTGGTCACCCTCTTTCTCCTTCTCGGTCAATACCTCATGGTTTGCCTGCGGCGGCAATCCTTCCAATTCGACAACACGGTCTTCTGGCACATTGCCGGACCGGCTTTGGCGGCGCTGCTCCTCGCCCCGCTTTTCTGCTTCTTTTTCCGGCTTTTCCCCGGTGGCCACCGTGAGTCGGTGCCCCGCGGACGGCGGTTGACGCCATGATCCGCCGCTCGCACGAATTCCGCATCGGCGTCCTCGCCGCCGTGGTCGCCGTCTGCTTCGGCCTCCTCCTCACCCGCCTGTGGTATGTGCAGGTCGCGCGCGGTGAGGAATACACCTCGCGCATCCGCAACAACTCGCAGGTCAACGTCCGCCTGCCCGCCGTCCGCGGCGAGATCACCGACCGCCACGGTTTGCCCCTGGCCCGCAACCGCGCCAGCAATGCCATCGAGTTTTACCTCCCCGACATGGTGCGCGACTACCGCAACCGCCACGGCGAAGTGCCGCGCTACAACTACCGCACCACCGTCGGCGGCATGCTCACCGAAAAATCCGAGCCCGACATCGTCAAGATCGTCAACGAGACGGTCATGCCGCGCCTCGCCGAACTCGGCCTGGCCAGCGACTACAACGCCAAGCAACTCCGCCTCCACTACCGCAACAACACCGAGGTCCCCTACCTCTACCTCGAGGACCTCGACTTCGAGACCATGGCACGGGTCGCGGAGAACGGCCTCGGCATCGCCGGCGTCAATTTCACCGTCCGCCCCGTCCGCCGCTACGTCTACGGATCCCTCGGCGCCCATTTCCTCGGCTACGTCGGCGCCCCGACCGAAATCGACAAGGAAGACGTCGCGCGCTACAGCTTCTACCAACCCGACACGGAGGGCAAAGCGCAGCTCGAGCTCGTCCTCGACGAGGAACTCAAAGGCACCGCCGGGTCCCGCATCCTCCAGCGCAACGCGAGGGGCATCATCGAGGGCGAAGTCGGCCTCGAACCCCCCGTGCAAGGCCACAATGTGCGCCTCACCATCGACGCGCGGATCCAATACATCGCCGAGCAGGCCCTGCGCGCCGTGGGCCGCGGCGCGGCGGTGGTCGTCGACCCGAACACCGGCGACATCCTCGCCATGGCCAGCGTCCCGTCCTACGACCCCAACAGTTTCATCCCCTCCATCTCCTCGGCCGCGTGGAACGAATTGACTGGCGATGCCACCGATCCGCTGATCAACCGCGCCCTCAGCGCCTACGCCCCCGGTTCCACTTACAAGATCCCCATCGCCCTCGCCGGACTGCGCGCCGGGCTCGACGAGCGCCGCTTCAACTGCAGCGGCGGCGTGCAATACGGCAACAAGTTCATGCAGTGCTGGATCGCTTCGAAAAACAGCTCCCACGGAACGATCGATCTCCAATCCGCCATCCGCGTCTCTTGCAACGCGTTCTTCTACCAATACGGCAACAAAGCCGGCATCGAGCAGATCGTCGCCACCGGGAACATGCTGGGCCTTGGCCAAAAAAGCGGACTCCCGCTCTCCGGCGAAGCATCCGGCATCCTCCCGGGTCCCGACTGGCTGCGCTCCGCGCACCCGCGGGAACGCTGGTCGAGCGGCCAGACCGCCAACGTTTCCATCGGCCAAGGCTACGTCCTCACCACCCCGCTGCAGATGGCCATGGTCGCCGCCACCGTGGCCAACGGCGGGACCAGTTACTATCCGCGCATCGTCGACCAGGTCGTCGACCAGACCGGGGCGGTCGTCCGCCAGGAACCCGTCAAAGTCCGCGCCGACCTGCGCGACGAGGGCCTGACCACGGAGCAAATCGATTCCGTCCGCCAGGGCATGTGGGACGTGGTCAACCGCGGCGGCGGCACCGCATCCGCCGCGCGCATCAAGAACTACGAGGTGGCGGGCAAGACCGGCACGGCGCAATTCTGGCGCGGCCGGGTCAAGGACAACCACACCTGGTTCATCGCCTTCGCCCCCCATGACAATCCCCGCTATGCCGTGGCCGTCATCGTGCAGGGCGCGCAATCCGGCGGCGGCGTGGCCGCCCCCATCGCGGCCAAGATCCTGGCCGACACCTTCAAGTTCGAGGAAGGCGAGGAACTGGAAGTCGCCTCGCTCGAGCCGGCCAAGGGCAGTTTCCAGTTCGTTTCCAGCGTGGACTTCGGCCGGGCCATCCCGGCCGCGCTGGCCGATGCACCGCCCGGGGAGACCGACCTTGCCGCGTCCGAGGGCTCGCCGGAAGGCGCGGCCCCGCCGACGGTGCGTCCCGCGGCCGACGCGGAGGGCACCGTGCGGAAAAAGCCCAACATCTTCCAAAGAATTTTCGGGGGCCTCGGCAAAAAGAAGGAAAAACAACCTTCGTCGCAGCGCCGCTGACCAACCAACCCCTCATCCACCATGATCGAAAAAGTAAAAAAACTGCTGGGCCTGCCCGCCAAAACGGGCGGCGGCGCCCGCCTCATCGTCAATGCCGAGAAACTCGAGAAGCGCGTGGCCGTGCTCGAGGACGGCCAACTCGAGGAATACAACGTCGAGCGCGTCTCCGACCGCAACATCGTCGGCTCCATCTACAAGGGCCGCGTGAAAAACATCGAACAGGGCCTCAAAGCCATGTTCGTCGACATCGGCTTCGAGAAAAACGCCTTCCTCCATTTCTGGGACGCCATCCCCGCCGCCCTCGACAGCGGCATCGAGGAAGTCCGCCGCAACACCAACAAGAAACTGCCCAAAAAAATCACCGCGAAGGACATCCCGACCATCTATCCGCCGGGATCGGACATCATGGTGCAGGTCAGCAAAGGCCCCATCGGCACGAAGGGCCCGCGCATCACGACGAACATCAGCATGCCCGGACGCTATCTCGTCCTCATGCCCTACAGCCCGCAGTGCGGTATCTCGCGCAAAATCGACGACCCGAAGGAACGCGAGCGCCTGCGCAAGATCCTCAACGAACTCGAGATCCCCGACGGCATGGGTGTCATCATCCGCACCGTCGGCGCCGGCCAGCGCTCCCGCTTTTTCGTCCGCGACCTCCACCTCCTCCTCGAACAGTGGGGCGAGATCGAGAAACACATGGAGTCGAAGCGCTCGCCCTTCCAGCTTTTCGAGGAACCCGACCTCGTCGAGCGCACCGTGCGCGACTTCCTCACCGAGGACGTGGACGCCGTCATTTGCGATGACCTCCCTTCCGTCGAGCGCATGCAGGCCCTCGTCTCCCAGGTCTCGCCGCGCTCCAAGAAGCGCATCCAGTTCTACAACGAGGAACAGCACATCTTCGACAAATACGGCGTCAACAAGCAGGTCGAGAAAGCCTTCCACCGCCAGGTCTGGCTCCCTTGCGGCGGTTACATCGTCATCGACGAGACCGAGGCCCTCATTTCGGTCGACGTGAACACCGGACGCAACAAGGGCGGCCGCGAAGTCGAGAAGACCATCCTGCAGACCAACCTCGAGGCCGCGGACGAAATCGCCCGCCAGATGCGCCTGCGCAACATCGGGGGCCTCATCGTGGCCGACTTGATCGACATGAAATCGCGCAAGGACCAGCAGGCTGTCTACCAGCGCATGCGCCAGCGCCTCAAGCGCGACAAAGCCCGCACCCACGTCCTGCCCATTTCCCAGCTGGGACTGATGGAAATGACCCGCCAGCGCGCCGCCGAGAGCATGCGTATGTCGCAGTTCGACCCGTGCCCGTATTGCGAGGGCCGCGGCCTGATCAAAAACACCATGACCATGTCCGTCGAACTGCAGCGCGCCCTGCACGGCGTCATGCGCAGGAACATTGACACCATCCACGAAATCAAAGTCATCGTGAACCCCGACCTCCTCGACCGCCTGCGCACCGAAGACGAGGAACTCCTCATCGACATCGAGCGCCGCTACGGTGGAAGGCTCTCCTTCAAGCCGGACCCGACGATGCACCGCGAGAAGTTCGTCATCACCGATGCCAACACCGGCGAGGAACTGAAGACCTGACCCGTCGCCACCCGCTGCTTGTCGCGGCGGTCTATGACCGCCGGTGCCCAAAAATTCATTGCTCCGACGGACATAGTCCGCCGCTACACCTCATTCCGCGGGAAGAGCAGCTTCTTCGACAGCCGGTGACACCGCCTCGTGTCCCCCTTCCATGGCGATCACCCCGGCATCGAAAGCGATGATGTCCGCGAGATTGGCGATGGCATACTCCTCGACGCACGCCCCGTCGGCTTGGAAAAATCGCACCGTGCCCGGTGTGCTCCCCGGAACCAACATGACCCGGCCGTAGCCCGCCTCGTCGGAAATGCGCAACAAAGGCAAGCCATCCGCGGAGGCCAAACCCGTGCCACCGTCGCCCGCCACTGCTTGGAGCGTGAGACTCCGCGGCGCGTCCGCATCGAGCGGGTTGGTCGCGACTTCGACCGCCATTTCCCGGGGACATTCAGCGGACGAGGCCGCCAAGGCGCCATCCGCCCAACCGAAATCGGCGCAGCGCGTGATTTTCTTGTCGAAGACAAATTCCCATCCCCCCGCCTCCTTGCGCCGGATGGCCACCGAGCGTCGTGTCTCCCCGCCGGCGAGGAGGGCGAGGAAGTAATCCTTCTCCGTCGTGCCGGTCACGGCGACCAAGCCGCCGTCCTCCGGACGCGGGAACCACTCGGCGAGGCGTCCCTCTTCCGGACTGTATTGCGCCACGCCGGAGGAACCGTCGCCGCACTCTTCCATCGTCCAAAAGGTGTCGCCGGGACCCGCGGAAACTCCGCGCACCTTGACGCCCTCGGGCAGATCGAGCCGCGACCATCCGGCTTGCCAGCGCCAGACCGAACCGTCCGCTCCGGCCGTTACCGCGCCGTTTTCCAGCAGCGTGATGGACGTCATCTCCATCGGCATATCGGCGGCTTCGCCCTGCGAAGCGAAATCCGGCAAGCGGTAGAAACGAACAACGCCTTCCCGCAACAGCGCGAGACGGTCACCACGCGCCGCGATGGCCCGCACGCCCTCCGCCGCCACGGGCACGTCCACCTCCGCACCGTCCGCCAATCCCGCCGCCCGCAATTTTCCCTCGAGAAGAAGAAACGCCATCGTGTCGGACACGGCCAACTGCGGAGCGACGGCCGCCGCCTCCGGTCGCGCCTCGCTTTTCATGGTGCGCCACCGGGCCTCGCTCTCCGGCGAGTAACGGATAAGCGCACCCTGCGCTCCGGTCAGGCGCGCCGCCAGCAGGACGTCGCCGCCCGGGAGAAGTTGCTGCGCGGCCACCGAGACAATCGGTGGCGCCTCGGCACTCTCGATCCAATCGTTGAAGTGGATGGCCTCGCCCGTGACCTGCACGTCGCCGACGATGAACCCCCGCGCCGCATAGGTCCCGGCCGGGACCGGTTGCCCCGCCGCGTCCAGTCCGTCCCACGCGGTCGAAAGTCCGTTCAACCCGATACGGAAGCGCCCGAAGGTCCACTCGTCGCACAGCACGCGCACCAACCGCCCATTTGTGTCATAGATCCCCAGACTCACCGTGCCGGAAACCCCGGGAGGCACGAAGCGGATTTCCACCCCGCGCGCGGCGACCGGTTCCGCGGCCGGTTCCTCCGCCCGCGCGGATGCGCAGGCCAGCAGGGCGGCCAAGGCTAGATGTAGTATCGCCATTCGAGGTCGGGGAAAATGTTGTCACGTTCTCGGCAGGCGGCGAGAAAATCCTTGTCCGCCCGGCCGGCTTGCAGGGTTTCGTAAAGCCGGTTGAAGCGCAGGAGATGGTCTTTGCTCCGCCGCGCCGCGTAGTCTTTGGCCGTCCCCGTGCGCATAAGGAAGGCCCAGTCGCTCGACTGCGCCAGGAGCAACTCGCGCGCCATCTGCTGCAGGGTGTCCTTTTTCCACGCGGCACGCGTCTTGGCGTGGCGCCGCGCCATCTCCGTCATGCGCCGTGCCGCGGCATGCAGGTGGGGATAGATCCACGCGTTGGACTGGTCCAGCCACACTTCCCAATATCCCTTGTTGCCCCAGCTCGAGGCGCAGGGTTGCACGACCTGCAGCACTTCGTTGCCGGCGAGGTAGGCCGAGGGCGTGGTGAATTCGAAGACCGTCTGGTCGTGGGCCGCTTTGCGCAGGAAGAGATCGAGAAATTCCGGTCCTTCGAACCACCAATGCCCGAACAATTCGGCGTCATAGGGACTGACGACCACCGGGTCGAGCGGCATTTCCGCACAGAGCGGCTCGAACTGGCGGATGCGGTTGGCCAAAAAATCCGCCGCGTGTGCTTCGGCCGCGCCTTCCGCCCACGGACGATGGTAGAGCTCCTTGTGCTCCGTGCGGCCCGTGATGCGGTGGTATTTCAACCCGGTGAATTTGCGTTGGCCGTCCGCCCCGAGGAACGGACGCAGGTAGTCGAGCCCGAGGTCGTAACCGATGTCGCGGTAGAAATCCCGGTAGGCGGGATCTCCCGGATAGCCTTCTTCCTGACTCCAGACCTGCCGGCTGGAATCGCGGTCGCGGGCGAAGACGGCCGGCCCCTCCGGCGTGTAGCAGGGCGCGAAAATGGCGAAGCGCGGTTGCGGGCGACCGAACATCAGCCCGTGCGCGTCGAGCACGAACCATTTCAGGTCGGCCTCGCGCAAATATTTTTCCACCCCGGGAAAATAGGCGCATTCCGGCAGCCAGATGCCGGCCGGGGCGCGGCCGAAAACGCGGGTGTGGTAATCGCGGGCCACGAGGATCTGGGCGCGCACCGCCTCCGGGTGACCGGCCATGAGCGGAAGAAAACCGTGGGTGGCCGCGCAGGTGATGATTTCGAGGAAGCCGGCCTCCTGCAATTCGCGGAAGGCCGGGACCAACCTCCGCCGCCGCGACGCAAAATAGTCGAGCGTCTCCCGGAAGCGGTCGCGGTAAAAGCGGGCCAAGGGGTTGAGCCTCTCGTCGCCCGCCGTGCGGTGCACCTCGCTTTCAGCCAGTGCGACCGAACGTTCGAGGTGACGCGCCGCACGCTCCTGCAAGAGCGGGTCCTCCATCATGGCCGCCAGCGTGGGGGTGATCGACATGGTCAGGCGCACCGGGGCGCCATCGGAAGCCAGGCGCTCGAAAACCCGCAGGAGCGGCACATAGGTCTCCGCAATCGCCTCGTAAAACCAATCCTCCTCGAGAAAATCGGCGTGCTCCGGATGACGCACGTAGGGCAGATGCGCGTGGAGCAGGAGGGCGAACTTTCCTTTCCTCATCGTCGAACAACTACCATCGCCACCGCCGTCGGCCACAGCAAGGCGCGTTTGCCGCAGGCGCGGGGAGCGGGACGAAATCCTTTGACCCCGTCGCGATTTTCCGTTTCTTCCCGATCGTGCGCGCCTTCCTCACCGTCACCGCATTCCTCTTCGTCACCGCCCTGGCGGTCGGTGGCTTCTTCGCTTGGCGCTGGGTGGAGGAATGGCGCACCACGGCATCTCCTCTGCCCCCCTCGGGCGGGCTTTATTTCCCGCGCACCGTGCTCCATGACGTGCCGCATTTCGCACAGGACGACCGGCGCTGGGCGGAGGACCGGCTCGGTCCGACGAACGGATCGCTCGGGGCCGAAGGTTGCGCCGTGGCTTCCGCCGCCATGGTGCTCGCGTCTTACGGATCCGACCTCGATCCCGGACGTCTCAACAAGTTCCTCCAGACCAACGAGGGTTACACCGGGCGCGGATGGCTCTACTGGGAAAAGGCCTCCGAATACCCGCCCGTGCTCGCCGAACACGTCTACGAAGACGACGCCTCGCACTTCCTCATCGACTGGAACCTGCTCCACGGCAATCCGGTCATCGTCCGCTTGCGCTTTCCCAACGGCATCACCCACTTCGTCGTCATCGTCGGCAAACAAGGCTACGAATACCTTGTCCGCGATCCCGGTCCGCGCCACGAGGACGGGCTTTATTTCCTCTCCGAGTTCGGCAGCCCCATCGAGGCCCTGCGTTTCTACCGCCGACTGGAACCGCCGCGCCTGCTCGCCCTGTAGGATCGCCCGCGGCGGAGGGTCACGGCTGACGCACCGGCAGCCCGGCCGAACGCCACCCGCCGAAGCCGCCGGCATTGACCGCGTTGAAGCCCTCCTTGCGCAGCATCCCCGCGGCCATCCCGGAACGCGCCCCGCTGGCGCAATACAAAATCAGCTCCTTGTCGCGGTTTTCCTCGAGCAGCTTTTTCCACTGCAACCGCTCGCCGCGCAGGTCGCTGAACGAGCAGAGCCGCGCCGGGCCCGCCACGCCACCGGCCCATTCGTCCGGTTCGCGCACGTCGATCAACACCGCGGTGCCGGCTTCCACCCGCGCCGCCGCCTCGTCGGCACTGACCGACGGCCCGGCCAACGCGCGTTTGACCACGAAGAAAACAACGACGAGCAGGACGAGAATAATGAGGGTCTTCATGCGGATTCACTATTCGGCCGCCGGCCGCCGCCGTCAACCGGCAACGGTCGGCGGCGGCATCCTCGCCGGGGTTTGATCGCGGTGGCGTCCGGCGTTAGATAGTGGCGTGCCTGCCGCCATGACTGTCCGTTCCATTTGTCTGCCCGCCTTGGCCGCCTTCCTGCTGGCCGCCCTTCCCGCCGCGGCGCAGCAGGAAATCAAGGCGCCTTTCGGCATGTCGTGGGGCGAACCCCCGGGCCGCATCCGCACGGTGGTGACCAATGCCAAAGCCAAGATCATCGAGGAACGGACCTCCGGCAAACGCGAGGTCATGGTCGTCGAGGGCATCGTGCAGGAGGGCCTCAAGCGCACGCTCTTTTACTTCGACGAAGGCGGCCTCAGCGAGGTCGAGCTGCAATACGACCGCGAGGGCTGGGATGACAAGCGGGTCAACTCGTGGGTCAGCACGATCAAGAAGCAGGCCGACCGCAAATACGGGGCCGGACGCCTCTACGCCGACGAACGCGGCGACTCCGACGGCGTGCAGCACACGCTGCGCGGCTGGCTCTGGCTGCAGAATTTCGTCTCCCTGCGGCTCGTCCACTACACCGCGCAAAAGGGTGACGAAAAAATGCGGCGGGTCAGCCTGCATTATTGCGCGGAATGATACCAATGTCCCTATGCATTTGGACTTCACGGCATCGACCCGCGGTAGGGGCCGCTGGCCCAGCGGACCGGCTGCCTTATTTTTGGAAGGCACACGGACGGCTGGGCCAGCCGTCCCTACCGAACATGGATAAAAGTCTGAAAGCTTCGGGACGTCGGTATGATACCCGGTCCCGCAAGGTTGCGGACGTTGCCATAAAGTAGGGACGGGCGGCCTGCTCGTCCTTTCTCTTTGCGACGGACACGCGAGCCGCGTGTCCCTACCTGCAGGCAGGACGAACAACCTACAGCATTTCGTCCGCGAACTTCACCGGATCGAACCGCGCGAAATCCGTCTCCCGTTCGCCGGTGCCGATGAAGCGCACCGGCACGCCGAGTTCCTGCTGCAAAGCCACCGCCATGCCGCCGCGGCCGCTGCCGTCGAGCTTGGTCAGGATGGCCCCGGTCAGTCCGCAGGCTTCGCGGAATTGCCGGGCCTGCTCGAGTGCATTCGAGCCGGTCGTGGCGTCGAGCACGATGAGGATTTCGTGCGGACTCTCCGCGTCCTTGCGCCCGAGGACACGCTTCACCTTGGAGAGTTCCTGCATGAGGTTGTGCTTGGTGTGCAAGCGTCCGGCCGTGTCGACGAGGAGGAAATCGATCTTGCCGCGCTCGGCCGCGTCGTAGGCATCGTGACAGAGGGCGGCCGGATCGCCTTGGTAAGCACCGCGCACCACGGGGACACCGAGCTTGTCGCCCCACAACGCGAGCTGCTCGATGGCCGCCGCGCGGAAGGTGTCGCCGGCCGCCACCATGACCGACCGCCCCTCGCGTTTGAGCAGGGCGGCCAGCTTGGCCAAGGACGTGGTCTTGCCCGTGCCGTTGACCCCGACGATGAGCATGACGCGCGGACGATCCGGCAGCGGAAGCAAAGGCGGCAGCGGCGGGGGTAGAAGTTTGACCAACTCGCCTCGCGCCTCGCGCTCGACCTGCGTTGCCGTGGCGGAAAATCCCGAGACGGCTTGCAGTTTTTGCAAAAGCTCGAGCGTCGTTTTCACCCCGAGGTCGGCCTGCAGGAACATCGCTTCGAGCTCGTCCCAGTCGACCGGACGCCCGCGGAATTTGTCCGCAATACCGCGCAGGAACCCGATGGCCATGGTCAGGAAGCCTTGTGCGCGTCGCGCCCGAGTTCCTTGCGCACGCGGTCGAGCACACCGTTGGCGAAACGCGCCGACTCGGCCGTGGCCAGACTGCGGGCAATTTCAATGGCTTCGTTGATCGTCACCGCCGCGGGGATGTCCGGATGGGCCAGCATTTCGGCCACGGCGAGACGCAGGATGGCGCGGTCAACCGAGCCGAGGCGGCGCAAGTCCCAATTTTGCAGTGCCGCGGTCAGCAGGCCGTCGACTTCCTCCAGGCGCCCGAGGGCCTGCCCGACCAATTCGTCGGCGAAGGGCGAGGCCTCGCCTTCGACCGGCCACGCCGGCTCCTTCTCCTCCGGAAGCGGCACGAGCACGCCGCGCATTTCGCGGGCATAGAGCTGCTGCACGGCTTGGATACGGGCTTGGCGGCGGTTTTCTTTCGGCACGGCGTGAGGGGCTTTCAGCGGGCGGCTTTCTTCTTCTGCACTTCCTCGCGCACGCGGAGCATGGTGAAAGCGGCACGGGCCGCCTCGATCCCGCGATTAAGGTCTTCGCCGCTGCAGCGTTCGCGGGCCTCCTCCTCGGAGGCGACGAGCAGGACCTCGTGGATGACCGGCACGGCGTGCTTGAGCGCCACCTGCTGCAACCCGTCGCTCACGCTCGAGGCGATCAAGTCCGCATGCTTCGTCTTGCCTCGCAGGATCACGCCGAGGGCGATGATGACATCGTGGCGCCGCTGGGCGGCGATCATTTCCGCGGTCACGGGAATCTCGAAGGACCCGGGCACGCCAAAAAGTTCGATGACGCAATTCTCCTCGATGGCGTAAAGCTCCTTGCAGGTGTTGTTGACCAGCGCTTGCACGAAATCCGGGTTGTATTCACTGGCCACGATGGCGAAACGCGGGGTCGACGCGAAGACCATCTGGGCCGGCCGGGTGGGAAGCTTGGTCGACATGACTCTCTTGTGTCAGAAAGGCGCGGGGGGCGGCAATCAGAGAAGATGCCCCATCTTGCGCTTTTTCGTCCGCAGGTAACGCGAGTTCTGGGCGTGCGGTTTGGCCTTGATCGGTTCGCGCCCCGCGATTTCCAACCCGTGGCCGGAGAGGCCGACCATTTTGCGCGGGTTGTTGGTCAGCAGGCGCAGCTTGCGCACGCCGAGGTCGGACAAAATCTGCGCGCCCAGCCCGTATTCGCGCAGGTCCATGGGAAAGCCGAGGCGCTCGTTGGCCTGCACGGTGTCGAGACCCTCGGTCTCCTGCAACTTGTAGGCGTGGATCTTGGCCGGCAACCCGATGCCGCGTCCCTCCTGCCGCATGTAAACAAGCACGCCCGACCCGTGGTCGGCGATCTGTTTGAGCGCCTGGTGCAGCTGCGACCCGCAATCGCAGCGGCGCGAGCCGAAGACATCGCCGGTCAGACATTCGCTGTGCACGCGCACCAGCACAGGCTTCTTCGGATCGATCGTTCCGCGGACCAGCGCGAGGTGGTGCGCCCCGTCGGTCAGCGAGCGGTAAAGATACAAATCGAAGTCCCCGTATTCGGTCGGCAGCTTCACGCACTGCTCGCGCTCGACGAGTTTCTCGCGGCGGCGACGGTGGGCGATGAGATCGCGGATCGAGCAAATTTTCAGCCGGTGCTTGCGGCGGAATTTCAGCAAGTCCGGCAAACGCGCCATGGAGCCGTCCTCGTTGAGGATCTCGCAGATCACGCCCGTGGCATCGAGACCGGCGAGGCGGGCCAGATCGACAGCCGCTTCGGTGTGGCCCGCGCGCTGCAGCACGCCGCCATCCCGGGCCTGCAACGGGAAGACATGCCCGGGCTCGGTCAGGTCGGCCGGACCGGATTTGCCCGAAGCCAGCGTCTTGATCGTGCGGGCGCGATCGCGGGCGCTGATCCCCGTGGTCACGCCGCGCGCCGCGTCGACCGAGACCGTGAAGTCGGTGCGGTGCAATTCGCGGTTGTGCGCCACCATGCGCTGCAAGCCGAGCTGGCGTGCGCGCTCGGGGGTCAAAGGCACGCAAATGAGACCGCGGCCGTGCTTGGCCATGAAGTTGACCGCCTCGGGGGTGACCTTGGAAGCGGCCATGACCAAGTCCCCCTCGTTCTCCCGCTCGGCGTCGTCGGTCACGATGACCATTTTGCCGGCGCGGATGTCCTTGAGGACGGACTCGATCGGGTCGAAGGACGGCTTGCTCACGAACCTCCAGTAAAGCAGCGGCGCGCCCTTTGGGCAATGACCGCACACCGGTCAGGCATTGATTTTCCGGACGCGCCGGATAGGGTCGGGCCCTCGTGCTTATACGTCGCTTCCTGCCCGTTTTCCTCGTTCTCCTCCTCATCCCGGCCGCCCCGGCGGTGCAGGCGGCGGCGAGCTACATCATCGTCGACAGCGACACCGGCCACATCCTGGCCGACAGCAAGCGCAACGACAAACGGCAGATCGCCAGCCTGACCAAAGTGGCCACCGCCATGGTCGTCCTCGACTGGGCCGCAGCGACCGGCACATCCATGGCCACGCCGGTCGAAGTCCCCCCCGGGGTCACCGGCATCGGCGGGGTCAATCCTTGCGGACTCCAGCCCGGCGACCGCGCCTCGCTGCGCGACTTGGTCTCCGCGGCCATGATGCAGTCCGACAACCACGCGGCTTACACGTTGGCCTACAATGTCGGCGGGCGCCTGCCGAATTCGCAGGGACTCTCACCGGTCGACAACTTCACCGCACAGATGAACGCCCTGGCGCGGAAACTCGGCATGAAGCGCACGCTGTTTCTCAACCCGCACGGCTTGGACAATTCGTCCCCCGCTCCGCATTCCACCGCGGCCGACATGGCGCGGCTCACCCGCTACGCCTACAACCACGGCAGTTTCAATTTCTACGCCTCGCAACCGACCCGCGAAATCACCATCCAAGGTGCCGACGGCCTCCCGCGATCTTTGATGCTGCGCAATACGAACGAACTTCTCGGCCAGGATGGCATCGAGGGGGTCAAGACCGGACGGACCTCGCGGGCCGGCGACTGCCTCATCCTCGCAGCCGACCGCGACGCCGTTCCCGTGGCCAACGAACAAGGGCAGAAAGTCGCCATTCCGCGGCGCCTCATCGTTGTGCTCCTCGCTTCCCCGGACCGCTTCGGCGAAGGTCTGGCCATGGTCCGCCGCGGCTGGGACCTGCACGAACGCTGGATGTCCCAAGGACGGCCGGTCAGCAAACGCACCTCCCTCTGAGCCGCATGCCCGCGACGCGTCTGGGCATCCTCACCGCCGGCGGCGACTGCGCGGGCCTCAACGCCGTCATCCGCGGTGTCGTCTGCGCCGCCGCGCAGCGACAGTTCGAAGTTGTCGGCTTCGCCGAAGGCTACGAAGGACTGCTCGATCCTTCGCGGGCCCGGACCCTCACTCCCGAAAACACCCGTGGCATCGCCGCCACCGGGGGGACCATTCTCGGCTCGACCAACAAAGGCCGCTTCCAGCCGCGCCGCGGCCCGGGCGGACAACCCGTGCTGTCCGACGCGCTGGTGCGCGCGGCCCGCTCCGCGCTGGAACAACACCGCGTCGGGGCCCTCGTGGTGCTCGGCGGCGACGGGTCGTTGCGCACCGCCTTGCAACTCGCGCGGGCCGGACTGCACGTCATCGGCGTGCCCAAAACGATCGACAACGACATCGATTCGACCGACGTGACCTTCGGCTTCGACACCGCCGTGAGTCGCGTGACCTCGGCCGTGGAGGAATTGCGGACCACGGCAGAGAGTCACCGCCGCCTCATGGTCCTCGAGGTCATGGGACGCCACACCGGGTGGCTCGCCCTGCACGGCGCGGTGTCCGGCGGCGCCGACATCGCTCTGATTCCGGAAATTCCTTTTGATGGCGACAGCTTGGTCCGCATGGTCAAGGAAGCCGACCGGCGCGGTCAGCGCTCGCTGATCGCCGTGGTGGCCGAAGGCGCGCGCGCACGCACCGGACGCCAGATGCGGCGACAGACCTCGACCGGCGACAGCCGCCTCGGCGGCATCGGGGCCTTCGTCGAATCGCTGGTGGCCTCGCGCACCGGACGGGAAACACGGTCCTGCACGCTCGGACATTTGCAACGCGGCGGCCCACCGACCGCTTTCGACCGCGTGCTCGGGCAGCAATTCGGCGTCCGTGCCGTCGAACTGGCCGCCGACGGCATGTTCGGCCGCATGGTCAGCTACCGGTTCGGGTCGGTGACCGATGCGGCCCTCGCCGATGCCGTGGGCCGACGCCGTTCGGTCGCGCCCGACAGCCAGATCCTGCGCCACGCCCGCGCGCTCGGCATCTACCTCGGCGAGTGAAAAGCTCTTGAGGTAGGGACGAGCGGCTCGCTCGTCCGCTCTGTTTCCAACGGACACGCGAACCGCGTGTCCCTACCTTCGGCCAACCAAGGGGAACGGGCGTCTCGCCCGTTTTCAGACAGACAACACGGGCGAGACGCCCGTGCCCCCTGCCCAAACCAAAAGTCTATGAGCAATGGGACATTGGTCAGCTATCGCTCACCACCGCTCTCGAGAGCGTTTCTTCGTACGCATCGACGATTTCCCGCAGGTCGAACTTTGCAGCCAGCCGCAGGCTGCTTTCCTGACGGCGCCGCAGATCGGCGCGGTCGTCCATGGCTTGCTCCAAGGCGCGCACCCACGCCGCTTGGTCACCGACCGCGCACGACCAACCGTTGACCCCGTCCTCCAGCACGTCGGCCAAGCCAGGAATCGTGCTGCCGCAAAGGGCCAAGCCGCGGGCGGCGGCTTCGATGGCCGCCACGGGCAGTCCCTCGGATAGCGACGGCATGAGAAGCACATCGGAACAGTCGAGCGCGGCCCGCACTTCGTCCTCGCCGGCCCAACCGCGGCACTCGCACCGGTCCGCCACGCCGGCCCGGGCCAGTTCGTCCTGCAACGCCCCGCGCAAGGGCCCGTCACCGAGGAAAACGGCGCGCCAAGGCCGGTCGCGCAAAGCGCCGAGCACTGCCGCCAGAAAGACCGGATTTTTCTGCACGCTCATGCGTCCGACAAACAGCAACCGGAGCGTGCCGTCCGCGGCGGGCTCAGGCGGTGACGACGCACGCGCAGCGATACCGTTGAGAATGACCCGCGGTTCGAGTCCGTAGGACGTTTGGGCGAGAGACGCCACGTGCGTGCTCACCGCAGTGACCGCCGCCGCGTCACGCCAGATCATGCGGGTGCAAGGCTTCACCACGCGAAACAAATGATCCGTCTGTTCCGGCGCGCCCCCGGGCACATCGCCGAGATGCGCGGTCAGCACGTAGGGGATTCCGGTAAATCGGTGCGCCAGCCAGGCCACGGGTCCGGTGGGCACGGCGAAATGAACGTGCATGACATCCGGTCGCCACGAGCGGGCCGCCTGCCAGACCGGCCACGCGTTCGACACCACATAGCCAGCCATCTCGGGGACCGAGCAGGTATCCGGTCTAAGCCGGAAGGAAAAAACGCGCCGGATGTCGACCCCGGAGACCATCTGCCGCGACGGCAGGTCCCCGGTGCGCGAGGTTTGCACGCGCACTTCGTGTCCGCGCCGGGCCAGTTCGACCGCCACCTGCGCAGCCACACGCCCGCCGCCGCCGCCAACCGGCGGATACTCGTAGTTGACCACAAGAATTTTCACCCGCGTGCTTTCTTCCATTCGCCGTAGACCCACGCATTCCAGAGGAACAGCCGGTGGTTGCGCCGGCCCGCGGCATGCTCGTCCTGCAGGCGCCGCGCCCATGCGGGACAAGGCATAACCTCCGGGTCGATGCGCAGGGCGCCGTCGCGGAACCACGCGCCGACCGGCACGCCGAAGCCTTTCTTTTTGCGGTCGATGATGCGGTCCGGCAACAGGCCCCGCGCCGCTTCCTTGAGCAAGTATTTGGTCGTGCCGCCACGCAAACGCCATGAGGACGGGATTTTCCGCGCAAAGTTCGCCACGTTGATGTCGAGGAACGGGGCGCGCACCTCGAGGCCGTTCATCATGCTGGCGCGGTCGACTTTGGCGAGGACGCTTTCCTGCAGGTAGAGACGGACGAAAAACGCAGTGGCTTTTTCCACCGGATCACGGCTCTGCACGCCGTCCCATGCCTCGATGGCTTCGGAAAAGACTTCCTCGGGATCGGCCCCGCTGAAGCAGGCGCGCCAGTCGGACAAGTCCATGCCCGCCATCCATGTCGGAATCCACAACGGCGGCGCCTGCGCCGCACCGCGGACGAAGCGCTTGGCCGCGAAGTCCAGACTCAAATAACGGTGCGAAACCGGCAGGCGGTCGGCCAGCGCGGTGACAGCCGGATGCAACGCCCGCGGCACCAGCCGCCGGTAGAGCGCGGCGTAACGCAAAGCGCGGAACGGCTCGTAGCCGGCGAAAAGCTCGTCCCCGCCGTCGCCGCCCAAGGCCACGGTCACTTCACGGCGGGTGAATTTGCTCAGCAGGTAAGTCGGCAAAAGCGAACTGTCCCCGTTCGGCTCGTCGAGGCACGCGTAGATTTCCGGAAGGAGAGCCCGTGCGCCCTCCAGACCGAGCGTTTCCGTGCGGTGGCGTGTCCCGATCCACTGCGCGGCCTCCGCCGCATAGGGAAGTTCGTCATAGGACGGCTCGTCGAACCCGATACTGAAGGTGCGCAGTTCGCCCGCCGGCAATTCCTTGGCGGCCAGCGCGGCGATGAGCGAGGAATCGATACCTCCGCTGAGGAAGACGCCGACCGGCACATCGGCCACGAGGCGACGCTTGACCGCCGCGGCCAGCAGGGCCCGCAATTCTTCGCAACGCCCCGGGAAAGACCCCCCTCCTCCGGCGCCGGCTGGTAATCCCAATAGCGCCAGACGCGCAACGCGCCGGAGGTCAGGTCGAGGGAAAGGCAATGCGCACCGGGCAGCTTGCGTGCCCCGTCGGTCATGGCCAACGGGGCCGGCACGTATCCGTAAGCGAAATATTTTCTCACCGCCGCGGCATTGATCCCGCGCGGCACATCCGGATGCGCCAGCAAGGCATCGAGTTCGGAAGCGAAAACGAACAACCCGAGCCCCGGGGCATGGTGGTAATAGAACGGCTTCTTGCCGAAACGGTCGCGGCTGGCGAAAAGCCGGCGCCGCTTCCGGTCGTGGATGACGAAGGCCCACATACCGTTGAGGCGGTCAACCATGGCGTCGCCCCACTCCGCATAGGCGGCCAGCAGCACCTCGGTATCGGAATGGTCGGTGCGAAAAACCCGCCCGCAACGCACCAGCTCTTCGCGCAGCTCGGCGAAGTTGTAGATCTCGCCGTTGAACACGATGCCGAGCGTCCCGTCCCCGTCCCACATCGGCTGGGCCCCGCCTTCGAGATCGAGAATGCTCAGACGGCGGTGGCCGAGGAAGACGCCCTCGTTTTCCGCGTAACCTTCGTCATCCGGACCGCGGTCGGACAACAGCCGTGTCATGCGCACGAGGTCTTCCCGCGTGCCCGGTCCGGTGAATCCCGCGATGCCGCACATGGCCGGGACGCGGGTTAGCCGTCCGCGCGGTCGAAGTTGCGCGTCGAGCGCACGAGATAGATGGCTTTGTCCTGCGACTCGTGGAAGGTCCGCGTCACCATCTCCGCGAGCAGCCCCATGAGCACGCAGATGATGCCGGTCATGAAGGAAAAGACCGCCATCATGGGCAGCGGTGTGTCGGTGAAGAAATAGCCAAGCGTCCGCATGTAAAAAGTCCAAATGCTGAAGCCGAGCGCCGCCACGAAGAACAACAGTCCCCAGAAACCGAAAAGATACATCGGCTTGAGCATGAACTTGTCCATGAACTTCACCGTGACCAAGTCGAAGATGACCTTGATCACACGCTCCAGTCCGTATTTCGAGGAACCCGTGCGCCGCGCGTGGTGGTTGACCGTGATCTCCGTGATGCGCGCGCCGTGCCATTTGGCGTAGATCGGCAGGAAGCGGTGCATCTCGCCGTAGAGCCGCACCCCCTTGATGACTTCCGCCCGGTAGGCTTTGAGCGAACAGCCGAAGTCGTGCAGGTCCACGCCGCTCATCCCGGAGATGAGGCGGTTGGCCATGATGCTCGGGATATTGCGCTGCAGCGCATTGTCCTGTCGGTCCTTGCGCCAGCCACTGACCACATCATAGCCCTCGTCGATCTTTTCCAGCATGCGCGGGATATCGGCCGGGTCGTTCTGCGCGTCGCCGTCCATGGGGATGATCACCTCCCCGCGCGCGTGGTCGAAGCCAGCCATCATCGCCGCTGTTTGGCCGAAATTGCGGCGGAAATGAATGACACGCACTTGCGGATCCTTCTCCGCGATGGCGTCGAGTTTCGCCTCCGACCCGTCGGTGCTCCCGTCGTTGATGAAGATGATTTCCCATGGACGCCCCAGTTGCCCGAGCACGCGGCGCGTCGACTCGTAGAGCGCGTCGACGGCCTCCGACTCGTTGAAAACGGGAATGGCGATCGAAACGAGGCCGGTGAGTTTTTGCGCGGTCGACATGTCAGCGGGACAGATAGCTCGAGATGGCCTCGACCAACCCGGGAACATCGTGGCGCGCCGCCTCCACGGCGGGACGGGCCCCGAATTCCTCCAAGGTCCGGGTCGTGACCGGACCGATACTGGCAAACTTCACGCTGCTTGGCAGCGGTAATTTCAGGGCGAAGAAGTTCCGCACCGTGGAGGAACTGGTGAAAACGACAAGGTCTGCGCCCCCGGAAATCAGACGCTCCCGCGCCCGCGTCCGGTCGTCCCCCTCCGCCACTGTGCGGTAGGCCACCGCCTCATCGACGATGGCGCCCATTTTCGAGAGATCGGAAGCCAGTTCGCCCCCGGTCTCTTCCGGACGCACGACGAGGATTTTCACATTCTCGACGTCGGCCTGCCGGCGGAGTGTTTCGGCCAGCGAGGCGGCGTGGAAATTTTCCGCCACGAGATCGACATGGTAGTGCCGCTCCTTGAGGCGCTGCGCGGTGGCCGCCCCGACCGCGGCGAATTTCACCCCGCCGATCTCGCGCGCGTCGTCGTACAGTTTGTCGAAGATTTCGAAGAAAATCTCCACCCCGTTGGCGCTGGTGAAGACGAGCCATTCGTAGGCGTGGGCATCCTGCACCAACTCGGCGAACTCGCGCAGGTCGGGCGGCGGTTCCCGTTTGATCAACGGCATCTGGCAGACATCGGCCCCGAGGTCGCGCAGGGCGGCGGTCAGTGTCGAAGCCTGCGCGCGGCTACGTGTCACCACGATCCGGCGGCCGGCCAGCGGACGCGCCATGGCGGCGGCCAACTCGGGAGCCAACCGGACCACCTCGCCGATCACCACCACGGACGGCGCGGCGAGACCGGCCTCGCCGGCGCGTGCAGCAATGTCGCCCAGCGTGGCGGTCACCGTTTGCTGGTCGCCGCGCGTGGCGTGGCGGATGACCGCAGCCGGTTCGTCCGGCGAGGCCCCGCCGGCAATCATCGCCGCCGCAATCCCGGCCAGACGCTCCATGCCCATGAGCATGACCTTGGTCCCGGGTGCAGCCCCCATCCGCGCGTAGACGGCGGCGCCTTCGTCCGAGGACGGATCAAGGTGCCCGGAGAAAATGGTCAGCACGGTGTTCATCGTCCGCACAGTCACGGGAATCCCCGCCGCGGCCGGCCCAGCCAAGGCCGAACTGACCCCCGGCACCACTTCGAAACGAAGTCCCGCGCGGGCCAGCTCGAGCGCCTCCTCCGCCCCGCGGGCAAAAACAAAGGAGTCTCCGCCCTTCAACCGCACCACCCGGTGACCCGCCTTGGTTTTCTCCACCAGGAGACGGTTGATGTCCTCTTGGGCCATGGCGTGGTCGCCGGATTTCTTCCCGGCGTAGATCAATTCCGCCTGCTCCGCCGCGAAGGCGAGCAACTCGGGATTGACCAGATTGTCATAGACCACAACCCCGGCACGCCCGAGCACTTCGCGTCCACGCAGGGTCAGCAAGCCGGGGTCGCCCGGACCGGCGCCGACCAAATGACAAATGCCTTTTCTATTGTTTGCCATGCAACTTCCTCGCGAGGGCCTGCCCCAGCCCGCCCGGATCGTCGATAGAGCCCTCGAGGACGGCATGTTTGGGCGCCGCGTCCGGCGCGTCAAACAGAACCGCTTCCAGGCGCAAACCATCCCCTTGCACCGTGCCCAGCGCACCCAAGGCCAAATGGCATCCCCCGCCGAGGGCGCGCAAGACCGCCCGCTCCGCCCAGACCGCCACCGCCGTCTCGTGATGATAAAGCGCCGCAACAACCTCCGCGGCGCGCCCGTCGTCCTCCCGCACTTCGATGGCGATGGCTCCCTGGCCCGGGGCCGGCAGGAAACCCGGCAGGGCCGAGACGTGCAAGAATCCGCCCGCCACCTCGACCGAGCCGGCGGTGGCGAAGCCGAGTCTTTCCAAACCAGCCGCGGCGAGAATGACCGCATCGAATTCGCCGGATGCCGCCTTGGCCAAGCGGGTCGGCACGTTGCCGCGGATCGAGGCCATGACCACGTCGTTCCGCAAAGCCAACATCATGGCGCAACGACGCGGACTCCCCGTGCCGATGCGCGCACCGGCGGGAAGTCCGTCCACACCGCCTGCGTGGCGACTGGCCAGCACATCACCGGCCTCGGCGCGCCGGGCGATGGCGGCGATCCGTATCCCTGCCGGAGATTCCACCGGCAGGTCTTTGAGACTGTGCACCGCGGAGTCTGCCCGCCCTTCCAGCAGGGCGCGCTGCAATTCCTTGGTAAAAACGCCGGACCCGCCGAGCACGGTAAGGTCTTCCGCAGGATGAAGGTCGCCCGTGGTGCGGACAATCTCCTCGCGGAAACGCAATTCGGGCCATGCATCTTGCAATTCGTTGATGACGATGAAGGTCTGACGGCGAGCCAGTTCGCTGCCCCGCGTGGCGAGGATGAAATCCCCCATGACGTTCAGGCTGCGACCGGCCACGCCCCGGCGCGTCCGGCGCGGAATTCCTCCGCCTGCGCGGCCACCAAAGCCTCGGCCTTTTCCACTTCGGCCGCGCGGAGCGATTCACCTTCCTGCGCGATGGCCTCGAGGGCATCGACATCGTGCAGCACCACGCCGGGCAGGTGACGAATGGCCGGATCGAAATCGCGTGGCACGGCCAGATCGAGGAGAAACAAAGGTCGTTCTTCGCGCACGGCCAGCACCGGCGCCAATTCGCCGGCCGAAAGCAGACGCTCGGAGGCAGCCGCGCTGGCAATCACGATATCCGCCGTGGCCAGATGATCGCGCCAATGGGCGAAGCCGACCGGTTGTCCACCCAGCGCCCCGGCCAAGGCCTCCGCCCGGGTGGCCGTGCGGTTGGCCACGAGCAATTCACACAGGCCCCGGGCGCACAAACTGCGGGCCACGCCCTCGCCCGCCTCGCCCGCGCCGAGGAGCAACGCACGGCAGGCGGACAAATCGCCGAGCACGGACGACGCCAGGCGCGCGGCGGCCGAGCCGATCGACACCGACCCGCGCCCCAGCGACGTCTCCGTGCGCACGAGTTTGGCCACACGGAAAGTTTGCTGGAAAAGATGGTTGAGCCGACCCGCGGTGTGGCCCGCCCCGAAAGCGGCAGCGTAGGCATCTTTGACTTGTCCGAGAATTTCCGTCTCCCCGAGCACCATGGAATCGAGCCCCGCGGCCACGCGGAAAAGGTGTCGCACGGCTTGATCATCCTCCAAACGGTAAAACGGTGCCTCGTGACCGGAGCGCCCGCACAAAAAATCCCCGGCCGCCGACATGGGCGCGCCGCCACCCTCCGCCGCGCCGTAGATTTCCACGCGGTTGCAGGTCGAAAGCAGGACGGCTTCCCGCAGGCCGGCCGCTTCGCGCAAGGCGGCGAGGACCTCCGGCATCTCCGCCTCGGCCACCGCGAAGCATTCGCGCAGCGAGACCGCCGCGGTATGGTGGCTCAGGCCGAGACAGAACAATTGCATGGGCGAACCGCGAGCCTACCGGCCGGCGCCGGACCGCGCAAGGCGTCCGCTTTTCACTGGTCGGGAGCGTTCCCGCGTGCGACAAAACCTCATGCGCCGTCTCCTCCCCGTCGCACTGGGCGCCCTCCTCGTGGCCGGCTGTGCCACCGGGCGCAAACTTCCACCCTACGAAAAGCCGCTGGCTCCGGCCCCCGTGCAACAGGTCCGCACCACTGCCTACACGCACACCGAGGCGGACCATATCAAATACGGACGCAAGACGGCCGCGGGCACCAACCTGCGCCGCGGGGAGATCAACAGCGCCGCGGCCGACTGGTCGCGCTGGCCGCTCGGCACCAAATTCCGCCTCGCCGAGACGGGTGAAATCTACGAGGTGGAGGACTACGGATGGATGCTGGCCGGCACCAACACCATCGACCTCTACAAACCGACCCGCGGCCACATGAACCGTTGGGGCGTCCGCCGCGTGACCATCGAAATTCTCGAATGGGGCGACCCCGAGCGAAGCCACGCCATCCTCAAACCGCGCGACAAGCACCGCCACGTCAAACGCATGGTCCGCCAGCTCGAAGACCGCTACGCCCTGTGATTCCTCGGCAGGGCCGGCTGCTTCCCTGTGGCGGCGGTCTATGGCCGTCGGCAACATCAGCAGCCGGGCACCGATGGCCACCGACCCTCGCTACAACATTTCCCTTGCCCCATTGCATTCCTCCGTGCCCTCCGCCGTGTCCGCAATTTAGCCTCGCCGCGACCGCCTGAAGACCTCGTAACTCCGCCATGTCCCTTTCCCCCGAAGAACTGCTCACCCGACTCACCAACGCTCCGGAGCACCGGTATCCTGGAGACATCGTGACCGAGATTATCTCGCGGCGCGATGAAATGACACCCGTGCTGCTCGCGGTTCTCGAAGAAGCTGCGGCTGATCCGGAGAAATATATCGCGGGCGACAGCCGATGGAGAACCCTGATCTTCGCCGCCTTCGTCCTCGCCCAGGGCCGCGAGACGCGCGCGTTCCGTCCGATATGCGCCACGCTCAACCTGCAGGAAGAGATCGCGGATGACTTGTGGGGCGACATGATCACCGAAGATCTCGGGAGAGTGCTGGCCAGCGTTTATGACGGTGATGACGCACCGCTGCGATTCATCATGGCCAACGCGGATGCCCATCAATACATCCGTGGCGCCACGGTGCCGCAAGCCTATGCCTGTCTTGTCCAGGGGGGCAGAATGCAACGTGACGAGCTCGAGGCTCGCGCCGCGGAAATTCTCGGGGGCGGTTTGGAACGCACCTACAGTTTTGCCTGGGACGGCTGGCTCGGGCTCTGCGCCGATTTCGGCTTTACCGCGCTTGCACCTCTGGTCAGGGAAGCCCTCGACGAAGATCTTTGTGACCCATTTTTCGAAGAACCGGAAAGAATTCTCTCCGCCGTGACTTCCGGCCAAACAAAGGCGTTGCCTTACCGGACCGGCCTCATCGACGATGTCATCGCGGACACCGAATGGTGGGCATGCTGGAACCAGTCCGAGGAATCCGACCTTTCTCCGCCACCACCCGGCTCTCCCCAAGTCATCCCGGCCCGCAGTGCGAAAATCGGCCGCAACGCCGCCTGCCCGTGCGGTTCCGGAAAAAAATACAAAAAGTGCTGCGGCGTCGCATAAAGCCGCCGGCACCACGGCAAACTCATGGTCCGTCAACGCGAGGACCGCTACGCCCTGTAGATTTTTCCGGCAAACGTTGTCCCACTTGGAGCGGCGGACGATGTCCGTCGGAAACCTCCTCAGCCGGGCACCGACGGACACCGTCCGCCGCGACATTTTCCGCCTCCCCTCCATTCCTCCGTGCCCTCCGCGCCCTCGGCGGGTAAAACAGTTTTCGTCCGATGAAAAATCCCTGGTCCGATCCCGCCCGCATTCTCTTCGCGCTGGTCCTCGGCGGGCTGGCCGGTGCCGTCATCCCCGCCACCGCGGGCATCGGCACACTGACCGCCGGTGCGGTCCTCGGATTCGCTGGCGATCTTTTCCTGCGCCTGCTGCAAATGATCGTCGTCCCGCTCGTGGCCACCTCCATCGTGACGAGCGTGGCGAGGCTCGGACGCGACCATGCGTTCGGCCGACTCGGACTGAAGACCCTCGCGTGGTATGGCGCCACCACCCTGCTGGCCTCGATCGTGGCCATCGCCATTTTCAACGTCGTCCAACCCGGCAAGGTGTCCCCCGAAGTTTCCGCGCAACTGACCGCCGCGGTGCCCGGAGACGTCGGGGAGGTCCGCGAGGGACTCGGGGACAAGTCGACCGGGGACATCGCTGATGTCATCCGGCGCGCCGTGCCGGTCAACATCATCGCCGCCGCCTCGGAAAACCGGGAAATGCTCGCCGTCATTTTCTTCGCCCTCCTCTTCGGTTTTTTCAGCGGACGCCTGGACGACGGGAAACGGGAGGCTTTCCAAGGTTGGTGGGAAAGCGCCAACGAGGTCATGCTGGCCATCACCCACGCCATCATGCGCGTGGCCCCCTTTGGGATTTTTGCCCTCATCGCCCAGACCGTGCAGCAAACCGGGGTCTCGGCCTTCGGTCCGCTGGCTCTCTTCTTTGCCTGTGTGGCTGGCGGGCTGCTGTTCCATCTCTTCGTCACCCTCGCCATCCTGCTGCGCACCGTGGGCGGGTTTTCCCCGTGGCAGCATTACCGCGCCATGCTGCCCGCGTTGCTCACTGCGTTTTCCACCGCATCCTCCTCGGCCACCCTGCCCCTGACCATCGAATGCGTGGAAAAGAACGCCAAGGTCTCGCCCCGCATTGCCGGATTCACCTTGCCGCTCGGCGCCACGGTTAACATGGATGGCACCGCTCTCTACGAATGCGCCGTCGTGCTCTTCATCGCCCAGCTTTACGGCGTCAGTCTCGACTGGTCGCAGCAGCTGCTCGTCGTCGTGCTCGCCCTGCTTACTTCGGTCGGCGTGGCCGGCATCCCGGCGGCCAGCCTCGTGGCCATCGTCATCATCCTGCAGGCGCTCGGACTCCCGTTGGAGGCCATCGCCATTGTCATGGCCACCGACCGCATCCTCGACATGATGCGCACCGCGGTGAATGTCTTCAGCGACAGCTGCGCCGCCGCCGTCATCGCCCGCAGCGAAGGCGAACCCGTCTACCGCGGTAGCGCCACCGCCTGAACACCCCCCGACTCCACCGCGCACCAAGCCCGGAAAGAACCACTCCCTCCCCGACCACGACGTATTGACTTATTGCAATAAGTCAATACGTCGTGCGCGGAGGCCGGCGGGTTGCGCGGAGGCTGGCGGGGGACTGGAGGGAGGCCGGCGGGCTGGTTTGTTTCTGCGCTTCGCTGGCGCGCGCGCTGACGCTACATTTCGCCCCGGCCCATGATTACGCTCGAACAACAACTGATCGAACGACTGGCCGCGCAAGGTGCAGCGGCGTGGCGGGTCCGGTTGGCGCGCTGGATCGAATCGCCGCGGGTTGTCTCGTTCATCATCGGGGTGATCCTTGTCAATGCGGTCATTCTCGGACTCGAGACCGACAAGGACCTCATGGCCCGCTCGGGCGTGCTCTTGGTGGCCATCGACAAAGCCTGCCTGGCTGTCTTCATTGTCGAGATCGTCTGCAAGCTGCTCGCCTTTCGCGGGCTTTTCTGGCGGAGCGGATGGAACATTTTCGACTTCGTCGTCGTCGCCGTCGCGCTGGTCCCCGGCGCCGGACCTTGGGCCGTGATCCGTTCGCTGCGCGTGTTGCGGGTCCTGCGCCTGCTCACCATGATCCCCAGCCTGCGCAAAGTGGTCGCCGCATTTTTGCACGCCATCCCCGGACTCGGCGGTGTGCTCGCCGTCATGGCCATCTTCTTCTACACCGCCGCCGTGCTAGCCACGAACCTGTTCGGCGCCGCCTTCCCCGATTGGTTCGGCACGATCGGACGCAGCCTCTTTTCCCTCTTCCAAATCATGACCCTCGAAAGCTGGTCCATGGGCATCGTCCGTCCGGTCATGGAGCAATTCCCTTACGCCTGGGCCTTCTTCGTTCCGTTTATCATCCTCGCCACTTTCACCATCTTGAACCTCTTCATCGGCATCATCGTCTCGACCATGCAGGAGTTGAGCACCCTCCCCGAGCCCGGCATGCCCAAGAAAGACCTCGCCGAGGCCCTCGCCCGCATCGAGGGCGACATCCAAGGCCTCCGCCGCCAGATCGAAAACGACGGGCGCGACGCGCCGTAACGGGTCACGGGTGGCTGGTGGCGGGTCTGTTTGGCTTGGCATCAGATGCTGTTGCCCGCCACGCGTTGTTCGCGATTACACCGGATGCAATCCTGTAGCGTCGCCGTCCTCGGCGGCGGTTGTGCCCCCCCCATGGTAGGGTCCGCTGGCCCAGCGGACCGCTGCCCTATCGTTCAAAGTCGCTCCCCCTTACTCCCCGATCCTCCGCAAAATCTCCGCGGCGAAAGGATCGCCCTCCTCAGACAGCTCGCGCAGAAACCGCAGCCCCAAGTCACGCACCGCTTGATGAGAATGCGCCAATGCCGCCTCGGCCACGCGCGGGGTGAGAAAACGCCCGAGCATTTGCACCGCTTCGTCCTTCGACGCCTGTGGGAGGCGCGCCAGATAATCCGCTTGGATCTTCCCCTCGAGAAAAATGATGTCGGTCTGATCTTTGTCGCGACCGGTTTCCTGCTTGCTCACCAAGAGATCGATGGGATCGGGCAAACGCGTGCCGTCATTCATGGGCTGAGCACGCTGCCAAATCTCGTCGAAATGCGACATGTCGAGCTGATTAGGATCGCGAAAAATGTCCAAAGGACGTTCTAGCCCGCTGATGCGAATCATTCCGTCCCGCTCAATCACGGCCGCCAGCTCGTTGCGCGGGATCTTCTCCCAAGACCCGAGCGCGACAGCTTCGGTCGCTCCTTCAGTATAAATGAAGGGAGCAACGCCCTGGGCCCAACGTTCGGCCGTGTCCATCGGCTCCACCCAGATGTCAGCATCAAACGTGTTGCGACTGAGGCCGGAAGCGATGACCGCCACACCGTCCAATGTCATCACGCGGAATTCACCCGCCAGCAGGCGGATTATGTGGTCGGAGTTGGCTTGGGTCCCCATCTCTCGACATCCTCCTTGATCCGGTCGGAAATCCAGAGGGCATCGGCCACGGAGCGCACCCCGCCGGGCAGCCAAGGCTCGGAATTGTCGGGGATGCGCGGCTTGTCCGGATCGGGCCCCTCCGGTTTGCCCTGCCAACGCCGCAGCACCTTGCGCGACTTCTCCATCGAGTAGAGCATCTTCTGCCGCTCCACATTGGGCCGGTATTGCTTCACAGCGATAAAGTAGGCCCATCGGTCGCGCTCTTAACAAGACCGACAAAAAACCGCAGAGGACGCGAAAACAATCTACGGTCAGCCGAGTCTTGGCCAGACAGGCGGAGCCAATGCCGTAGGTGGCTTCCAAAAAACGACGGGCTACGAATGTCTAAGCGTCTTTCGCACCCGGGCTCAAGGTGCTGACGACATATTGACTTATTGCAATAAGTCAAACGTCGTGCGCGGCGGTGAGGGGGCGGCGCGGGCGGCTGGGGAACAGCGGAATCAAGGCCGCGAGATGGGCGTTTCGTGAATGACTTCCGCTGCTAGCGGCGGCGCCGGCGGATGATGTGGCGCGCCAAGGCCCGCAGCAGCAAGAGCCAGCAGAGCGTAGGTGGAGGGCTCGGGAATAGCCTCGGCGAAAGTTGTGGCCACGGTTAAATCACCCATGGTCCAACCGGAAGCGCCATTATCGCGAGCGCCTGCTTGGCGGATGAAGAAACCATCGACTATTGGCGGCGGCTGCGGCGGTTTCGTCTGGAGAGTCGGCGTGCCGCAAATCTCAGAACGTCCGTCGGATCAATCCAGAGCCGCGGTCGGTGCTGCCGTCTCCATAAATGACGACGAAGTAATCTGTGATTGAGTGAAAAGTGCTTGAAGTCCCAGTCAGTAGAACTTTCAGACGATCAATAGTTGAATGTCGAAGTCCCACTGCCGAATCAACAGGGTCGAAAAGTTAGCGCCAGAGATATATGAGCAGGAAAACTGATTCGTGGCGTTAGGTAGGCATTGATAAATATTAGTGTGAATGGCAGTGGCTGAGTGTCCCTGTAGTTAAATGGCAAACGAAGATCTCGCCTCCAGATCCGGCGGAGGCCCGGACCCTAGAGCCAAGATCGCGAAGTCTAAGTCGGAGTCCGCACCAATTGTGACGGTGATCGAACCGTTGTTGAGTTAATCGGTAACTCCCACGTAATTGATTCCATCGGCTATTCGTGATACAGTGGCATTTTGACCGAGTAGATGGCCGCAAGAATGCGATCAGGCCGAATTAGAGTAGTAACTTTTATTCATGGTTAGTTTTAGAGGGTGGGTGTTGGGACTTGGAGCAAGAAGCTGCAGTGGATGGAGAATCAAACGACTTTCTCTGCTCCGCAAGGGAAAAAACAGATGTTACGAAATGTTTACAATAGGGATGAGAATGGGCGGCAAGACGGGTCCGCCTGCCAGTTGCCCTCAGGCCCCATGAATGCTTGTCTCGCGGCCGTTAAAACGAACGTATCATCCGAAATATCCCGCCCGGCAGGCCTGAATCTTGACTGGATTGGTGAGGAAAAAATTAGCGGGGAGCTGGGAGCAGGGAGCCGGACGGAACGCGGCGGGGGCGCGGGTGGTATGCGGTGGCATCGGCATCTTGCCGATGTTGTCGGGGGTCATGGGCAGGATGCCCATGCCACGTTTTGGCGCGGGGCCAAGGGTCATGCTCGATGCGGCGGCTATGACAATCTTGTGCGGTGGACGTTGTTCAAAGCGGCGGCAGATCGTCGAGCAACCTCGTCAGAGCCATCGCGCGCAGGCGGGGGCCGAGCTCGAAGGTCTGGTCGCCGGCATGCACGATATCCAAACGCACGAGCTGCAGATCATGCAAAGCGTGCTGCATTGAGGGGGTGACCCGGGGCGCGACCGTGCGCTTGATTTCAAAGCCGTAGCGCCGCCGGCCGCGCACCACGAGCAGATCGAGTTCGGCCCCGGCATGCGTGGCCCAGAAAAAACACTCCTCCGGACGCGCCCCCAGCCGCCGCACGATTTGCTCTATGACAAATCCTTCCCACGAGGCCCCGCACTTCGGATGAGACTCGACGTCGGCCTCCTCCGGAAGATTCAACAAGGCGTGGAACACTCCGCTGTCGGCAATGTAGACTTTGGGCGCTTTGACCTGCCTTTTGGCAATGTTCGCATGCCAAGGCGGCAGGAGGCGCACCGCAAAAGCGGCGGCCAGACGGTCCAGGTAGCCCCGCACCGTCGTATCGGCCACCCCGAACGAGCGCGCCAACTCCGAGGAGTTCCACGTCTGTCCATGATAGTGGGCCAACATGGTCCAGAATCGGCGCATGGTGGAGGGCGAAGTGCGGATTCCGAGAGCCGGCAGATCCCTTTCCAGAAACGTGCGGATATACCCCAAGCGCACCTCGAAGCTTTCGCGAGCCGATCGGGCCAGAAAGGAACGCGGCAACCCGCCCCGCACCCACCGCCGCCCGGACTGCCGCACCCCGGTGTCGGCCAGCGAGAGTCCGCCCAGCTCCTGATAGTAAATCCTCCCGGCCAACGATTCCGAAGTGCGTTGCAACAGTTCCGGCCTGGCGCTGCCCAGCAGGAGAAAACGCGCCGGGTTGGGCCGGCGGTCGGCCAGCACCCTGAGCACCGGAAAGAGGTCCGGCCGTCTTTGGATTTCATCAATCACCACCAAACCCCGCAGTGGTCTCAAGGCCAGCATGGCATCGTCCAAACGCGCCTCATCTTGCGGGTTCTCCAGATCCAGAAAATGTCCGCCGCGGGACCTTTTGCGCAGATAATCCTTGGCCAAAGTGGTCTTGCCCACCTGCCGCGCCCCGACCAAGGCCACAATGCGATGCCTCTGCAGCAATCCGTGCAATTCGGCCAGATCGGCAGTCCGAGAAATCATGGGCAAAGCCTACCTTGAAAACTCGGTTGGCGTAACCGAATTTTCAAGGTTTTGCAACCCACCTTATCCCCCCCTCCCTCATGGGCTTTTGTTGGTGGCTTGTCCTCTTATACCGACGTCCCGAAGCTTTCAGACTTTTATCCATGTTCGGTGGGGACGGCCGGCCTCTCCGAGCCGTATGACTCTACGAGCAGGAGGCCAGCCGTCCGTGTGCCTTCCAAAAATAAGGCAGCCGGTCCGCTGGGCCAGCGGCCCCTGCCGCGGGTCGATGCCGTGAAGTCCAAATGCATGGGGACATTGGTATAATCCCATTGTTCCATCCGGCCGATGGTTCAAGAGATTCCCCGTGATGACCGTCTGCGGCGAAGGTGAGTTGGTGAAAACCGTTCTCTCCACGGATCAGATCCCTTTCGGAGACGAAGTCGTTTGACGGCGAGGCTTCCGGTCCCGGGGAACACACGCGCCTCGCGGAACGCCGGCGTCTGTTTGATAGGTTCCGACGCTCATAGAGCGCCGCTACAAAAACTCGTCACTCGTCACTTGTCACACGGCACTTTCGCCCTCCGCCTTGCTTGCGCGGCGGTCAGGGCGTAGGTTGAACTTTGTGATCACGTTGGATAAGAAACGGGCGGCGGGGGCGGTTCTTCTTGAACTGCTGGCCGAGCGTCATCGTTTGCGCGAGGCGTTGGAGGTTTTGGATCGTCAGCATGGCGAGGCCGTGCGCGCGCCGTGGAAACGACTCAATGTATTCGATAACGAGGAGAAGCCGGAGTTATACGATGCGTGGCTCGAATATCAGGGGGTGAGCGCATCTCTGCGGGCGGTGGAAAGCGAAATCGCCGGGATCCGCCATGGGGATTTTTCCTTCGCTTGAGGCGAGTCCGGCGGTTCGCGGGTTCGATGTCGTCCAATACCGCGAGTGGGACCGCGGTTACTACTACCGGGTGGTAGTCACCTTGACCGATGGCGCCTCGCGGAACGCCGGCGTCTGTTTGATAGGTTCCGACGCTCATAGAGCGCCGCTACAAAAATCGTCGTGAGAAGCAACGGCCGTCGGCAGGGAGGCCGCTTCTACTTTATTACGGATCGAGCTCGATACGAAGGCGGAGGAATTTCGCGGCGTTGGTTCCTTGCGGGGTGCTGAAGACGCGGCGGGCGGTGTCGGCGGGATCGCCGGGTTTTTTGGCGATGTCGGTGACGGTGACGGTGTTGTTTGTCCACGCCGCGGCGACCAGATCGGTGCTCGACTGGCCGAGGACGCGCAGTGCGGGATCATTCGTACGCACGAGGGCCTCGATGGTGAGCGTTGCGCCATCGAATGCGTGGCCGGGTGTCTCACCGGCCGATTGCGCGTTGGTTGCCCCACCGATGGCGTAGTGCTGCACCAACTCGGGCGTCGGCGATAATCCCCCGCTCCACCGGCCGAACGTTGTGCCCGCCGGGGCGCTGTAGCTAGTGATGACGAGATCGTCGATGTTGGCACGGCGGTTGGAGGTGCCGGTGGCGACCGCGGCGCGGATGCGCACGCGCGCCGGAGCGGAAATATTGGGCGTGGCGTTGAACGTCGCGACATTTTCGCCCGGCGTGAAACGTCCGGTTTCGATCCAACTCGCACCCTGATCCGTGCTGTATTCCACGGCCCACAAGATTTGCGTGTCGGTGCCGTAGCGGCGGTGATCAAAAGAAATACTACCAATGCCGCCGGGCAGATCCGCCAGCATTGTCAGCGCCGACGTTCCGTAACCGCGCAGGCGCACGGAACGTGATCCGTATTTGAAATCGCTCGCATCGGTTCCGATGAGGGCCTCGGTGAAGTCCCAATCGATGCCACCGATGGCGATGCTGCCGGTGGCGTAGCCGGTCTTGCTGAGATCTTCAAACCCGGACCCGTAATCGACCGAGACCCGAATGGCGAACGTTACAACGTCATAGTTGGCGGTGTCGGACGGCGTGAAGATGATATTTTGCGACGAAACACCCGACGGCGGGATCGTCGCGGGCGAGGCGAAGGCGAAGCTTCCCGGCACGCTGGCTACTCCACCGCTCAACGTGACGGAGGCTAGCGGTTGGCCGGGCGCGAGCGTGGAGGCAACGGGCGGGGTGGTGATGACGGGAAGGATTTTGGCGATGACAAAGAGTAGTGTGGTCCGCTCTGCACCGGCGGAGTTGACCGCATAAGCCGTGGCGTTGAAGGTGCCCGCGGCGGTGGGCGTGCCGCTGATCAATCCGGTTGAGGAATCGATCTGCAGACCGCGCGGAAGTCCATCCACCTCGTAATGCGCGGGTTCCCCTTCGGCGGCAAGCGCATGGGTGTAGGCGTCCCCCACCCTCCCGGAGGGAGGCGCGGATCCGGTCCATTGGGGGAGATCTCCATCGGCAACGATGCGCCAGTCAAGGCGCAGGTCATCGATAGCCAGACCGTGGTCCGCCCCGCTCTGATCGGCGTCTTGCCAACGGAGCGTGATCCATTCGCCCGGCGCAAGAGTGACCCCGAGGTTAGCTTGCCGCGGGCTGCGATTCGGCGCGGCATTCCCATCCAAAGCGGATGCCGTGCCGCCGGTGATTGGCGAGGCAAAGTCGAGAGCGGCCATGCTGGTCCATCCCGTATTGCTGGTCGGTGCGAGGTCCGTCACCGCACCGCTGCCAATGCGGTAGGAAAACGCGATGGTATGCACATCGGAAGATCCGCTGGTGCGCCATTGCTCTCCGTTGTAGGCCAGCTCCGCGAGCGTGACGGAGCGGCCCGAGGTGTTCTGCAAATTCACCCCCCAAGCGAAGCTACCGGCGGAGGAGTTCCCACTGCCAAGCGACCCCAAAGCGCGCTCGGTCGATGCCGTGGTCCCGTAACTGTAAAGCCCGCCGGCGCCGGACGATCCGCTATCGGCCATGATCGTGTCGGCCGAACCGGTGCGCTGGGCGGACCAACCGGAAAGCGTGGCGTTGTCCGCCCACGCGTTGGTCCCGGTGGCCGGCAAAGCATCGAAATCTTGCCCGTAGCGACCGGCGCCGGCGATGACCGGCGACGACACGGATGGGCCGCCGTCCACATCAAGCGCGGCCAGCGCGAACAACGTGCTGGTGTAGCCCTCGGCCCAAGCGGCCAAACCGGCTTGCTGAGCACCGTCGGCGACGCCATCGGCGAGGAAACTGACCGTGAATTGCGCCGAGGCCTGACCGGCGGGAATGGTGACCACGGACGGCGCGGAGACCTCGGTGCCATCGCCCGTGGCGATAAGGCGGATATCGAGCGGGGCGACAGCCGACGCCGGAATACGCAGCGTCGCGATGGCCGAGGTTCCTTCGTCATAGGCCGAGCGCTCCATGGCAATTTGCAGCTCCGGGGCGCCGAAGATTTTGGCCACGAATTCGGGACGATCGACGAACGGGTTGCGGTTTCCCTGGTAGCGGTCGTGGATGAGATCGTTGCGGCGGCGCTCCTCCGTGCTGACCGGATCATCGAGGTGCCACTGCAGGAGCGTGGTCAGGTTGCCGAAAACGGCTTGCGACGAATTTGGCTCGTCGCCGAGCTCGAGATCGACCGAGCCCGGATCGGATCCGTCATAGCGCACGGCCATGTAGAACATGGCGCGCGCGAGGTCGCCTTTCTCCGAGGGACGCGGGGTCCACATCGAGCCTTGGCCGCCGCTGGCATCGTAGAGGCACTCGGGCGCGCCGGGCGGGGCGACGGCGGGATCGGTCGGATGGTTGGTGCTCGCTTGTCCGTAGGTGCGGCTGCCGCGTGTTTGATTGACCCCGGTGAGGCAAGCACGGAGGTTGAAGAGGTCCGCCCCGGTGAGCGAGTTTTCGCTGCCGATCCCGAAAGCCAGCGGCCAGCAATGTTCGCGGTTCCACGTAAGTCCGCCGTCGGCAAACTTCGGCTCGCTCGTGCCGCTGTAAATGGCGATCACGTTGTTGGTGTTGTTCGGGTCCTGGTCCAGCGTGCGCAGCGCCATGAACGACTCGGCATCAATGGACGCGTGGTCGTCGATGATGTCATGCAGCGCGGCTTTGAGGGCGAGACCGGTGAGGCCTTCGGCCGTCGTGTAGTAGCCGGCCGGCGGATCGTATTGCGCAAGCGATGGGAGAACGGTGAGAAACATCAAGAGCGCACCAAGTGCGAAAGCGCTTCCGAGGTAGGGCCCGCTGGCCCGGTAGGGACGGCTGGCCCAGCCGTCCGTCTGCCTCGACTGCAACTGCACCGGCCTACCCGTCGAATGAGATAAACCATGACCTTCGGAAGCTGGGAGGACGTTGTGCGCGGTCGTGTTCACGGGAGAGGTTCGGCCGGACACGGCTCGCCGAATTGGAATAAGGGCAATCAAGCCCAGTGGAGCTGCTTTGTCAAAGAAGGGGGCGCTGCGGAGAGCGTCTTATACCAACTCCCAAAAGATTTTGGACTTAAGCAAACCCCTCGCCTGGTAGGGCCCGCTGGCTCAGCGGGCCGCAGCCATTCAGATTAGGCCGAGCGGTCGGCTGGGCCGCCGACCCTACCGATGGTGTTGAGAAGTCAAAAAACTTTTCGTGTTTGGTCTTATTTGTAGCGGCAGTGTGTGACCGTCGGACGCTTGTCGTGTTTTAGGCACAGACGGTCACAGACCGCCGCTACACCTCAGTCGAGACTCACGGCCGAGCGCATCGTAACAAAAACCCCGAGGCGTTTCGGCCGCGGGGTTTTGTGAAGTTCTGACTCGTTACTTTTTACCATCGACCCGCCACCTCACGGCGACGTCGTCGCCGTGACCCGGTAGAAGCCGTTGCCGGTGGGCTCGGCGATCGTGAACTGCTTGCGGGTATAGCCCGTCGGGACCCCGTCTTGATCCGCCGATGTCGTGGGCACGATACCCGCCGCCACCCATGGACCGGTATTGAGGTTGGTCGCCGACTGCACCTCGTAAGTCACCCCAGTGTCGCGCTCGATATAGGCCACGACCATGTCTCCAGCGATATCGGTTGACGCCTTGAGCAGCGAGCCATTGCCCTCTGTTGGGTTGGTTCCGAAGGCGTACTCCTGTTCGTTGGTGAAGCTGTCCCCATCGGAGTCTGAACCCGCGGAAACACCTAGGGTGGTCCCGAAGTATTGGTCCCACCACGCGCCGGGGAGGCCGTCAACGATCTCCGGAATGAATTGGACGTTGTCGACCCAACCTGCATCTTCTCCCGAGGAAACAATTTCATCTTTCTCGTAAGCCCAGCGGACAACCACTTCGCCGGCCGGAATTTCCATCGTCATTGTGGTCCAAGCCACATCGCCCGAGATGCTCTGGGATGTCCCGGGAAACGAGAAAACGAGAAAGTCGTAATTGCGTTCGCTGGAAACCCGCCAGTCGAAACTCAGGGTCCCGGGTCCTGTCAATGGGATCTCAAACCAAGAGGTCTCGTTATGTGTGATTCTGCCACTTTGCACCGCCGTCCCGCCGCCATAGGCAACCTTGGCTTGCCCATACCACGGAGCCTCATCGCCCGTCGTCCATGACAAATGCGGTGCGCCCACCGCATCACCAAGGGCGATCGTCCGGATACTGAACAAAGTCTCGAGACCGCCGGAGTCGTCGGGAGTTCCGATACTGCTGAGGCGCAGTGAATAATCCGCTCCATCGGGCAAGGTGCCGGGCACACGCCACCAGAAGTTGCCGTTGTTCGGTATCGATTCCGCAACTGTGGCGAGAAGTTCCCCGCCCCGGAAAAGATCAAGCCGCACGGAACCGGCAGCGACGGATGCAAACCAGCCGATCCGCGTGCTGGAGTTGCCCCAAGCCGCGTCGGGCGATTCGGGCGGCAACATGGTCACCGTTCCCGTCGGTCGGAAGGCGTGGCCGACCAGACTGAAGGCATACTCGATGGCCAGTGCGTTGCTGATGATAATGTGGCCGGGATCCGGGCTGTAAGCAGGAAGTGGTAGGTTGGTGTTCTGCGCGCAGAACGCCTTGTCCTCCGGACGGCGCAACCACCTTTCCCGGGAGCTATAGGCATCGGACACCATCAACATTTTTTCGAGGCTCGCCGGGAGAGTCAGGGGAATAAAAGGCTCCGTGGGAGAAATCAGCACCACCTTGCAACGCGGATCCGCCACCAGCGTGTCATAGTCGGACATCAACACACCCGCCCCAAGCGAGTTGCCGACCAGGCAAAAATCCTCGATGCCCGTCAGGGTTCGCAGTTGGTCAAGAACCGATGACGCGATGCCCGGGAAAAGCAGCCGGTTTTCCAGCGGAAGTTCGTTGCGGCCCCACGCGTTGAGTGTGGCATTGACCTGAGTGAAAGGTTCTACCTCCGGATAGGTCCAAGTGAACACGGAATATTCCGGGCCGACGAGCTGAAGCACCAAGTCGGCATTCGCCCGGAAATCACCCGCCAAATCCCCGGAGTGGCTGAAAAAGATGACTCCTTTTGGCCCCCAGCCCCACTTCTCCACCTCTACTTGCTGCCCCGCCACCGTCACGAGATAACGGCTGAAGCGCGTGATTTTAACGTTGTCGATGCGACTGGTTCCCGACGTGCCGCTTGGGGCGGTAAGCGCCACCAGGCGGAAGGTGATATTTGCCTGGTGGTTGGCCGGATGGTCGTCGGGAAATTCGAAGGAAAATATGGATTCCGGTTGGACCGCCAACGGACCCGTATACCAAGTTGCGTCCGTGAGGGTGTAATTGGAAGCTTCCTGGAACGTGTCGCCATCCGTGCTGTATTGGAGAGCGAACTGCTGAGGACCTGAGCCGCTTCGCGCCTGATGCCACTCGACCGCAATGCGACCGTCCCCCTGCAACGGAACGGCGAATTCATAGTAATCACCGACAGCCCAGCGGTTGGCATTGAGGGAGCGCGCGGAACCGTTTCCCGAGACGGTCGTGCTCCATCTTGTGCTGGCCGAGTTGTGGCGCCCGCGCAACTCACCCGCGCCAATCTCGGGTGTGATCGGCCCGATTGAGTTCGTGGTGACCAAGGATGGGAGAGGATTACTTTCAAAAGTCCAATGAGCCAAAATCCCAGTTGTTGCCTGAGCCCAGACATGGCTCGCCAGAAGGCTCATCGCTACCGCTACGTGGTTTAGTCTCATTTCGCAAATGTTTGAGGTGGCGACTGACTAGGGTAAGCTTCGGCTGATAACAGCCCGTTCAACAGTGCATGAGCGGACCACGAACACTCGTATCATCACCCAACAAGCTACGCCTATCAAGCACCAGTAATCATAACACGGCAAAAAAAACAGCACAAAATAGGTCAATCTGTTCTCTTTTGTCTTTCACCGATCGAGCCCAGAAATCCGCCTGCCAGCGCATTGCTAGTAGATGCCGACGGAGCGATTGCTCCGTTCACCGATTTGCGCAGATAACAAAAACCCCGCGGCGGATGCCGCGGGGTCTGGTGAAGGCTGTGACGTCTTGCCCTTACGGGGCGGTGGTTGCTGCCGTGACCCGGTAGAAGCCGTTGCCGGCGGGCTCGGCGATCGTGAACTGCTTGCGGGTGTAGCCCGCCGGCGGCGCCGGCTCGGTCGGGCCAGCCACCACCGTGACGCTGCCGTCGTTGGCGAATGGCGTAGTGGCAAGGTTGACCGTGCTCTGCACATTATAGGTCACGCCGGCGCGTTCGAGCCATGTCACGGTCAAGTTTCCAGAAACAGTTTCCGTGCTGAGCAAGGACGGCGTGCCCTCGGTCGGATTGGTGCCGAACGCGTATTCCTGCTGGTTGTTGAAACTATCGCCATCCGGATCGGCGGTCGGGGCACCGGCGGTCGGGCCGGTGGTGGCCGTCGGGTCGAGGCCGAAGCTGTCGGCCCAGTCGTCGTAGACTGCCACCCGCCGCTGACCGTGCCGGTCACGGCGATGTTTTGTGCCGTGGCACCAACGCTAGTAGGCGATGGTCACTAGCCCGGCCGGATTGCCAACCGGTGCCGTGGCAGTGATACGCACATAAACTGTTGTCGCGGGCACCGTGCCGGCGGAGACAGGCAGGGTCACCGAGGAACCGGTCAGGTCACATCATCGGTCGAAACTTCATAGTCGGCCGGAGCGGTGACGATGATGTCGCCATTGAGCGCGCTGCCGCCCGCGGTGAAGGTTTGGGCGTCGGACGGGCTGCCCTCGGTCGCGGCGAACGAAGTCAGCGAACCGGCCACGTCGATGACGGGATCGACTATCTCCGAAGTGCTGACAACGACATCGGCTAAGCCAATGCGACGCGAGGAAAAACGGAGGGCAGACCGCGGTCCGAAACCCACGTGATGGTGAAGGTTTCACCTTCGGCAATGTTGAGTCCGCTGATGGCGGCCGTTTTTGGTTTCGTCGAAGCCGACTTCAGTCGTGTAAGCTAAATCAAGAGACTCGGGTGCCAGCCACGGTCACGAGTCCATGTCGGAAAACGGGTATTCGAGGTAGCCTCGACGCGCCCGAGGTAGCGTACGTTGAGGTCGGTGATAGGTGCACCCGTGTCGTTGACCAAACGCAGCGTGACCGTGAGCGTTCCCGTGCCCAAGGTATGCGTGTAGCCGAGCACTCCGGGAGCTGTGACGCCGGCCGCAAAAGCCGGCCGTGGAGGAACCTGATGTCCAGTCGCTGATATAAGTTTGGATACCCGTGCTAGAGATGGCGGACCATTCTCCGGGGAGCGAGTCGGTTCCGGTGAAGTTGTTGAAAGCGTTGAAATAGCTGCCTGTAAACGAGGCGGGTAAGGCCACGGTGGTGAAGGTCTGGGCAGTGGTGTAGGTCGTGCCTTCCGCGTTTGTGGCATAAGCTTTGATGCTGTATTCGGTGGCGGGGCTAAGTCCGCTCAGGGTCGTGCTCATCGACACCCAACTCAGAAAGCGGATCAACCACATTGATGACGCCGGTGCCGCCGATGAGGGGATCGGGGTTGACCGTAGTCTCCGCATAAACGAATCCCCGTGCGGTAACGACCGATCCGCCATCGCCGGTGACCTCGGCACTGGCGTCGGCTGAGTTTTCGCTGATAGTTTCCAGTGGAACGGACAGCGATGCCGTAAGGCGAAAGTAGGCTGCTCCGGATAGTCGTCTGAAACCACTGATCCGATTGGCGGGGTTGTCCCGGACGGTTGGCCACGGTCTGAAGTCCAGATAATTTGGAAAACCTGATTGGGGGCAATATTCAAACCGGACAGGGCGGCAGCCGTGGACACGCCGTCGCCGTCTTCCGTCTATAGGCCAAGGCTGACACCTCGACACCGTCGACTGACACGGTGTACGAAGTGATGCGGCTCTGCGTCAGACGCGCACCACGTCCGGTGTAGGCGACGGTAAGGTCGGTGATTGCCGAACCAGTGTCATTGCGCATGGTCAAAATCTGTTGGACGACACCCGTGCTGCTGGTGCGCTGGTAGCCGAACACGTTAGCCGTGGCTGAACTGGATTCGACGCCGGTGGCAGTGGATTTCCCATGCGGAGTAATCAAGCTTGGTTGTGCCGCTGCCGTCGGCAGTCACAGACCAACCAAGCGGCAAGGATGGAGCGTCGACAAAGGTTGCGAAGTCCTGCGTGTAGCCACCAACTGGAAGAGAAGCGGTCGGCGCATCGATATTGCGCACCGTTGTGGTAGCTGGCGCAGCGGCGTGGCCAGTTGCAGCTGGGTCACGGTCACATCGACATCGGTATCGATCGCGCCGTCGAGCGGTGCTTCGATATCGAAGTCCACCGAGGCGAAGCCGGTTGCGACCGTAACAGTAGAGGGCACCACGAGGTCCGCAGGGCTCGAACTGGTGAGCGAGAAGATCTCGTCTGATGCGGGAGCTTCCGTCAGGGTAACCGTTCCGGTCGCGGTGGCGCCTTCGTTGATTTCTGTGGGCATGGTCACGGTGGCGGTGGGCAGCAGGAATATGTCCTGGCTCACCGCGATGCCTTCCGGCGTGGTCACTTGGATCAATCCTGCTGTCGCGCCAGCCGGCACAGTGGCGGTGATCTGGATACTGCTGTCGACACTGAACCCGGCAGTCACGCCGTTAAAGGTAACTTCGGTCGCACCGATGAAATTGGTTCCGTTGATAGTGACCGGCGTGCCGGCAGGACCCCCGGCCGGAGAGAAGCTGGTGATGGTGGGGACAGTCAGCGAAGAGGTCGGCGTCACGGAGGCCCACGTGGTGCCGACGAGGATGTTGCCCACACGGAGACTCGGAGTGCTCCCGCCTTGGCCGAGGGCGACTATCTGTCGATCGGTACCGGGTCCCCTACCTGAGGTGCTGGTGACGAGGGCCGTTGTCTCTGGACCGCCAAGCACCGGGTTGATCCACAGGTTGGCAACGTCATCATTGATCCCGGCGTTGCGGGTTATTTTGGCAACAACAAGATATGTTGTTCCGAAGTTAACTCGGTAGCGTCATAATCAACAGTCGTGCTATTCTTGGAAGATGCCGAGCCGGAACCCCGCGCCGCTGGCTTGCGCAAATATGCGGCCGAATAACCACCCGAACTTGCGTAAAAGCTGTAGAAGTAATCACCACCGGCAGCAGCGGAAGAGACATTGACAAGAAAAGAGGTGTAGAGGTTTCCGTCCACGTTCCCCTCGGAAAGAGGGGGTGCTGATATCCTCGCCGGATGCCGTTAGGTCCGCCGCATTCCCCAAGCCGGAAGAGGGCAGGTTGGGATAGGTAAGTCCCGGCGCGTTGGCGTTTATGACCGCAGTGCCACCACCGCTGAAGGCCGTCCAACCGTTACTTGTCAGCGGCCCCGTGAAGGTGAAATTTTCTTCGAGCAAGACTTGCGCGTGCGTGCTGGGGGCGGCAAGTGCCCCGGCGGCAATGAGGGGAACGAGGAATCGGGAGAGGAGGCGGGTTTTCATGGTGGGTGGACGTATTTTTAATTGTTTTAAAATTGGCATCCCGCGGGGAAAAGCCAACTGTCATTTGTCACAATTCCGTCATTTTACCGGGCGTTGAGCGGCAATGACTTGATGAGTTTGGTCAAGATACGAGCTTGTCGCCGTTCATTGCGCGGCGGCGGGGCGGCGGTTAGAGTGGCGGGCTGATGCGATTCGTTGTGCGGATGACGGCAGCCACGGTTTTGCCGGTTCTCATGGCCACGGGCACCGGTTGCCGGCGCCCTGCAGAGCCCCTCGCGGATGAACATCCCGGTATCGACCCCAAACCGAGCGGATGGGCCTTGTGGGACAATGTTCGCTTGCCGGATCCGGAGCGCGGAGTCATCGACTTGAGCCGCCCGGATTCGCTGGGTCGAGGTTTTGAGCCGCAACCTGAGCAAGATCTGGTCTACGAGGCCGCCATGAGGGGCGAGGCTTGGGCTCAGACGAAGTTGGGCAAAAGTTATGTGGCCTCGCCGGATGATGCAGTGCGCATGGAGCGAGGAATGGACCTCCTACGCAGCGCTGCGGAACAAGACTATGCGGAAGCACTTTTCGAGTTGGCAAAAATGGCGCTGGCTGGCCGGGGAATGGATCGCTCCCCTTCGACCGCATTCGACCAAATGAAGCGCGCCGCCGAACTGGGTTTGCCTGACGCCGAGTATGAACTTGCCTCGATGTATTCGGACGGCCGCGGCACAAACAAAGATCCGGTCGCCGCTCTTCAATGGGCGCAAAAAGCAGCAGCGAATTCGCATCCCAAGGCCACATCGGCCGTTGGCATGATTATGTTGCAATCCGAAGATCCGTCCAAGCAGGCAGAAGGTTTGGCTATGCTGAAACGAGCAGTGGAGGCAGGCAGCACGGATGCTGCCCTGACGCTGGCCACAGCTTACGCCCGAGGCCGCCGCGGTTTATCCAAGGACGAGAGTGCGGCTGAGGCGCTTCTCAAGAAGCAGGCGGAGGACGGCGATGCGGAATGCCAATTTGCTTTGGCTTCTCTTTACCAATTCGGCGAGACGTTCGCCGCGCGGCGCGAGGAAGCGCAAGTGTGGTTGCAGCGCGCAGCAGATCAGGGGCATCCGCAGGCGTTGGAGGTTTTGCGATCGGAGTCGGACAAGAGGTAGGGACACGCGGCTCGCGTGTCCGCTGCAATCAAGCGGACGAGCGGGCCGCTCGTCCCTACCTGAAAATAAAGACAAACCCGGCTCAGCGAACGGAACCGGGTTTGGTGGGAAAACTCGTCTTGCTAACGATCGTTACCGACGGCGGCGGCGGATCAAGTGAGCGCCAAGACCGGCCGCGCCTAGCGCGAGTAGAGCGTAAGTCGAAGGCTCGGGAACGGCCTCGAGGTTGTTGAAGTATTGGTTGTTGTCCGGATCTCCACCACCCGCATTAAAATTGAAGATGCGGATCTGCGAAATATCAGAAGCCGTGATCGTCAAACCGGTATTGGAAACGTCCGTTCCATTGAAGGAAAGATTGTATGTGTTACCAGTTCCCAAGGTGAAACGGACGGTCTGAAAGCTGGGACTCCCACTATTCCATGTGGAAGAATCAAAAGAAGTGTCGACCCCTGTGACGTTTTCTTGACCACCAGCGTCGTTGAGTTTGAAGGAATCCGTGGCGTCGTCACCAATATAATAAGCCTCGAAACGATTGACCGCGGAACTATTTTGCAAAGCGAAGCCGATGGTTCCACCGCTGTTGATGAAGCCGAGGGAAATATCGATCTCGACATAGCCGCCCACCGGCAAGGAGGAGGAAAACGCGTAAATGTTGGCCGCAGTTTGACCAGAGTTAGCGTAAAGCCCCCAAGACACACCGCTCGTGTCCATACCGGTTCCAGAGGCTGCCGTGAAGCGGCCGTTTAGTCCGCCGTCGCCGGAGGTATTTGCTTCAGTCCAACCGGTGAAGCCGTCGTCACCGGCATTGACGCTAATGTCAGACCATTGCGCAAAAGCGCCCGAGGAGAGAGCGACGGATGCCACCGCCGCGGTGAGGATTTTTTTCATGAGAGGAGTTTTTGTTTTGGGGTTTGAGGGTTTAGTCATCGACAGCGCGTCCAACGACGACTGCCAGATGGAAAAAAATTTGCGACGCGGAGAAGCGATTGTCAACGGGAAGTTACGGAATTTTTACAAAAATCGGAAAAGTTCACATTTGGAGGAGCGGCGCGCCGGGGACGTCGCGCCCTACCCAGGTTTGCGGATAAGGGGTTGCGGGGGAACCTTTTGGGGGGTGCTTCGGTTGCGCTCGCCTACAGCGAGCTGGGGGCGGTGGTCGGAGGATGGGCCCTGTTGCGGTCGGTGGACACAAGGTCCACCGCGCCGCCAGACACCTCACTCAGGTTTCAAGTCTCCCGCCCTCATCCCTCTCTTCACACAAGGTCCACCGCGCCGCCCCCAGTCACCGCGCCGCGGGGCTTGTCCCCGTGGACGGAGGAGGCCAGATTGCGCCATGCGCACGCGGCGGACAGACCTCGTCCACCGCATCGCTTATTCATGGACCGGATGGCCGAAGAGTGGCGCGGCGTTCCCTCCCCTGCCTGGCGACGATTTCCTCGCTTCGCTCGACGCGGCGTGGGCCATCGACGGCTTGCGCCGCATCGCGCAGCGTTGGCAGCCGGATCTCGTCCAATTCACCTTCGAGACGCTGGGGAGTCCCCGAACCCGCACGTGGGCGGGTGTGGTTTGGGAGTAACTGGGGCTACCCTCGTTGCAAAGGGGGAAAGGCACCGACGCTCATAGAGCGCCGCTACAACCCGATCAAAACTTGTAGCGGCGGTCTATGACCGTCGCTGCCTGATAACACTTCGAGTTACTCGGGAGTGTCTCGCCGGAATTCGTCGCCGCACGGGCCAAGGGGCGGCTGGATCATGCGCTGCGCAAGACGGGATGGCGTGATGGCTTCGAGCGCAAGGTCGCTTTGCGATCTCTCGGGGAAAACACGCTCGACGTCGTGTTGCGCTACATCGCCACGCAATTGGACCGCGCGGATCTGGCGGATCGGCCGCGAGGATTTTCTGCCGAAGGTGACGGCGTCGGTGCGGGCATGGAGCGAGGGGCTGGCGAGCGGGCGATGCAGGCACAGCCCGTCCGGGCGTGCATTCGTTGGCGGTCATGCCAGACCATGTGCATCTGGCGGTGCGCGGACCGGCGGCGCGGTCGCCGGATGAGATTGCGGGCAGCCTGCGCGAGGCGCTCCATCGGGCGGCGGGGTGTTTGCTCTTCGACCCGCGTGTTTATGCGGGGACGTTTTCGTCGTATCCGCTTTCGCAGGTGCGTGGCCGGTGATCGGACCTGTTGCGGTCGGTGGACACAAGGTCCACCGCGCCGCCCGGAGGACTGTTGCAGACCGTAGTCACAAGGTCAGGGACGCCGCTTCGCTTTGACCTTGAGGCCTCGCGCGGGGTCTCCTAGGTTGACCGTCCCATGTCCGTTCTCATTGTTGGTTCCATCGCGCTCGACGACGTCAAAACACCCGTCGAGGAACGTTTCGATCTGCTCGGGGGCTCGGCCTCCTACGCGGCGGTCTCCGCCGGGTATTTTTCGCCGGTCAACCTGGTGGCCATCGTCGGGGAGGATTTCCCGGCCGATCACTGGAGCTTCCTGCAAGACCGCGGGATCAACCTCGAGGGCGTGCAGCGGGCGGCGGGGAAAACATTCCGTTGGTCCGGCGAATACATGTGGGACATGAACACGCGCGAAACCCGCTCGGTCGCGCTCAATGTCTTCGAAACTTTCTCGCCGACGTTGCCGGAACATTTCAAAGCGAACGACTTCGTCCTGCTGGCCAACATCGCGCCGGAGCTGCAGCTGCAAGTTCTCGACCAGATGGAAAAGCCGAAATTCGTCATCGCCGACACGATGGACCTCTGGATCAACATCGCGCAACCGGCCTTGCTCGATCTGCTCAAGCGCGTCGACATGCTCATCCTCAACGACAGCGAGGCGCGCGAGCTGACCAAGGAAACCAGCCTGATCAAGGCCGGCAAAAAAATCCAAGCGCTCGGACCGCGCATCGTCGCGGTGAAGAAGGGCGAACACGGCTGTCTCCTCTTCGGAGAGAACGGCGATTTCTTCAGCTGTCCCGCGTACCCGCTCGAAGATATCCACGATCCGACGGGTGCAGGCGACACCTTTGCCGGCGGCCTGACCGGCTACCTCGCGAGCCGCGGCAACCATGAGGTCAGCTTCAAAACTTTGAAGACCGCTGTCGTCGTCGGCAGCGTGCTGGCCAGCTACAACGTCGAAGCCTTCAGCCTCGAACGCATGCGCTCGGTCGAGCAGAAGGACATCCTCGAACGCTTCGCCGAGTTCCAAGACCTCGCGCACTTCGACGCGGATTTGCCGTAGGGTATTTCGAAGGCACCTGATCGGGTTCAAACGCCGCGCGGGGCGCACGGCGTCACGCGCGAGGGCGCGCGTGCTCCCCGAGACCGCAGAGACTGCGCAGCGCGTTTTTGGGAAGATGACGCGGATTTGCCGCAATTTCCATAGGTTGTAGCGGCGGTCTGTGACCGTCGGAACCTTATCGCTTTCCAAGGCACCGACGGTCATAGACCGCCGCTACAAAAAGCAACGAGGCAGTTTCTTATCCTGCCATCGCTTCGAGCCTCTCGAGAGCTTGACGCGGGGAAAGGATGGTCACACCGAGCTTGCGCATCGCGGCTTCGGGAAAATGACGTGGATTGCCTGTCACGATGACGCGTTCATCCGTGGCACAAGCGACAACGACAAAGATCAGGTCATCCGGGTCGGGCAATTCAAGTTTCAGCACAAGGCCGCGCGAATCTCGGCGTTGATCTGCGCCATGGTCAGGCGGTCGGACCCGTGCAGCACGGCTTCACGCTGGACCGCCCCAAGCGCACGGCCCAATTCCATCCGGCGCAGCAGATCGAGGTCTTCCTCCAAACGATCACCGGCCGCCGGAATCAAAATGCCGACTGTCTTGTTGCCCCGCGTGATGACCCGCGGTCCGGGCTTGGGCAGATCCCGCAAAACGCGGGCCGTGGACTTCGAAAGCTCGCGCGTGTTGAGAAGGGTCGGGCTCATCGCGTCAATGTCTGACAATTGGGGGACAATGTCAAAACCCCGGAGTTGTAGCGGCGCTCTATGAGCGTCGGAACCTTATCGCTTTCCATGGCACCGACGGTCATAGACCGCCGCTACAAGGGTTCGCTGGAAATTTCTACGCGGCCAACATCGCCGAGGGGAACCAGATGTAGAGCATCAGGTAGACGATGACGCCGGTCACCGAGACGTAGAGCCAGAGTGGCAGGGTGATGCGGGCCCATTTGCGGTGGCGGTCGAAGCGGGCACGCAGGGCGGGGATCACGGTCATCAAGACCAGCGGCACGATGGCGGCGGCGAGGATGATGTGGGTGATGAGGATGAAAAAGTAAAGCGGACGGATGACCGGGTGCTCGTAGGTGAAGCGGATCGAGCCGACGTGGTAGTGGTAGACAACGTAGCAAGCGAGAAAGACGGCCGAAACGGTGAGAGCGGACACCATGCAGATGATGTGCTGCTGTTTGCGCTCGTGTTTGATGAACCACCACCCCGCGAGGAGGAACAGGGTGCAGATGGTATTGAGCGTGGCGTTGACCGCCGGCAGATCGGTGACGCTCATCCGGCGGATCCGTGACGCGCGTCGACCGCCTTGATCGTCTTCATGACGAACCACCCCAGCCCGCTGCACAGGGCGAAGAGGAAGGCGAGCATGGCAATGACACCCCATGAAAAGGCGAATCCGGCCATGACGGTGGTGACCTCGGCATCCTCGCTGACCACGCGGCAACCGGCGCAAGCCCATGCGGGGGCGTTGAGCAGGAAGGTGGCGAGGATGACCGCGAGGAGTTTCACGCTGGAAAAATAGCTTCCACCGTGAACGAGGGCAAGTCGCCGGTAGGGTCCGCTGGCCCAGCGGACCGCTGCCTTTCCGAAAGCGTGCGGACGGCTGGGCCAGCCGTCCCTACCGATCGGTAGCTTCGGCAGCTCCCTGCTCCCGCAGCAGATTCCCCGTATCCATGAGAACCTTGGGGATCAGCTCGGGATCCTCGAGCATCCGGGCGCTGCGGACCATGCCGTGGCCGTCGACGATGAGGAACATGGTGCCGTGGACCGGTTCGCCGTTTTCTTCCGAGAGATGCTGCATGAAACCTTCCGTCACGAGCTTCTCGATCACGGCTTTGTCGCCGGTGAGGAATTTCCAGCGGTCGGGGTCGGCGAAGTTGGCTTCGGCGTAGGCTTTGAGCACTTCGGGCGTGTCGTATTCGGGATCGACCGTGACCGAGACGAGTTTGACCTCGGGGGTTTTGACCAGCGCCTTTTGCATTTCGAGCATGCGCGCGGTCATGAGCGGACACGGCCCCGCGCACCGCGTGAAGATGAAGTCGGCGATCCAGATGTGGCCGCGCAAGTCGTCCTTGGTCACGGTTTGGCCGTTCTGGTCGGTCAGGGAAAAGTCCGGCACCGCACGGATAACCGGAAGTTTCTCCACGTCGCGGCGGACGGAGGTCTGCCACATCGAGTAACCCATGGCCACGGCGAGAACAAAGCCGAGAAAAGCGCCGGCCCAGGCCAGCCCGCGCATGCGCGAAGCAACGATGTCTTCCTGGGGGTGGTCGTTCAAACCAGGTAAAGCACCGAGTAAAGGAACAACCAGACCACGTCGACAAAGTGCCAATACATGCCGGCGAGGACGAGATAGGTGTGGCTCTGCGCGGTGTAGGCACCGCCGAGTTGGCGGATCAGCGCCCAGGCGATCATCAGCACCCCGACCAGCACGTGGAGTCCGTGGAACCCGGTGAGGACGAAGAACGACGCGCCGTAGGCTCCGCCTTTGTTGAACCACAGACCTTCGTGGTGCATGTGATACCACTCGTAAGCTTGGATCCCGAGGAAGAGGGTTCCGAGAAACACCGTGAGCACAAGCCAGGGAAGACCGCGCTTGCCTTTCTTCACTGCCACCTCGGCGGCGTGGTAAGTGAAGCTGCTGGCGATGAGGAAGACCGTGTTGATGCCGGTGAGCACGACGGGCAACGCGGGAAGATCGGGCGAAGGCGGCCAGGCGGGCGAGCTGAGGCGCAGGACGATGTAGCCGGCGATGAGTCCGGCGAAGAGCATGGCCTCGGAGGCGAGGAAGATGGTCATGCCGAAGACCGCCGTGCGCTGCGAGGCGTGGTGGTCGGACGGACTGTCGTGGGCGGTCAGGGCGGCGGTGCTCATGGTCGGTTATTTCAGGTGAAAAAGGTCTTCCAGACAATCACCAGCGCGCAGAGAAGCACGGCAAAGACCGCGATTCCGGCGAGCAGGCGACGGTTGGCTTGGCGGGTTTTGGCATCGGGAGGATTCATTCATCGGGCCAGGACCATCAGTCCGAGCAGGAGCGGCAGGTAGGCGATGGAACCGAGGAAAAGCCAACGGGCCGCGGGGATCGAGCCGCCGCTCACCGCGAAATTGGCCGCCATGGAGGCGAAGCCCGCGCCGAGGAGCAGGGCGCCGTAGAAATAGACAGCCGAGTAGTCGAAGAACACGGACGGCAACAGACTCACCGCGAGCAGGGCCAGCGCGTAGATGAAGGCTTGGCGTCCGGTGACGGCGCCGCTCTCGTCATTTTCCGAAAGCATCTTGAATCCGGCCTGCGCGTAATCCGCGCGGTAGAGCCACGCGATGGCCAGGAAGTGCGGCATCTGCCAGAGGAAAAGGATGGCGAACAAGGTCAACCCTTCGGCATTGATCGATCCGCGGGCGGCGGTCCAGCCGATGAGGGGCGGAAGCGCTCCGGGCACCGCGCCGATGATGGTGTTGAGTTCCGTCACGCGCTTGAGCGGCGTGTAAACGAAGATGTAAAAAATGATCGTGGCGGCGGCGAGGCCGGCGGCGAGGAGGTTGGCGAAAAGCGCGAGAATGAGGACGCCGCTGACCGAGAGCACGGCGCCGGTGAGCAAAGCATCGGACGCGGCCATGCGTCCGGCGGGCAGCGGACGGTCACGCGTGCGTTTCATGCGCGCATCGAAGTCGCGCTCCCACCATTGGTTGAGCGCCGCGGCACCGGCTGCGCTGAGGGCCGTGCCGGCCAGAGTGGCCGCAAGGAGCAGCCAGCTCCAGGTGTCCTTGACCCCGAGGGCGAATCCGGCCATGGCGGTGGCCACGGTGAGCAGGCTCAGGCGCGCCTTGACCAATTCCATGAGGTCGGCCGCGGCGGTGGCCGGGCGGGGGCGGGACTGGACGGCGGATTTCATCAGGCGGGCACGAGGTTTTCTTTCTCCCGTTTGAGCTCGGCGGCCCGTGGAGAGAAGGCTCCGAGGAGGAAACACTGGGCGACCCCCAAAAACAAGATCAGGGCGCCCACGGCCACGTGGGCCGTGGTGACATCGGCGGCTTTGTTCGACCAGACGGTCCAGGCGCCGAGGGCGATTTGCACGATGACGAGCGCCACCCACCAGCGGGAGGCATGACGCACGCCCATGGCGGCGCGGCGGGCTTTCCACGCGTAGGTGATGAAGAGGACTGCGAGGACGACAGCCATCAAGCGATGCAGCATTTGCAAATGGATCTGGGCAATGGTCGTCGGCACCTCACCGGAGGCGATGCGTTGCGCATTGATCGCGGCCAATTGCTCGGCATTGACCATCGGCCAGAGCTGCCCGTAGGCCAGCGGGAAGTCGTGGATGGAGAGCCCGGCATGCTCGTGACGCATGGTGGCGCCGAGCGCCAGCTGCACGTAGACCAGAATGGTCAGCACCACCGCCCAGCGCATGAGGCCCGGCGCGTGCCAGCGCCAGCGCGCACCGCCGGTGGCGAAGGCTTTGCTCGTGGCGATGCAAATGACGACGAGTAGCGAAATGTAGGCCTGCGCCAGCATGCCGTGGAAGATGCCGAGTTCATCGAGGATCATGGTGACGCGCAACCCACCGAGGACGCCCTGCACGATGACGGTGGCCACCGCGACGTAGCCGAGGACGCGGACCCATTTGCGCGGCTCGGCCATCCAAAGCGAGATGGCCAGAATGATAGTCATGAGCCCGACACCGGAAGCGATAAGGCGGTGGACATGCTCGTAAAAAATGCCGCCGACCCAGCGGGAGAGCGGGAAAAGAAACATGTTGTAGCCGTAGCTGTTCGGCCAGTCGGGCACGGTCATGCCCACGCCTTTCGAGGTCACCAACCCGCCGCTGAGCAGGAGGATGAACGCTGCGACCGCCGTGGCCACGGCGTAGGCGAAGACGAGGGTGCGGGCGGTGCCGTAGTGGTTCATAAGGCAGGGACGAGCGGCCCGCTCGTCCGCCTCGTTTCAAACGGGCACACGAGCCGCGTGCCCCTACCCTCCGGACAAGCCAGCGGACGGCTGGAGCCGTCCCTACCGAGGGAAGAAGAAACCCTGCGGCTCATATCTCGCCTCAATGCACTTCCAACCGCGCGCCCTCGGGGGCTTTCTCGTTCTGCGGGAGGTAGTCTTTGTCCATGCCCGGCACGCTGTATTCGTAAGGTCCGTTGTAGACGGTCGGGGTGTGGTCGAAGTTGCCGTGGCCGGGAGGCGACGGGACGGTCCATTCCAGCGTGGTCGCGTTCCACGGATTTTTGCCGGCCGGTTTGCCATGGCGCAGGCTCCAGATGAAATTCCAGATGAAGATGAAGGTGGCCAGTCCCATGCCGAAGCTGGCCCAACTGACGAAGATGTTGATCGGCTGCAACGCGCGCAGGTGCTCGTAGACGGTCGGGTCGGCGATGCGGCGCATCATGCCGCCCAACCCGAGGTTGTGCATGGGGAAGAAGGTCAGGTTGAAAAAGATGAAGGTGGCGAAGAAGTGAATCTTGCCCCACGTCTCGTTCATCATGCGTCCGAACATTTTCGGATACCAAAAGTAGATCGCGGCGAAAGCGCCGAAGAGGCTGCCGCCGAAGAGCACGTAGTGGATGTGGGCGACGATGAAGTAGGAGTTGTGGACGAACAGGTCGACCGGCGTGGAGGCCATGAAGATGCCGCTCAGTCCGCCGATGACAAACATCGAGACGAAAGCCAAAGCGAAGAGCATCGGCGTGGTGAATTCGATCGAGCCGCGCCAGACGGTGCCCATCCAGTTGAACGTCTTGATGGCCGAGGGCACGGCAATGATCATGGTCGAAACGGAGAAGGCGGCGCCGAGGGTGAGGTTCATGCCGCTGACGAACATGTGGTGGCCCCAGACGATGAAGCCGAGGAAGCCGATGGCCACCATGGCCCAGACCATGGCTTTGTAGCCGAAGATGGGTTTGCGGGCGAAGACGGGGAGGATTTCCGAGACGAGACCCATGGCCGGGAGGATCATGATGTAGACCTCGGGGTGACCGAAGAACCAGAAGAGGTGCTGCCAGAGGAGCGGTTGCCCGCCCTGCGCGGCAAAGAAGGTGGTGCCGAAATTGAGGTCGGTGAAAAGCATGGCCGCCGCGGCGGAAAGCACCGGCACGGCGAGGATGAGGAGCCACGCGGTGAGGAAGAGGGCCCAGACGGAGAGCGGGAGCCGGAACATGGTCATGCCCGGGGCGCGCATGTTGACGATCGTCGTGATGTAGTTGGTCGCGCCCGCGATGGACGAGAGACCGTTGACGAACAGACCGACGCACCAAAGGCTTTGTCCGATCTGCGTATTGTTGTTGTAGGCCGCGGTGGAACTGAGCGGCGCGTAGGCCGTCCAACCCGACTGCGCGGCCCCGCCGTCGACGAAAAAGCTGGCGATGATGATGATGCCGGAAAGGACATAGAGCCAGTAGCTCATGGCGTTGAGCGTGGGGAAAGCCATGTCCCCTGCCCCGATTTTCAGCGGGATGAGGTAGTTGCCGAAGCCGCCGATGAGCAGCGGCATGACCACGAGGAACACCATGACGGTGGCGTGCATGGTGAAAAACATGTTGTAGCCGCCGGGCAGGATGACGCCGTCGATGGCGATGGTGGACGGCAGAAGGGAGCCGATGAGCGGGACCGGCACGCCGGGGTAAGCCAGCTGGTAGCGGATGCCCATGGCCAGCAGGCCGCCGATGAAGAGGAAGAAGAAGGAAGTCCACAGGTATTGCAGGCCGATCATCTTGTGGTCGAGCGACCAGATGTATTTGAAAAAGAAGCTCTGCTCGTGTCCGTGATGGTGCTCGTGATCGGCGGCCGGTTGGCCGGCATCGGGGACGAAGGTCGTGGCGCTCGTGCTCATAGTTTGTTCTGGTTACGCGGGGCATCCCCCGCCGGATGGGTGGAAGCGGTGGACGTGCGCAGGGCGCGCGCGTCCGCGGCGGCTTTGGCTTCCTCGGCCTTGGCCTCGATCTTGCCGGCCTGCCATTTCTCGAACTCCTCCTGCGAGACGACGCGGATGGGAGCTTTCATGTTGTAGTGACCCGACCCGCAGATTTGGCTGCAGGCGAGTTCGAAATTGCCGGTGCGCGTCGGCTCGAACCAGACCCACGCGATGGTGCGTCCGGGCACCGCGGCCTGGTAGAGACGGAATTCCGGGACGTAGAACGAGTGGATGACGTCGCGCGAGTGGAGGTAGATGTGCACGGGGCGGTTGACCGGAATGACCAGTTCCGTGCTGGAAAAATCGTCGTCGCCCGCGGCGTCGTCGGGCACGAGGCCGAAGCGGTTGTCGACCGAGTAGCTGTGCACGTCGACCTTGCCGAGTTGTCCGTCCGCCCCGGCATAACGCATGTCCCAGCCGAACTGGTAACTGACCACGTCGACCTTGACCGAATCTTCCGGCGCCGGGCGGTGCAGTTCGGCCCAGAGGCGGTTGCTGTAGATGACGAGGCCGAGGAAAATCGCCGTGGGAATGGCCGTCCAGATGATCTCCAGCTTGTTGTTGCCGTGGCTGTAGTAGGCTTTCGATCCGGGGCGCTTGCGGTATTTGACCAAGTAGTAGATGTAGACGGTCTGGGTGAGGACGAAGACCGCGGCAGTGAGGTAGAAAATGAAGTTGAGGAGCGTGTCGACTTTCTTGGCTCCGACGGTGGCGGCTTCGGGTGCCCAATAGAGATTGGTCTCGCGAACTTCGGCAGACGCTTCGGGCGCGATGGCGACGAGCGCGAGCAGGGCGAGGAGCAAAAATGGGAAGAGTCGGCGCATGGTCAGGCGGCGGCGGGGGTTGCGGCAGGTTCGGCTTCGGTCGGTTCGGCCGGGGGAGTTTCGCCTTCGGCGGGCGCGGGAGCGGCTTCGCCCTCGGGGGCGGGCGGGGCGGCGGATTCGAAGGTCACTGCGGGGATGGCTTGCAACTGCGCCTGCGTGTAAGGCTCGGTGCGGTCGGCGGTTTCCTCGCGCAGCTTGGCCACCTGCTCGGCGGTGATGGGCGGCGCACTGTTGCCCCATTCGTTGCGGATATAAGTGAGGATCATGGCGATCTGGTCGTCCTTGAGCTGTTTCCACGGCGGCATGGCGCCGTTGTAGGTGTCGCCCTTGACTTGGATCGGACCCTGCAAGCCGTGCAGGAGAATTTGCACGAGGTGGTTGTCCCCGACCCAATCGCCGCCGACCACCCATTCGCTGTCGACCAGCGTGGGGAATTGTCCGGCCACACCCTGGCCCGTCGCTTGGTGGCAGGCCACGCAATTGGCGGTGAAGAGGCGTTTGCCCACGACCATGGGATCGGGCGGACCTTTGGCCACGGCGCCGCCGCCGGTCCACGAAACTTGCGCCGGGTTGAAGACATCGGACTGAAATCCGCCGCTGTTGAAAGCGAGATAGGCACCGCCCCAGAACACGAGGGCCATGAAGGCGGAAACGAGCCAGAGCGGGATGGGCTCGTAGCCGTCGCGCGGGTCGTCCTTCTCGCGCAGGATGGCACCGTGCACGTCGCGCACGTTGAGTCCCTCCCCCTCGAGGTGGGACTGCAGTTCGTCGGAGCCGGGTTTGTTCGGGTCGATCATTGCGGCGGTTCCGGAGCCTCCGGCAGGGGATAGTTGCGGTTCAGCGAAAGAAGGTAGGCCACGAGGGCTTCGGCCTCGTAGGTCGGCACGACTTCATAGCCGTCCGGCGGGGTGTCCGGCGGCAGGACGTCGATGGCGTCGGCCGAGCGCTGACCTTCGATTTTGCGCACCTTGTAGAGGTATTTGTAGCTCGGCATGATGGAACCGGGGCTGACCGTGCCGGGCTGGTAGAGATGCTGGTGGTGCCACATCTCGCTGGGCTGGCGGGCTCCTATGTTGGTCAGGTCGGGCCCGGTGCGCATGGTGCCGAGGAAGACGGGATTTTCCCGCATGTAGTCGCGGGCCACGGTGGGACGCGCGCCCCAGCCGCGCTCGAGGTCGCTGCCGTAGCCGACCTGGCGGACCTGCTGGCTATGACAATAGATGCAGCCGGCCGAGGCGTAGACTTCCTGACCGCGTTCGGCCAGACCGGAGAGCGGCGGCGGGAGGATGTCGCCCGTTTCCTCGTCGGTCACCGGCGTGTAGCGCGCCAAGGCGAAGTAGGGATAGGCGACCAACCCGAGCCACGAACTCAGGAAGGTCAGGAAAATCCCGACGACGAGGACAGGCATCCGGTTCATACGTTGAGCGGCTCCGGTTGGCGTCCTTGGTCGCTGCCGAACAGCGTGGGTGCCGTGCGCAGGGACCCGACCTTGAGCAGGAGCAAAGTGAAGCTGACGGCGAAAACGATATGGCCCGCGGTGAGCAGCACGCCCGACACGCTGCGCAGGAACAACCACGGCTTGGTGTAGTCGAGCGTGGCCATGAAGGTGATATTCGGATCAAGTAAAGCGAGACCCTGCAGGATGCCACCGATGGTCAGGACGACGACCATCATGCCGATGCCGATGGCCACGAGCCAGAAATGCCAGCGGATGAGGCGGGCGGACGGCCATTCCCATCCGACCACGCGGGGCAGGATGTAATACATCGCGCCGAACATGATCATGGTGAAGAAGGCGTAGAGCCCAAGGTGGGCGTGGCCGACCGTGTAGTGCGTGAAGTGCGTGATGATGTTGAGCGACGGGATGGCCATGAAGCTGCCCTGCACGCTGGCCAGCGTGTAGCACATGGCGCCGAAGACGGTGAAGCGGAGGGTCGGGCTCCATTTCAAGGCGTGGAAATTGCCGCGCACCGTCATGTGGTGATTGATGGCCGTGGTAATGACCGGGATGAACATCATCACGCTGGCCACCACGCTGGCGCTGATCAGCCACGCGGGGAACGGTCCGCCGATGAGGTGGTGCATGCCGTTCCAGCTGTAGAAGAGGGCGAGCGACCAGAATCCGAGAATGCTGAGGTAGTAGCTGTGGATCGGGCGGCCGAGGACTTTGGGGATGAGGTAATAGGCGGTGGCCAGTCCGAGCGGGGTGAACCAAAGGCCGAGCGCGTTGTGTCCATACCACCAATTGACCGCCCCCTGCGCGCCGCCTTGGATCGGCTCGAAGTTGAGCAGGAGGTTGGCCGTGGAGTAGAGCCAGGGGAACCACAGGAAAGCGGCGAGCAGATACCATTGGCTCACGTAGACGTGGCCCGGTTCCCGGAAGCGGAACATGATGATGGCCCACACGGCGATGAGTCCGAAAGCGACGAAGAGCATGAAGCTCGCGTAGTTGGGAAACTCGAGCCACTCGATGGACCGTCCGTCGCCGGCGAGAATACCGAACGTGCCAAGCAGGAGGCCGATGTTCCAGAAGATGGCGGCGCCGATGAGTAGTTTGCTATGACGCAGCGGCGTGCGGCAGAGGCGGGCCATGAGCCACAGTCCCGTGCCGATCCCGGCCGAGGCGGCCCAGCCATAGGCCACGGCATTCAAGTGCGCCGGGCGCACGCGGCCGAAGGTCATCCAGCCCCACTGGTCGAGGAGGGTCGGCGCGTTCATCTTGAAAGAGGCCAGCAGCGCGAAGACCGTGCCGACGAGGAGCCAGAACACGGCGGAAGCATAGAAAAGCACCACGGGCAAACGCGTCGACTCGTCGATGAGCGCGCGGTGCGCCTTTTCCATTTCAGGCGTCACGGTGGAAGGATGGGCTTCGGTCAAAGTCGCGCTCATGATCGGAAGGACACGGCGCCGCGCCGCAGCGGGCGGTCGGCTTGTTTGTCGGCAAAGGCGTCCGTGGCCGTGCCCACGGGTTCGTCTTCATCAAAAATGGTCTTCGAGCCGTCTTCAAGATTGCGGAACTGCCCGGTCTTGGCCGCCCAATAAAAGGCGGCCAGCGTGGTTCCGCCGAAGAAGATGAGTCCGGCCGCGAGGAGAATGTAGACAATGGTATTCATGAGGCGGGGACCTCCTCTGCGGCGGGAGCCTCTTGGTCCGCGGGAGCCGGTTCCGGCGCGGGAGCCGGGGCGCTGAAAGGAGGCGGGGTCGGTTGCGGGACGGCCAGGCCGCCGGGTTTGACGGCGGAGCCGAGCGGGATGCTCGGGTCAATGGGGTAAGCCGGACGCGGTTCGCCTTGGGCGGCGAGCTTGGCCACGGTCAATTCCATGGCGCGGTCGAGCGGGATGCGGACCGTCCCTTTTGCTTGATCGGCCCAACCGTAGCCGGTGGTGAGGGCTTGGTTCTCCTCGTTGATCTTGGCGAGGATCTCGTAACGCTCTTTGGCGCGGATGGCTTCCTCGTCGAAGGAGGCCGGATCACCCGCGCCGAGAATCCACTGCACGCCGAGGGCGAAAAGCACGAAGAGCACAAACGCACCGACGAACATCGGCCAGATGCTCTTCTCGCGCGGGGCGGGGCTGTTGGGTGCTTGGTCCATCAGTTGCGGAGTTTCAGCGAATTGCCGAGGCGCGGGTCCTTGACCGGCCAGAGCGGCGTGTCACCGAGGCGTTTCATGAAAATGGCGGCCAGCGTGGCGCCGATGGCCAGCAGGCAGACGAGGTCGAGCCAGTGGAAGGCGGCCCCGGCTTTGTGGTAGGTCGGCAGGACGATGATGTACATGTCGAGCATGTGCATGAGCAGGATCCACACTGCCACGGCGCAAAGGAGCAGGGGTTTTTTCTTCGTGCCTTGGAAAAGCAGGATGACGAAGGGCAGGAAGAAGTGACCGACGACGAGGATGATATTCAGCGTGTTCCAACTACCCGTGTTGCGGCGGAGGAACCAGACGGTTTCCTCCGGGATGTTGGCATACCAGATGAGCATGTATTGGCTGAAGCCGATGTAGGCCCAGAAAACCGTGAAGGCCAACATCAGCTTGCCCATGATGTGGTAGTGCTCGATGGTCACCACGCCCTCGAGGTAACCGGCACTGCGCAGCGCCGTGACGAGCAGCACGAGCACGCACATCGAGCTGAGGGCCGAACCGGCGAAGATGTAGACACCCCACATGGTGGAGAACCAGTGGAAGTCGAGGCCCATGAGCCAGTCGAACGCACCGAAGGTGAGCGAGAGGGCGAAGAGCGGAAGCATGGGGAACACCATCTTGCGCGAGAGCCAGGTGTAGCGCGCGTCGCCGTCCTTGTCCTGACGCACCGAGTTGCGGCGCAGCAGGTAGGCCGCGATGCTGAAGAAAAGGAAATAGAAGCCGGCACGGATCCAGAAGAAAGGCTCGTTCAAATAGGCGGCCTTGCCGTCGAGCAGGGGGTCGACGCCGGGCGGGATCTTCATCCATTTGAAGAGGGTCGGGGCGTTGAAGATGATCGGGATGAAGAGGATGGCCAAGATGGGGAAAAGCCACGCGATATTCTCGAGCTGGCGACGCACAACGACGCTCCAATCGGCATCCACCGCGTGGTGCACAAGGATCCAGAAGAGCGATCCGGCCGTGATGGTGAAGAAGAAGGTGAAGGCGAAGAGCCAGGAGAAGGCGAATTGTTTGTAGGAGACGAATCCGCCCAGCGCGGCCAGGGCCAGCGAGAGCACGGCGAGGACGACGGTGAAGAGCAACTTCCCGCCGAAGCCCTGATAATCGAAGAATTCCTTCGAGCTGATTTTGGTTCCGTGGTCGCTCATGGTTCTTGCGGCGGGGTTTCCAGGACGGCGCGTTCGGCCGGCGGCACGTCGTTGATCGTCGCGGTCTGCGCCGCTTGCAGGGCGCGCACGTAGGCCACGATGGCCCAGCGGTCGTCGACCGGGATTTTCGAGCCGTAGCCGAGCATGGTGTTCTTGCCCATGGTGATGGTGTTGTAAATCTCGCCGTCGGCCATCTCGCGCAGACGGTCTTGGTGCAGGCTGGCGATGGCCACCAGCCCGTATTGTCCGGCCACGCCATTGCCGCCACCGCTGGCCCCGTGGCAGACGCCGCAGAAGATGGTGTAGCGTTCCTGCCCGCGCTGCATCAGCTCGGCCGTGACCGGCAACGGGATGCCCGTGCCCCACTGATCGCCGAAGCGGCCGGTGTTGAAGTAATCGGTGCCGGAGGAGAAGCGCACCATGCGGTATTTGCCTTCGTCGGGGAACGGATCGGCTTTCGAGACCGGCGCCTCGTAGCCCAACGGCACGGTGCCGGGGACGGGCTGACGGTTGCCGCGTTCGTCGGCGAAGAACTCGCTCGGCACCTGCGCCTTCACTTTCGGCTGGTGGTCCATGTCGGGGAAAATCTCGATGGGCGGCTCGCCGCTTTTCTGCCCGCGGAAGCCCGCCACGGCGAAAAGGCCGACGAGAAAAAGGCCGAGACCGATGAAAAAGTAGCGCAGCATATCAGTCCCCGTAGATCAGCGTGATGTGTTTGCCGCCGACACTCTCAAGCATGGCGCGGGTCGACTCCTCGTCGAACTTCGGGTCGGTGGCCTCGATGGCGACGAAGAATCCGTCGTCGCTGACCTTTTTGAATTCGTTCCAGTTGAAAATCGGATGGTTCCAGCGGGGCAGTCCATTAAGCGCCAACATGCCGAAGGTCGCGGTGAAGGCGGACAAGAGCACGGTCAGTTCGAACATGATGGGGAAGAAGGCCGGGACGGTGAAAAAGTTGGTCGGCTTGCCGGCCACGACGAGGGGGTATTCGATGGACGACGGATAGAATTGCAGGATGGACGCGATGGTCAGCCCGGTGATGCCGCCGATGAAAACGAGCGCGCTGAGCCAGGATTTTTTCAGCCCCATGGCGTGGTCCATCCCGTGGACGGGGAACGGTGAGTAAACATCCCAACGCTTGTAACCCGCATCGCGCACCTTTTCCGCGGCGTGGTAAAGCGCGGTGGCCGAGGGGACCTCGGCGGCCATGCCGAAAAGCTGCGACTGCGGGTTGCCGGCCGTTTCCATTTTAGTGCGCGGCTCCTTTCACCGCCGCGGCGGGTTCGGGGTGGTGCTCGTCGTGTCCGTGGTGCGGGTCGGCCTCGGGAAGGACGGCCTTCACTTCGAAAATACAGATCATCGGCAGCCAGCGGATGAAGAGCAGGAAGAGGGCGAGGAAGATGCCGAAGGTGCCGACGAACGTCCAGATGTCGACCCAGGTCGGATAGAACATGTTCCAGCTGGACGGCAGGAAGTCGCGGTGGAGCGAGGTCACGATGATGACGAAGCGCTCGAACCACATGCCGGCATTGACGAACATGCAGACGATGAAGACCCAGAGCACGTGGCGGCGGAAGAAGCGGAACCAGAACAGCTGCGGAGCCACCACGTTGCAGAAAATCATCGACCAGTAGGCCCACCAGTAAGGTCCGGTCGCACGGTTGATGAAGGCGTATTGCTCGAACATGTTGCCGCCATACCACGCAATGAAGAACTCCATCGCATACGCGTAGCCGACGATGGAACCGGTCAGCAGGATGATTTTGCACATCTTGTCGACGTGGTCGTCGGTGATCAGGTCGTGCAGACCGAAAATAGCGCGGGCCGGCAACATGATGGTCAGCACCATGGCGAACCCGCCGAAGATGGCGCCGGCCACGAAGTAGGGCGGGAAGATGGTGGTGTGCCATCCGGGAATGACCGACGTCGCGAAGTCGAAGGACACCACCGAGTGCACGGAGAGCACGAGCGGCGTGCTCAGACCCGCGAGGATGAGGTAGGCCATCTCGTAGTGTTTCCACTGACGGTTCCCGCCGCGCCAGCCAAGGGCCGCGATGCCGTAGAAGAATTTGCGCAGCTTGTTCTTGGCGCGATCGCGCAGGGTCGCGAGGTCGGGAACGAGGCCGGTATACCAGAAGAGGACCGACACCGTGAAATAGGTCGAGACGGCGAAGACGTCCCATAGCAGCGGACTGCGGAAGTTTTGCCAGATGGCGTTCGAGTTCGGCACCGGCGCGAGGAACCACACCATCCAGATGCGGCCGACGTGCACCGCGGGGAAAATGCCGGCGCAGACCACGGCGAAGAGGGTCATGGCTTCGGCCGCACGGTTGATCGATGTGCGCCATTTTTGCCGCGTGAGAAACAAGATGGCGGAAATGAGCGTGCCCGCGTGGCCGATACCGATCCAGAACACGAAGTTCGTGATGTCCCAGGCCCAACCGACCGGGTGATTGAGACCCCACACGCCGACGCCGGTCGAGATGAGGTAGGCGATGCAGAAGAAGCTGACCATGGCCAGCGAGGCGCTGATGGTGAAAGCGATCCACCACCAGGTCGGCGCGCTTTTTTCGGTGCACGACGCGACGTGGTCGGTGATCCACTTCATCGGCCGGTTGTTGGTGACCAGCGGCGCGCGCTTGATGCGCTCGGCCGCGGCCTCGTGACTCTGCATGAATGCGTCCGCCATGATCAGCTGCTATGCGCCTCCTTCGCGTGGCCGGCCCCGTGGCCGTTGTGTCCGTCGCCGTGCCCACCGTGGTGCGGATGACCGTTGGCCCAGCCGACTTTGTCCGCGCCGGGCATGGCCATGTTCGGGTTTTTAATGCGCGCGAGGTAGGTCGTGCGCGGGCCGACGTTGAGATATTTCAGCATCTGGTAGTTGCGGGGCTCGGTCTTCAACTTGGCCACGCGGCTCTCCGGATTCCTGATGTTGCCGAAAACGATGGATTCCGACGGGCAAGCCTGCTGGCAGGCGCTCTTCACTTCGGGGAAAGGCACGAGCGATTTGTCCGAGGCGCCGGCCCGCACGGTCTGCGTGATGCGCGCTTCCTCGATGCGCTGGATGCAATACGTGCACTTTTCCATCACGCCGCGCATGCGCACGGTAACGTTCGGGTTTTTCGACATCTGCAGGCTGTCGGCCATGCCTTTCTTGGCGAAAGGTCCGAGGTAGAGCTGGTCGAGCGGACGCTGGTTGTAGTCGAAGAAATTGAAACGGCGCACCTTCCACGGGCAGTTGTTCGCGCAGTAACGCGTGCCGATGCAGCGGTTGTAGACCATCAGGTTGAGGCCGTCGTCGCTGTGCACGGTGGCATTGACCGGACAAACGGTCTCGCAGGGCGCGTTCTCGCATTGCTGGCACATGATGGCCTGCGAGAGCATCTCGGGATCGTTTTCGTCGCCGGCAAAGTATCGGTCCATGCGGATCCACGCCATGTTGCGTCCGCGCGAGACCTGGTCCTTGCCGACAATGGGCACGTTGTTCTCGGCTTGGCAGGCCACGACGCAGGCGTTGCAACCGGTGCAGGTGCTGAGGTCGACGGTCATGCCCCACTGCTCGGGCGAGGTGAGCGGCGGATGGGTGAAGAGCGAAATGTTCGGCGGGATGTGTCCGTCCATGCCCATGGTCTGGGCGAAGGTCGGATCTTTGGCATAGCGCTCGGCCGTGCCCTCGCGCACGAGGTCGCGGCCTTCCATGCTCTGGTGCGTCTGCGTCTCGGCGAATTTGTGCTTCGCCCCCGTGCGCTTGAGCGAGGCGTTCGACACGTAGGACATGCCGCGCGTGCTGCGCAGCGGGTAAGCATTGGTGCCGACTTTGTCCGAGACGTGCGTGATATTCACGCGTCCGTAACCGAGCGCGATGCTCACCGCGCCGTCGGCATGGCCGGGGGCGATGAGCGCCGGGGCTTCGATCGAACGGTCGCCGGAGGCCAACGCAACTACGTCGCCGGTCGCGACCCCGAGTTCCTTGGCCGTGGCCGGACTGATCAGCGCTGCGTTGTCCCACGTGATCTTGGTGGCGAAGTCGGGCGTTTCCTGCAGCCAGCCGTTGTTGGCGTAGCGTCCATCGTCGAGCGTGCTGCTCGGCATGAAAGCGAGTTCGAGTCCGCCCGTTTCCGGACGGTAAGCGGCGGCCAGTGCGGTGGCCCCGGCCGCGTTGAAGGTCAACGGTGCGTCGGGCCACGCGGTGTCGGGAAGGAAACCGTTGCGCAGGAAGGCCGTCCACTTCGCCTCGAGATCGCCGCCACCGGCGATCTGCGCGAAGGTGTCGCGCACGAGTTGCGGACCGATCGGTTGCTCGTTGCCGGCCAGGCGGTTGAGGATTTCCAGTTCGTTCACCCCGTCCCACAGCGGGAGAATCATCGGTTGCACGGCGCAAATGGTGCCGTCGGCACTGCGCGTATCGCCCCAGCTTTCAAGGTAATGGGCCTGCGGCACATGCCACGTGCTGAGGGCGGAGGTTTCGTCTTCGTAAAGTCCGAGCCGCACGCTGACCGGCACGCCGGCGAGGAGATCGCCGAAGCGCAAATCGGCCGGCGCGTTGTAGACGGGATTGCCGCCGAGGATGAAAAGATTCTGCACGCGTCCGGCCTGCATGGCGGCGGCCAGTTCCGTGATGCCCGCAGCCTGCGGCGCGGTGACGCGCATACCGCGAAGGGTCTGGCCCGGGGCGCCGAGCGCGTTGTTGATGGCGAAGCCGAGCGCTTGCACCGCGGCGGGTTGCTGGTCGCCGACAACCACCACGCTCTTGCCACGCGAAGCGGCGAGGTCCTTGGCACACTGGGCGATCCAAGCCGGATCGGCAGAGAGGGCACCTTCGGGAAACGCGGCAACCACGGAGGTCAAATTGGCATCGCCGGTCAACGCGGCGACTTGCTGTCCGAGCGCACGCAGAAACGGTGCAACCTCCGACGGTTTGACGCGCAGGCGATGGTCGGCGAGGCCACCGGTGGACGAGTAATGCGTCTCGGCCACGTAAAGACGGTTCATCGGCTGGCCCGGCTCGCTGATGCGGCGGCGGGCCATGAACCCGCGCACTTGCTCGAGCCCGCTGAAGGACGCATTGAGAAAATCGCTGTCGACGGCGAGGACTTTGTCGGCGCGGCTGAAATCGGGGGTCACCACGGTGCCCGGCCCGAAAGAAGCCGCCACCGCGACGTCGGCTTCACCAGCCCCGAGTGGTTCGTATTCGGCCCAGAGGAGGTTCGGGAATTTCTGACGCAATTGCGCGAGCAGGCGGTCGCGAGTGGGCGAGGCGTTGCGCTCGACGAGGAAGGCGAGGCCCTGGCCATCGTTGGCCGCGGCAGCGGTGGCGATTTCATCGAGCTGGGCACCGAGCGCAGCGGCGTCGGTTTTCGCCCCGCCGGTGGTGATCACCTTCGAACGGTTCGGGTCATAGAGGTCGAGGACGGAAGCCTGCGCGAAGGTGTCGGTGGCGCCGTTGCTGATGGGATGCAGCGGGTTGCCTTCGAGCTTGGTCGGACGTCCATCGCTCGTCGTGGCGATGAGCGGCATGGCGCCGTTGCGGCGCGGCATGGACGTTGCGTAGTAGAGGAATTTGCCGGGGATGGTCCACTCGACGCCATTGGTGAACGGCACGATGTAAGCCTCGGGACGGCGGCAACCGGTCAGGCCGATGCCGGCCAGGGCCATGGAACCGCCCATGAGCTGGAGGAAATTGCGGCGCGACATTTCGCCGCCGTGCCACTCGGCTGCGCCCTGCGGGAATTCGCGCTCGAGCTTCTCCGTGAAATCGGGCGAAGACGCCAATTCGTCGAGGCTGCGCCAGAGGTTGGGACGCGCTTCGCGCTCGGGATGGGGCAGGACGCGTTTCATTTTAGCGATGGCATCCTCCGCAGCCGACCGGCGGGTTGACGTTCCATTCCTTCTTGTATTGCGCGCCCATGGCCAGCTGCTCCTGGGCGGAGGCCGGGCGCCAGTTGAGGTTGTAGATTTCCGAGGGCGGACGCAGGAATTTTTCCGGCTCGCGGTGGCACTCGAGACACCAGGCCATGCTGAGCGGTTCGGCCTGGTAGACGACAGGCATGGCGTTGATCTGTCCGTGGCAGCTGTAACAGCTGATGCCGCGGTTCACGTGCACGGCATGGTTGAAGTAGACATAATCGGGCGCCTTGTGGATGCGGATCCATTCGACCGGTGTGCCGGTTTCCCAGCTGGCCTTGACCGCGGCCAATTTCGGGCTCTGGGCTTTGATCTGCGAATGGCAGGCCATGCAGGTCTGGGTGTCGGGGACATTCGAGTGAGCAGCCACCTCGACGTGGGTATGACAGTAGCGGCAGTCCATCCCGAGTTGCTCCACGTGGATGGCGTGGGAAAAGGGCGCCGGCTGCTCCGGCATGTAGCCCACGTTGGTGTATTTCGGCGTGAAATAATACCAGATGCCGCCCGTCACCACCGCGCCGAGCACCAGCACAATGACCAGCAACTTCAAGGGCAGCCAGTTCGTCCAGCTTGGGAAAAAGTTTGCCATCCAATTAACGCAAAAACCGCTGCCGTGGGCGCGGATCGGATGAGCGTAGTATTAACTCAGCTAATAGCAACACTGTTTTCTCTCTGACAAAAATTGTGAAATCCGGCCCGCTTTGTGCGTAAGCTCGGCCGATGCACCTGCCAGCCCGGACGCACTTTACCACCGCGCTCGTTATGATCGCGGGTGTTCTATTTCATTTTCAGCAAGCCGAGGCCCGCACGCCGCCGCAGGAAACGCTGCCCACCGTCACGCTGCGCATCGGGGCGCTCACGGTCGAAGCCGAAGTGGCCGACGAAACCGACGAGCGGACTCTCGGTTTGATGGGTCGTGAGGAGTTGGCCGAGGGCAAAGGCATGCTTTTCGTCTTCCGCGAACCGCAAGCCATGAGCTTTTGGATGCGCGACACCTTGGTGCCGCTCTCCATCGCCTACATCAACGCCGGCGGCGTCATCCGCGAGATCCATGAACTCCAGCCGCTCGATGAAACGCCGGCCCGCAGCGCCTTCCGCGACCTCCTCTACGCCCTCGAAGTTCCGCAGGGCTGGTTCCACAAAAACAAAATCCTCCCGGGCGACCGCATCCTCGGACTCCCCTCGCCCGCAACCGCGCAGCCGGATTGAGCGCGGGCGGCTCCTTGCCACGTCTCAAAGGAAGCCTCATAGCAACGTCCCGAAGCTTCTTGAATTCTGCGGAATCAGGGGGAACGGGCGTCTCGCCGGCGTCTCGCCCGTTTTCCCACAAACGTCACGGGCGGGACGCCCGTGCCCCCTGCCCAAGCCAAAAATCTGTGAGCAATGGAAGGTTGGTATAACATCGGCTCGCCATGTCCTCGCGTCCGCAACCAACCACTGCCGAGCTTTACGCGCAATTTGTCATACCGACCTACGCCCGCTTCCCGCTGGCGCTCGTCCGCGGCGAGGGCGTGCGCGTATGGGACGAAGAGGGCCGCGCCTACCTCGACTTCACCTCCGGCATTGCGGTCAATTCCCTCGGTCACGCCCATCCGGCCCTCCGCGAGGCTCTTGCGAACCAAGCCGGCACATTGATTCACACGTCGAATCTCTACCTCACACGATCCCAGGCTGAATTGGCCCGGCGCCTTGTCGGTTTCGTTGGACTCCCGGGGAAAATCTTTTTCTGCAACAGCGGGGCCGAAGCCAACGAAGGGCTTTACAAACTGGCGCGCAAACACGGCGCACCGCGCGGGCGCCATGAAATCATCACCCTCGACAACTCGTTCCACGGACGCACGCTCGGCGGCATCGCCGCCACCGGCCAGCTGAAGGTCAAACTGGGCTTCGGTCCGCCGGTCGACGGCTTCATCAACGTCCCCGCGCGGATCGAATGCGTGGAAAACGCGGTCAGCGCCAAAACAGCCGCCATCATGGTCGAACCGATCCAAGGCGAAGGCGGGGTGCGCCCGCTCTCCGCGGATTTCCTGTGTGCGCTGCGTTCGCTGTGCGACGAGCACGGGCTGCTTTTGCTTTATGACGAAGTGCAATGCGGTCTCGGGCGCACCGGATCTTGGTGCGGCTGGCACGCGGCGGGCGCGGAGGATGCGGCGCCCGATGCGGTCAGTTGGGCCAAGGGCATCGGCGGCGGATTCCCCCTCGGCGCCTTCTGGGTGCGCGACCCCTTCGCCGATTTGCTCGGACCGGGCACGCATGGCACCACTTATGGGGGCTCTCCCCTCGCCTGCGCCGCGGCGAACGCGGTGTTCGACACCATCGAAAAAGAAAACCTCTTGGCCAATGCGAGGGAACGCGGCGCACAATTGACCGCCGCCGTGGAAAAGCTCCCGCTCGTTCGCGAAGTGCGCGGAGCCGGTCTTCTCCTCGGGGTCGAAGTAGAGGATTTCGCGCCGTCCGAGGACGAGAAAGGCACGCCGGCGCTCCGCTTGACCAAGCGTCTGATCTCCGCGGGACTGCTGGTCGTTCCCGCCGGAGAGCAAACCATCCGCCTGCTGCCGCCGCTCAATGTCAGTGCGGACGAGTGCGCCGAGGCCATCGGGATCCTGCGGGGCGTCCTCGCGCAGGCGCAAAGTGGAAGCAGCGGCGCCGCCGCTTGACCCATCGACAAGCGGCAGGATGCCACTTCTACCTTATTTACCCCGGCGCGCCATTGCGGGTAAGCTCATGCAACGATGAATCACCTCCTCAGCATCGAGTCCCTCGACGCGGCGAAGATCCACGAAATCCTCGCCCGCGCGGCGGAAATGAAACACCACCGGGGACCGCATCCGGAAGCGCCGCTGCACGGCGAATGCTGGGCTCTCATGTTCTCGAAATCCTCGACCCGCACACGCTTGAGTTTCGAGGTCGGCATCCGCGAATTGGGCGGACAGCCGATTTTTCTCGCGGCCAATGACATCCAACTCGGCCGCGGCGAACCCATCCGCGACACAGCGCGCGTCATGGGCCGCATGGTCCACGGCGCGGTCATCCGCACCTACGCACAAACCGACGTCGAGGAATTCGCCGCCTTGAGCGGGATCCGCACGATCAACGCCCTGACCGACGAGGAGCATCCGTGCCAGATCCTGAGCGACCTTTTCACCATCGTGGAGAAGCGCGGGTCGCTCGAAGAATTGACCGTGACCTTCATCGGCGACGGCGATTGCAATGTGGCGCGTTCGTGGATCTGGGCCGCGGCCAAGCTCGGGTTTGCCTTGCGCATCGCCGCACCGTCCAAATTCCAACCGCCGGCCGACCTCGTGCAGCGCGCGGGCGGCGACATCACCGTGACGACCGACGTTGCCGGCGCGAGCACGGGCGCCGACGTCCTCTACACCGACGTGTGGATCAGCATGGGCAAGGAAGATGAGGCCGCTTTCCGCGTCGCCCAGTTCGGCGGTTACCAGATCAACCGCGCGACCGTCGAGGCGGCCGGCGGATCGCCGCTGGTTATGCACTGCCTGCCCGCCTACCGCGGGAAGGAAATCACCGATGACGTTTTCGAGGCCCACGCGCAGACCATTTTCGACCAGGCCGAAAATCGCCTGCACACGCAGAAAGCGGTCCTGACCTTGCTCGAAAAGTAGCACCCGCGCACCTCCGGCGGTTTTGGCATCAAAGCTGCTGCGATTTCGGGTCATGAAGCGTCCCAAAATTGAGCGGATCGGTGTGCTGACCAGCGGCGGGGATTGTCCGGGACTCAATGCGGTCATCCGCGGCGTGGTCCGCGCGGCTCATGAGCAAGGGTGGGAGACCTACGGATTTTCCGACGGCTACGAGGGGCTCCTCTCGCCGGTGCGCTACCGCAAGCTCGATCCGAACGGGGTGGACAGCATTATGCCGATGGGGGGCACCATCCTCGGCACGGTCAACCGCGGACGCTTCGCCGCCAAGGTCGGCGCGGGCAAGAAGGCGGAAATTCCGAAGGCTATCCTCAGTGAGGCACGCGAGACGTTCGAAGGCCTCGGGCTCGGGGCGCTGGTTTGCATCGGCGGCGACGGCTCCCTCAGCACCTCGCTGCAATTGCAAAAAGCCGGCGTGCCGGTGGTCGGCGTGCCCAAGACGATCGACAACGATTTGTCGGCCACCAACATGACCTTCGGCTTCGACTCGGCCGTGGAAATCGTCGTCGATTCCCTCGACCGCCTGCACACCACAGCGCGCAGCCACAAGCGGATCATGGTCGTCGAGGTGATGGGACGCCATGCCGGATGGATCGCCCTGCATGGCGGGCTGGGCGGCGGTGCCGATGTCATTCTCATCCCGGAAATCCCCTACCGCAAAAAAGTGCTCATCGACCTGCTCAAGCAACGCAAAGCCGACGGCTTCGCCAGCACCATGATCGTCGTGGCCGAGGGGGCGAAGGAACACGGGAAGAAGCTGGTGACCAAGGAAGCCAAACTGCGCGGCAAAGGCGAAGTGCGGCTCGGGGGCATCGGCGAGCAATTGGCCGAGGACCTCGAGGCGGCGACGCGTCAGGAAGCACGCTTCGTCACGCTCGGCCATCTGCAACGGGGCGGCACGCCGAGCGCACTCGACCGCATCCTCGCCACCCGCTTCGGCGTCGGCGCCGTGCGGCTCATCGCCGAAGGGAAATTCGGACACATGGTGAGCTACCTCGACTACCACGTCGGCGGCGTGCCCATCGCCAAAGCGGTGAGCAAACTGCGCACCGTCCGGCCGGACTCGGAAACCGTAGCCTCCGCACGCTCGGTCGGGATTTGCTTCGGCGACCGTTGAGACGACTCATCGTTCCCAAGCTGTCAGAGTTTCCGCGGTCCCGGGGAGCACGTGCGCCCTCGCGCGTGGCGCTTGGGCTCGAACGGGTTCATCGGCGAGGCGCCGATGATTACGGCCGGGGCGGCCGTGCTCCCCGGGACCGGAAATACGGCCTCCAACTCGTAGAGGCTCGGTCGGAGAGCGTCTTTACCACCCGACCGGGTGCCAAGCCGTCTTGAACTCGACCGTGTCGAGGATCCACTGAGGCCGGTCGGCCACGCGCCAGTCGCCGACGGGCACTGTATGGCGAGCATAGCGCTTCATGTTTGTCGCCGTGCCTTCATGCAGCGTCTTGTCGAGGGCCGCGTCCTCGCAACCATTGACGATGGCGTTCACATCCATGTGCGTGGCCGCGGTCGGCGCGATGTCGGCACGGTGCCCGGAAAGAATATTGACCACCCCGCCAGGCAGGTCGCTGGTGGCGAGAATTTCACCGAAAGTCAGGGCGGGTAGCGGGTATTTTTCCGAGGTTACCACGACGCAGGTGTTGCCCGTGAGAATGGTCGCCGCGACCAGATGGACGAGCGCGACAAAGGAGGGCGTGTCGGGACAAAAAACCACGACCACCCCGGTGCCTTCCGGATAGGTGAAATTGAAGTGCGGCGAGGAGACCGGATTGACCGAGCCGAAGACGGCGGTGAATTTGTCGGTCCATCCCGCGTAGTGCACGAGTAACTCGACCGCATCAGCCACTTCGCGGCGCGCCGCCGCAGCGGAGCATCCCGTGCTGCGCGCGATCTCGCGTTCCATTTCCTCGGCGCGCATTTCGAGCATTTCCGCAGCGCGGTAAAGAATCTGACCCTTCAAGTAAGCGGCCGAGCCGCTCCATTTTCCGAAGGCCTTGCGGGCGGCGACCACCGCATCGCGGAAATCTTTGCGCGATCCGCGGCAGACTTGCGCCAGCGTCGTCTTGCCGTCCGGGGACAGCGCCGGGACGACCTTGCCGCTTTCCGAGCGGATGAAGGCGCCGCCGACATACATCTTGTAGGTCTTGAGCACTTGCAGGCGGCCGTTTCTTGCCGTGGCGGGGGTCTTTGCCATAGTTTGGCGAACTTATCCAATGAGCCTGTCGAAGGACGAGACAATATTCGTGGCCGGACACCGCGGCATGGTCGGCAGCGCCATCCATGGCAAGTTGCGCGAGGAAGGATTTTCCAAGGTCCTCGGACGCACCCGCCAAGAACTCGACCTGCTCGACCGCGCCGCGGTGCGCGCTTTCTTCGAGAAGGAGCGTCCGTCCATCGTCGTCGACGCCGCGGCCAAAGTCGGCGGCATCCTGGCCAACAACGAGCAGCCGGTCGAGTTCCTCCTGCAGAATCTCACCATCCAGAACAACCTCATCGAAGCTGCCGCCGACTTCGGCACGCGCAAGCTGCTCTTTCTCGGCAGCTCGTGCATCTACCCGAAGATGGCGCCGCAACCGATCCCCGAGAGTGCGCTGCTGACCGGTCCGCTCGAGCCGACCAACGACGCTTACGCGCTGGCCAAGATCGCCGGGATCAAGCTCTGCCAGTCCTACGCGCGCCAATACGGGAAGAATTTCATCAGCGGCATGCCGACCAATTTGTATGGTCCGCACGACAACTACGATCTGCGCAACTCGCACGTCCTGCCGGCATTCATCCGCAAAGTGCACGAAGCCAAACAGGCCGGCGCCAAAAGCATCACCGTCTGGGGCACGGGCACGCCGCGCCGCGAATTCCTCCACACCACCGACCTGGCCGAGGCCTGCCTTTTCCTCCTCGGGAATTATGACGAACCGGATCTGGTCAATATCGGCTGCGGCGAAGACGTGACCATCCGCGAATTGGCCGAGACGGTCTGCGACGTGCTCGGTTTCGACGGCACGCTGGAATTCGACGCGAGCAAACCCGACGGCACCCCGCGCAAACTGCTCGATATCTCGAAGATCAAAGCCCTCGGCTGGAGTCCGAGGATTTCCCTGCGCGAAGGTATCGCCGACGCCTACCGCTGGTTCCGGGAGAACTACGAAGACGCGCGCCTTTGATGAACCTGCCGCGCGTCAGTGCGAGACGCTCTTGGAAAACAGGTTGATCACCGCGACGCCGGCGACGATCAGAGCCATTCCCACAAGGGCAGGCACGTCGAGTTTCTGGCCGAGCACAAACCAACCGATCAGGGCGATCAACACGATACCAGCGCCACACCATACGGCGTAAGCGACGCCAATCGACATGGTGCGCAGGGTGAGGGAGAGGAAGTAGAACGCCACCGCGTAACCGACGATCACGAAGAGTGACGGACCAAGCCGCGTGAAACCATCGGAGGCTTTGAGCGCGGAGGTGGCAATCACCTCGGCCACGATGGCAATGGAAAGGTAGAGGTAGGTCATGGTTTTAGGGAGCACAGCTCGCGCCGAGGCGCGGCAGGAATACGATCAATCCGACCACGAGCGCGACAATCGAAGCGAACAGGACCGCGGCGGCGGCGAGGTCTTTGAGTTTTTTGACTTCGGGGTGTTCGTCGGGGTGCGCGAGGTCGGCGACGTATTCGATGGCGGTGTTGAGGGCCTCGGCGACCCAGACCAAGCCGATGGCGAGAGTGACGGCGAGCCATTCGCCGGGGGATATTTCAAACCACCAGCCGAGGGCGAGAACCGCCACAGTGGCGGCGAGATGGATGCGCGCGTGGACTTCGCTTTTGAGCAGCGACGCGATGCCGCGGAAGGCGCAGGCGAAGCTTTCAGCCTCGCGGGAGAAGAAACCGCGGCGATTGGTCATCACCGGTCAATATAGCAGATCAGCGACGGAGCCGGATGATTCGTTTTTGTGGTGGGGACGGCTGGCCCAAGCCGTCCGCTAACTTTCCGCAAATGTGGGCAGCGGCCCGCTGGGCCAGCGGGCCCTACCGCGAAGAATCCGGTGGGAAAAATTCCGGCGGATTTTCCGCGGCTCCGAGCGGTTTGTTTTCCGCTTTTTCCTCGGCGGCCTTTTTCTCTTCGTAGCCGGGGATGCTAACCGAGGGCGGGATGCGCTGGCAGGAGACGGCCGCCGAAGCGAGGACGGCGAGGAAGACGGGGAAATATTTCACGGGATCAATCGGGAACAATCAGCCGGGCTTTGCCGCCGTGTTTCGCCGCGGCCGCGTCGAGCAGACTGCGGATGGCGTGGATGGTCTGGCCGCGTTTGCCGATGATGCGAGGCAGGTCGGACTGGCGGGCCTGCACGGTGTAGACGTCTTTGCCGTCGACCGCGGCGTGGGTGAGGAAGACTTCGTCGGGATGGCCGGCCAGGCGGCGCAGGACGAAGGTCAGGAATTCCTCGATCGGGCTCACGCGGCTTGGCGGGCTTTTTTGACCAGGCTGCGCACGGTGTCGGACATCTGCGCGCCGTTTTTGACCCAATGGTCGACGCGTGCGACGTCGATCTTGTAATTGGTGCCGGTTTTCTTCGGGTCGTAGTTGCCGATGATTTCGATGAATTTACCGTCGCGCGGGCTACGTTTGTCGGCCACCACCACTTTGTAGTAGGGGCTGTTGCGGTTGCCTTCGCGGCGGAGTCGGATTGCCGTTGCCATAAGTTGTTTTGTCAGTTCCGGCCGAGCATGCCCATACCGCCTGCCCTTGCCATCATTTTTTTCAGTTTGCCGGGCTTTTTCATGAGTTTCCTCATGTCGGAGAACCGGAGAAGGAGGCTGTTGACCTCCGTGACCGTCGTCCCGCTGCCCCGGGCGATGCGCTGGCGGCGCCGGGCGTTGAGAACGTCGGGCCGCGCCCGCTCGCCGGGCGTCATGGAGAGGACGATGGCCTCCACCCGGCGCATCTGTTTTTCATCAACACCGGGATTCTTCATCTTATCCATGCCGGGGATGAGTCCAAGGAGATTCTCCAGCGGACCCATCTTGCGGAGCATTTTGAACTGTTCGAGGAAGTCGTTGAGGTCGAAATTCCCGCCGCGCAGGCGCGCCTCCATGCGGGCGGCATCCTCCATTTCGAAATTGGCGGCCGCCTTCTCGACGAGGCTGACCACATCGCCCATCCCGAGGATGCGGCCGGCCATGCGGTCGGGGTGGAAGACTTCAAAGGCGTCCACTTTCTCGCCGGTGCCGGCGAATTTGACCGGCTGTCCGGTGACTTCGCGCAGCGAGAGCGCTGCGCCGCCGCGGGCATCGCCATCGAGCTTGGTCAGGATGAGTCCGGTGACCCCGACCGCGCCGTGGAATTTTTCGGCCACGCCGACGGCCTGTTGTCCGGTCGCGGCGTCGCAAACGAGGAGACTTTCGTTCGGTTGGACAATGTCTTTGACCTTGCGCAGCTCGTCGATGAGACCGTCGTCGAGATCCTGACGGCCGGCGGTGTCATAGATTTCGACATTGTGGCCCTGCGATTTGGCCCACGCCATGCCGTCCTTGACCACGCGCAGCACATTTTTTTCCCCGGCGGCCGGACGATACATGGGCACGTCGATTTGCGCAGCCAGCGTGGCCAGCTGATCGATGGCTGCGGGACGCTGCAAGTCGCAGGCGATGAGCACCGGGGTGCGTCCGTTTTTCTTGAGCCATGCGGCGAGCTTGGCGCACGTGGTGGTCTTGCCCGCGCCGTTCAGACCGACAACGAGGAGGCGGGCCTGCGGTCCGAGTTGGAGCGGGGCGGCATCGCCGCCGAGAAGCGCGGCCAGTTCGTCTTGGAAAATTTTGACGATTTGTTGCCCCGGCGTGATGCTGCGCAGCACTTCCTCGCCGAGGGCTTTCTCTTTGACCCGCGCGATGAAGTCTTTCGCGACTTTGAAATGCACGTCGGCCTCGAGCAGCGCGAGGCGCACTTCGCGGAGGGCGTCGTTGACGTTCGACTCGCTGATGCGCCCGTGCCCGCGGAGGTCTTTGAAGACATCCTGCAGTTTGTCGGAAAGGCGGGAAAACATGGTGGGACGGAGATAGTAGCAGAGGCGACGCCGAGGCGCCAACTATGGCGGGGGCACCGTTCAGCAGCGGGCCACCTGCGGCAGGCAATCGAAGTGCGCATCGCGGGAAAAGAGCAGCAAGTCGTGCTGCACAGCGAGGGCCGCGATCCAGATGTCGTTTACTGGAATAGGGGTTCCTTGCAGGCGGAGTTGGGCGAAGATGCGGGCGAAGTGATGCGTCGTCTCCTCATCGGCCAGGAGGACGCGCACGCGGGGCGAATTCAGAAAAAGGGTGAGGGATTTTTCATTCTGGCGGGCGAGCGTTCCGCAAAGGAAACCGGCGCGGAGTTCGGCCAAAACAACAAAAGGCAAATAAATGCTTCGGGCGCGTTGGATCACATCCAAAGCCTCCTTGTTTCCCTCGCAGAAATCGCGGTAGCGATTCGTATCGAGAAGGATCTTCATCGCCAGAGCGAAGGATCGATCTGATCGAAAGTTTTGACGGCTTCATCGAAGGCTGGATCAGCCACCCAAGAGCCGGACAGGGCGTCCAAATCATGGCTGCGGCTCCCCTCATCACCATGTTCGGTTGCCGCGTCCAGCAGGGACAGGGCGACCGTGTTCAGACTTACGCCCTCCTCGGCGGCTATTTCCCGCAGAACGCAATCCGTCCGCTCAGAGACGCCTCGAACAGTGTATTGTATGGATTTTCGCATGGTGCAGGCACGATAGTGCAGGCATGCCTGCATTTCAAGCTTATCGCACAGGGACTGCGCGATCCACCTACAAACCCAGATCTTTGAACACTTTGTCCACGTGCCGGAAGTGGCGGTCGAGGCCGCAGGCGTCTTGCAGTTCGGCGGCGGACAAGACCGCGTTGATTTCCGGTTCGGCGGAGAGGTTGGCCAGGAATTCGCCGTCGCCGGCCCATGTTTTCAACGCGGCACGCTGGACGGCTTCGTAGGCTTTTTGCCGCTCGAAGCCTTTTTCAGTGAGCATGAGCAGGACCGACTGGCTGGCAAAGAGGCCGCGGGACTTGTCCATGTTGGCCCGCATGTTTTCCGGATAGACCTGCAGGCCGCGCACCAGCTTGCTCATGAGCGCAAGCATGTAATCGAGCAGCGTGCAGCCGTCGGGCATGATGATGCGTTCGGCGCTGCTGTGGCTGATGTCGCGTTCGTGCCAGAGAGCGACGTTTTCCATCGCGGTGACGGCGAAGCCGCGAAGGACGCGGGCCAACCCGCTGAGACGCTCGCCGGTGATCGGATTGCGTTTGTGCGGCATGGCCGAGCTGCCTTTCTGGCCTTTGGCGAAAAATTCCTCCACTTCGAGGACTTCGGTGCGCTGCAGATGACGGAACTCGGTCGCCCAGCGGTCGAGCGAGCTGGCGGCCAAAGCGAGCACAGTCATGAACTCGGCATGACGGTCGCGCTGCACGATCTGGGTGGAAAGCGTGGCCGGCTTGAGTCCGAGCTTGGCGCAGACTTCCTCCTCCACCCGCGGGTCGAGGTGGGCGCGCGTGCCGACCGCGCCGCTCAGTTTACCCACGGCGATGCGTTTCCGCATTTCGACGAGACGTTCGCGCACGCGACCGAATTCGTCATACATCAAGGCCATCTTGAGTCCGAAAGTGACCGGCTCGGCATGGATCCCGTGGCTGCGTCCCATCATGGGCGTGAGTTTGTGCGCGCGGGCCTGCTCGGCTGCGGCAGCGCGGACTTCATCGACGCCTTTGATCAGGAGGTCGGTGGCCTCGGACATCTGCACGGCCAGCGTGGTGTCGAGGACGTCGGAGGAGGTCAGGCCTTGGTGCATCCAGCGGGCGGCGGGGCCGACGGACGCGGCGACATTCTCGAGGAAAGCGATGACATCGTGGTTGGTGCGTTTCTCGATCTCGAGGATCTCGGGAATGGAAAATTTCGCTTTGGCGCGGATGGTCTCGGCATCGGCGGCGGGGATTTGCCCGAGGCGCGCCATGGCCTCGCAAGCCAGGGTCTCGATCTCGAGCCAGATTTCGTATTTGCGCTGGTCGGACCAGAGGGCCCGCATCTCCGGTCGGGAATATCGGTCAATCACCGGCGCAGATTAGCGGATCGGAGGGAGCGGACAAACCCGGAAAACAAGAAGGGCCGGAAGCCACCCGGCCCCGACCCTGCTTGCCATGAAAAAAATCTGTCGTTACGCGCAAACCCTGACCCGTTTCAGATGACCGTGATCGCGTAGTTGCACGCGCCCGGTTTGGAACAAGTCGATGAGGGCGGCCAAGGCCTCGCGGCTGTCCTCGGTAGCGGAGCCGACGGCGGCCACCAACTCTCCCAAGGAATGGCGTGTCCGGTTGAACTTGCGGTAGGGATTGAAGCTCTTTGTTTTCATACAAGCTTCGACCACGACCCGGCCCGGACGTTCAAATTTTCAAACGACCGTTTTTTCTCTCTGTCCGGAGGGGCCCGGATCGATCCCGAGGGGGCGTCCGGGGGTGACCAAGCCCCCGGAAAAAAGCATTTTGGTGGCTTCTTCCATGGTCATGTCGCAATCCCGCACGCGGTCGGAGGGCACGGCGATGATCAGGCCGGTCGTAGGGTTGGGCGCGGTGGGAACAAAGACCGTGGTCATGGCCCGGCTGGTGCCCGCCTCGGTAAAATGCCCGGTGGCGAAGCCGATGAGGTAGCTCCCGGTGGAGAGGAAATCGACGACCACGACCCGCTTGGATTTCCCGGCCGCGACCCCGCCTTGCAACGACTGCAGCACCTGCTTGGTGCCCGCGTAAATGGCCGCCACGACCGGCACGCGCAGAAGCAGGTTTTCGCCGCGCTCGAGCAGGCGCCGCCCGAGCACATGCGCCCCCATGAAACCAAGGGCCGTGAAAAAGACCAACGTGATGAGAAAGCCCAACCCCGGAATGTTCAGGCCGAATGTCTCCAGCCACGGTTCGCTCAGGCCGGTGATGACGCGGTAGCCGAACGAGAGCACCCAGTAGGTGACGACCAGCGGCACCGCAAAGGCGATGCCGGCGAGAAGACGGTTACCGAGCAACCCGAAGAAATGGGCCAATCGCCCGTGCTTGGGACGGTCGATTTCCTCTGGTGCGCTCGGCGTCACAGGGGAATCCATAGCACGGCGCCCCCCGCCGGGGCAAAACCCCGCCACTTCAACCGGCCAGACCCGCGCCCGATTTGATCCACTCTTTGATCATCTCGATCCCTTCGAGACCGAAACGGACGAAAACATAGACCACCACGGCGTAGAGCGCCGTGGCCAGGACGCCGAGGAATCCGGCGAAGATGCTGAAGAGCCCGTCCTCCTCGGTCAGCCCGATCCCCGTGAGAAAAATAACGAAAGCCGGAAACGTGTTGGTCAGCGGGATGGGCAGGATCATCAGGCAAGCCATGATGAGGACCAGCATGCCGAGGAAGGCGCGCCCGGCTCGCGAGCCGATCCATTGCAGCCGCGGACGGATGAGAAATTCGACCTTGCCGAAAAATTTGGAAAAGAACCCCAGCATGGCATCGAGGAATTTCCCGTGCAGCTTGGTGCGCGCCGCGCGTTCCGGCAGCCACGGCGTGGTTCGTCCGGCGATCATTTGCAGGGCCAGCACAGCAATGAGGATGCCGAACGGCGTGCTGTAACCCGGGGCCGGCACGGGCAACGCGCTCGGCAGTGAAAGAATGATGAGCAAAACCCCGAACCCGCGGTCGCCGATGCGCTCAAAGACCTCGCCGAGGGTCAGGCCGCTTTGCGACTGCTCGCGCGAGAGCAGCGCGGCCAGCGTGGTGGAGAGGTTTTCGCGGTGCATGGGTTTGTAGAGCGCCGCATCTCCTAACAGGCTGGCCGGCCCCGCGCAAACGCCTTCCTTGTCGCCCGAGGCGCGCCTCTGCTAATAAATGACCCCTTGGCCCGCGGTAAAACAACAGAAGAAGGAGGCAGCAAGGCGTGGAGTGAAGTGCTCGGGCTCGTCCTGCTCGGCGTCGGCACGCTGCTTTTCCTCGCCCTCGTCTCGTATAACCCCGAAGACGTCCCTTCGTGGCTGTTCTTCAGCAAACAGGGCGGCTCGAGCGGTCCGACGGAAAACTTCATCGGCCCGGTCGGCGCCGTGGTGGCCGGACTGTGTTACTTCCTGTTTGGGGCGGCCTCCTACCTGCTGGCCGTCGTCCTCATCGGTTTCGGCGGCGGCAAATTCCTTTCCAGCACCCTCGCCCTCGACCGCAAACGCTGGGCCTGGATCGGCGCGTTCATTTTCTCCGGCGCCTGCCTCGCCGGCATCCAGCCGTGGTTCCTCCAATCCTGGAAAACCCACTTCAACATCCTCGGTCCCGGCGGGTGGGTCGGCTTCGCTTTCGGCCAGACCGTGCTGGCCGGACTGCTCGGCATCGTCGGCGCGACCATCCTGCTTTCCATTTTCTACCTCGCCAGCCTGATCCTTATGACAGGGATGCACCCGGTCAAATTCTTCAAGACCCTCATGGTCGCCATTCCCGCTTGGTTCCGCGAACGCCGCGAGGCCAAGCTGGAACGGATCCGCTTGGAGCAGGAGGCCGCGGTGGAGGAAGCCCTGGCCAGCACCCCGCGCTCCCGCCGGTCGGGTAACGGATCGGCGCGCACCCGCAAAAAGGCGCCGGCACCCGAAGACACCGAGGAAGAGGAGGTAGCGGCTGAGGAAGAGGAAACTGTTCCCGAACGTCCTCTCCCCGAACCCAAGATCATCGACACCGGCGCCACCCCGGTCAAAAAACCGCCCGCCCCCGCCCCGCCGAAGAAAAAAGAAACCAGTCCCCTCGGTGCCGTGCCCGACATCCATATCGAGAACTATCAGATGCCGCCGCTCGACTTGCTCGATTCGCCCGATGCCAGCGGACGTCAGAGCGCGGACCCCAACGAGTTGCTCGCCATGCAGAGCAGCATCCTCGACACACTGAAACAATTCGGTCTCGAGGCCAGCGCCGGCGACATCACCCGCGGACCAACCGTCACCCGCTTCGAGGTCTACCCCGCGCGCGGCGTGCGCGTCGATCGCATCGTCAGCCTGGAAAAAGACATCGCCCGCGCCACCCGGGCGGAAAAGATCAACATCCTCGCGCCCATCCCCGGCAAGGACACCGTCGGCATCGAAATCGCCAACAGTAAAAAGATCAAAGTCGTTTTCCGTGAACTCCTCGAGAGCGACGAATGGGTCAACAGCAAGGCCAAGATCCCGCTGGCCCTCGGCAAGGACGTCTACGGACGCACCATCATTGCCGACCTAGCGCAAATGCCCCACCTCCTCATCGCCGGCACCACCGGCAGCGGCAAGAGCGTGTGCGTCAACGCCATCATCGCCAGCATGCTCTACAAGTTCTCCCCCGAGGAACTGCGCTTCATCATGATCGACCCGAAGGTCGTCGAGATGCAGCACTACGGAAAGCTGCCCCACCTCGCGGCCAATGTCGTCACCGAGCCGAAAAAAGTCCTCCTCGCCCTGCGCTATGTCATCGACGAAATGGAGCGCCGCTACCGCATCTTCGCCAAATGCGGACTGCGCAACATCCACGGCTTCAACGCACGTCCGCTCGACAAAAAAGCCGACGACACACCGCCGCCCGAGCCCGAGCCGCAGGGGAACGCAGACGAGGAAGAGGGTATCGAGGATGCCGTGCTGGAAGCGGTGAAGCCGAAGAAAGGCGAGGAACTCGTCATTCCCGACCGCCTCCCGTTCATCGTCGTCATCATCGACGAGCTGGCCGACCTCATGCAGACCGCGCCGGCCGACGTGGAAGCCGCCATCGCCCGCATCACGCAGATGGCCCGCGCCGCCGGTATCCACATGATCGTGGCCACGCAGACCCCGCGCGCCGACGTGGTGACGGGCGTGATCAAGGCGAACATCCCGAGCCGCATCGCTTTCCAAGTGGCCTCGAAACTCGACAGCCGCGTCATCCTCGACGCCAACGGCGCGGAAAAACTCCTCGGCCAAGGCGACATGCTCTACCTCCCGCCCGGCACCTCGACACTCGTCCGCGCCCAGGGCGTGCTCGTGACCGACGAAGAAATCCACCGCGTCGTCGACTACGTCGGCGCGCAGGCCGAACCGGCTTTCGACCCCGGATTCCACGAAGCCATGACCTCCCCCGCCGGAGGCGACGACGACGTCACCGAGGAGGACGAGGAACTGGTGGCCAAATGCCTCGGCATCATCAAGCAGGAAGGCAAAGCCTCCACCTCCATGCTCCAGCGCCGCCTGCGCCTCGGCTACACCCGCGCCGCCCGCGTGGTCGACATCCTCGAGCAGCGGGGCATCGTGGGACCCAAAGACGGGGCCAAAGACCGGGAGATACTTGTGGACTTGGAAAGCTTGCCGGATTGATGCATATTGCAAGTGAGATGAGCACCGCCGTCGGACATGAGTTGAAAGCTCTCCGCGAATCGAAGGGCATCACCCTCGAGCAAGCGGCCAAAGACACCTGCCTGCGGGCCGGCTTCCTCCGCGAGTTGGAAGATTGCAACACGGCGTCCGATTTTCCCGATGTCTACCACAAGCTCTCCCTGCGCATGTATGCGCGCTACCTCGGGGTCGAAATCGAAAATACCCGGCGCGCCGTGCAGACCGGGGAGGGCACCCGCTTCGCACCGGTCGGCATGTTCATCCGCCGCATGGGACGTCCGCCCAAACCGCCGCGGCTGAGTCCGGCTCAGCGCAACCGCTTGGTCAATGTCGCCAAAACCACCAGCGCGGCCGTAGTCACTGTCCTGGCTATCGGCCTCTGGTCGCTCAACGCCCAACTCTCCCGTCTGGACATCGACGAGACCAAACCGCGCGTCCGCGCCGTCGTCCCGGCCAAGCCAGCTCCTCTGCCGGTCGTGATCGAAGCACCCCGCTGCAGCCTCGAGGAACCCGTGGAATTAGTCCTCGTCCCCGGCGCCTGACCGGCGTCCCGCCCGGACGCCTCGTCATCGAATGGTCACCGCCACGCGTCCCAAAATCGGCATGGTCAGCCTCGGCTGCGCCAAAAACCTCGTGGACGCCGAGATCATGCTCGGCGGGGCGGCGAAGGAAAATTTTGACCTGACCAGTGAGCCGGACGAGGCAGATGTCCTCGTCATCAACACCTGCGGCTTCATCGACCAGGCCAAAGAGGAGTCGATCGATACCATCCTCGAAATGCACCAGCGCCGGTTGTCAGCCCGCCCGGAGCAGAAAATTGTCGTCAGTGGCTGCCTCGCCCAGCGCTACCACGAGGAACTCAAACGCGAAATCCCCGAAGTCGACGCCTTCATCGGACTCGACCAGATCGCCGAGTTCCCGCGCATCGTCCGCGAAGTCCTCGAGCGCCCGGCCGCCGGGAACGCGACACCGCTCGATCTCGTCACGCGAAAATCGCGTTACATCCCCGATTACGACACCCCGCGCTACCTGCTCACCCCGCGCCACACCGCTTACCTCAAAATCGCCGAGGGCTGCAACCACCCGTGCAGTTTCTGCGTTATTCCGCAAATGCGCGGACGCCACCGCAGCCGGACCATCGACTCGGTCGTGGCGGAGGCCCGGCAACTCGTCGCGCAAGGCGTCAAGGAACTCAATCTCATCAGCCAAGACACCACCTACTTCGGCATGGACCTCTGGGAGAAAAAGGCCGGTCCGCGCCAACCGGTCGATTCGTCGCGGGGACCGACCCTCTGCCGCTTGCTCCAAGAACTCGACCAGATCGAAGGCGATTTCTGGGTCCGCCTGCTCTACACGCACCCGGCGCACTGGAGCGATGAACTCATCGCCACCATCGCGCAAAGCAAGCGGGTGGCCCGCTACGTCGACATGCCTCTGCAGCACATCCACGAGGAAATGCTTCAACTCATGCGCCGCGAAACTTCACGGGAGCACATCGAGGACCTCATCACTCGCCTGCGCGAAGGCATCCCGGGGCTGGCCATCCGCACGACTTTCATCACGGGCTTCCCCGGCGAAACCGACGAGCACTTCGAATCCCTGCTCGAATTCATTGAGCGCGTGCGTTTCGAACGCCTCGGGGTTTTCAAGTATTCGCAGGAGGAAGGGTCGCGTGCCGCCAAGATGGACGGACAAATCCCGGCGTCCGCCAAAAACAAACGCCACGCTCGCGCCATGAAACTGCAGCAGAAAATCGCCCGCGAGTTGGCCGAAGCGCAAAAGGGCCGCACCATCAAAGTCCTGGTCGAACAACCGCAGGTCGCCCGCAGCGAGCACGACGCTCCCGATGTTGATTGCCGCGTCCTGCTGGAATCCGCACTGCCCGTCGGACAATTCGCCGAAGTTCGAGTCACCGGCGCGCAGGTCTACGACATCGTCGCCCAGTCCTGCAATTTGTAGCGGCGGACAGCCGAGGCTTGGCGAGACAGGCGAAGCCAATGTCCGTCGGTGCTACGCCGTATACGACGCCTCGACCCGCTCGGCCACGTCGAGATACCCGTAGTCGACCTCGTAAATCTCTTTCATGCAGCCGAGCGATTTTTCCATATCGCCCATCCGCTCATAAACGAGGCCCAAGTTGTAGAGGATGTCTTTCTTGGTCCCGTCCATACCGGGGATTTCGCTGGCCGCATCGGTCAGCGTCTTGGCCGCGAGATCGAGCATATTGCGCTCGGTGTAGCACTTGCCCAACATGTTCAGAGCCTTGGTGCGTGTGTTGGGGTTCGAACGCGCCTTCTGCAATTCGGGGATGGCCTCTTTGTAGTGTCCGGCCAGCACGAGTTGCTCGCCCAATTCGAAACGGTATTGCAGGTCGGTCGGATTGCGATCCACCCGTTTGCGGGCCTCGCCGAGCATTTGTTCGGCTCTGCCGCGGCGCAATTCGTCGATTTCCGCCCGCAGGGCCGCCGCCTCGGGACTGTCGGGCGCGAGCGCGGCGAGTTCCTTTTCTTTGTCCCCGATGGAACGCGTCAGCTTGCGCACCTCGGTGTCGCTGATCTTGCGGAGGAGACCGGGATCGGTCTCGTTGGCCAGCGCGGAGAGATAGCGATAATACTCGAGCGCGTTTTCATAGTCGTCCTTGTTGAAATACAGGTCGGCAAGTTTGCGCGCAGCCTCGCGGTTCGGTTCGCCCGCCTCATGAGCCTCGTAAACAATCCGCGCGAGTTCCTCGGCGGATTCCTCGGCGCCAACGACTTTCTCACCCCCGCTTTTGGCCGCATCCTGACGCTGCTTGACCAGTTCGGCGAACGATGCCGTGCCGAGTTTGCCCTGCTGCATGGAGCGGCGGGCCGCGGCCTCCTTCGCTTTGTCGCGCGCGTCGGTGTCCAGCGGGTTCTTGCGGATGATTTCCTCGAAAACCTTCGAGCCCTCGTCGAACTCCTGGATGCGCATGAGGTAGTCGCCGAGTTCATGCTTTGCTTTGGTGTTCTTCGGATCGTGCGCGATGGTTTCGAGGGCCAGACGGGCAATGGCCTCGTAGGTGCGCACTTTGTCCACCGCCGCATCGAGCTGACGCGCGGCGGCTTCCTTGGTCGCCTCATCCGCGGTGTCAAAGGCCGTCTGCAACGGAGCCGCGGCTTGGCGCGCGGCCGCCGCCGCCGCTTCGGCTGCTTCATGGAGTTCCTTGTTTGGCTGCGCTCCCGTCGGATCGCCTTCGAGGGCTTTCTCCGCCTCGGCCAGTGCCGCATTCCAATCGCCCGCCTCGATTAACTTTTTCACTTTGCCGCGCCCGAGTGAAATCCCGCTGCCCGACAAGCCGAGGAAACTCGATTTCCCCTTGGATCGCATCATCTGCGCCTCGCGCAGCAACCTGCGTCCGGCCAGAAACTCGGGCTCGGCCGCCACCAGCGGGCCGAGCAGCGACGAGATCAGCCCGTAATTCTTCATCTCGAGCGCACTGAGGGCCTTGAGGTAAGCGTTGCGCTGGACGGGGGAGAGGTCTTTTTCGGTCTTCACGACGAGTCGTAAAATTTATCAGCCGCGATCCCGCGGTGCAATGCGCCTTACACGGACGGACTGTCCGGGTAGCTGCCCAGAATGCGGGTGAACGCACACACCTTGCCCAATTCCGCAAGGGCGGAAGCCACCTTCGGATCCTCGGCATGGCCGGCGAAATCGGCGAAAAAATAGTATTCCCACGCCTGACGCTTGGACGGACGGCTTTCGATGCGGGTCAGGCTGATTCCGCCCCGCTCGAAGGGCTCGAGCGCTTTGGCCAGGGCTCCGGGTTGATCTTTCACCGCGAACATGACCGAGGTTTTGTCGCGTCCCGACGGCCGGGCCGGCTTCTTCCCGACAACAAAAAAGCGCGTCACATTGCTCGCCGCGTCTTGGATCGACGGCGCCAAGACGGGCAGTCCGAATTCCTCGCCTGCCATGCTTCCGGCGATGGCCGCTGTATCGCGCTCGGCCGCGGCCAATTCCGCCGCGCGCGCCGTGCTCGAAACCTCGATGCATTCCACAGACGGCAAGTGTTCGGCCAACCAGCGGCGGCATTGGCCGAAGGGTTGCGGGTGGGAATAGACCTTGCGGACCTTTTCCAGCGGCCCCGCGCCGAGCAAATTCAATTCCACCGGCAGGAAAATCTGCGCGCAAATCTTCACGTCGCCGTCCATGAAACGGTCGAGCGTGGCATTGACCGATCCTTCCTGCGAATTCTCGATCGGCACCACGCCGTAGTGCGCTCGCCCGCGCTCCACCGCTTCGAAAACCTCCCCGATGGTGCGCTCCGGTTGGAGGTGCACCGCGTGGCCGAACTGCGTCACCGCGGCCTGGTGGCTGAAGGTCGTGCGCGGACCGAGGTAGGCGACCTTGATCGACTGCTCCAAGGCCCGCATGGAGGAAAGAATTTCGCGGTAGACCGCACGCAAAGACGCCTCCGGCAGCCGGCTCTTGTTGGCCGCGGCCAAACGCTGCAGCAGGGCCTCCTCGCGCTCCGGCGCGTAGTAAGACTCGCCGCTCTTGTCCTTGAGGTGGCCGACTTTTTCGACCAACTCCGCGCGCTCCCGCAGGAGTTCGAGGATCCGGTCGTCGACCCCGTCGATCGCGGCGCGCAATTGCTCCAGCGTCATGACGCCTCCCCGGCCGGCTCGGACTCCGTGGCGGGAGTTTCCGCCGCGCCATTCGTGCCCGCCGCCTCGTCCAGCGGCAAATCCGGCTGGCTGTCGTCCTTCGCCGCCACCGGCAATTCGACGCGGCGCAACTCGGCGCAATTCGGCAACTCGTCGAGGGAACGCAAACCGAAATGCTCGAGGAAAAATTCCGTCGTGCCGTAGAGCAACGGACGCCCCGGCACATCGGCACGGCCGGAAATGCGGATGACCCCGCGCTCGAGCAGAGTCTGCATCACGCCGTCGACATTCACCCCGCGCACCGCCTCGATGTCCGCCCGCGTGATCGGCTGGCGGTAGGCCACAATGGCGAGGGTTTCCAAAGCCGATGGACTCAACCGCGCCGGGCGATTCTCCGGGAAAAGCTGCCGCACCCACGGCACGGCATCCGGCGCGGTCACCGCCTTCCAACCCGATCCGCTCTCGACCAAACGGAATCCGCGCTGCTGCTCCTCGTATTCCGCGCCCAACTCGCGCAGGGCCTCGCCCACCGCGTCCTGCTTGGTCTTGGCCAAAGCGGCTACCTCCGCATCCTCCGGCGCCGCCTCGACGGCCCCCTTGAGATATTTGATGCACTCGGCGGCGGAAATCGGTTTGTCGGAGGCGAACAGCAGGGCCTCAAGAACACGGTGGAGCGGACTCATAAAAGCGAGGGCAGAGGATTTGCCATTTGCCTCGGGGCATCAACCCCGAAAAAAGCGGTTCCCCGGATGCGTGCCGCGAGAAACCGGGAAAAGAAGCGGCGAGGTAGGGCGCGACGTCCCCGGCGCGCCGCCAGAGTTGCGCGGCGGGTCCGGAGGCCCTGCCCTACCTGACAAAGCAATCGCATAAAACTTCAAGTCACCGGCAAGGCAAACGGCGCGATCGCCCTTACTCCTCGGACGCGTCCTCCGGCACCACGGCCAAGCCCCGTCTCCGAAGCATGATCTCCCCGAAAGACCCCTCCTGCTCGACGTGGACGTGCCGCAGGCGGACCAGTTCCAACAGGGCCAGAAAAGTCGCCACCACCTCCCCGCGCGTGGTCTGTCCGGCGAACAACTCCTCGAACTTGAGCCCCTCCTTCTCCGGGAGAATCTTCAGCACGTATTCGATTTTTTCCGAGACCGTGAATTGGTCGGCCTCAATCTCGCGCTCTGCGCCCTTCTTTTTCTCGAGGCGGTCGAGCACACGCTGGAACGCGGCAATGAGATCGAGCGCGCCGACCTCGCCGGCCAGCAGGGTGGCCCCGCCGTCGACCGGAGGAGCGGAGGGTGACCGCCCGAAAAGTTTGGTCGCCAGTTCCTCGCGGTCGCGCAGTTCCCCGGCCGCTTCCTTGAACTTCTTGTATTCGATGAGCTGGCGGATCAACTCCCAGCGCGGATCCTCGTCCTCGCCCTCGTCGTCGACCACCGTCTGCAGGTCCGCCGGCAGGAGCGTGCGGCTTTTGATGTAAAGGAGGTTCGCGGCCATGACGATGAATTCGCCGCCGATTTCGACGTCGACCGACTCCATCTGCCCGAGGTAGTCGAGGTATTGACGGGTGATCCGCCCGATCTCAATGTCATAGATATCCACCTCGTCCTTGCGCACAAGGTAGAGCAGGAGATCGAGCGGTCCCTCGAAAACGTCGAGTTTGACCTTGTAGGCCGCGTCCGCCACGGGAGCCGGTTACAACCCGCGTTTGCGACGCTCCACCGCCAGTTGCGTCTTGTGCTTCTTCGACGTGACCAACCGCGTCTTGCGCTTGCGCAGCTGCCGGGAAAGTTTGTTCATCACGAGGTCAATGGCCGCATAGAGATCGTTCTCGCGGTCCTCGGCATGGATGTCGGGTCCGGGCACGGCGAGGTGGACCTTGACCACATAGTTGTTCTTCTTTTTCGACTCGTCGTGCATGAGGACGACATGGGCCGCGATGATGCGGTCGCTTTGGTTGTCAAGGTGCGCCAGCTTGTTCACCACATACGAATTGATCGCGCCAGTGAGCGCGAGGTGCCGGGGACTCAGATGGATATGCATACAGAACCAATAAACCACCACCCGACCCCGCGGCCAATCCGAATCAGTCAGGTCTCCACCCCGCCCTCGGCCAGCACGACCCGCGCGGCGGACTCAAATTTCGCCCTGTTCTTCTTCCCTTTGATCGAGAGGAGGGCATTGTCGCGGATGACCCGTGCCGAAGCCGGGTCCTTGTAGACCCGCAGCCAGATTTCCATCATCCGCAAATGCGGCGCGATCTCCTCCGGATGCTCCGCCGCCAACTCCGCATAGGCCTCCAACGCCCCTGCGTAGTCCTCCCGTGCTACCCTTCCCTCAGGGATGCTGTAAGCGGGTTGCGGACGGTCGTGGCGCCCGCCGGGCATGAAAATCCCCGACATCCAATCGCCGAAGAATCCCGCGATGGGCTTGGCCAGGAAAATTGCCGCCACGACGAGCACCCCGTGCGCCGCCACGATCATGAGCATCCCGCCGGGGATTCCCTCTTCCTGTCCCCGCGCCCCGAGCCACCACCACACCCCCACGCAAATGGCCAACCCGGCCATCCGAAGAATCACCCCGACCATGACGCCCTTATGCCACACCGTGCCGCTGCCGGGCACAAAAAAAACCGGGGCGGTTGCCCCGGTCTACCGAAAGAGAAGCCGTTCAGTGCTTGGCCAAAAGTGTCTCGTAGACAGTCTCGACGGCCTTGGCCTGCGCTCTGGCGTCATGGTCCCTCAGCACACGTTCCCGCGCCAATTTTCCCTGCTCGGCGCGCAGGCCGGCATCGGAGAGAAACGGACCCAACTTCGCCGCAAAATCCTCCGCGTCCCCCGGCCGTGCTGTCACCCCACCCTGCCGATCGCCCAGAATCTCCCGGCATCCGTCGACGTCCGAAACAACCGAAGGCACCCCGCAGGCCATCGCTTCGAGCAGGGTCATGGGCATGCCTTCGTAATCGGAGGTCAGCATGAACACATCCGCCGCCGCCAACACCTCGCGTGAATCGCGAAATCCGGCAAGACGCACATTCGCCGGCGCGTTGCGGCGCAAAGCCGCCTCTTCCGGTCCGGTCCCGGCGACCACAAAGTCCACCTCCGGAAAACGCGCCGCCACCTGCAGAAACAGCGGCCAATTTTTCTGCGGATGCAACCGCCCGAGACCGGCGACCACGAGCCGGTCCGGGACAATCCAGCCCATGTCGCGGCGGGTCGCTCCCCGCTCCGCGGCGTGGAAGCGTTGCGCATCCACCCCATTGCCGAGGAGTGTGACAAAATCCCCAGGCAAGTTTCTCCCGCTCCGAGCAGGTCGCGGGTGGAAGATGAAACGGCGAAGACGTGCGAGGAAAAGCGATTCAGCGCACGATCGAGAGATTGCACCAGCCGTTACGAACCCGGTCGTTGCAGTGATCGTGGTTCATCCGCACCCGCACACCGCAGAGCGCCGCGAGAGGTTTGCCGATCCAGTTGGCGCCGAAAAGATGCGCAGTGGACAACGTCGAATGTTCCCGGCGCAATAGGCGGGGCAGGGACAAAGATAGGCCGGTGGGAATTTGGCGGAGGACAAAGAGATGACGTGCACGCCTTCCGCTTTCAAAGCTTCTGCTGAAAACGCCCCGCCCGTGCATCGGGGCGACGCTGAACTCAAATTTCCTCCGGTCGTGAAACCGGGCGAAATTTACCAGCACCGTTTGCGCCCCGCCCAGATCGAGGCTGTCGATAACGTGGAGGACACGGATCATCAGGCGGAGGCACCGATCGGTCGCGCAGGGTTGCCGGCCACCGTTTGCCCCGGGGCCACGTCATGCAATACCACGCTACCGGCGCCGATGACCGCATCGTCACCGATCGAGATGCGGCCAAGGATCACGCTGTTGCACCCGATGTCCACCCGGTCGCCTATGACAGGGCAATCGTCCGCCTCGCGGCGGTTGCCGATGGTTGTGCAGTGCCGCAACGTGCAGTCGGTGCCGAGCACAGCGCGATCGTGCAAAACCAGACCGAAGCCGTGGTGCAAACGGAGTCGCGGTCCCACGGTGGCTTTGTAATTCAGTTCGATACCCAACTCCCAGTAGGCGATAAATTGGTAGACAGCCAGATACGGCAAAGCCAACCAACGCAGCACCGGCGGCCAGCGGTGCAGTTTCTGCGCGAAACGGAAAGAACCGAGGAGAAGGCGGATGCGCCAGTTGCGCGGATTGACCGCCCAGTCCTGCCAGATGTCGTCACTCATGGGATGATCTCCAAGCCGCGCAAGAAAGCGCCCGTCTCCTTGGCATTATCGTGCATCTCCACCACGAAACGCTCGCATCCCGCCTGCATGGCCTCAAGCGCGGAGGCGTCTTCCATCATCCGGCGCGCCGCTGCAACCAGCGCCGAAAAATCTCCCGCGGCATAGACCCCCGGACCAAAGTCTCCGAAAATGTCGTCCGGATTGACGTCCAAAGAAAGAAGCGCGGCGCGTCCCAAGCCGGCTTGGATGAAGCTGTTGGGCCATCTCTCCCAAGTCGAGGTGTTCACAAAAACCCTCGCGCGATCGTAATAGTCCTGCACCCGGTGATAGGGCACGCTTTCGATGAGTTCGACATTAGGCAGGTCCGCGGCGCGCCTCGAAATGTTGTCCCAAAGAGCGCGGTCCTGCGCCGGACAAATCATGCGAAAACAGCAGGCGGGCAACGCGGCCGCAAGATCGAGGAACAAATCCGGTCGCTTGATCGGCATGCACCGCGAGACCCAAAGAAAATCGACGTCCTTCGCACCGACCACCGGCCCGCTCCGCGGGAAAATCAGATAACGGTAAAGCGTTGCCTCCATCCCGCGCCGCCGGTAGTGGGCGACTTGCTCCCGCGTGATGGCATGACGCGCATCGCAACGTCGCAGGGCGAACTCGAAAAGCGCGCCGAAAAGCGGGTGCTCCCGCCGGTATTCCCCGTTCACCTCCGTGTCCAGAGCGCAGATGAAATCCAGCTTGTAGCGGAGGAAAGGCCGCAGCGCCCACAGCACAAAGAGCCAGGCCGTCCAGCCCATCACAACCACCCAGTCCGGCTTTTCCTCGCGAAGGACGCGAACCACACGCGGGATGGCTGCGATCATCTCTGCCAAACGCCCGGTATGAAACTTCCCCGCGTTACGCACCCGCACGCCCTGTAACTGCGTGCCGTCCCCCTGCCCCGTATCGCCACCGGCCACCACTATCTCATGCCCCTGTGCGGCCAGTTCACGCGCCAGCAAAGCCACTTGCAGTTCCGCGCCGCCGGACGTCAGCGTGGACGTCTCGTCGAGCACCAAGTGGGCGTGGCTGGAAAGAAAAAGGATTTTCACGGTCGACAAACTGCCTGCGTCGTGCGGTGTCAGCAGCTAGGTTGAGGGGCAATTATGCGCGTCGCCTTCTACCTTCCGAACACCATATGCCTGGGGTAGATCGCCGGAAGCGTGGCAGACGGGTGGTCCGCTGACGTTGGAGCAGGCCGGCAAGAGTGCCTCCGCCCAAAGCTGGGTCTACCAAACATGGGCGTTTCTTCGCCGAGCGGGAGTTCCTGCTGATCTCGTCCATGAAATGCCGCGCACGGGGATCGTTGTCACCATCACCGGGTGCCTGCCTCCCCATTTCGCTCCGCCACGAGGAGTCTATGTGGCGGGTATCATGGCCGACGGCTTACCGTATCCGGCCGCGCACCTTCACATCCTGCAGAATTCCGCACACGCCCGCACGTTTCCCGGAGCGGTTTTCATGCCGCATTGGCCGCAGCCGGGTCTGACAGTGAGGAACGGAACGCGGTGCGACTTTCGAAAGGGTCTGCTTTTTCGAGGTCGAGAGAAACCTCGCCCCGGAATTGCGGGAGCAGCAATGGCAAGATGAGCTTTTCCGCTCAACCGGCGCACGGCTCGAGATCCGCGGTGCCGAGCGCTGGCACGACTACTCGGATGTCGATGCCGTGGTCGCCATTCGCGACTTCTCGGGGCGCGGTCATCCGCACAAACCAGCCACCAAACTTTACAACGCGTGGCTGGCCGGTGTCCCGTTGGTCGGCGGCAGCGATGCGGCTTTCCGTTCCGACGGGCGCCCGGGCAACGCTATTCGAAGTCCGGTTTCCGGAGGAGACGTTGTTCGTTTTACTGCGGTTGAAGCAAGATGGCGCGCTGCGACACCGCCTTGTGCGGGAGGGCACAGCGAGTGTTCGCCGGTTCACCCCGGAAGCCGTCACCCAGCGTTGGAGGACATTAGTGGAAGAGGAACTGCCGCGCCGCGCCTCCCGCGAACTGAACCACCCGGGAGTCATGCGGCGTCTGCTGTTCCGCGCACGGCATCTTTGGTGCCGGTTCGATCTGGCCCGACCGCGCTAAAGCTACTGGTTTTTGCACTACTGCAAAGTGAATGAGGGGTTGTGCTGCATGGCTCGCTACATTTCTATGCTGGCGGCAGACACTGATTCGATTGAGCTCGCGAGACGAAGATGCTATGCTGGTTGCGCGTTTTCGGGCGCGGCGGCGGCGTGCGGATACTGGGCACGGAATTCAGCTGTTGATTGCTTAATCATCTAGTGGAAGGATTACCACTGAATGCTAACAACTCTCAGCGGAACTGTTCGCTCAAAGCTTCTTCTTCTGCTTCAACAACGACTAAAACGCGCTGCGCTTTCCGCGCTGATTTCGTATCGGTTTCGGCATAAGCTGCATCGGCGCTGGCTCGCGACAATAACGTGCTTTCAACGGTAGCTTACCAGCTTTTCTACATTGGCTGTCGGATACTGCGCAGCAACGCGGGTTCACAAATCGTAATCCTGCGTATGCGGAAGTTCGTGTCATACTCGCTGAATTCTCTCATCACATTCTCGCGCTGGAAAACGACGAATGTCCAGAAAGGATCAGAAAAGCTGACCACCGGAGCACGGCTCCGTCGGCGGGAACATCAGCAGGCTGACCGCTGGCAGTATGTAGATGAGAACCTCTTATATCGCGCAGCTTGGTTCTGGACGCGTCTCCGTAGTCATCTGCTCCGCAACCGCTGCGGCGCGGAAATGTCGTCGGCTCTGACGTGCGATCCAAACACCGCGGCAAACCGAAAGCCCTTGGTTGAGACAGGCCGTTTGCTCTTTGTACATGAGGTTGGCCACCAAGCGGACCGAGGATCGCGACGGCACAAGGCTTCGATCACCTCGCGGGTGCCGTAGGTCGAGGCTCGTAGACCACGATGAGCTCCCAGTTGCGGAAGGTTTGGGCGGCGAGACTGCGGATCGACTCCTCGAGCCAGATCCCGCCGTTGTAGACGGCTATGAGCACGCTGACCCGCGGAGTATTCACGACAGGAGCCCGGCAAAAATTTCCCGGTGCCGGTTAGCCCACCGGGCGGCATCGAAATTTGCTTCGGCGCGGCGACGCGCCGCGGCGGATGCTTCGGCAACCGCGGCACAATCTCCTGCACAGCCGAAGCCAACTCTTCTCCGGAGGCCGTGACCAGACGGTCCCACACGAGAGGCGCCTCGATCAGGCGCGCGCAGCCGTCGTCCGTCATTTCCGGCAGACCGCCGGACCGTGAGGCCACCACCGGCAAACCACAGGCCAAGGCCTTTGCTACGACCGTTGGGCAGGGATCGAGATATTTCGGGTGCAGCAAAATATGGTGAGACTGGTAGATGCCGACGGCTTCGTCTTGGTCGAAGGGCGGTCGCAGTTCGACCAATTTTTCCAACCCGAGCCGCTTCACCTCCGCATCGACCTCGGCTGCCGCGTTCCTCCATTGCAGCGGCCCGGCGACGGTGAGTCGGCAGGAGATCCCCGCATCGCGCAAATGCCGGGCGCACGCGAGCACGGAAAAAACGCGCTCCCGATAATTCTGCGTTCCATGGCGAGCAAGCGCAGGGGCGATAGTTCGGGGGGATGCTTAGGTGGACGAAACGCGGCGAGGTTCACGGGATTGAGGAGGGCAGCCGAGGGGGCGGTGCTTTCTCTGAGGAAGCGCGGCGGATAGCCGGCAGAATTCACTCTGGTAAATTACGAAATCCGCCTGCGCTCGCAGGCGTTTCATCGGTTCGTTGTGGCGGTCTGCCTCGCGGCCCGCCGACCCGGGGTAACCGACCCCGTTTTGGTTCCACACAAAGGCAATCCCTTGCTACGGCAGATATTCACCAAATCCTCCGCGAATTCGGCTTGGGCACTGCTGACCAGATAAAGGATGTTGCACTCCTCTCCTGCCAGTCGAAAGCCTCGCGCAAAGTGAGCAACTTGACGGCACCACCGCGCACCGGCCGCGTGCCGTCAGCACTCCGCTGAAGGAAAGACCGGACTTGCGCCTTGGCCCGCCGCATGGACTCGCACCCGGAGGCGAAACGCCGCCGGCGCGGCTCGTCGAGAAGGCGACGCAGCCACGCCCGCCAACGCCACGGTATCCAGAGAAAAAAATCCATCCCCGCGTGCTTCAAGTTACCTCATCGTGTCGCACCCCACGATGGGCAAGGAGAGTTTGCCAAAACCGGACCGCGGCTTCACGCCCCGTCGGCTTTGCCAAGTCGGCGATCTCCACCGCCTGCGACTCTGCCAACCGCTGCGCTTCATCGTCGCAGCGCTGGTCATCGTAGGGAATACCCCCGTGGAAGACTTGATAGTAGTGGGCGGAATCACGCGGATAAACGATTGGACGCCCGGCAAGCATCGCCCGGCGGATGCGGAGGGAGGCCGTCGCATCATCGCGATCAATGGGGCACACGGAGTGGTTGCGCTCATGGGACACAAAAATCAGCGGACAAACCAAGACGCTGGCTCCGCGTTCGACTTGGCGAAAATTCACCGCATCTTGGACCGACAGGGCAATGTGGCATGTGCCGGGGTGAACGACCGCCTCGCGACCTCCAACCGGCAGCACCCGGTAATCCGCTGGATCGGGGTGCAACCTGCGATCACAGGGATATCGCCATGACCATCCGTGGCCACCCCCGCATCGGCAAGCACCTCGAGCAAATTGGCCATCGCTTCGTCGAGGAATTCGTCGTGTCCGACCTCGTGCGCAATGCGCACCACCGCCGGACAAGCCGGCTTGGTTATCCGGCGCTTCAGTTGCCACGAAAAATCACGCATCGTGTCCGCCAAGACACGGCGAGGCTTTGAAGCTTTCTCACGAAAACATGTGTTTTCCGGGAGGGCGCCGTAGAGATCTTGCAAGCCCGCGGCCATAGCCTCGGCGCTATGCACCGAAGCACGCGCTCGGCCTGTTGATCCAGCGTTGCGGACAAGGATCCCTCTTCCATGTCGCGGAGGATTTTGTCTGCCGCCTCGGACGCAAGATCGAAGAGGGATTCCGGGGCGAGGATGTCGCGGGCTACGCCGAGCGGCAGGCTGAGGATTTTGGTCCTGGCGGCCGCCGCCTCCATGGCCGACTGCGGACCGCCTTCCCAGCGGGAGGGAATCAGATACAGGTCGCAAGCGTTGTAGAGTTCATTGAGTTGCGCGCGGGAAAGGATATTGATGGCGAAATCATCGTCTTCGACACCCTGCTTTCCGACAAAAGTGAACGGAATTCCTTCCGCGGCGAGAGTCCGCCGGATCCAATGCCGGCGTGGGCCGGCCAAGAGGACGTGGAACTTTTTCCCGCGGCTCCGCAGGTGCCGCAGAATCGCCACTATCATTTCCGGCGACTTTTGGCGTTTCGGTTGTGTGAGATCAGCGCCCTCGGAATCCCGGTGGAAGTTGCCGATGAGGTAGACATCGTCCGGCAGTCCGTATTTCCGCCGTAGCGAGGCCTTGTCCTCTATCGGGAAAAACAGACCGGTGTCTATGGCGTAGGGGATGTGGACGGAGTCCAAGCCGAGGGCTTCGAACTGCTCTTGTGCCTCGGTCGATCGCGCCACCCACAGGTCCACCGTCGCTTGGCCCCACGCGAACTCCGGTTGGGTAAGATAAAAAAAAGGCGGGTTGTCCGCCTGCGCCATAACAAACTTTCTTCGCAGGACACCGGGGTCGTGCAATGCCAAGGGGAGCCAGAAAGGCGCATGGACGACATCGGCACGCCCGAGCATCGATTCCGCAGCCACACCACGCAGCGCACGGCGGATCAAGCGCAGGTCCTCGTCAATGGCCCACCTGTGTTGGTCGCCAGCGGTTGGAAAGTAGCGGATCACAAATTTTCCGAGCGGGCCGTGGCAATCTCGCGCTGGATCAGGCGCCGGTAGGCCGTGCACATCGCATCACCCGAAGGCGGCTCGTCCAGCACCGCGCGGTGAAGCTCGCGGTAACGTTGCTGCAAATCCGAGATGGCGGGGACCGGATCTGACCAAGCGGCAGCCCGCAACGCTGGCTCAACGCCACCGTGCCGCCGGTCTCGGTATGATAGAGCAAGGGCAAGCCGCATTGCACCTCTTCCACCGGGTGCATGGCCCCCGGTTCGTGGCGCGACGCAGTGATATAAACATGGCACTGCCGCAGCAATCCGGCCAAGGCCTGCCCGTTGGCTGGGGGAAAAGTGCGTGCCGATCGCCACACCAAATCCTGCGGCCAACGCTCGATCATCCAGAATTCGCAACCCAGCAACCTGCCTTCCGCGATGGCGGCATCGATGGACGCATAGACGTCGAAACCTTTGGCCGGGTTGTCCGACCAATGGTGGGTGACCACACGCATCGTTTCTCCCGGCTTCCACGGCCGTTGGCCGATCGGGTGAAAGACCGCCGGATCCGCGCCCGGTTCGATGACCGAGTTCGGCCGCCCGGCATCGAACGAGTGACCCGCATGGTGGTCTCTCAGCCACCCCGAGACGAAGACCGTATGATCCGCCACCGCGTTGGCGGCCGACAGAACCTCCGCCATTTGACGCGTGCCCTTGCGGACATCGTTGTCGTTGATCCGCTGTATAACGCGCAGGCGCGGGTTGCGCTTTTTCGCCTCGGCGACTTCCTCCCACGAAAAGGCAAACGGCCCGACAGGCCCAGGTGCGTGCCCATGACCAGATCGACGTCCGGCCGCAGGTCGTGGACGATGCGGTAGCCTGCGCGCCGCAGGGCGGTGGTGAGTTGGGCGGCCCACTGGTTGGCGCCACCGTAAGGCCCGGAACGTGGGCGCACGTTGAAGGCGACGGTTGCCACCGGTTCTCGGCGTGAAAAAAGACCGGCCATGAATTCAGCTTTGCGTGAAAAAAGGTGCGGCAGGGACCGTGACCTCGTCCCGCGCTGGTAGCGTTCGTATTTCCAGCGCGCATCGGACGATAAACCAAGACCTCGACGCAACGCCCGCTACGAAGACCATCGGCGACTGGGACCGTAGAGCTCCATGATATTGGGACGCGCCGCCCCGTCGCCGCGGGAACTCCGGGTTGGAAGCACATGTGCAAACAGCGGAAATCCGAGGTTCCCCACGGGGTCACCTCGTGGAGGTTCCGTTTGCGCGATTCATCGTAACCCGGACGGAAACGCGGACTGCCGCCATGCAACCGCTCCGCGCAATAGCCGTCCCACGCATCGATCGCCGAGAAGTTGTAGAGCTTGGTCATGCTGCGGCAGGGCGGCGCCAAATGCCCGGAAACCGTCGAGCGGTCCGGCGCCATGCCGGTCACATGCAACACGTTGCCCAGCACCATCCAGTCTTCCTTGAACTCTCCGCCACGCAAACGCGTCCGCAGACGCTCCAGCCCGGCGGGGTCGTAGATCTCGTCGCCATCCAACCCGAAAATCCAAACATCCTGCCCGGCAAAATTCCTGATCAGATCATGCGACTCGCGTGGATGACGCAGCCGTCGAACGCGCGCCGCCGGGAGCGATGGCGCTTCAGCTTCGAGGATCCGCAGCGTGTTATCCGTGGAGCCGTGGTCGCACAAAATCCACTCGTCGGCGAATGCGGCCGCATCGCGCAGGGCGCGCCCGACCAGCAAATCCTCGTTGCGCACCAGCACGATGCCGACGATACGGGGCGCGTTCACCGTTTGCCGCGCACCAACACCGAGATCCATCCACGTTCCCGCTCAACCCGCACCAGCTCGCGGAATTTTGCGAGCAAACGGCGGATCACATCCTCCTCGCGTTCCCAGAGGATCGATTCCCAGACACCGGCGCCTTCATCCTCATTGAAGGCAATGTCATAGAGCAGGTAGCCGTCGGGTTTCAGCGTCCGAGCGTGCTCCGAGATCATGGCATCGAGATCGAACGAATGATCGACGCAGTTGGTGTAAAGGAGGTCGAGGGAGTCGTCCGGTAGGGCCAGTTTCATCATGTCGCCAGTTTCGACGAGCGGATTGCCGGGCCCGGGGTTGAGATCGATACCGCGAGCCCGGTGAAAGCCCAAGTCGCGCAGCACATCGACTTCAGTGCCTTGCCGCGCGCCGCAGCAAAGGATGTCCGCGGTCGGGGGCAGGAAAGCCGGCAGCTGGCGAAAGCGGGTGTAGAATTTTACGCGGTAGTCGAAAATATCGAAGTTGCTGAAGCTGCTCTTCATTTTGACGAACTCTTCGAGCTTGAGCTTCTGGTGGGTTAAGTATTCCTCGTAGTTGGCGTAGTCGCGCTTGCGCAGGCCCTCCTCGCTGCCTTCCTTCCAACGGCCGCCACCGTGGTGTTTGTGGCGGACGGGATGTTTGTCGCGGTCGTGTACGTAGGATGCATCTTTCCCGCCCGCAGGCGGCGGATGTAGCCGTAGCCACCCGGAGTCAAGAGATGGGCAAATGTCTTGGCCCAGAACTTCGGACGGGGACGGCAACGGACGAGGTCGCGGAAATAAGCCATGGAGTAAGTTTCAGGCCCCCGCCCTTTTCTTGAGCATCGCAGCCAGAGTAAGCGGAGCGCCTTCTATATAGAGCAGATCGTGTTTGAACGCACCGACATAGTGACGGCAAACCGCTCCGCGATGCCGGAAGTATCCTCAACTGATTTCGTAGGACCGTGGCAAAGCACCCCCGCGGCCCCATGCCGAGCCCATCAGAGCATAGAGCGTCTGCTCGAAAAATTGTGGGTGGTGGGCCGTCTGCTCAAAGACTGAGAGAAGCCTTTCCGCCAGATCCCAGTCGATGGCCGCTTTCGGGGCCAATACCAACCCGCTGTTGAAGCGCGGCCACATGGTGACACCCAAGGCTTCCTCGAGATACGGGCGCGGAATGCAGAACTTTTCTTTGGTGTCTTCGTTGTAGTGGTAGGTGTCACTCTCCCGATCAGCCCATTCGAGAATCTCGGCTGGCGGCCGGAAAAAGATCACGTCCGAGTCCAACACGATGAACCGCTTGCCGGGAGCAAATGCCGCGAAGTCCGAAAATTTAAGGAACAGGTTGTGTTTGGACCGCTGCGCCAGACAGTGAGGATGGTCGCTCAGGACGGCGTGCAATCTTTCGTCCGCCTCGGCGCGTGGCACCAAGCGCACATTGGAAAAAACGGCACGGATTTGCTTCCTGGCCACTTCGTCCACCGTCCCGTCCTCATGGATGAAAAAGCGCCAGCGGCGCCCCGTGTGATGCTCCCAGGCAACGGCTGCGAGCAATCCGGCATGCCACGTCCGCGAGGAGACCAGCATGTGCACCGTGGGTTCATCCATCGACCGCGCGGGGCGCCGGTGGAGCACCGTTGCAGCATCGGCCGCGACATGCTTTCCCACCGCTGCGCAACCGCGACGGGCCTGTTGGCGGAGAAAAGTCAGCATGCGGGGGCGAACTGTTCGCGCACCGCGCGCCACTCATGCTCCATCGCACGCCGTCCGGTGAAGCGGAGAAATTTGTCGAAATCCCGACTCGGCTTTCCGGCCCGAACCGCACCGCTCCACAGAATGGGATAAGGACCACGGTAGTAGTGATAGAGCCAGAGGTTCTCGCGGTCGAAGGAGTCGCGACGATTTTGCCCGGCGAGCACACGGATAAAAAATCGCCAGACATCGAACCCGAATAACAGAGGCCCCCTCACCAGAGCGTCCTTGCATCGCGATCCCGTCGCCAACGAGTTCCCGTCAACCCGGTAGGTTCCAGTGAGCAGGTCAGTGCCCACCGGCCCGTCTGGCGCATCGCGGTGCCGCTCGAAATTCCACGGCGTGCGATCTCGGGGTTCGAATTGCCGAAGACGGATCTCGAGCAACTCGAGGAGCTTGTCCGTCGACCATAACGCAGGATGCAGCGAAAATTTCCAGCGGTAGCCGGGATCGTTGCGCAGAAGGTGATGGTCCTCTCGGCCCAAACGCGTTCCCTCGCTCCCCCTTCTCTGGCCCCAGCCGAGCAAGCTGATGTTTACCGCGCGCAACTTCTCCGCCAAGGCGGGCAACGTATGATTCAGTGCCTCCGCCCGACACGGGCCGACGGGAGGGTGATCGTCGAGCACGAGATAGATCCACTGGAATCCTTCCCGCTGCATGGCCGCGACCCCGTCGCGGGTCACCGTCATCCAATCGCGATCATCCCCCAGCCCCCAGCGACGCAATGGCGGATGCTCCACCCACGACCGTCCAATGAGCGACTCCGTCCAATCGGCCACCGGCTGGTAGCGGTCGCAAGTGGAAAGCAGAATACAGGTTTTGCTCATACCGATGCGGTCACTGCTGGCGGCGGAATCTGAATCAGAAACAGCGCCGTAGCACGCCCAGCCAATCCCCCGCAGGACGGCGGAAGGATTCGCGCAATCCGCGCCACACATCGGCGAGGGCCGCACCGCGGTCGGTAGGCGCGGCGGCGGAAGCGTTCATCAGATAGCGATCCGACATCGTCCGGCTCTTTTCCCGGAGCAAAGCCGCACGATCACCCGCGTCGATCAAGGAGTAGAACGGCGCGAAATTTTCCGTTCCTCGTAAACCATGTGCCAAGAGCGAACCGTCTTTGATTCCGGTTGCCGGTGCTGGATGGCCAGCACTTCCGCAACATGGTGAAACGCGAACTTTTCCGAGACGCGCCACCAATATTCGTAGTCCATGCAGTAATGCAGGTCCTCCGCAGCGGGCCCGTCGCCTCGTAGACCTTGCGACGGAAAAACACTGCCGGTTGGTGCAACCGCGCCCGCGACGACCACCACCGCACCAGATCCAACCGGTCGCGGAAGACCGCCGCCGCAAGCTGCGGTGGTCGACCATCGTACGCGACCTGCTCCACGTCGCCGAAGACCACGTCGCAAGCGGGGTTTAAACAACTCCCGCAACCGGGCAAAGAGTCCCGGCGGATAGGCGTCGTCCGCATTGAGCCAGCAAACGATCTCGCCACGCGCCGCGGCCAACCCTTTGTTCACCGCATGCGACTGGCCGCGATCCGCTTCGCGAACAAATCGCACCTTCGGAAATTCCGTTACCACTGTGCGGCTCTGGTCCGTCGAACAATTGTCGAAGACCAGGTGCTCGTAATCCTCCGAGCCTTGCTGCCGCACGCATTCCAGACAGCGGGCTAGAAAATCGCCCTGATTCCAGGACGGCGTAATGACGGAAAAAAGCAAGAGTATGCCGGTGAATAGGAACGTGGCGGTCTTACGATCCCGCAGCTTTGAGGATAGGCAACTTCTTCCACGCCTCCGCCTCGGTGAATTCGCGGCCGGCGAAACACCAGATGACCATCTTTTTCGAGGAAAGATAGGACGGATTGGCGCGGGCGCGCCGTGCCAGCTGCAGGCGCGAACTGGTGGCCCCGGAACCGCGCACGCCGAGGACGTCGGGCATGGTTCCCGTGGCGGCGGCAATTTGGTCGGGCAGACCCGCCCCCGTGGCATGCATGTCGCCGCCCTCGTGAAAAACCAGCGCGTGGCTGTCGCCCAAAACCAAAAGCGGTCCCTGCCCCGCGACCGCGGGACGGGACGACCCTCGCAGCAAGCGCAATTCCACCTCTTCGGGATCGCCCCCGAGGTCGCCTTGGATTCTTTGGCTGGTCCACGCACCCCGCACGGAGGATTTGTCTGCGTCCACACCCGCGCTATCCAATAGCGGCAGCAAACGGTCGACCGCCGTGGCGATGCCGCGCCCCGACCAATGCGTATCACGGCGGCAGAAGGGCTCGTGCGTGGCTGCCACGTAGTCCGGCAGCAGGTCCACCACAGTCACGTCATGATCGGCCAGTTCACGCATGATGGACTCCCAGCCGGCGCACATTCTTTTCATCTCTTCCGCGGAAACCCCAATCGCCTCGCCGGCCAGCAGGACTTTCGGCGGCACGGGCAAGACGACCAACTGGATATCCGCCTTCCTCATTTGCGCGGCAAAGTCGGCGATAGTCCTGATGGCGGGGGCGGTGAGCGATGCCAGATCGGGTGACGCCAGCTTGGAGGCGAAGCGCAACTCGGCCGGCAGAAAACGCCATCCGTCGTCGCCCGCGACAAACATCTCCTTCCGCGCCGCCGCCTCGTCGGCTTTCTGCTCCAGCGATGCGGCACCGCAAACAACGGAGGCGGAACAAACAAGGGCGATCAGCGTGCGTCGGGCAAAATCCATTCGGCAAAGTTGGGGGTTTCGAGCATCAGTTCGGCATCGTCCAACTCACCCCGGTTCAGCGGGTCGAGTTGCGCGGCCCTTTCCCCGTAGTCGGCCAGACGCACTCGGACACGGTCGCCGACTTGGAGGGAGGCTGCGGGCAGGATTTGATGGTCACGCATGGTGAAAACATAAGCAAGCGCATCGCCATCGAGTGGCGCGCCATCCTCGGCCCGCAAACCCGACAAGCGGACCGCTGTCAGATAGTCGCGATAGGGCGTTTCAGCCGGACGGGGCGAGGGGCCGAGGTCGGCCACGGTGGCGGTCAATTCGACCGGTGCCCCGGGCGGCACAACGAGGAAACGTCCGGCTCCGCCAGCATTCGCTCCGGCCAATTCCACCGGAGCCCAATCGCCGCCGACCACCTCGCGCAAGGCCAACTGCCAAACGAGAACATCTTTGCCGGCCAGCCATGCCGGATCCCGGGCCGCCTCAGCCGCGAGCATGCGGCGCGCTTCCAGGGCACCGGCATCATTGCGCGAAAGACGATCGACCGGCGCACCGAGCCAGTGCGAAATCCGCTCGGCCAGTCCGGCCTGCGTGCCCCACCCAAGATCTTCGGCAGAGTAGATGTTGGTGTAACTGTCACCCAGCAAAAGCACCGGGGAACTCCGATCCGGAGCCCCATCTTCCACCGGTCTGGTCAGAACGCGTTGCTTTTGCAGAACCAGCGACCCATCCGGCAATTCCAACATGCGCGCCGTGTCGCCGACGGCCTCGATTTCCTTGGTTGCGGACGGCGCCGCGACGTTTCCCTCGCCGCCAAGTTCGCGGGCCACGGCTGCCGCGACCAACTCCATCCCGGCCGGCGACCAATGACTGTCGTTCAGCAGATACTGCGGCTCCGCAGAAGAGAGAGCATGCTGCCGCAGGGCCTTGGATGGATCCATGACCACCGGCGCAGGTTGATCCGGCAGACCGCGGGTCGCGGCCTCATTCTTCCAGGCGTCGGCCAACAACCCCGAAAACCCATCCCATCCCAAGGGCATCAACGGTGCGTCGCCGGCGTCCTGCGCAATTTTCTCGGGATGAATCGACGCCTTGCCCGGCGTCGGAACAAAGACCAGTCGAATCCCCCGCTCGGCCAAGTCTGCGGCAAAAGCCGCCAAAGCTGATGCGGTCACCTCAAGATTTGTTGGTGGTTGCAGCAACGCATCGACATCCGGCCGGTAAAAGAGCCATCCGTCGCGGCCCACGTAAGCTTCTTCACTGCCCGCCCCGCCGAAACGCAGCAACGCGTCGAGCGTGGCCGGACGCACCGCTTCGACAACAGCCGAGGCATCCTCCAGCGCGGATTCAAATTCCCCGATGCCGTGCAGTGCGGCCCGGTTGACGACAATGAAGCGCTGCGGCCGAGACGATTCCTCCTGCCAAGCCCGCGCCACACCGTCGAATGCGGAAACTGCCGCTTGCCACGGTTGGCGCCACGCACCGAGCAGGCCATCGGCGAACGGCACGATGAGCAATCCCGCACCGAAGAGCAGGGAGAGACCGATGGCCACGGGACGCGAGACTTCCGTGCGATCCCAGCCCGGCGCGTAGGGCGCCGTGCCCGGGAGACGCGATGGTGCGTCCAAACTCATCTCAAAAAATAAAGTAGATGAACGGGTTGAATTTCTGCACCCCGAGCATCAAGGCAGAGAGCCAGAAAACCCCGAGCGCCCACGCGGCTTTGGGCGCCGTGAGACGCTGGGTCCACGCCATCGTCGTCGGCCCGAGCCAAACGAAAAGCGCAGCCAGCGACAACGTGACGATGAAAAACGGTTTCCACACCAACCCGGCTACCAAAGCGGCCAACTCACCGCCCCCGGCCAGACCGAAAAGGCGCGCATAGTAGTCCATGGCCCCGGGCAAGTCCGGCGCGCGGAACAGCACCCAAGCCAGCGACACGACGGTGAAAGTCAACGTCACTTGCAGGAAGGCGGGCAACCCGGACCACAGACTTCGCCCGGGCACCGCGCGCTCGGACGCGAGGAGCAGTCCGTGCACCGCGCCCCATATAACAAAGTTCCACGAGGCCCCGTGCCACAACCCGCCGAGGAACATAACAGTCAGCAGATTCGCATAAGTCCGCAGGTCCCCGTGCCGGTTACCGCCGAGAGGAATGTAAAGATAGTCGCGCAGCCACGTTGAGAGCGAGATATGCCAGCGCTGCCAGAAGTTGGTGATGTTATGCGCGCGGTAAGGCGAGTTGAAATTGATGGGGAAGCGGAAACCGAGCATCAGACCGAGCCCGATGGCCATGTCGGAATACCCGCTGAAGTCGAAATAGATCTGGAACGAGTAAGCGAACATCCCCAGCCACGACTCGAGCACACCGGCGTCCGACGCACCGAACAGGGTGTCGGCCACTTTGCCGCAGGGGTTGGCAATGAGGACCTTTTTGCCCAACCCGAGACAAAAGCAGGCCACCCCGCGGGCGAAGGCCGACCACGTCCGGTCCGGACGCCGCAACTGCCTCGCCACCGTCTGGAAACGCACGATAGGTCCGGCCACCAACTGCGGGAACATCGAAACGTAAGCCGCGAAGCCCGCGAAACTTTTCATCGGCTGCGCCTGCCCGCGGTAGATGTCGATGGTGTAACTCATCGACTGGAACGTGTAGAAGCTGATCCCCAGCGGCAGCGTCACCGCGAGGAAGAAGTCCGGCTGTGCCCAGCCAAGCCGGTCGGTCAAAGCGCGGTAATTCTCCGCCGCGAAGTTGAAGTATTTGAAAAATCCGAGCAGCGAGAGATTGGTCGCCACCGAGACCCATACCGCCGCTTTTTCCCGCACCGTGCGGTGCGTGATGTGGTGCAACCGCCGCCGGTCCGCCTCGCGGGCCAGCCACAAACCGCAGAGGTAATCCACCACGGTGGAAAACATCATGAGCAGCATGAATGCCGGGTTGGCCCACCCGTAGAACGCGTAGCTGAAGACCGCCAGCACCCCGAGCCACATCCGCCGCGGCGCGAGCAGGCTTACCGCCAAGGCCAGCGGCAAAAAATAGAAAAGGAAAAGATGTGAACTGAAGACCATGAGACGTCAGGGCGGAGAATTCGGGCACACGCTTGTTGCGAAAAAGTTGTGGACTCTGCTCGGCAGGTAGGGACGAGCGGCTCGCTCGTCCGCTCTCTTCCAGACGGACACGCGAACCGCGTGTCCGCACACCCAGAACACGATTCGATAGTCCGGATCCTTGCCGATGGCGGTTTCAGGCACCCACGCCAGACAGAAAAGCTGATGTATTGGCGTCGTTGTCCAACCATTGGTCCACCATGCGGGCCGCGCCGCGCCCGGCGGACCGGGCCTCCTCCGGTTCGGACAGCAGGCGCCCGGCCTCTTTTACCAAACGCTCGAAATCGCGGCCCGCGCAGCAACCGGCCCCGAATTTGCCGATGAATCCGTCAGGATCGACTTCGAGTGACAAAATACCGGCCTCGCCCTGCGCGGCTTGGATCATGTTGTTGGGAAATCCCTCGGCCTCCGAGGTGCTGACGAGAAACTTGGCCGCGTCATAACGCTCCTGGATTTCCGCGTAAGGCACGGATTCGCAGAAGACGACATTGGGCAATCCGGACGCACGGGCCGCAACGGATGCCCACAGGCCCGCGTCCTCGCGGGGACAGATCATTTCGCAACGCGCGGACGGGAAACGTTCGGCCAAGTCGAGGAAAAGGTGCGGACGTTTGATCGGTTGGCAGCGGGCGACCCACAGAAGGTCGACTTCTTTCTCCGCCGTGCGTGGTGAGGGACGCGCTCGGATCAGGTTGCGGTAAAGCCCATGCGACAGTCCCAGCTTGTCAAAGAGGTGGGATTGATACTCCGACATGGCGAAGCGGAAATCCGCGACACGCACGCCGCGTTCGAAAAGTTTGCCCTTCCATCCGTGCGTGCGACCGAAGCTCCCGTCGATTTCAGGATCCAGACTGCAGATGTAGACCAGCCGGTAACCGAGCCAAGGTCGGAAGCGGGCCATGATGTCCAACCATGCGGTCCATCCGATGATGACGACAAAGTCCGGGCGGTGTTCGCGGACGAGACCCAAGACCCGCGGCAAGGCCGCCGCCGTGTCGGCGAGTCCTCCGGTATGGTAGCGACCCGCCGTGCGCGTCAGCACACCGTCGAACACCCGGCGGTCGGCTTGTCCGCTGTCGCCGCCGGCGATGACGACTTCATGGCCGCGTTTCGCCAGTTCCTTGGACAGCAGGGCCATTTGCAATTCGGAACCTCCGGAAACCCTCGTTTCCTCCGGATCAAGCGCGCGGTGGGCATGGCTGTTGAGAATGAAAAATTTCATCGGCGCAGAAGCTCCGCGGCAAGAATCCGGTGCCAAGGCAAGTTCGGCAGGCGCTGCGGAGCGAAGCGGCGCAGGGCATTGAACAAAAGTATCGGCGAAGGGGCACCCTTCGCCAACAAGGTCTGGTATTCAATGCCCGGCACCGACCCCAGGTTCCCGTGGCACCGGGCGAAAACCGCAGCAGCCGTTTCGAAAGCCTTGACGCAAGCACCCCACTCGAGCGACGCGGGATCCGACCAAGCCCCGAGCAATACCTCGCGTTGCGCTTCGTCGATCAGGTCCCCGAGCACCGCGTCCATGTTGCCCCGGCGGATGCGATCAATGTCCGCATTCCCGTCGGCCCCGCTCATCATGACCGATGACGCGTGGATGCGGTAGGAGACGAGGCGTCGCGGAATAAGTCCGAACCGATCCGCGGCGGCCAACCGCGACCACAGACGGTAATCCTCCGAGGCGATGGAATCCGGGTAGCCTCCGAATTCGTCGAGAATTTCCCGGCGGCGCAGCATGACTGAACTGTGCGGCACCGGATTGCGGAAGCAGAGATCCCAACGCAGTTGCGCGCGCGTGCGCGGCAGGCGCAACGCCCCTCGATGACGACCACGTTCGTCGATCAAGTCCGCTTCGGCGCCCACCGCGGCGTCTCCCGGATGGGAACGCAAATAGCGGACCTGCCGGCCCAATCGGTCGCGGCGGCACAGGTCATCGGCATCCTGCCGCGCCACGAGAGGAGCCCTCGCCGCGTGCAGGCCCTCGTTCAAGGTCGCAACCAAGCCGCGATTGGTTTCGTGCCGCAGCAGGCGAATCCGCGGATCACCGGCACCCTCGACGACCGCCGCCGTGTCGTCGGTCGATCCGTCATCGATCACGAGTAATTCGAAGTTGCCGAATTCCTGCCGCAGGACACCGCGGATCGACGCACCGATGAAACGGCCCGCGTTGAACGCCGGCATCAAAACCGTGACCACCGGATCGGTCATCGGGCCAACACCTCCGCAAAAATCGCTGCGTGGCGGTCGAGCCATGACTGCACATCGAAATTTTCTTCGGCCTGGGTCCGCGCACCGCACGAAAATTCCGCGAGGTTCTCCATCAAGGCCTGGACCGCGTCGGCCATCTCCCCGGGGTCGGCGGCTTGGTCGGCGGTCCAACTTTGCGGCACCGGCACCAGACGTCCGGCCGAGCCCGGCACCAGCTCGGGAAGCCCCCGCTGGCCAAACTGACCACCGGCAAGTCCGCAGGCCATGGCTTCGATGGGCACCGTCGGACAAGGATCCTTGTCTTTGCCGTGCAGGAGAAGATGGGCCGATTGGTAAAGCGCGGGCGCTTCGTCTTGCGTGAAAGGCGGACGCAACACGACGTGGTCCTCCAGTCCGAGATCGCGAATGCACCGGGCGACTTCACCGGAGCCACCGCGCCAGCGGAATTCCCCGGCAATGATCAGCCGCGCCGGATGACCTCGGTCGCGGAGAATCTTGAGCGCCTCAAGCGGGGCTTTCACACGGTAGAAGGAATGGCTGGTCCCCGCGCAAAGGAGTTCCCACGTGCCTTCGGGCAGAGCCGCTTCGCGCGGTCGGAATCTTTCGAGGTCGACCGGGTTGAAGAGAATTTCGTGGGAGCAAGAAACTGGGCCCAGATAACGGTCGGCAGACTCGCGGCAGAAACGACTTTGGTAGACCACATGGTCGGCCAACGGGAGGAGGGACGCCATGGTGCGGTTGAACCATGGATAAAAATCACCGTAGAAACCCGGATACGCGATGCCGTTCTGGTTCCAGACGAGTTTGGCTCCGCGGGCTTTGGCCACGCGGACCAATTCCATGACCTGCGGCGGCAGCGCGCTGCTGACCAGATAGAGCAGGTTGAAGCCGTCGGCGTGATCACCGAAGCGGGCGCGGAGATGGCCGAGTTTGACCTCGCCCCCGATGGGCAACGCCGCGCCGGATTCTTCGACGCGTCCGTAGTTGGGCCGCGGCTCGCGTGCAGACGAGACAGTCACCGCCGCAGCACGGCGGCGGGCAGCGCGGCGTTCCGGCAGGCGGCGCGCTGCACTTCCGACCTCGCGCAAGGCATAGAGGACTTCGCTGGCCGGGTTGGTCGGGTCGGGCCTCAAGACCATGGCAGGGATCGGCCCAGAAGTTCCGCGAGCCGGCAGTTGAGCGGGGCGTAGAAACTTTGCAAAACCTCGCGGGCCCGCGCCGGCACCGGTTCGCTTTCCCCGCTGTCCCGCTCCCGCGGGACATACGTCAAGGCTGCAGGCGCAAGATCCAGATGACGCCAAGCTTTGTCCGCCTCGGCCTGCGGCGCGGCAAAAAATTCCTCGCTGAAAACGGCCAGCGTCCGGTCGCGCGGGAAGTGGCGCCACCATATTTCGAGGAGATCGGCATACATGCCGCAACGCACGTAGCGCAAGGGATTGTGGGATTGTCGCGAAGCCGCCTCGCAGAGCGGAGCGGCATCGCCATCCGACAACCAACGCACCGCACGGACGACCGTCTCCGTGAAATCCCCCAAGTCTGTGCCGGCCCGCCGGAACATGCGGAAATCCGACCACGCCCGCTCCACCGGGTCGCGCAGCATGACGATGAGCCGCGCCTCCGGCATCAGGTCGGCTGCCGCCGCAGGGGCAGCCGGATGACTCCAATATTCCACGCTGGCATCGCCGCAGATCGCACCTTGCTCCCAGCGGAAAGGAAAGTTCAGGCGCGCCCGACGTTCGCTGCCCGGATGATGGATCAGGTTGGTCGGTTCCTTGCGTCGTCCGCGCGCCACCTCAGGGTGGGAACAAAGGGCGTCATGGAGGGAGGAGGTGCCCGCCTTCGGTGCACCGGGCAACAGGAAACCGGGACGCTTGCGCAGCGGCGCGGTCAAAAGACGCCACGCTTTGAACAGCTCTTCCCTCGTGTCAGGACTTTTCGGCATGAAGCACGGAACGGATCCGGTCGGCGATTTTCGCACCGACCGCCTCCCAAGTGAATTCCTTCTCGACGCGATCACGACCGGCGGAACCGAGGGTTCGCCGCAGGGCCGGGTCGCGCAGAAGGCGGATCAGCACGGATGAAAGAGCGGCGGGATCCCGCGGATCGACCACGTAACCGGTCACACCATCGACCACCCGCTCGGCGCCGGCACCGAATGGGTTGGTCACCACGGGCAATCCGTAAGCCGCCGCATCAAGCGCCACCATACTGGCGCGATCCAAGATGCTCGGCACGCAGAGCATCGCCGCCTCGCGGTAAAGTCGGTCGAGCGTTCCCCGGTCGACGCGCCCGTGCGCCTTCAACCCCGGCTCCAGACGGGCGGGTTGCGACCCGACCAACCAAAGCTCCGCATCCGGAACCTCGCGGCGCACCAAGCGGAAAGCTTCGACCAGATAAGGACCGCCTTTGACCTTCCACTCGCCGCCGACGAACAAAATCACCGGACGGCGGGCCCCCGCGTCGACCGGACCCTCGGGAAGATGCATATTGATCCCCGTGGAAACGGTCAGGACCTTGTCTGGGGCCACGTTATAGTCCTCGACGACGGAGCGCCGGCAGAAATCGCTCAAGGTGAAAACCGTGTCGGCCCGCCGATAGAGCGCCCGCTCGCGATCGATCCATGCCCGCGAGGCCGGCGCGGCTGCTCCACCCGCCCCTTGCCGGCGATGGGCCTCCCGGGTGTGGTCGGTATAAACGAATGACGGAATGGGCGGACACGATGCGTCGAACATCGATTGCGTCTGGAAAATGAACGCGGTGTTTTCCGGATACGCATGGCGCGTCATCCAGCGCGAGATGAGGTCCCAAGCCGCCGCCTCGCGGAACACGAAATCCCAGGGCGAATGCCGGCCGCGGAAAAATGCCACCGGAGACCGCAGATTGGCCGCCAACCGCAGAAACAAAGAACGCCAAGGATAAGAAGCAAGAATATCCCTCGCCGCATCGATGACCGTCAGCTGGTATTCGGGAAATTCTCTTGCCAGGGCATCCGCCATCGGCGCGTTGACGTGTGAGAACGTGCCGTATTTGACGAAGAGAATATTCCGTGCCGCGTTCATGACCGCCTTTCCAAGGCGCGGTGCACCGTCTCCGCATGCAACCGCGCCACCACCTCGGTGCTGTAGTGGCTCTGCACCAGCTCGCGCGCCGCCTCGGCAATCTCCGCCCAGCCTTTCCCCTTCAACGCCCCCAGGAAGGCCGCCTCCCATTCTTCATCCGTCCGGCAGAGCGTCACCGCCTGCGGATGGCGGCATCGTTCCGCCACGTCGAGATAGCTGGGCTGCGGACTGGCCACGGCGGGCAAACCGCAGGCCATGCCGAGGGTGATCTTCCACTCGCTGTGGGCGGCATTGTAGGGATTGTCGAGGAAACGCGGGGAAATAATCACCCCCGGAGCAGCGGTATAGAGCGCCAAAAGATCGGGAATGGAGCGGAAGCGGTGCAACCGGTGCGGCACGGCGGACAGCAAGACCCGCAAGCGCGAAGACGTTTCGCCGGGCAGACGTCGGAGGGCAGCCTCGAGATCGCCGGTCACGATGTTGAGGCGCACGCGCTGACCCAAACGCCCGAGCACATCGGCAATGAGCAGCAAATCCGCCGTCTTGGCCGCCATCCCCGACCACCAAATTTCGAGAGCCCGGCCCGCGGCTGTAGGGGGTCTCGCGGGAGCGGGCACCATGCGCAAGGGAATGTTATCCGGAACCCACGAAACATTGGTGTTCCATTGAGCGCAGACCGCGGCACAGCTGGCGCGAGGAGGCAATGACCGCATCCGCCGCACCGGTCATGCGGATGGCCTTGTCCCGCTGCGCGGCATCGGGCACCAGTTCGGCGGGTAGCGATCCGGGTGCAACTTCACTGTAGTAATCGACGTTGGCCTCGAAGACGACGCACTTGCCGCGGGACCGCAACTCATCGGCCAAGTCCGCGCAGCCGTGCTCCATGGACTTGAGGAAAACCACCGCGTCATAATCCCGCCACGGCTTGAAAAGCTCGTAACGCAGGCCGTGATCGCGCCGCCGGTTCACCTCCTCCGCCACCCAGCCGAACCGCATGAAGTGCATCGGCGATCCGCGGTCCGGCCAACCCGTCGCCATGTGCCAGGGACGCAATCCGCGCGACAGGGCGCTCCATTGCGGGCGACGGCTGTTGACGATGAATCCGACCGTTTTCAACCTTCGATAACAAACGGCTCCCGGCCGGGGAAAAACGGATCGAGCGAACGGGTCACCATCGGACCGCGACCGTAACGTTGTTCTTTCCAATCCACCGGGTCGAGACCCCGCACCCGCCGCCAAAGGTCGTCCGCCCGCTGCCGCCAGCTTCTGGCATAGCGGTCCATGATATTGCGGCGCGGCTTGCGTTTCTTCCGCCTCGGTGGAAGAGCGACGCAGGAAACAGAGGTGCAGGCAGCGGAAATCCGCATCGTCCCACGGCACCGATTCGTGGAGGTTCCGCCGCAGCCCCTCATGAAAACCCTCCCGGAAAACGGGGCGGCCGCCGTGCAGTCGTTCGTGGCAGGGCCCGTGCCACGCGTCGATGGCGCGGAAATTGTAGAGCTTTGTCATGCTGCGGCAGGGCGGCGCCAGATGCCCGTCGGCCATCCGCGCCGCCGCATCCAGCCGCCGCACATTGAGCACATTGCCGAAAATCACCCAATCGCGGTCGAATTCGCCCGCCTCCATTCTCGCCCGCATGCGCCGCAGACCTGCCGGGTCGTAAATCTCGTCGCCATCCACCCCGAAAATCCAAGTGTCCGTCCCCGCCAACGGCGCGACCAGATCGTGACTGACCCGCGGGTGATCGACGCGGTGGTAGGCCACTTTTCCGCCCGTTTCCCGCGACAACCGCCCGAGGATATCCGCCGTGCCGTCCCGTGACCCGTTGTCCACCGCAAGGAATTCATCGCAAAAGCCGAGCGCGTTGCGCACCGCCTGCTCGACGAAGAGATCTTCGTCTTTCACCAGCAAGATGCCTACGACGCGCATGCGGCAAATGCCTCCGGCAAACCCGACGTCAATTCGGGACGCCCCTTGCGGTCCGCATAGGCGAGATACTCGCCGTTGATCTCACCTTTTTTCATCACCCCGCTCCAAAAGCACGGATACGGACCGATCCGCGGATGACCCAAGGGATCGGGGCCGGAGGTTCGTCCGACCACGCGTGCCGCAGCCCTCCTGATCCTCCCGCCGAACCGCGCCAGTCGATCCGGAAAATCATGCAGCGCGGCCACCTCGGGCAACGAAGTCTGCACCGCGTCGAGCCGCCAGCAGGACGCAAGCCATTCCCTCGGCAGGCCTCCTTTTTCCGCGTTGCTTCCGATGCGCTCGAAAGCCCAAGGCGTGTGTTGCGTCGTCCGGCAGACGAGCGATGAGAAGGCGGAGGATTTCCTCCAGACGCGCGAGATTCCACAGCGCCGGATGGAGCGGCAATTTCCACGGCTCGCCGGCGGGCAGACACTCGACACGCCAACCGCGCCAAGTCGTGGCCTCCGCTTTCGGTGGCACCAGCGGACCGAACCCGCCGGTGACAACGCTTGTGGCGCCAAGCTCGCGCGCCATGGCCGGCAGCGATGTCGCGCAGAAAATCCGCGTGACACCGCCCGATCGGGGGATGGTCGTCGAGAATGACATAGGCCTGCGCGTATCCCCGCCCGAGCAGATCGCGGCAGGCCGAATGCACCACGCGCATCCAGTCCCGCGGGTCGTCGCGCAACGGAAGGTCGCGCATTGTCCGTCCCGCAGAGAAAAATCTCCGGATGCTCCGGCCAGAAGCGGTCGATTTGCCCGCATGTCCAGCGGGCCAGCGGTTCATACCGCGGCGCCGTCGGCACAAGAAGCGGGGGAGTCATCACAAGTCGCAAAAGATTTTAGGTTTTATTGCTTAAGGTAGGGACGAGCGGCTCGCTCGTCCGCTCCCTTTCCAGCGGACACGCGAGCCGCGTGTCCCTACCCTCGGAACCTTGTCCAATCGTCAAGATCCTTTTCCGGTTTAGGCTCATCGCGGACCGGCCGCCAACCGCGTGCAAAGATCGGCATAGTCCATGGCCATGCGGTCGCCGGACGGGAAGCTGGGCCAGCACTTTGGCCCGGAACTCCGGCCAGCGGTGCCGCCATTTCCCGCAGGGCGCCGGACGGATCGTCGCGGAACCGAGGCCGTATCGTCGCCCCGCCTCGACAATGCCGCCGCCGTCTTCGTGGTAGACCAGCGGCAACCCGCACTGCGCGCCCTCCACATGATGCATCCCGCACGGCTCCCAACGCGACGCCGTCAGGTAAATGTGGCACTCGCGCAACTTCTCGGCCAGCGGACGACCGGTCATGGGTCCGAAGAGCTCCGCCGAGCGCCAGCGGATGGAAGCCGGCCAGCGACCGATGACCCTCAGGCGGAAACCGGGCAGTTTTCCGTCGGCGATGAGGCGATCGACCTTCTCGTAGATGTCGAAACCCTTCATCGGATTGTCCGACCAATGATGGGTGACGATGATCAGCGGCTCACCCGGACTGCGGCACCGCGGCGCCGAAGGGATGATAAACCGCGGGGTCGGCCCCGTTGTAGATGCACGTGTGCGGGCGGGACAGGTCGAACCACTTGGCGGCGAAATAATCCCGCAGCCATTCGGCAATGAACACCGTGTGGTCGGACAATTCGCTGGTTTGGCGCAGCAACTCGTCGATGTCGTTTGTGCCCTTGCGCTGGTCGCACTCGTTGATGCGGTGCAGGACGGGACATCCGCGGATGGGCGCGGCGGAACTCCCGCAGCTGCGGCAACCCGAACTTTTTCTTCGGATGGTCCATGCGCGGGTCGATGACGAAGACGAGGTCCGGCACCGGATCGAGGGCGTATTGCACGCGCCAGCCGCGACGGCGGAGCAGGGACGCCAGTTGGTGCACGAACGGACTCGCCCCGCCCCACGGCGAGCGGGTCGGCGCCATGCTGATGGCGATGATTGGTCCTCTATGTTTTTTGAACATCAAGCCGGTGCGAAGTTGCGTTCCACTATTGCACTGATCCTCTCCGCAAATCCTTTGGTCGTCCACTGCTCGGATAACAATGCGCTCCGTGCGCTATTCCGAACGCATTCCGTCGGATAGTGCTTTGCCAATACCAGCTTCGAGGGATGACGGGCTGCGCGGTTCGACAAGAACGATGTGTTCACCGTCACGGATGACCTCTGCCCCCCACCAACCCGCGGTCCTCGTATGCACCACCGGCGCGCCGCACATCATGGCCTGCATGGCCACGCTTTGACCCGACGGCTGCGGGCTCTCGAGCAAGCGGGACCACCACGCAGGCCGCGGACTGGTAAAGCTCGCGCAAATCCTCGTCGCTGACGGCTTGCTCGCGCCAATCGCCGCGACTCCATTCCACATTGGCCGGCAGTTCCACTGGTGGTTCCAGACGCGTGATGATGCGGAACGTCTCGTCCGGGAGGGCACGCGCCGCTTGGACCAGCGTGTTGTAGTCGCGACGTCCATCATTGCCCACGGCCAGCACCCCGCGCCGGGACGCGGGCGCGGAGGGTGGAGTCCAAAATTCTTCATCCACCCCGAACCAGCCGACGGAAATTTCCCGCGGACCGAACCGACGCAGCAATTCCGCTTTTTCCGCCTCGGCGAACAGCACCGGGTGCAGGCCCGAAAGCAGCTTCGCCGTCAGTCCGCGGCGCAACCCGGACCCGATGGGATAATTGACCGCACCGCAGAGAATGCCGACGAGCGGCGGCGGCCAGTAAACCCCAGGATTTCCACAGCGCGAGGCCGAAGGACAACTCGGTGGTCGTCGCCACCACGGCGTCGCAACCGCGCAACTCCGGCAACAGACGGCGACTGCGCGCCAGCCAATCCGCCGTCGTGCGGGGCGGAACCAAACGCCGCAGCAGACGTCCGGCCAGCAAGCCAGTGAGCGGATCGGCGGGACGTTGGTCGCTTTCAACCAGCCGCACATCCCAACCCGGGCGGCGAGCCAACTCCCGCGCCCCGTAAAAAAAATCGGACGGCCCCTGCGCATCGCGCCCGAGCCGCCCGCCGGCGTAAACGAAGGTTACTTTCAACCGAGAAGGATCCGGATCAAAGGCTGCCAATCAATAGGTGAGCACCACGAGACCCGGGACACGTCGGAACTCTTCGGCATTTCGCGTGACACACGGCACCCCATGGCGGACGGCATGGCAGGCAATCCAAAGGTCGTTGGCCCCGATGAGTTGTCCCCGCGCTTTGAGGAAGCGGAATATTTCCCGGTAAGTCATGGCCACGGCCTCATCCGAGGCAAGGGTGCTGAAGTTTCTTCGCAGCACGGTGAGCGCAGGATGTTCCGGATCGGCAAATCCGGCGGCAAACTCGCCGAGCGCGGTTAAACAAAAGGCAAACCTCTCTGGCCGGTGCGCCGCGAGAAATTCCCGGACAGCTTGCCTCGTCTCGCCCCGGCCTGCCGACCAATCGATGAGGAAAGTGGTGTCGGCGGCGATCATGCCCATTTATCCACGGGCGGCTTATCCTCGGCTTGCGCTCGATTGAGCTCCGCCAAGATTTCATCGGAAATGAGCGGTCCCTCGCTCATCAGGTCCAACAGATCTTGGCCCGTTACCCCCGCCATCGGCCACTCGGCGCGCTTGATGACCTGCGAAAAGGACTCCTTGGGATGGATGCGGGCCGAGGAAAGTTTGCCGTAGGCGGAAAGATCAATGGAGATAGTCTTCGTAGCCATGCATGCAGTGTGTATGCATTAGAGAAGGATATCAAGTAAGGCATTTTAGTTCAGGTTCCATCCGGCGAGTCCGGGCGACGGCACCGGGCCCGGATACCATCCCAAGCCTTGCCGACCCAGTTGGCGCAGACGGCATCCAGCCCGAACCAGAAACCGGCCGCCCGGCCCGGGGCGCTCAAAATGCGGAAGGAGCGGGCACCGGCGTCGCGCAGTTTTGGCAGGAACACGCGCGGACTGCCGCTCTGGTTGATTCTGCGAAGCCAACGCGGCCATGTCACGATGGCGTCCGTGCAAAATTTTCACCGGCCCCCGCCCGGCGAAAGCCGGCAGGACGAAACGGAAATTGTATTCGGGAGGCAAAACCACACACTTGGCATCGCTTTCCCAAAGTGCACGCCGGAGTGCCGGCTGGTCGCAGGGATCCCCCGTCCGGAGGACTTGTCCCGCGTGATGTTCGAGCCATCTGGAAAACAGCTCAAAATTTTTCCCGCTCGTTCACGGTATGCAATGACACCGGTGTTGAATTCAGAAAACGCCGCGGGAACAGGGACTTCCCCGGTGTATCTCATCGGCGCATGCGCCATGGCGATATCACACCGACTCGAACAGCTCGAACAACTCCGGCACGGGCTCGCAGAGGTAGGTGTCAGTATCGAGAAAGACCGTGTCCTCGAACGGGGTTTGCGCCAGCGGGGCAATCTTGTCGGCGAAGCTGCCGGTCGGATTCTCGATCGGGAATCCAATGGTCAAAAAGATCCCCCTCGGGCTCCCGATCCGCAGCGATGGCCAGCGGCACTTCGGGCATGAGTTCCCTCACCCGCGAAGCGGATGCACGAGCTTCCGCCAGAAACCGATCTCCCGTCGCCGCGTAAAGAAAACCTTTCAAAACGAAAAGGCGAGGGGTCTCACAAAAACCATCATTCGGCACCCCGGACTACTTCCCAATGGGCGCTCCAACGCGCCGAGAGGTCCGTCCGCTAAAGTTTCTCTTGTTGGACCGCATCTTGGGGAAGGGCTGAAAAATGGGGATCACGATGAATGAGCATTGCATTACGATGTGCTGCCGTTGCGGCGATCAAGGCATCGGCCAACGGAAGTCGCGTGCTCGAACGCAGGCCCAATTCGAAGGCCAGTGTGGCAATTGGAGCATCGACCGGAATGATTTCGGCCAGCATTCTTCCATAAGAGTCCAAAGTTTGGTTGATTTCTCCTCTGCCGGCGCCCAATTCCACCATGCGGCGGGAAAACTCCGTAATGGTGATGCTGGCAATCGCAATTTGTATATTATCGTCCTCGAACAGCTCTTGAACGCGAGTAGCACCAGTCTCGCCGCGGAAGTGGGAGAGCAGGGCGGAGGTGTCCAGCAGGCAGGTCACGCAGGATCTTGGGAGCGTTCTTCGACCAGCTCGCCAACAGCGGATCGGGTGGGTGAAAACTTGGCGCCGGCTCCCATTAGCCGGCGGGAAAGCGCTCGGCGATCTGGCACGATGCGCACCACGATCTCTTCCGGGCGCCCAGTCGGAGACCAATCGAACATGCAGCCCGGCTTGATTTCAAACATCCTTGCTAGCTCAGCAGGTATGGAAATCATGTTTTTCGTGGTAACAGTCGTTGTCATGGAATAAGGAATATACCACGCAACTACGCAGTCAAGTCACCGCCCCCCATCCGGACGCTTGCATCTGCCCTTAATCGTCCGCCTCTCCCTTCGGCCCCCTCCTTTACTCTCCGCTCTCCGACCGCATGCCGTATGCCTCCTGCCGCATGCCGCATGCTTCCCACCGCCCTCTTCAGCCCGTGAAGTGCGCAGCATACTTCACCGGGCCCACCAGCCACCTTTTACCACGGCGCCTGGCGCCGTCCGCCGCATCACTCCTCTCCGGGCCCAAGCCGGAATCCTGCGGCGGTGAAGTGTCCGTCGAAACCAAACACAACGCGCAGGCCGGCTTTTTTCATCAGGACGAAAGACAGACAGTCGGTGAAAGAGACCGCTTGGTCCGCGAATTTGCTCATAAACCCGAACGCATCGAGCAGATCCTGGCGCTCCGCTGGCAACCAGTCGATGCCGGCATCCATCACATCACGCCCCCATTGCGCCGCCCAAGCGTAAGACGTCCGCCTCGCGAGCAAGGTGGCCGTTTCATCCAAGACATGCTCGGACGAATACAGCCGCGGGCGATCGGCGGCGATTCGCTGCCAATAGGCATGCGCGGCGTTGTGGTGCTGGTCGGCCGCGATCTCCTTGGCCAGAAACGCACCCGTATCGACAAACAGCGGTTTCAAGGCCCGTAAAGATAGCGGTCGTGGGCGACCGACAGGTCCACCGGGGCCTCGGCGGTCCATGGCTGACGCGAGAAAAACGCCTCCTGCATCGGCGGCTTCTCCGCAGACTCGGCCAAACGCCGCCGGATCAATTCGCCCAATGAAACCCCAAGCGATCGGGCCTCCCGACCCGCCGCGCGATGTAGCTCGTCCGGCAGCAGAATGGTAGTCCTATGCATACATAGCTATAATTATATGGCGCCACCGGCATCAAGGTCAATTTTCACCGCGACTCCAACGCCCTCTTCAGCCCGTGAAGTGCAGAGCATACTTCACCGGGCCCACTCGCCACTTTTTACCAACCCACCTTTCACCTCTTAAAGCGACTCCCTCGCTCCCCGCCCCTCCCCCTGCCCCCTGTCCCCTGTCCCCTAGCCTCCATGCTCCCTGCTCCCTTCTCCTGCTCCCTGCTCCCTGCTCCATGCTTTCCCACCAGCCACCTTTCACTTTTCACCGCGGCCTTCGGCCGCTCCGCCGCCCGCGAAAGAAAAACGATCCGGTTTGTCCAATCCGCGTCCGCATCCGATTGCCAGAGCCCGACGAGCGCCGCGGCCAAGCCGGCATGGTCATTTTGCGCGAAGGATTTGCTCGAGACGAAAATCACCCCGCCGTGGTCCTCCCCGGAAATGCTTTTTTCCCGCAGCAGTGCCGGGATCGTATTAACGTCGAAGGTAACCAAGGTCCAACCGCCCCGATGGGCCTCATCGAGCAGAACCCGGTCATCGGTGTTCAGCAAGCTTCCGCCGGCATGATGGTGCAGACTCTCGATGGGTGCCGCCGGCCTCGACCGCCGGACAAGTTCGGCGAGACCCGGCCACAAATGCTCGTCGAGCAGGAGTTTCAAACCGCCGAGCTTTCTTGGTGCTCCATCTGCGGCAAGGTCCGCTTGAGTGCTGCGGCCCCGGCTGACTCGAGGTCCTCCCACTCCCTCCGGCACTCGTCCGGAAACGCCTCGAGGTAAGCCATCACCCCCGCCGCCTTCCATAGCGGCCAAACAAAGGAGGCCGAGAGAGTGTCGGGAGTCAACGACGGGTCACGCCGGACCTGATCGTAGACGTAAGCCACTTGCACCCGCGTTCCCTGCACATAAGCCACGCGACCGAGGGGTGTGTCACGGAACTCCACAGCCGGAAAATCCTCCCGCCGCCGCGCCTCTTCCAGAATCCGCGTCGCCGCACTGCCCGCACTGCCACGCTTCTTGGCAAACCGATCCAGCCAACGCCGGGTCTCCAAAGGAACCCGGATACTCAGAGTTGTTGAAGACATGTGTGAAATGTATGAAAAGTCTTGCCAAATGCAAGTTTCAAATCACCGTCCCTCACCGCCGCCCGGCCGCCTTGTTCAGCCCGTGAAGTGCAAAGCATACTTCACCGGGCCCACTCGCCACTTTTTACCAGCCACCTTTTACCACGGAGCCTTGCGCCGTCAGCCGTTTGCCTTTTGCCGTCCGCCATTTGCCTCAAGATCGCGCGTTCTTACGCGGATACTGCGGCTGTCTCCTCCCGCTGGTAAAAGGGGAGTCCCACTCTTGCGATATGCGCCGCCACCTCGGAGTCGGTGCGGGCGTCGTGGTGGAGCAAGCTGAAGCTGTAAGGTAAGAGCAGGTCGTCCAGCTCATCCTCGATCCGGCCGAGCAGACGCCAATCGAGCCCTTCACCATAGAGGGCCAGATCGATGTCGGAGCCGGGCCGGGCTGTGCCCTTGGCGCGTGACCCGAAAAGGACGGCTCTCGCCACTTCGGGAAAGTGGACGAGAACATCTTGGATCCGCTCCACCGTCTGCCGGCTCAATCCGTGCCCGTTCATGACTCCGCCTCCCGCAGCCGAGCAAACCGCGTCGAAAACTGCGAGAAGGCCGCGCAATACCGGTTGAGGATGGCCTCGGTGATCTCGTTCGCCGTTTCCTCATTGTAAGTGTGGCTGGTCTGGTTGCGGCTTTTGATCATATCCATCCAGACTTCGCCCTCGGCAATGAGACCGTTCTTGAAAGCCTCGCGGGTGGCTCCTTTGGACCCGATCACTTCTTGGATACCCTGACTTTCGAGATAATCTTTGAGCACGTTCCAAGCCAGTTCGTGAGTGAACTCAAACGCCTGGATCAGCCCTTGTTTTTCCAGTGGAGAAAGCCCCCGCTCGCCGGCCAAGCGGGCGCCATCCGAAAGACGGCCGAATGCCTTGTCAAAGCTCTGAAAACGCTGGTGCCAGCGGACGTCAGGGTCGGTAGGCATTGGATTACATTAGGCGAAGGTGTGAGCGATGGTAGCTCCAAATTTTACGGTCACGTCCCGATCAACTGACCTCCGATCTCCGCCCTCTCTCCGACCCGTAAGCGCAAGGCGCTGGAGGGCCCTTGAAGTGCGCAGCACACTTCACCGGGCCCGCTCCATGCTTCATGCTTTCCGCACTCGTCACTCCGACTCCGGGGACAACTTGCTTATCCTCTGCGCTGCGCCGCGAGGCGCGCGGCGATCCATTCCGGATCACGCCGCAAATCAACCACGGCCCAAACAGCAACCTCCCGGTCGTCGCTGGTGTAGAAAATACCGTATGGGAAGATCCTGCTCAGGCACCGGTGATAATCGCGGTAAACTTTCAGATGAATGCCGGCAGTAATCCGCAGGCCCTCGATGTCAGCGCGCGGGCAACCCGGAAAATACTCACCGAGCCCCGGCGATTGGGTCTCGTAAAATAGGAAACCCTGATTGAGGTCGTCGAACGCGTCCTCGGAGATCCTGATCATCCGCGACCCAGCGCCGACTTCACCTGATCCCAATCGAGCAGTCTGGCCTCTCCGCGGGCCACGCGCTCTCGTCTCTCGTCCAGCAGCGCCTTGATTTCGTCACTCACCGGCGCAGCTTCGAACTTTTCGCGCAAATCATGCCACAATACTTCCATGACTTCACGGCTGTCCGGTTTTAACTACCACAGCCACAGTTGGTTAGGATTGTGGGTGTCCATAAAGTTGTCAGGTGTTTCTGTAAGTAGCTGATGCAGAGGGATCTTTTCAAAAGGGTGCACGCTCAAAATCTGCAGAGTTCTGTGCAAAGAGCCGGGCAACTTGAGTTCCTTGTGCAGGATGGCAATGAGCACGTAAATGCTGACTGCGATCCACACCTGGGACTTCACCGCGTTGGGCGACGTGCCGAAGAAGTGTTTGATGCGCAGGTGCTGTTTGATCCAGCGGAAGAGCCGAGCAACGCGAGACAGACTGCCGCAGGCAGCCCGAAAGGTGGAGCGCAGCGACATCAACAGTTCGAGCTGCCAACGGTTCTTGTAAAGCGCGGCGACAGTTGTCGCCGGCACCTCGAGATGGTTGGTGAGAAAGATCAGCTTCTTGCCCGTGTCGGGATCGACAAAGCGGATGCGTCGCAACGGCCAAGGGAAAGCCTCGCGTGCTTTGGGCAAAGTTGGTTGTCCGACTTGATCGCTGCTCACGCCGCTGCCGAAGATCTTCGGGTTGGAACCAATGCGCGAGAAACGCAGGTTGTCTTTGGCCCGCGTGACGAAAAACGCCCCGGCCCGGGCGATCTTCGCCAGTCGCGTTGTTCGTTGGCTTCGGCCAAGGTCACCCGCGCCACCGGTTCGCGCAGACCGAGATGGTAAAGCGCGGCCGGTCCTTTGGCGTTCAAGCATTCCTCGATGTCGCGCAAACTCTCGCGCCAGGTCAGTTGGGCAAAGCCCATGCAGATCAATTGCTGCCGGCAACCGAAGTGTCGCGTGCGAATGTCGTAGCGCTTGATCAGACGGTCCAAGGCTTGGCGGTGAATCAAATCCAAGACTTGGGTGAGGATGTAGCGACCGGAGTTCATGACCGCCGATCCTGTAAGCAGGCTCTTTGAACTTCAAATCCGTCACATCCATTTTGTCGCGCAAATACCTCATCTTGAAGAACTCAAACAAAATGATACCTCATTTAACCGGACAGGCGTGAGGCGTTCTCATAAAACATAATTCTTCCGGCTCCTGTCCTCCGGTCTCCGACTTCAGGTTTGCCCAAGGGCGATCCCCGGTCTGTGGTTTCCCACTTTTGTACCTTCCCACTTTTTCACCAGTTACCCGCGCCTCCGCTCTCCAATATCCGACCATCCGGTTCCGCTCTCCGACCGTGTGCTCTATGCCTTCACCCCCCTCCACTGCACGGCGGCTCTTCACCAAACGGTCTTGCATCCGTAGGCAGTGAAGGGCTTGTCAGGAGTAACCAAACGCAAGTCCCGCTGCAACGCGTCAGCTGCTATGACACGATCGAAAGGATCTTTGTGGACGGACGGCAGCGCGCAGGCGCGGTAGAGGGTGTCACGATGCAGTGGTAAGACCTCGATCACTTGCAAGCGCAGTTGCTCCTCGATCCACCTGTCGGGTGGCTGCGGGAGCGGAAGTTTGCCGCTGTGGTATTTCAGCGTGATCTCCCATATCGAGGCAAGGCTGAGAGCCCGGTCGTTCGTCGGATAATCGAGGGCTTTTGTCGCGGCCGCACTGAGTTTGGCCGGATCACTGCAGAGCCAGATGAAGCTGCAGGTATCGAGGAGCATCATCAAAGGCCCCATTCCTTGAGATCCTCCGCCGTCAGCGGTGCGAAGGCATCTTCAGGAACGGCAAAGCGCGGCGATGTCGGTTGGCCGACCTTCGGGCGCACTGGACGTTCCGGACTGGAAGGCACGATGCGGGCAACGGGTTGCTTGCCTCGACAAAGAATCACTTCCTCGCCCTGCTCCACGCGTTGCAGTAGACGGGAAAGGTGGGTTTTGGCTTGATGGATGGTCACGGTCATGCGATCAAATTAGATCTAGTCTGGACTAAGTCAACAGAATTGCCAGATGGGACAAAGCCAAGTGTTTCAGATCAGCGCTTGACATGACATCACTGCAATACCATCATGTTGGCATGGTTAGAACCCAAATTCAGTTGGAATTGCCCACTTACGAGAGGCTGAGGCAGCGGGCCGCGGAGTTAAAGTGCAGCATTTCCGAGCTGGCTCGCCAAGGAATCGAGGAGAAGTTGGCCCGGCAAGAGCAAGAGGCGAATTGGTCCGCCTCCTTTGCCGTCATAGGGCGCCATGGCAGCGGGCTCAAGGATTTGGCCGAACGCCACGACGAATATTTGTCCGATGAGTGGTGAACCGATCTTCGGTGACACGTCTGGCTTTCTTGCCTTGCTGGACAAGGACGACATCCATCATCTGGCCGCTGTCCACGTGTGGGAATCTTACGCGGCGAGCAACTGTGCTTTGTGGACCACCGACTACGTGCGACTTGAGTCCTGTTCGTTGATCCAACGCCGGTTGGGATCGGCGGCGCTGGAGGACTTTCACGACAAGGTGCTCCCCGTGGCCACCGTTATTGTTGTTGGTGAAGACGGGTTCGAGCGCGCCTTTGCCCAATGGAGAGTTGCCCGCCGCCGGCAGTTGAGCCTGGTCGATGTCGCGAGCTTCGATTGCATGCGCCGCCGAAACATTTCCCGCGCCTTCACCTTCGATCGTCATTTCGCGGGGGAAGGTTTCGCCATTTGCCGCGCGGCGTAGCACCGGCACACTACGGCTACCTCATTGCTTTGCTTGCCGTTTTTTGACGACACCGTCCGCCAACCTGCCCAGCCGACGCTCTGCGAGACAGATCGTTCAAACGGCGCGCACTTCGTCGAGAGCCGGATATGTGCTCTTGTCTTCGAACTCACGGGCGTCGTCGATGAGGATGACGTGGCGCGCCTTGGCCCGCGCGAAAACAGCGCGCAATTCGGCCAAAATCGGAGTCTCTTCCGGACCATGCGCCGTGACTTTCGCGGAATAATGCGCGTCGAGCCAGATGAGCGCGGGCTTGGTCAATCCATCGACAATCTCCGGGAGAACGGTCCCGCTGTCACCCTTGTGTAGACGAACTTTGGTTTGTCCTTCGAACTTTTGCACCGCGGCAGCGTGCAGTTCATCGCTCAGTTCCACCGAATGGACTTCGTCCATTTCGGGCAGCAGGAATTCGATCGTCTCCCCGCGAAAAGTTCCGGTTTCAACAAAGGTCCGCAGCCCATGCCGCCGCGCGTAGTGCTGCAGCGTCAACCGCTTCATCCGCTCCGGCATGGGCCGCACGTGGCCGCGGGCGGCTGTCAGCAGGACGGGTCCCGGCTCTCCCGCGATCAATGCGAGCCAGAGCATTTTCAGGTTTCGGATCTTTCGGGAAAGTGTGCTCATGTGGGATGGGAAATCGTTGGTGCGCTTCCACCAAAGATGAATTTTTAAAGAGTGTCCGGCTTTAGGTTCCGGCTTGGGAATACCCGGTAAGCTTTCGGTTCTGGTTTTGTAAAAAATCGTGGCTCCACAAATCGAGGGAGCCGACTTCGACGGGTTTCACAAAGCGCCGCATATCCTCTCTCGCGCGCGCGACATCCAGGCGAGCGATCGCGGCGGCCATCTCGCGGCCGCACCAGGCGTCATCCGTGACAATACCCCGTCCGGCCCAAGGGCCGAGTTGATCGAGGGCCGAACTGAGCAAGGTGTGGTTGATCGCGATCTTACGTGCCGCATACCAAATGAAGTCATACCAATCACGGCCCTTGGTATATTCGCGGCAAAGCAGGGCATGGATTTTGCCAGCCAAGAGACTTGGCAGGTCGAAGACCCGCACGGCCGAGGCGAACGGGAAATCCAGAATCGCCATCTCATAGCGTGCTCCGGCCGGCGGATTGGTATCCACTTCCAGTTTGATCCGAATCTTTCGCATCGGACCCGTGGTCGGGCGGTAGCCAAGGCGCAGAAGGCCACCGAGCGAATCATCCTTGAGGAATCCCATGCGCACGGCCCCGGCCGTGTCACGGTTATCGATCTCCAGCGCATAACCATAAGCCGTCAATTCGGCTGCGACTGCCTCGAGGTAGGGGCCGAGCCGGAATCCGGCATCGGGGTTGGCGAGAGCGAAATCCAAATCCTCCGAGAACCTCGGCAGGCCATGGAAGATCCGCAGGCAAGTCCCGCCGTGGAATCCGGCTTTCTGGAAAAAGTCGCTCCTCCCCAAAGAGGCGAGCACGACTTCTTGCGTGATTTCGCGCAGCGCCTGCTCTTCCTCGAGCGCCGAGCGGCATCCGTAATCCGCCAAGCGCTCTTGGATCATCCGAACACTCATTTTCCCAAGTCCCCCCGCAGGCCGGCCAGGAACCGGCGCACCCGGCCACTGCGGTATACGCCCTCCAACTCTTCGAAGTCCGCGCCGGACAAACTCGCGAGCGCCGCTTCCTCGATACGCAGGCTGCCGAGCAAAGGATCCGCAGTTTTCCAATCACAATGGTGCAGGTAAACATAATCACCGAGCGCCTTGAGCGGACGCGCCATGAAATAAGAAACAGAGGAGCCGGGCTCGGCAATTCTTTGCACGCCGGCAAGCAGCGCTTCTTGCGGCACTCGTTGGAAGACAAACGTTCCCAGCGGGGTGACGAACTCGCGAGTCCTGCCCAAGCTGGTGCTGACGATAGCTTGCACGGCCTCCGGAATCCATCCATGCCAAGACAGCGCCGTTTCCGCACTCAAATAGCTCGGTCCATAGACCAGTTGGGCTAAAGCAAGGGAATTCAGAGGTGACGCCAGAAAGCGCCGATCCAAACAAAAAAGCCCTCGGCGGATCCTGTGGATTTCGCCGGCTTGCACGGCCCGCTTGAGCAAAGCGTCCAAAGCGGCCCTGCTGACCGGCAGCCAAACAGCGGCTTCAGCGCGGGTAAAGAATCCCCAAGGCACCCGTCTGAGCGCTTCTTCGGTGATGGGTTGCATTTGCTACTATCTGTCATTTCGTGACAGTTACGAGCAAGTTTTTAGAACAAAATCCTTCCTTCGGCTTGGGCAGAAGAAGTTGTCGCTCAATATTTGCCATGAGGAATTGCGTTTTGCATGTCAAACGCAATCGGCCAAAACAGTTCCATGCCTCATCTGGCCAATGTCCTCCTGAGCCCCTCCTCCATGGTGAAAGGAGGGCTCCAGCCGAGTTCGCGCCTGGTCGGCTCGCTATCGACATAGAGCGAAGAAGTCAGCTTGCGTAGAGCGCCGAGTCCGGGCAATCGCCCCAGCGCCTTGAGCGCGGTTTCCGGAAACGGAAAAAGACGCGCACGGCTCACGGCACAGCCGCCACCACTACACTCAGGTTTCAGGTCTCCAGTTTCCGCCCTCGCGATCTTCTCGATCAGCTCCGGCGTCGGCCCAGCGCTCCACCTGCCCGAACCGCGGCAGGGTCAAAAAGACATTCTGCCCCGGACAAACGCCTCGGCTGCTTTGGCGGCTTCGAGCAACTCCGGTGACAGGATGAGGGTCTCGGCATAGAGATCCATCAAATCATCGACCGCATATTCGTGGGCGATCGTGTTGCGCAGATCGCGAATCTCAATGAGCGACTTGGCCGACGGAATCGCTCCCAGCTTCTCGCCGAGATTCACCCTGTCGATGAAGGTCGGTGCGTCTTCCCGCAGCAAGAGGACCAAGGTTTTCAGAATTTTCTGTGTCAGAATATCCGCACATCGGGCAAACTTGGACGTCAGAGCGTCAAAGCTTTCCTCCTCCTCGAAACTTTGCCGCGGCGAGGGCGTCAACTGCGAACACTTGACCAAGGATTTTTCCAGGGACGATGCCGCGCGCGCCATGGCCTCCAACTCTTGCCCCAAGAGGGCCTGCAGGTTGCGCTCGTTCATAGCCTCCGGGCCGTGGAAAGAGCTACCTCTTTGAACGGGTGCCGCGCGTCACGGGCAAAGCTGACGACATCCAATTTTTGTTCGCCGATCTCGTCGAGGATAGACCGGCGCAACCGACGCAAGGTGCCGAGGGACAGTTTTTCATCGGCCAGCACCAGCAGGTCGATATCACCCCCCCGTGCAGCCGGATCCGTGCGGGAGCCGAAGACGAAAGCATCCGCACCGGGGGCCCACTTGGCGGTTTGCCGCTTGATGGATTCAATCTGCTGTTGTTCGAGACGCATCAGATTGGGCAACACGATAAGGCAAGCATTAGCTGCTGTCACGCGACTCCGTCGCATCCGTATGCCTTGCTCGCTGGCAACTCGCCACCAGCCACCCGCGACTTTTTCCCGCCTTCCGAACTCCGCCCTCAGGTTTGCCCTCGGCGTTGCCTCCCGAATCCCCACTCGCCACCTTTTACCTTTAACCTTTTACCGCGGCCTCCGCCCGCTCTCT
>CAVZLI010000009.1:0-21053 GCA_963776165.1 uncultured Verrucomicrobiae bacterium
CGCTACATCCCGAGGAAAACTTGTAGCGGCGCTCTATGATCGTCGGTGCCTGAAAAACACTTCGCGTCACTCGCAAGCCGACGTGACCCACGAGAACAAGCCGCGGGGCCTCCTGCTCGTAGAGCTTACAGCTCGGAGAGACGCCGCTCCTACTCTTCATCCCACTCTCGCCTCCGCGAGACGGGAAGGCCAACATCCCGGGTCGTGGAAACCGCCGCGCAGACCCCGCTTATCCGCCGCATCGGCTTGGCGCTCAATCCGGCAGCCGCGGCGCTGGGCTTGCAGATGGCGCTCGCGGGGATGGCCGCTTTCTTTTTCGCCCAGGTCCTGCGGCTGCAATACCCGTCGTGGTCGGTCTTCACCGTCATCGTCCTCCTGCTGGCTCGTTATGTCGGTGCGGTGGAAGAAAAGGCGTTCCTGCGTCTGATCGGAACGATCCTCGGTGGCGTGCTCGGCTACCTCGCGACCGGCGCATGGCAACAGTCGCCGCTGCTCTATCTCACCGCGACGTTCATCATCGTCACCGTGAGCGTGGCGTTCTTCGGACAATCGCGCGCGCCCTACGCCTTTTTTCTCACCGGACTGACGTTCATCGTCATCGCTTCCAACAGCATGGACCACCCGCAGGTGTCGTGGGCTTACGCCCTCGCCCGCATCGAGGAAGTGCTCCTCGGTATCGTGGTCAGCATGGTGGTGCAGACCACCGTGTTCCCCAGCTACGCCAACCGTGACTTCCGCCGCACCGTGGGCACGGCATTGGATGAACTGTCGGCCGCCGCTCCCCGGGCGGCGGCGGCGGGCGGCGGCGGGGGCGGCGGGGGCGGCGGCGGCGGGCGGCGGGCGGCGGGGCGGGCGGCGGGGCGGCGGCGGCGGCGGGCGGCGGCGGCGGCGGCGGGGGCGGGCGGCGGGGCGGGCGGCGGCGGCGGCGGCGGCGGGGGCGGCGGCGCGCGCGCGCGCGGGCGCGCCGGCCGGAAAGCTCGGCGGGGAAACCGAAGCGAGGGTGCCGGACGGAGTTCGCCCGCCGCATCGGCCACACCCTTGTCGACCTGCGTACAGATCCCCAGGGGCGGCAACTCCAAGGCAGAGGACATGGCGGATGTTTCCGGGCTGCTGCTCGCGCTGCAGGAGTTGCAGCAGACCCTGCTCGGCCTCGATGCGCTCTGGCAGGCGGACGAATCCGAAGCTTCCGCGCGAAGAGCAACTCGCTCTGGCTCCTCCACGGCCCGACGGCTTCTGGCTGCGTCATGGGATCCGCGCCGGATTGGCCACGGTCACCGCGTTGGTCATCGAAAACTGGCTCTCCCCGCCGGGCGGATCGTTCATGGTCCTTTGCGCCTTCAACTTTGCCGCGCTCAACGCCCTGAGCCCCAAGGCTCCGGCGACCGCGGCACGTTCGATTACATCGTTCTTTTTACCATCGTCATGGCCGCGGGAACCGTCGCGCTCATTGCCGGCACGCCGCTCATGGCCAGCTATGCAGTCTTCAACATCTTCGTCGCGACATGGCTGTTTCTTTTCGGCTACTGGGCTCATGACCGCAGCGGCATCACCCGTTCGCTGGCCAGGTGTCCTTCCTCGTGCTCGTGTCCATCATCGGCTTGAACACGCAGGACCCCGTCCCTTTCCAAAAGATCGCCGGAACATTCTTCGGTCTGGTCAACGGCTTCGTCATCGCGTCCGTCTACCAGCGCTCTGGCCCGTGCTGCCCCAACGGCAACTGCAGCGCAGCGTTGCCAGCTATCTGCGCACTGTCGCCGACTGCCTGCCCGGCGGATTCGCCCAGCTCCCCGTCTGGCAGCGCACCAAGCTCGCCCTCACCCCCTCCCAAGGCCGCGTCTACCTCAAAGCCATGGCCGGCCCGACCTGTCCCGCGGACGAACGCCTGCGACTCGAAGAATATCTCCTCACCCTGCAGCAACTGGTCGGCGAAGTCTCCCTCTCCGCAGGGCGCCTCCTTCCCGACTGCCCGCCGGCCTTGGCCGACGAAATCACTCCGTCGGTCGAAGGCCTGCGCAGCATGATCAAATCCGGCCTCCGCGAACTGGCCGACGCCTTCGCCGCCGCCCGTCCGCCCGCCGACCGCAGCGGAGAAGTCGCCACGGCCCTCGTCGCCTGGGACCAGACGATCGGCCTCATCCGCCAACGCCTCCGCGAAGAAAACACCGACCCCGCCGCGGGGATGCGCATTATGGGCCTCGCCTCCCGCTACCGCACGTCGATGGTCCTCCTCGCCCGAGCCTTCCGGGAAGCAGGGAAACTCAAGCTCTCCGATTACCTCGGCGACGTGGCACTGTAGTGTAGAAGCGGCACCACGCCACCTGACCTCCCTCGACAAGCGGCGGGGGCGCCGCTTCTGCTTTCCCCCCGACGCCACCCGCGGCTTGTCTTGTCGCCGCGGAAAGTGTTCAACAACGCGTTCCCAACGGATGACTTACGATCTCACCCTGCGCACGGTCGGTCTGGCCGTCGGCCTCGGCTTGGTGCTGACCCACGCGGCGGCCCTCCTGGCACCCGCACGCATCATGGAATGGCTGCGGGAGTTCCCGCGGTCCAAGCCGGCCGGCATGGTGCTCTGCACGGTGGCCGCGGTCTGGGCGTTCTGGCTGGCGGCCACCATGGACCTGGGCGAATTCTCGCCCAACCGCACCCTCATTTGCGGCGTGGTCATCGCCGGAGCCGTCATGGTCCCGCTCTTTGCCGAGGAATTCCTTTCCGTGCGCGCCCTCGGCATCCTCGCTCTGCTGGCCGCCGAACCTCTACTCGGCGCGGCCTTCCTGCGTCCGGAGCAAACCCGCCTGTTGCTCGTCGTGCTGGCTTATGCGTGGGCCACCGCCGGACTGTTCATGGTCGGCGCGCCCTACTTGTTGCGCGACTCGTCGGTTGGGTCACCGCCAAACCATGGCGCTACCATGCCGTGGCGTGGTCCGGCATCGGTTACGGCGGACTGCTCGTCGCCGTCTCGCTGCTTTTCTTCAAGAGCTGACCGCCCCACAATTCGTCCGATGCTCCAGATCATTTTCAACGACTTCAGCGCCGCCGAGATGGCCGCCCTGCCCAAGCTCCTGCAATTGGAAATCCTCAGCGAATTCCAAGTGCTGCCCGACGACCTGGAAAACCTCGACCCGAAACGCTTCGGCAAAGTGGCCCGCGACGGCCACACTCTTTACCGCTACCGCGCGGGCGATTACCGCATTTATTTCGAACCGCACGACCACGGACTCCTCATCCGCCGGGTGCTGACCAAAAACACCATCCGCGATTTCCTCTTCCGCACCAGCCTACCCATGGCCGAGGACGAGCAACTGGCCGGCAACCACAAGTTCTGGGAACTCATCGAGCAGGACGGCGCCAAGTCCTGACCTTTCCCGCTTGCCGGCTTTCCTCCCCGCCCGAAACACTCAGCCCACCCACCCATGAACGATCAACAAAAACTGACCAATCCGTTCTACGTCCTCCTCAGCCTGCCCTCCACCGCGATGGGCTTCGCCCTCTGCGTGCAGATTTCTGCGCTGAGTTGGATCCTCAGCACCAAATACAACCTCTCCATCGAGCACGTCGGCCTCGTGTGGCTGGCCGGACCCCTCGCCGGGTTGCTCGCCCAGCCCATTGTCGGTCTGATCAGTGACAAAGTGTGGTTCTGGGGCGGACGGCGCCGTCCGTTCATTCTCATCGGCGGTGTCACCGCCTCGCTCATGCTGCTCGCCTTGCCGTTCCTCGGGGAAATCAGCGAGTGGTCCGGCATCCAGATCCTCTGGACCGCGGTCATCGTGGCCCTGACCCTGGACCTCGCCATCAATGTCGGTTTCAACCCGACCCGCTCGATCATCGCCGACCTCACTCCCGAAGGCGAAGCCCGCACCAAGGGCTTCACTTGGATGCAGACCATCTCCGGCATGTTCGGCGTGTTTGCTTATGTCATCGGCGCCGTTTTCGGCAATTACGCCCTCATCTATTTCGGCGTCGCCCTCGTTTTGCTTTTCAATGTCATTCCCGCCTTCCTCCTCAAGGAACCGCGCGAACTCGGTGCCGTGGCTGCCCACGACGCCCCGGTCGAACCGACCGCCGGGCACGGCAAAACCAACCTCCCCCGCCTCCTGCACATCTACCTGGCCCACGCTTTCACCTGGCTCGGCGTGCAGACCATGTTTGTCTTCATGTTCGCCTACCTGCAGCACGCGCTCTTCCCCGGCATCGCGGAATTGGACGACGCGCAAAAAGCCAGCCTCGGACAGGTCATCGCCGTTTCCTTTCTCGTCATGAACATCGTCGGCTTTGTCCTGCCCGTCGCCGTCCTGCAGCCGGTGGCCAAGAAGATCGGCCTCGTCCGCACCCACACCATCTGCATTTTCATCATGGCCGTCGGCTACGCCGGCATCATCTTCCTCGGCCAGACCACCGCCGCCATCTACACCCTCATGGCCGTGGTCGGCATCGGATGGGCCGCCGTGGTCAGCCTGCCCTTCGCCATCATGAGCGACAGCGTGGACAAAGCCCGCATGGGAACCTTCATGGGCATTTTCAACCTCTCGGTCGTCATTCCCCAGATCATCGTCAGCGTGGCCATCGGCAAAGTCATCGGCGGCGCCGCCGACAAAACCATCACCTTCATCATCTGCGCCATCGCCCTGGCCATCTCCGCCGTCCTCTGGGCCCTGCTCAAAGAAGACAAAACCGAACCCGGCGAACTTGCGATGGGCGGAGGCGGCGGGCACTGATCGGCCTTCAGCCACCTGAATCCATTTGACCCGACGACATCCCCCGGGTAATGATTTTCTTTTAACCGAGCAGCCATAGCTCAATTGGATAGAGCATCTGACTACGGATCAGAAGGTTTGAGGTTCGAGTCCTCATGGCTGCAATTTCCTCAAGGCGCCCGAGGCGCGTTCAGTGGCAGAGCCACGAGGTTGCTAGCTCCCCTGCCTTCAGTAGAGCGGACCGAAGTTGGCGCAGGCGCGGAAGTCGGCGCCCATGAGGTCGTCGGTGCCGAAGGCAGACCAGGCGCTGGGACGGAAGACCTGCGCGCGGTCGACGTTGTGCATGTAGACGGGAATGCGCAACATGCTGGCCAGGCTGATGAGGTCCGCGCCGATATGGCCGTAACTCATCACGCAGTGGTTGGCGCCCCAGTTGTTCATCACCGAATAAGTGTCACCGAACGGCCCCTGCCCCGTCAGGCGCGGCACGAACCAGGTGGTCGGCCACGTGGGGTTGGTCCGCTCCTCCAGAAGACGGTGCGTTTTCGCGGGTAGTTCGACTGTTTCGCCTTCGGCGATCTGCAGTGCGGGTCCCAGGCCGTGCACGAGATTGATACGGTAAATGGTCGCGGGCATGCCGCCGCGCGTGACGTAGCGCGTGCTCCAGCCACCGCCGGGAAAATACTCGGTGATGGAAGGATGCCAGGTCGTGGCACCGAGGCAGGCCCTCACTTCCGCCGGCGTGATGTCCCAGAACGGCTTCATGGCCGGTTGGCCGCCGATCGTCTGCTCCCCGCAGCCATCCAGCGCCGCCGGACCGGAGTTGATCAGGTGGAGCAAGCCCTGCGCGGCGAGCCCATTCGGCGTTTCCCCGGAGACACGCTTCATGGCCTCGGCGCTCCAATACGTGCGCAGGTCGGCGAAGATTTGCGCGGTGTTGGTCAGGAGGTAACCGAGCAGCATGCTGGCCCCGTTCAGCGCGTCATTTTCGGTGGCCACGATGTAAGGCGCGCGCACACCGCTCCAATCGAAGGATGTGTTGAGGATCGCCTCCATGAAATCGCCGTTCGGCATGTGGTCGGTCCATTGGCGCTGACCTTGGAAGCCGGACGCGAGGGCATGGTGTCCTTGCGCTTCCTCGCCGAAGCCCATCTTGGCCAGCTGCGGGTTGCCCGCCATGAGATCGCGGGCGATGAGGGCCATCTTGACGGACGTTTCCCACTCGGCGTCGAGTCGCTTGCGGGAACGCTTGGTCTTGGGCGAGTTCCAATCCTTGCCTTCTTTGCAGTGGGCCTTGACCCACTTGAGCGCCTTGGCGAATTCTACTTTGTCATAGATGCCGCGCTCGATGCGGCGGATGAATTCGGTCATGTCGACCGACTCGACGCGCATACCCAGCCAGCGTTCGAAGAAAGCCGGATCGACGATGGAGCCGGCGATCCCCATGGACGTCCCGCCCATGGCCAGGTAAGCGCGGCCGCGCAGAGTGGCCGCAGCCAGACCGGCCCGGACGAAACGGAGGATTTTTTCCTCCACATCCGCCGGGATATTTTTGTCCCCGCCGTCCTGCACGTCGCGCCCGTAGATACCGAAAGCCGGCAGACCTTTCTGGGTGTGCCCGGCGAGGACCGCGGCCAAGTAAACGGCACCCGGACGCTCGGTGCCATTGAAGCCCCAGACCGCCTTGGGGGTCAACGGGTCGGCGTCCATCGTCTCGGACCCATAGCACCAGCAGGGCGTGACGGTCAGCGAGACACCGACGTTCTCCTTGCGAAATTTCTCCGCGCAGGCCGCGGCTTCGGCCACGCCGCCGATGCAAGTGTCGGCGATGACGCATTGGACCGGTTCGCCGGTAGGATAGCGAAGTTTCGAGGCGATGAGTTTGGCCGTGGCCTTAGCCATGCCCATGGTCTGGGATTCGAGCGATTCGCGCACGCCGCCGAGGCGGCCGTCAATGGTCGGACGGATACCGACTTTGGGAAGATTCGAGAGGACGGGGTTCTTGTTCATAGGAGGTGAGAGGGGAGCGTGGTGGCAGGATGCTGCCGTTAGATAAAACTGTTGCGCGTTGGTCGGACCCGCGGATTGTCCTGGAGTGTCCGCGTCATGGGACAACCACCGATTCAAGCGCCGGACAGCGAAGCAACTGCATATCGGAGAGACTGGACCCCCGTCCCGTTCCCATCAATGCCCCGCTTGCCCAGATTATGGAGATACTTTGCATAAATGCGCGGAATTTCTCCGTCTTCACGATCACAGTGATCTCTGCCGTCTGGCCCCAAGGGCGAAGGCCAGAATGACCGCGAAGCAGGCCAGCGGGAGCAGGTAGGAGAGACTGACACCGAAGGTGTCGAGCAGCGCACCCTGCGCGGGCGTGATGACGGCTCCGCCGATGATGGCCATGATCATGCCCGAGGAGGCCAGTTTGGTGTCCTCGCGGACCACCGAGCAACCGAGGCCGAAAATGGTGGGGAACATGAGGGACATGCAACCCGAGAGACAAACCAGAGCGATGACACCCGCCAGACCGCCGACGAAAACAACGACCAGCGAGAGCAAAACGCCGGCCAGCGCGGCCACGGTGAGGAGCGTGGCGGCGCGAAAGTAATTCATCAATCCGGTGAACACCCAACGCGAGACACCGAAGAGAACAAGCGCCGCGGTGTGGAATTGCAAAGCGACTTCTTGGGACACCCCGAGCTGGTCCGGAATGTAGAAGTTGGTATAGGTCCACACTGTGATCTGCAGCCCGACGTAACAAAACTGGGTGAAGACGGCGAACAGATAGAACGGGTTGCGCAACAGACGACCGGCCGCCCCGGCGAACGGCACTTTGTCGTCCTCCTCCGTGGCCAAGGGCATTTTGGCCGCGAGGATGAGCAGCCAGACAACGAGCAGAACGATCGCGATGGCGATGTAAGGAGCAATGACGGTCGAAAGCGCATCCGGCACCTCGGCCGGCGTCATGGACAGCTCGCCCTCCTCGCCGAAGGGCAACCGCGCCATGATGAAAATCTGGCAGATCATGATCCCCGCCACGGAACCGACCGGATTGAAGGACTGCGCAAAGTTCAGCCGCCGCGTGGCCGATTCCGACGAACCGAGCGCCAGCACGTAGGGGTTGGCATTGGTTTCGAGAATGCCGAGGCCGCAGGCCAGCACGTAGAAAGCGAAGCAGAAGAAGGCGAAGTGCGCGGTGAGCATGGCCGGATAAAGCAGAAAGCAACCCACCGCATAGAGCCCGAGTCCGGCCAGCACACCGGTCTTGTAGTTGAACCGCCGCGCGATCATCGCCCCGGGCAGCGCCATGCAAAAGTAGCCTCCGTAAAATGCCATCTGGATCAGCGCAGCCTGGAACGTCGACATGCCGAAGATCTCTTTGAAGACCTTGACCAGAGGATCGGTCAAATTGTTGGCCAACCCCCACCAGAGGAAACAGCTGGCCAGCAGGGCGAATGGCCAAATCAATCCTGCAGGAACGAGATGGTGTGAAGCGGAGAGGTCTCGGTGGGAACGCACGGGGGAGGGTTGGCGGCTCCAAATTCTATGACCAACCGGCAAAAGCTTGTCGATCATGCATCCACCACGTGCCGCGAACAAAAAACGCCGTTCCGGATCCAACAGCCCGAGGCGGAAGTCGATCGCTCCGCCGACTGGTCGGTCACGTGGCGGAGCAGCATCCGGGTCTTCACGCCCCGCCGGCGCCGGTGACCAGCGCCAAAGGAACCCATCCCCACGCAGCCGACGCGCGAGCGCCGATGGCCTCCACGAAAACCGTCTCGGTGCCGCCGCGCACCAGCGCGAGCACCGCGCCACCGAAACCGCCGCCGGTCAGACGCGCACCGAGACAACCCGGGATGGCCCGCGCCGCGGAAACCAGAAAGTCGAGTTCGTCGCAGGAATTCTCGAAGAGGATGCGCGAACTCTCATGCGATTCGTTCATCAACTGCCCGACCATGCCGAGATCACCGGTATGCAGCGCCTTGACAGCCGCGGCGACACGACCGTTTTCGCCGACCACATGCCGCGCCCGACGCAAGGGTGCGTCGACTAACCAACCTCCACTCTCCGCCGCGTCCAGCATAGCCGGAGTGGCTTCGCGCAATGTCCCGAGCCCGAGAATCCGTGCCGCTTCCTCGCATTCGCCACGGCGCCGGTTGTAGGCGCCGTCGGACAGCGCATGCTTCACTCCGCTTTGCACGATGACAAAGCGCGCCTCCGCAGGAACCGGGACCCGCTGCACTTCCAGCGATTGGCAGTCGAAGAAGACGGCGTGGTCGCGCGTGGCGAAGAGCGAGGTCACTTGATCGAGCAAGCCGCAGCGCACCCCCGCGAATTCGTGCTCCGCTTCCTGCCCGATCCGTGCCAAGTCCATCGCACCGAAGTGCGTGCCCCAAGCCTCTTGCAGGGCCCGAGCCGTGGCACACTCCAGAGCCGCGCTACTGCTCAATCCCGCCCCCATCGGCACCGTGCTGCGGATCGACAAGTCGATCCCGGTGGCTTTTGCCCCTCGCCTGAGGAACGCGGCCGCCACACCGGCCGGGTAATTGGCCCAGGAGCACGCCTCCAACGGATGCAGCGCGTGCAGGTCACAGAAATACTCCTCACCCAAATCCTCGGCCCGCAGCAGGAGCCCCCGGCCCGGCGCACGACGCGCCACCACCGTCGTCCCCACGTCCAGCCCGACTCCGAGGACCAATCCGTCGTTGTAATCCGTATGATTGCCGAGCCACTCCGCGCGTCCGGGTGCGTAGGCAGTGATCATGCTGATTGGGTGTCCGGCTGGCGGGCTTTTGCCGTGCCTGGCAAACGCGTGAATTCGAACCGCGTCCATTGCGCCCGGTCAAGCAACTTGCCGGGGTGGCTTCAGTTCCTTGCCGTGGGGACATTGACGGGGAAGTCCCGGGAAGCCACAAAGGCCCGTGGCAGAGATTCTCACTCCGTGGACGTGGTTCCTCGCCATCGTGGCAGCCTTGCTTGTCGGCATGGCCAAAACCGGTTTCGGCGGCCTCGGGATTTTTTCTGTCATCCTCTTGGCGGAAATTTTTCCCGCCCGCGCATCCACCGGAGCCCTCTTGCCGCTGATGCTTTTCGGCGACGTCCTTGGCGTGGCTATTTACCGGCGTCATGGAAGTTGGTCCGATTTGCTTCGCCTCATCCCCCCGGCCGCCGCCGGCATTGTGCTCGGATGGTGGATCATGCCGCTGATCCCCGACGCGGCCTTCGGTGATTTTCTTGGCTGGCTGATCATCGCCCTCATGGCCATGACCCTGCTGCAACGGAGATTTCCGGAAATCGCCAAGGATGCGGCGCACTATCCTGCGGTGGGCCTTCTCGCCGGTGTGACCACGGGCATCACCACCATGGTGGCCAACGCGGCCGGCGCCATCACTGCCTTCTATTTCCTCGCGCGGCGCATGGACAAAATGACCTTCGTCGGCACCACAGCGTGGTTCTACCTCGTGGTCAATTCGTTCAAAATTCCGTTCAGCTTGCATCTCGGACTCATCGACTCCTCTTCGCTGGCCTTCGACGCCGTGCTGCTGCCGGCCGTTTTTCTCGGCGCGATCATGGGAAAGTGGCTGTTGGGGCGCGTCTCGCAGCGCCTCTTCGAGGCGATCACCATCACGCTGGCCATTCTCGCCGCCCTGCGTCTGGTCGCGGTCAGTTGAAGCGGGCAAACCGCGTGCGCTCGGAAATGGCACGCGGAGAGCGGGCGCATGGCATCTTCGGCTCCGCAATGGCGGGGCGTGAAATCAACGCGGCAAACAGGCGACACCTCCACTTACCACCCCGACCGTCAGGACCGAAGCAACGACAACTCCCCGAACTGACGCCCCAAGACCGGAGCCGAGGGTGTCTTCAGCCATTGGTCGAGCAAAGTGGCGTAGACGCTGCGGAAGTCGGTGTGGTGCACAAGGTCGCCGCGCTCGAGTTTGGTCAGGCTGGGATGCTTGCCGACGAGGCCGCCCTTCAACGCGCCGCCGAAGAGGAAGAGCGGGGCGGCCGCGCCGTGGTCAGTGCCGCCGCTGGCATTTTGCGCGACGCGGCGGCCGAATTCGCTGAAAGTCAGGAGCATGACGCGGTCGAAATTCCCCTGCGCCTGCATGTCACGGCAGAATGCGCCCACCGCTTGATCGAAGACGGCCAGTTGCCGCTCGTGCGCGCCGGCTTGGTTGGCATGCGTGTCGAAACCGCCGAGCGAAACATAGTAGACGCGCGAGGGCATGCCGCCGCCGATCAAGCGCGCGACGAGTTGCAGGCGACGTCCGAGATCGGTTGAGGGATAGTCGGCCCCGCGGTGGGATTTGCGCAGGATGTCCTGCACTTTGGAGGAGGACGCCACGGCGTCGAGCGCGGTGCGCTGCAAAAAGTCGGCCACGTTGACGTCCGGATCGGACGCGCCGAAAAGCATGTCGATCGAGCCGCCGGCCGGCGCGGATGCATCGTCGTCGGCTTCCATCGGCGCGGGATCCATGCCGTCCTGAAACTGGTAGTCCTGCGGCGCCCCGATGGCGATGGACTGGCCAGACGCCGACCGCATCGCTTGCGGCACCTGATCGCCGATGGCGATGCCTGCGCCGGGATCTTCCCCGGCGCAAGCGGCATCGCAGTAGCGACCGAGCCAACCGTAGGCCTCGCTTTTGTCCGCATCGCTCGCGGTGTGCCAGATCTCCGTGGCGCGGAAATGCGAGCGGTTCGGATTCGGGTATCCGACGCCCTGCACGATCGACGCGTGCCCCTCGCCCAGCAATGCACCGAGGTTTTCCAGCGAAGGATGCAATCCGCAGTAGTCGTCGAGGCGGCGCACTTTGGCCGCCGGGATGGCCAAACCGGGGCGCGCTTTGAAGTAAGCGTCGTCGGCAAAGGGTATCACCGTGTTGAGTCCATCGTTGCCGCCGGCCAGCTGCATGACGACCAGGATCGTGTCGTCCTTGCCGGTCACCGGCGTGAAGCTCGAGGCCGCCACGCCGTCCAGAGCGGCGAAGGTGCGGTTAACGAACGACGGCACGGTCGGGGCGATGGCGCCGCCGAGAATGACGGTGCGCAGGAATTTGCGGCGGGTGAAGAAGGGATCGGTCATGGTCAGCAGAGGTTGTATTCGGGACAGCCGAGCAGGACGATCGACGCTTCGCGCACCGTGTTATCGCTGCAGGGAAAATCGCTCTCCGCCAGCACGGCCTCCAACCGCTGACGGGTGGCGGGGCCGGCCGGAACCGGGAGAAAAACTTTTTCCAACCGCCCGGCCAGAGTGACGTTGTCATGGCGCATTTCGGGCGGCGCGACCACAGCCCACGCCGCGGCGTCCATGGACTCGACTCCCATCGGCAACGGCGGCGCCGCTACGGCGAAGAGCCGCGCCGTGTTGCTTCGACGGATGAGCGTGGCGCTGTTGATCCACGAGGTGCCGCCGTCCCAGCCTTTGACACTGGGCGGCATGAAAAGATTTTGCCCGAGTTCGGCGACCAGCGGCAGGGCCACGCCGGGCGGGAGAAGTTGGCGTCCGGTTTCGCGCGCGGCTTGCACCATCCACTGCACGGGACTCTTGATCTGTGTAGCCCGGGCCCGCGGCGAATAGAATTCCGGATGCGTAAAAATCCGCCGCAGCAACTCGCCGGTGCGCAGGTCGTTCCCGCGGTAGTGCGCGGCCAGTGATTTGACCAGATCCGGCGCCGGTTGCGGATAGGCGTAGAATTCCCACAGCTTCACCGCGAGGAATTCCGCGCAGCGCGGCTGCGCGCAAATGACGTCCACCGCCTCCTTGGCCCCGAACTTTCCGGATTTGCCGAAAAGTTTTTTCCGCCCGTCGTCGTGCCGCCGCCGCACGAACATGCTGTCGCCGTTCTCCGGATTGACCGTCCAACCCGTGAAACACCGCGCCGCCTCGCGGATGTCCTGCTCCGTGTAATGCCCCTCGCCGAGCGTGAACAATTCCATGATTTCGCGGGCGAAATTCTCGTTCGGCGCCTTGCCCTGGCTCTGGCGACCGTCGAGCCAGACGAGCATGGCCGGATCGCTCACCATGGCGGTGCAAAGTTCGCGGAACGGCCCCATTCCGAGGCGGCGGAATGATTCATTTTGCCCGAGCATGAGGTGGTTGAAGCGCACCTTCGTCCGGCTCGTCGCGAAATGCCCGTGCCAGAAAAGCGTCAGCTTCTCGCGCACGCCCGATCCGCCGGCCCGCAGGCGATCGAGCCACCACGTCTGCAAATCGGCGAACTGCCGCGCCATGGCCCGGTTGAACAGCCCGAAATCCCGGCGCGCCCCCGGCGCCTCATTCCGCACCGACTTGCGCAAGGCGCGCCGCTGCGCATCCTCCCCCGGATCGGTCACCGGTGGTGCGGCCAAGCCCCGCCCGTCATCCGCCAGCATCCGGTCCACCGCCCCCTCCAAACCCGCCGCCGCCAAAACCTCCGCATCCTCCGGCGTGCCGCCAAAACCCGCCCGCCGCAAAAGATGCGCCGCCGCCGCAGGGTCCCAGTCAATCTCGGCTCGGGCAGACATTAACCTATTCAACCCCGCCCACAGTCGCCGGTCGCGGACAAAAACCTCCGCGCGCTATCCTGCTTTTAAGAGGGCGGCCGTCCCCGACCGCCGCCTGGCCGTTCGACAAATCTCCCCGCTCGGCCCCCTGCTCCGCTGAAATGCCCAGTTGATGTTTTTGTTCATCCGGCCGTGACCGCATTGCGTTGTCTCGAAGGCCGTCCGGCGCGATACTTCATGTTTTGCCCGTTGTCATGAACTCGTCCTCCGCTTCCCTGTCCCGCCTTGCTGTTCTGGCCTCGGTCCTCTGCGTGACCGGCTGCGGTAAATCTGAAAGCGCTCAAGAGCGCGAAATTCCGGTGGCGCAGGCCGAGCGGCGCGACATCCGCGAGGAGATCCGCCTCAGCGGCGACATCGCCCCGGCTTTCCAGGTCGAAATCAAACCCGAAGTCGGCGGCAAGCTGCGCGAAGTCCACGCCTCGACCGGTCAGGACGTCAAAAAGGGCGATCTGCTTTTTGTCATAGACGACAGCGACCTGCAGATCGAGCGCGCCTCGGCCCAGGTCGAGATCGACGGCGCCCGCGTCTCGGTGGAAAAACTGGCCGGCAACCTCGGACGCGCCCGCGAACTGTTCGAAGCCAAACTCATCAGCAAGGAAGTCTACGAGAACCTCGACGCCGACCACCGCCTCGCCGAGAACGCCCTGCAACGCGCGCAGCGCCGGCTCGAAACCGTCGACGACCGCATCACCAAAACCCGCGTCCCCGCCCCGGCCGACGGCACCATCCTCTCCGTGCCCGTCATCGCCGGACAAGTCGTCGTGCCCGCGGTCAGCGTCAACGCCGGCACCACCCTCGCCACGCTGGCGGACATCTCCAGCCTCATCGTCGACGCGCACGTCAACCAACTCGACATCGGCAAAGTGAAACTCGGGGACAGCGTCGAGGTCCTCGGCGGCGCCGACGATTCCATCCGCACCACCGCGAAAATCACCTTCATCGCCCCGCTGGCCACCACCAAAAACAACGTCAAAGGCTTCACCGTGCAGGCCGTCCTCGGCGGCGACACCTCGGCCTTCCGCCCCGGCATGACCGTGGCCATCCGCCTGCCGCTGTCCACCGCGACGGACGCGGTCTCCGTTCCTCTCGGCGCCGTCTTCGAAACCCGCCAGGGCCGCGTCGTCTATGTTCCCCGCGGTGATGGCCCGGCCGAAGCGCGCCCCGTCGAAGTGGGCGCCACCGACCTCTTCCACGCCGAAATCCGCTCCGGCCTGCAGGAAGGCGAGAGCGTGCTGCTGCAGAGGCCCGATGACCGCGACTCCTGATCGCCCGCCCGCCGTCGACCTGCACGACGTGCGCAAAATCTACGGCACCGGACCCGACCCCGTCGCCGCTCTCGACGGCGTGAGCTTGCGCATCGACCCCGGCGAATACGTCGCCATCACCGGCACCAGCGGCAGCGGCAAATCCACCCTCATGCATCTCGTCGGCTGCCTCGACACCCCGACTTCGGGCCGCGTCACCGTGGCCGGCGAGGACATCAGCACCGCCGGGCCCGACCGCCTCGCCCGCCTGCGCAACCGCAGCATCGGCTTCGTCTTCCAAGCCTTCAACCTCCTCCCGCGCCTCGACGTGCAACGCAACATCGAACTCCCCCTCGTCTACACCGGCGTCTCCTCGGCCGAACGCCGCCAACGCGCCGCGGCCGCCGCCGCGCAGGTCAACCTCACCGACCGCCTGACCCACCGTCCCTCGCAATTGAGCGGCGGCCAGTGCCAGCGCGTGGCCGTGGCCCGCGCGTTGGTCAACGACCCCGCCCTCATCCTCGCCGACGAACCCACCGGCAACCTCGACTCCACCAACGGCGCCGACGTGCTCCGTCTCCTCGGTTCGCTGCACGCCGCCGGACGCACCATCGTCCTCGTCACCCACGATCCCGCCGTGGCCGCCCGCGCCGCCCGCATCGTGGAACTGCGCGACGGCCGCATCATCAAGGACGCGAAAACATGAGCTGGCTCTCCGGACTTCTCATCGGCCTGCAGGAAATCCGCGAACACAAGTTCCGCAGTTTCCTCACCATGCTCGGTGTCATCCTCGGCGTGGCCAGCCTGCTGGCCATGTTCGCCCTCACCGCCGGCATCGCCTCCGGGTGGCGCAGCACCATGCAGCAACTCGGCGGACTCGAGCGCGTGGGCATCAATGACAAACAAGTGTCGCTCGAATTCGCCGACCTCGCCGCGCTCTCGCCCGGACGCACCCTCGCCGACGCCGAGGCCCTGCGCGGCCTACCCCACCTCGTCTCCCACGTCTCGCCGGAGATGCGGGTCGGCGCCACGCTGTCCGCGCCCGATGGCGAAACCGTCAGCGCCCGCGTGACCGGCACCTGGCCGGACAATTTTGCCGTCACGCAGCACGAAATGGCCGCCGGGCGTTTTCTCACCGACCTCGACCTCGAGCGCGGCACGCGGGTGGTCGTCCTCGGCGACGCCAAGGTCGCCGAACTCTGGCCCGACGAATACGGCACCGACGCGGATTTCCTCGGGCGCACCATCACCGTCAACGGTCGACCCTTCGCCGTGGTCGGCGTCCTCACCCGCTACGAACGCGAGCGGGACCGGCGCCGCCGGGAGGCCCAAGGCGCTCGCGGTTCCGACCGTGGACGCCGTGACATGTTCAGCTGGAAAAACGAATCGGTCATCGTGCCGCTCAGCACGCTTTACCATGAATTCCGCTCCGGCCAGGAGGACGCCCCGCCGCTGACCATGGCCACACTGGACAACCTCAACTTCCGCGTCCGCAATCTGGAGCAATTCGACGAGACGCTCGCCGAGGTGCAAAATATCCTCCGCGGCACGCGGCGCGGCGTGGACGATTATGACTTCGACACGCGCGAAGACTGGTTCGAGCGCATGGAGACCAGCCTGCGCTCCACCCAGATCAGCGGCGGCCTCATCGCGGGGATCAGCCTCCTCGTCGGCGGTATCGGCATCGCCAACATCATGCTGGCCAGCATCGCCCAACGCGTGCGCGAACTCGGCGTGCGCCTCGCCGTCGGAGCCCGGCGGCGCGACATTTTCCTGCAGATCCTTGCCGAAAGCACGGTCATCGGCGTCATCGGCGGCCTCCTCGGTCTGGGGGCCGGCGTGCTCCTGCTGGAATTGCTCGGACGCCTCGCGCCGCTGGACAACCCGCCCGTCATCGAAACCTCCGCCGTGCTCGTCAGCGTCGGCTTCGCCAGCGCCGTCGGCGTGCTCAGCGGGCTCTATCCGGCGTGGCGCGCCTCGCGACTCGATCCGATCGCCGCGTTGCGTTACGAATAACCTCTCATGCCGCGCCGCTTTCTAATTCTGTTTCTCACCCTCGCCACAGCGCAGGCCAAGCCGGACGGCGAATACTTTGCGGCGCTCACTTACGCCGAGTCGGTGCAACTAGCGTTGCAGAAAAACTTCGCCATCGAGGGCGCGTCCTACGATCCGCTCATCAGCCGCGCCCAACTCCGCAGCTCCGAGGGCAAATTCGATCCCGCCCTCACCCTCGCCTACACCCGCGACGACAACGAGGAAGACCTCACCGGACTCAACGTCACCACCGGACCGCAACCCGCCGACGGCCTCATCCAGCCCGGACTTTACACCCGCAACATCCGCGACTTCGCCGAGGCCAATGTTGGCGGACTCACCCCGTGGGGCCTGACCTACGAACTCGGCGTCACCGTCGAGAACCGCCAGACCTCGCGCAACGACTACACAAACCGCTACGCGTCCTTCGCCGGATTCACCGTCACCCAGCCCGTCTTGCGCGGCTTCGGCACCGACGTCAACCTGGCCTCCGTCCGGTTGGCCCGCGCCGACCTCGGCATTTCGCGATGGGCCTACGCGCGGCAGGTCATCGAAACCGTCACCCGCGTCGCCGAGGTCTACAACGAATTGTGGTTCTCCAGCGGCAACGCCGAAGTCGAACGCCGCTCCCGTTCCCTCGCCGCGCAACTCGCCGCCGACAACCGCCGCCGCGCCGACATCGGCGTCATGTCCCCGCTCGACGTCTTGCAGGCCGAAACCGACGTCGCCGCCCGCGAGGAACGCGTCCTCGTGGCCGAACGCCAGCAAGCCGACGACGAAAACTTCCTCAAACAACTCGTGACCAACCGCGTCGAGGACGTCCTGTCCGTGCGCCTCGAGATCGCCCCGCCCCCGCGCGCCCCCGGCATCGCCCAAGACCGCCAAAAAGACCTCGCCGCCGCCGTGCAAAACCGTCCTGACTTCCAAGCCGCCCTGCTCGAATTGCAGAAGCGCGAGATCAACGTCGTCTTCACCCGCAACGCCGCCCTCCCGCAACTCGACCTCGTGGCCAGCCTCGGCAGCAACGGCATCGACAACGATCTCTCCGACAGCATCAACCGCACCGTCGAAACCGGCGCCCTCGCCTGGTCCGTCGGCGGCATCTTCAGCGTCCCCATCCCCAACAACACCGGCCAGGGCGACCTCGAAGCCGCCAAACTCGAAGCGGCCAAACAAATCATCGAATTGAAACGCCTCGAGCAAAGCATCCTCGTCGAAGCCGACAACGCCGCCGGCCAGGTCGAAACCGCCTCCAAGCGCATCAGCGCCGCCAAACAAGCCCGCCTCCTCGCCGCCGAAACTTTGGCCGCCGGCGAAACCCGCCTCCGCGCCGGCATCGCCACCACGTTTGAAGTCCTCCAATTCCAACGCGACTTGGCCACTGCCGCCATCTCCGAAATCCGCGCCATGGCCGACTACAACATCGCCGTCGCCCGCTACGAACAAGCCACCGGCACCACCCTCGCCCGCCACGCCATCGCGCTGGCGGAGTGAAGCCGAAGGAAGCGGCCAAGGCCCCCTCTAATACCGACGTCCCGAAGCTTTCAGACTTTTATCCATGTTCGGTAGGGACGGCTGGCCCAGCCGTCCGTGTGCCTTCCAAAAATAAGGCAGCCGGTCCGCTGGCCTCCTGCTCGTAGAGCCATACGGCTCGGAGAGGCCAGCGGCCCCTACCGCGGATCGATGCCGTGAAGTCCAAATGCATGGGGACATTGGTATAAGGAACACACCTCGCGCAGCGGCGCGCTGACTGGACTGTGGTCGGGGTTGGAGGTGGTGGCGAGGAGAGGTCCGACACAATGGTAACCTGCTCGAGCAGAACTGCCTTGATCCGGGATAGTATCATTCGATACTATCAAAGAGTTGAAGCCGCCCTTCGAGATCACCGGCGAAATTCTTGACCGGATTGCCAGGATCGAGCGTTTGATCGGGCGGGTGGACAGCTTCGATCAACCCAGACCGCAGCCCCACCTCAGGAAGTCGAACCGGGTCCGAACCGTCCAAGGCAGCCTCGCGATCGAGGGGAACACCCTGAATCTGGATCAAGTCACCGCCCTGCTCGAGGGGCGGAAGGTCATCGGCCGGAAAAGCGAGATCAAGGAGGTCCTCAATGCGGTCGAGGTCTACCGGCGGATGCGCGAATTCAAGCCATGGTCCACCCGTTCCCTGCTCAAGGCGCACCGCCTCATGATGGATGGCCTTTTGTCGTCGGCGGGCCGGTGGCGCACGGGCCACGTCGGCATCTTCCAAGGCTCGAGAGTGTCCCACGTCGCGCCACCCGCGGACCGCGTGCCCCATCTGATGGAGGGTCTCCTCGGATTTCTGCGGACCGACACCAGCCACCCCCTGATCAAGAGTGCCGTCTGCCATTACGAATTGGAGTTCATTCATCCATTCGCAGACGGCAACGGCCGGATCGGGCGGTTTTGGCACAGTTTGCTGCTGACGCAATACCACCCGATCTTCGAGTTCACGCCGGTTGAATCGCTCATCAAAGAACATCAACGCCGATACTACAAAGCGCTCCGTGCTTCGGACCGGGCGGGCGATTCGACGACCTTCATCGCCTTTTCGCTGGAGATGGTTCATCAAGCGCTGGACGGTCTGGTCGATACCATCCGCCCGGAACCTTCCACTGCGGAAACGCGGTTGGAACGGGCCCGCTCCGAGTTCGGCAAAACGCGATTCTCGCGCAAAGACTACATGAAACTCCACAAGACCATCTCCACCGCGACCGCGAGCCGCGACCTCAGGGACGGCGTGCAGACCGGGATAATGTCACGGCACGGCGACAAAGCCGCCGCGGAATACAGGTTTCGCAGCTAGAGCGCGCAGCCATGCGCTGACCGGGCTGTGGTCGGGACTGGAGCGCAGGACGTCGCCCATGTGTTTCCACCACTTCTGGCAGGCCTCGGTGGAGGCAACGGAGACCCACTGTTCCTCGATTTCCGCGTAGCCGAAGAACTGGCGCGTTTCGGGGTGCAGGAAGATCGAGTAGTTCGAAACCCCGTGGTCTTTGAGCACCTTTTCCAACTCCGGCCAGATCGGACTGTGGCGCTTTTCGTATTCTTGTTCGGCGCCGGCATTGACCGACATGACGAAGGCTTTGCGGATTTTCATGAGTTCAAGGGTTGGGCTTTTCCAATTTGAGCAATGGACGGCCTCCGATGCCGGTTCACTCTGTTCTTTGGTTTCGAGATAATTGCATCACGTCGGCAAGATTGGTTCAAACACGTCCCGTAGTAGCCGCTGCAGCCTCTTGGCCGTTTTGAACAGCGGCCGATTCCCCGTCTTGTTCCATCCACCGGGCGATTTCGTCCATCGTTTTTCGTCCGCAGTTGCGCTCGCCGGCGAGAAGTTCAAGCACGTTGGCTTGGCGGGCCTGTTCGCGGGTGCGGATGCCGTGACGGACTCCGGCTCTCATTTCCGTTTTTAGGTTCATGTGAGGGGCTCTTGGCGGGTGGCCTGGCGTCGAGCGGATCGGAGGGGAGGATGACTACTACGTGCCCGACTTCACCCTGGCCGAACGCAAAGTCTGGCGCATCACCCTGCCCGACGGCTCACTCCTCACCATCCCCGTGGTCAACACCCGCTCCACCGGCCTGCGCGCCAAGCTCACCCCGGCTATGACACAGCACATCCGCCTGCAACGCGAATCGGGGAGCAAGAAAACCGACGCGTGATCAAGGCGCCCGCCGAGGCAATCAGTCGAAACGGAGAAATCTCGCGCGGTGGCTTGGCACCGAAGGGGCCATGGGATACATTCAGCCCTATGTCGACCATAACCATCCCTATGCCCGAGGAGGATCTCTCTTTCCTTCGCGCTTACTCGAGCTCCTTGGGGACTTCGGCGGAGGCTTTTCTCGCGCAACAGGCGCACAACCTGCGTCTGCATCTCCAGCAGCCCATCCATGGCGATGTCCGCGACGCCAGCGGTATTGTTTCTCCGGGTCTCGATGCCGAGCAGGCTTATCGGGATCACCTCGATAAAAAGCACCGGTGACCATCACCGTGGATATCAACGTCTTGCTCGACGTTGTCCAAAAGCGCGAACCCCACTACGCAGCGTCAGCTCGGGTGGTCAGCTTGGTCACCTCCGGGCAGTTGACCGGGGTCTTTCCCAGCCACGCCCTTACCACGCTTTATTACCTGGCGCGCAGACATGCTTCCAAGCCGGACGCCGAGGCGGCCATGGACCGGGTTTTGGCTGCGTTTCGCATCGGCAATCTGGATCACGCGGCTTGGCAGGAGGCGCGAGCGCTTGCCATGCCGGACTTCGAAGATGCTGCGGTTGCCATGGTGGGCAAAACATCGGCGTCGGCGTTCATTGTCACCCGCAACGTGGACGATTTCCTCCGCTCTCCGGTGCCAGCCATCACCCCTGTCGATTTTCTGAGCCAGTTTCCGGCTTGAAGCATCCGCAGCGCGACTCAGAAAGCAAGGAAACCGGCCTGCCAGACACGCTGGTTAGTCAGCGACCGAGGCAGCACTGCTCAACTTAAATGGAACACCTCGCGCAGCGGAGCGCTGACCGGAC
>CAVZLI010000010.1:0-160036 GCA_963776165.1 uncultured Verrucomicrobiae bacterium
CCGCGGATTCCGCACCTACCGCTACCAGCGCAACAAAAGATTCAAGTTGCTGTTGCAGGACGGTTAGCGACAAAACGGCCGTCGCCGGGGACGGCGACGCTACAAATTGCAGTTTTTACTCGCCACTCGTCACCAGCCACACGCCACATATCGATCATGCCAATCTACGAATATTACTCCGCGGACACGCACAAGATTTACAGTTTCTATGCCCGCAAGCTGATCGGCGCGGATGTTGTGCCCAAGTGTCCGGATGGTGCGGGCCAGAAGATGGAGCGGGTGTTGTCGCCCTTTGCCATCACGGGCCGCGCGAAGGAGAAGACCGAAGAGCCCGGCGGCGAAGGGATGCCGGATCTCGATCCGCGACAGGAGGCCGAAATGATGAAGTTGGCCGGAGAGATGTCCGGCATGGACGAGGAGAATCCCGATCCGCGCGCGTTGGGCAGACTTATGCGTCGGATGATGGATATCACCGGAGAGAAGATGCCCGAGCCGATGCTCGAAATGCTGGCCCGGATGGAAAAAGGCGAGGACCCCGAAAAGCTCGAAGCGGAATACGGGGATGTGTTGGACGATGACTCGATGGGGGACTTTGGGATGGGAAAGGGCGAAGGAGAGCAGGGTGGGGTCAGCGCCCTGCGCCGCCGCTTGCGGCCCCGGCGCGACCCGCAGCTTTACGAGATGGCGGAGTATCTTTGATTATGGACAGGAATCCTGTCCATGTTAAACTCCCTTCATGAGCACGGTCACCTACACAGAAGCGCGGGAAAATTTAGCAACAATTTGGGATAGAACGGTCACCTCGCGCGAGCCGGTCGTCATTTCGCGTCGGGGAACGGAGTCGGTTGTCCTGCTGCCTTTAGAGGAGTGGGAGGGCATGACTGAAACCGCCCACCTGCTGCGCTCGCCGGCCAACGCCCGCCGACTTCTGGCTGCCTTGCTTCGCGCAGAGAAGGGCGAAGGCAAGGTCATGACCCGCACAGAGTTGGCTGAAGCCGTCGGGTTGTCATGACCCCGGGCGCGCGCCTGTTGGTTTTTGATCGGGGTTTTCTTGATGATCTGGACCACTGGGTTCGGACCGAAAGAAAAACAGCGCTGAAAATTCTCGATTTGGTGGAAGCTGTTTCCCGCGACCCCTTTGACGGCGTCGGCAAACCGGAGCCATTGAAGTCTCTTGGAAGCGGCGTTTGGTCACGGCGAATCACCCAAGAGCATCGATTAGTCTACAGGGTTGCCGACGATCGCGTGACATTTGTGCAGGCTAGGTATCACTATTGATCTATGCCGGTTGGTTGCCAGCACGCCGGCGGCCTTTCACGATGAAACCAATGTCCCCAGTTGATGCCGCTAGACGAAAATCCACGGTTTGCAGCGGCGGCGGCGAGTCTTCATTGCTGCCGATCGAGGGCTCTATCTCACGTAAGGGCACGATGCAAGCGGCACTAAAGGCAGCCGAAAGCTTGCCAGATATTCCGGATGCGGATTTCGATGATCTTGAAGAATGCCTGTTGCACCGCCAGTGAGAAAGGCCCCATTGCTACTGCAGCTCCGGAGGCTGAGCACGGAAAACTGAAAACCGCCAACTTTCCCATCTTATGACCCGCAAAGGAATCGTTCTGGCCGGCGGCAGCGGCACGCGGCTGCATCCGTGCACGGCGTCGATCTCGAAGCAACTGCTTCCCGTCTTTGACAAGCCGATGATTTATTACCCGCTGTCCGTGCTGATGCTTGCGGGAATGCGGGAGATTTTGGTCATCTCGACGCCGCGGGATTTGCCGCGCTTCAAGGAGCTGCTCGGGGATGGTTCGGTCTTCGGGGTGGAGTTCAGCTATGCGGAGCAAGCCAAGCCCGAGGGATTGCCGCAGGCTTTCACCATTGCGGAGGACTTTCTGGCCGGCTCGCCTTCTTGTTTGGTGCTGGGGGATAATCTTTTTTATGGGGCGCGGCTGAGCGAGAGTATCAAGTCGGCGGCGACGGCACCGGGTGCGACACTGTTTGCCTACCATGTTTCCGACGTGCGGGCTTATGGGGTGATCGAGTTGGATGACGCCGGAAAAGTCCTGACCCTCGAGGAGAAGCCGCCACATCCGCGCTCGGGCTACGCGGTGCCGGGGATTTATTTTTTCGACGAGCGGGCGCCGAAGTTTGCGGGAGGACTCAAGCCGTCCAAGCGTGGCGAGACCGAGATCCTGGAGCTGGCCCGGTGCTATTTGGATGAGGGAACTTTGCGGGCGGAAAAGTTCGGCCGCGGCACAGCGTGGCTGGATACCGGCACGGCCGAGTCGTTGCTCGATGCCGCTTCATTTGTGCACGCCATCCAGTCGCGGCAGGGTCTGATGATCGCCTGTCTTGAAGAGATTGCTTTCCATCAAGGCTGGCTGACCAAAGATCAACTGGCAAAACGTGCCAGCAGTCTCGGGAAATCTTTTTACGGTCAATACCTCCGCCGCATCGCGGAGTAGATTCCCATGCGACCACCTGTTACTGGCGCAAAGATCGAGAGACTGATGATTGCGTTGGGCCAGTCGGTTGGCGGGCCCGGAGCAATTTTTTTCACGGGCGGCGTCACCGCTTTGTTGCACGGGTGGCGCGACACGACGATCGCCATCGATCTGAAAGCATTGCCGGAGCCGCTGGGGCTTTACGAAACGCTCGCCGATCTCAAGGAGCGGGAAAACGTGAATATCGAGTTGGCCAGCCCCGATGACTTCATCCCTGAACTTCGCGGATGGCGGGAGCGATCGCTGTTCATCGCGCGCCATGGGGAGGTAGATTTCTATCACTACGATCCTTACGCTCAGGCTTTGGCCAAGATCGAAAGAGGACATGCGCGGGACGTGGCTGATGTGGAGTCCATGGTTGCAGCCGGTCTGGTCGACCGCGCCAAGCTGCTGGAGCTTTTTGCCGAAATCGAACCCGGCCTGATTCGTTATCCGGCCATCAAGGCAAAGGTCTTCCGCCGCAAGGTCGAGCGGTTCGTTGCGTCATGAACACGCTGATGGCCACCGATCAACTGACGGGTCTTCCAGGTGAGGAGCTTGTCCGCAAGGGCCTGACGGATCTCGGCTCGGGCAGGGTCACAGAGGAAGCATGTCTCGTCTCCATGGCGAGTCCGCGATTGCGCGATTGCGGCTTGCTGGCGGCAGACGCAATGTTGGTTGCCGATGCGGAGATGACTCTTTACCGACTTCTGGGCCAACACGCGGAAGACCCTTATTCGAGCTACAACAGTCTCGTGCGCCGGCTGGTCAGCTTTGAGCACGCTCTCGATAATCTGCCGGCCGCGTAGGGGATGAATTCCAATTCTTTACTCGTCACTCGTCACAAGTCACTTTTCACACTCCTATGATCCTCGACACCCACGACAACCTGCACCTTTACGCCGCGCTTTTCCGCGGCATCGACCCGCAACCGCTCTTCGATTGGCTCAAGACGTGCCGCGATGTGCCGCCGGGGGAAAAAGTCGATTTTGCCGGAGATAAGCTCTTTGCCAAAACCCTGCGGCAGGACACCGGTGCGCGGGATGCCTTCAAATGGGAGACGCACCGTGAATATATCGACCTGCAATACATTCTCGGGGGCGGGGAGGTTATCGAGTGGACGCCGGCCGCGAAGTTGACGGCGGATGTGGCCTATGATGAGAAGACGGATTTCCAATTTTACGCGCCCGCGGAGGCCGATGCCTTGCTGACGATGAAGGACGGACTTTTCACTTTCCTCTTTCCCCCGGATGGCCACAAACCGCTTGTTGCCGACGGGAGTAATCGCCATGTCCATAAAGTCATCGTGAAGATTCACAAGTCGTTGCTCGTGATTTGATTTACCGATCAGTTGAGGCGCGCCACGCGGTGGCGTGGCAGCAAGAAGGCGCCCTGCGGGGCGCCTTTTTCGTGCCCGGGTCAGTCAAAGACGAGGAAGAGATACACGCCGAAGATGACGATATGAATGGCTCCCTGCAGCATGTTCGTGCGGCCTTGGCCGAAGGTGAGCATGGAGACGGTCAGGGCGATGAAAAGCATGATAATCTCGGGTTCCCCGAGCCCGAGGATGACCGGTTGGCCGGTGTAGAGTCCGATGGCCAGCGCGGCAGGAATGGTCAGTCCGATCGTGGCGAGGACGGATCCGAGGAGGATGTTGACCGAGCGCTGCAGTTGGTTTTTCAGGGCGGCTTGCACAGCAGCGAGTCCCTCGGGAGCAAGAATCAGGCAGGCGACGACGAGGCCGCCGACCGCAACCGGAACTCCGGTCGTAGTGGTGGCAAAATCGAGCACGCCGGCCAGCTTCTTTGCCAGAATGACCACCGGCACGATGTAGGCCAGCAGCAGGAGCGCATGGAACCCGTTGCCATAGGGCGAGTGCTCTTCCATGTGCGGGGAGTCTTCCTCGGGGGCGGTGAAAAATCCGCGGTAGCGGCTGGTCTGCACCAAAAGGAAAACGGCGTAGATGGCCACCGAGAGGATGACGAGCGCGATGGCGTGCCCGGTCGAGAATTCGCCGAATGCTCCGGACTTGGTGAAGTCGGGGAGGACCATGCCGATGAGCGCCAGGGGGATGATCATGGAGAGATAGGATCCGGCGCCGCGGATGTTGAAGGATTGCTCGCTGAATTTGAGGCCGCCGAGGAGGAGACACGCACCGACCAAAGCGGTGAGCACGATCATGATGACCGAATACATGGTGTCGCGGGCGAGGGTCGGTTGGTCTCCCTGCAGCATGAGCGATCCGATCATGAGGACTTCCAGGCTGATGACCGAAAAAGTGAGGATCATCGTGCCATAAGGTTCCCCGAATCGTTCGGCGAGCACATCGGCATGCCGAACAACGGCGAAGGCGGCGAATAGAATGGCGGCGCAAATCCAGACCAAGCTGCCGGCCGCCGCCGGCAGGCCGTCCATCGAGGCGACCCAGTCCTTGCCGAGGAAGAACCAGACGGCGGCGGAGGCCCAGACGACAAACAGGGGCCACTCGCGGCGCAGGAGGTGGCGGACGGAGTTCACGGCCCGCACTCAACTGGAGAAACAGGCCGCACGGAAGCACATTCCGCAGATTGGGATTGCCCGTTTGGGGCGGGCGGGAGTTCACTGGTAGCGGGTGACCATTTGGTCCCCGCGCATGAGCGCTTCCTCTGTGATCATCATCGGAGCCGGGGCGGCCGGACTGGCCGCGGCGGAGCGTTTGGCCGCCGCCGGCCGAGGCGTCACCATCCTCGAGGCGAGCGACCGTGTGGGCGGGCGCATCCGGCATTTGGAAGGCTTCGCCGACTTTCCGGTCGAACTGGGGGCGGAGGAGGTGCACGGGTTGGAAAATTGTCTCGTGCCGCTGGTGAAAGAAGCAGGTGCGGAATTGATCCGTCACGAAACGGTGCACGATTACATCCGCTATGACGGAAAACTCATCTCGCTGGAGGCTGCGCGGGCCGGTGAGGATTTGCGCGAGGCTTTCGAGTTTGTCGACACGGTCAGCCGGTTCGAAGGGCCGGCGTGGACTGTCGAACAGTGCATTGTGGCGCGGCACATGCCGGGGCACGCTTGGCACTACCTTGACTCGCGCCTCGGAGTGGAGCACGGAACGACGCTCGACCGGCTGGGCATGCGCGGCTTCGCGGGGTACGAACGCAACTGGCAGCTGCGGGAAGAGAATTACACGGTTCGTCAGCCCTACGTGCGCCTGCTCGATCCTTTGCTCGACAAGGTGCGCGACCGGATCCGCTTCGGCGCGACGGTAGCGCGGATCGAGTGGGGCGGTCCGCAGGTGGTGGTGCGTTTGGCCGGCGGTGAGGATTTGCGCGCCGACGCGGTGATTTTTACCGGATCGGTGGCTGTCCTTCGCGATGCGCCGCCGGAATTTTCTCCCCCGTTACCGCCGGAAAAACGCGAGGCTGTGCATAGCATCGGCATGGATGGCGGGATGAAGATTGTGCTGAAGTTCCAGCACCGTTTCTGGCCGGAGGATATGTATTTCCTGCACTCCGACACATTCTGGCCGCAGTTTTGGACGCCCGGCAACGGGCGCGGGGGCCGGACGTATATTCTGACGGCCTTTGTCAGCGGCACGCGGGCGGATTTCCTGCGTCAGTTGGAAGTGGACCTGGTGGAGTTTGCCTTGGGCGAGCTGGACCGTATTTTCGGCGGGCGCGTCGCTTCGGAGTTGTTCGAGGATGCTTACGTGGCCGATTGGACGACAGAGCCTTTCGTGCGTGGGCTTTACAGCTTTCCGCTGGCGCAGACGGAGCCGCGGCACCGCGAGGCGCTGGCGGCATCGCTCGGCGGAAAGCTATTTTTTGCCGGCGAGGCGACGGATCTGGAGGGGCACAGTGGCACCGTGCATGGGGCGATTGAGAGCGGGAGAAGGGCGGCGGAAGAGGTGACTATCAAGGCTGAAACTTGAGTGTGAAACGTGAGTAGAAAGTCACCGGCCTGCGGCCGCTGCAAGATCACTCAGGTTTCAAGTTTCAGGTCTCCGCCCTCTTTACAATTTCAGTATCCTCGCGCTGACGATGTCTTTGTCGCCGAGGAGGTCGGCCATCACTTTCTCTTCGGGGGCGGAGTCGAGGTTGAGGACGGTGAGGGCGGTGCCTCCGGCGGTGTCGCGGCCGAGCGACATGCTGGCGATGTTGACCTGATGTTTGCCGAGCAGGGTGCCGATGTGGCCGACGATGCCGGGGCGGTCTTTATTTTCCAGCAGTAGAAGAGCGCCTTCGGGTTGCGCTTCGATGTGGCGTCCGTTGACCACGACGACGCGCGGCTTTTGTCCGAAGAAAGTGCCGGCGGCGGAAGCTTTGGATCCCGAATCTTCGGCAACGACTTCGATGAGGTCGCTGAATTCCGCGCTGTCGCTGACGCGCGATTCGACGACCTGCAGGCCGAGGTTCTGGGCCAGTCCGGGCGCGTTGATCTGATTGACTTCGTCCCCGCTGATATGGGTCAGGAAGCCTTTGAGGACTGAGCGGGTGATCGGCGTGGTATCCAGGTCGCGGGCTTTGCCGCTGTAGACGACGCGGAGTGTGCCGCAGCGTTTCGGGGCGATCTGGGCGACGAAACGACCGAGGCTTTCTCCGAGGCGGAGGTAGGGGCCGAGGACAGCGAGGGTTTTGGCGTCGACGCTGGGGGCATTGACCGCGTTGTTGATCGTGCCGTCGAGCAGAGCGGCACGGATGGTGTGGGCGATTTCGATACCTACACTCTCTTGGGCCTCGGCGGTGGAGGCGCCGAGGTGCGGGGTGAAGACGACATTCGGAGCGTCGCGCAGCGGATTGTCTTCGGCGGGCGGTTCCTGTTCGAAAACGTCGATGGCCGCGCCGGCCACGTGGCCGGAAGCCAAAGCGTCGGCGAGGGCTTTTTCGTCGATCAGGCCACCGCGGGCGCAGTTGACGATGCGGGCGCCCTTTTTCAACTTGGCGAGGCGGGGCGCGTTGAGCATGTGCTTGGTTTCGTCGGTCAGCGGCATGTGCATGGTGACGAAATCCGCCTCGGGCAGGGCGTCTTCAAGGTTTTCGACGAGCTCGACTTGCAGCGTTTTGGCGCGGGCTTCGGAAAGGTAGGGGTCGTAGGCGAGGACGCGCATGCCGAAGGCGTGGGCGCGCTTGGCCACCTCCGTGCCGATACGGCCCATGCCGAGGATGGCGAGCGTTTTGCCGTTGAGTTCAACACCTTGGAAGCTTTTGCGGTCCCACTTGCCGGACTTCACGCTGGCGTCAGCTTGCGGGATTTTGCGGGCGACGGAGACGAGGAGGGAGAAAGCATGCTCCGCCGTGGACACCGTGTTTCCACCGGGCGTGTTCATCACGACGATGCCGCGCTGGGTGGCGGCGTCGACGTCGACATTGTCCACCCCGACGCCGGCGCGGCCGACGGCCTTGAGGTTCTTGGCTGCGGCGATGACGTCCGCGCCAACCTTGGTCTGGCTGCGGACGACGAGTGCGGAGTATTCCGGGATGACTTTGAGCAATTCCTCGTGGGGAAGACCGGGTGTGAAGGTCACGTCGAGCTGGCCTCCCTCGGCCAAGGCGTCGACGCCGGTTTGCGAAATGGGATCCGAGACAAGGACTTTGGGCTTGGACATGGAGCGAAGATTATTACAAGCCGTTGCCGCCACCGTCACGCTCACAATGGAAGCGTTTCGTATTCGGAACAGAGATAAACCCGCAGGATACTGCCTGACGGCGTGGCGATCTCGGCAATCAAACGGTGCGCGGCAAAGGCCGCGGTGACGGCCTGCGGCAACTCGTCGGGCTTCTGGGGCGTGATGTAGAGAGCCGACCTCCACAGGAACGGGTTCGCACCGTCCTGTTCGGTGAAAGGATCGGGCGCGTTGTCAGGAGCCGGCGCCGGTGCGTCCATGAACTGGTCATAGCGCGGCCAGAGCGCGTATTGGCTGTCCGCATAAGGCGACTCGACCACGTAAACGGGCGGGTGTCCGGGAGTGACGAAATACGTGTCCTGCAGATGAAGCGCCAAGGCGGAGGCGAGGGCGGCATCGCGGGCAACTAGGAAGACAGGCGCGGCCGGGTCGGTGGTCTGCGCGGCACGCAAGACTTCGATTCCGCGGACGATTTCCCGAGTGATCGTTGGTTGGGACGGGCGGGTCAGTCCGATGGTCGCCGCGGTCCACAAGGCCGCACTGGCGAAGACCAAGGTTAGCAAGCCCGGAGTCAACGGCAGCCAAGCGACCAGGGGAATGGTCAGGGCCGCCGCGGCGAGTCCGGCTGCTTGCGCCGGTTCACCACGTAGTCCGAGGTATAGTGCAAGAGCGCCGGCCACGAGCGCGGGAATGGCGAGGAACTTCGCCCGGCGCGCCACGCGGACCTCGCGCAGGGCAAAATAAAGTCCCCCCGCGAGTGCCACGAGAACGAGCGGGGAGACGGCCAGCGCGGCATCGTAGAGGTCCCCCGGCAAGCGGCGCAGGTCGAGCGTGGTGGCGGTTTGCCAGGTTCCTCCGATGAAGTGAACCCAGTCGTGGTGAGAATTCCAAAGCAGGAGCCATGCAAACACCGCAAGCGGCAAGACGGCGGCCAGCCAAAAGCCGGGTTCCCATAGTCCGGAGCGCCAGCGGTGCGAAGCGAGCATGACCACGGCCAGCGCCGGGAGGAAAAACCACGCTAGATAGTCAAAGAGGAGTCCACCGGCAGCACAGAGTCCGGCTCCCAGCCACCACGCGAGCGAGGAACTGTCCAAGGCGCGCCACGCGCAGGCGGCAAAGCCGAGCGCAAACATGGTGAGGGGCAGGGCGCAGGTCGGACTCACGGTCGCCTCATTGAACGAGGGCAGCAAATTCAACAGCACAGCAGCCCCGGTCGCCACCCTCGCGCCGGAAAGGGGTGCCACCAAGTGATAGAGGGCAAATGTTGCCAAAACGGCGAAGACCGGCCAGAGGAGCGCGGCGCCCAAGGCTCCGGCCCCGGCCCAGCGTGTGCCGAGCGCCGTGCAGATGGCTGTCGCGCCCGGACCATCGAAATAGGCGATCGAGGGCGTGTAGCCGCACAGGGCGAGGTAGGCGGCGGAGGGGGAAAGCTCCTGCGGTGCCAACCAGAGCCAGCGCAAGACGGTGAGCAAGGCAAGCAGGGCCAGGAGCAGGAAGCGCGGATTCATGCCGTCGAAATCAGTTCGGGATGTCGGGCGGCGAACTGTGGCACGAGTCGCGGAGCCCAGCGCCGCCAGATCCAGGCATACAGAGCGAGCAATCCGAGGGTGACAAGGATCGACCCGATGGCGCTGACGACAATGTCCGACGGCCAGTGCGATCCGGTGGCCACGCGCGACAGCGCGACAAGGGCCGCTGGGAGATAGAGCCACGCGCCGCGCCAGCGGTAAAAGACGGTCAGCACCGTGGCGAAACAAAACATGTTAGAGGTATGTCCGGAGGGAAGGGATTTTCCCACGGCGGGCGGGTCGAGCGGGTCGCCGGGTTTGATTTTCAGTGGTTGGGCCAAGGCGAGAATTTTCGGGCTAGCCGACTCGAGTTTGACGTAGCGCGCCTCGGCGAGGGAGTCGATGGGACGCTGGCGCCCGATGGTTTTTTTCAGCGGGTTGATGATCCCGCCCTCCATGATGCCGACGGAAAGAAGCAGACAAACGAGCATGGCACGGGCGTGAAAGCCGCCCCGCCACGCGACCAAGAGACCGGCGAGAACAAAAGCCGGCAGCCAGAAATCAAAGCTGGAGAGCACAGCCCAAGCCTTGTCGAGCCAGGGCAGTCCGCGGTCGGCGTTGAAGAAGAGAAACAGTTGTTGGTCGAGCGCCGACGGCACGTGTGCTAATGTCTGCTGGTTGATCTCATGAGACAAGGAAGGAAGAGCCTGAAGCAGGGAGCCTCGATGCTTGGGGTGGTGCTGCTGCGTTTTGGCTACGGGACGCGGGGCGGCGGCGGCCGATGCCGATCCGCAGGAGCTGCTCAAGGTCGCCCGCATGGCATCGGCGCAGCAGGAGGCGGAGGTGCGCGGGCGTCTGAGGGCGGGTGCCGTCTCGACGCCGTTCACCCTCAAGGTCGACTTCGGCAAGATGCGTTTCGCTTTCGACGAACCGGAGCGTGTCTACGAGGTGCGGCTCGATGAGGACTCCTCGGGGGTCTATGATGCCAAAGGCCGCCCGCTGCGTCGCGGCATGCAAGAGACCGTGGCGGAGGGCGCCCCGGTCACCGTCGAGGACCTCTCGCTCGGTTTCCTCTACTGGCCCGATGCGCGGCTGCTCGGCAAGGAGAGCGTGCGCGGGCGCGGGGCGTGGAAAATCGAACTGCGCCCGGGCAAGCGGGGGTCCGAGTTCGCCGTCGTTCGCGTTTGGCTCGACCAAGCGAGCGGGGCTCTTCTGCGCATCGAGGGATTCGATTGGGAGGGCCGGTTGTTGCGTCGCTTCGAGGTTGTCTCGGGCCAGCGCATCGATGGTCAATGGATGCTCAAGCAGATGCGTATCGAAAAGTTTGGGCCCGACAATTCCTCGCGTCCCTTGGACCGTGCCTATCTTGAGATCCTCGGCAAAGACGGCGACTGAGTTCCCCCGGGGCGGGCAAGATTTGGTTGTCTAGCGTGGCGCTCTTGCGACACAGTGCGCTGGATGGGTGACGACGCTACGCAACCGGCCCCGTGGCAGCGGAGATTTTGGTATGCCGCGCTGACTGCTCTCGCCTTGGTTGTTCTCGTCGGCGTTGTCGCCGGCGCGGTTCTGCTGGTGGTGGAGGCGGCGGCTTTTCTGCAACCGCTTCTCATTCCCGTGGTGGCGGCGGTCATCTTGACTTACTTGCTCGGTCCGGTCGTCGACAAAATATGCTCGTTCGGGATCGGAAGGATGTGGTCGGTCTTGCTGCTTTTTCTCTTCATCGGACTGGGCTTCGCCAGCATCGGCCTGTGGGTCGGGCCGCTTTTGTGGCATCAGACGACGCAGTTCGGTGCCACCTTGCCCGAGCAGGCTTCGCGCGGTCAGGAACTGATGCTGGCGACCTTGGAGTGGGTGCGCGAAGTGCAGCAGAAATTGCAACCGGCCTCGGTGCTGGGCGAGGAGCGCACGATTCGCGACGAGCTTTGGTCGTGGGCGGCGGGCTATGTCGAGGACCTTATCGCGTGGTTCGAGGAGCGGTTGCCGGAAATCCTCGGCGCAGTGGGGAGCTTCCTGCAGCGCAGTGTCGGCGGCTTCCTCGGGGTGGCGGGCGTCGCGGTGAGTCTTTTTCTGGTGCCGCTTTTCCTGTTTTTTTTCCTCAAAGATTCGGCGCAATTCGCCAAGGAGTGGCGGCAATACATCCCGCTGCCCGAGTCGCACCTGCGCAACGAGGTGGCGTCCCTGCTGGAGGAAATCAACAACTACCTCGTGCGGTATTTCCGGGGGCAGTTCACCGTGAGCTTGATCGACGGGCTGCTCATCGGGTGCGCGCTTTTCATCATGGGATTGAATTTCTCGCTACTCATCGGCTTGGCCGTGGGTTTGCTGGCGCTGATTCCCTATGTGGGCCTGACCATTTGCTGGATCCCCGCGGTGCTCATCGCGGTGGCGCAGTTCGGCGATTGGACGCATCCGCTCATTGTCACGGCGATTTTTGTGGGGATGAGCAATCTCGAAAGCTTCTTCATCGCCCCGCGGGTCGTGGGGGATTCGGTGAGTCTGCATCCGCTCACCGTGATTTTGTCGGTGCTGATCTGGAGTCTGGTCTTGGGCGTGCTTTTGGGCGCCCTGCTGGCTGTGCCGCTGACCGCGACGATCAAAGTGCTGCTGCAGCGCTACGTTTGGCACCGCCGTTTTTGAATGGTGCGCCGGCCAGGCGGCCGAGTAATTCCTCCCAGTGTTCGCGGCCGCGGAGGATTTCGATTTCCACGCGCAGGAAGAGCATGGGGACCGGGGGATGGTCGATATCGGGGAAGCGGACCGCGTCTTTTTCCGTGGTGACCAAGGCATCGAGCGAACGCCGGTCGCACCATTCGAGGAAACGGAGGATTTCTTTTTTGGTGAAGCGGTGGTGGTCGGCGAAGGCCTTGGTGATCTCGACGTGGGCGCCCAGTGCGCGCACGCCTTCCTCGAAACTTTCGGGCCGGGCGATGCCGCTCATCGCGCCGACGTGGCGTCCCCGCAGGTGCTCGAGGGGGAACTTCTCGCCGGTCTTGATGTCCTCCCAGTGCCGCGGTGCATGGTTGCATTCGATGATGGCGGCGGTGCGGTTCAGCTTGCGCACGCGGGTGAGGAGTTCCTCGTCGGGTTCGGGTCCGCATTTGGTGACAATGATGTAAGAGGCACGCCGCAGATTGCGCGGTGGTTCGCGCAAGGTGCCGCGAGGGAGAAGATGTTCGTTGCCGAACGGACTCTGACGATCGACGAGGACGACGTCGATGCGGTGGCGGAGGCGCTGGTATTGCAGACCGTCGTCGAGCAGAAGCAGGTCGCTGTCGAAGTGGCGCAAAGCGTGGAGGCCGCTCTTGACGCGGTCTTTGTCCACCAGCACGCAAACGCCGGGAAGATTCTTGGCCAGCATGTGGGGCTCGTCGCCGGCCCGGCGCGAATCGAGGAGGACTTTGCGGCCGTCGGAGACGATGCGCGGCGGGAAAAGGTCGAGGTGTTTGAAGAGTTTGTTGCGCAGGCGCTGCATGAAGGGGCGGGGGACGCTCTTGTAGCCGCGACTGAGGATGGCCACGCGGCGCCCGCGGTTTTGCAGTTCGCGGGCCAACATCTCGGCCACCGGTGTTTTGCCCGTGCCGCCGACGGTGAGGTTCCCGATGCTGACCACCGGGCAACCGAGTTCCTGGGCACGCAGCAGACGGCGGCGGTAGAGTCCGAGCCGCGTCTGGACGGCGCGTTCATACAGGCGGGAGAAGCCTCCGAGGACGAACTTAAGGGCGTTGGCGCGTCCGCCTTCGCGACGCTCGAGAATGACGTCGACGGCGTAGCGCTCGAAGCGTTCGAGAATGACCCGCATGGTCAGCCTTCGATCGTTACCCCGCGGTTGTCGGCGCCGAGCACATGGACACGGGCAGCCGGAAGGATGCCCTGCATGGCGGCGGCGACCGGCGCGGGGTCGGTCAAGGTGATGCAGGCCACGGCGGATCCGGACCCGCTCAGATAGCCGCCCAGGGCACCCGCGGCCGCACCGGCTTCGATGGCGGGGAGCAGATGGGGTGCGGCTTGGGCGCGGTAAGGTTGGTGCAGCCAGTCGGACAGGGATCCGCGGAGGAGATCGTATTGCCGCGAGGCGAAGGCGGCGGCGATCATGGCGGCGTTGGCTGTATTTTTGACGGCGTCCGCGTGCGGAATTTCGCGGGGCAGCTGCACGCGGGAGGAATCGGTGTCGACCTCTTGCACGGGGACAAGAACGACAAAACGAACCTCCGCGGCGATGTCGCAGCGGAAATAGACATCATCCGGACGCGCGGCCGTGAAGCCACCAAAGGCGGCGGGCGCGGCGTTGTCCGGATGTCCCTCCAACCGGGCGCAGAGGCGGTAAAGGTCGATATCTTCGAGCGGCGAGCCGGCGAGGCGGTTGAGTCCGTGCAAGATGCCAAGGCGCACCGCGACGCTGCTACCGAGACCGCGGGAGCGGGGAATTTCGCCTTCGATCGACCAGGCAAACTCGTGATGCGCCACGCCGGAGGCTTCGAAAAATGCGGCTGCCGCGGCGTCGACCATGGGGTCCGGGGTCGATTGGCCGCGGGCGGAGACTGTCACGCGGTTGTGCAAATCGAGCGCCACGCCGAGGCAATCGAAGCCCGGCCCGAGGTTGGCGCTCGTCGCGGGAACACGCACGGTAACTTGGTCCATAAGGCTGGCCACCAGCTTGGCTGAAACACCCCCGCGTGGCAAATCCGCCCGCTTGGGAGTCCCCGAACCCGCGCGTGGGCGGGTGTGGTTTGGGAGTAACTGGGGCTCCCCTCGTTGCAAAGGGGGAAAGGCACCGACGCTCATAGAGCGCCGCTACAACCCGATCACAACTTGTAGCGGCGGTCTATGACCGTCGCTGCCTGAAAACACTTCAAGTTACGCGGGAGAGTTTGCTTGCCGCGCGCCCGCAGCCACGGCGAAATAGCGGGTTCCCATGAGCTTGCCCCACGAAATCCTCTCCCTCGCCGCGCGGGACGCGCGCGGACTCGCCATCGACGCCGTCACCGCCTGCAAGTCGGGCCACCTTGGCTTGCCCCTTGGATGCGCCGAAATCGGCGCCGTCCTTTTCGGCGCGGCCCTGCGTTACAACCCCAAGGAGCCCCGCTGGCTCAACCGCGACCGCTTCGTCCTCTCCGCCGGACACGGGAGCATGTTTCTTTACGCATGGCTGCACTTGTCCGGCTATGACGTGCCTTTGGAGCAGGTGAAAAACTTCCGCCAACTCGGCAGCATCACGCCGGGCCATCCGGAATTCGGAGAAACTCCGGGCGTCGAATGCACGACCGGTCCGCTCGGGCAGGGCGTCGCCAATGCCGTGGGGCTGGCCATTTCGGGCAAAATGTCCGAGGCCCGCTTCAACACCGCCGAGCATCGCATTTTCGACCACAAGGTCGTGTGCCTGGCCGGCGATGGCTGCCTGCAGGAGGGCGTGGCCAGCGAAGCCTGCGCCTTGGCCGGGCACCTCCAACTGGACAACCTCATCCTCATCTACGACTCGAACAACGTCACCCTCGACGCCATGGCGCTCTTCACACAGAGCGAGGACACCATCGGTCGCTTCAAGGCCTACGGTTGGGAGGTTCGCGAAGTCGACGGGCAGAACATGGAGGAATTCCTTGCTGCTTATGACAAAGCGAAGGCGGCCAAAGGCAAACCGCAGCTCATCGTGGCCAAGACGCTTATCGGCAAAGGTATCCCCGAGGTGGCCGGGACAAACAAAGCCCACGGCGAGGCCGGTGTGAAATTCGCCGATACGGCCCGCCAGGGCCTCGGCCTGCCCGAAGAGAAATTCCACGTGGCCCCCGAGGTCCGCGAATTCTTTGCGCGGCATGCCCAGGAACTCGAGGCGTCCTGCGCGGAATGGTACCAGCGTTTCAACGCTTGGCGCAAAGCGAACAAGGATCTGGCCGCGGAATTGGATACGGCGGTCAAGAAAGACTATCCGGACCTGCTCAAGGTCATCCCCGACTATCCCGCAGACGCGCCGGACATTGCCACGCGCAAGGCCGGCAGCGACGTCCTGCAGCATGTGGCCAAGGCCATGCCGTTGTTGGTCAGCGGCAGCGCCGACCTGCACGGTTCCACGCTCAACTACATCGTGGACGGCGGCGACTTCGATGCGCGCAACCACGCCGGACGCAACATCCGGTTCGGCATCCGCGAGCATGGCATGGCTGGAATCCTCAACGGGTTGGCCTACGACGGGATTTTCCACGCCAGCGGGGCCACCTTTCTGGTCTTCAGCGACTACTGCCGCGGATCGATCCGTATCGCCGCGTTGTCGCATTTGCCGGTCGTCTACATCTTCACGCATGACTCGGTCGGGGTCGGCGAGGACGGTCCAACGCACCAACCGGTCGAGACAGTGGCGGCGCTGCGGGCCATTCCCAATCTTGATGTCATCCGCCCGGCCGACCCGGCGGAGACGGCGGGGGCCTTTGCTGCGGCGTTCGACCGCAAGGACGGCCCGACTCTCCTGGCCCTTTCGCGCCAAGCGTTGCCCACCTTGCGCCAAATTCCCGAGGAGGAGGCCCGGCAAGGCACGCTGCGCGGGGGGTACATTGCCCGCCGCGAAACGGCGCCTCTCGAACTCATCATTCTAGCCACGGGGAGCGAACTCCACTTGGCCATGGAGGCCGCGGAGAAGCTCGGTCCGGCGGTGCGCGTCGTCTCGCTGCCATGCTTCGAACGCTTCGAGCGGCAGACCGAGGAATACCGGGATTTTGTCCTGCCTCCGGATTGCGTCAGGCGTATTTCCATCGAGGCGGGAGTCACCCAGCCGTGGTATCGCTATGTCGGACGCCGCGGCCACGCCATCGGCATCGACCGTTTCGGGCTGAGCGCGCCCGGTGGCACGGTCATGAAGACGTTGGGGATCAGCGTCGATGCCCTCATGCAGGCCGGCAAAGCCCTGCTGGCCCGGGGATGAAGTCGCTGGCGGCCGCGGCGTTCGCCTTGCTCGTCCTTGTGGCGGGAGCAGCGCGCGGTGAAAACGCGATGAAAAGCGAGGAATTCGTGCCCGACTGGGCCAAGGATGCCGTCTGGTATCAGATTTTCCCGGAACGTTTCCGCAACGGTGATCCGTCGAACGATCCGACCAAAGCGGATCTCGCCGGTGCCTTCCCCGACGCCCCGGGGTTGCCGTGGCGGGTTCATCCCTGGACCTCCGATTGGTATGAGCGTCAGGACTACGAGAAGGATGCGCCTATCCCGTTCCATCATCTGGTGCAACGCCGCCGCTACGGCGGGGACTTGCAGGGCATCCTCGAGAAGCTTGATTACCTGCAGGACCTGGGGATCAACGCGATCTACTTGAACCCGGTCTTCGACTCTCCGTCGTCGCACAAATACGACGGCATGAGCTACCACCACATCGACCCGAATTTCGGACCCGACCCCGAGGGAGATCGTGCGCTGATGGCCCAAGAAAACCCCGGGGATCCTTCCACGTGGGTGTGGACCTCGGCCGACAAGCTGGCTCTCGAGTTGATCAAGCAATGCCACGCGCGCGGGATCCGCGTCATTTTCGACGGCGTTTTCAACCACATGGGCAACCGCAGTTGGCCATTCCTCGACGTGATCGAAAACCAGCAGGAGTCGCCTTATGCGGATTGGTTCACGGTCAATTCGTGGCGGGATGAAGAGAAGGGGACGAAATTCGACTACGAGGGCTGGTTCGGTCACAAGACGCTGCCGGAATTCCGCGAGGACGAGGAGGGGATCGTAGCCGGGCCGCGGGATTACATTTTTGCCGCGACCCGGCGATGGATGGATCCGGATGGCGACGGTGATCCGTCCGACGGCATCGACGGCTGGCGCCTCGATGTGGCCTTCTGCGTGGCGCATCCGTTTTGGAAAGAATGGCGCAAGGTGGTCAAAGGGGTGAATCCCGAGGCCTACATCACGGCGGAGCTGATCGATCCGGTGCCGGAGCTGAAACCTTACCTCGAGGGCGATGAGTTCGATGCGGTGATGAACTACAATTTCGCCTTCGCTTCGTCGGATTATTTCGCCGACGAAAAGTCGCGCATCACGACAACGGAATTCGACCGCCGCCTGCGCGAGTTGCGCGAGGCATTTCCGCCCGGGGTGGCCGAAGTGCAGCAGAATCTCTTCGGCAGCCACGATACGGACCGGATCGGATCGCACATCGTCAACCGTGACCGTGAGCACGCGAGCAATTGGCAGGCCTACTTCAATTTTTCCAAGGTGGAGAACGGCCAATACGATCCGCGCAAGCCCGCGCCGGAAGAGCTGGAATCGCAGAAGCTCTTCGCCGTGCTGCAGATGACCTACGTCGGGGCTCCCATGATTTACTATGGCGACGAGGTCGGGATGTGGGGGGCCAACGACCCGGATTGCCGCAAGCCCATGGTGTGGGATGACATGATTTACGCGGACGAAGTCACGTTGCCTGACGGGAGCAAAAAGGAGCAGGGGGACAAAGTGGAAGTGAACCGCGATCTACTCGATCACTACCGCAAACTCATCGCGCTGCGCCGCGAATTACCCGCGCTCCGTCGCGGGTCCTTCGAGACGGTCTTGATCGACGATGACCGGCAACTCTACGGCTTCCGTCGCCAGTTGGGCGACGAGGCGGTGCTGGTCGTGTTGAACAATTCCAACCAGCCGCAGGAAGCTTCCGTCGAAGGCGGTGGCGCGTGGGAGGATCGTTGGAACGGTGGCAAGGTGAGCGGCGAAGACGGGCGTTTGACCCTGGCGCTCCCGCCGCGCGGAGCCAGCATCCTGGTGCAGGCCGATTAAAAGACAAACGGGATGCCCTGCGCGGCGAAGGCGGCTTTTTCCTCGGCAAGGTAGCGGCCGGCCAATTCATCGAATCCGCCGTCCTCACGGAACTTGGCGAGGAAGGCGTTGACCTGCGCCCGCAATTCTTTGTCTTCCGGTCGCAAGGCGACGGCCCAAGACTCCTGCTGCAGCGGGGCCAGCAAAGCGCGCACCTTGTCGGGATGACGGCGGGCGTTCTGGAAGACGGACATCTGGTCGTAGATGAAGGCGTCGGCTTTGCCCTGCACGACCTCCAGCACGCAGGCGTTTTCCTTTTCCAGCGTGAGGATGCGCGCATTGCGCACGTTGGCCCGGGCGAAGACTTCGCCGGTCGTGCCCTGACGGACCACAATCGTGCGGTCCGGTTGGTCGATGGAGGCGAGGTCGTGGATCTTGCTGGCGACGGGGACCAGCACGGCGAGACCGGTGGTCAGGTAAGCGTCCGAGAAGGCGACCGTTTTGGCCCGCTCGGGGGTGGCGGTCATGGAGGAAATGATCAGATCGATTTTGCCGGACTTGAGGGCCGGGATGAGACCGGTGAAGGGGATGTTCTGGACTTCGACGGTGCGGCCGAGGTTGGCACCGAGAGCTTGGGCGAGGTCCACACTGATGCCCGCAGGCTGGCCATCCGGCCCGATGGTTTCGAAGGGCGGGTAGGAGAGATCCATTCCGACACGCAGCGGAGAGGTGTCCGCCTGCAAGGGCGCGGCAAGGGCCAGAACGAGGGCGACGAGACGAAGGAACATGCCCTGCATGGCACCAGCCGGGCGCGGCACCGTCAACAACAGCGTTTTAGCTGGTCATGGCAGGAGGCGGTGGGCAGAAAAGCCGGCGTCATGTGGCAAGAATTCAAAACCTTCATCGCGAAAGGCAACGCCATCGACCTCGCCGTCGGCGTGGTCATCGGTGCGGCCTTCGGTAAAATCGTTTCCTCCTTGGTTGACGACATCATCATGCCCCCGCTCGGGCTGATCCTCGGCAAAGTCGATTTCAGTCAGTTGTTCATCAGCCTCGACGGCAAGAGCTACCCTTCGCTGGCGGCCGCCCAGGAGGCGGCGGCTCCGACGTTGAATTACGGCAATTTCATCACGGTCGGCATCCAATTTTTCATCATCGCGTGGGTCATCTTCCTCGTGGTCAAAGCGATCAACACGCTGAAGCGAAACGAGGAGGCCAAACCCGCCGCCCCGCCGGAACCGACGGCCGAGGAGAAGTTGCTCGGCGAGATCCGCGATCTGCTCAAGCAGCGGTCCTAAAGCGCGACGGCGAAGCCGCGGACGTGCAGCGGTGCGTCTTCGCCGGCGGCCACGACTTCGATTTCCGAAGAGACGCCGAGCGCGGCACGGACGACGGACACCGCCAGCGCGGGTTCGTTGCAGTCGCGGCTCAGGTGGCCCAGGACGACACGGCGCAGGGCGGCCGTGGCAGCCCGGGAGGCGAGATCGGCCGCGCTGCTGTTGGACAGGTGTCCGTGCGGGGAGCGGATGCGTTGTTTGATGGAGAACGGGCGTCTGGTGTCGCGCGAGAGAAGGTCCTCGTCGTGGTTGGCCTCGATGAAGAGGCAGTTCACGCCGGTCACGTGGTGAACCACGGAGTTGTTGACGTGCCCGAGGTCGGTCAGCACGGCCACAGCCACCTCGGCGGAACGGATGGTGAAACCGACCGGGTCGGCGGCATCGTGCGGAACGGAGAAGGCCGTGACCTCGAGAGACCCGATGGCAAAGGTGCTCCCCGAGCGGAAGAGTTTCCACTCGGCCGCTTCGTTGCGCGGATCCTGATTGCGGACTTCCTCGGCGGTCAACCGCGTCGCGTAGACCGGGCAGCGCAGCGTTTTGAGCAGGGCCGGGAGTCCGCCGGCATGGTCACCGTGTTCATGGGTGAGGAGGATGGCGTGGATCTGGTCTGGTTCGAGGCCCACGGCCGCGAGGCGGGACAGGGTTTTCCGCGGGCCCAGCCCGGCATCGATCATGATGGTGGTGTCCGTGCCGCGCAGGACGGCGGTGTTGCCGCTGCTTCCGCTGCCAAGCACGATGAGTTCCACGCGGCGGATGCTAGCCTGCCGCGGAAGGCGCGGCAAATACCGCCTGTTTCCGGATTGGCCAAAAGACACGGGGGCCACTATTTTCCTGTCCCGTGCAAGAATATCACCGGTTGCTGGAACACGTCCTCGAGCACGGCAGGGCGCGCACCGATCGCACGGGAACGGGGACCATCGGTGTCTTCGGGGCGCAGGCGCGGTTCGATTTGCGGGAGACCTTTCCCGTGGTCACGACCAAAAAGCTCCATCTCCGCTCCATTATCCACGAACTCCTGTGGTTCCTGCACGGCGATACGAACATCAAATACCTGCACGACCAAGGGGTGACGATCTGGGACGAGTGGGCGGACGAAAATGGCGACCTCGGACCGATCTACGGTCACCAGTGGCGCAGCTGGCCCGGGGCCGACGGGCGGACGGTCGATCAGATCGCCGAGGCGGTGCGCCTCATCCGCGAGCAACCCGACAGCCGGCGCATCATTGTTTCGGCGTGGAATCCGGCGGACCTGCCGCAGATGGCGCTCCCGGCCTGTCATGCGCTTTTCCAATTCCACGTGGCCGAGGGCGAGTTGAGTTGCCAGCTTTACCAGCGCAGCGCGGATCTTTTTCTTGGCGTGCCTTTCAACATCGCATCCTACGCCCTGCTGACGCTGATGATGGCGCAAGTCACGGGATTACGTCCGGGCGAATTCGTCCACACCTTCGGCGATCTCCATCTTTACTCGAACCATCTCGAGCAGGCCCGGGTGCAGTTGCGGCGCGCGCCGCGTCCGCTCCCGCGGATGAAGCTCAATCCGGCGCGGAAGCAGTTGGAGGACTTCGTTTACGAGGACTTCACTCTCGAGGGATACGATCCGCATCCGGCCATCAAGGCGCCGGTGGCCGTATGATCGCCGTGGCGGCCATGGCTGCAAACCGCGTGATCGGCGACCGGGGCCAAATCCCGTGGCACCTGCCCGAGGATTTGCGGTGGTTCAAGGAGCTGACCATGGGGGGCACGCTTTTGATGGGGAGGGTGACCTTCGATTCGATCGGCAAACCGCTGCCCGGACGGAAGACCATCGTGATGAGCCGGCAGGATGGATTGGAAATTCCCGGCGTGCGGGTCATCCGTGATTTGAGCGCGTTGGCCGGCCTGCCGGTGGAAGGCGAAATCTTTGTCGTCGGAGGTTCGGAGGTTTATCGGGTGGCCCTGCCGTATTGCCGCGACCTTTATCTCACCGAGGTCCTGCGCGAGGTGCCGGGCGATCGTAAGTTTCCGGTGTTCGAGGAGATTTTCAGGTTTTCGGCAGTGCTGCGGGAAACCGCGGAGATGCGGATCGTCCATTACGTGAACGACGAGGTGCGGCCGATGCCGCGGACGCGCTTGGAGGCGCCGCCGTGAGGTGACCTCGGGAGGGTAGGGACACGCGGTGCGCGTATCCGCTGGGAGTCCCTGAACCCGCGCGTGGGCGGGTGTGGTTTGGGGGTAACTGGGGCTACCCTCGTTGCAAAGGGGGAAAGGCACCGACGCTCATAGAGCGCCGCTACACCTCGACAAAAAATTGTAGCGGCGCTCTATGACCGTCGCTGCCTGAAAACACTTCGAGTTACTCGGGAGTCCCTGAACCCGCACGTGGGCGGGTGTGGGTTGGGGGTAACTGGGGACGATATGCCACAAAAGGTAGGGCGCGACGTCCTCGGCGCGCCGCTCGTCCCTGCCTCGGGTGCTGGGTTTTTCAGCGCCCGGGCGGCTGAGTTCCTTGGCCGCTGTAGGAGTCCTTATACCAGAGCACGCCGTGGCGGCGGACGTTGGAGAGGATAGCGCGGAGGTTGTTGGCTGCTTCGCGGTCGTTGAGCAGCATGGGGAGGGGACCGGGGCCGCTGCGGGCGCTGGACATGAATTTTCGGGCATCGCTGGCCATGGCTTCGATGTCTTTGGTCGCCTGGCTGATTTCCTGGCCGGCGTTGGTGAGACCTCCGCTGGCCGTCTTAAGATTGGCGAAGGTGTCGCGCAGGTCGTTGAGGGATTCGTCGCTGAGAGCGGTTTTGTCGAGGCGGTCGATGGCTGTATTGATCGAGGTGACGGCCTTGCGCACGTCGGCCAGCATTTCCTGTCCCTCGCGGGTGAGATCTTCGAAGCCGGTCTCGCGCTGTCCTTCGATGACCGACCCCGGCTCGAGGCGCTGGGTCAGGTCGGCTTCGGGGGCCACCAGAACATCGACAAAGCGGTTGCCGAGCAGGCCGGAGCTGCCGATGACAAATCTGGATTCGGCGGGGAGAACAACGTCTTCGCGGATCTTCAGGGCCACCGCGACGCCCTGCATGGCCGGCAGGACGCGGGGATCGCTCTCGACGTAGCCGATGCGGGCCCCGCCAAGAAGGACGTCGGCGCCGGCGAGAAGTCCGCTGGCATTGGGAAAATCGACCTGCAGGTCGTAAAAATCCTGCAGTCCCTGGCCGAGGCGCCCGAAGTAGACGACGAGAAAGGCCACCACGGCCAAGCCGAGGAGGACAAAGAACCCGACGCGGGTTTGGATGCGGGAATCGTGGTTATACATGGTTCAAGGTTCCTCGTGGGACCTGCCCTCCACGAAATCACGAATCACGGGATCCGTCGAGGCGCGCAATTGGTCGCAGCTGCCGTAAAAGTAGCACTGCCCCTCGTGCAGCAGGGCCACGTGGTCGGCGATGGCGAAGGCGCTTTTCATGTCGTGGGTCACGACGATCGAGGTGACGCCGAGCTTGCGCTGCAGGCGACGGATGAGCACGTCGATGCTGTCGGCGACGATCGGGTCGAGTCCGGCGGTGGGTTCGTCGTAGAGCATGCAGCGCGGTTCGTTGATCAAGGCACGGGCCAGAGCGACGCGTTTGCGCATGCCGCCGCTGAGGTTGACCGGCATTTTGTCCTGCTGGCCGTGGAGGTTGACCATTTGCAGGGCGGTTTCGACCTTTTCGGCAATGAGTTTCTCGTCGGTCTCGCCGCGCTCGCGGAGGGGGAAGGCCACGTTGTCGCCCACCGTCATGGAATCGAAGAGAGCGCCGTTCTGGAAAAGGATGCCCATGCAGCGTCGCACGCGGGCCAGCTCGCGTTCCTTGAGGGCGACGATATTTTGTCCGTCCACCGTGATGGTGCCGCTGACCGGCTGCATGAGGCCCATGAGATGGCGGAGGAAGACGCTCTTGCCCCCCCCGCTGCGTCCAAGCAGGACGAGGGTTTCGCCCTGGTAGACCTTGAGGCTGAATCCCCGGAGGATTTCCTGCCCCCCGATGGTCTGGACGAGATGGTCGACGGCAATGATCTCGCGCGGTTTCGCGTGCTGGGTCATTTGCCGGCCGGGAAAAAGATATTGAGGGTCATGGTGAGGAAGAAATTCACCACGAGGATGAAGAGGGAGCCGACGACAACCGCTTCGGTGGCCGCGCGGCCGACCCCCACCGCGCCTTCGCGGGCGGTGAGGCCCTGGTGGCAGCTGACAAAGACGATGACGACACCAAAAACCATCCCCTTGATGAGCCCCATGGCCACATCGCGTCCGCCGGTGAAATGGAGCATGTTGTGCAGGTAGTAGACTTCGGAGACGCCGAGGACTTTGGTGGTGAGCAGGTAGGCCGCGAAGATGCCGATACCGATGCATTCGGCGACCAGCAGCGGCATCGAAACCAGCATGGCGAGAAAGCGGGGGACCACGAGGTAGTCGACCGGATGGACGGCCAGGGCGCGCAGGGCGTCCAGCTGCTCGGTCACTTTCATCGTGCCCAACTCGGCGGACATGGCGGCACCGACGCGCCCGGCCACCATCAGTCCGCAGAGCACGGGCCCGAGTTCGCGGAACATGGAGACGCTAACGACCGGGCCCACGGCGGTGTCCATTTGCAGGCGTTGGAACTGGAAGAAGGTCTGGGTGGCAAAGACGGCCCCGGTGAAGGCTCCTGTGATGAGCACGACCAGCTGCGAGCGGTAGCCGATTTCGTAGATCTGTTGAACGACCAGACGCCAACGGATGTGGCCGTGGAAAATCCCGCGGATCGTTTCGCCGGCGAGGAAGGACAATTCGCCGAGGTAGCGGGCAAAAGAGAAAAGCAATTCTCCGACGTAGCGCGCGGGGGCCATGACGAGAGGCCGGTCAGGAACGGATGAGCTGCGTGGCGGACTTGGAGCGGGCCACGGAGTGCGTTTGACCGACGAAACGCGCTTGGAGGTCCAGTTTGCTGAAAATGCTGCGGATGGCCTCCAGGGAAAGGTTCGAATCATCCGATTCCAAGAAAACAATGTCGTGGAGGGTATCCACCTTGTAGCGCAGGCGCGGAATGGCTCCGAGTTCCAGATCGAGGCCCATCAGCTTGTCCGGCGCGCGCACGCCGGCGGCGTAAATCTCCAGTTCGATCATCGTCCGTTACTTTCGCGGCGGCGGCCGCAGGCGGCAAGTTCCAAAGTGCCGCGGAAAGGGCGGATTGCACCGGACTGCGCGGGCGGATAAACAGATCGGTCAACGTCACCATGCCCAAAGACACCTCGCTCGAGAAAATCCTCATCATCGGCTCCGGTCCCATCGTCATCGGTCAGGGTTGCGAATTCGACTATTCGGGCGTGCAGGCCTGCAAAGCGCTGCGCGAAGAGGGCTACAAGGTGGTGCTGGTCAACTCCAATCCGGCCACCATCATGACCGATCCGGAGTTCGCCGACCGCACCTACGTCGAGCCGATTACGCCCGAAGTGATCGAAAAAATCATCGAGCGGGAGAAACCGGACGCTGTCCTGCCGACCCTCGGCGGGCAAACCGCGCTCAACGCGGCCATGACCCTCCATCGCTCGGGAGCTCTGGAGCGTCTCGGGACCAAGCTGATCGGCGCCAAAGCCGATGCCATTGAGAAGGGGGAGGACCGCCTGATTTTCAAAGAGACGATGATCGAGATCGGCTTGGACGTGGCCCAGTCCGGGGTGGCGCACAACATGGAGGAGGCGCGCGCGGTCGCCGCCGAAATCGGGCGTTATCCGATCATCATTCGTCCGGCTTACACCCTCGGGGGCAGCGGCGGCGGGATTGCCTACAATCGGGAGGAGTTCGAGGACATCGTGGCCCGCGGATTGGACCTTTCGCCCGTCCAAGAGGTTCTGATCGAGGAATCTTTGCTCGGGTGGAAGGAATTCGAGATGGAGGTCATGCGCGACCGGGCCGACAACTGCGTGGTCATCTGCTCGATCGAGAATTTCGACCCCATGGGTGTGCACACCGGCGACTCGATTACGGTGGCGCCGATCCAGACCCTGACCGACAAGGAATACCAGGCCATGCGCGACGCGTCCTTTGCCGTGATCCGCGCCATCGGGGTCGAGACGGGTGGTTCGAACATCCAATTCGCGGTCTGTCCCCAAACCGGACGCATGGTGGTGATTGAAATGAATCCGCGCGTGTCGCGTTCCTCGGCCTTGGCCTCCAAGGCCACCGGGTTTCCCATCGCAAAAATCGCCGCCAAATTGGCGGTGGGCTACACGCTCGACGAGTTGCGCAACGACATCACCCGCGAGACGCCGGCCAGCTTCGAGCCAACCATCGACTACTGCGTGGTCAAGGTGCCGCGCTTCACCTTCGAGAAATTCCCCCAGGCCGATCCTGTGCTGACCACGCAGATGAAGAGCGTGGGCGAAGCCATGGCCATCGGGCGGACGTTCAAAGAAGCGATGCAGAAAGCCCTGCGTTCGCTCGAGACCGGCCGGGCGGGTTTCGGGGCGGACGGCAAGGACGAGCCCCCGCGTCGGGAAGACGGGTCCCTCGACGAGGCCGCTCTGGAGCAAAAAATCCGCATCCCCACGGCGGAGCGCATCTTCAGCCTCCGGCACGCCCTGCTGGCGGGGTGGAGCGTGGAACGGATCCACGAGCTGACCGGGATCGATCCGTGGTTTCTGCGCGGCTTGGCCAAGATCACCTCCGAAGAGCAGGCGTGTCCCAAGGATCTGGCCGCCGTGCCGTGGCGAAGGCTCAAGCGTCACGGGTTTTCCGATCGGCAGATCGCGAACCTGACCGGGACCACGGAGGACGAGGTCCGCACCCAGCGGGTGGCGGCGGGAGTCGAGCCGACCTACCGTTTGGTCGATACCTGCGCGGCCGAATTCGAAGCCTACACGCCCTACTACTACTCGACCTATGGCGAGGAGGACGAAACGCGGCCGAACGACAAGAAGCGCGTCATGATCCTCGGAGGCGGGCCCAACCGCATCGGGCAAGGAATCGAGTTCGACTACTGTTGCGTGCATGCCGCCTTCGCCTTCCGCGAGCTGGGATGGGAGACCGTCATGGTCAATTCGAACCCCGAGACGGTCTCCACAGACTATGACACAAGCGACAAGCTCTACTTCGAACCGCTCACGCTCGAAGACGTCTTGAATATCTACCGGCGGGAGAAGTGCGATGCCGCCATCGTGCAATTCGGCGGCCAGACGCCCCTCAACCTCGCCGCCACCCTCGAGGCCAACGGCGTCAAAATCATCGGGACGGCGCCGGCCAGTATCGAAATGGCCGAAGACCGCAAACACTTTGCCGCCATGCTTGACCGGTTGGGTCTCAATGCCACCCAGGGCGGCACGGCGACCAACGAGGAGGAGGCTTTGGCCGTAGCCGCGAAGGTTGGTTACCCGGTGTTGGTCCGGCCGTCCTTCGTCTTGGGCGGACGCGCCATGGAAATCGTCTACACCCCGGACGACCTGCGTCGCTACATCCGCACCGCGGTCAAAGCCAGTCCCGACCGCCCGGTGCTGGTTGATCGCTTCCTTGAGGATGCCACCGAGGTGGATGTCGATTGCTTGAGCGATGGCACGGACACGGTGATCGGAGGTGTCATGGAACATATCGAAGAGGCGGGCGTGCACAGCGGTGACAGTGCCTGCGTCATTCCCAGCTTTTCGCTCTCCAAGAAAGTGCTTGGCGAGCTGCGTTCCGCAGCCAAAGCGATGGCCAAGGAATTGAAAGTGCGTGGCTTGATGAACGTGCAGTTCGCGGTGAAGGACGAGACGGTCTACGTGCTGGAGGTCAATCCGCGGGCCTCGCGCACAGTGCCTTACGTCAGCAAGGCCATCGGCCTGCCTTTGGCCAAGCTGGCCGCGAAGGTTATGGCCGGCCACACCTTGCAAGACCTCGGTTTCACGGACGAAGTGGTGCCGAAGCACTATGCGGTGAAGGAAGCTGTGTTCCCGTTCATCAAATTTCCCGGGACAGACATCACCTTGGGGCCGGAAATGCGTTCGACGGGCGAGGTCATGGGCCTTGATCCGGATCTCGGCATTGCCTATGCCAAGGCTCAAATGTCGGCCCAACCGGCCTTGCCGGAGGGCGGGAATGTCTTCATCAGCGTGAAGGACGCGGACAAAAAGCACATCGCGGCGATCGCCCGGGAGTTTCTCGAAGCCGGCTTCCAGATCCACGCCACGAAGGGGACGTTGGCCGTCCTGCGGGAAGCCGGGGTGGAGGCCTCGCTCATCTACAAACTCAGCGAGGGACGCCCGAACTTGCTGGATCTGATCAAGAACAACGACATGCATTTCATCATCAACACGCCGCACGGCAAGGTCCCGCGGCAGGATGAGGTGTCCATCCGGAGCGCCGCCGTGGCCCAGCGCATTCCCATCATGACCACCCTCCGCGGCGCGCGCATGAGCGCCCGTGCCATCAAGGCGCTGAAATCCGGCGGCTACGGGGTGCGTTGTTTGCAGGAGTATGTGGGGTCCTGATGCCAGTTCCCAAAAGGGTTTGGACTTAAGAAGGCTTGTCGCCCGGTAGGGTCCGCTGGCCCAGCGGACCGCTGCCTTTCTGTTTGGGGCGAGCGGACGGCTGAGCCAGCCGTCCCTACCGTGGGTGCCGAAAAGTCAAAAAACTTTTCGGGCTTGGGATGAGTTTGTCGCAGTCGTCTGTGACTGCGGATGACTGGTCACCAAAGTATGTGCCGGCGATCACAGCCTGCTGCCACAAGCGCAACGATAAGCCTAGCTGCCTACGAAGTTTCCCACCTGCGTTCCTGCAAGGCGAGGGCGGCGGCGTTGATTTCCGCCTGCTTCTTGCTCTGGCCTGTGCCGCGGCCGAGTTCGCGACCTTCCCAGGAAACGCGGCAAATAAATTCCTTCTGATGGTCGGGGCCGGTCTCGGAAATGACTTCGTAAGCGGGGCTCTGCGGTGAGAGGGATTGCAGGATTTCCTGCAGTTCGCCTTTCGGGTTGTTCTCGGCGGGTTCGCGGGCCAAGGCCGTGAGTTCATCCCCGGCAACGCGGAGCACGAAGCGGCGGACGGTTTCGATGCCGCTGTCGAGATAGATCGCCCCGACCAGCGCCTCGAAGGAGTCGGCCAGCGTGGAGGCGCGCTGCCGGCCATGACTGGCCTCCTCGCCGCGTCCGAGCATAAGGTAGTCGCCGAGGCCGAGGGCGGCGGCGTGCTTTTTCAAGCCCTCGCGGGAGACGATGCGGGAGCGGAGCTTGGTCAGTTGGCCTTCGCTGAATGCGGGGAAGAGGCGGTAGAGGTGGTGGGTGACGACGAGTTGCAAGACCGCGTCACCAAGGAATTCGAGCCGTTGGTTGTCGAAATGGAAGGTCTTGCGCTCGAAAGAGAGGCTGGGGTGGGTGAGGGCCTCGGCGAGGAGGAGGGAATTGCGAAATTTATAGCCGATGCGCCGCTCGAGGGGATTCATGTGCGCCGCGAGATCCGTCGGGGTGAGTTCCGGCCTGGACGGTGCAGGCTTCATGAGGCGGGACTGCGAGCAGGGGCGACTTGGTTTTCGAGGACCGAACGGGATGGATTGTCGCCGGGGGATGGCGGCCGGACGAGCGGGCCGCTCGTCCCTACCGTGGACGGATTCATTGGAGGCCGCGGAGGAGGAGTTCCGCGTTGCTCTTGGTGCGGTGCAGGTTGCTGACGAGGGTTTCCATGGCTTCGACGGCGGGGAGTTCGTTGAGCTGCTTGCGGAGAACGATGACGCGGGACAGCTCGTCGGGATGGTAGAGGTTCTCCTCGCGGCGGGTGGCGGATTTGGTCACGTGGATGGCGGGGAAGATGCGCTGGTCGGCGATGGTCCGATCGAGGTGGATTTCCATGTTCCCCGTGCCTTTGAATTCTTCGAAAATGAGGTCATCCATGCGGCTTTGGGTTTCGACGAGCGCGGTGGCCACGATGGTCAGGCTGCCGCCTTCCTCGGTGTTGCGTGCGGCGCCGAAGAAGCGCTTGGGCTTCATAAGCGCTTTGGCGTCGACCCCGCCGGACATGATGCGGCCTTTGCCCGGTTGGAGGTTGTTGTAGCCGCGGGCCAGGCGCGTGATGCTGTCGAGCAGGATGACCACGTCCTTGCCCAGTTCGACGAGGCGTTTGGCCCGCTCGCTGACGAATTCGGCCAGTTGCGTGTGCCGCTGGGGAGATTCGTCGAACGTCGAACTGTAGATGTCGGCGTCGATCGAGCGGCGCAGGTCCGTGACCTCCTCCGGTCGTTCGTCAACGAGCAGCAGGATCAGTTTCACCTCGGGCGAGGTCGATCGGATGGCCTGCGCGATATGTTTCATCAAAATGGTCTTGCCGGTGCGTGGCGGGGCGACAATGAGGGCGCGCTGGCCCTTGCCGAGGGGGGCGATGAGATCGACAGCGCGGGTGCTCAGGGTCGGCTCTTGCAGAGCCTCGAGCATGATCCGTTCTTGGGGAAAGAGGGGCGTCAGCTTTTCGAAGGGCGTGACCGGCTGCCATTCGGAGGCTGGGATTCCTTCGATCGAGGCGATTGTTTCCAGTCCACAGTAGCGGTCGCGCTCTCCGGGAGCGCGCAGGGTGCCGCGGACTTCGAGACCGGTCTGCAGACCGAACTCGCGGACCAGACTGATCGAAACGAACAAGTCGTCGGGTCCGGCGGCGAAGTTGTAGCGCGGCCAGCGCACCATGGCGTGGTCGCCGAGGTCTTCGATCATTCCGGTGGCGGTGACCTCGGCCCCGGTGGCGAGGAGAAAACGGGCGAGATCGAAGACCAGGTGCCGCTTGGTTCCATCCGGCCGCAAACGGAGTTGGTAGCGCTCCAGCAAGGAGGACAACTCGCTATGGGAGAGTGCTTGGAGGCGGTCGAGATCAACGCGGAAGCCCGCGATGGCCGCGGCGTCGACGGGGAAGCCGGCGAGAGGGCCGCCGGGCGGTTCAGTTGCGGCGGTCATCGATGGCGAGGCTGTCGGAGTGGAAGACATTCGAGAAGAAGGTCCGCTTGGCGGGCGAGAGCCCCCAGGGTGCCATCATTCCACACGACGGAAGAAGCACGCTCTAGTTTCTCCACCATCGGCCATTGGCTGGCAAGCATCTGTTCGACCAATCCTGAGTCCAATCCACGGGCGCCCAGCCTCTCGCGCTGAACGACCCCGGAGGCGGCAACCAGCACGCTGGCCTCGAAATGGCCTTCACCCGAGGTTTCGAAAAGCAGGGGAATATCCGCGAGAAAATCGCGGCCGGACTCCCGGCAGGCGTCCAAACGACCCTGCCAGCGCTGGCGCACCGCGGGATGAAGAATGGCTTCGAGTCGCCGGCGGGCGTCCGCGTCCGCAAAAACCAAGGGGCGGAGGGCCTGTCGGTTTACCTGACCTTCTGAGGAGAGCACACGACGACCGAAGGCCGCAGTCACCGCGGCAATGATTCCGGCATCAGAGGAAAGAAGTTCATGAACACAGGTGTCGGCGTCGAAGATTTCGAAAGGATGCCGGTCCACCAGCAGGCGGCGGAACGTGGTTTTGCCAGTGGCGATACCGCCGGTCAGAGCGATGAGCATGGGCATTTTCTCGGGACTACGCTCCCGGCTTTGAGTTCAAAGCGCTGGCTATTTCCGCCGGAAACCCTTGGAGGTCATGCCAGGCCGCTCAAGATCGGGCGGCAAGCCGAGCGGTTCGACGATTTCTTCCTGGTCCGAGTCGTCTTCGGGTCGGAGCAGTTGTCCGGCCGCATCCATCAGGCGCGCGGTGACGAAGACGATCAGGTTACTTTTGATCTTCTGGTCGACTTCCGAACGGAACAAGGCGCCTGCGAGGGGCACATCCCCGAGAATCGGCACCTTGTCGTTGACTTTCTGAACGTCCTCACGGATGAGCCCACCGAGAGCGACCGTTTGACCATCCCAGATGCTGACGTTGGTGGTGACTTTGCGTACGCTGAAGATTGGTTGGTTGATAACGTTCTCGGGTGAGCAGGGTCGTCGCGCTAATGATGTCCAATGACCACCGTTCATCCGAACTGGGTACGGCTTGATTGACAATAACCCGAGATACTGGCGGGCAGGAACACTGATGGGCGACCCGTAATTGATAAACCCATCGAAATCCACCACTTCGGGACTCAAGTTCAAGATCAATAGTGTAGCCATCGGGCCCAATCTGCGGTTCCACCTCCAGAGTGACACCCAGATTCCGCGTTGTGAAGTCGGTTGGGAAAGCTTGGGGTCACGATTGGGTCGTTCCGCATTACCGGACTGGGCACACGATCTGGTTGCCTTGGTCGCCACTCCACTGTTTTGAGGGATCTGCGGCGGCTCGAATTCTTGCGGGTAAGGAAACTGCCGGCTGATCGAAATAGTAGCTTTCTGTCCGCTCTTGGTGGTGACTTTTGGTGCGGCCATCAGGTCGACACCCTTCTTTTGGTTGAGCGCCCTGATGACCACTTGAAATTGCGGGTTGGTGAACACCCCCGCGATGGAAAAAATGCCAGGGGCGGGCCTCCGTCAGCTGGCGAGTCGAGGATTTGGCAAGCAAGGCGTCGAGTCTATTAGATGCCCAGATTGCGACCTGCCACTGCCGGACCGCAACCCGACGTCGTCACCGGATCCGTGCCAACGGGCAAGCCGGTGACGAGGATTGACGAAGGGCATGGGACGCATTGCCAGAGGGTGGCGACCCCCGCCACCATAAACGCCGGATCCCCCGATGGAAAATGGTCCGAGGGCCCAGTCAAAGCCCAGTTCTTTCAGGTTGTTTTGGGTGACCTCGACAAATTTTGCTTCGATTTCTACTTGGGTCGGCTGTTCGCCCATGGCCGCGTCGACGAGCGACTCGATGAGGTCGAGGTTGGGGGCGGTATTGCGAACGACCAAGCGGCTGCTTCCGGGAATAAAGTTGGCGCTGGCTCCCGGCGGGAACTCGACTCCTTGGGACTCCAGAAAATCCTTGGCGTTTTGCCGCGCGGCCAGCCTCGGGCCGGCGGTCTCCGGTTCCCCGCGGCCGGCAAAGACGGCGGTGTCTCCCGCACCCGCCGCACCGTCTGGGTGATGAAGCCCGGCGGGACCTTGAATTCGCGTTGCTCGAGGGTGTCCGTCGGCTCGGAAAGCGGAACAATGGATACGGCAAAAGGTTCCACTTTGACCTTGAGGCCAGCAAGCGTGGCCACGTAGCGTAAGGCCTCATAGAGAGGCACATTGGTCAGATTGAGAGTGATGCGAGACTCGGCGGAGGCGGCATGATGGATGTGCTGGAGTCTCACCGAACTCATCAGCTGCGGGTGGGGGAGTGCTCGTGGTCGGGAGTTTGAGCACAATATTGATGCCCGCTTCGTCCTCTGCTCCTGCTCTCGAGAGATCGGCTCTGTTGCTGGAGGAAGCTGACAGCCTGCCGGACGGTCGCGTCCCGGAAGTCGATCCTTGGCACGATAATACGGTTGAGTCGCGCGACCATCAGTTCGGTGCCGCGGCGCTCTTCTTGGGCTGACCCGGAGTCGGTAACACGGGCTTCATTGAAACGACGTTTGGGCCTCTCCCACGCCTTCTCCACCTCCCAGAGCATGCGGGAGCGCGTCTCGTTGTAGGCGCTTTCGTAGTAGCGTTGCTTGCCCAATTCGACCTGCTCCATACCGCGGAAGGCCGCGGCGTTGTATTTGTCGATGGCGAGTACCTGCTGGTAGCGCTTCAGGGCTAGGTCATAGCGGCCGGAGTCGTAAAAGCCGGTGGCTTGGTTCAGCAACTTCTCCACCTCGGAGCGCTCCGCCGCGAATTCCGGCGTAATGGTCTTGTTGAAATAGTCGGGTTGATCGAGGCGATCGAGGAAGACGGCGGCGGGGCGGTAGTTGGGGTTGTATTGCGGTTCCAGCACGTCGCGGGCCACTGCGGCGGCTTTGGCATACTCGCCTTGGCTGACGAGATATTCTGCGTAACGAATCGAGGTGGAGGAGAAGCGCGAGATCGCGCGAGCCCGCAAACCGGGGGCCGAGGGGCCGGCCGGGACCAGATCGGCTGCCTCTTTGGCGGCGAGGTAGGCGGCTTCGATATTGTTGCGCCGAAGTTCCATCTCGCTGCGTTGCATGGCGTCCTCAGCCAAGACGATGTTTTCTTGGCGACGCGTGATCTCCCGCTCGGAGAGACCCTCAAGGGAGCCGACCGAGACCTGACCGGTCGATCCGGCTTCGGCGGAAGAAATGGCGGTGGCTGCCAGCACACTGGCTAGCAGACGAAGGCCGCGGGCCGCTTGGTGCTTGCCCCTTCGCTCTGAACGAAAGCAGACACGCGGGGTCGCGTGTCCCTGCCTCTTGGTTCGGAGCAGATATCCGGCAACTTGGCGATTCTTGGTCGGGTGAAATTCATCGATCAAGGAAGCGGTGGCTCCACGGGTGGCTCGATAACATCGGGGCCGATGGCTGGCATCGCGAGGTCGCCGGGCATTTCGCCTGCCATTTCCGCGTCCAGGGCTTGCTGCGCCAGAGCCATGGGTTGACCCGCGGGATCCATGAGAGTGGCGGTGACGAAGATGATCAAGTTGCGTTTGATGTGCTGGTCGGCCTGCGAGCGGAAGAGGCCTCCGACCAGAGGAACATCACCAAGCAGAGGCGTCTTGTCGTTGACCTTTTGCACATCCTCGCGGATGAGCCCGCCTAGCGCCACGGTTTGGCCATCATAGATGCTGACGGATGTCTCAACTTTTCGTTGGCTGAAAACTGGGTAATTGATTACGTTTTCCGTAACTACGACACCTTGGTTTTGGATCGGGCTTCCGTAGTTGATGAAACCTTCGAACTCCGTCACCTCGTGGCAGGAGGCGCAGATCGATAGTGTAGTTGTCTGCGCCTACGGTTGGCTCGACCTCCAAGCGCACGCCTACAGGCTTCATGGTGAATGTCGTAGGTGTTGCTGGCGTGATGGGTTGGGTGCCACTGCCAGTGTTCTGAGGGCACTTGGGGTGGTTCGTATTCTTCCGGATAGCGAAATTCCCGAACAACCTCGATGGTTGCCGACGACCCGCTTTTGGTTGTGACTTTCGGGGCGGAGAGAACATCGATGCCCTTTTTCTGGTTTAGAGCGCGCAGGACCACTTGGAATTGCGGGTTAGTGAATACACCGGCGAGAGACAGGATTCCGGCTGCCGGCCGTGAGGTGCCCCGAGGCCGGCAGAACTGAGCAGCAGCGCGTCCAAGGTGTTTCCTGTAATTGCAACTGCCACCGCTCCGGTTACCAGCAGTGACAGGGTTCTGGCCGACGGGACGCTCCATTGCCGGGGTTGATGAACGGATAGTTGGCAGTGCCTGGATCGAGGGCTACGCATTGAATTGGTTGCCGACGGTTCCGCCGCCACCGTAGATACCTGATCCGGCCCCGAGTGCGAACTGTCCCAGCAGCCAATCGAAACCAAGTTCCTTCAGGTTTCGTTGCGAGACTTCGATGAACTTCGATTCGATTTCCACCTGCGAAGGCACAGCGCCCGTGGAGCTTTCGACCAAGGCGTCCACCAAATCCAAATTCTCTTGCGTGTTGCGCACGATGAGGCGGCTGCTGCTGGCGAGGAAGTTGGCGCTGGCGCCAGGGGGGAATTGGACTCCTTGCGCCTCAAGAAAGTCCTTCGCGCGGCTACGGGCTACCGTCTCTCCGCCAAGCCCCGCATCGGCTCCTCCGCCGGAAGGCAGGCTGGTGATGAAGCCCGGAGGAACGCGGTATTCCTTGGTGATGAGGGTGTCGGTTGGTTCCGAGAGCGGAACGATGAGCACGGCGTAGGGCTCGACCTTGATTTTGAGGTTGGCCAGACGCGTGATGTAATCGAGGGCCTCGCGCAAGGGGATGTTGGCCAAATCAATGGTGATGGTCTGTGAAGCGGCAGCGGCATCGAGTTTGAGGACGATATTGACTCCGCGGTCGCCGGCATCGGCCGGGTCGCGGTCTTGCTGGGCCGAGACACTCCGCAGATATTCAATGGCCTCGCGCACTGTGGCGTCGGTGAAGTTGAGGCGCGGGATGATGATTTCGTCGAGCTTTCGGTTGACCGACTGGGTGCCGCGAGCCGTAAGGACGGGCTGCTCCAGCACGGCGGCGGGGCCGAGGTCGGCCCGCTTGATGGGGGTCTCCCACGCCTTGTCGACCTCGGTGATCATGGAGGCACGCGTGTCATTGTAGGCGGCGTCGGCCACGCGGCTGCGGGCCAGATTGACCTGCTCCATACCGCGGCGGGCGGCCACGTTGTAGCGGTCGAGTTGCAGGACGCGCTCGTATTTCTCCATGGCCTCGTCGAATTGTGCCGAGTCATAGAGTCCCTGCGCATCAAGCAAGAGTTTTTTGACTTCCTCGACTTTGCTGACGAAGCCAGGGGTGACGGTCTTGTTGAAATAGTCGGGAGACTCGAGGCGGGCGAGGAGGCGCTGGGCCGGCTTGTAGTTGGGGTTGTATTGAGGCTCGAGCAGGACCTTGACCGTGGTCTCGGCATCCTGCCAGCGTCCTTCGGCGATGCGCTGCTCGGCCAGTCCCATGACGGCTTTGGAAAAACCATCGAGGGCAACCGCTCTCAGGTGCCGGACGCTCGGGGCATCGGGGAGGACGTCGACGGCCGCCTTGTATTGCGCGTAGGCCGTCTCGTAGTCGCGCTGCATGAGGGCTTCTGTGCCGCGCTCCATGGCTTGGGGTGCGTATTCCTCGGCCAGCTTCATGCGCTTGGCGATTTCGAATTCCGCTTGCGCCTCAATGCCTGCAGAAGGTCCGGAGGAGGAGCCGGTGCCACCTGCCGTGGCGACGCCCGGGTGGAACGCAACGGACAGGATCGCGGCCGCAAAAAGCCGCGGGCATGTGCGGAGCATTCGTGGATGCGACGGCATTGGTGCTGGGGCGTGCATTACTGGGTGAAAGTCTCGGAAGAGGCGGCAGGAGCAGGGGCAGCAGACTGGAACGGAACCTCATGCCGTTCACCGGTCTGGGAGTTTTCGATGATGGCTTTTTCCTCTTTGACGTCAACCAGTTTGTAAGTGTCGGAGTCGCCCAGTTGGAAGGATTCTCCGGACCGCACTTCGTAGGTTTGTCCGCCCCTGCGGGTATCGAGGAAGGTGGCCAGCGAGTAGGGGGAATCTTTGACCTCGCCACGCGCCAATTCGATCTCCACGCCGTCTGCGGTGTTGAGGAGGAAGGCCACCGGCACTTCCTCTTCGACATTGGTCATCGGGTTGAACCGTTCGCGCATTTCGGCGCGCTCGAATTTGAGCGGGGTGGGTTGGTCGAGTTCCTTGCCGTCCGGGCCGCGTCCGGCGAGGACGATGTCAGGAGCATCCTTCCGATAAAAACGGGTGGATCCGGAGAGTTGGGTCGGATTTTCCTCACTGATCGTATTGATGGAAACCTCCTCCACGGAACCGGTCGGCAGGCTCATGAATTTGACGCGGAGCTTGTCGATCTTGCTGCCGATGAGTCGCAGCTTGGTCCAGAGGGCCGGCTTGGAAGCAGGGTCGCGCGGGTTGGTTTTGCCCTCGAACTCCTCGAGGTTGGTGAACCCATCCTCGTCGGGGTCGTTGTCCGGAAGGGTTGAGCTGGTGTAGTCCAGTCCATGTTCGAGAATCCACGAGTTGGCGATCCCGGGGAAAAGCTCGGTGCCGCTTTCGAGGATGTCGACCAGGGCACCGTCACGCAGGAGGTAGACGCGACTGACGAACAGGGAACTATCGGCGGCCTGCCATCTTCTTCTGTTCCTCCATGACCGCGCTGTCGGCACGTAGTTGGGTGATGGCAGGCTCCTCGGCGAAAGTGGCGCCGGTGTCCTTGGCCGGGGGGGCGGCGAATTCCTCCGCGAGTCCCCCGGTGGCAAGGGCCACAAAGACCGAAACGGCCGCCAGCACAATCCCGGCCAGGATGAGCAGGTAGCGGTCGTAGTGGGCTTTGATCTTGTCCATCGGGGTTAATCGGTTTCCGCCTGTCCGGTGGAAACGGCAGCCAACCGAAGGTTGACCACGGCGAGTTCCTGCCCGAGCACCGGCTTGATGATTCCGGGCTCCGCGCTTTCCTCGGTGGCGGCGGACTTGGAGGGGCCGGCGGGGGATGTGTTGGTCACACCAAGCAGGCGAACAAAAACCGGCGGGGTGGCCTCCAAGATGCGGTTGAAAGCCGTGCGGAAAGCGGATTGCTCGGCGGTGAATTTCACGTCGAACGGGGCCAGCACGAGATCCGGGAGAGTATCCGCTGCCGAGGCAGGCTTGGTTTTCTCTTCATTCCTCTCAGAACGCGAAGGTCGCGGCTTGCGCTTCTTGCGGTCGTCCTCGTCCTCCTCCGCGCCGGCACCTGACTCCGCGACGAGAGGCTGACGCGAGAAAGCGGTGATTTCCTGCACTTTTGCGTCCACCAAGATGCCGGCCACGGAATGGATGGACTCCAGTTGCAGGGCGAGGGGACCGGCGGCGGCGGCGATGGGCGGTTGCGTCTCATAGGCTTCAAAGCCGAGGTAGAACCCTTCACCGAGTGTGACGCCATTGGCCGCGGCGCGGGTGGCGATGTCGTTGACCTTTTCCCGCAACAAATCCTGGAAGGCTTGGGGTGTGGTGGAGGGAACCTCGACTTGGAAGTTGCCACCGATCTTCTCCAGTGCGGCCCGGGCGCCGTCCAACTCCTCCTGGGTCAAGCGCACATTCTCCTCGCTGGGAAATGGCTGGTTGTCCTGCAACCTGCCGAGCGCGAGCTTCTGCTCTTCAAAATTCTCGGTTTCTGCTTGGAAGCGGCTGTGGGCGTCAAAAAGAAAATAACCGGCTGCTAGCACGAGGAGCGCGGTGACAACGGCGAGCAGGCCGAAAAACGGATTTTTTTTAAACCAGTCCATCAGAGGGGAATCGGGCGGGCCAGCGGCAAGATCAGTTTGTAGTCGTAAGCCCAAGCCTCGCCGCTTTGGGTGGCTCGCAGTTGGACGACGCCGGCTTTGTTTTCTTCGGTTATTGCAAAGGCGGGCGACGTGGCCAAGGACTCGACAAAGGCGTCGACCACGGCGGGGCCGCCTTCGTTCTCCAGATAAAGCCCGTCGAGGACCAATGCAGTGACAGCCGCGGTATTGCCCTCATCGTCTTGCCGGAACTCGGGCAGCGCCCATGCCGCGCCTGCTTCGCCGGGCTCGAGGACCTGCTCCCCGACCATGGGGCGCAGTTTGGTCAACCATATGTTCCGCGCGGGCAGCTTGTTGTTGATCTCGTTGATCACGTCGGCCCAGGCGGTGCGCAGCAAGGGGGCTGCGGCCAGATCGGCAGCGTCCTCGAGCAAACGGCGGCGCTCGCCAGTCAGTCGGTCGAGTTGGTCTTTGAACTGCTGCAGAGGTTGCGCCAAGGCGGCGACCTCGGCATTGAGGTCGGCTACCCGGTTGGCTGCGCTGTTGTAGTAGAAGCCGGCAATGGCGAGGGAACCGACAAGAGCGGCGGCGGCGGCGAGAAGGTAAGGTTGTCGTTTGCGGTTGGCTTCCGCCGCTTCGAGGGAGGGGGCAGGCAGGGCAACCTGAAGGGGGCATTGATCCGAAGTTTCGCGCAGGGCCAGGCCGACGCACTCCCCCAAACAGTGGGCGTCCGCAGAGAGCGTGGCAGGGTCGACGCCGGCCGCCGCCCCGATGCGGCGGAGGGGGTTGAAAAACTCGATCGGGAGCGAGAGTTTCTCGTTGAAAAATTCGAGGGTGTAGGGCAACGAAGCGCCCCCGCCGGCGAGATAGGCGCGCATGGGTGCCGAACCCTGCTGGTTGGTGCGGTAATAGGTGATGGAGCGGGTGATTTCGTTGTGCACGCGCGTCATGACCGTGCGTGCGACTTTGCCCGCCTCAGCCGCCTCGGCATCTTTGGCCCCCGCGTAGTTGCCCGGGGGCGGGATAAAAGCCTCGGCGCGCTTGTATTCCTCGACCTCATTGAAGCTACGGCCCTCGAAACGCTTTTGCAGGGCGGCACTGATCGAGCTGCCTCCCACGGGGAGGGTGCGGATAAAGAGCCGGTCGCCTTCGATGAAGATCAGATTGGTGGCGCGGGCTCCGACGTCGATGAGCAGCGAGCATCCTTGCAGGTCGGGGTAGCTGTAGCGGAAGGCGTTGTAGAGGGCGATGGGCGAAGTCTCGATAAAGGTGGGACGCAAGCCGGCGCCATCGAGGGCTTCGACTGTTTGCTCCAGCTGATCGCGTTTGGTGGCAAGGAGGAGCGCGCCGAGTTTGCCCTGTTCGGTTTCGGGGAGCACTTGGTAGTTCCAGGAGACATCCTCGATGGGGTAGGGGACATTTTGCTGCGCCTCGAAATGGAGAACCTGACCGACCTGCTCGGGCGCCACTTCGGGGATTTTGACAAACCGGGTGAAGACGCCCTGTGAGGGGATGGCGCAGGCCACGGGCCCGCCACTTTTCCAACCCAGCTTGGTCTTGAGTTCGTTCAGCGCGATTTTGAGCTGCCCCGGACGGCTGGCATCGGCCGCGGGGTCGGCAACCAGACCGCTCCGGTCATACGCGGTCAAGGTGAGTCCGTCGCCCGCGCGCTCGAAGACGGCCATGGTGACGCTTTGCATGCCCAGATTGAGGGCGGCAACTTTGGTGGCGGGCTTCATCGGCCGGTCAGCTGCTCGGGATCCGCCGAAATCACATCCCGGCCGGACGCGCTTTGATCGCCTCGTAATAGTCCCAAGCAAGCGGGGCGAAGGGCGTCTCGTTCTTGTTCAGCACGTAGCCTGAGACCTGTTGCAGGGTGGTCCACCACTGACCGCGACCTTTCCAGCTGGATTCCGCGACGAGTTGACCTTGCTTGGTGATGGTGACGCCGACGTCAACGACGGCGGAGGAGGCGCTGCTGGGAATTTTGCCTTCGAAAAACCTCTCCAGGGTGCGCGGGCTGACATACATCACGGAGTTCATGGCCTTGGCTTGCGGGATGGCCACGTGGGTGACGGAGCCGGTGAGCAGGGTGCCCTGAGGGTTTTCGCGGCTCTTGTCGTTAAGCAGGATGTAATAGTTGAAGGTCAGCTCGTCGAGGAACTCGGGCTTCTTGTCCCGCGGCTGCCAGTCGAAGGAGACCTCGACTTCGAGCCAATCCTTGTTTTTAGAGACCTTCTTGTTCTTCGGGCCGAAGCTGAAGTTGTATTCCGGAGTAGTCACCATGTCGGGCGTGAGCTTGGTGATCTGGAAGTCCTTGGAGAGCTGTTGGGCCTGAACGTTGGTGGCCGCTATGCCAAGGAGAAGAAGCGCGGGGAGAAGTTTGCTCATGACGATGTTGAGGGGTGCTGGAGTTTGAGTGAGTGGATAATGTTAAGGGCGGTGCCAGTCGGAGGCGAGACTTTCCGCTCCGGTTTTCAATGCGCCCCTTTGCCAAAGAGGACCACAGGCACGGTGCGGAGGAGGATGCTCAGATCGAGGCCGAGGGACCAGTTGTCGATGTATTGCACGTCAAGCTTCACCCACTCGTTGAAGTCTTTGACGATGCTGCGCCCGCTGATTTGCCACAGGCAGGTCAGGCCCGGCTTCATGCTCAGGCGCCGGCGATGGGCGGTGAGTTCGAAATTGTCGACTTCGTAAATAGGCAGGGGACGGGGGCCGACGAGGCTCATTTGCCCGAGGAGCACATTGAAGAGTTGCGGAAACTCATCGAGGCTGGTGCGACGGAGCCACGCGCCGAAGGGGGTGATGCGCGGGTCTTTTTCGATTTTGAAAACCGGCCCGCTCATTTGGTTGTAGGCCATGAGTTCGTCGCGCTGCATTTCCGCACCGGTCCGCATCGAGCGAAATTTGTACATGGTGAAGGGCCTCCCGTGGCGCCCGGCGCGCTGCTGTTTGAAGATCACCGGGCCGGGAGAAGTGAGTTTGATGGCCACGGCAATGACCACGAAGAACGGCAAAAGCACGAGCAGCGCGAGGAAGGCAATGACGCGGTCCATGACATTTTTGACCAGCATGGCCCAGGAGAGCTCGGGGGTGACGCGGAAAACGAGCATCGGCGTGGGGCCGAGCGAGTCGTAGGTCGGGCGGGCGATGGAGGCGCGGAAAAAGTCGGCGGCGACCCAGGCTTCGACGCCTTCGGTCTCGCAGGCTGCGATGGCCTCCTGCATGCGTCCGGAGCTGTGATTGTCGAACGCCAAGACCACGCGACCCACGCTGTGGCGGTGCATGGCATCAGCGAGTTTTTCGGTGTCGCATTGCTCCAAGTTGATGCGCTCCGCGATGCTGATTTCGAGGCGCTGCACGGGAGAAAGGCCTTCGACGAGTTCGTCCATGCGCTGTGGTGTTCCTGCCAGGATGATGCTTTCGCCGTGGGCTCCGCGTCGCAGGCGGCGCAGGTAGAAGTCACGGTAGATGGCCTCGCGGGCCAGGAGACCCAGCGGGGCGAAGACCATGAAAAGCAGGAAGGCCGAGCGGCTGGGAATGCCGAGTTTGAGGAAAACGACACACGCACCAAGAATCAATCCGAGCCACGCACCCGCGTAGGCGATTTGCCGCAGGGAACGCTGCGCGGATTTTTCCAAAGGGTATTGGTAAAAGCCCTGCATCTCGAGCAGAAGAGGACCGAACAAGGCGACGACCAAAAAGAGCCAGAGGAAGCCTTCGAGCGGCGGAATCTCCGGCAAGACATCGAAATCGATGATCTGGTAACGCCGGAGTGCGTAGCCGAGATACAAGGTCAACGCGAGGATCAGCCCGTCGGCGATCTGGTTGAGCTGCAGCGAAATTTCCTGTTTGCGTGAAATCATGCGGACGGCTTCCCCGCCAGTTCCGCATGGCGGAGAAGCACCGAAGCTGCAATATATGCAGATTGCCCGCATGAATCCGAAAAAAAATCCACCGTCGCCCGCGGCCTCGGTCGTGGCCACAGCCCACACGGCGCGCGGCCTGCGGCAGGCCCGGAACCTGCAACGCGGTGAGGTGGGTTTTGTCGAGGTCCGGCTGGACGCTCCCGAATTGTCTCGTGCGCGGCTGGCCGAGGCCCTGCCGGGCATCCGCCCCCGCCTTCTCCTGACCGCCCGGCATCCCGCGGAGGGAGGGGCTCAGCGGGTGCCGGCGGCGGTTCGTCGCTCCTTGTTGGAGGAGTTTCTGTCGCAAGCCGATGCCGTTGACGTGGAGCTTCGCTCGGCTGCGTCGATGGCCCCCCTGCTCAAGGAGGCGCACCGGCGCCGGATCCAGCGAGTGATTTCCTTCCACGATTTCCGCCGCACGCCGCGCTTGCCACGCCTGCGCGAGGTGGTTCGCCGGGCCACAGCCCGCGGGGCCGACGTTGTGAAAATCGCCACCTTGTTGCGTGGTCCCGGTGATTTGGCCGTCCTCTTGCTTTTGCAAAGCGCGGCGAAGGTTCCTCTTGCCACCATGGGAATGGGTCCGCTCGGCAAGGTGTCCCGCTTGGTCCTCGCGGCCGCGGGATCGCGGCTCAACTACGGATACCTCGACAAGGCGCAGGTCTCCGGTCAGTGGCCCGCCTTGGAATTAGTCCGACGCCTTGGGGAGATTATGCCATGAATACTTGGGAACAAACCGCGCGCTCCGGTGAACTGACGGCCGGGCAGATCCGCGAAGTCGCGCTGTGGCTGCTTGATGAAAACGTGGCGGCGGACGAAAAGGCCGATTTTCTCGGGGCCCTGCACCGGCGCGGCGAAACGCCCGCGGAGGTGGTGGCCCTCGCCGAGACCATGTTGGAACATGCGGTGCCGTTCGACGTTCCGGACGACTTGCGCCCGGTCATCGACGTCTGCGGCACGGGAGGTGACAAGCTCGGGCTCTTCAATATTTCCACGGCCGTCATGTTCGTGGCGGCCGGTGCGGGAGCGCGTCTGGTCAAGCACGGCAACCGCGGCATTACTTCGAAGAGCGGCGGGGCCGATGTGTTGGAGGCGCTCGGCTTGCCGGTCGATCTGCCGGTGGAACGTCTGCAGGACATGCTCGGCGAAGCGGGTGCGGTTTTTCTTTTCGCCCCGTGTTTCCATCCGGCTTTCAAGGCCGTGGCTCCTGCGCGCAAACTTTTGGCCGAGCGCGGCCAGCCTTCCGTTTTCAACATGCTCGGGCCCTTGCTCAATCCTTCGCGTCCCGAGGGCCAGTTGGCCGGGGTTTTCAACGAGTCGCTGGTGGATCTCTATGCGGACGTCCTGCCCGGGCTCGGTCGGGAACGTGCCTGGGTCGTCCACGGCAAGGCCGGCGATACGGGGGTGATGGACGAAATTTCCACGCTGGGCCCCACGCTGATCGCCAAAGTCTCCGCGGGAAAAGACCACGCGCGACACGGTCACGCCGGCCGATCTCGGGGTCCCCGCCGCCGAATTGGAGGCGTTGCGTGGCGGTGACGCGCCGGCCAATGCGCAGCTTCTTTCCGAACTCTTGCAGGGTGAACGCCGCGGTGCGGCCCGCGACATTGTCGCGGTCAATGCGGCGGCCGCGTTGATTGTGGCGGGACTGACCGAGGACTGGGCCGAAGCCAGGGAGAGGGTGGAGGAGTCGATCGACAGCGGCGCAGCGGAGCAGGTGCTCAAGCGGATGCGCCGCGTCGCCGGAACGGCTTAACCGTCCTCGGCCGCGGCGGCGTTCATGACTTTCACCCAGATCGGCAAGGCCAGTGTCGCACCGTAGCCGCGGTTGACGATGCGCTTGGGTTGATCGAAGCCGACCCACACGCCGCAGGTCGTCTCCGGGTCCCACCCGATGAACCAGGCGTCCTTGTAGTCATTGGTCGTTCCGGTTTTGCCGGCCGCTTCTCCCCGGTAGCCGAAGGCGGCCGCGATCTCGCCGGTGCCGCGGGTCATGGCTTCGCGCAGCACGTCGGCGGTCAAACGCGCCACGTTGGCCGGCAGAATCCGACGCACCGAACCGCGGTAGCGGTAAAGGACGCGTCCCTGCGGGTCCTCGACGCGGTCGAGGAGGTGCGGGGTGGACGAAACTCCATCGTTGGCCAGTGCGGCGTAGGCCGTGGTCAGCGCACGCAGGGTGCCGCTGAAGGATCCGAGGAAAATCGACGGATATTTCGGCACATCGTTGCCGATTTCCGCGGCGAGGATATTTTCGCGGACGCGGTCGATGCCGGCCATGGCGCCGACCCGCACACTCATCGTGTTGCGCGAGAGAATGAGGCCGTCTTTGGCCGGCAGGATCCCGCGGTAGGTGTCGTCGCTGTTGGACGGGTTGTATTTCCCGTAGGCTTTGGGCAGCTCGCCCGGGCGCAAGCGGTCATCGCTGACGGGAGCATCGGGATCGAGTCCGGCGGCGAAGGCGGAGGCGTAGACAAAAGGTTTGACCGCCGACCCGATCTGCCGCTCGGCAAAGTAGGCGCGGTTGAATTTGCTCGCGCGGTAATCCCGCCCCCCGACCAGCACACGGATGCCGCCGCTGCGGTTGTCGACGGCCATGGCGGCGGCCTGCAGATAAGGCGTGCCACCGCGGCTGGCGGGATCGACGAAGCCGGTGTCGGCCTTCGTTTGGTGCGGGTATCCGGGCCGGGACTCGACTGCGGCGAGTTGTTCCTCGACGGCAGCCACCGCGGCCCGCTGCATTTTGCCGTCGAGCGATGTGTAGATTTTCAGACCGGCGCCATCGAGCACGTCTTGCGGAAGCACGCGTTCCAGTTCACGCCACAACAACTCCATGGCCCAGTCCTCCCGCGGGGGGGCGGGTTTCTCGGTGGCGAGCAACAGCGGTTCCGCTTGCGCCTCGAGCCGCTGGCGCGAGGAGATGAAACCCTGGTCTTCCATCTGGCGCAGGACGATGTTGCGCTGCTCGAGGGCGCCGTCGGGATCGCGGAATGGCGAGAGACGGTTGGGGCTGCGGATCAGCCCTGCCAATAAAGCGGATTCGGATAGCGTGAGGTCGGCTGCCGGTTTGGCGAAATAGGCCCGCGCCGCCGTTTCGATGCCGAACAATCCGGCGCCGAAATAAATGCGGTTCATATAATGCGTGAGGATTTCGTCCTTCGAGAGGACGGCTTCCATGCGCACGGCGAGGGCGGCCTCGAGAATTTTGCGGTGCATGTTCTGTCCGCCGAGGGGGAAGCTGTTCCGCGCCAGCTGTTGGGTGAGGGTGCTTCCACCCTGGCGGATGCCGCCGGCAAGAAGGTTGGCCACCGCGGCCCGCGCCACCCCGACGGGGTCGACGCCAAAATGTTCCAGAAAGCGCGAGTCCTCGCGGGCGATGACGGCGCGCACGAACCACGGGCTCACTTGGTCCAGAGGCACGGTGCGGCGATTTTCCCCGGCGAGGCGTGTGTAAATTTGCCCGTTGCGATCGATGACCAAAGAGCTTTCCGGGATGCGTCCGACCTCGCGCAAGTCGAAAGTCCATGCCCAAGCGATGTAGAAAGCGCCGATCAATCCCCACAGAAGGAAGCAGGCCAAAACGAGGCGACCGAGCTTGCGCGTGCGGCGGCGGCGGACGCGCCGCCGTTTGGCGCGCGGCCGGAGCAGGCTGATGCGGCGGGCGGCCGGATGACGGGAGGCGGTTTTCTTCCTCGGCATGGAACGGGCCGACTCTATCACTGAATGGCCCGGCGTCCCCCAAAAATACGCTTCCCTCCGGCAGGGCAAACGGAGAGGTTGGGCCCGCTATGACTGACGCAATCCAACATAAATCACCCGGCTGGACTATGTTCCAGGGAATCCTCCTCATCGTGCTCGGCGCACTGGCCATTGCCTTCCCGCTGTTTGGCACGATCGTGGTCGAGCAGCTCTTCGCGGCGCTCCTGCTTATCGCGGGCGGCTACGCGCTGGCCGCTTCGCTGGGCCGCAAAGGATCAAGCACCGCCTCACGTGTCGTTTCCGGTCTGTGGGCCGTGCTCACGCTGGTAACCGGACTCCTGCTGCTTTTCAAAATCGGCGCCGGCGTTCTGACCCTGACCATCCTGCTCGCCGCCTATTTCGCCGCGCAGGGGATCGTCACGGTGATTGCCGCCTTCCGTTTCAGCGGCACCGGCACCATGTGGCTCATGCTGCTCAGCGGCATTGTTTCGCTGGTGCTCGCGTGGATGATCTTCAGCGGGTTCCCGGGATCGGCGGCCTGGCTGCTCGGGCTTCTTCTTGGGATCAACCTGATCTTCACCGGCTTTTACTTCCTCTCGATGTCATCGACCTTGAAGGCCATGCAGGCCTGAGTCGGGAGCGAAGCTGTTTCACCGACCCCGCGGAGCGATCCGCGGGGTTCTTATTTGTGGAAGGGCCAGACCAGCGGAATGATGATCATGGCACCGACGAAATAGAGGAGGTTGAGCGGCAGGCCGAACTTGGTGAAGTCGGTGAAACGGTATCCGCCTGCCGAGTAGACATAGGTGTTGGTCTGGTAGCCGATGGGCGTCGAGAAGCAGGCGCTGGCGGCAATGGTGGTGGCGATGGCGAAAGGTCGTGGATCCAGTCCCAACTCCGTCGCTGCACCCAAAGCGATGGGCATCATCAAAACCACCGTGGCGTTGTTGGAGAGCAATTCGGTGACGGCGACGGTCAGCACGAAGACGACGGCCAGCAGGATGAACGGTTTCCAGTCGACCGGCGCGACCTCGGTGGCCCACGCCGCGAAATTGCCCGCGATGTATTCCGCCGCCCCGGTCTGCTGCATGGCCAGCCCGAGCGCGAGGGTGCTGTAAATGAGGAAGAGGAGACTCCAATCGACGGAACGGTAGGCTTGGCGCGGCTTGAGGGTGCCGGTGATCATGAGGAAGACGCATCCGACGAGCGCCGCCACGGCAATGGGAACGAGGTTGAAGGTCGCCGCGGCAATGACCCCGGCCAGCGTGGCCAGCACCACCGGTGTGCGCGCCCGTTGAGCGGTCGTGGGCACGCGCGGGCGGTCGAGCAGGAGCAAATCGGCATTGGCCCGCAAGGCCTTGACCGCGCCACCCGGACCGAGGAGCAGGAGGGTGTCGCCGGGTTGCAGCGGGATGCTTTCGAATCCGCGGCTGAGGTTCGTGCCGCGCCGGTGGATGGCCAGGACGACCACGCCGAAGCGCTGGCGGAAATTGAGCTCGCGCACGCTGCGCCCGATCACCTCGGAAAGCGGTCCGACGATCGCCTCGGCCAGACGCCCCTCGTGGGTGACTACGCCCTCGCCGCTCTCTGCGAGGTCTTTTTCCGCGTCGAGTTGCACGCCGGGCATGGCGATAACCGCGGCCACCGCTTCGGGCGGACCCGCCACCACGATGCGGTCGCCGCCGCGCAGGCGCAGGGTGTCGAGCGGTTCGAAATAGGGCTCGCCGCGACGCAGGACTTCGAGCACGCGCAATCCGGCGCGCGGTCCCAGATCGGCCTCGGCCAAAGTTTTGCCCACGGCCATCGAGCCGTCTTCCACCGAAGCCTCCACGACATATTCGGAGAAGCCGCCCTCGCTCAGATCCTGCGCCAAGGTTTTCCGCTCGGGCAGCAGGCGGGGGGCCATCAGCACCACGTAAGCCGTGCCGAGCACCAAGAGGGGCAGGCCCACCGCGGCGGTCTCGAACATACCGAACGGCGCGTGGTTCGTGTCGGCCAGCAGACCGCTGGCCAGAATGTTCGTGCTCGTGCCCACCAAGGTGCAGGTGCCGCCGAAAATCGAGGCGTAGGAAAGCGGGATGAGAAAGATGGAAGCGGAAACGCCCGCGCGATTGGCCAGATGGATGGCAATGGGCAGACCGACCACGACCACCGGCGTGTTGTTGATGAAGGCGGAAACCACCGCGGTCCCGAGCATCATGGCGAGGAGCAAGCCGCGCGGCCCGAGGTTGCTCACATTTTCCAAGCGTCCCAGCACGCGGGTGAGGGCCCCGGTGCGCTCCAGCGCGTTGCTCAGGATGAACATGGCCGCCACCGTCAAGGGCGCCGGGTTGGCGAAAACAGAAAGCAATTCGCGGGCGTCGGGAAACGATGTGGCGAAGGGTAGCTGCGAAAGAACCAGCAGCGCCGCGAAAACGGTGAGGCCGGTCAAATCGGTCGGCCAGCGCTCGCGCAGGAACTGCACCAGCGCGAACGCCACCAGCATGAGCACGACGGCAATTTCCCAAGTCATGACCGCGCGGAAGATGACCCGATCGGCCCGTGGAGGCCAGCGGGAAAAACCGTGCTTTGGCCTTGCCGGCCACGGGATGTTGGCGGAGGGTCCGCCGCGTGAAATGGTCGTTCCAACTCATGCGCATCGCCGGCATCGATGTGCGCGTCCATGCCACTTTTTTCCTGCTCCTTGCCTGGTTCGGGACGGTCTACTTTCTCGAGGGCGGATACGGGGCCATGGTCATCGGCCTGTCTTTCATCATCCTGCTCTTCGCTTGTGTCGTGCTCCACGAATTTGGCCACGCCCTGGCCGCGCGGGCCTACGGGATCAATACGCCGGACATCACCCTGCTCCCCATCGGGGGCATCGCGCGGCTCGAGCGCATGCCGGACAAGCCGTGGCAGGAATTGGTCGTGGCCTTGGCCGGACCCGCGGTGAACGTGGTCATTGCGTTCGGTCTCTACATCGTCATCGGCCGCTTTTTCGGTCTCGGCGACCTCGAGGAGTTGGCTGAAGGGCGGGGGAATCTGCTCACGCAGTTGCTGGCCATCAACGTGATCCTCGTCGTCTTCAATCTGCTTCCGGCCTTTCCCATGGACGGCGGACGCGTCCTGCGCGCGCTCCTCGCCACGCGCCTGAGCCATGCCCGGGCCACGCGCATCGCCGCCGCGGTAGGGCAAACCGTGGCCGTGCTCTTCGGTTTGCTCGGTTTGTTCGGCGGGAATCCTTTTTTGCTCTTCATTGCGGTCTTCGTTTTTTTCGGCGCGCGGGCCGAAGCCAACTTCGCCACCTTCAAGGAAACCGCGGAGGGAACCCGCGTCGCCGCCGTCATGCACCCGACGGGGCCGGTGCTGACAAAGGGCATGACGGTCTCCGAAGCCGTGCAGACCGCCATGCAGGGGCACGATGGCGCGTTGCCGGTGGCTGATGCTTCGCTGCACCTCGTCGGTATGATCCCGGCCGACACGTTGGCCCGGGCTTTGCGCTGGGATCCGACGGCCAAGATTGATCGCATGGTCCGCGACGATTTTGCCGCCATCATCGCCGATGCCTCGCTTTCGCAGGCGGTCGGCATCATGCGGCAGTCGGCCCAAGCCGCGTTCCCGGTGGTCAATGCCGGCGGACAACTCGTCGGCATGCTGAAGCGGGAGGATGTGGAGCACGCTTTCGGCCAAGCCGCGTGAGCCGCCGCGTTTGGGGTTGCCACACAGGAAAAGGCACGATTTAATCTCCCCAAGAGCCCCCCGGAACCGTGCAGGTCACGGCGTGGGGCTCTTCGCATTATGATTGCCGGATTCCCCGAACTCAGCGCGGCCGAGGCGGCCTCGCTCATCAAGAACGACGAAAATATCGGCTTCGGCGGTTTCACGCCGGCCGGTTCGCCCAAGGCTGTTTCGCGCGAGATTGCCCGCCGCGCCATCGAAGAGCACGAGGCGGGGCGGCCGTTTTCCATTGGCGTGATCACCGGGGCGAGCACGGGACCTTCACTCGACGGCGTGCTGGCGGCCAGCGACGCCATCAAGTTCCGCACGCCCTACCAGAGCGATCCCGAATTGCGCAAACGCATCAACACGGGCAAGACGCAGTTCTTCGACATGCATCTCTCGCAGCTGCCCCAAGCGGTGCGTTACGGGTTTCTCGGCGACCTGGATTGGGCCATCGTCGAGGTCTGCGACATCAAGCCCGACGGCGAGGTTGTGCTGACCAGCAGTGTCGGCGCCTCGCCAACCTTCCTGCACAAGGCCAAGCGCGTGATCCTCGAGTTGAACAAACGCCACCCGGCGGCCTTGCGGGGATTCCACGACCTGTACGAGCCGGACGACCCGCCGACGCGGACGCACATCCCGATCTACCATCCGTCCGACCGCATCGGCACGGAAACCGTCATGATCGACCCTGCGAAGATCGCCGGGGTGGTGTCCACCGACCTCGACGACGAGGTCAGCGCGTTCGACGAACCCAATGAAGTGACCAAAAAAATCGGGGAAAACGTGGCGAACTTTCTCGCTGGCGAGTTGCGCGCCGGGCGCATCGCCCCGGACTTCCTGCCCATCCAAAGCGGCGTGGGCAACGTGGCCAATGCCGTTCTCTTCGCCATGGGCGGACACCCGGATATCCCGGCCTTCAGCATGTATACCGAGGTCATCCAGGATTCGGTCATCGCCCTCATGCGCGAGGGGCGCATCCGTTTCGCCAGCGGCTCCTCCCTGACCATCAGCCCCGATGTGATGCGGGGGCTTTACGCAGATCTCGAGCAATTCCGCGGCAAACTGCTCCTCCGCCCGCAGGAAATCTCCAACCACCCGGAGGTCGTCCGCCGTCTCGGCATCATCTCGATCAACACCGCGCTGGAACTCGACCTCTACGGCAACGTGAACAGCACGCACGTGATGGGGCGCCAGATGATGAACGGCATCGGCGGGTCGGGCGACTTCACTCGCAACGCCTATATTTCCATCTTCACCTGTCCCTCCGCGGTCAAAGGCGGCAAAATCAGCCCCATCGTTCCCATGGTCTCGCACCTCGACCACAGCGAGCACAGCGTTCAGGTCATCGTCACCGAGCACGGGGTGGCCGACCTGCGGGGAAAATCCCCGCACGAGCGGGCCGAGCTCATCATTGAGTGCGCTCACCCGGACTACCGTCCGTTGCTGCGCCGCTATCTTGCACTGGGCGGCGCGGCCCACACGCCGCAAAGTTTCGAGAACGCCTACGCTTTCCACCGCGCATTTCTCGGAGAGGGCGATATGCGCAAGGCGCAGATACCCGGGGCCTGAAGGTCCGCGGACGGACACCAAAAAAGTTTCCGCGGCGGGGGGGCTTTTGTTTGCCTCGTTCGCGACGGGCGGGTTAACTGAATGGTCTTTTGCCATGGCCGATCCCTTGCAAGCCAATCTGAAACTGCCCGATGGCCGCTCCTTCGACCTGCCGGTCGTTGTCGGCTCCGAACAGGAGCACGCCATCGATGTGCGGACGCTGCGCGACCAGACCGGCTACATCACCTACGACGACGGTTACGCCAACACCGGTTCCTGCAGCAGCGACATCACCTTCATCGACGGCGAGAAGGGGATTTTGCGCCACCGCGGCTACCGCATCGAGGATCTGGCCAACGATTCAATTTTCCTCGAGACCGCCTTCCTCATCATCTACGGCGAACTGCCTTCCTCCAAACAGCTGTCCAAATTCCGCGGCCGCATTTCCTCCAGCGCCTCGGTCCACGAGGGCATGCGGCATTTCTTCGAAGGCTTCCCGCACACCTCGCATCCCATGGCCATCCTTTCGGCCATGCTCAATTCGCTGGGTTGTTATTACCCTGAAATGACGAGCCACAAGAAGCAGCTCGACGAGGAGCATTTCGATTGGGCGGCGGCGTTGCTCATCTCGAAAGTGCGCACCCTCGCGGCCATGTCTTACCGCACCAAACTCGGGTTGCCCTTCGTCTACCCGCGCTGGGACTTGCGCTACGCGGCCAACTTCCTCCACATGATGTTTTCCGAGCCCTACCGGGACTACAACCCGAAGCCGGAAGTCACCGAGGCCCTCGATCTCATCCTCCTTCTCCATGCCGACCACGAGCAAAACTGCAGCACCTCGACCGTGCGCATGGTCGCCTCCAGCGGGGCCAATCTTTTCGCCAGCGTTTCGGCCGGCGTGAGCGCTCTCTGGGGACCGCTCCACGGCGGGGCCAATGCCGCAGTCATCGAAATGCTCGAGGAAATCAGCGCTTCCGGTGACGACGGACGCAAGGCCATCGAGGCCGCCAAGAAAGGCGAACGCCGCCTCATGGGCTTCGGTCACCGGGTCTACAAGAATTACGACCCGCGCGCCCGCATCCTCGGCGAGGCGGCCAAGCGCGTGCTCACCTCGATGGGCATCCAGGACCCGCTCCTCGACATCGCCCAACACCTCGAGCAGGCCGCGCTCAACGACGAATACTTCGTTTCCCGCAAGCTGTATCCCAACGTGGATTTTTACAGCGGCATCATTCTGCGCGCCATCGGTATTCCGGTGGATATGTTCCCCGTCATGTTTGCCATCGGCCGCATGCCCGGGTGGATCGCCAACTGGCGCGAAGTGGCTTCCACGCCCAAGATGAAGATCCACCGTCCGCGCCAAGTCTACACGGGCGCCACCGAGCGCGATTACGTCCCGATCGAAGACCGCGGCGAGTAGCCGCAAAGTCCCCGGTGCTGTAGCGGCGGTCTATGACCGCCGGAACACTTTTGGTCAGCAGGGCACCGACGGTCATAGACCGCCGCTACATTTTCAAACGTCAGTCCTTCGCCGGTTTCGGCTCCTTGAGGATCCAGTCCTCATCGCCGACGACGAATTGCAACTGGCCGCGATGCGTCGCGAGTTCCCCGATGAATTCGAGGCGTCCTTCCTTGGGGTAGGAGCGCAGCTGCTGCCGGAGATCCTTGTTGTGCGAATAGAGCAGATACTTTTCACCGCCGACCTCGATGGCGAGGGGGCGCAGCGAGGTGATCTTGCCGCGCACGCGGAACAGTTCGCCGATCTGCGTGGCCGGATCCTTCCCCTGGAGGGACTCGAAGGCAGGCACGTCGTCCGTTTCCAGCGAATCGAAACCAACTTCCATCAATTCCGTCGGGGCATCCTCCTCGCGCCCCGGGCCGGACAACTCGAGACGCTCGGCCGTGTCGTCCTCTTCCACGGTGCGGAACTTCGCGGCAATGGGGAAGTGGTCACTCGTGCCGGCGCCAGCGCCGAAATTCGTCCATCGCCGCGGTAAGTTGAGCGCCCCGACGGTGTTGACGCCGTCCACCATGACCACCTCGAAGGAGTTGTCGACGTATTGCACGCCGCGGTGGTCGTAGAGACCCGGGGTCACCATTTTTTGCATCAGCGTGCCCCACTTTCCGTCGTAGCTGTCGGAGTAGCGTTTCTCGGGGGGCAGTTCGTGCCAGAGATTATAGAGGGAAAAACCGGTCGACGCCGCGGTGGTCGCTTCGTCGCCCTGCGAACCGAGCACGTCATTGACCGCGGTTTTGCCGAGGTGCGGATTGGCTTTGGTCTGGTTGTATTGGCTGTTGAAGTCTCCGGCCACGAGGATGTCGGCCGAAGGATTTTCCGCCATGATGGCATCGAGCCTGTCCCGCAGCGTCCGGGCATTGAGCCGCCGCGTCTGTTCGGCATTGAGGTCGCTGGCGCGGGACTTCCAGTGGTTGACGAAGAGGATCAGAGGCTGGCCGTCGATATCGAGGGTGGTTTCGAGAATGTCGCGCGCGTCGGGAGTGGCGTGGCTCTTCACGTCCTTGATGGGGAACTTGCTGAAAACGGCATTCTTGTGCGCCTTGCGACGCACGGACCGGTCGGTCGTCTCGAGGAGAGAAAGGTCGGCTTCGTCCTCTCCCACGGCAACTTGGTAACCGCCCATGCCCTCGTCCTCGAGATACTTGAGCAGCAGAACCTCCACCGGAAGGCCGCGGATCTCATCATCCAATTTCGTGGTCAGCATTTCCTCGACCGTCACGTCCTTGTATTTTTCCAGGACGGCGGCGTGGTCGGTGGCTTTCGAGTCGGGGGTGAAGTCGATCTCGAATTCATTGAAAGCGATCACCTCCGGTCCGGCGCCCTTGTTGAAGGTCTGCAAGACGCGCCCGATGTTCTGCAATTTGACCAGGAGTTTGGCCGGCGAGTAGGCATTTTCCTCGCCGGTTTCCTGATAGTCATCGAACACCGCTTGGCCGTCGGCGTCGAAGAGGTTTTCCACATTGTAGGTGACCACGGTGAACTCACGCGCGATGACGGGGAGGGTAAGAGCGGCGGTGAGCAGGGCCGCCCGGAGGGCTAACTTCATTGTTGGGAGAGTCCTTCGTTTTGTGTCCGATGCAAATAAAAATCCCGCCCCGCGCGGCGCACGGGACGGGATGACGGGAGGGAAATCCCGGCTTAATTGAGCGCGGCCTGGGCCGCGGCGAGGCGGGCGACGGGCACGCGGAAGGGCGAGCAGCTGACATAGTCCAGGCCGAGCTCGTGGCAGAAGGCCACGCTGTCCGGATCGCCGCCGTGCTCGCCGCAGATGCCGAGCTTGAGTTTCTTGCGGGTCTTGCGCCCGGTTCGCACGGCGATCTCGCATCAGTTGGCCGACGCCCGCGGTGTCGACGCTGGCGAACGGGTTCTTCTTGCACGATCTCCAGGTCCTGATAGACGGGCAGGAAGCTGCCGGAGTCGTCGCGGCTCATGCCCAGCGTGGTTTGGGTGAGGTCGTTGGTGCCGAAGCTGAAGAACTCGGCGTCCTCCGCGATCTCGTCGGCGACGAGCGCGGCGCGGGGCACTTCGATCATCGTGCCGACGAGGTAGTTGAACTTGGTCTTCTTCTCCTTGACCACCTCGGCGGCCACGCGGTGGACGATCTCCACCTGGAGTTCGAGTTCCTTGGAGAACCCAACCAGCGGGATCATGATCTCGGGACGGACTTTGATGCCTTTCTTCTGCACCTCGGCGGCGGCCTCGAAGATGGCGCGAGCCTGCATCTCGGTGATTTCCGGATAGGCGATGCCGAGGCGGCAGCCACGGTGGCCGAGCATGGGGTTGAACTCGTGCAGGTCGTGCACGCGCTTGGCGATCTTGTCGGCGCTGATGCCGAGTTTCTTGGCCAAGGCGTTCTGCTGCGCATCGGTCGTGCGGCAGGAACTCGTGCAGCGGCGGGTCCAGCAGGCGGATGGTGGCCGGCAGGCCTTTGAGCGCCTTGAAGATGCCGGCGAAGTCCTCGCGCTGGTAAGGCAGCAGCTTGGCCAAGGCGGCCTGCGACGGTCTTCCTCGTTCTCGGCGAGGATCATCTCGCGCATCGCGTCGATGCGGTCGCCCTCGAAGAACATGTGCTCGGTGCGGCAAAGGCCGATGCCCTCGGCGCCGAAGGCGATGGCGTTGGCCGTCTGCTCGGGCGTGTCGGCATTGGTGCGCACGCCGCAGGCGGCTGGCTTTGCCGCACCAGCGTCATGAGCTGCGCGAAATCCTTGTAGATCGCGCTCTTCGCGGCGGGCAGCGTCTTGTCGACGAGCACCTGGATGATTTCCGAGGGCGCGGTCTTGATTTGGCCGGCGTAGACTTCGCCGGCCGTGCCGTCGATCGAGATGTAATCGCCCTCCTTGTAGGTCTGGCCGCCGACTTTGAGTGTCTTGTCGTGGTAGTCGATGTGCAGGGCGCCGGCGCCGCAGACGCAGACCTTGCCCATCTGACGGGCGACCAGCGCGGCGTGCGAGCTGACCCCGCCGCGGGCGGTCAGAATGCCCTCGGCGGCGATCATGCCGCGCAGGTCTTCCGGCGAGGTCTCGACGCGGACGAGGAGCACCTTTTCGCCGTTGGCCGCGGCTTCCACACGCGTTCGGCATTGAAGTAGATCTTGCCGGAGGCGGCGCCGGGGCCGGCGGGGAGTCCCTTGGCGATGACCTTGGCCTTCTTCACCGCTTCGCGGTCGAAGATCGGGGCGAGGAATTGGTCGAGCTGGTCGGCCGGGATGCGCGTGACCGCGGTCTTCCAGTCGATGAGCTTCTCCTTCACCATGTCGCAGGCGATCTTCACCGCGGCGAGGCCGGTGCGCTTGCCGTTGCGGGTCTGCAGCATGTAGAGCTTGCCGTCCTCGACGGTGAACTCGAAGTCCTGCATGTCTTTGAAGTGCTTCTCGAGGGCTTTCTGCACCTTGAGCAGTTCGCGGTAGGCGGGCGGGAATTTCTTCTCCATGCCGATGACCGGCTTCCGGCGTGCGCACGCCGGCCACCACGTCTTCGCCCTGGGCGTTGATCAGGAATTCGCCGTAGAGGACTTTCGTGCCGCTGGCCGGATCGCGGGTGAAGGCGACCCCGGAGCCGCTGTCATGCCCATGTTGCCGAACACCATGGCCTGCACGTTGACCGCCGTGCCCCATTCGTGGGGGATGTTGTATTTGCGGCGGTAGACGATGGCGCGGTCGTTCTTCCACGAGCCGAAGACGGCGCCGACGGCGCCTTTGAGCTGCTCCCGCGGGTCGTTGGGGAAGGTTTTGCCGGTGCGCTCCTTGACCAGCTCCTTGAAGCGTTCGACCATTTCCTTGAGCGCATCCGCGTCGAGGTCGGTGTCGCTCGATGTGCGGATCGTCGGGGAAGAGCTCGGCTTTGAGGCCCTCGATGACTGCTTCGAACGGTTCGTGCTCCTCGCCGGGACGCTTTTGCACGCCCATGACCACGTCGCCATACATCTGGATGAAACGGCGGTAGCAGTCCCAGGCGAAACGCTCGTTGCCGGTCAGCCGGGCCAGGCCGGCCACCGTGGCGTCATTCAGGCCGAGGTTGAGGATGGTGTCCATCATGCCCGGCATGGAATCGCGCGCGCCGGAGCGGACGGCCACAAGCAGCGGGTTTTCCACGCTCGCCGAATTTTTTGCCCATGGATTTCTCCATCTTGGCCACGGCGGCGTCGATCTGCGCGTCGAGCTGCTTGGGGTAGGTGCGTTTGTGGTCGTAGTAGTAGGTGCAGACTTCGGTGGTGATGGTGAAGCCGCAGGGGACGGGCAGACCGATGCGGGTCATTTCCGCCAGGTTGGCGCCCTTGCCGCCCAACAGCGCCTTCATCGTACCATTGCCGTCGGCCTTGCCGTCGCCGAAGTAGTAAACGTATTTGCCTTTGGTTCCCGCGGTTGCCTTTGCTTTTTTGCCGCCTTTTTTCTTCGAGGTTTTGCTCATGAGTGTGGGTAAAATTTGGTTGAGAAAGAACGTGTAGGATTATCCGCCGCGGGCGTCGGTGTCAATTTCCGCGGCAAACCTCGCCGATTCCCGCCCGCAGGGCGGCCACGGCCCGCTGCAGTTCCGCTTCGGTGAAACACAAAGGGGGCATGAGCACGAGGGTGTCGCGGATCGGGCGGGTCAAAAGACCGTGGGCGCGCGCCGCGAGGCAGATTCTCGTCCCCGTCTGATCCTGCCAAGGGTAGGGGGAGCCATCCGCTTGCACCACGTCGATGCCGGCCATGAACCCGCATTGCCGCACCGCCCCGACGTGCGGGTCGGCGGCCAGATCGCAGAGCAGTTCTCCGAGGCGGTGGATTTTCGGCGGCAGGTTTTCCAACGTGTGTTCCTCCTCGAAAACCTCCAGCGAGGCCAAGGCCGCCGCGCAACCCAGCGGATTGCCGCAATAGCTGTGGCCGTAGAACAGCGTCTTCATCTCCGCGTAGTCGCCAAGGAAAGCCTCGTAGACTTTTTCCGTGGTCAGTGTGGCGGCCAGGGGTGTGGTTCCACCGGTCAGGCCTTTGGCCAAAGCGATGAAGTCCGGCACGACATTCTCGTGCTCGCAGGCGAACATTTTTCCCGTGCGGCCGAATCCGGTCATGACCTCGTCGAGGATGAGGAAGACGCCGTGCCGGTCGCACCAGGCGCGCAAATCGCGGAGCAACCCGCGCGGCCACGTGCGCATGCCGGCGGCTCCCTGGATCAGCGGTTCGATGACAATGCCGGCCAGCGAGGAAGTGGTTGCGGGGTCGAGTGCCTCGAGGGCCGGAAGATCGCTCACCTGCACCACCGGAAAGCTGAGGGGGGCGAAGCGGTCATGGAACGCCGCGATACCGCCGAGACTCGCCGCGCCCGCCGTGTCCCCGTGGTAAGCACGGTCGAAGGCGGCGAAGCGGCAACGCTCCGGATGTCCGGTCAATTGGTGGAACTGCACCGCCATTTTGAGCGCCACCTCGATGGCGGTGGAGCCGTCGTCGGAATAGAAAACGCGGGTCAGCGTGTTGCCCGGGAAAAGCGCAACCAACTTTTCCGCCAGACGGATGGCCGGCTCGTTGGTGAAGCCGAGAAACGAACTGTGGGCCAACGTCGCCGCCTGCCGCTGGAGCGCCGCGACGATTTTCGGATGCGAGTGGCCGTGAATATTCGTCCAGATCGAGCTGTTGCCGTCGAGGTATTCGGCGCCCTCGCTGTCGATGAGCAGGCTGCCGCGGCCCCCGGCAATGACCAGCGGATCGTGCTCCGGTGCACACCAGTCGCGCATCTGGGTGAAGGGATGCCACAGGTATTGCTTGTCGGTCGCCCGCAGTTCGCTCGTGCGCATGGCGCGCCAGCATAAACCGATGCCAGTTCATGGAAAGCGCTTCCGCCGGATTGCCGGCCCGCGGGTTGCTCCGGCGAACATCGTCCGCGGCTGCACGCGGAGAAATAGCCGTGGCACCGGGGGTGAAAGGGACTTTGCATCCCGCGCATCCTTGTGCCATAGCCATGGGCCGTGGTTGGCAGCATCGGCAGTTACACTCTCAATCGGGTCAGGGGTCTAGGGGATTTTGGCCTCTTTGTCGCGACCTCTCTCGGTGCCATCTTCGCGACCAAGCGCTTGCCCGGTCGCATCGGGCGCGCCGTCTATGAGCAAGGATTCCGCTGCTTGCCGGTCATTCTCATTGTCGGCGCGTTCACCGGAATGGTCCTCGGCTTGCAGGGTTATTATGTGCTCAACCGCTTCGGTTCCGAGGGGCTGCTCGGGGCTTTGGTTTCTCTCAGTTTGGTGCGGGAAATGGCGCCCGTGCTGGCCGCGCTCATGCTCGTCGGGCAAGCGGGCTCGGCCTTGGCTGCGGAACTCGGCATCCAACGCAATTCGGAACAGATTGCCGCCCTCGACACCATGGGCATCAGCAGCCGCGGGTATCTCGTCACGCCGCGGCTTTTGTCTGCGGCTTTCGTCTTTCCGGCCCAGACGGCGCTCTTTGTCGCTGTCGGCCTGTGGGGTGGAAGCCTCTCGGGATCGCTCCTCCTCGGCGTCGACCCCGGGGTTTACTGGTCGTCGGTCTATCGCGCGGTCGATGCCGAGGATGTCCGTGAGTGCCTGATCAAAGCGGTGACTTTCGGCCTGCTTACCACGGCCATCTGCGCGTACCAGGGCTTCAACGCGCACCGCATCAAGGGCGCTACCGGCGCGCGGGCCGTGAGCGCCGCGACCACCAAGGCGGTCGTCATCTCCAGCATCGGCATTCTCGCGGCGGACTACATCATCACTTCCTTTCTTGTCTGACCCATGACCGCCGCCAACATCGATGCCTTGCTCCGGGTTCGCGCGTTGCGCAAGGGCTTCGACGGGCGCGTTGTGCTGCGGGACGTGGGGTTCGCGGTCGACCGCGGTAGCATATTCAGCGTGCTTGGTCCGAGCGGGGCGGGCAAATCGGTCCTGCTGAAGTGCCTCGCCGGGGTGGAGGACCCCGATGATGGCGAGGTTTTTTTCGAAGGCCGGCCGCTCGATTTCCGCGAGCGCACCGTGCGCGATTCCTTCCGGCGCCGCTGCAGTTTTCTGTTCCAGGGCAACGCGCTCTTCGATTCCCTGACCGCGTTGCAGAATGTGGCGCTGCCGCTCGAGCAGACGACCAATCTTTCCCGCACGGAGATCCGGGAGCGGGCCATGCAAGCGTTGGCGCAGTTGGAACTCGACGAGCATGCCGGGCGCTACCCGGGTATGCTTTCGGGCGGCATGCAGAAGCGTCTCGCGTTGGCCCGCGCCATCGTCACCCAGCCGGAGATGGTCTTTTTCGACGAGCCCACCGCCGGACTCGATCCGCTGCGCCGCAACGCAGTCTTCGCCATGATCGCCAAATACCAGGCACTCTTCGGCTTCACCGCGCTGATCGTCACCCATGATGTCGTCGAGGCGCTGGCCGTGAGCTGCATGGTCGCGCTGTTGCATCAGGGTGAAATTTGCTTCTCCGGAACGCCGGAAGAGTTTGCCGCCTCGGGGCATCCGGTGGTTCAATCATTCCGCGACAGCCCGGATGCTTTGCGTGCCACCTTGGACGCACTGCGCCGGGGCGATGCTTTGCCGCAAGAAGAACCATGAGAGACACGAAACTCGAACTCGGTGTGGGGCTTTTCGTCCTCCTCGGCCTCGCGGCGCTGGTCTACCTCACGGTCAAATTGGGCGCGGGTGAATTTGTCGGTGGCGACACCTACGAGGTGGAGGCCCGCTTTGCCAATACGGGTGGCCTGAACACCGGCGCCCTGGTCATGCTCGCGGGCGTCAACGTGGGTCGAGTCGAAGGCATCCGGCTGGATCCTTCCGACTACAGTGCCATCGTCGATCTGAAAATCCGCTCCGGCGTGCAACTTCCGGCCGACACCATGGCGTCCATCAAGACCTCCGGGTTGATCGGCGACAAATTCATCGCCCTTGCTCCCGGTGCCGAGGAGGAGTTTCTTGCACCCGCCGCCCGCATCATCGATACCGAATCCGCCATCGAGCTCGAGTCTCTCATCAGCAAGATGGCGTTCGGCAGCGTGGAGGAAGCCGACGCCTCCGGCTCCGAACCCGAACCCACACCCGAGCCATGATCAGATCGCTCCTTGCCGCACTTTGCGCCTTCGTGCTCATCCCGATTGCTGCATCGCGTGCCGACGCCGGCGCGGAAGCCACCCTGCGCGAGGGCATGACCGAGGTCCTCGCCGTCGCCGAGAAGTCGAAAGGCGGCCGGCCCATGGCGGACAAAATCCAACCCATCCTCGAAAAGCGTATTTGCTTCGAGTCCATGACCCGTCGCGCCATCGGGCCGGGTTGGCGTCAGTTCACCCCCGCGCAGCAAAAAGAGGCCACCCGCCTTTTCACCAAGCTCATCATCCGCAGTTACAGCAATAAATTCACCCCCGGCGAGCAGCCCAAGATCGAATATCTCAAGGGCAAATCGCCGGCCCCCGGCAAGGTCGAGATTCCTACCACCATGCTCTACAAGGGGAGTCGCTACAGTATCGTCTACCGCATGGAAGACCGGGGCAGCTGGTTGGTCACCGACATCCTCGCCGAGGGCGTCAGCTTGATCGCCAACTACCGGGCGCAATTCGGCGAGCTTTACAAAAAAGGCGGCGTGGCGGCCGTGCTCGACTCGCTCAAGGAATCCGCCGCCAAAACGTGATGAAAATTCCGGCGCTGCTTCTCGCTTGCCTCTCCATGCTGGCGGCCGCCGGTTGTGCGGGCAAAGCGCGCGAGGCCGCGGAAACCCCCGCGCCGACCGCCTCGGCACCTGCGGCCGACGGCAAAGAGTATGCGGGAGACGACGATTGGGATGACGTGGCCGAGGTCAAAGTCCACGACCCGATCGAGCCCGTCAATCGCGGCATCTTCTGGTTCAATCACCAACTCTACACCTACATAGCCAAGCCTTTTTCCAAGGCCTACAAGTTCATTTTTCCCGACCTCGTGCGGCGTGGTGTGCGCAACGCCTATGAGAACGTCCGTTTCCCCGTGCGCTTCGTCAACCACACCCTGCAGGGGCGCTTCGACCGTACGGCCAAGGAAACCGGACGCTTCGTCGTCAACTCCACCGCCGGGGTCGGCGGCCTCATGAAGCCCGCCGATAAAATTCCCGCCCTGTCCGATGTGCCCAAGTCCGACACCGGACAAACCTTCGCCAAGTGGGGCATCCCGCACGGTCCTTACCTCGTCTTCCCCGTTCTCGGTCCCTCGAGTTGCCGCGACATCGTCGGAACGGCGGGTGACACCGCGCTCAATCCGGTGGCTTGGCTCGGCTTCATCTTCGGCGGCGCAGGGTGGACCACCGCTGTCTCCGCTCCGTCCGGTGCGCACGGCGTGCCCGACCAGATGGATCAGTATGACTTGGCGACCCAGAACGCACTCGATCCCTACATTTCGGCGCGCACCGGTTACATCCAATACCGCGACGCGGCGGCGCAGCGTTAGGAACCGGCCAGGTCGGCCAGCATCTTGTCCGCCAACAACACGTCCTCGTGCGAGGCGCGACGGCGCTGGTATTTGCGCCAGAGGATGTCCCGTAGTTCCTCCAAGTCAGTCCGCTCGGGCGTATCGTGGTAGGTCCAGTTTTCCTCGTGTCTGAGCTTGGACTGCAGACGCCATCGCCCCTGGTTTTTCACCGCGCGCACCTCGCGCTTCTCGCCATCCTCGGTCCGGTGGGTCCACGCGTGTTGGTTGCGCATGGAGGACATTGAGGTCGGAGGCGCGATTTTTGGCAAGGGGGATTGACGCGCCGGGATCGCACCCTTAGAACGAAGTTGCGTTCTTTTGCATGACAAACACCCGGCTCCGGCCGGGTGAGACCGATGAGCAGACCAAGGGAAGGCCGTGAGAATCGGCCACAGTTGCGCTGCGGTATCCGGTAACAATCCCTCATCCCGCGTCCGCGGGAACAAAGCCAATCCGGCTCGTGCCGGGTGAAGGCGAGGGGAGAGGCGAGCGCCGACGCGCTCACAAACCGGGAGTCCGAACATCTTCCTGCCCATCCTCGACGCGCGCGCGGCCGGGTGGCCGCGGGCGAAAAAACTTCATCGCAAAAATGAAGCGTGCGGGAGTGGTCTTTGCTGATCGTTTCGTCGCGGAACGCTTCATCAGGGTCTCTCTTGCCAGCACAAACAAGAAAGACAACTGATGAAAAAATGGATCGCAGCCCTCATGGCGCTGCCCTTTTCGTGCCTGCCTGCGCGGTCGCAAATCAACAGCTTCGATGACATCCAATACTGGGTCGGGTCGGGGCAAAATCGGGCCGCGCTGGTTCTGCAGTGGAATGACGGCCTCAATCCGGTCTCCGTCGCATGGGGCTACCGTTGGGATGGCGACGCCACGGGAATCGACATGCTCCGGGCCATCGCCGGCAGCACGGTGGTAACGGTGCCTTTCACCGGAGAGGTTCTCGAGACCGGTGAGGGCGCCGACAGCCGGCTCAGTCTCGGGCTGGATCAATACGGCTTCGGCCTGTCCGTTCTTTCCCTCAGCTACGCGCCGGGCGAAGAGGCTCTGCGCACGCAAAGCGATTGGGACGCCGGGTATTGGGAATACCTCATCCGCGGTGGGAGTTTTGACTATTACGATTGGGAGGCGAATGACACGGCTCTTTATGACGTGGCTGGCTCGGCCTCCTATTCCGCCGACGGGTGGACCTCTGCGCCCATCGGGGCGGGTGATCGCGGATTGATCGACGGCGCGTGGGATGCCTACAGCTTTGCTCCCGGCTTCGTGACCCGAGCCGTCGAGCAACCATTTGCCGCTGGGCTGCCGGTGCCTGCAGCGACTTGCGACATGGAGCACGGCAGTCCGCGTGTTTCGGCTCTCAGCAAAACCAACTTTGTCTACCAAATGGAATACAGCAACGAACCGTCCGGCCCGTGGTATCCCATGGGCGAGGGCGAACGCGGCACCGGGGGAGTGATGGTTTTCGTCGACGAAACCGCCGAGCTTCCCCCGCAGCGCTTTTACCGCATTGCGGTGACCCAAGCCCCATGAGAAAGGAACCCGCCTTCACCCTCATCGAGTTGCTCGTCGTCACCGCGACGATCATCGTCCTGTGCGCTGTGGCCGCACCGGCGGTCTGGGGTGCCTACAGAATGTCCTCGCTCGCCGTCTCGGCCAACAACATCCGCCAACTGGCCGCCGGTGGAGCCGCTTATCTCGGGGACAACAACTACCGTTTCTGGCCCTATCGCAGCAATGGGGAGGTCGACGGCACCAAGGGGGCTGTGTGGTGGTTCGGTTTCGAGCCGGGAAAAAGTCTGGGCAAGCCCGAGGGCGAGCGCACCATCGACATGGACAACGGCCCGCTGGGACCTTACGTGCCGCGCAACATTGCCCCCGACCCGAGCTTCGGTTTCGCCGGCACGCCGTTCAAACCCAAATACAAGCACGGCTACATCGGTATCGGCTACAATGTCGTCCTGTCCGGCCAAGGCGGTTGGACCCCGCGCGGTGGGCCGCCGCTGCGCTACTGGGATTTGCGGCACCCGGAAAAGACCGTGGTTTTCGCCACTGCGGCGCAGGTCAATACGTTCCAGAAGCCGGCCAGCGCGCGCAATCCGATGATCGAGGAGTTCTACGGTTTCGACGACGACCGCGGCAAGATTCCCTCCGTGCACTTCCGGCACAACGGCCAAGCCATGGTGGCTTACGCTACCGGCTCGGCCGGCCTTGTTGCCCATGGATGAGGCAACCCGGGATCGCCGTGCACCCGACGCCAATGTGGGCCGCCTGCCTCCCGAAGTGCTCCGCTGATCCTGCGTCATAGCCGCCTTTGCGGTTGACTTGATCGTCGGAGGGGAAACTATCTCCCTCCACCCAAATCACCGAAAAGCCATGAGATTCGACACCCTTTGCCTTCACGGCGGACAGCAACCCGACCCGACCACCCTTTCACGCGCGGTGCCCGTTTACCGCACCAGTTCGTATGTGTTCAAAAGCACCGAGCACGCCGCCAACCTCTTCGCCCTGAAAGAACTGGGCAATATCTACACGCGGTTGATGAACCCCACGACCGATGTGCTGGAAAAACGCGTCGCTTTGCTCGAGGGCGCCCCGGAAATGGGTGGGCTCGGTGTCGCTTCCGGCACCAGCGGTGTCTTTTACTCGATCATCAACCTGGCCTCGGCCGGCGACAACATCGTCAGCGCCCGTAACCTCTACGGGGGCACTTACACGCAGTTCAACGACATCCTGCCGTCCCTCGGCATCACGGTGAAATTCGTCGACTCGAACGACCCGCAAAATTTCGCCAAGGCTATCGATGACAAAACCCGCGCCATCTTCGTCGAAACCGTCTCCAATCCGGCCCTCGAGGTCGTCGATCTGGAGAAAGTCGCCAAGGTCGCCCACGATCACGGGATCCCGCTGCTCGTCGATGCCACGTTTTCCACGCCTTACCTGACCAAACCGCTCGACTTCGGGGCGGACATCGTCATCCATTCGCTGACCAAGTGGTTCGGCGGCCACGGCACCGGGATCGGCGGGGTGGTGATCGACAGCGGCCGTTTCAACTGGGGCGCGGGCAAGCATCCGCTATATGACAATCCGGACGCGAGTTACCACGGGCTGCGCTGGGGCCACGATCTGCCGGCTCCGCTCGCCCCGCTGGCTTTCATCCTCCGCATGCGCACCGTCCCGCTGCGCAATCTCGGTGCCTGCCTCGCGCCGGACAACTCTTGGTTCTTCCTCCAAGGCATCGAAACATTGCCACTGCGCATGGAGAAGCATTGCGCCAACGCACTGGCCGTGGCCGAGCATTTGAAAAAACACAGGGACGTCGAGTGGGTCCGCTTCCCGGGGCTCAAGGACGACCCCTACTACGAGCTGAACAAGAAGTATCTCCACGGCAAAGGCGGTTCCATGGTCGTCTTTGGCATCAAAGGAGGCGCGGATGCGGGCCGGAAATTCATCGAGTCGCTCAAGATCTTCTCGCACCTGGCCAATGTCGGGGACGCTAAAAGCTTGGCCATCCATCCGGCCACTACCACGCATTCGCAACTCAACGAGGATCAGCAACGTGGCGCCGGCATCACGCCGGAACTTATCCGTCTTTCCGTCGGCATCGAGGACCCGGAGGATCTAATCGAGGACATCGATCAGGCCCTGGCCGCGGCGAAATAAGCATCACGACATGAGCAAAGGCGTCGGCGAGGTCGAAACGCAATTTCTGACCTTCGGCAGCGCGGACGAGCCCTTCGTCACCGCGGGCGGCCAATCCTTGCCCGGGGTGACCATCGCCTACGAGACCTACGGCCGACTCAACGCCGACCGCAGCAACGCCATCCTTCTCTTCCACGCCCTGAGCGGCAGCCAGCACGCGGCAGGGACGAACGAGGTCGTGCCCGGCACCGACCACCGATGGACCGAGGAAATGCACACCGGGTGGTGGGACGGCTTCATCGGTTCGGGACGCGCGCTCGACACGGACAAGTATTTCATCATCTGCGCCAATTACCTCGGCAGTTGCTACGGTTCGACCGGTCCATGCTCGATCAATCCTGCCACCGGCAAAATCTACGGCGGGGACTTTCCGCGCATCACCGTCCGCGACATCGTGCGCTCCCAACTTCCCGTCCTCGAACACTACGGCATCGGTAAGCTCCACGCCGTGGTCGGCACCTCGCTCGGAGGCATGATGTCGCTCGATCTGGCTGTCCATTGGCCGGACAAGGTGGACAACGTCATCACCATCGGCACCGGCCTCCGCTCGCACGGCCTGCAGCAAATGCACAACCTCGAGCAGATCATTGCCATCACCCGTGATCCGGATTTCCGGGGCGGCAACTATTACGGCACGCCGGGGCCGGTCCAAGGGTTGGCCTTGGCCCGCATGATCAGCCACAAAACTTTCCTCTACGCCGACGTCATCGAGGAACGCGCGCGCGTCGACATCGTCAAACCCGAACTCGACCTGCCGTGGTATGAATTGTCCAGTTCCCTCGAGAGCTACATGCTCTATCAGGGGCAGAAATTCGTGAAGCGCTTCGATGCCAACAGCTACCTGCGCATCATCGACGCCTGGCAGCAATTCGACCTCTACGAAGACGCCAAAAAAGCCGGTGTCAAACCGCTCTTCGCCCGGTGCCAGCACCAGCATTATCTCGTCTTCACTATCGACAGCGATTGCTGCTTCTATCCGGATTACCAGACCGAAATCTGCGCCGAATTGAAGAAAGCGGCCGTCCCGCATCTCCGCCTGACCGTGCACTCCGAGAAGGGGCACGACAGCTTCCTGCTCGAGCCGAAGCTCTACACTCCGCATTTGGCCTACGCGCTGAGCCACTGACGCAGTCCATCCCCCCGGTAGGGACGGCTGGCCCAGCCGTCCGACAACTTCGAGCAGCCCGCTGGGCCAGCGGGCCCTACGGCGCAGTCATTCAAACCACCCGCGTCTTCCGCACAAAGCGCACGACGAGCAAGATTGCAGCGACGAGCAATCCCCACGCCAAGCCGATCCACATCCCGGCCGCACCCTCACCGCGCCCGAACGTCAGCCATCCGCCCAGCGGCAGGGCAATGCCCCAGTAAGCGGCCAAAGTGATCCACATCGGTGCCTTGGTGTCGCGCAGGCCGCGCAGCAGCCCCGACCCGATCACCTGCACGCCGTCGACCAGTTGGAAAATGCCGGCGATGACGAGCAACTGCGCGGCGATGACAATGACCGCCGGGTCGCTGACAAAAGCCCGCGCGATGGCGTGTCCCGATGTGATGAGCACGACGCTGAAGGCCGCCATGGCCATCAGCCCGATCGACCACGCGCCGGCCCCGATCGGGCGCAGCAACTCGCTGCGTCCGCGGCCTACCGCCTGGCCGATCCGCACCGTCGAGGCCATGGCCACACCCAGCGGGACCATGAAGGTGGTCGAGGCGCAGGTGATGGCGATCTGGTGGGCGGCCAGCGGCACGGCCCCGAGCCGCCCGATAAGCAGAGCGGCCACGGCAAACGCGCCCACTTCGCTCAAGAGTTGCAGACCCGCGGGAATCCCCAGCTTGAGCAGCGCGCCCTGCTCCCGCCACCATTCCAAGTCCGGCTTCCATCCCTCGGTCGGCGCGCTGCTGGCCCCGAGGACGAACCACGTCATGGCCACGAAAGTAGCGATGCGGCTGATCAGCGTGGCCCAACCGGCGCCGGCCAACCCCAGTTCCGGCGCCCCGAGGTTGCCGAAGATCAGCACCCAGTTGAGAAACACATTGAGCAGCACGCCGCCGAACATGATCCAGAACGCCGGCCACGGCCGCGATTGGCTCTCCAAGAAATTCCTTGCCGTGGCGGTCAGCCACGCCGGGATCAGGGACCACGCCACAATGATCGTGTAAGCTCGCGCCTCTTCGACCACGCCCGGGGCCTGCCCGAGATGATGGAAGAGGGGATAAACAAGCTGCACCCCGACGGCGCAGAGCACGCCGCCGATGACCGAAAGCCCGATCCCGCCGTAGTAGGCGCGTGCCATGGCCTGCGCCAAGCCGGCGCCGTGCGCGTGGGAAACGCGGATGGACACCGCGGTGAGCACGCCGAAGCCGGCAACGGCAATGACCATGAGCATGCTGTTGCCGAAAGCGCACGCCGCGAGCGCCAAGGTGCCGACGTGGCCGACCATGATCGTGTCCGCCACGCCCATGAGCATTTGGCCGACTTGCCCTGCGGTGATCGGTGCTGCCAAACGCAAGGTCGGCCGCAATTCGCGGATGGTGGCACCGGAAAAACTCATCGGGGAGGCGCATCGTGCCCGAAGGAATTTTCGCCGTCGAGGTCTTGCCCCGGTCGTCTACGGTTTGCATAGTGCCCTCGTGGACAAGGCCCCGCTCCAATTTTTCGAAAAGCTCATCGCCACCCCGTCGCCCTCCGGCTTTGAAACACGGGCCCAGCGTGTCTGGGCCGATTACGTCAGACCTCATTGCGACGAATTCACCACCGACGCCTACGGCAACGCCTTCGCCCGGCTCGGCGATCCGTCTGACGGTCCGCACATCGTCCTTGCCGGGCACATCGACGAACTCGGTTTCATGGTCTCGCACATCAGCGATGACGGCTTTCTTTACGTTCAAGGGATCGGCGGCATCGACCGCGCGCTGTTCCGCGGGCAACGCGTCCGGGTCCACGGCCCCAAAGGCACGGTGCCCGGCGTGACCGGTTCGCTGGCTATCCATCTGCAGGAGCCTGATGACCGGAAGAAAGTGCCGGAGTTGCACGAAATGTATATCGACATCGGCGCTTCCTCCAAAGCGGAGGCCGCCAAAATGGTGCGGGTGGGGGACGCGGTCACCTACGCCGATGGCTTCGAGCATCTGGCCGGCGAGCGAGTCACGGCCCGCGGGTGCGACAACCGCGTCGGGGTCTGGTCCGCGGCCGAAGCTCTGCGCCTGCTCGCCGCGGAACGCCTGCCGGTCTGCGTGACCGCCGTGTCCACCGTGCAGGAAGAGAACGGACTCTACGGCGCCACCATGGCTGCCTACCGTCTGCACCCCGATGTGGCGCTCATCGTCGATGTCACGCACGGCACGGACATCCCGAATTGCTCCAAGCCGAAGCACGGCGACATCGGACTCGGCAAGGGGCCGGTTCTCTCGCACGGCAGTTCCAACCATCCGCTGGTCGTGCAACGCCTCCTCGACGTGGCTTCCAAAAGCAAAATCCCCGTGCAAACCGAAGCAGCTCCCCGGCGGACCGGCACCGACACGGACGCCTTTTTCCTGCAAAAGGGCGGCATTCCCTCGGCCTACCTCGGCATGCCCAACCGCTACATGCATTCCCCGGTCGAGGTCGTTGATCTCCGCGATCTCGACGCCATGGCCCGCTTGCTCGCCGCCTTTTGCCGCTCGGTCAAAGCGGGCGAATCCTTCCACGTGAAAATCTGACCCATGAGCCGTCCCGTTTCCGATTTCATCCGTCACCACTACCGCCACTTCAACGCCGCCGCGCTTGTCGACGCCGCCGATGCTTACAGCAAGCTGGTCGATGACGGTGGAAAAATGCTCGTCTCCCTGGCCGGCGCCATGAGCACGGGCGAACTCGGACTCTCCTTGGCCGAAATGATCCGCCGCGACAAAGTCGCCATCATTTCCTGCACCGGCGCCAACCTCGAGGAAGACATCTTCAATCTGGTCGCTCACGATTATTACGAGCGCGTCCCACATTACCGCGACCTGACGCCGGCCGATGAACAAGCGCTCCTCGACCGGCACATGAACCGCGTGACCGACACGTGCATCCCCGAAATGGAAGCCATGCGGCGGCTGGAAAAAGCCGTTCTCGAGGAATGGGTAGCGGCCGATGCCGCGGGGGAGCGTTACTTCCCGCACGAGTTCATGTGGCGCACCATCAAGTCCGGCAAGCTCCGGCAGTATTACCAGATCGACCCCAAGGACTCTTGGGTCATCGCCGCCATGGAAAAAAACATCCCGATCATCGTGCCGGGGTGGGAGGACTCCACGCTGGGCAATATGTATGCCTCCCACGTCATCACCGGCGAAATCAAAAACGTCCACACCGTCCGCAGCGGCATCGAATACATGACTTACCTGGCCGACTGGTATCAAAAGACCTCACCGACACCGGTCGGCTTCTACCAGATCGGCGGGGGTATCGCCGGTGACTTCCCGATCTGCGTCGTGCCCATGCTGCACCAGGATCTGCAACTGGAAGACATCCCCGTCTGGGCCTACTTCTGCCAGATCAGCGACTCGACCACCAGCTACGGGTCTTACTCCGGCGCCGTGCCCAACGAAAAAATCACCTGGGGCAAACTCGAGGCGCACACGCCGAAATATATCATCGAGTCCGACGCCACCATCGTCGCCCCGCTCATGTTCGCTCTCATTCTCGGTTGGTAGCCATGTCCGTCCGCGATCTCAGTCCGGGCGAGGGAAGCAAGCAGGCGCGCAACGTCCGCGGCGGACCGCTCGAGCCCTGCAGCTTCGATCCGCAGACCGGTTTCTTCCGCGACGGACATTGTCATACGTGCGCCCAGGACCACGGCTCGCACACGGTTTGCGCCGTCATGACCGCCGAATTCCTCGCCTTCTCCAAAGAGCGCGGCAACGACTTGAGCACGCCGGTGCCGCAATACAGTTTTCCCGGGCTCCGGCCCGGCGACCACTGGTGCCTCTGCGCCGGCCGCTGGCTGGAAGCCTGCGAGGCGGGCCGGGCTCCACGGGTCAACCTCGAGGCAACCAACGAGGCCGCCCTGGCCATCGTGCCCCTCGACCTCCTCGAGCAGCACGCGCTCTGATCGAACGCGAAGGGGCTTGGCTGCCCGCCGCCCCGCTGGTAGGTATTCTTGATGGTCAGCCAAGATCCTGAAGACCGTTTCATCCGCAATTTGCTCATCCTTGCCGCCAGCGGTGCCGCCGTCGGCTTCCTCACGGTGGCCACGGTGGTCATGGTGATGGTCAGCGCGAATTTCAACATCCTCAACTGGATGGAGTAGGAAAGGCTTGCCCCGGATCGGGGCGGCCGTTACTGTCCCGCCCCTTATGCCGAAACCGGTAGCACGCAGAAAAACAAAGAAAGCCGTGGCCAAGCGATTCAAGGTCACGGGTTCCGGCAAGGTCCTCCGCGCCCAGGCTTCGCGACGCCACTTGCTGTCGTCGAAAAGCGCCAAGCGCAAGCGTCAGCTCGCCAAGAACGTCCTGGTGGACGTGACCGACGTGGCCCGCATCAAGGAGAACCTGCCGTTTGGCTGACAATTGAACGCCGGCCGGCGCACCTGGCCCCGCGAATCGGGGCTCACGGGATGGATGAGGTGCGGGGCCGAACAACGAAACGATCCGTCCCGAGGAGACCGCCGCAAGGCGGGACAATAAATGCCAAGAGCAACAAACGCGCCGGCCAGTCGCGAGCGGCGCAAAACGATGGTGTCGAAGGCCAAGGGTTACCGCGGCCGTCGCAGCAAACTCTTCCGTTACGCCAAGGACGCGCGGATGAAAGCCCAAGTCTGGGCCACCCGCGACCGCAAGACGCGCAAACGGAACCTCCGCGGACTGTGGATCACGCGCATCAATGCCGCGTGCCGCGCCGAGGGGATCACCTACAGCCGACTGATGGAAGGCCTCAAACTGGCGTCCATCGCCATCAACCGCAAAATGCTGGCCGATCTGGCCGTGGCCGACGAGGACACGTTCAAACAGATCGTGGCCAAAGGTGCGGCCGCGCTGAAGGCGGCTTGAGCCGGTAGGAGCACGCGGCCCGCGTGCCCGCTGGAGGGTTGACGGACGAGCAGGCCGCTCGTCCCTCCCTTGAAGGCGGCTCGCGGGGCCTCCGGCTCGGAGAGTCTACGGCTCAGAGAGACGCTCGCCCTCCACGGGGGAGCGGCTACAATTCCAGGCACATGCGTGAAGAACTCATAGTTCTGCGGGAACAAGCGCTGCGCGACATTGCGGCGGCGTCCGATCCGTCCGCCCTCGAGCAGGTGCGCGTCGCGGTGACCGGTCGCTCGGGTGGCCTCACCAAAGCCGGCGAGCAAATGCGGCACCTCTCCAAGGAGGAGCGACCGGAGATCGGCAAACTCCTGCACGAGGTTCGCACGTCGATCACCGGCGCGCTCGAGGCCCGCACCGCGGAGTTGGCCGCCGCCGCCGAGGAAGCCGAACTCGCGCAGATCGATCCGACCCTGCCCGGCCGCGCCCGCGCCGTCGGAAGTTTGCATCCCTTGCAGCATTTGCAGCGCCGCGCGGTGGAGATTTTCCGCCGCATGGGCTTCGCCCTCGCAGAGGGGCCCGATATCGAGACCGAGTGGCACTGCTTCGACGCTTTGAATACGCCGCCGGACCATCCGGCGCGCAACGAGCAGGACACATTTTATCTTCCCGACGGACGCCTCCTGCGCACCCACACCTCGAGCGTGCAGATCCGCACGATGGAGCGTGAGACGCCGCCTATCCGCATCATTGCGCCCGGAGCCGCTTACCGACGTGACGAAGTCGATGCCACGCACCTTGCCCAGTTCACCCAGATGGAGGGGCTTTACGTCGACGAGGGCGTCACGCTCGGCGACCTCAAAGGCGCGCTGGAGTATTTCTTCCGCGAATTGTTCGGCCCGGACACCACGGTGAGGTTCCGTCCGCATTTCTTTCCCTTCACCGAGCCGAGTTACGAACTCGACGTGCGCGCCGCCGCGCTGGGCGGCGGTGAGCGTTGGCTCGAGCTGGCCGGGTGCGGGATGGTTGATCCGGCGGTTTTCGAGCAGATCAATGAGCGCCGTGGCGACCAGGCCTTCGATCCGGACAAAGTGACCGGCTTCGCCTTCGGCTTCGGCCTCGAGCGTCTGGCCATGATCCTCTACGGAGTGCCCGACATCCGCATGTTTGTGGAGAACGACCAGCGCTTCCTCTCCCAATTCCCGGCATGAAAATTTCCCTCGAGTGGCTCAAGGATTACGTGGCGCTGCCCGAGTCAGCCGATGCGCTGGCCGAAGCGCTGACCAAAGGCGGCACGGAAGTCGTCGGGCGCGAAGCGCGCGGGCATGTGCCGGAGAACATCGTGGTGGCGCAAATTCTTTCCAGTGACAAGCACCCGAATGCCGACCGTTTGAGCGTGTGCCAAGTCGACGACGGTTCCGGTCAGCCGCGTCAAATCGTCTGCGGCGCCAAGAACTACAAGGTCGGCGACAAAGTCCCGCTGGCTTTGCCCGGCGCGGTGCTCGGGCCCGACTTCAAGATCAAGTCCGGCAAGCTGCGCGGTGTCGCTTCCGACGGCATGATGTGCAGCGCCAAGGAACTGGCCCTGGCCGAAGATGCCGAGGGCCTGCTCATCTTGTCTGCCGATGCCCCCGTGGGCAAACCGGTGAAGGAACTTTTCCCACCCGACACGGTGCTCGAATTGGAAGTCACGCCGAACCGTCCGGACTTGCTCGGCTACCGCGGCGTGGCCCGCGAAGTGGCGGCCCTCACCCAAGCCGAAGCGACTCTCGCTGTGCCGGCCGTCGTCGCGGAGCAACCGGCTGCTGAGGCCGTGCGGCTCGAGGATTCCGGGTGCCCGTATTACACGGCGCGCATCATCCGCGGGGTGAAAGTCGGACCGAGCCCGCGGTGGTTGGCCGACCGTCTGACCGCCGTCGGGCTGCGTCCGATCAACAATGTGGTCGATGTGACCAACTACGTCCTGCTCGAAACCGGTCAACCACTGCATGCGTTCGATCTGGCCAAGCTCGAGGGTGCCATCGTGGTGCGCAGCGCCGTGGAAGGAGAGGGACTCAAGGCCTTGGATGGCTCCGATCTCAAATTGCGGGCGCATGACCTCGTCATTGCCGACGGCCAGAAACCTGTCGCCCTCGCGGGAGTCATGGGCGGAGCAGACACCGGAGTGACCGAAGCCACGACCGATATCCTTTTGGAGAGTGCCTGGTTCGAACCGGCCCGTGTGCGGAGAACGTCCCGCGAGTTGGGGTTGTCCACCGATTCGAGCTACCGCTTCGAGCGGCGCGTCGATCCGGCCGGAGTGGCGATTGCCTCGGCGCGGGCGGTGGAATTGATTTTGCAGACCGCGGGCGGTGTGGCCGAAGACCAGTTGCTGGTCGCCGGGGCGGCTCCGGGTGGCGGTGGTGACGTCGCTTTGGACAATGACCGCTGCCGCGCCCTCTTGGGATTGGATATCACCGACGCAGAGATCCACGACATCCTGCAGCGGCTCGGCTTGGTGCGCGCGGAGGACAAGTGGACCGTGCCGGGTTTTCGTCCGGATCTGACCCGCGAAGTGGACTTGATCGAAGAAGTTATCCGCATGGCCGGCATTGAACGCGTGCCCTCGCGGTCGCGCGGATTTCCCGCCGCGACAACCGTGGCCGACCGGCGTCATGACCAAGCGGAAAAACTCCGCGAGCGTCTGCGTGCGCAGGGATTCAGCGAAGCGCGCACCTCGCACTTCGTTTCCCCCGAGGCTCTGCAGCGGGCCGGGGTGGGGAGCGAGGGTGTGGTGGCCATCCGTAATCCCCTCGGCGCCGAACAGGCCCTTTTGCGCCCCGCGCTTCTCGCCGGATTGCTCGAGGCGCTGGCCCGCAACATGCGGCATGGTGCGGATGCAGTGCGATTGTTCGAACTCGGTCCGGTCTTCCGGTCGGAAGGCGAGGAAGAACGCACTGCCTTGGCTCTCATTAGCACAGGCCAAGACGCCGACTTGTTCGATCTCAAGGGCGTGGTCGCCGCGGCGCTCGGGCCGGTGGAATTCACACCGGAGGCCGGGCTGACGTTGAAAATTTCCGGTGCCGGGGTCGACGGCCGGGTGCACCGCTTGCCGCGTGCCTTGGCGGAGGCGCACGATGCGACGGACCCCGTTTATGTTCGCCGAGGTCACAATCGACGACTGGCTCGAGGCGATGCCGCCGGCAGTCCGCGTGAAAGCCTTGCCAAAATTCCCCTCGGCGGAACGCGACCTCTCGCTGGTCTTGCCCCGCTCGACCTCGTATGCGGCCATCGCGCAAACATTGCTCGGAGCCAAGGCACCGCACTTGCAGGACGTGGCGCTCAAGGACGTGTTCGTCGATCCCAGCGGGGAGAAATTGGGTGCGGACCAACGCTCGGTTACCGTCACCTTGACATTCCGCGACGAAGGTCGAACATTGACCTCCGATGAAGTTGATCGCGCGGTTGAAACGCTGCGCGACCACGCGAAAGCGGAGCTCGGAGCCGTCTTCCGCGGATAGATCTTTCGCATCGCCGAACAAGATTTGCCCTGGAGAGTTCGAGTAAACGATCCAAGCCCCGAACCGTATTACTTATTCCCAGGAGGCTGAGCTGTGACTGGCAAGAGCATGCCTTGATTGGAAGTTCACGCAGGTCGCGGCGGTCATCCGCCCTTGTCTTCAAGGGATCGGGAATTGGGCCGTGACGGCTCACCCGGGGCAATGTTTTCCAAAGCGCCTTCCGTGACAACGGGAGGCGCTTTTGCTTTGGCTTTGGCGTGTCTGCAGATAGAAATTTCGCTCACCAATGACGGCGCTACTGGCTTTAGAAGATGGGAGAGTTTTTCGCGGCGAGGCGTTCGGCGCAACCGGAACGACCACCGGCGAGATTTGCTTCAACACTTCGCTCTGCGGCTATCAGGAAGTGCTGACGGATCCCTCTTACTACGGGCAGATCGTGGCCATGACCAACCCGCACATCGGCAACTATGGTGTCAATGTGCTCGACGAGGAGGCCCATGGCCCGCAGGTGCGGGGGTTTGTTATCGAGGAGTTGTCCGAGGCGCCGAGCAACTGGCGCTCGGAGGAATCGCTCCACGCATACCTGTGCCGCCACGGGATTCCGGGAATCCAAGAGGTCGACACGCGCGCCCTGACCAGACACCTGCGCGAACTCGGGGCGATGAAGGCTTGTTTGACCACGGAAGCCCTGACCCCGGAGCAGGCGGTCGAGCGTGCCAAGAAGGGCGACGGCGTGCTCGGTATGGATTTTGTGCGCGAGGTCACACCCAAAGCAGCTTTCGACTGGGATCCGACGGATGCCGAAAGCCGTCCGTGGAAACTGGCCTCCAGCATCGAAGGGGCGGACGACTTGCGTGACCCGCTCGGGAATGTTTTTGGCACGTTGCCGCCCGTGCGCCATCGGGTGGTCGCCTACGACTTCGGGATGAAGCGCAATATTTTGCGCGGGCTGCGCCAGCGCGGCTTGGCTGTTCGCGTGGTTCCCGCGGACACGCCGGCCGAGGAGGTGCTGGCGCTCGACCCGGATGGCATTTTTCTTTCCAACGGCCCGGGTGATCCGGGGGCCCTCGATTACATCCACAAAATTGTGCACGGGCTGCTCGGCAAGAAGCCGATTTTTGGCATTTGTCTCGGCCACCAGATCCTTGGCTACGCGCTGGGCGGGAAAACCTTCAAACTCAAGTTCGGTCACCGCGGCGGCAACCAACCGGTCAAGGATCTGACCACCGGCAAGGTTTCGATCACCTCGCAGAATCACGGGTTTGCCGTCGATGCCGACTCCCTGCCGTCGGATGTCGAGGTCACGCACATCAATCTGAACGACGGCACAGTCGAGGGGCTGCGTAGCACGTCGATGCCCGTCTTCAGTGTGCAATACCATCCGGAAGCCGCCCCGGGACCGCACGATGCCGAATACTTCTTCGACCAGTTCGCCAATCTCATTGATGAGACTGCGGGGGCGCGGTAGTTTGATATATTCCCATGCGTCTGACCGTTTATTTCCCCGAGGACAGCCCGACAACCCACGACTTCGTTGAATCGAAGCTCACCGTCGGACGGCTCAGTGATAACGACGTGCAACTCGACGAGGCCTCGGTTTCCAGTCATCACGCGGAGATCGAACTGGGCGAGTCCGGGGCGGTTCTCCGCGACCTGGAGTCGACCAACGGCACCTTTCTCAATGGCGAACAAGTCACCGGGGAGGTGGCCATCCAAGAGGGAGACGAAGTCTACTTCGGCGGCGTCCGCTCAGTTTACATGCCCGCCATGCCGGAGGCTCCGGCGGAAACCGCGCCTCCGTCGCCCGCACCCGAGCTGGCCGTGGCTGCGACCGGTAGCGGGCGCCCGGATAATTTTGTCTACCTGTCGCCATTGCCGCGGCCGGTCAAACCGCGCGACACGGCCGGTCTTGCCGCCTGGGCCTGCGCTGGCCTCGGTGGCTTGGCGGCTATCTACGCCGTGTTTGCCATCTTCACGGCCTGACCTTGCAGGGCGTTCATTCAGAGCGCGAAGGTCAACTGGTCGGCGCGCGGCGCGCTGGGTCGTCCTTCGCGTTGCGCCAAGAGGTTGCGTTTGATCAGGGCGAAGAGATGACGCCCCAACTCGTGGGGCACCGGCTCATCCTGACGGTTGCGGCGGCTGTGGCGGATCGGTGTTTTTGCTTTCATCGCCGGCGAGTCTGGGGCAAGGGGTAGGACATCCGCTGTCCCATGCCGAAAAAAGTCCGCAAAAAATCCCCCGCACGCCAAGCCGCCTCCGAAGGCCTGACCCGGCCGCCCATGGAACGCATGTGGCGCATCCACCAAGAGGTGGCCGCGGGCGGCTTTCCCAACTGCCAGGGGCTGGCCGTCGATCTGGAAGTCTCGGCCAAGACAGTCATGCGTGATGTCGAATTCATGCGCGACCGTTTGGGGCTTCCCTTGGAATACGACGCGGTGAAGCACGGGTTCCACTACACCGCGCCGGTGCGTGATTTTCCCATGATGAAAGTTTCGCAGGGCGAAGTGGCCGCGCTTTTGCTGGCCCAGAAATCCCTCGAACAATTTCGCGGCACGACCTTCGAGCGTCCGTTGGCCGCTGCCTTCCGCAAGCTGAGCCATTCGATCGGCGGCGACATGGAAATCGCCTGGCACGAACTCGAACAGGCTCTTTCCGTGCGCAGCAGCGGCGCCGGGTTGGCTGACATGCAGGTCTTCGACGCCTTGGCCAAGGCGGTCATGGACGGCGCGGAAGTCGGTTTCGCCTACCACAAACTGGCCGGCGAGAAATCCGAGCAGCGCACAGTGCAGCCTTACCATCTCGGATGTATCGAGAACCAATGGTATCTCTTCGGCCATGATGCCGACCGCGGTGCGGTGCGCACGTTTGCTCTGCCGCGTATCCGCGCGGTGGAAAAGACCGGCGCCAAGTTCCGCCGTCCGAAGGATTTCTCGCTGGGCAAAATCCTTGAAGGCAGCTTCGCCGTTTTCGAGGGCGGACGCACCACCAAGGTGCGCATCCGTTTCACGGGTGTGGCCGCGCGCCTTGTCGGCGAACGCGTCTGGCACACCTCGCAGAAGTTGGCACCCGGTAAAGCCGGTCTCGTTCTCGAAATGCGCGTCGGCCTCTCGCCCGACCTCCGCCAGTGGATCCTCGGCTGGGGCGCCGAGGCCGAGGTCCTCGAACCGCCCGAGCTCCGCCGTGACCTCGCCGCCGCGGCCACCCGGACCGCGCGGGTTTATGTCCCCGGATAGGGCCTTGTGGTCAAATCCTGCGTTGGCCTTTGCGCCTCGCGGATGCTAAAGGTTTCTTTTCACGATGCTGCGTTCCATCCCCGCTGTTCTCGCCTTTGGACTGGTCTGCGTCTTTCCCTCTCTGGCCCAAGAGGCCCCGGCGGATGGGAATGCGGTGCGCAATGGCAACTTCGACCGCACCTACGATGCGCCCAACCTGTGGAATGGGGTCAATTTCGACGGAATCCTCGCCGCCCCCACGGCCTATCTCCCCGTGCTCACGGGAGAGGGGAATATCGCCCCCCAGCAAATGCCGCCCGGCGTTGGGGTGGCTGACCTCAACGGCGATGGCAAACTGGATATTCTTTCCACGGATGCCCTCGGCTACGTGCGCGTTTACTTCAACCGCGGGTCCGCGCAGGAACCCAAATTCGATGTCGCCGAACTCTCACTGCCGTTTCTTGCCATGCCTGAGGGTGAGCCTCCGTGGATGCCGCCAGAGCTGAGCCAGGGGCAGGACAATGAATTCGGCCAATGGCTCGACCGCTGGAGCCAACGCCGTCGCGGTCCGCGCGGTTCGCTCGCCGATGCCAACGGTGACGGCCTGCCCGACTTGGTGGTGGGAAACTACTTCGGCGAAATCCAAATTTTCCCCAACCAAGGATCGGCCAATGCGCCCGCTTTCCGCCAGCCCCAACCCTTTGCCTCCGCTATCGTGCCGACCACTAAGGACCCCGACCGCCGGTGGGGCAATGTCTTCTCGCCGCTCATGTTCGACTGGGACAAAAACGGGCTGCCGGATCTTTTGGTTGGCGAGGGGTCCTACTCCGCCAACAACATTCATCTGTTCCTCAATCAAGGTGGCGCCGGGCGCCCGGTCTTCAATGAAGGCAAGCGCCAGGCCCTCGCTCTCGGTGAGGGGCGCGAACAACTCAGCCCCGCTGTCACCGACCTCAATGGCGACGGCCAGATGGATGTTCTTGTCGCCGACCGCGGCGGCCGCATTGCCGTGCACCTCAACGACGGAAAGTGGACCTTCAACGCCGCCAATCCTGTCGCTGTCCCTTTTGCCGGGTTCATCTCCCGCGAAGGGGGAATCAGCCCGGCGCCCGACCGCGCCCTCGTCGCGGGGGAGGGTATCACCTCGCTCGCCGCCGGGGATTTGAACGGCGACAGCCTCCCCGACCTCGTGGTCGGTCGAAGCGATGGCCAACTTGCCTGGGCCCGTAACGAGGGAAGCAAGGCGGAGCCGAAATTCACCGCCTTCAACAGTCTCCGTGGCGAGGCTCGCGAGCCGAAAGTCCTCCGCATTCCGTCCCAATGGGATGTCGCGTTCGGCCTCGGGCGCGGAAACTTCTACGCCTTTGCCAGTTGCGTCAGCGCTGCGGAAGATCCCTCGGCTGAACCACGCAGTGGCTCCCGTGTGCTCAAGCTCGGCTATCTGCCTTCGCCCAACCAAATCATTCCGCGGCCGACCGCCACCTTCCCGGCGGCTCGGGGCTTCGACCTCACGAGCAAAGACTACGGGGACGATGCCATCGTGCGGGATTCCGCCGATAGCCGCACCCGTGGGGGGGCGTCGAATCTCTTTATTGCGCGCCAACCCAATCTTAAACTGCTGATCGGACGCACCTATGTTTTGAGTTTCGACGTCAAAGGATCCGGTGCCTCGAGCGGGCAGATTGTCATGGGGTTCCGCGGGTTCAAGCGCCTTGGCGAAGACCGTGTCACCCGCGGGGCACGCGGGGCGGTGGCGAAGGATCGCAATGTGATATCGGAGACCGTGATCGAATCCTCCAAGTTCAATGTCAGTGGGAACTGGGCCACCGTGACCAAAGAGTTTCGCATCGCTTTCCCGAAAGAGCGCCAACTCAACAAGGAAAAGGAAACTTCCGAAGCCACCCTCGAGATTTCCGCGACACTGGCGCCACCCGACGGAGTCCTCTACATCGACAACGTCAAACTCTTGCCCAAGCCGTAGCAGAGTTTTCTACTGCCACCTTTCTTCCCCTCGCTTTCAGTCCGTTTCCGTCCGCAGCCGCCAGAACTGCCGTGCGGCCGGTGTGATTTCTTCGGCCACCACGTCCCACGCCTCGTCCGGGGAAGCCACCGCGTTGGTTGTCCACTGCGTGAGGTCATCGCTTGTCACCAGCGCCTGCGCCAACCCGCGCCGCGTGGATCGTTGCAACTCGATTTTGCCGCCCCCGGCTTCCGCGATCGACAGCTCTGGCGGATGCAGTTCGAGGGCGAGGAGGTTGGCCTCGCGCCATGGATCCAAAGCCCATGCGAAAAAGCGGGGCAGCAAACGCGACCAGGCTGGTTCGTTGTGCAGTCCGCCCGCCACGCCCGCAAAAAGCATCGCGCGATTCACCGACTGATTCACCCGGACGTAGCTGCTGCCAGCCGCCACGGCGTCTTGCCAGTAGATGTTCGAACTGCTTTGCCCGCCGCTCGATTCCGCCGTTCCCATCGAGATAAAGCGGCGCACCGGCTGGTTGGTCAGCGCGCGGCCGGCCAGATAGTTGCTCCCCGCCCAGTAAGCCGGTGAAAATATCCCCAAGGTGCCAAAGCGGTCCGGACGTTGGAAACCGATGAAGTCCGAGACCAGTCCACCCATCGAAGACCCCGCCACCACCGTGTCGGCCGCCGCGCGGGCGGTGCGGAAGTTGGAATCGAGCGTGGGCATCACATTGTCCAAAAGCCATTGCAAGTAGGATGCCGCTTTGCCCGCCGTCTGGCCGACGCTGTCGCCGTCCGGCATGTATTCGGCCAAACGGTTCGCCCCATCGTTCGGGATCCCGACAAGGATGGCCTCGCGCATCCGCCCCTGCGAGGTTTCGTAGGAGGCGATGCGGTCGGCGTCCCACGTGCCGAACGTCCCGCCCGGGAAAAAGACATTCTGTCCGTCGTGGAAGTAAACCACCGGATAACGCTTCCGGGAGTTTTCGTCATAGCCGCGCGGCAGCATGATGGTTATCGGTCTTCCCGGAATGCCGTCCACCGTCGAATCCACTTGCCGCGTGACGAAACGCGGTGCGCTTGCCGCGGCGGGCGGACGGTAGTTGAAGACGTTCCCGTCTTGCACGAAAAACTGGTCGAGCGTTGTCCGGAAATTATGGGGCCCGTCGAGGCCTTGGTAGGGCGTGGGCACAGCGGGCGCCGCGCCTTCGGCGGTGTTCGACGGCGGAGCGGGGGCGTTGAGCCAATTCGTGCCGTCGTTGAAAACAAATTCCATCTCCGCCCCGGGCGCCAAGGGCACTTCCACGCGGAAGAGCTTTTCGCCGGCGCTGCGTCCCGGACCGATAACAGTCATGGCCTTGGTGGTCCAGCTGCCGCCGCCGGTCAGGTCGCGGTAGAACAAGTTCGCTTGCGACCACGGGCTGTGCAGCAAAACCGTTTTGCCGGACCAAGGCGCGGGCGTGTGTGGTGCGACCGTGACGGAAAGGACCTCGCCGAGCGCAGTCGCATTCGAGGCGTCACCCCAATTCGCGGTGCTGTAATCGCGGCTGATGAAACGGTAGGTCAGGGTTTCGCCGGCGGGTAGCGCGATGGTGCCGCGCCATTCGTTGCCAGGATGCCAAGCAAGCTTCGGCGCCCGCAGGGGATCATCACCTCCGAGCAGCGGGTGCGGTCCCGTGACGCAAACCTCGTTGCCGAAACCGACGTCGCTGGTGACGGCAAACTCCACATCTTTCAGCACCGGAGAGGCCCAAGCACCGGCCGCCACACACCACAGGGCGAGGATATTCAGGGCAAGCACGGTTTTCCAAAAGCGAGCGAAGCTTCCCTTTGTAGTGGCGAGGGACGTGAGAATCCGGATCATGGGGGAGAGAAACAATCGAGATATCACCATACAACCGGGAGTGATGCGAGGGCGTGGAAGTGCCAGGTGTCGCGGTAGCGGGCGGGAGTGGTGAGGCGGAGGTTTGGCAGGCGCTCGAACAGAACCCTGAGGGCGGTTTGCATTTCGAGGCGGGCCAGGGGGGCGCCGATGCAGAAGTGGATGCCGGCGCCGAAGCTGACGTGCGGATTCGGGGAGCGGGCGGGGAGGAAGGTGGAGGCGGCGGGGAATTTGGCTTCGTCGCGGTTGGCGGAGGCGAGGAGGAGTCCGACTTGATCGCCTTTCCGCAGCCGCAGGCCTCGGTATTCGAGGTCTTCGAGGGCGTAGCGCTTGAACATGTGGAGCGGGGTGTCGAAGCGGAGCATTTCCTCGCTGCAGCGCGCCGGGTCGGACAGGAAGTCCGTGGCTCTGCCGTGGCGCAAGAGGGCCTGCACCCCGTTGCCCAACGAATGCACGGTGGCTTCGTGGCCGGCATTGAGAAGGAGAATGGCCGTAGTGACCAGTTCGTCTTCGGTCAACGCGGTGCCTTCGTCGTCGCGGGCAGTGAGGAGTTGTGAGAGGAAGTCCTCGCCGGGTTCGGCGCGCCGCTTCGCGAGGAGTTCACGCATATACGTGCTGAAAGCGATGGTGGCGGCGACGGCACGGTCCTCCACCGATCGATCGCGGCGTGCCTGATACATGGCGACCATGTCGTGGGACCAAGCGAGGATTTGCGGGGCCATGTCGTCCGGGACTCCGAGGAAGCGCGCGATGACCATGACGGGAACCGGCTCGGCAAAGGACGCGATCAGATCTGTGGAATCGTTCGCCGCGAACCGGTCGATCAATTCGTGCGCCAATCGCTCGACGTCCGCACGGAGGCGCTCGATCTGGCGTGGGAGGAAGGACGGATTGATGAACCCTCGCAGGCGGGTGTGGACGGGCGGTTCGATCTCGAGCAGGGAGTGTTCCTCGAACTTGTAGAAGGGAGCCAGGTGCTCCGGGCTTTCGGGCCAGCCGAGTTCTTCGCGGGTGGCGAGGTGGAGGATTTGGCGTCCGAAGCGGCGGTCGCGGAGGAGGGAGTTGACGTCGTCGTAGCCGGCGAAGCACCAGTGACCCAATTCTTTCCAGTGAAAGACGGGGCAGCGGGCCCGCAGTTCGGCATAGAGCGGGTAGGGGTTTTGGACGAAGTCCGGATCGCGCGCGTTGAGCGAAACGGATTGCTGGTCGATGGTCATTGGCGCTGCCGCCATTTGTCGAAGGCGACGAGCAGGTAAGCTGCCATGCCGGTGCCGAGGATGGGAAGCCACGCCTGCCAAGGAAGGGGGGTGGTGCCGAAGAGGCGGTTCATCAACGGCGCGTAGGTGAAGAGGAGCTGGGCGGCGGCCATGAGTGCGAGCCCGGCGAAGATCCACGGATTGGAAAACCATCCGACGGTGCGCGGGGAACGGTCCAGCGAACGGCAGCTGACCAAGTAGAACATCTCGACGACCACGACCACGGCGGCTGCGGCGGTGCGGGCCTGTTCGATCGACGCGCCCTGTCCGCGTTGCCAGAGGAAGATGAGCATGGCGGAAAGGACGATGAACACTCCCACGAGGATGGTGCGCCCAATGAGCGCGGGTGAGAGGATCGCGGCGGACGCGGGGCGCGGGGGGCGGTCCATGACGCCTCTCTCTTTCGGTTCGAAGGCCAGCATGAGCCCGAGAAAGATGGCGGTGGTCATGTTGATCCAAAGGATCTGCACGGCGGAGACCGGCAACGGCATGGCCGCGGCCACGGCAGCGAGCACGATGAGTCCCTCGCCGAGATTGGTCGGGAGCGTCCAGGTGATGAACTTCGTCAGGTTGGCAAAAACGGTGCGCCCTTCCTCCACGGCGGCTTCGATCGAGGCGAAATTGTCGTCGGTCAGCACCATGTCGGCCGCATCTTTGGCCACGTCGGTCCCGCTGCGTCCCATGGCGATGCCGATGTTGGCCTGTTTGAGGGCGGGAGCATCGTTGACCCCGTCGCCGGTCATGGCCGTGATGTGGCCGCGTTCCTGCAGGGCGCGGACGAGACGGAGTTTTTGTTCGGGGGAGACGCGGGCGAAGACGTCGACGGATTCCGCGAGGTCGGCGAGTTGCGCGTCCTCGGTTTTCTCCAACTGCCGGCTTTCTACGGCCTCGGGCGGGTCCGCCTCCGAGCCGCGGCCGTCGAGGTCGAGTTGGCGTGCGATGGCGGCGGCGGTGATCGGGTGGTCGCCGGTGACCATTTTGACGCGGATTCCCGCCGACCGGCAAAGGCCCACAGCTTCCCGTGCGCCTTCGCGGGGCGGATCGATCATGCCCTGCAGGCCGATGAGGCGGAGCGAGCCTTGGAGCATCCCGGTTTCGAGCCGCGCGGTGCCGGAATCGACTTCCGCGCAGCCGAAGGCGAGCACGCGGAGTCCGCGCGCGGCCATGCGGCGGGCGGCTTCGTGCCAGAAATCCTGATCGCCCCCGGCCAACTCGGACAGCGCATCGAGCGAGCCTTTGGCGAAAACGCGCCGCCGCGTGCCGTCCGGCGTGTCGTGCAGGGTGGCCATGAACTGGCGCGCCGATTCGAAGGGAATTTCGTCGATCCGGGGAAAGTCTTCCTCGACTTCATCGGCTACCAGTCCGGCTTTGTGGGCGCTGACCAGCAACGCGGCTTCCGTCGGATCGCCTTTGATGGTCCAAGCTGCCTCGCCTTCGTCATAGGCGAGGGAAGCGTTATTGCACAACGCGCCGGCGAGGAGCGTTTCGCGGGCGTCGGGCGGAAGCGAGTCGTCTTCCCCGATGGATCCGGCCGGATCGTAACCGGCGCCGGTGACTGCGTAATCTTTGCCTTCGGCGTGCACGGCTTGCACGGTCATTTGGTTTTCCGTGAGCGTCCCGGTTTTGTCCGAGCAAATGACATCCGTGCTGCCGAGGGTCTCGACGGCGGGGAGTTTACGGATGATCGCGCGGCGCCGGCTCATGGCCGAGACGCCGATGGCCAGCATGATGGTGATGGCTGCCGGCAGGCCTTCGGGGATGGCGCCGACAATGAGGGCAATGGTCGCCATGAACATCTCGTCCGCCGGTTCCCCGCGCCACAATCCGAGGGTGAAGGTGAGCGCGCCAAGGGCGAGGATGGCGACCAGCAGGTAGCGGCTGAACTCGGCGATCTTGGTGGTCAGGGGCGTGGCCAGTTTCTCCGTGGCGGCCATCAAGCCGGAGATGCGCCCCATTTCGGTGCGATCGCCCGTGGCAATGACCACGCCGCGGCCCCGCCCGCGGGTCACCGCCGTGCCGGCGAAGACAAGACAGGAACGCTCGGCCAGCGGTGTTGCGTCATCGACGGCGTCGGCGTGTTTGGCCACCGCAACGGATTCGCCGGTGAGCGAGGCTTCGGCCGCGTGCAGATCGCGCACGGACACGAGGCGGAGGTCGGCGGGGACTTTGTCGCCGGGTTCAAGCAGGACGAGATCGCCGGTGACGAGTTCTCCGGCGGGCAGGCGGAGCTTTTCATCGCCGCGGATGACCGTGGCCTCGGCCACCATGGCGCGGGCGAGGGCGGCGATGGCATCGAGGGCTTTGCTTTCCTGCAGGTATCCGACGACGGCGTTGACCAAAACCACGCCGAGGATGACGGACGCGTCGGTCCATTCGCCGAGCGCGGCGGAGACGGCGGCGGCGGCAAGGAGGATGTAAATGAGGGGTTGGTGGAACTGCTGGAGGAAGCGGAGGAACGCGGGCGTGCTGCGGGCGGGAGTCAGGATATTCGGGCCGTCCCGCTCGAGGCGCACGGAGGCTTCGGCGGGGTCGAGCCCGTGTTGTGGGTCGGTCGACAGGGCGTCGGCGACATCGGACAGACTGGTGGCGTGCCAATTCACCACATTCAAAGTGGAGGACGTCTCCGGCCGGGGCAATCCGGATTGGTTGCGGGGTTCACCCCACGCGGGCATGATGCGGTGATGAAAGTTCTCTTTTTCGCCCAGCTTCGCGAGCTGACGGGAGTGGCGGAGTCGGAGGTCGCGGTCGGCGGGGTCGACGCGGAAGGATTGTGGGAGGCTCTTTCGGCCCGCTGGCCGGGATTGGCAGCCCATCGGGAAAACACGCGGCTGGCGCGTAATGGATCCTATGCCGGGGCGGCGGAAATCTTCGAGGCAGGCGATGAGGTGGCGCTCATTCCTCCGGTTTCGGGCGGATGAGAATTCGCGTCGAGATCACACGGCAGCCACTGCTGGCGCACGGGGTAACGTCCGGCAATGACAGCAAGCGGTGCGGTGGTCGAATTCGCCGGCGTCGTGCGCGGCGAGGAGGCCGGCGCGCCGATCGTAGCGCTCGACTACGAGGCTTACGAGGCCATGGCACGTTCCGAGATGGAGGGGATCGTTCGCGAGTTGTCCGCGCGGTTTCCCTGCCATGCGGTTGACGTGATCCACCGCGTGGGCCGCGTGCCGGCGGGCGAGGCTTCGATCGTTGTTCGCATTGCGGCCAAACACCGGGCCGAAGCCTTCGGTATGCTGGCGGAGTTCATGGATCGCCTCAAATGCGACGTGCCGATATGGAAGAAGGTGGTGGCATGAAGACAGTCGATGAAGTCTGGGAGTTGTTGCGGCGGGAGATTGCCGCGCGAGAGGCGGTCGAGGTGGATTTGGCGGAGGCGTTGGGCGGTGTCTTGCGTGAAGACGTAACCGCGACGGAGGACCAACCGGCCTTTGATCGTTCGGCGGTGGATGGATTTGTTGTTCGCCTAGAGGATACCAGCGAGGAATTTCGTGTGACCGGCGAAATCCGTGCGGGGGATGGTGGGTCGTATGAATGGGCCGCCGGCCAAGCCCTGCGCATTGCCACCGGGGCCGCGGTGCCGGAAGGAGGCGAAGTGATCATGCTCGAAGATGCTGCGGAGTCGGAGGGCGTGGTGCGTTTTTTGCGGCGTGGCCGGGATCATGTCCGCCGGCGCGGTGAAGATGCGCGGGCGGGCGATGTGCTTTTGGCCAAAGGGACGGAACTCGGTCCGGGTGCCATCGCCTTGCTGGCCAGCGTGGGGTGGGTCCGGCCCAAGGTCACGCGGGGACTCGATGTGCTGCATGTGGCCACGGGCAACGAGATTGTGCCTGCCGGCGGGAAGCCGGGCCCCGGTCAGATTCGCGACAGCAATTCTCCGCTCGTCGCGGCGTGGGCGCGGACGCGGGGTATCCGCGTTAGGCAGGAAATGGTCGGCGAGGATGCCGGGGCATTGCGTCATGCCATCGAGGGGCGGAGGGATCTTTTGCTGATTTCCGGCGGGGCGAGTGTCGGAGGGCATGATTGCACGGCGGAGGTTCTCGATGCAGCAGGGTTCGAAATTTTGGCAACCAAGGTCGCAGTGCGTCCGGGCAAACCGCTCATCATCGGACGACGCGGTGAGGAATGGGCTTTCGGACTGCCGGGGAATCCGCTCTCCCACTTTGTTTGCCTGCACGTCTTCGTCGATGTGGCGCTGGCAGCTATGCGGGGGAGGTCCGGTGCGCCGAAGATTTTTGAGGGTCGGGCTTTATCCGAGGTGCCCGGTAATCCGCGGGAGACATGGTGGCCGGCTTCGGAAGCCTGCGCCGGTTTGCAACCGCTGCGATGGACCAGTTCCGGGGATTTGACGGCGCTGGCCCCGACCAATGCTTTGCTGCGGGTTCCGCCCTCGGGGCTGGCCGAAGGTGGCAAGGCGGGGTTTATTCGGGTGCGATGAAAAAAGTCCGCAGAGCGCGCCAACGGAAAAAGAAGCTTTCGCATGTCGACGCGAAGGGGGAAGCGCGGATGGTCGACGTGGGAAGCAAGCCGGTGGTTGCGCGAAGGGCGGCGGCGGAAGCCACGCTTCTTTGCGCGGCTGCCACGATCCGTTTGCTGAGGAAGCAAGCGCTGCCCAAGGGGGATGTGCTGGCGGTGGCGCGCATCGCGGGTATCCAGGCGGCTAAGCAGACCCCGGGGTTGATTCCCCTTTGCCACGTCCTGCCGCTCGATGCCGTGGAGGTGGAATTTGTCATCAAGCCGCGGAGCGTGCGGGTGGTTTGCGCGGTCCGCACTGCAGCGCGCACCGGGGTAGAAATGGAGGCCCTGACTGGTGCGGCCGTGGCGGCGTTGACTCTCTATGACATGTGCAAGGCGGTGGATGTCGGCATGGTCATCGAGGGCCTGCGGGTTACCGCGAAGTCGAAAGCCGGTTAGTCGGCGAAGAAGGGGTTGCCCGCTTTTTCCAGGGCCACGGTGGTGAGGGGACCGTGGCCGGGGCACAGGATGGTGTCGTCGGCCAGACTGAGAATTTCGCGCCGGATGTTGCCGAGCGTTTCGGCGTAACCGTTGCGGATACCGCCGACCGATCCGGCGAAGAGGGCGTCGCCGACGATGGCGGCCTGCACAACGGGGCCCTCGATAACGAACGTGGTGCCGCCCGGGCTGTGGCCCGGGGTGAGACGGGTGCGGATGAAATGGTGGCCGGCGTTGAACAGGTCGCCGGGACGGAAAAGGTTCGTTCCGTGCACCGGTTCGAGTTCCGAGGACCAGGCTTCGATGCCGAGTTCGCGTTTGAGCGCGGCAAGCGCCTGCACGTGGTCGGCGTGGCTGTGGGTCAGGAAGACGCCGAGAACGTTGAGATCGTGCTTCGAGACCGCCTCGAGCAGCGGAGCGGCATCCGCTCCCGTGTCGAAGATCGCGGCATCGCGGGTGCCGCGGTCCCACAGCAGGTAAGCATTGACCGTCATGTCTCCATAGCGCGTCGTGGCCACGATCATGGACGAAGGACAGGCAACCGCCGGACGGTGTTTTCCGGAGGCCAGGGCCACGAGCGCGTTCGGCGACAAGGCGAGGGTGGAGGCCAGGGCACGTGCGTCGGTCTCGAGGAACTTTCCGCCGAGGAGCGCTTGCACCGATAATGCGGTCAGCCCCGACTTCCGCGCGGCGTCCCTGGGGGTCATGCCTTGGCCGCGCATGGCTTTGCCCAGCACGTCCTCGAAATTGTCTTCCAAGGGATTCATGCGGAGCGCGTTTTCAACTGGTGTCGCAGGATGAAGTAAAGGGCTTGGAACATGAGAAGGGAGGAGGCAACCAGCACCCAGGCGTTGAAGACGAGCACGCTGGATTGGAGGCCGAAGTAGCGCTTTTCCGGGCCGAAGAACACGTTGAGGAAGCGTTGTTCGCGATAGTCGCTTTGTTCCATTTCGGCTTTGCTGACCAAGTCCGTGACCTTCTGGTTGACGAAAAGGCGTTCGGCCGAAACGGGGCCGGGCGACATTTCGAGCAGGCGCTCGGGGAGGGGATCGCCGTCGATGACCTGATCGAGGCGTCGCAGGCGTTTCTCGAGGACGGGGAGGTCCTTGGCCTGCAGCCCGGAGAGGATGGCGAGCGCTTCCTTGAGGTCATCGAGCCGGGTCTCCTCGGCGGCGGTGAGATCGCCGCGACCGGCCAGCGCGTTGATTTGTTGCTGGATGCGGTCCTGCCGTCCGGTCAAGGGATTGTATTTGGCCTGCGCATAGACGAGGGCTTCGTAGGACCAGCGCATGGGCATGAACTCGCAGATCAGCGGCACCTGCAGATCGCTGCGCGGCCGCCCGGCGTCGGGGTGTTCGGAGAACCAACGGGAGATCGAGTAGATGAAGTCGAGGTTCTGATTCATCTCTTCGTATTTGATCAGCGCGCCGCCGAGGATGATCTGCGGGATGAGCACGATGGGGATAATGTTGACCGCTGTTTTGCTCTCGCTGACGAGGCTGGAAATGAGCAGTCCGATCGCGATGCCGCTGACGGCCGTCAGCACCATGGCCAAAAGGAAAATCCAGAACATGCCGCGCACTTCGAGGATCCAGTTTCCGATGAGGATGAAGAAAACGCACTGGATGAAGGCGAAGAGCGAAAGGGTCAGGACCTTGGCGAGGATATACCAGCCGAGGCGGACGTTGAGGTTGCGCTCGCGCTGCAGCACGGGGCGGTCGCGGATGATATCGTCCACGCTGTTGGTCAGGCCGAGAAACATGGCCACGACCAGCGAGAGGAAAAGGTAGGTCGGAATGTGGAAGGAGGAGGCGAAGTCGTAGCTGCCTTCTTCCGAATAGCGCAAGACCGCGCCGATGAGCGCGGCCAGGGCGGGCGCGGCGATCATCGTGGTGGCAAGGTTGCCTTTGCTGCGCAGTTTGCTGATGAAAGCGCGAGCCAACAGGGTGCGGAACTGGAGGAATTCTTCCCGTAGACGGACATTCCACGGCCGGCGCGACTCGGAGGTCGCCCCCTCTGCCGGCTCCGGGGCGGGGGCTTCGGCGGCGGGTTGGCGGACGTCCCGCATGAGGCGCCAAGCCTCGTATTTGTCCCGCCAGAAATCGGGCGAGTAGCGGCGGACGGGCACGAGTTGCGCACGGTCGTTCTCCTCGTAGATAACATCACCGCTCAGGTCGCGCAGCGGCGTTTCCAGAACGTCGAAGACGAATTCCGGGCGCGTCGTGCCGCAAGCGGGGCAGCCTCCGAGCGGCGTGCCGAAATGCTGCTGGTGCTCGGCCTCGGCGAAATAGGAGAGCATCTCGGGCGGGGAACCGAAAAAGACAAGCCGTCCGCCGCGGTCGAGCAGCATGGCCTTGTTGAACATCTGGAAAATTTTCGAGCTCGGTTGGTGGATCGTGACGATGACGATCTTGTTGTGCGCCATGGCCCGGATGATTTCCATGACGTGCTCCGAGTCTTTCGAGGACAGTCCCGAGGTCGGTTCGTCGAAAAGGTAGATGTCGGCCGAGCCGATCATGTCGAGGCCGATGTTGAGCCGTTTGCGCTCGCCGCCGCTCAAGGTCTTCTTGTGCGTGGCCCCGACCACGCTGTCGCGCCGCTCGTTGAGTCCGAGCTCGGCGAGTTTCCCGTCGATGCGCCGCCGCCGTTCGCGGCGCGAGAGGTAGGGTGAGCGGATGGCCGCGGCGAAGTCGAGATTCTCGCCGATGGTGAGGTGCTCGTCGAAGGCGTCGAACTGCGGGATGTAGGTGACGTATTGCTTGAGGGCGTCGAAATTCTCGTAGAGCGACAAGCCGTTGAGGAGGACCTCGCCGCGGACCGGGGGAAATTGTCCGGCCAAGGCGCGGAGCAGGCTGCTTTTGCCGCAACCGCTCGCGCCCATGACGCAGATCATTTCGCCGCGGGTCGCGGAAAAGCTGACTCCGTCGACCCCGATGGCGCCGTTCTTGAAGCGGCAGACGAGGTCGCGCACCTCGAGGTGGCGGATGACGTTGCGTTCCTCTTCGAGAAGCCTTTCGGAGAAGTTGCAGCGCAGGGCTTGGTTGGCGTCGATCTGGATCATGTCCCCGTCGCGCAAGTCGGAGACATTGCGCACCGGCGTCTCACCGACCAGCACGGGGGTTTCGCTTTTGAGGACCTCGAGACGACCGACCAGTTTGTCGAAATCGCAAAAGATGCGCAGAAGGATGTCGCCGCCGCCGCCGGGCGCCAGCAGGATGTCGTCTTCATCGAGCAGCGCCGGGTTGTTCGAGACCAGGTAAGTGGTCTTGGACTGCTTGAGGTGGAACCGTCCCCCGTAAGACCGCGCGTGGCGCCGCAGATCACTCAGGGACAACTCGGTGTCGTTGTCGAAGACGATCTTCTCCTCGAGGTTGGCTTCGACCTCGGCGCCGGCGCGGAGGCGGACGCCGTTGAGTTTGGCCGGCACATTTTTGAGGGCGATGACCACCACTTTGAGCCCGAAGCGGACTTCCAAGGCGCTGTCGCGAGTGCGGGCCTTCTCCAGTTGGATTTCGTTGTCGTTCGTGACGGTGATGAAGAGGTGGGCGAGGGAAAGGTTCTTCTTGGCGTTGAAATAGTAGACGAGGTCCTGGTGGGTCAGCACTTTCTCGTCCACCACGACGCGCTGTCCGGGGTAGACCCGGGAAAATTCCTTGGGCCGCAGGGCTCGGCCCTGCACGGACACCGGGTGGTCGCAGAGATTTTTCACCAGCAGGAGTTCCCCGTGGCGGTAAGCGGCGAGGCGGTTGTCGCCGGACAACTCGCGGACCTGCACGTCGGCGTCGTCGCCCGCGCCGAAAGTGATGACCTCCAGCGGGGAGGAGTCCGCTTCGAAGAACTCGCCGCGCGGCGTCGGTGTCTCGCTGTTCAGTTGATAGACGATGTCGATGGCCTGCGCCGCGGTGCCCAGTTGCTCCATGAACGAGTAGTAGGCCGCCATGTTGTCCGTGTTCATACCGGCGCGGTGCACGAGGTCGTAGAGTTGGATGCCGAGGAGGATTTTGCGGTCCTCGCTCAATTTGCCGCGCAATTCGCGCGCCATGGCGCCGAGGTCGGGCTTTTCCTGGAGGGCCTGACGGAACAATTGGCGCAGCTCCGAATAGACCGCCTCCGGATAGTCGTAGCGCAGGAAGCCGAGGCTCGAATCGATTTCCTCCTCGAGCAACTCACCGTCGACCTTGGCGAATCCGGCGAGGACTTTGATGAGGAGGGGGAGGAGATTCGGGCTTTCCGCCACGGTGCGCGGGCGCCGCAGAGCGCGCCGCAGCAGCGACTCCCCGGCGCGGCGGGCGCGGTAGAAATTGCGCAAAGTTCCCTCCAGCCGCCGGCCCAAACCGGCGGGGGGCTGGGTGTCCACTACGGCCATCCCGTCAAATTACTCCCGGCCCGACCGCACGCAAAGCCTTTGCACAAGTCGCGAATTGCACCGCGTCGTCTTCTCGGGCTTAATGTCCGGTTCACGTCCCACTGCCGTATGCCAGCCAAGAAGTCCACTCGCCCCCTCGAAAACACGCGCGTGCGCCGCCTGCAGCGCCTCGTCGCGCCGAAAGTGATCAAAAAGGAATTGCCGGTCCGCGCCGCCTCGCTCGCCACCGTGGCCCAAGGGCGTGCCGAAGCGCAGGCCATCCTGCACGGACGCGACACCCGCCTCCTCGCCATCGTCGGTCCTTGTTCGATCCACGATCCGGAAGGTGCCCTCGATTACGCCCGCCGGCTCGCCGCTTTGCGCGCCGAGTTGGGGGATGCCCTCTGCATCTTCATGCGCGTTTATTTCGAGAAGCCCCGCACGACTGTGGGGTGGAAGGGTTTGGTCAACGACCCGCGCATGGACGATTCGTGCGATCTCACCGCGGGATTGCGCTTGGCCCGCCAAGTCCTTTTGGAAATCACCTCCCTCGGCCTGCCCGCCGCCACCGAGTTCCTCGATCCCATCGTCCCGCAATATCTGGCTGATGTCGTCAGCTGGGCCGCCATCGGGGCGCGCACCACCGAGTCCCAGACCCATCGCGAAATGGCCAGCGGACTCTCCATGCCCGTGGGATTCAAGAACAGCACGGACGGCAGCGTACAGACCGCGCTCGATGCCCTGCTCTCCGCGCGGTCCCCGCACAGTTTCCTCGGCATCGATCAGGACGGCTGCACCTCGGTTGTCACCACCGCGGGCAACGCCGACACCCACATCGTCCTGCGGGGTGGCCGCGAAGGGGGGAACTACAAGTCACGCCACACGGCGGACACCGAGCGTCGTCTGCGCGAGGCCGGCCTTCAGCCCGGTTTCATGGTCGATTGCAGCCACGCCAACTCCGCGAAAAACCCCCGCCGCCAGGCGATCGTGTGGCGCAATGTGCTGGCCCAGCGCCGACGCGGGCGCACCTCGCTCATCGGCGCCATGCTGGAAAGTTATCTCGAAGAAGGAAATCAGCCCGTGGGCAAAAACCGCAAGAAGCTCCGCTATGGCGTGTCCGTGACCGACGCTTGCATCGACTGGCCGGCGACGGAGAAACTTTTGCGGTCCGCGGCCGACAGCGAACGCAAGGTCCGCGGGACTTTGCGTGTCGCCGTGACATGAGTCTGCTCGACACGCCGGTGCGCGAGGCGGCGTGGGCGGCGCTGGATTTTGAAAGCGCGGGCGCGACTCCCGGGCGGAGCGACGAACCCGTGCAGGTCGGCATCGCGGTGTGGCGGGGAGGGGAAATGACGGAGTTTTTCCGCAGCTACGTGCATTCGCCGGCCCGTATCACCCGCAGCGCCCGTGCTGTGCATGGCATCGGGGAGGACGATGTGCGCAACGCGCCGGCCATGGCCGCACTCTGGCCCGAATTCAAGGCGCGCCTGGGCGGAGCCGTGGTGGTCGCGCACGGTGCGGGCACCGAGAAGCGTTTCCTCAGGGCCTTTCCTCTCCACGGGTTCGGTCCATGGCTCGACACACTCGCACTTTCCCGCGCGGTCCTGCCGGATTTGCCCGGCCACGCGCTTGGCGACGTGGCCGCCGCGCTCGGGGTGGAGGACGAAATCCGTCGTCGCTGCGAGGGTCTCGATTGGCACGATGCGTTGTTCGACGCGGTCGCCTGCTTGGTCATCCTGCAACGCGTCTTGGTAAACTGTGCTTCGCCGGACCTGACCGTGGGCCAACTGTTGTCCATGGATACGCGGGCTTACCACCGCCGCCGTGCGTTGCTGCAAACCGCGCGCTCGGCCGGGTGGGCCACGTGAGATTTTTGTGCTTTGCCAGCGGGGCGCGCTAGCAAGTAGCCTTTCGCCAACTCCCCATGGAATCACATCTTTACCTCTCGCTCATTCCCGAGGCGCTCATCCTTTCGCAGCTTCCGCCCGACAAATTCGGTGCCTATCTGGCCACCGGTTCCAAGCGGCAGATCGAGGGTCCGGCTGTTTTCTTCGAGGTCGACCAGAGCGCGGATCTCTCCGGCTTTCGCATGGATGAAGCGCGGGCCCGCTGCAAAGCGCACCGCGACGGCTCGCCGCGCCGCTCGGTTTACATGGCGGTCTTCAATGTTCTCCCGCGTGTCCCGCTCGACGCTTTGATGAAAGTCTACCTGACGACGCCGTCCGGTCTTACTCTCGGTTTGGATCCGGCACCTTGGTCGGGGGATGGACACGAGAAATTCTTCCTCTATCAGGAACTCGGCCCGGTCTATCCGCGGGTCGCGAGCCGCCTCGGGCCGCAGGCGTTTTGCGAGCTGGTCACCGCGCCCGACAAGCTGGTCACCCTCCCGCGCCTCGCCTTCATCGATCTCAAACTTGGCAGCCTCGCCTCCGACACCGACATCCAACTCGACGGCCATTTGCCTTACCAGAACGTCGAACACCTGCGCGAATGCCTGCGGGCCCTGCGCGACAACCCCGAGCGCATGACGAAGATTGTCTACCGCGGCATGCGTCCGGACATTCTTTTCTCCATGGTGCGCAGCGGCCTCTTTGTCGGCGACACCTCCGGTTCCCGCTTCTTTCCCATGCCTTCCGAGGAAACCCTCGAGAGTGAACACACCCTCTGGTGGCACTCGGCGCAGTCCGTGAAGGGATACTGAACCGCAACCCCCGTTTTTTTAATCCATGGAAAACCTCCAGTTCCTCGTCCCCCTGTTCGGCTTGGCCGGTCTGGCCATCGCTTTTGTCACTTACCGTCGCATCGTTCTCGAATCCGGGGGCGAGGGCCGTGTCGCCGAGATTGCGGGCCAGATCCATGCCGGCGCCATGGTCTTCATGCGCCGCGAACTCTTCCTCATCGGCGCCTTTGCCATCGTGGTCGGAGGTCTTTTGAGCCTCAAGGATCCGTGGGAGTCGCTCGCGTTTTTCCTCGGCGCGGCGGCTTCCTCGCTGGCCGGCTACATCGGGATGTATTCCGCCACGCACGTCAACGTGCGCACCGCGTTGGCCGCGCACAACAAGGGCTCCGGCGCGGCGCTGACCACGGCCTTTTTCGGCGGTTCCATCATGGGCCTCACCGTGGCCTCCATGGGGTTGCTCGGGGTGGGGGCGCTCTTCCTCTTTTTCGGCGAGTCGGAAAAGGATGTGCATATCATCCACGGCTTCGCCATGGGCGCGTCGCTCGTCGCCATTTTCTACCGCATTGGCGGAGGCATTTTCACCAAGGCAGCCGACGTTGGCGCCGACCTCGTGGGCAAAGTCGAATCGGGTATCCCCGAGGACGATCCGCGCAACCCGGGTGTCATCGCCGACAATGTGGGCGACAACGTGGGCGATGTCGCCGGTATGGGCTCGGATCTTTTCGAATCTTATTGCAACGCCATGATCGCCTCGATGGCCATCGCCGCCACGTTGACCATCGCGCAGTGGGAAAACCTCGCCGCCGCGCGGGGCAACCTCATGTTCCTGCCGCTCGCCCTGGCCTCGACGGGATTGCTCTGCTCGCTGGCCGGGATCGGTCTGGTCAAGCTCGCAGCCAACAGCCAGCCGGCCCGCGCGTTGCGCACCGGAACGATCGGCGCGGCCGCCCTCTTCGTGGTTCTCGCCGGCGGCGTCATCAGCCAACTCGGCGTCGATCTCAAAGTCTGGCTCTGCGTCCTCATGGGTTCGGTCGGCGGCATCGCCATCGGACTTTCCACCGAGTTCTACACCGGCGGATCGCCCATGAAGTCCATTTCCAAAGCCGCGCTCACCGGCGTGGCCACAGTGATGATCCGCGGTCTGGCCGTGGGCATGTTCTCCGTGGTCATTCCGCTGGCCGTGGTGGCCTTCGTCATCCTCGGCGCCAGCCACTTTGCCGGACTTTACGGCGTGGGCATCGCCGCGGTCGGCATGCTGGCCACCATCGGCATCACCATGAGTATCGACGCCTACGGGCCGATCGCCGACAACGCCGGCGGCATTGCCGAAATGGCCGGCATGGGCAAGCAGACGCGCTCCATCACGGACAAATTGGATGAAGTCGGCAACACCACCGCGGCCATCGGCAAAGGCTTCGCCATCGGCGCCGCCTCCTTCGCCGCGTTGGCCATCATCGCCGCCTTCATCAACGTGGTGAAAATCAACAACCCCGGCTTCCAGCTTCTCCTCTCCGACCCGCGCGTCCTCACCGGGATTTTCATCGGCGGCTTCATTCCGTTTTTGGTCAGCGGGCTCTGCATGACCGCGGTGGGCGAGGCCGCCCAGGAAATGATCGAGGAAATCCGCCGCCAATTCCGCGAGATTCCCGGTCTCCTCGACGGCACCGGCCAGCCCGACCCGGCCTCCTGCGTGCGCATCGCCACCGACGCCGCGATCAAGCGCATGGTTCTGCCCGCCGCGGTCGCGATCGGATCACCCGCGGTGGTCGGCTTCGGACTCGGGGCCACCACGCTCGGCGGCATGCTCGTCGGCGCGCTGCTCAGCGGCGTTCTCCTCGCCCTCTTCAGCGCCAACTCCGGCGGCGCATGGGACAATGCCAAGAAGTTCATCGAGCACGGACATTACGGTGGCAAGAATTCCGACGCCCACAAGGCCTGTGTCGTCGGCGACACGGTGGGCGATCCACTCAAGGATACCTCCGGTCCCTCGATGAACATTCTCATCAACGTGATGTCCATCGTGGCGCTGGTCATCGCGCCGCTGCTGAAGTAGCCGCGTTTAGCGTCGTCTTCCTTGCTGGTAGGGCCCGCTGGCTCAGCGGGCCGCTGCATTTGCCATCCAAGCGAGCGTGCGGAAGGGCCGGGTCAGCCGTGGTCAGGGCATCACGACTGACAAGGCTTCAACTCATTGAGCGTGGTCTGCACCTCCCGCACCACTTGGCCGTCGAGGTCGCGGATTTCCAGTTTGATCGTCGGATCCTCCTGCTCCCAATCAATCGCGATCCATCCGAAGTTCGGTTGGTTGTAAACCGAATCCGCCGCGACGCGGAATCGGTTGGGTTCGTCGGGCAACCCCGTCTGGTTCAGCCCGCTGGAGGTGACATCGTAGACGGGATAGAACGGCCCGCCATCGGTCTCGGGTGGAACCATGGAGATATCCGAGCTGTGCCGGTCGCCGCTCAGGATGATCACGTCGGTGGCATTGTCGCGGATCAGATCGAGAAGCCTCTTCCGCTCTTTGGGCAAATTTCCCCACTTCTCCCAACCGTGGTCGAGAGCGAGCACCTGGATACTGCTGACCAACAACCGCAGTTCCGCCGGCTTTTTGAGCTGTTCCTCCAGCCATGCCCATTGCTCCTCGCCGAGCATCGTGCTGTCGCTGTCTTCGGCGGGCAGATAGCGCCCCGCGACCTTCCCGGTTTCCGCGCGGGCCGCTTCCCTTTCCTCCTTGGTCATCTTCAACAGCGGGCCCCGGAACCAGCGGGTATCGAGCAAGATGACCTGCACGCGCCGGCCCTCCGGTCCGTAAATCTTCGCGTCGTAAACCCCGCCGCGGGTGCGCAGCGGGGAATCCTCCGGCGCCTCGAAGAACTCCAGAAACGCATCCTTGGCCGCCTGCTTGCCCTCGAATTCCGCGCCCGCGTCGTTCTTGCCGTAGTCATGGTCGTCCCACGTGCCGATGACCGGGCAGCTCTCCCGCAGGGTAGCGAAGCCGGGGATGGCCGCGAGTTGCTCGTAACTCCGGCGCAACTTCACCGGGTCCGCGGTGTCGGCGTAGACATTGTCGCCGGTGAAAATGAAAAGCTGCGGCTTCATTTTATTGATCGCTTCCCAGATCGGTTGCGGCCGGCTTTCGTTGGCGCACGACCCGAAGGCGATGCGGGAGAGGGGTTCGCCGGCGGTGGCTGGGCCGGTGCACAAAACCAAGATGGCGCAGAGAGCGAAACGCGGGTTCATAAGACGCCCAACCTACACCCGACGGTCACCGGTCAAAGCGGAATCCGGTGTTCGGAGATTGCCACGGCAAGGCCTGGGCGCTATCTCATCTTCATGGACGAAAAGGAATATGTGAAATCCGCCACCCGCGGTCTCATCCTTGCCCACATCTGTCTCGGCTTGGCCGGCGGGGCGGCGGTCACCCTCTTCGGCCTTCTCGCCTACACCCAAGCCTACCCGTTGGTCGTGTGGGTGCCGACTGTCGCGCTGGGGCTGGTCACTCTCGGTGCCCTCGGCCTCCTGCAGTGGGATGCTGCGGCCCGCAAGAAGAACCGGGAGTAGGCGGCGCTTGCACCGCGGCTTTCGGACCGCGCCGGGCGTGCTTATAGTCGGAACAAGCCGCTCATGATTTCCCGACGCAAGGAAAGATACCCCGTCAGTCCGTCGTTGCTGCAGTATCTGCATCACTTCGGCCGCCGCGCGGAGATTCCGCTCGTCTATGACGACCTCCTGCGTTTCGACACCTCGATTCCCTACGAGAATCCCGCCGGACGCGAGACCCTCTGGCTGACCGTGGCCTACCAACCGGAAGTCATGGCCGCCCTCCAACCGCAACTCACGCGGATCTACGCCATGCTCAAAATCGGGGGAGATCTTTCGCGCACCGAGCACTTGGCCGTCGAGCGCATCGACTTCGGCGATTTCGGCAACTCGCGCCCCTTCCGCATCCGCATCATCAACCGCTTCAACGGCAACAGCGACTACTACTACGTCAAATACGCCGACGCCTCGCGTATTTACGGCCTCGAGTTGGAACACCTCCTCTCGCCGTTCCGCATCAACTACTTCGTCCGCGAAAACACCCTCATCGAGGAGCACATCGCCGGCGTCCCTGGGGATGACTTTATCCGCGGCTACCTCGGACGCGAGGACCTCAACAAAGTCCGCATCGCCAAGGAATTCGTCAAATTCGCCGAGCGCTGCTACCTGCGCCTGCTCGGCGACATGCGCGCGGTCAACTACATCGTGGACATCACCCCCGACTTCGAGGAAGTGCAATACCGCGTGCGCCCCATCGACTTCGACCAGCAGTGCTACGAGAAGCGGCTCGAGGTCTACCGCCCGCATCTTTTTCCCGACAACAAGCCCGTCGAGGAACTGGTCCGCACACACCTCAACGTGCCGACCATCGTGCAATACCGCCAAGAGGAACGTTCCCAGACGGCGCGCCGCATCGAAGTCGAGAGCCGCCGCTACGCCGCCCTGCTCTCGACCATGCGCAAAACGCCCATCGCCCCACCGGAACACGTCACAGCCCTCGCCGGGGAACTCAATGACTACCACGAGTGCCGTGATTTTACCGGGGCATCGACCATGGCCGACCTCGTCATGCGCCATCTGCAGCGTTTGCTCACCGACGAGATCCACGAGTAGCACCGCCACCACGCGCCCATCACGCGCGATGTAAAAAAGTGGCAGCGCGCACGGGATTCGAACCCGTGTACCAGCCTTGAGAGGGCTGTGTCCTAGGCCTCTAGACGAGCGCGCCTTTGGTGGGAGGCAATGCCAAATGTATAGCGGAGAAGCATTTCCTGCGCAATGTTGCAGCACATTTTTTGTTGGCTCTCGCTTTACACGCGCTGCCAACCGTGTTTCGTTGTCGCGCATTCTCGCGGCGCATGGGGAAGTCCATCGTCCGGTTTTCCCCTCATGTCTATTCACTACGCCCTCCGTCCTGCCGCCCTGCGGCGTCTCCTCAACGTCGTCCTTTTCTTCGCTTTTGCGCCCGGGCTCTTGGCCTTGCCGCAGGATCCGGAGCTTTACCTCGACCCTGCTTACGGTCTCCAGCCCCGCGCGGCGGGCCACCAATATTTTCCGTCCCCGCAGGACTGGCGTGATGTCAACATTTACCAAATTTTCACCGACCGCTTCGCCGATGGGGATCCGGGCAACAACACGACCGGCGCGATGGGCATCGATCGCAGCGGCTGGTTTGAGTCGGGCAAGCCATTCCCGCAAAACCGCAATTACCACCACGGCGGCGATTGGAAGGGGTTGAAAGACAACCTTGATTACCTCTCGGGCATGGGCGTCAACGCCGTCTGGATCTCCGGCGTGCAAATGAACAACCAGGGCAAGGACACCCGCTACACGCCCTACCACATGTATCACCCGACCGACTTCTTCAACGTCGACCCGGTGATGGGCACCTTCCAGGACCTCAAGGATCTCGTCGATGCCTGCCACGCGCGCGGGATCTATGTCATTCTCGACGTGGTCATCAACCACACCGCCGACCTCAACGGCCTGCGTAACGGTGAGGACGACAAATGGTATTGGCCCTCCGGTGGTCCGAACTTCGATTGGTGGGGCGGTCGGCGTCATCCTTACCCCTTCAACGACCTCCGGTGGTTCCACAACAACGGCACGATCAACAACTGGGATGCTTTCCCGGAAACCCTGCTCGGGCAATTCAAGGGCACCGACGATCTGGCCACCGAGAGCGGTCATGTCACTTACTGGATCACCGAGGCTTTCAAGAATCTGATCGACGCCACCGACTGCGACGGCTTCCGCGTCGATGCGATCAAGCACGTCGAATACGAGTGGGTCAAAGAGTGGGCCGACGACATCCGCCGGCACGCGGCCAGCAAGGGCAAGAACGACTTCATCCTCTTCGGCGAACTCTTCGTCTACGACAACAATGCTTTGGCCAGCTACTGCCGCGAGGACGGGATACTCTTTCAACTCCGCGCTCTTCTTCCCCATGAGCCAGACGATCAAGAGCGTCTTTGTCGACGGGCAGGGGACCGGCCAACTCACCCAGGCGCTCGGTGCCAAGTCCCAATACGGCGAGGGCGAGAACCGCCTCGTCACCTTCATCGACAACCACGACGTCAACCGCATCGGCCTCTTCATCTCCCAGCAAGGCGACACCGGCCGCATCAATTACGTGATGAAGCCGGCGCTGACTTTCCTCTACACCGCCACCCCCGTGCCCTGCCTTTTTTACGGCACCGAGCACGCCTTCAACCAAGGGGGTCATTTCAACGGCAGCGCCGCCTCCTTCGACAATCCTGACGACGGCGACTGGCAGCGCGAAAACATGTCGAACCGCGGTTTCCAACCCGGCCCGGCCAACGGCAACAAACTCGTGCAGACCGATGCCCCGCAATACCTCCACATCAAGGCCCTCAACGAAGCGCGCCGCAACTACCCGGCACTGACGCGCGGATCCTTCACCGAACGTTGGCAGAGCGGGGGTGCCGGCGCCTACGCTTACAGCCGCGTCCTGCTCGACCAGGAAGCGCTCGTTGCGCTCAATACGGCCGATGGCAACCAGTCGATCAACCCCCAGGTCGGCAAGCCGAACGGCACCGAGTTCGTCAACGTCCTGAACCCGTCCGAAAAAGTCACCGTGAGCAACGGTCGTATCAGCTTCTCGCTGGGCGGCAAGGACTCGAAAATCTTCGTCGCCGGGGCGCTCTCGAAAGCCTCCGAGGCCCGCGCCACCTCGGGCGCCACGGACGTCACCATCACCTACGTGCCCCACGATGGACCGTTGAAGAACGCGGTTGGCACTATCCAGGTCGGCCTGCGGATCGACGGCGGGGCGGAAGAGTTCTTCGACATGACCGCCGGCCCCAATGGCACTTGGGCCTACACGCGTCCGTTCGACGGCATCAGCACCACGCTGGCGGTGAGTTTTCGCGACTCGGCCTCCATCCCGACCGTCGACACGACCGGCGGTGCGGCGTGGGAATTCGACGCAACCCGGTTCGGGCAGTCGTTGGTTGCGTGGGTGGGCAACACCCTCACATTCCCCGCCGAGGGAGCCATCACCGCGGCCGACGACCTTTGGATCGATGTCGAGGCCTACCCGGTGGACGCTGCGGCCGGTGGCAAGGTCGTTTACACCACCGACGACGGCGGGACGTGGCAGGAAACCCCGCTGACCAAGTCCCGCGTGGTCGGCAACAACGACCTGCTCAATGCCAACCTTGGAAAGTTCCCGGTCGGCACGACGGTCAAATTCGCCGTGCAGGTCGTCGATACCAACGGCGTGGCCCAGTGGGACAACAACGATGGACTTGATTTCGCGCGCACGGTTCAGGCCGGCACGCTGGCCATCGGTTGGTCCGGACGGGTCAACCACTGGCCTGTGGACGGCGAGATCGAGGCCACGTCCGATTTGTGGGTCAATGTCGAGTCGTGGCCGCAGGGTGCCGGCGTCGGCGGCGAAGTGCTCTACTCCACGGACGGTGGCAGCACTTATCAAACCAAGCCGCTGACTTTCCGCGTCGCGCAGGACAACAATGACTTCTGGAATTGCAACCTCGGCAGCTTTCCGGCGGGCACGACCATCCGTTATGCCGTCAAACTCGTCGACACCACCAACGGCGAGCATTGGCACAACAGCGAGGGCGCTGATTTCTCCGCCATGGTCAACGGACAACTCTCCAGCCTTTCGGGATTCGCAGACATCGACACCCTCGGCCTTGTCCCGGCCACGCCACCGGATCGGGTGGGGCTCGTCTTCGGCGAAGACGGCTCGCTTTCCATGGAAACCGGCGGACGGAATCCGGCCAACCAATACGAGATCCAACGCACCGACGATCTCACCGATTGGAACAAGTATCCGTCGATCCCCGTGCAGAACCCGGATACCGATATCTGGCAACTCATGAGTGCCAATGAGGCCCAAGGCATGAGGGAAATGTTCTACCGTGTCGTCGCTGCGGGCGGCACCACCGAGCAGGTCTATGTCGGCAGCAAGGCAGTGGTCAGGGCCCGCAGTGTGCCGCCGAACGGAGCCCAAGCGGCCAACCTCGTGTATTCCCTCGACGGGGGAGCCACTTGGGAGCCCGCCACCGCGATGACCCGCACGCCGGGTGTGGAGAACGATCTGTGGTCGGTCGAGATTCCCGACGAGCTGGGTGGCAACAACCGGATCAAATTCGCCATCCAATTCATCGACCAGCAAGGCAACAGCACTTGGGCCAATAACGACGGCGCCGACTACGTGGTCAATGTCGCACGTCCCGGCCAGACTGACTTTGAACCTCCGGTCGCCGGCCACAGCCCGTCCGAGACCACCACGAGTGCTTTCTCGCTGCAGGTCATGCTCAGTGCGACCGATGACACCGATCCGGCTCCGGTCATCCACTACACGCGCGACGGCAGTGCTCCCACCACGTCGAGCCCGATCTACGCGCTCGCTCTCGACTTTGTGGCCAACGGCACTTTGCGCTACTTCGCCATCGACGCCGCAGGGCAATGCCTCCGACGTCACGACCGTGGAGATTGTTGTCGGACAGACGCAGGCCTTCGGCCCCGACCGGCCGTATTCGACCAACCCGAGCCTCGGCAACGCCGTGGCCAATGGCAGTATCGTTATCGACGGTGCGAATACCGGCAACGAATGGACCGACGACAAACTCATCGCCCTCGGCATGGCCAACGACGACCCCCGCAGCCTCGGGAGCAACTGGACGATGCACGAGGCGCCGATCAACCTCACGCACATGTGGGCTGCGTGGGACGACACGTATCTCTATCTGGCATGGCAATTTGTCGACGTGACCGATGTCATCGACCGTGCCAATGCCGGCGGGGCGGGCAGCGGACGCATCGGCATCGAATGACGGCATCCTCCAATGGATCGCCCTCGATACCGACCCGGCCGCCGGCGCGACGCGTGGACATGTGGGAGAAGAACGAAGGCGAGCCGCTCTGGACCGGTGCTGACAAGCCCGACTACCAGATCTACCTCGCGGGCAGCCTCTGGCAGGGTTTCGTCTCCCGCGCGGTCGACAATGTGTTTCCCGTCGATGACGGGGGGGTGAATTATTTCCCTATCGCCGGTGCGGGTATCACCGCGGGCAAAGGCGCGACCTTCGCCGGCACCAGCCTTTGGGGTGTCGGCGATGCCGACGACCGGCGCAGCGCGGAGCACCCGACCCGCAATTTCCTCGCCGAGGGCCACGCCACCGACCGCGATTCGTTCTACGAAATCAAAATCCCGCTCGCGTTCCTCGGTCTGACCAAAGCGCAACTCGAAAGCCCAGGCATCGGCGTCATGATCGGTGCCGGTTCCAATTCGCCGTCGATGTCCTGCCGCAGGATGACGGTGCCACCCTTGATACGCCGGGCGTGGAAACATGGAATTCGTCCCTCGAGTGGGGTGACGTCGATTCCATCACCGCGCCCTTCGCCCGCATCGGCGCGTGGTAGAACGATCCGGGACTGGTCACCGGCCTCGGGCTCATCGCGGGGATCCTGACCACGCTTTCGTTTCTGCCCGCAAGTGATCAAAGCCTGGAGGTCGCGGTCCACCCGTGACATCTCGCTCGGGCATGTTCGCCATGTTCTGCACGGGCGTCTTCCTCTGGATCGTCTACGGGTTTCTCGTCGGCGATCTGCCCGTGCTGGTGGCCAACTTCGTCACCTTTCTCCTGGCGGCCACCATCCTCGGGCTGAAGCGTTCGCCATCGCTGATCCTGTCTTCTTGTCAGCGGCATCTGCACACCGTCCTTGCCCGGCAGTCGACCCTGCCGCATTCTTTTCGTCTCACATGACCATCTACATCAAAAGCCATTGCCCTTGGTGCAAGGAAGCCATCGCGTGGCTCGACCGGCACGGTTACCGCTACGAAGTCCGCGAAGTGCTCGAGGACCCGAAGCCATGGCCCGCATGCGCGAGATTTCCGGTCAATCGCTCACCCCGACCATGGAAGTCGGCGACAAAGTGCTGGCCGATTTCGACACCGGGCCAACTTTCCGAGTTTCTCGAGGCCAACGACATCAGGCCATGAATGAAATTCTGCTCTTTCTCGGACTCGTCGTGCTCACCGCGGCTTTCCTGAGCTACGGGCATCCGGTTCTGCGGCGTCTCGGCGTTCTTTGCGTCGGGGCCACGACCTTCGCCGCCGGCTACCTGCTTTCGCGGAATGTCTGGGTCGGCACCGGCCTGCGCCGCGCGTCTGGTTGCTTCTCCCGTGGGTCGAGATCCTGCTGCGCGTGCGCAAACTGCGGCTGCCGCTGCGTAAGCAGCTCCGCCAGTCCACCCCGCCGAACGCGCGACATGTTCCCCGAGTTGTCCGATCTTTCCGACGAAATCGAGTCCGCCGGCTTCGAGCACGTGGCTGACCTGGGTTGGGACATGGACGGCTACCGCCAGTTCCTCCGCCTCTTCGCCAATCCCGAAAAACCCGAGGAGGCGGCCATCACTTATGTCGAACAAAACCAACTCGGCTTTCATTTCGCCAGCGTGACCTCGCCGCGCGTGCGGGCGGGGACGTCTTCACCACGTGGAATTGCCCGGTCTCCTCCAGCCTGAAGACACCGCCGAGCGTGCACCTGCACCGCGTGGCCTCCGGGTCGCCGTTCGAGGCGCTGGTGGCCGGCCACGGGGAATTTCTCGCGTCAGCGCGGGCTCGGCCGCCGCCGATCTTCAGCCGGTCGATCCGGACACCGTGCGTGCCGCCGTCGAGCGCGACATGGAGACCCAGATGCAGCACAATATCCGCGAGGGCCTCCTCGAGCCGGCCGACGACGGTCACGGCCGCTATTCGTGGCGCGGAATGCTTTACTTGTGGTGGCAGTTCGTGCGCGATATTTTCCGTTTTTCGTGAGTTCCCTCTTTCCCAAGAAGCGCCAGTCGTCGTGGCGACCGGAGCGCTGAATCTCCGTGAAATGGGTGCGGGCGGTCCCGTCTACTTGTAGAGTCTTGGGCCAATATCTCCATGCATTTGGACTTCACAGTATCGACCCGCGGTAGGGTCCGCTGGCCCAGCGGACCGACTACCTTATTCTTGGAAGGCACACGGACGGCTGGGCCAGCCGTCCCTACCAGGGGAGGTGGTTGGTCAAAAACTTTTCGCGTTTGCTCAGGGCAGCTCGAGGACCCTGCGCCAGAAGGTGGCGGAGGGTGAGCCGGCGGGGCGGTTGACCTCGATGGTTTGGCGGACGCGGCCGTCGGGGAGCAAAACGTCGGCCACGCTACTCCACGGGACGGGGGTCCAGGTTTGGAGGTTGGTGCTGGTTTGCCAGGTTTCGAGGACGTCGTGGGCATCGGGATTGACCTGCTGTTCCATCAGGCCGGACGACGGGCTGGTGCGGAGGAAGGAAAACGCCTCCGCGAACGGGTCCGGAATGCTTGGGTTCGACCCGCGGAACCATTCCTCGAGGTTGGAGTAGGCGTCCCCGTCGGGGTTGCCGCCGGGCCCCAGGTCCGCGCCGGCCGCCAGGCCGAACGAGGCCATGAATTCGTCAAACCCGTTGATCCGGAAGGCGCGAGCCGGGTCCTCGAAAGGAATGGGAAAGACCTGCGCGCTCGTCTCCGGCGGATCGGCGGGATTGAATGCGCTATCCCTGACAACATCGGACGTGATGTCGGTGTCAGTGACCGCGACAACAGCGGTCCTTCCGGCCTGGATGTTTCCGAACCAGTTCTCACCGCCGAAGTAGGAGTCCGAGGAGTCCCCATAAAGGAACTCGCTGCGCGTCTGGGGCTGGACAAAGCGCTTGTGAAGGTTGCTCTCCGGCGTGAAGGCGAGCCGTCCGGTCATCGGCAGGCGCATGACATAGTCATAGTCCGGCGCCAAGGGGAGTGGGCTCGTCGGGTCGGAGCGGACAGAACCGGCAACAGCAAAACCATTTTCCATCGGCGCTACGGCCTCGATGAAATCCGCACCATGATGCACGCCGAGGAAGGACATCCAGCTCAGCCGCAGGTCCGGCAGAAGGTGGAAGAGGAAATTTGATTGGCCGGTGTAGGACCCCACGGGTTTGCCCTGCGTGGTGCCGATCCCGGAATTTCCGATCCCGACAAATCCGTCGCCGACCCACTCGAGGTCGGTGATCAGGTCCCATAGCGTCACTCCGCCGTCGATGTCAGCGCTGTCTTCGGGCCGCAGGAAGGGCAGCAGGCCGCGACGAAAGACATCGTTTTCCGGTGGGTCGATGTTGAGAAAATAGAAATTGAAAGCAAAGGTATCGAGTGGCTGGTCGAGGTCGACTTCGGTGACAAAAATCCTCGGATGCTGGACAAAAGCGCCGTCGGCGTTGGCGCGGCCGGCGATGACCAGCGTGCCATCCGGCTTGGCGGCGACGGCGGAAAAAAGCACACCCTGCAGGGCGAAGCGGCAGTGGGCCTCCAGACAAGTGCCGTCCGGCGCGAGCAGCAGGAGGGCGCCCGCGTCGGCGGCCGATCCGCCGCCGGTCGGCACAGCGGCCTGCCCGACCAGGACCATGCGGCCGTCCTCCAGCAGCAGCCCGTCGGCGACCTCCATATCCCGGTCGACCGCGTGGCTTTTTGCCCATTCCACCGCCCCGGTTTCGTCGAGCGAGACCACGAAGGGTTGACTGCGAAAATCGGCGAGGGACAGGGGGCCGTGCCCGGCGACGAGGATGCTGAAGTCTCCCGCCGCGCGGCTGGCGATACCGACGATGCGCGGGTCGTAGATGAGCACCCTTGCCGCGACATCGTAGCGGTTTTCGGCAAGCAGGTTGCCGTCGGGATCGAAAAGCACCGCCAGCAGATTGTTCGAGTTGTAGCCGACAACGATGATGTTGCCGTCCGGCAGCACCGCGATGTCGTGCATCCGGCCGTAGTTGCTGGAACCCTCCCAGCTGCGCTGCCAGAGCAACTCGCCGAGATCGGTCCAGCGGGAAAGCTGCGAGTAGGACGCGCCCTGCGAGTTGAGCTTGATCAGGCCGCCGTCCGCGAGACTGGCCATCGCCTGATGCGACTGGCCCGAGATGGTGCGGTCCTGATTGTAGGCGACAGCCCAACGGTCGTCGCCGCCTGACAAAACCGCAGGTTCCGCCGTGGTGGAGCGGCGCGCGGGCTGCGGTGTCAGTGCACCCGCTGCTTGCGCGAGGTCCTCCATCGCCTCATGAAAACCGAACAGCGTCAGGGTCTCCTCCTGCCGGAGAAAGCGGAAGCTGAGGCTCGAGTCGGTGCGGAAGCCCGCCTCGGTCTTCCACCACGGGCTGGCACCCGGATCGATGGTGGCGCGGAAGCGCGCGCGGGTCGTGTTGAACACCGCCAGCTCCGGCGCGAGCGGGTTGATGTTGCCGACGACGGGCAGCTCGATCGTCGGCGCCCCTGAGGCCGAAACCTTGGTGTAGAGCCGCATGCCGACCCATGTTTCCGCCGATCCGCGGACTTGGTCGAAAATCACCGGAAGCGGATTGATCAGCGGGATCAACTCGACGTCCGCCGACGAGACCGACTCGCCGTCGCGCCAGCCGGCCCGCATTTTTGCCACCATCTCGCTGCGAAACGGGATGGACAATCCGAGCGGGAGATCGGCTTCCGCGCCGAAGGTGATCGTGAAGCCCGGCATCAGCTTGAACGGTCCGACGTAGGTCGCCGGGAGCGGGAGGTTGAAGACCGCCTGCTCGGTGGAAGTGAACCTGGCCTCGCCCGTGGTCTCCAGGACCAGGTTGCTCAGGGCCCGGAGACTCGACTCGACGATCAGCTCGTGCACCGCGGGGAGCAGCGCGCCGTCCGGCCGCCGGATGCGCACGGTGACCGACATTCCCTCGAAACGCATGCCGAAAGCACCGCTGAGAGAAAGGTTTTCCCCGATCCCGACATCGTTGAAACGCAGGGAGAGCGGGACCGTGGGTTTTCCGCGGTCAAATATGTCGTTGGAGCAGAAAGCTTCCAGCCCCCCTTCTTGCAGCGTGGCACTGCCGCTGGGTGCCGCGTCCCATGGGTCGAAGGGCGGATCGGGAGGCGCCTCGGTCCGGTCCCAGTCATCCGCCAGGAGCTGCGCGACGTTGGTCATCGGCTGGCCGTCCGGCGGGTCAGCGCCGCAGTCAACCATGCGGAAAAACATCGACCCGTCGATCAGGAAGTCGACCAACGGATGGAAGTCCGCCGAGATAACCACCGCGATCGCGCCATCGGACGGAGCCGTGTCGATGCTGAGGATTTTCCTCGGGTTCATCAGCCACTCGTTGAATTCGCTGTTGCCGATTGGGCCCTGCGGATCGACCCAGAGATAGCGGCTGGTGTCCAATCCGGTCAGGTAGGGTGTGGTGGATTGGAAGACCAGCCGCTTGGCGTCCACCTCAAGCCCCGACTGTGGTTCGGTGACTCTGATGTCGGTGACTGGGCCAAGCGCTGCAAGGCTTGCCGCATCGATCGCGGCCAGGACCGGATCAAAGATGTTCCGGATACTTGCCGTGGTGCCGAACAGTCGGCTGGCGGGCGGCTCCTGCAAGGCCTCGCGCACTGCCGCGAGGTCGGCATCCGGCACCCGGAGTTGGAAATCGAGAAGCTGCGAGCCCCCCGGCGGAAGCTCGCCCACGATGACGGAGAGCACCGGTGCCTCGTCGGCTTTCAACAACTCCGCGACCGCAGGATCGCGCGGCTGAAGGTTGGCGTAAATATTGATAAAATGGGAGGGCCCGGTGTTCGTCAGCGTGACCGAAACATTGATGAGCGTCTGGTCCGGCGGCGACGCCACTTCCGAAACGATCGCCGCGTTGCCGAGGACCAGATCGTGCGGATCTTCGAGGGGCGGCCCGCTGAACAGCGCTGCCGAGCCGAGAACCGGAAGCGAACTGCCCGCCAGCCAGAGCACCAGCCCAGCAAAACAAACCGCGGAGCGAAAAGGCCGGCACTGCGGCGGAAGCGGAGACGGAGCGGAAGGAGGTGCGGTCATGGCAGGAAATGAGCCCGCCGGCGCACATCTCCCAGCGATGCCTCCCTTGTATTTTGCATGAAAATGGACTATGCGCAAGCAGTTGCTGCCTTGAAACTGTGGCGGATGGTGGCAGCGGTTGAGATGAGGGAATGGTTCGGCGGCTGGCATCTGCGGGCTCCAGTCCACGTCGGCAAGGAAGACCTCCTCAAGCCGGCCGATGACAGGCACGGCCGTTGTCTCTGGCGCGGAATGCTTTACTTGTGGTGCCAGTTTGTGCGGGATAGTGTCAGTTTTTCGTGAGTTCCATCTTTCCCATGACGCGGCAATCGCCGTCGTTCGGCCGTGTCGACCAGATTATGGTCGAAGAGCGCGCCGCGACGTTCACCAAGCGTAGCATCAAAACGGAGTCCAAGATGCAGGGCCTCCGGCTGGCCTTCTCCATGCTCGACCTCACAACCCTCGAGGGGCGCGACACGCCGGGCAAGGTCATGACCCTCTGCCACAAAGCGATGCATCCCGCGCCGGAGCGCTACAAGGTCGGCCCGGTCGCCGCGGTCTGCGTCTATCCGAATCTCGTCCCCGCCGCCAAAGCCTTCCTGCGCGGATCCAGCGTCAAAGTCGCCGCGGTGGCCACCTATTTTCCGAGCGGACAATCCTCGCTCAAAACCAAGCTCGAAGACACGCGCGTCGCGCTCAACGCGGGCGCGGACGAGATCGACATGGTCATCGACCGCGCCGCCTTCCTCCGCGGGGAATATGCCAAGGTCCACGATGAAATTGCCGCGGTGAAGCAACTCTGCGGCGACGTTCACCTCAAGGTCATCCTCGAAACCGGTGAACTCGTCACTTACGACAATGTCCGCGCCGCCAGCATGATCGCCATGCAGGCGGGGGGAGACTTCATCAAGACATCGACCGGCAAAGTCAGCCCGGCGGCCACGCTGCCCGTCACCTTGGTCATGCTCGATGCCATCCGCGAATTTTTCTTCGCCACCGGCGTGCGCATCGGCATGAAGCCGGCCGGCGGCATCCGCACGGCCAAGCAGGCGCTGCAATATCTCGTCATGGTCAACGAAACCCTCGGCGACGACTGGCTCACGCCCGACCTTTTCCGCCTCGGCGCCAGCACGCTGGCTAATGACATCCTTCTGCAGATCGCCAAGTCCGTCGACGGCCGTTACCAGAGCGGCGACTACTTCTCCCTGCCATGAGCAAAAAATCGAAGAAACTCGTCACCCGTGCGGCCACCCTTTCCGCGCCGGCCCACGCCGCGCCCGTCCCGGCCCGCGACCGCCATCTGCGCTTCAACGAACGCTGGAACTACTCGCCGGCCCCCGAGGTCCACACCGACATCACGATCAAGCCGCGCTACGATCTCTTCATCGGCGGCAAATTCGTCAAACCGTCCTCCGGAAAATACTTTCCCTCGATCAATCCCGCCACGGAGAAGCAGCATTCGGAGATCGCCCGGGGCACCGCCGCCGATGTCGACAAGGCGGTCAAAGCGGCCCGCCGCGCCTACGAAAAAACCTGGGGCAAGATGCCCGGGCGCGAGCGCGCCAAGTATCTCTTCCGTATCGCGCGCCTCCTGCAGGAAAAAATCCGCGACCTCGCCGTCATCGAATCCCTCGACGGCGGCAAGACGATCCGCGAAAGCCGCAATATCGATCTGCCGCTGGTCGCCGCGCATTTCTTTTACAACGCTGGATGGGCCGACAAACTCGACTACGCATTTCCCGGACGCAAACCGCAACCCCTCGGGGTCGCCGGTCAGATCATCCCGTGGAATTTCCCGCTCCTTATGGCCGCATGGAAGCTGGCCCCCGCCTTGGCTTGCGGCAACACCTGTGTGCTCAAACCGGCCGAGACCACCTCGGTCACCGCCATGCACCTCGCCGAGATCCTCGCCGAGGCCGACTTGCCCGAGGGGGTGGTCAACATCGTCACCGGATTCGGCGACACCGGCGCGGCCATCGTCAACCATCCGGACATCGACAAGCTCGCCTTCACCGGCTCGACCGAGGTCGGCAAGATCATCGCCAAGTCGGTGGCCGGCACGCGCAAGAAGCTGACTCTCGAGCTGGGCGGCAAGGCGGCCAACATCATTTGCGAGGACGCGCCCATCGACCAGGCCATCGAAGGAATCATTCAGGGCATCTATTTCAACCAAGGCCACGTCTGCTGCGCCGGGTCGCGGCTTTTCGTGCAGGAAAGCATCGTCGAGCCGGTCATCCGCCGCCTGCGCAACCGCCTCAGCGTGCTGCGTGTGGGCGACCCGCTCGACAAAAACACGGACATCGGGGCGATCAACAGCCGCGAGCAGCTCGGCCGCATCCGCGAACTGGTCGCCAGCGGGGAAAAGGAGGGGGCCGAACTTTACCAACCACCGTGCAAGCTGCCGTCGAAGGGTTTCTTCTTCGCCCCCAGCTTTTTCACCGGCGTGACCGATTCGCACCGCATCGCGCAGGAGGAAATTTTCGGACCCGTGCTCAGTGTCATGACCTTTCGCACTCCCGAGGAGGCCCTCGAGCGGGCCAACAACACGCCTTACGGCTTGAGTGCCGGGGTGTGGACAGACAAAGGCAGCAAAGTCTTCAAGCTCGCAACAGAACTCCGGGCCGGTGTCATCTGGGCCGAGACCTACAACAAGTTCGACCCGGCCAGCCCCTTCGGCGGCTACAAGGAAAGCGGCTTCGGCCGCGAGGGCGGGAAGCAGGGGCTGTTGGGTTATCTCAAGCTCGAGTAACCGACCTAGCTTGTAGCGGCGGTCTGTGACCGCCGGAACATAAAGCCGGGAAGGCACCGACGCTCATAGAGCGCCGCTACAACCACCGGGTCATACTAAACCCGAAAAGTTTTTTGACTTTTCGCCACCCTCGGTCGGGACGGCTGGCTCAGCCGTCCGCTCGCTCCAAGCAGAAAAGCAGCGGTCCGCTGGGCCAGCGAACCCTGCCGGGCGAGACGTTTTGCTAAGTCCAAAATTTTTTGGGAACCGGTATCACGGCTCCAACTCACCCGCCACCTGCGGAATCGCTTCGCGCAGGCGGCGCAGGGCGGTGCGGCCAAGTTCCACGGGTTCGCCCAGGCCGCGCAACGTTACGCGGGCTCCGCGGGTCGGACTGACCTCGATGGTTTCGATCCGTTCGAGGTTGATCATGAGAGAACGGTCGAGGCGGACGAGAGGAGGGGCGGGCAAGGTGCGTTCGAAAGCCCCCAGCTTTTGGCAGATGAGCAAGGGATGGTCCCCGTCGACTGTCACACGGGTGAAGTCACCTTCGGCCTGCAGGAACACAATGTCGTCGGCCCTCGTGACAATCGTGCGCTCCGGCGTGCGCAGGCAAATGCGGTCGGTCTGGCCGTAAGCGGGATCATCACCCTCCTTGCCGAGGGCGCGGCGCAGGCGCGCCACGGCATCCGCCAGTCGCCGAGCGCGCACAGGCTTGAGCAGGTAGTCGACCGCTTGGATTTCGAATGCCTGCACGGCGTATTCGCTGTGAGCCGTGACGAAGACCACTGGAGGATGGGTCGGCAATTGCTTGAGCAATTCGAAACCGTCACCGCGCGGCATGCGGATATCGAGAAAGAGGGCGTCGGGGGCGAGGGCCGGGATGGCTTGCAGCGCTTGTGTCATGTTCGCTGCTTCACCGCACACCTCAATGCCGGGCAGGTCTTCCAATCCGGCGCGAAGGCCCTGGCGGGCCAGCGCTTCATCATCGACGAGCATCACGCGGAGCATGGCGGATCCCACAGTAGCAGCGTCGCGGTGACGCGGCCGTTGTTTTCTTCGAGGGTGAAGCGGTGCTTTTGCGGATAATGCAAGTCGAGGCGCCGGCGCAGGGTTTCCAATCCGAGGCCTTCGCGGGCAGGATCCGTGGGGGCGATGCTGCCGGAGTTGCTTACGGTGATTTCCAGCAGGTTGCCTTCGACGCGGGCGTGCAAATCGATGTCGAGGGTGTCGGCGGAGCGGTCGAGCCCGTGCTTGACGGCATTTTCCACCAGCGGTTGCAGGAGGAAACTCGGGACCAGACGCATGCGCGCGGGCTCCGCGGCATCGACCGCGAAATGCAGTCGCTCGCCGAAACGGGCGCGTTCGATCTGCAGGTAACTTTCCATGGCTCCGAGCTCGGTCGAAAGCCGGGCGATGGGCTGCTTGCGGTGGTCCAGCGAGTAGCGCAGGTAGTCGGAAAGTTGACCGACCATTTCGACGGCGGCTTCCGGATGGGGACGGATTTCCGCGGCGATGCCGTTGAGTGAATTGAAAAGGAAGTGCGGGTCGAGTTGGGCGCGGAGCATTTGCAGTTCCATGCGCTGGGCCTCGCGCTGGGCTTCCTGCCGGCGGTCGGATTCGCGCGATCGCTCGGTATCGGTCCATAGCCAGTAGTAACCGAGGCTCCACACCATGAAAGTGGCCCACATGATGAGCATACGCAGTGTGGTGGTGGCGTAGACATCGTGCATGGGGTTATGCCAACCGGTAAGGAAAGTGAAACCGGCGGCGACAGCACCTTGCAATGCGGCGGCGACAAAGCTCAGGACGATGAGAAGCAGGGCCGGAAGGAGCCCGAAGACGCGGTCCAGCCGCCGGTAGCACATGCGCAGGACGAGAGACAGCACGAGGCATGTGCCTTCGAACACCAGCGTCGACACCGCGGCGCGGAAAGGCGTTTGCCCCCAGGCCAGACGGATGCCGAAAGCGATGAATCCGTAGGGAACCCAGAAAAACAGGTTCATTTTCCAGAATGCCGTGCTGCGTGCGTAAAGGCCGCGCCATCCGGCGGCAGGCAGGGGTTTGAGGAGCGACATGGGGCCTTAGTTTCACAGGTGTCGGGCAGCCGAACCACCGGTTTTTTTCTCTGTTATGGCCGATTCACCGAGTGTTCCGACCGATTCACCGAATTCGACGAGCGGCGCTCCGGTCGGCCTGTCAGACGCTTCAGAGCCGATGGACCGTCACCCACGGCGGTTCCCGGCTCGCTCAAAATCCACACACAATGAAAACAAAGCATATCCTCCTCGCGGTGGTCGCCCTGTTGGTCACCGCTTTTCACGGATTCGGCCACGGCACCATGGCCAATCCCGTCAGCCGCGTTTACCAGGTCTTCCTGGAAAATCCGGAAAACCCCTCAAGCGCCGCGGCCCGTGCGGCTGTCGCTGTTTCGGGTCCCACGCCGTTCTACACATGGAACGAAGTGGCCCGGCTCGTGCCGCAACGCAACTACCGCGACCTCATCCCCGACGGCCGGCTGGCCAGCGCGGGACTGGCCAAATTCGCCGGTCTCGATTTGGCGCGGGCCGACTGGCCGGCGACGCCGGTGCAGGCCGGGCCGTATGACTGTGTGTTCTACGCCACAACGCCGCACGAACCGAGTTCGTTCGCCGTATTCATCACCAAGCAAGGCTACGATCCACAGCAACCGTTGCGTTGGGACGACCTCGAGCAAGTTTCCTACGCCGTTCCGCCGTATCTCGAGGGCCGCAATTACCGCTTCACGGTTGATCTGCCCCCGCGTGCCGGGCGGCATGTGCTCTACGTCATCTGGCAGCGCGACGATCCGGCCGGGGAAGCATTCTTCTCGGCCAGCGACATCGATTTCGGCGGTGTCGACTATGTTGACTCGCCCGCACCGGAGAAGGCACCGGTCGACGGTTACTGCGGCACGGGTTGCACGTGCGATCATGAGATGCCCATGCCTCCGGATCACCAAATGCACCCGGAACCGACACCCGCCCCGGCGCCGGATCCGGTGACTCCTCCCGCTGCCACGGCCGGCGCTTTGGAAGTCACCCACGCCGTCACCTCCAGCTGGGGGAGCGGCGGCGAAGTGCTCGTCACGCTGAGCAACCCCGGCACTGCGGCCGTCAATGATTGGAGCGTCGAATTCGACTACCCGGCAGACATCTCAAGCCTGTGGAATGCCAACCTGACCTCCGCAGCCGGTTCGCCGCGCTACAAAGTAACGCCGCCCTCCTGGAGCAACAGCATCGGGGCCGGACAAAGCGTCACCTTCGGTTTCATCTACGGCGGCGCCTCGGGTGCACCTTCGCTGCAGAACCTCGTGGTGCGTCCGGCTCTGTCGGGTGACCCCGTCGCGCCGACGCCTGCGCCGACGCCCGTGCCCACGCCGGCACCCACTCCCGCGCCGCAGCCCGCACCGCAACCCGAGTCTCCTGTCACCGGTTCACCTGATGCCGACTTCACGGTGGACGGCGTTCGCGTCGAGTTCCGTGTCGGTTCCGACTGGGGTAGCGGCCTGACCGCCAGCGTGCGCTTGGTCAATACCTCCGCCGAGCCGGTAACAAGTTGGACCGTGGCGATGGACCTTGCGACGACGCCCGGTAGCACATGGGATGCCGCCCATATCCGCAGCGGAGGACGTTCGGAATTCCGTCCGGTCGGATGGAATGCGACCATTCCTGCCGGCGGCAGCGTCAGCTTCGGGTTCAATGCCGCGCCCGGCAACCTCGTCATCCCGCCCGCCAATGTCACGGTCTCGGGAGCCGCCGCGCCGCAACCGGTGCAACCTGGTCCGCAGCCCTTGCCCGAACCGGAGCCCGAGGTCGGCGTCCCGACACCGACCCCGACGCCCGACCCTGTGGCGCCCGTTGTTCCGGTCGCTCCGGTCAATCCCGCGCCGGCCATCGGCGGCAATCCGCCGCCGATCGATGGACCGAAGATCGTCGGCTACTTCGTCGAGTGGGGGATCTACGGTCGCAACTACAACGTGACCGATATCCCGGCCGACAAACTCAACGTGATCAACTACGCCTTCGCCGACATCAGTCCGGCGGGCGAGGTTGCCATCTACGACCGCTGGGCTGCTGTGGAGAAAGCGTTCCCCGGTGATTCGTGGGAGCAAATGCCGCGTGGCAATTACAACCAGCTCCGCAAGCTGAAGGAAAAGCACCCGCACTTGGTCACCATGATCTCGGTCGGCGGGTGGACGCTCTCCGGGCGCTTCTCCGACGTGGCTCTCACGGCCGAGTCGCGCGAGAAGTTCGCCCGCTCCGCGGTCGCCTTCATCCTCGAGCACGGCTTCGATGGTGTGGATATCGATTGGGAATACCCGGTCGGTGGCGGTCTCGAGTCGAACAAGGTTCGTCCCGAGGACAAGCGCAATTACACGCTCCTCCTGCGCGAACTGCGCCGCCAACTCGATGCCCGTGGCGTTCTTGACGGACGCAAATACTACCTGAGCATCGCGTCGCCCGGCGGCGACGACAAAATCCGCAACCTCGAGCCCGCCGGCATCGCCGAAGCGTGCGATTGGGTCAATATCATGACCTACGACTTCGCCGGTGGCTGGGACAAGAAGACCGGGCACCAAGCGGCCATGTTCAGCCCGGAGGGACGCGGTGCGACCAATCCTTCGACCTTGTGGACGGTGGACGGTGCGGTGCGCCAGTTCCTCGACGCGGGGGTCGATCCGAAGAAGCTGGTGGTCGGCGTGCCCTTCTACGGGCGTGGATGGACGGGTGTTCCCGCGACGAACAGCGGCATCGGCCAGCTGTCAACGGGTTTGCCGGCGGGTTCCTACGAGGCCGGGATCTATGACTACAAGGACTTGGTGGGCATGACTCAAGCGCAGCCCGAGGTCTATCCCGTCTTCGAGGACAGCCAAGCCGAGGCGACCTTCCTGTATGCTCCCTCGGCCAATGGCTTGTGGGTCTCGTTCGACGATACGCAGATCGTGCAGCGCAAGGTCGATTACATCAAAGACCTCGGTCTGGGCGGCGCCATGTTCTGGGAACTGAGCGGCGACACCACTGATCCCTCCACCTCGCTGCTCGAAGTCCTCTACCAGGGCCTCAAGCCGGGACAGAACTGAGCGGATCTTCCACCACGACGGAGCAGCCCGCGGGCCGGAAACGGTCCGCGGGTTTTTTTGCTCTGCGAAAGCCCAGAGCCAAAGATTTTGTAGCGGCGGACTATGTCCGTCGGTGCCTTTCCAAGCTAGGGATCCGACGGACATAGTCCGCCGCTACAACCGCGGGGAGAAATCCCCGAATCCTAGATAATGCGAAGGTCCCGAAGCTTTCAGACTTATGGCCATGTTCGGTAGGGACGGCTGGCTCAGCCGTCCGCACGCTTTTTATCTGGAAGGCAGCGGTCCGCTGAGCCAGCGGCCCCTACCGCGGGTCGATGCCTTGAAGTCCAAATGCATGGGGACATTGGTATAACTACCCTTCTTCCTCGGCCGATTTGGTATGCAGGATGTCGCCGAGCCACCAACTGATGCCGCGGGCCGCGAGTTCGGCCATGGCAATCGGGTGCTTTTTCAGCTGGGACAGCACCTGCTCGGTGAAATTGGTCTTGGGTTTGCGTTCCGTGCCCGAGACTTGGATGGCGCACCAGTAAAGTCCGTCTTCCTGACGGTCGAAGACCGTCTCCGTCGCCCCGGGCAACCAGCGCAACGCGGAATCGGGCAACCCGGCGAAGATCGTTCCGGAGAGCGCGCCATCGGGCGCAACGTGCACCGAGCCCCGTAGTCCGGCCTGCCCCGGGGCGAGAATGTTCACGTCTTCCAAATAGATCCCCGTCTCGTCCTGACGCCACCGGGCCGCGGCGCGGCTGAGGCTTATCTCCGTGTAGTCGCGGCTCTTGAGGAACCGGTCGAGAAAGGCTTGGAAGCGGAAACCGGACAGCTTGGCGTCCTGCAATTCCAGCGCGCCGCCCCCCGTTCCACGGGTGACTTCGGTGCCATGCCATGCCCAATCCACCGTCCCGCCGATCGTGCCGCGCAGGCTGCCCGCGATCTTTGGCGGCAGGTAAGCGCCGAGCGGCACCCCGCCGACCTCCAGCGAGAGGGTGGCGTCGGAGCTTTGGGTGTTCCATGAACCGCGGCCGGAGGCCGTGATGCTGCCGCCCGCGCGGATCGCGAGATCGCTCACAGTGATGACCTTGTCCTCGAGCGCGTAGGTGATCGCAGCTTCATTGATCACGAGTTGTTTGAGGGACGGATCTCCCGAACGCGCGGCCAGCTTGTCCAGGTAATCCCAGTCGTGCAGCACGCCATTCCCGAGCGAGACCGTGCCGCTGCCGGTGCTGTGTTTTCCCGAGGGGTCGGTGGCGAAGTCCAGTGTGCCGCTCAATTCCCCGCCCAGCACCTTGGCCACATCGGCGGGGAGAAAGGGCACGATGTCGAGGCGGTCGATCGTGGCTGTGGCCTTGACGCTCTTGTCGGCGTGTTGCCCGAGCCGCAGGGCCAGTTGCAGATTGCTTCGCGGTGAACGGGGCTGGCGCAGGTAGAGGTAACCGATGTCGATCACCTCGCGGGTCACGTAAACCTCGAGCGCGTCGACCTCCAGGGCCGGGTAATCCGGGTAAACGGCGCGTCCGCCCTTGCCGAAATATTTGAAATTCTTGCCGATCATGGTAGCCCCGACGCGCAGGTTTTCGCCCCGCACGTTTTGCGGCCCGAGGGGAAGTTCGATCGTCATGTCGGGGCACTCGATCCAGCCGCAGGTGAATTGCGAGGGCATGAGGAAGGCATACCACGGCTTGGGCGGCAGCACCGGATCCTCCGCCTTCAAGTTGTCGTCCGGGTTGATGACCCGAAAGGTGGCGCGGTCGATATCGATGCGCGGCACGCTCCATTGTCCGCGGAAGACCGCCCAGGGATCGAACCAGCCGCGGGCCCGCGTGGTGTCGAGCGAGCCGATGGCCTGTCCGGGCCAGCCTTTGCTGGTGAAACCTTCCGCGGCAACGCTGAGATCCGGCTGCAACTCGAGCGGACCGAATTGGCCGTCCACCTTGAGCGCGTGGGCCACGGCCTGCGAAAGCATGCGGTTGAAGGCCGGGCCCGCCACCCAGCGGGACAGGAAGCCGGTGATGTCGTGCCGCAGAGCGAAGCCGGCCGCCCCGGCGAGCAGGCCGAGAGCGAGGAGAACAATGAGGATCTTGCGCAACACCGCGCGCAGGTTACGGCCGTGACGGTGGCAGCTCAACCCCGACCACGGATCGTCCCGCCGAGTGCCGGTGGACGGAGGGTGCCGGCACGGGGAATCTAATCCGTCCGGCGCTTGAGATCGGAATCCTTCTTTTTCCCGGGCAGCAGGTCGCGCAACTGGGCGAGGGCGCCTTTGGCGGGCGTCGTTGCCGCGGTGCTTGCCGCGGCGCCGCCGGCGATGCGGTCGCCGCCGTTGTTGCGGGCCGCTTGCAAAGCGCTTTCGGCCCGGCGCAGCAAGTCGGCAGGGGTGCGTTGCTCGTCCGGCACAGCCACTGCCACTCCGACGGAAACCCGGTGTGTATGGTCGCTGTCCTCGGCGCGCATGGCCTCGACGAGTTGTTCTCCGACGTGCCGCGCGCCCGCCGGAGGGGTGGACGGCAACAACACGACATACTCATCATGCGCGCGCCGTAGAAAGACATCGTGCGTCCGGGCGCAATGAACACGCAGGGCGCGCTCCATGATCCCGATGCCGACCGCCGTCTCCGGTTTGTCGAAAGCAACCACCATCAAGGCGAGGGGACTACTCTCCGCCGCACCGCGGTTCCATGCCTTCTCCAACTCTTTACTCAACTGCTCCCGCGCTTCGAGAGCCGTCAGGGTCGGGGGGGTAGCTGTCATCATACACCAACATCCGGCGGGAACCCGGTCGGTGCAAGTGCCGGGTGAGAACGGATGCCGGAATGCTGTTTGCGGCTGCGCGTGGGCGGAGGTAGTTTGAATGGATGGAGTCCGCTCCTTTTGCTCCCGATGAGGCGGCGCGCCAGCGTGCACTTGAGGAACTCCAGCTTCTCGATACTCCTGCCGAGCAGGAATTCGACGACATCACGCTGCTGGCCTCCTTCATCTGCGACACGCCCATCGCTCTCATCTCGCTGGTGGACAAAGACCGTCAGTGGTTCAAAAGCCGCGTCGGGCTCGACATGCCCGAGACCCCTCGTGACATTTCGCTCTGTGCCCACGCCATCCTCGGTGATGACGTTTTCGAGGTGAAGGACGCCTCGGCGGACGAGCGGTTCAAGGACAATCCCGTAGTCACCGGCGACTTGCACCTTCGCTTTTATGCCGGGGTGCCGCTCAAGACCTCGGACAACCACAATGTGGGCACGCTCTGCGTCATCGACCGCGAGCCCCGCCAGCTCGGCGAAACCCAACGCGCCGCCCTCAGGGCCTTGGGCCGGCAAATCATGCGCCTGGTTGAGCTGCGGAGGTCGACGCGGATGCAAGCCGGACTACGCCGCAAGCTGGCCTCCGAGACAGCCTTGAACCGCGCGATCATCGAGCACGCCGGCGTGGCCATCATCTCGACCGACCTCGACGCCACCATTCTCACCTTCAATCCGGCGGCCGAGCATATGCTGGGCTACACAGCGGACGAGGTCATCGGGAAACATTCGCCGGTGAGCCTGTTCCACGACGAGGAGGAGGTGAAACGGCGGGGCGCCGAACTCTCCGCGCGCTATGGCGAGGAAATCAGCGGCCTCGACATATTTCTCCGTCCGCTACGCGATGCGGCTTCTGACACCGTGGAGTGGAGCTACATCCGCAAGGATGGCAAACGCATCCCGGTCATCCTCACCATCTCCCTGCTGCGCGATGAAAACGGGGAGGCCTTCGGCTACCTCGGAGTCATCCGAGACCTTACCGAGGCCAAGGCGCGCAACCACCGTCTGGAGATTTCCGCCCGGCTCGGCGACATTGTGCGACGCACCCAAGAGGCTTTCATCACGCGCGGCCCGACCAACGAAATGTTCGACCGCTTGCTTGGCGATATTCTCGAGTTCACGCAGAGCGAATACGGCTTCATCGGCGAGGTGCTCCACGACGATAAGGGGGCGCCTTACCTCAAGACCCATGCCCTGACCAACATCGCGTGGAACGAGGCCACACGGAAACTTTACGAGGAGAGCAAGGCCACGGGATTTATTTTCCGCAACCTGCAAACGCTTTTCGGCGCGGCCCTGACCACCGGCAAGCCGGTCATTGCCAACCATCCGACGACCGACCCGCGCCGCGGCGGCCTGCCCCACGGGCACCCGGCTATGCATGCCTTCCTCGGTCTGCCTTTCCACTACGGCGGGAGCCTGGTCGGTATGGTCGGGGTGGCGAACCGCCCCGGCGGCTACGACGACGAGTTTGTGCGCGAACTTGAACCGCTGACAGCTTCCTGCGCCGCCCTCATTCACGCCATTCGGCTGGACGTCGAGACCGCTTCGGCGCGCGAGTCTCTGGTGCGAGAGCAAGACCGCTTTCGCCTCATCGTGGATACCGCCACAGAGGCTTTTGTCGAGGTGGCGCAGGACGGAACGGTCACGGAGTGGAACCAGCATGCGGCCGAAGAGTTTCATGTGCCCGTGGCCGAGGCGGTGGGGCGTCCGATCGACGAATTGTTCACCCTGCGCAACGACACGGGTGACACCTCCGGCTTGCGGGATCACGTGCCGAGCGAATTGGAACGGCCCGGCCAGGTGCGCGAATTCACTTTCCTCCGCGCCGATGGTTCGCACTTCCAAGGCGAGCTGGTCATGTGGGCCATGCCGGAGGGCGAGGAGCGGCGCTACTGCGCCTTCATTCGCGACGTGAGCGAGCGCCACGAACTCGAGACCCAGCAGCGCCTGCGTTTCCAGTCGGAGACGCTGCTCAAAGAAATTCACCACCGGGTGAAGAACAACATGCAGGTCATTTCCAGCCTGCTCAGCATCCAGTCCGGACAGCTCAAGGATGCCACCCAACGCGACGTCTTCCTCGAGTGCCGCGAGCGCATCCGCGCCATGTCGCTCATCCACGACCGCCTTTATTCGTCCGGCCGCTACGAGGGCATCGATTTCGGCGATTACCTGCGCGAGATGGTCGCCCTCATCACATCATCGAACCGTCCGGCCGGCACCGAGGTGCACGTCGACCTCCAGGTCCAGCCCCTCGAGATCTCCGTGGAAACCGCCGTGCCGCTCTCCCTCATCGCGAGCGAGCTCGTCCTCAATTCGCTCAAGCACGCGTTCCGCGGACGCCGTGAAGGCACGCTGACCGTGCGACTGACCCGCGACGAAGGCACTTTTCGTCTCTTCGTCGGTGATGACGGCCCCGGCATGCAGCCGCCCGATCCGGGCCACTCTGGCGTGGGCCTGCAACTCATCGAAGGTTTGACCAGGCAAATCAAAGGCCGCCTCGAAGTCGCCTCCGGACCGGGCGTCGGCACGACCATCACTTGGCAGGAATGAGCGAGACCGAACAACCCCGTATTCTCATCGTCGAGGACGAAGCGATCACCGCGATGGACCTCGCCGCCGAATTGCGCGGCCTGGGCTACGAAGTCTGCGGCACCGAGGACTCGGCCGCGGGGGCGATCGAGGCGGTCGAGCGCGAGAGGCCCGGTTTGGTGCTCATGGATATCCGGCTCGGCGGCGGCGCCGACGGCGTCGAGGCCGCGCGCCACATCTCCCAAAGCCGGGATACCGCGGTGGTTTTTCTCACCGCCCATTCCGACGAGGAAACGCTCTCCCGTGCCCTTGCCGTTTCACCCTACGGCTACATCGTCAAACCCTTCCGGGCGCGCGAGCTGAAGGTTGCCGTCGAGTTGGCGCTGACCAAACATGCCGCCGAGCGGGCTGCCACGGAAAAAATTTCCCAGCTGGTCCTCACCGATCCCCTGACCGGCTTGGGTAACCGGCGCCGCTTCGACCAGGCGCTGGCCTCCGAGTGGGACCGTGCCATGCGGGAAAAGCGTGCGCTGGCCGTGCTCATGGTCGACATCGATCACTTCAAGAAGTTCAACGACACCCACGGGCACGCCGCCGGCGACGATTGCCTCAAAACCGTGGCTCGTGCCATGCACGACCACTGCGGGCGGCCGGGCGACCTTGTCTGCCGCTGGGGAGGGGAGGAGTTTGCCGTGATTCTGCCCGGGACCGATGCCGGCGGCGCCCTGCACCTGGCCCGCGAATTGGTCGGGGCCGTGAGTGCTCTCGGCCTCGCCCACGGCACTTCCCCGGTGGCGCCCGCGGTGACCATTTCGGTCGGCGCCGCCGCGGCCAAGCCGGAGGCAGGCAGCAGTGCTTCCGCGCTGGTCGAAAAAGCCGACGCCGCCCTCTACGCCGCCAAACAAGCCGGGCGCAATCAGGCGCGGTTGGCGGGAGAGTCGTAAGGTAGGGACGAGCGGCCCGCTCGTCCCCTCGTCCCTACCTCGGCGCCGGGGGCGCCGACGAATCCGGCTCACTCCAACGGCTCCACCGAGACCCAATCCACGGTCATCGTTTGCGGTTCGGTCCAATCGGCATCGCCGGCCCAAGGCATTTGGCGCAGGCCGAAAATGACGCGGGCCGGGCGGTCGGGGACTTCGTCCTCGATGGTATGCTGGAGCACGTCATCGATGAGGAAACGTACCTCGGCGCGATCCCATTCGAGCGTGTAGACGTGGAATTGATCGTCCTGCAGCGAGCGTGGTTCGCCTTCGGCATCACGGGCCGGTTGTTTCACCAAGGTTGTCGGTTGAGGATTTCGCCTCTCGGCGCCGATCCATGTGGCCATCCGCAGGTCGGTCCATCCGCCGTCCGGACCGGTGCGGTGGTGCGGGCGTCGACCTTCCGTATCCGCGGCGACGATTTCCAAGTCGATCTCATCGATCGTGTCCTGCTCGCGGTAGGTGAAGATCATGGCGGCCAGCCCGGGGATGGCGGTGTTTTTCGCGCGCATGCTGATGCGATGCCCGGCGCCGACCGGACCGAAGGAAAGGTTCTGGAACGGCCAGAAACGCCAAGGACGCTGGCGCCGCTTGAGGAATTCGCGCTCGGCCGTGAGGTAGGCGTAGCCGTCGCCGGGCATAAGGTCGCTCCATTGGCTGACGGGCGACAACTCCGCCTTGTAGTCCCAGACGATACCGCGCTGGCGGGGCGGTTTTCCCGCGGCCTCGAAGCCCTCGAAATATTCCTGCGCGGTTGCAGGGACGAGCATCAGCACGGCAGCGAGGATTCCCGCGAGGAGGTGCCGCCTAGGCCGCCACGACCTTGGCATGGTTGTCGCGGGGCACGACATGGCAGGTGTCGATGATGAGGGGAACGCAGTCAGCCAGCTCGCGGTATTTCACCTCGCGGTGCGGCGTGCAGACGATGGCGGCGTCGAAAGTCTTCAGCTCGTGGTCGCTCCACGGGATGGAATGGTGTCCCGACCAGTGGTTGCGTCCCGGACCGATGCGCATGACGTGGGGATCGTAGTATTCCACTTCGGCGCCTTTGGCCGAGAGGAGGTCCATGATGTCGTAGGAAGGCGACTCGCGGTCATCGGAAATACCCGGCTTGTAGGCCACTCCGAGGACGAGAACGCGCGCCCCGCGCAGGGAACGTCCCGCGGCATTCATGGCCTCGAGCAGGTGGTTGACCACGTAGTAAGGCATGGAGCGGTTGATCTGCCCGGCCAGCTCGATGAAGCGTGTGTCATAGGCGAATTCCTTGGCCTTCCACGTCAGGTAATACGGGTCGACAGGAATGCAGTGACCGCCCACGCCGGGGCCGGGATAGAACGGCATGAAGCCGAAGGGTTTGGTTTTGGCCGCGTCGATCACCTCCCAGATGTCGATGCCCATCGAGGAGTAGATGCGTTTGAGTTCGTTGACCAAGGCGATGTTGATGAAGCGGAAAATATTCTCGGTGAGCTTGACCGCTTCGGCCGTGTCGCAGTCCTTGACCGGCACGAGCTGCTTGATGACGCGTCCGTAAAGCTCCTGGCCCCGCTCGAGGCAGGCCGGGGTGAGTGCGCCGATGACCTTGGGCATGTCGCCCAGCACGCTGTGGTGGTTGCCGGGATCCTCGCGTTCGGGAGAGAAAACGAGGGCGAAATCCTCCCCGGCTTTCAGGCCCGAGCCGTTTTCCAGCACCGTGCGCAACTCCTCCCGCGTCGTGCCCGGGTAGGTGCTTGATTCGAGCGAGACGAGCATGCCGCGGCGCAGGTGCGGCGCCACGCGGGCACCGGCCTCGAGGATGTGCGAGAGGTCGGGGTCGTGATGCTTCCGCAGGGGCGTGGGCACGCAAATGATGATGGCTTCCGCTTCCGACAACCGATCCGGATCGCTGGTGAATTCTACATGGCCCGAGTCGAGGGCCTTTTTGAGGCGCGCGGAGGGCAAATGGGCGAGGGGCGAATGGCCCTGTTGAAGCTCGAGGATTCGTCCCTCGTCGGCATCGTAGCCGAGCACGCGGCATCCGGCGTCGGCAAAACCGAGAGCCAGCGGGATACCGACGTAACCGAGGCCGACGACGGCGACCTCGTGGCGCGCGTGGGGCGGTTTGGGAATCATGGCGCAGCCGTGGCCGGCGTCAGTCTTTCCATTTTTGCGCCGAGATCGTGGCGGCGCAGGAAGATGTATTGGAAGGTTCCGATCAGGGAGCAAAAGAGGCGGAACTGGTGGAAGCCGAGGTGATCGAGGAAGATGGCGCCGATCATTTTCCAGAATTCGCCCCATGAAGCGGTGCGCCAGCGCGAGGATTCGTTGATCAACACGGCCAGCAGGGTCATGAACACCCCGGTGATGTAGGCCAAGAACAGGAGAATGAGCACCTCCTTGATGGTCGCCAGTCCGGCCACCAACAAAATGATGGCCAAAGTGTAGGCGAGAATTTCCACCAACGGGGCGAGGGCCTCGAAGAAGAGGAAAAACGGCATCCCGAACACGCCGGTGAGGCCGTAGCGCGGATTGAAGAGCATGCGCCAGTGGCGGAAGATGGACTGCAGGGTGCCACGCTGCCAGCGGTTGCGCTGCGAGGCGTATTGCCGCCAGTGCTCGGGCACTTCGGTGTAGCAGACGGCGTCGGGGGTGAAAGCGATCGTGTGATTGCGGCCGTTGTGCCGGTCGTAAATGTGGCCGTTGAGGCGGATGGCAAATTCCATGTCGTCGGTGATCGACTGCGGCCAGGGTCCGCCGGCCGCCTCGAAAACGCTCTTCTTGACCAGCAGCAGCGCGCCGGAAATGCAGAGCATGCTGCGCAAGCGGCTCAATCCCGTGCGGGCCCACTGGAAGCTGCGGGCATATTCGATTTCCTGGTTCATGCCGAGCAGGGTCCGCGGCAATCCTCGGCGGGTGATCGTGCCGTTTTCCACGGTGAGGCCGTTGGACGGACGGACCACGCCGGCGGAGGCGGCCAGGCGCGATTCGACGAGAAAGGGGCGCGCCATGTGGAGCAAGCCGTCGGGCTCGATGACGCAATCGGCATCGATGACGCAGAGCAGGGGATAGCGCGAAAGCGAGGCCCCGGCGTTGATGGCGTCGGCCCGGCGGCCGTTTTCCTTCTCCGCTACGGTCAGGTTCGGGTGCGTCTCGCTTTCATACACCGCATGGATGGCGCGGGTGTCGATATGGTTGCGTCCGTGTTTGTCGACCTGACGCAGTCCGAAGTGCTCGCGCAGGACCGCGATGGTGCCGTCGGTCGAACCGTCGTCGACCACGATGACTTCATGCTCGGGGTAGTTGAGTTTGAGCACGTTTTCCACCGTGTTGACGATGATGGCTTCCTCGTTGTGGGCCGGCACGATGACCGAGACCGGCATGGAGAGTTCGGACTTCGAGATGCGGTCGAATTCGGCGAAGGTGATTCCGCCGTGGTAGCGCCGGATCTGCGACGCTCCGAGGAAAACAAGGAGCAAGTAGATCAAGTGCAGGGCGACGAAGTAGATCAGGATGCCCCAGAGGAGAATATGGACGATAGTCATCATGCGCGTGCCTCCCGGGCCGTGAGGGCCCCGTTTTCCGCGAGAATTTGCCGGCTCATGTCGCGGGCGAAGCGGTCGGCGTCGCTGGTCATGGCCACGGTCAGAGCTTGGCGTCCCGGTGCGCCCAACTCCCAAAGAGCGCGCGCCGCGGAAAAACGCACCCACCACGAGCTGTCCCGCAGTCCGGCGGTGAGCAAGTCGAGGTGCCGCCCGGATTGCATGCGACCGAGGGCTTGCATGACGACGTTGCGCACTTCCCAGGCGGGATCCTTGGCCAGCTGTGCGATGGCGTCCGCCGTGCCCTGATCGCCGATCTGGCCGAGAGCGCGCACTGCGTTCAGGCGGACGCGGAATTCGGAGCGGTCGAGCAATTCGGTCAGCGGTTCCACCGCCTCCGGTGCGCGCAGCATGCCGAGCACGCGGGCTGCCACGTCGATGGCATTGTCGGAGTAGGTGCCGTGGACATTTTCCAGCACGGTGAGCAGCGGTTCCACCGCCGGTTGCCCGAAAGCGCGGAGGGTTTCGGCCACGCGGCGCTGGTTCATTTCGCCCGGCAGGTCAAAGGCCAGGACGATCTGCGGCACGGCGCGGGATTCCCCGAGGGCGCCGAGCGAACGGGCCGCGGCAAAGCGCACAGCCAGCACGGGGTCCTGCAGGGCGTCGAGCAGGGCGGGCACCGAAACACCGTCACCAAGGTAGCCGAGGCGTCCGGCGGCCCGCAGGCGGCGTTGCCAGTTGCGGTGCTGCAAAGCGGCGGCCTCCTTCTCGCGCAACGGCAGCGAGGTGAAGAGCACGGTGAGCGGGACGCGTTCCTCCGGCGTGAGGCGGTCGGAGATTTCCATGAGGAGGTTCAGGGCGTGCACCGGATCGCGTTGCAGGGCGGCGGCGACGGGGCCGGCTTTTTCCCGGCCGGCGAGGTAGGCGGTGACCATCGGTTCCGTTTCGCGGCGGAAGGCGGCATCGCGACGGCTTTCGGCCTGCGCAGCGAGTCGCACGGCCACGATGACGGCGAGGACGATCGCGCTCATGCCGGTCAGAACCAGCGCCACATCGAGCACCACGCGGAGAAAGTTGGGGCTTAGAATTTCCATGAGAGTCCGATGGTCGGGGACCATTGTTGGTAAAGCGGCCCCGCATTGTTCTCCTTCAGTCGGTAGACGTATTGCACGCCGGCGATGACGGAGAGGTCCTCGGTGAGGGGTTGCTGGTAAAAGAGGGATCCAATCCAGGCGTTGGTCAGGCTTTTCTCCCCGGTGCCGAAGTCGAGGTCGGGGTCGGTGCCGTAGGCCAGCCCGGCGCTGAGGCGTCCGCCACCCGGCATGTTCCAGAAATTCAGCGTGCCCGCGTAGTAGTTGTAATTGTCCTCGTTGAAGGCCCAACCGTGCGCGTAGCGGAAGGTGAAGAAGATGTCGTCGGTGAACCACCACGAGAAGCCGGGCTTGATTTGCTCGATGGACCCCGTGCCGAGAGGGTCCACGCTGGAGAAGTTGTATTGCGCGTAGTCGAAGAGCAGGAGCAGACGCGGGGCGATCTGGTATTCGAATCCGCCCTCGTAGATCTGGTTGGGGGAAAAGTTCGGCTCCGCGCAGAAGGTGAGCTTGGCATGGACTTCGAGGTATTTGGTCGGATACCAGGACCCGAGGGCGCTGTAGAGAATGTCGGTGCCCGAGGGCGGGCGCTGCCGGATATCGATAGCCGCGCCGAGGATCAGATAACGGTGCGGTTGGTAGAGCATCTCGACGTATTCCTGTTGCCAGGATTCGCGGCCGTCATTGAAAGCGGTGAAGGTGTAAAGCGGGACGATGGTCCAGCGCTTGAAGGGCTTGTCTTCGCGCACTTCGACACCCTGCTCGAGGACCATTTCCTGGTTGAGCAGCGCCGCCGGGTCCTCGTTCTGCGCCGCGAGCGGGACGACGGACAAGGCCGTTCCAAGGGCGATCAAGGCGGCGCACCGCTTCATGCCGCCCTCCTCTGTGCCACCAGGCGGGCGCGGTCCAGCAAGTCGTCGACCGTTTGCTCCAAAGACCAGCGGGGCTGGAAGCCGGTCAATTGGCGCAAGCGTTCCTCCACCGGATGGCGCTGGGTGATCTGGTCGAAATCCGCGCCGTAAGCCTTGTCAAATGGAACGAACTCGATGGTCGAGGAGCTTCCGGCGCGCTCGATGACGAGACGTGCGAGGTCGATGATGCGGGTCTCGCGTTCGTTGCCCACATTCACCGGTTGGCCGGCGGCCTCCGGGTTGCCCGCGAGAAGGTCGATGGCTGCGACCGTGTCCCGCACGTCGCAGAACGAGCGCGTTTGCGTGCCGTCGCCGAAAACCGTCAGCGGCTCTCCGTTGAGCGCCTGCTTGATGAAGCGCGGGAGGACGAAACCGTAGTTGCCCGTCTGCCGCGGTCCCACCGCATTGAAGAGCCGCGGGATGGTGACCTGCAAGCCGTGCTCCTGCCGGTAAGCCATGGCCTGGATTTCATTGCTCAGCTTGCTCAGCGCGTAGCCGGTGAGGCCGCCTTGCCGCGGCAGGTAGACCAATTCGTCGTCCTCGCGCAGGTCGCGGCTGTGTGAATGGCTGTAGACCGAGGAACTCGAGGCGATGACGACCTGCGGATGACGCGGGGACGCCGCGATGGCCGCGAGCAGGCGCTCAGTGGCGCAAACATTGACCTCTGTGACCCGCACCGGCTCGCGCAGCACGCGGAACATACCGACCACGGCGGCCAGATGGTAAACCCGGTCGGCCACCTGCACGGCACCCGGCAGACCGTCCCAGTCCATGATGTCCGCCCGGACAAACCGGAACCGCGGGTTGCTTTCGAATTCCCCCAGGTTGACTTCGCTGCCCGTGCTCAGGTCGTCCACCACCACCACCTCGTCTCCCCGGTTCAGGTGGTGCTCGACCACATGGGAACCGATGAAGCCGGCACCGCCGGTGACGAGGATGTTGAGTTTGGGAGCGTTTGGCGTTTGCACTTGATCCAATTCAATAAAGCCCCGAATGGCCATGGCGCTCTATGGGGTGAGTTGCCCATACGGCAGGTTGAAAGTCATGGGGTCGATGACCGAGGGGACCTCACCCCCTACAGCGCGTCCGCGGTTCCTCGCACCGTGGCGGCGTGCAATATGCAAGCAAATGGAGCGCCCTTGCGGGACTCTGCGCCCTGGCGGTCACCGCCCCCGCACCCGCGGCGGAATACACGTGGTCCGGTGGCTCGGGCGGAGCTGGGGATGCGTGGCGCCAGGCAAATAATTGGACCCCTGCGGCTGGCCGACGTGGTCCTGGCTCGAGTGATCTCGCGGTCTTTGCCACGAATGGCACGGCCTCGTCCATCGGCATCAAATTCAACGACGGACTTGGACTGACCGCCGCGGTGGGAGCAGTTGTCCTTTCGGCCGGTCCGGACCGAACCATTTTCAACAGTTCGCCGAATTCTTCCGGCACGCTGCGTCTCGAGGGTTGGCAAGGCATGGTGCTCTCGAATGCCGCCGCGTCTTCCGTGCTCGCCCTGCGCAACGGCTCGGAAAGCATGATGCAGGTCGAACTGACCTCGGGCGGCATCATTCATGTTGGTGCGTCCGCTGCCGGGATCATCATGGAGAGCGAAGTTGCCGGGACGAACGGATTCCGCAAGACCGGCGCCGGTTTCCTCCGGCTGACCCATGCGAACTCGCTCGGCGGGACTGTGGTGGTCTCCGGCGGCACCTTGCAACTCTCCGCCACGGCGGGCGGCTCGTTGGCGTCCGTTGGTTCTCTTCGTCTCGAAACCGGAGCGATCGCGGAACTTTGCGGCGCGGAGCAACTCGGCAACGCGACAGCACTGGACTTGGCGGGTGGGACGTTGCGCGGGGCGGATGGTGCGCTGCCCGTCGCGGAAACGGCTGGCCCGCTGACCCTGAACGCCACTTCGACGATCGATCTCCGTGCGTCAAATCTCCAGCTGGCCGGCAGCTCGTCCATCGTGTGGAACTCCGCCGCCACCCTGACCGTTACCAATTGGCGCGGTGTGGCCGGGGGGGACGGTGGACGTTTGTTCTTCGGGGTCGGGGGGCTGACTTCCACGCAGCTCGCGCAAATCTACTTCGCCGACCTTGGTATCCAGGGGGCGCAACTCGTCGGCCCGGACGGGGAATTGTCTCCCATTCCCGAGGCACCGGTCGCGGCGGCGGCGGCCGCGTTGGCCGGGTTCATCGTCTGGCGGGAGCGCCGCCGCCTGCTGCGGGCAGTGCGTCATCGCTTTGCTCCGCGATGCGGCGCATCTGCATCGAGAACAGGTAGGTGTCGTAGCGCGGACGGATAAATTTCCACTCCCACCAGCGTTCCAGCGAACTGGCGCGCTGGATGTGGTTGTCCCAGTTGTTGAGGATCCACCAATCGCTGCCTTCGGGCACGGCGAGAGCGGAATGGATGATGCGCCGGCCGTCCTCCGGCACGCTGGCCGTCGCGACGAACGTGCGGCTGGGGCTGAATCCGGAGCGGGCGAGGCGCTGCTTTTTCGTCAGCGCATAATCTTCGCAGTCCCCGTAACGCGCGGGGGGCAGCGCTGCGAGGGCCGGTCGGTGGATGCGCGGTTCGGTCACCGCGCGGTCCGGCATGGCGTAGTTCTGCAAGTCGGAGAGGTATTGAATGTCGTGGTTCACGTCGGCATTGATTCGCCGCAGGAGTTGGCGCTCATCGTCGGTCAACCTCGGGAACGTCGCCGTGCGCAGGTGACGTCGCTGCGTTTCGTTGAGCATACCCGCGTAAGCTGCGGCCTGCCCGCGCGGTTCGCGGTAGCGTGTGTCGACGGCGTCTTCGATCGGTCCGAGGCAAGCGGCGAGCAAAGCGGCCGCAACAACAAAGGCCGCGCCCGTATGGTGCGTGGTTCGTTTCATCGCCGACCACGATGGATGTCGCCAGCGCCGTGTTCCATGGGGGCCTGCCATACGGGGAAAACACCCCATTCCACGGCGCGTGCAGCGGCGTAAGATGGTCCACGTTTCCAAGACAAATCATCATGAACAAACACACCCTTCCTCTCCTCGGCCTGATCGGCGCTTGCTCCGCGGGCATTCTTTTTTCCGACTTGGTCACCGCGCAAGAGCCTCCGGCCGCCGCGCCGTCCGGCGACATCGTGGCCGTGGCCTCCGGCAATGCGGACTTCACCACGCTGGTCTCCGCGCTGCGCGCGGCGGACCTCGTCACCGCCCTGCAGGGCAAGGGGCCCTTCACCGTCTTTGCGCCGAACAATGCCGCGTTCGCCAAACTACCTCCCGGGGCGCTGGAGGATCTGCTGAAGCCGGAGAACAAAAAGAAGCTGGCCGGCATCCTCAAGAATCATGTCATCGAAGGCCAAGTGATGGCGGCTGATGTCCGCAGCGGCCCGGTCAAGACGCTGGATGGCAAGAAGGTCGAGGTCGCCGTGGAGAACGGTAAAGTCGGCTTCGGCGGCGCGAAGGTCATCGGCACCGACGTTATGGCTTCCAACGGCGTGATCCACGTCATCGATACCGTGGTTATGCCCGACTGAATTTGTGCATGGGCGCGCGGTCAACTTGCACTCGCAAGCCAAACCGCGTTTGCACAGGGCCATCCCGCGGTGGGGCGGGATGGCCCACCTTTTTTGGTAGGGACACGCAGCCTCTCCGAGCCGGAGCGCCGCGTGTCCGTCGGGCCTTCGGCGGACGGGCGAGCCGCTCGTCCCTACCTCGGGCCTCAGCACAAGCCCCCATGGCGTCACGCTGCAGCGGCGGCGAGGGTGGTAGTGATGAAAACAATCCGCCGTTCCGCGTGGGTCGCCGCGGCGACCGCGCTTCTGCTCGCCGCCTGCACCACCCTCGAACCCCGTCACGGCGATGCGGTTTCCTGCGATGTGTGCGACACCATCTGGATCCGGCTTTTCGAATCGAGCGGCGCGCCGGGTGTCTACCGCTTGAAGCACGAGGAAAAGCGCCGGCCTTGCCGCACCTGCCAGGCACTGGCCATGAATTATTTCCAGACCGGAAAATTGCCCAAGCACTGTCCCGAGTGCGGCGGGAATCTCGTGCTCTGTCCGGTCGTGTTGACGCCGTAGCAGGCGTTTCCCCCGTGGGAGATCACCGTATAGCGCGTCAACCGCAGCGGGGCGAAGCTCTGCGCGTTAACCAACCAAATACCAAACCATGGATACCTTCCGCTACATCGTCGCCTTGTTGCTTGTCACTCTCGTCCCGGCTGCGCTGCTTTACTGGCTGCTGCTGCATTCGCTGTTGCCCCTCTGGCGGCGGCTTGGCATCTCGGCCTCGCAGTATTTGTTGTGGGCCGCGGTCCTCGTGGTGGCGTTCGTCCTTTCCACATGGCGGGATGCTCTGCTTCGCAACGACTACGGATTCCAACCGATGCTTGCCGCGGTGGGCATCGTGTTTCTGGCCGGCGCCATTGTCTTCCGGCTGCAGATCGAACGCCACCTCCCGTGGCGCGCGCAACTCGGTCTGCCGGAAATCGATCCCATGGGTCATGCGCAGAAGCTCGTGACGACCGGACCCTACGCCCACACGCGCCATCCGCGCTATTTGCAGATCTTGCTCGCCCTGGCCGGCTGGGCCTTGTTGGCCAACTTTCCGGCGGGCTACATCGCGGCGCTGTTGTGGGTTCCGCTCATGCTGGTCATCGTCCGGCTGGAGGAGGCCGAGTTGAACCGCCGCTTCACCGGTGATTACGCGGACTATTGCGACCACGTCGCCCGCTTCTGGCCGCACGCCCCGGCCGTCAACCATCGGGTCAAAGCTTGAACTCGGCTGTTCCCGTCCCCGATACGACCATGAGCGCGAGTTCCACCGCTTTGGAAAATCTCCTGCAGACCAACCACGGCATCCGCTCCGGCGGTTTGCGGGAGGTCCTGCGTACCATCGACCAAGAAATCGGTTTGCCCGTGCGGCCGTCGATCTTCCGCTGTGAGTTCGAGCCCACCGCCACCCGTTGGGACGGCCCGGCCCGCACCGTCCATCTTTACGAGATCAGCTCGAGCGAGGCCTTTCCCGACGGCACGTTCGATGCGATTCGCGATTTCGCCGAGCGCCTGCACGACGGCGCGGGATGCTTCACCGCCATGTGGATCGCCGATGGCAACGGCTGCGAGCCGATGAAAGTCTGGGATGTGCGGGATGAGTTGATTTGGGTGCGGTGAGAGGTGAAGGAGCCTCCTGGTTTGCGAAAGTGGATCGCGCCGTCTCTCCGAGCTGTACACTCTACGAGCCGGAAGCCCGGCGCGATGGCTCGAGCCCAAAAATCGCGATGGGGACATCGCAATCCACCTGGCGAACATGGCTTCGCAAGGTAGGGATGAGCGGCCCGCTCGTCCGCTCTTTTGCCGGTGGACACGCGAGCCGCGTCTCCCTGCCTTGTTCACGTCACTGCTTGTAGCGGCGCTCTATGAGCGTCGGAACCTTGATCCCGGAAATGCACCGACGCTCATAGAGCGCCGCTACAAGATCGCGGTCAGGGAGTTCGCCGGCGCCAAAGCGAGGCGGTGGGCGCGTTTGCGGAGGTAGGAGCGGCCGCGGCGGGCGCGGGCCATGACGGCTTCGGGTTCTCCGCCGCCGGCCATTTCCATGATGAAGGCACCGTTGAAGCGGATGGCGGTCAGTTCTTTGAGCAGGGCGGTCCAGTCGATGCGTCCGTCGCCCGGGGGAAGATGATCGTCGCCGTGGCCTTTGTTGTCGTGCACGTGGAGCAGGCGGAGGTAGGGCGCCATCTTGACCACCAGTTGCTGCAGGTCACCGGCGAGAAAGGCATGCCCGGTGTCGAGGCAGGCGCCGACGCGGTGGGCCTCGAAGCAGGCGAGGATCCAGAGCAAGTCGGCTGACTGACCGAAGAGCAGGTGCGGCAATTTGTTTTCCAGCACGCATTGGATGCCCAGTTCCCCGCAACGCACCGCGACCTGCGCGATGACCGCGCAAACGTTCTCGATGCGGAGGAGTCGTTCCTCGCGCGAAGGAATGTCGGCGTTCTCGGGGCCGGGATGGATGACAAAATATTGCACGCCGAGAAGGGCCGCCGCCTCGACGGCACGGAGGATTTCGTCGAGGGCGAATTCCCGGCGTGCAAGGTCCGGGGAGGAAATGTCGATGTCGTTGCCGAAGGGCGCGTGGAAGGAATAGGCCTCCATGCCGAGCGTCTCGATGCGCAGGGCGGCTTCCTGCACGGCTTTGGGATCGCGGTAGTCGAGGTGGGAGGGCGAAAAGACGACCTCGATCATGCTGAACCCGCTGCCGCGGATCGTCTCGAGGCAGTCGACGAGGGGCGACCGGTAAAAGCAGCCGGTAGAAATGCCGATCGGCCAGTTGGTCATACTTCGACGGCTTCGGGCGGCGCGGACGCCGGCCAGTGGGCAGCTGGCAGATGTTCCGCCCCGGTGATTTCAGCCGCCTCGGTCGCAACCGAGGTGCGTTGGGCGGCGAAAATCCGTGTGTAATAGTCGGCCCGCAGGGCGGGTGAGTAATCCTTCCATTCTTCGCCCCACGCGTAATCGCGTTCGAACTTCGAACGGATCAAGCCCGCGATGTGGCGCGGATGCCAGCCGCGGTCGAGCAGGGCGTTGGTCACATTCTTCATGCCGACCGGGCGCAGGAGGAGGTCGTTCGGATGGCGCAAAGCCTCCCGCGCCCCGGCCGGCAAATGGTCGAGCGGCGTATGGTCGTAGGTCTCGGGCCACCGCCGGGGATCGTCGTGGTGCGCCGCATGGAAATGGTCGTGGAACTTTTTCAAGTCCGACCCGAGGTAATGGTGCAGCAGGTGCTCCGTCCCAGTGGTCTGGTCGGGGATGAGCGCACACGACTCGCGGGCCAGACTCGCCGCGAGGCGCGGATCGCGCATGGCGGCGATGCCGTGCCGCAGGTCGGCCGCGTCGAGGGTGACGAAAATGATCGGCCCGATGCGCGGCAGGTTGCCCGCCCCGACCGCATACGTCTGCTGCCACGGTTTGAGGTATCCGCTGTAAGGCACGCGGATGGTCCGCATGGGGAGGGGGTCGGCGTATTCGGAAAGATCGACGGAGATCATCTCGCGTCCCCGGTGCGAAGGAGCCACCTCCACCGCGGTCATTTCCACGGGAATGACATTGTCCGGGGCGGACAGCTCCATGATCAGCCGCGAGACGAATTCCATGAGCAAGCCGAGCCCGGCGAAAGCGCAGGTGATCGATGGTGCATCGAGCCCGTCCCGGCGGCGCAGCATGAGGGAGTCCTGGGTGAGGGAAGACCGGCCGGCTCCGGCCAACCGCGCAAAGACTTTCGAGGCGCGGCCGATGCGCCAGACGAAGTGATGGCCGCGTCCGCTCAGGATGTGCAAAGCCTCGATCCCGTAGTGGCCGAGCACACGCTTGACCGCGATTTCCACCGGTTCCTGCAGGGCGAAGGCGCGCACGGGGTCGAGGTAGGCATCGGCCGGGAAGTCGAAATTGACGTATTCGATGTCGAGGTGGGCGATGAGGGAATCGCGGTCGGCCAGCGAGCGGCAGATGTCGCGTCCCGCTTCGAGTTGGGCGGGGAGTTCCCACGGCAGCAGCGGCGTGCGTTCGGCCAGCACCGGCGTGTCGGCTGTGATGTATTCGGCGGTGAAGTCGCCCGCCTCGTCGGCTCCGAGGAATTCCAGCATGCGCGCGCGCACGGCGGGTTGGCGGTAATAGTCGCGGAAGGTTTCGAGGATGTCCGGCATGGTTGAAAGTTCGGGCCGGCTTCGCGCCGGCCACGACACAACCAAACCGCAAACGCGCCGCGTGCGTAATGGGGTCATCGCCCCAACACGGAATAGCACCCCGGCGGACGGCCTGCACGTTCCCTTGCGGTGGCCGCGGAGGACGGGTAGTTTTTCGGGTCTATGCTTACGAAAATATTATCCACCCTTGTCATTGCCATCGCGTTGTTCACCTCCGCTCCGTTTGCTTCCGCTGCGGACGACAGTTCCGAGGAAATCCGCAACACGTCCGTCGTGGAGTCCGGCACCTACCAAGTCACGGCGAAGAAAGTCGATCCCGAGGAAAAGGAGATCTATGTCACCATGGAGGACGGCAAAGTTTTGGAGCTGTATTTCAGCGACGCCACCCAGCTCACGCAGGGCGGTCAGGTTGTGGCCTTCGAGGCGCTGAAGAACGGGCAGAAGCTCGAGGTGCAGGTGGAAAAGGAAGGCAGCAAGCTCAAACCGCTAACCGTCGTTATCCTCGAGTAGTCGGTCCCGCCACCCCACCATGCATCCGGCCTTCCGGAAGCTTCACCGGAAGCTCTCGCCCTACCTTTTCGCCCTCGTTGCGGTCAGCGCCGTGACGGGCGTGGCTTTTCGCGCGGGAAAGAAGTGGTTCGGCATGGACGGCCAGACCGGACAGTCCGTCATGGAGTGGCATACCGGCGAGTGGTTGGGTCCGGCCCTTTCGCCCTTCTACGTGCTTGCTGCCGGGACGGCGCTTCTTTTTCTCGCGGTCACCGGCGCGACCATCCTCTGGCAACGGGCCGGCAAAGGCGCCGCGCGCAGGTGGCACCGCGTCTTGGGCGCCGTCCTCCTGCTGCCCTTGGCGGCCACGGCCGTCACCGGCATGCTGTTCGAGGCGGGACAAAAGTGGTTCGGCATTTCCGAGGACACCGCGCGATTGCTTATGACGATCCACGAGGGCGCCTGGCTCGGACGCGGTCCCAAGGTCTATTACTCCGTGGTCCTGGGCGGAGGTCTGCTCGCTCTGGGGTTCCTCGGTCTGGCCTTGCGGCGGCGGAAGCGCCATTGACCCTGCAGCCAAGCGCCGGCTCCATCAGGTGAAACGCCCCGGCCCGGCCCGCTCCGCACGCATGCAGCGCATCGCGGTGGTGCGCACCCCGCATCAAAAGTTGGCGATCTGGAAATCGCACCTGGCCACGGAATTTCGCGTCGCCGGTGCAGTGCACGCGTTCCATCACCGGCGCCGATTCCTCACCGGCCAAGTATGGGACATGCTCGCGGCCGGGGCGCTTTTGGGACAACGGGAGGAACCACGTTCGCTGCTCATGCTCGGGCTGGCCGGGGGGACGAGCTTGCGCACCCTGCGCCATTTGCTGCCTGCGTGCCGCTTCACGGCCATCGACATCGATGAAAGCATCGTCCGCCTCGCCCGCCGGCATATGGCGCTCGACGCCACCGGGGTCGAGGTGGTGGTCGGCGATGCCTATCGATGGCTGCGGACCAACCGCCGCACGTTCGATGTCGTGGTCGATGACATCTACCTGGCGGGACGCACCGACGTATTCCGTCCGCAAGCCATGGACCGGCACCTCCTGCGGAGTCTGCGCCGCTGCCTCGCCCCGGGCGGGGTGTTGGCCGTGAACCTCGTCACTGGCCCGGGGCACCGCGCTACGCAGTCGGCGACGCGCCGGTTGCTGCGCGAAAACTTTGCCGAGGTGCGTGCGGTGACCTCGCCGAGGGCGATGAACGAAGTCCTTGTCGCCGGTGCAAAGGTCGCCACGGCCCGGCGCTTGCGGCAGCGTGACGCGTCGTTTGCGGAAACCGCGGACCGCGCCCATTGGCGCAAGATCGCCGTGCGGCGTCTCGGTTGACCGTGGAGGGGAGCGGTGGAATTCATCGCCGAACGCCTGCGGCATCGTCTTCGGGTGATGAGGAACGCTTCACGGCACGAAGAAGCCCGGAGCTGGCGCTCCGGGCTTGCGGGATAGAAATCGAACGTGGGCGTCCGAATTACTCGGGCATGACCACGGTGTCGATGACGTGGATCACTCCGTTGGATCCTTCGATGTCCGTTTGGGTGACTTTGGCCCCATCGACAGTCACCCCGTCGGCGGAAGCCACCACATCGAGCTCACCGCCCTGCAAGGATTTGACTTTGCCGGTTTTGACATCGGCGGCCATCACTTTGCCGGATACGACGTGGTAAGTGAGGATCTTGGTCAGCTTGTCCTTGTTCTCGGGTTTGAGCAGATCTTCCACTGTGCCGGGCGGCAATTTCTCGAACGCGGCGTTGGTGGGCGCGAAGATGGTGAACGGACCTTCACCGTTGAGCGTGTCCACCAAGCCGGCTGCGGTGACCGCGGCAACGAGCGTGGAGAAGTCGGGGTTGCCCGAGGCGATGGCGACGACGGTTTCGTCCGCCGCCTTGGCCGCGGTGGGGTTGAAGGCGACCGCGCCGAAGGTCAGGGCGGCGATCGTGAGAGTAAGGAGATGTTTCATTGTAGTTTTGTCTTGGTTCTGTGATTGGGATTTGCTCGTTTGCGGAAATACAAACGACTATCAAGTAACGCCCGCCTCGTGCCATTGGATGCCCCGGAAGCAAGAGAATCAAATGCTGGCGTTCGCCGGCGTCGCGCTCTCGTGGAAATGCTACTGGTTAAGCAAGACCTCGGGCGAGAGGTCGGCGGGAGTTTTGCCGATGATGGCGAGTTTGCGGGGGTCGGGCGGGTGGCCGAAGTATTGCTTGGTGGCCGCGGCCACTTCGTCTTGGCGGCCGAGCACGGTCAAGTTGTAGATGAGGGCGAGAGCGCACCGGAGCGCGCGATCGTTGTCGGGTCCGTGGATGCGAGCGAAGCTTTCCGCGGCGGCGGCTCGGGCCTCGGCGGCGAGTTGGTGCCGGCCGGCGTCCTCGTAGCCCATGGCGAGAAGCATATTGGTTTCCGCGGTCCCGAGATGTTCGGCGCCTAGCGAGGCGAGTTGATCGCGCCGCAATTTCTCGAGGATGGAGAGGGCCTCCTGGTATTTTCCTTGCTCCGCGAGACAGATCGCGTAGTTGCGCCGGCTGATCTGGAAACCCGGGTGGTCGTCGGGAAAAAACCCGTGGCCCAATTCATAGACGCGGACCCGGAGCGCGTTGCCTTCCTCCTTGCGTCCCGCGGCATCGAGGGACATCGCCAGATTTGTCATGGCGGCCAGGGCCTCCTCGCTTCGTTCGCCGTCGCGGCGGACGACGCGGTCGATGATGCGGCGGTGGATTTCGGCGGCGCGCTCGTGCTGGCCGAGGGCATTGAGGGTATTGCCGTAAGCGCGTTCGATGCTGTCGAGGCGGGGATCGTCGGGGCCGAAGGTCGCGGCGGCGAGGGCGGCATTGGCTTCGACGAGGGGGAGGGCGCGGTCGGCGGCGTTGAGTTCGAGATAAGCACGCCCGAGGATGTCGCGCACGCGGAGAAGGGCCGCGGGTTCGTCCTCGAGTTGCCGAAGGCGCTCCGCACTGGTGCTGGCGTCGATGAAGGGGAGGAGTGCGGCGCGGGCGGTGTTGTCGTCGCCGCGCGGCCGGAATTGACCAAGGACTTCCTCCAGGTAGCCGGCGATGAGTTCGGCGCTCTTGGCCGCTTTTTTTGCGGCGGCGGCATTGCGTGCGGAGTAGACGGCGAGGGACCCGAAGAGGGCGGCGAGCAGGAGACCGGTGGCAGCCCAAGCGAGCGCGCGGCGGCGGAGGCGGGCTTGTTCGCGCCGGGCTAGGGCGACGAAGGGCAGGCCGGTGAGGCCGGCAATGGTTTTGAGCACGGCATCGTTCCAGCCGTCGGCCTGCGGCCGGGCATCGGCGGCCAGAACCTCGCGTCCGGACTGCGCGCTACGCAGGGGCTCGGGCAAGCATTCATGGGCGGGATCCGCGGCATTGGGGACGCCGTCGACGATGAAGCAGAGGACGTTTTCCAGGCCGCGACGCTCGATAAAGTGGCGGATTTCCGCGGCGACCCAGCGGGAGGCGGCGGCTTGGGGCGAGCAGACAACGAGCAGGTGGGCGCTCTCGTCCAGTGCGGTGCAAATGGCGGCGCTCAGGTCGTGACTGCTGCCGAGCACTTCGCGATCGCGGAAGACGGGGCGCAGCCGCTCGGGGAGGTCTCCGGCCTCGCGGGGCAGGCGGAAGTTTTCCACGGCGGCCTGCAAGCGCGCGGCACTTTTCCGGTCCCGATGGCAGTAGCTGATGAAAGCCGGATAGCGGAAAGACGACGGCATGAATAGCAGCTGAAGATGGTCGATCGGCGCCCATAATCCGATGCGAAAATACGAGCACTGGCGATGCCATGACGATTTGTGCATAGTCGCGGACCGGCATGGAGGAAGTAAGGGATCCCAAAGAGGCTTGTTTGGTCTGGCGGGCGCGTTTGCCGGAAGCGGGCAAGGATCCGCGCGTTGCGGCGCAGTTGGCGCGCGAGGCGAATGGCCGGGGCGAACACATGCTGGCCCTGTCCGTGGCGCAGAGGGCGCTCCGGGAGCTGAGCTTGGTCTCGGATCCGCGCGAGGCGACGCCGCTGCGTCAACAAATGGCTCTGGCCCTCGCGCGCAGCGGCTCGACCGAGGAGGCGATGGAGGTGCTGCGTGACGCGATGGTGGCCTCGGCGGAGGACTCGGAGACGCTCGGGCTGATGGGGCGGTTGCACAAGGACTTGGCGGAAAGCGCGACGAAGCCTGCCGAGGCGGTTCGTCACCGGGAACAGGCGCTGGAATTTTACGCGCGAGGTTTCGCGGTCGACCGGAGTCCGTATTGCGGCATCAACACGGCCGTGCTGGCCGCGCTGACCGGCGACATGCGGTGGGCGCGGCAAGTGGCAGGACACCTGCTCGGTCTGCCGCCGCAGGAGGATCGTTTGTGGACGGTGGCGACTGTGGCCTTGGTCTGCATGATCATAGGACAAAGGGACGGGGCGCGCGAGTCCCTGCGGTTGGTCGGACGGCTGGGTCGCACGCGGCGTTCCGATCTGGCGGTGGTGCGGCGAGAGGTGCGCAGCCTGGTGGCGGTGCTGCAGGAGGAGGCGGAGTTTTATGAGAGTTGCTTCGAACCTGCGGCCGTGGCGGTCTACCACAGCGACGAATTGAAAATGGGCGACGTCGAGCAGAGCCGGCTCGGGCGTTGGCTCGACGAAAATCATGTGGTCTGCGCGTGGTCGGCGGGCGCTTCGGCCGGAGAGGGCCAGTTCCTGCAACACGCGGCGGCCCTCGGCGTGGAAACCTGCGCCGTCCTGCCGGAAGCCGTGCCGCGGCCGAAGTGCCGGACGGGTGTGGAAAGGGCCTCGTTGGTCGATTTTTCGGGCGAGGGGATGACGGATCGCCGGGCTTCGGAGGATTTGGCGCGGCGCGTCGCGACCGCCCGGGCCGCGGCGCGGGCCGCTTCGTGGGATGTGCCGCTGCTGCCCTTGGCCGACGGGCCGGCGCCGGCATTCTGGGCGGGGCTGCCGCAAGAGGTCTTCACTTTGGGCGACCCCCGGACGCAGGTTCCCGCCGCGCCGGCGTCGGACGGCGGGATGCGGGCTGTTTTGTGCGTGTGGCCCTCGCCGCGCGGCACCAAACGCAACGGCACGGCAGACGTGCGCGCCGCCTGGGAAAGCCATCCGGCGCGTTGCGGAGCGGCCAATGGCGATGGTGGCCCGTATTTTTTCGGATGGTCGACGATGGCGGAGGCGGGCGCGGCGGCCGCCGTTTTGCGACAGGAGTTGGAGTCGGGCACGGCCCCGGCGGGATGCGCTTATGTTCTGCATGCATCGGCGCAAGAGCAGGCCGACCGCAGGCTGGGCGATTGGGCCCAGCGGGTCTACCCGGGACGGCTCCATGCCACGGGCCGCTTCGCCGATCTCGCGGCCCTCGAGTCGCCCCGGAATTTCCATCTTTGCTATGTCGGCTCGATTGATTGCCAGGCCGAACCGCTCGGCGTGCGGCTTTACCATTTGCAGCCGAAGTAGGCGCGGGGTGGGGTTTGAGCGGGGAGCCCTTGAACCCGCGCTGCGGCGGGTGTGTGCTGGGAGTAACTGGGGATATCATACCCGCTAGGCGGAAAGGCACCGACGCTCATAGAGCGCCGCTACAACCCGATCAAAACTTGTAGCGGCGGTCTATGACCGTCGCTGCCTGAAAACACTTCGAGTTACTGGGGAGTCCCCGAACCCGCACGTGGGCGGGTGTGGTTGGGGAGTAACTGGGGCTACCCTCGTTGCAAAGGGGGAAAGGCACCGACGCTCATAGAGCGCCGCTACAACCCGATCAAAACTTGTAGCGGCGCTCTATGAGCGTCGGTGCCTGAAAACACTTCGAGTTACTCGGGAGAGTGGCTCGGTGTTTCGGGAGGCCGACGTCGTGGGCGACTTGACGGGCTTTGTTCCCGGCGAAGATGTCCGCGTCACCTGCGCCGCGCGCCTCGCTCTGGACGAGGCTGGCCAAGCGTCAGGAGGCGGTGGTGAGTTGCGCGGCGAGGGTGCGCGAACTGGCGAGCTGCTCCCCGAACTGATCGACCCAGGGCATCAACTCGGCGACCTTGGCCACGATGCGCTTTTGTTCGGCGAGGGGCGGGATAGGCATCAAGAACTCATGCAAAAGTCCGTCTTCAGCCACGGGCAGCAGGCAGGCGTTTTCCATCTGCCGCACGGCGTGGGGCTCGAGGTCGGTGCCCCATTGCTTCCACGGGGCAGGCCGGGGCGGTTCAGGTGCCGTCACGCCAGCCAAGATGCCAGTGACGGTGGCGGCCCGTCACGAATTTGGTGCCAAAGGGTTGGCTGCGGCGGTTGAGGAAGTCGCGGAGCCATTCGCGTTCTTCGTGGGTCATGCGGCAGAGACGAAAGCGGCTGATGCGGTAAGGGAGGACTTCGAGGTCGCGGAGGCGTCCGTCGTTTTCCAGCGTGGCGGCGTAAAGACAGACGAGGTCGCTGCGGGCAGGGCCGGCGTTGGAGATCCCTTCGTAGTCGTTGATGAGGTCGCCGCAGCCGTAAAGGATCAGCTTGCCGCGGTGCACTTCGGCGGGGAGCGGGTGGTGGGAGGAGTGTCCGTGGACGAGGTCGGCGGCGCCGGCTTCAATGAGTTGGCGGGCCATACGGCGGTGGACGGCGGGAACGGGGCCGACCCAATTTTCGCCCCAGTGGAGCGAGACGACGACGAGGTCGCCTTCCCCGCGGCGGGCCCGGATGTGCGCCACGGCGGCGGCCAAGGCCACATCGTCGGGCGCGAGCATGTTGATCCCGGGACAGTGGTTGGCCTCCCACGAGGGAGGAACGCCGCTGTCATAGGTGGCAAAGGAAAACAGCAGGAGGCGGCGTCCGCCGGGGAGGGGACGGACGGCGGGGGCGGCGGCTTCGACGTGGTTGCGTCCGGCACCGGCGGTGCCGAAGCCGGCGTGGCGCAGGCAGGATAGCGTGTCGCTGAAGCCCTCCTCGCCCCAATCGAGGACGTGGTTGTTGGCCAGAGCGCAGATGTCGATACGCGCGGCGGCGAGGCAGGCGAGATGTTCGGGGTTCATGCGGTAATGGATGCCCTTGCGCGGCCACGGCGTGCCGTGCGAGGTGACGGCGGTCTCGAGGTTGGCGATGCGGAGGTCGGGGGCGATGCTCTCGATGTCCTCCAACGCATCGCCCCAAATGTAGTCGGGTTGCACGGCGGCAGGAATGGGACCGTTGGCGTGTTCGGCGAGGCGTACGTAGTCGCGCGCGTCGTGGATCCTGCTTTCGGTGAGCTGCGGAGGGCTGGGATGCGGCATGACTTGGTCGATGCCGCGTCCGGTCATGATGTCCCCGGCGAGAAGGAGTTTGGTATGCATGTGCGGCGACGAATGTCGCCCTGCGTCCTGCGGTTAGGATTGCGATGCGGCGCGGCGGCACTGGGAGCGGGCGAGGACGATGGTTCCCAGCGCGAAACCGGCGGCAAAGACCGCGGCGATGCTGCGCAAGGGATACTCGCAGACGCGGAACTCGACTTGGTGCCGGATTTCACGTGAACGCTGGCCCAGGTCGTCGGTCATGCCGCGCGCTTTGGCGGCGGCGGCTTCGCCGAATTCGCGGGCGGCTTCGGCCGCATGGGTGGTGCCCTCGCGGAGTTTGGAGGTTGTCGGGTCGGTGATGTTTTCGCTGATGGTTCTCATGATGTTTGGTCGCGGTGTTGTTGCTCGCTGGGAGCACGATGGCATCGTCCCGGACAGGACGCCATGGGGTCTTGGGCCCAAGGGGAGTGATCTTGGGGCGGAGACATGGCGTGCGGACGGCTGAGGCCAGCCGTTCCTACCGGGTGGAGGGGGGCGGTTTTGTTTGTAGCGGCACGCTGTGAGCGTCGGTGCCTGTTTTCGATGGAAGGTTCCGACGCTCACAGAGCGCCGCTACAAGCTGAGGAGTCACCGAACCCGCGCGCGGCGGGTGTGGTTGGGGAGTAACTGGGGCGTTTTCATGGATGTGCACTTATCAACCTCCAAGTTGGTAGGGCCCGCTGGCCTCAGCGGGCCGCTGCCTTCGGCACCGGACAGGATGCGGACGGCTGAGGCCAGCCGTTCCTACCGGGTGGAGGGGGGCGGTTTTGTTTGTAGCGGCACGCTGTGAGCGTCGGTGCCTGTTTTCGATGGAAGGTTCCGACGCTCACAGAGCGCCGCTACAAGCTGAGGAGTCACCGAACCCGCGCGCGGCGGGTGTGGTTGGGGAGTAACTGGGGCGTTTTCATGGATGTGCACTTATCAACCTCCAAGTTGGTAGGGCCCGCTGGCCTCAGCGGGCCGCTGCCTTCGGCACCGGACAGGATGCGGACGGCTGAGGCCAGCCGTCCCTACCGCCCAGAACAAAAGTGGGTGGGTGTCCCTCTCATAGCTTGCGAGTTACTGGGAAGGTTTTCCGTTCTTTGCGGTGATTGCCCCATGGTGGGGACGGGTTGTGGGGCGGAAGGTGGGAGTGATGAAAGCCAAACGCAAACACAGCAGTAGGTCGTCCACCGATCCGCAACCGATGCATCCGATGCCACCCCGCGAAATGATGTCGCCGATGGATGAGGATCCGCTTTACGGGCATTCGCAATGGGTGGACCCGGAAATGAAGCACATGGTCTCGCAGGAGGAGCGGCGGGCTTCCCGACACAGCGGGAAAACGATCAAACGTCCCGAACACGTGGCTCGGACCATGGGATCATGAGCCGGCGGCGCCGCCCCAGAATCGGGCAGTCCCGCGCTTGTGCGCGGGAGGTCGCCCACGGTTAATCGTGATCTTTCCCCGGCGGATGACGACAGGAGACAAGGTAAATAACGATGAGGCGGTGCCATCCAGCGCCCGGGAGCGGGACGCATTGTTTTGCGTCTCGCTTTTCGTGCACCGGCATCTGCGGGCCATTTACGGGAGCCTGAATCTCGACTTGGTGTCGCTCCTGCTCCTCGACGAAATCGCGCGGCACAATCTCCAACCCTTCGCGGCGGAGGGTCGGCCGGCTTTGCCGCGCGATGCGGCGCAGCGCCAACAGATGCGCGGTTGCAACGCGTTCTCGCTGAGTCAGGCCACAGGGATCCCGCGGGAGACGGTGCGGCGCAAGATCAAGCAACTGGAGGAGTTGGGCTGGATCGAGAAGGTCAACCGCAAGGGATATTTCGTCACCCTGCGTTCCATGGATCGCCTTTCACCGGAGGAAACGGAGACGGTGCTGGGGGACTTTCGCAACACGGCGCGCCAGGTGGAGGAGATTCTCTTGGGTTAAAATTTGCCCCGCGCTCACGCGGGACCAAGGCAAGCAAAGCCGCTCGAAACCAACAAAACGAGTGCCGCCCGTGCCGCAAGGTGCGGGCGGTTTTTTGCGCACTTCGCCCCATGGTGCGGTCTTGGTCCGCCAAGAGAGAATGGGGTCATGGAAGAAAACCAACGCACAGCGAAGTCCGCCGCGGCGGAGGATGCCTTCGGTCTCTACCTGCGGGAAATCGCCCGCGAGACTTTGCTCACGCCGGACCAGGAGAGGGATTTGGCGGCGCGGATACGGCGCGGCGACAAGGCGGCGCGGGAGCGGATGATCACGGCCAACCTGCGCTTGGTGGTGAAGCTGGCCGCGGACTACGCGAATCTCGGGCTGCCCCTGCTCGATTTGATTTCGGAGGGCAACATCGGGTTGATGAAAGCCGTGGAGCGGTTCGATCCGGCCAAGGGTGGGAAGTTGAGCACGTATGCCGCTTGGTGGATCAAGCAATCGATCAAGCGCGCGCTGGCCAACCAAAGCAAAACGATCCGCGTCCCGGTGCATCAGGTGGAGAAGATCGCCAAGATCAGGCGGCTGACCGAACGGCTGACCGCGGAGCTGGGACGCGAGCCGACGGACGAGGAACTGGCCGATGAGGTGGGACTGACCGAGGCGAAGGTCGCGGCGCTGAAGAGCAGCGCGATTCGTCCGGCCTCACTCGACGCGCCCATCGGCCGCGACGACGGGGAGACGCTTTTCGGCGACATGATCTCGGACGAGAATGCGGAGGATCCGTTGGAGCATTTGGAGGAGAAGGACGCGCGGGCGAGCTTGTCGGGATTGCTCAAGGTGCTGACCCCGCGGGAGCGCGAGATCGTGAAGCTGCGCTACGGTCTGGGCGGGGGGCGGCAGAGGACGCTGGAGGATATCGGGGAGAAATTCGGCATCACGCGGGAGCGGATCCGGCAGATCCAGATGGGGGCGTTGAACAAGTTGCGGCGGGAGATGGGACGGCAAGAGGCGGTGGCGGTGGGATGAGGGGGGGGCGCAGAGAGCACCGGGGGCGCAGAAGGTTGTCGGGAAAAGCTTTTGAGGTGTAGCGGCGGTCTGTGACCGTCGGAACACAAAGCGAAGAAAGCACCGACGCTCATAGAGCGCCGCTACACCTCAAGGGGAATTTACCTCGCCATGGGGGAGTGGGCGGGGGTTTCGATCATGCCGGCGGCGATGGCGTAGCGGGTCAATCCGGCGGTGTCGTGGATGTGGAGTTTGTTCATGACGGCTTGGCGGTGTTTTTCCACGGTCTTGATGCTGATGCCGAGTTCGTCGGCGGTTTGTTTGTTGGCCAGGCCTTCGGCGATGAGTTGGAGGACTTCGATCTCACGGCTGGTAAGGGTGTCGGTCTTGCGGCGCAGCAGTTTGCGTCCGCCATCGGTCTTCTCGTATTGCGGGAGACGCTTCTTGACGTTCGGCGAATAGACTTTGCCGCCCCGGGCGACTTCGCGGACGGCTTTGGGCAGGGTCTCGGCGGCGGAGTGTTTGGTGACGTAGCCGTCGACGCCGGCCTCGAGGGCGTGCTGGATGTAGAGATCGTCGTCGTAGGCGGTGATGATGAGGATGCGGGTGGCGGCGGATTGACGGCGGATGTGCCGGGCGGCGTCGAGGCCGTTCAAGTGCGGCATGGCGACGTCGAGGGTGACGACATCGGGCTTGAGCTTGGCCGCTTTCTCGGCGCCTTCGCGGCCGTCGGAGGCCACGCCGACGACTTTGAGGTCTTTTTCGCGGTCAAGGACCATGACGAGCGCGTCACGCATCAAGCGGTGGTCGTCGACAATGAGGACGGTGGTTTGTTTCATATCTGGTAGTCCGGCTTTCCGGAGCGTTTGGGGTTCGGATTTTTTTCGGGCGGGGGAATGGTGACGCGGATGACGGTGCCTTGGTCGGGCACGGCGTCGAGGCAGAAGGTGCCGCCGAGGAGTTCGGCCCGTTCGCGCATGCCGAGGAGGCCGAGGTGTCCGTCCTCCTGCGCCTGGTTGACGCGCACGGGAGTGAAGGAACAGCCGTCGTCGCCGATTTCGAGGTGGAGCACTCCATGGCATGGCCAGAGGTCGATCCACGCGTTTTGCGCGCCCGAATGTTCCTCGATATTTTGCAGGGCTTCCTGCGTGAGGCGGAAGAGGTGGGTGAGACCGTCTTTGCCGAGAAAACGGACGGCTTCGGGAACAAGGCAGATCTCGAGGTCTATGCGGGTGCGTTCACGGAAAGCCGTGGCATGATTTGCCAGCGCGGAGGTGAAGCCGGAGTGATCGAAGGCGGCCGGGCGAAGTTCGCGGGCCAGGGTGCGCACATCGGCGAGGGCGCTTTTGATGTGATCGCGCAGGTCGAAGAGTTCCTGGCGCAACCACGCGGGAATGGATTCTTTTTCGGCCAAGGTGATGCGGGTGGTCACCGCGGAGAGAACTTGGGCGATGTTGTCGTGCAACTCGCGGCTGATGCTCTGCTGCTCTTGCTGGCGCAGTTCGAGAAGGTGATGGGTGAGGCTCTGGAATTCCCGCAGTTGGTGCGCGGCGTCCGTGTCCGCTTTGGACCTCTTGCGGCGCTCGAGAACGGCGGGACGCGCGTCGGGTTGGTCGCCGCCCGGGGGGAGAGGGCGGTCGGTCACGTCGCGCCACGTGTAGGCCAGCTCGTCGCCGACGGGTATGGCGCGGATATCAAACCGTCGCTTCTGCCCGAGCATGTCGTGAGGGTAGGAGAAGTCGCGTAGTTCGAGGGTGTCGCCGGTCTCCAATATGCGCCGATACATGTCGAAGAGCCCGGTCTGCTTCGCGTTGGGAAAAAGTTTCAGCAGGCGGCGGCCGACCATTTGCCGGCGGGTGAGGCGATTGTAGGTGCAGGCGAAATCGTTGGCTTCGGCGAAGATGAAATCCGTGACCCGCCCCTGGGCATCGCGCACGGCACGGAGCACAACGTGGGCATCGAAATCCGAGTCGAGCAGGGCTTTGACCTTGGCTTCCTGCCCGGAAGGTGGTGCGCCATGCCGTGGGGCTCCGGCGGATGTCGCGGTTTTGCGACTGGCATGACGACTCTGCAAGCGGCGCTTGGATTTTGCGTCGTGACGTTGTTTCTTTCTGCCTGGGGAAGGGTTCAAGAAGACAAGGTTTTTGCCAGCGATGTGATAATAACCGTTATGATGCAGTCGAGGATCATTTCCGTCGATACGTTTTGTATACTCCTCCGGGATGTGTTGGAGCCGGTTTGTTAAGGAGAAACTGTGCCATGATACTCAAACCGTTGTGGCGGATGGTTCTGCATCGAAAGGCACGATGCGGTTGCGTCCGGATTGTTTGGCCCGATACATGGCGGAATCGGCGCGGGCGACGAGCGTATCGGTGGTTTCGTCGGGCCGGGCGAGGGTGACCCCGATGCTCAGGGTGGCCGTGACCGGTCCGGCAGGGGTGCTGACCGGTTGCGCGGCGGCGGTGCGGAGCTTTTCGGCGATGGCGACCGCATTGTCCATGTCCTGCACGCCGTGGAGGACAACGAGGAGTTCGTCGCCGCCGATGCGGGCGGCGAGGTCGTCGCTGGTGCGGAGGATGGAGCGGAGGCGTTCGGCGGTGACGCGGAGGACTTCGTCGCCGGCGGCGTGGCCGTGGCGGTCGTTGATGTCCTTGAAGCGGTCGAGGTCGCAGAAAAGAACGGCGAGCTCGTGGCCGCTGCGGCGTGATTGGGCGCCAAGCGTCTCGATGCGGCTGAGCACTTCCTTGCGGTTGAGAAGTTCGGTGAGTTCGTCGGTGCGGGCGCGGTGTTCGAGTTGCTGCTCGGCGGCCACTTCCGCGTCGACGATGCGGCTGGTGGCGACGAAGCCGTCGATGTGTCCGTTGGCGTCGAGATACGGGCTGGCGTGGGTTTCGATCCAGTGGCGGCTGCCGTCTTTCGAACGGACGACTTTGCGCGCGCGCACCGGGTGGCCGGATTCGAGCCGGGCCAAGTCGGTGGCGCATTGCCGCCGGTCGTCCGGCTCGAGGAAGTCGGTCGCTTTGCGTCCCACGCATTCATCGACGGCGTAGCCGAGGGTGGGCGCGACCGAGGGGGAGATCCACTGGATGGTGCCGCGGCGGATGCGGGTGACGACGTCGGAGGAATTCTCGGCCAGCAGGCGGTAGCGCTCTTCGGAAGCGGCCAGACGTTTGGCGGCGAGGAAGCGGCTGGTGACATCCCGCCAAGTCCAGACCAGCGAGTCGTCGATGCGGACGGCGCGGATGTCGAAGCGCCGTTCCTGCCCGTAGATTTCGAAGGCGAAGGCGTAGTTGTTGACCACGAGGGGTTCGCCCGATTCGTGGGCATCGCGGGCCATGGCCATGAGGCCGCCGGCGTTGTCGGAGGGGAGGAATTCCAGCAGGCGACGGCCGAGCATGGAATCCCGGTCGAGGCGGTGGTATTCGGCGGCGGCGGTGTTGGCCTCGACAATGGTGAAGTCGGTGATCTTGCCGCTGGCGTCGCGTCGCGGTTTGAGCAGGAAGTGCGGATCGAGCAGGGAGTCGAGGATGGCGCGGCAGGAGACATCCGGCGCTGCATCGGTCGTCGCGGTGTCCTCGAGAGGAGCGGTGGCAAGGTCCATGGAATTCATTCTTCGATCTGCGTGATGATTTTCTGCAGCCGGAGGATTTCGGTGACCGAGTCGCGCATGCGACCGGCGATCTCGGCGCTGTGCACGCCGTCCCCATCGGCCACGAGCATTTCGCGCAGGGCGGAAATTTCCGCAAAGCGCGCGGCGTGCAAATCGCGCAGTTCCTCGTGCAGGTCCGTCATCGTCGTCACGGCCGTGATCATAGGATGCGGGCGCGGGTTGGATCTGTGGGGTATTTTGCCCAGTTGTTTGCGGGGCAGCGGGAGCGGGGGGCGGGGAGAAACCGCGGAGGGCGCAGAGGGCTTTTTGGGGAAGCTTTTGAAGTGTAGCGGCGGTCTATGACCGTCGGAACTTGCATCTCTTTAATGCACCGACGGTCATAGACCGCCGCTACAACAATAGGAATAACGGCCGCTGAGGACGGCGACGCTACGCATGTTTGCGGTCCGCTGACCTCCGGCTCGTAGAGCCAGCCGGAGTCCGCCGCGGCGGACGGAGACAGATCGCCCCAGCGATCAACTGATACGGCTCGGAGAGGCCAGCGGACCCTACCGGGTGGAGGGCCTGTGGCGATGCGTGGACACGAGGTCTGCGGCGTCGCGTTCGGTATCTTCAGGCTTCGATGGTGATGACTTGGTTGCGGCCTTGTTGTTTGGCGCGATACATGGCTTGGTCGGCGCGGGCGACGAGGGCGTTGGTGGTTTCGCCGGGGCGGGCGAGGGTGACGCCGATGCTGAGGGTGGCGGTGACGGGTCCGCCGGTGGTGGCGATGGGTTGGGCGGCGGCAGCGCGGATTTTTTCGGCGATGGCAAGGGCATTGTCCATGTCCTGCACGCCGTGGAGGACGACGAGGAGTTCGTCGCCGCCGAGGCGGGCAGCGAGGTCGTCGCTGGTGCGGAGGACGGCGCGGAGGCGTTCGGCTATGGTCCGCAGGACTTCGTCTCCGCTGGCGTGGCCATGGGTGTCGTTGATCTCTTTGAAGCGGTCGATGTCGCAGAAAAGAACGGCGAGTTTGCGGCCGGTGCGGTGGTGTTGGCCGTTAAGGACCTCGATGCGGTGGAGGGCCTCCTTGCGGTTGAGGAGCTGGGTGAGTTCGTCGGTGCGGACGCGGTGTTCGAGCTGCTGCTCGGAGGCGACTTGGGCATCGACGATGCGGCTGGTGGCGACGAAGCCGTCGGGTCTTCCGTTGGCGTCGAGGTAGGAGCTGGCATGCGTTTCGATCCAATGCCGGTTGCCACTCTTGGCGATGATGCGGTGGCGCCGGAGGACGGTTTGTCCGGCGTCGAGCCGTGCGATGCTTTCGGCGCAGAGTTCGCGATCGCCGGGTTCAACAAAGTCTATCACTCTCCGGCCGACGCATTCGTCGACTGTCCATCCGAAGGTGGAGACGACCGAAGGCGAAATCCAGACGATGGTGCCGTGGCGGATGCGGACGACAACGTCGGAGGAGTTCTCGGCGAGGAGGCGATAACGTTCTTCGGAAGCGGCAAGGCGTTTGGCGGCGAGGTGGCGTTCGGTGACGTCGCGCCAAGTCCACTGGAGGTGGTGGTCGATGCGCACGGCGCGGATGTCGAAGCGGTGTTCGTGTCCGTAGATCTCGAGAGCAAAGGCGAAATCGTTGACGACGAGAGGCTCGCCGGAGTCGTAAGCGTCGCGGGCCATGGCCAGGAGCATGCTGGCGTTGGCTTTGGGGAGGAACCCGCGCAGGCGGGTGCCCATGATGTCCTCGCGGCGGCGGCCGTAGTATTCCGCGGCGGCGAGGTTGGCCTCGGCAATGGTGAAGTCGGTGATCTTGCCGCTCTGATCACGCATCGGTTCAAGGAGGAGCACCGGGTCAAGCAGGGCGTCGAGGATTTCGCGCGGGCCGAGCGTGGCATCACCGGAAAGGCGCGATAGACGGCCGCTGAATGTCCCGGGAAGGATCGACGTCTCATGCTCGAGGCGGGGAGCGGATGGCCTCTTCCTCCCCACCACCGTGCTTCTGCTGGTTTTCTTGTTCATGGTTTGGATGGACTGGCATCACATTACCGGGAGTGCTTGAGACGCGGTAGTCACCTCCGCAGGGTATTTTTGGTGGAGCTGTTGGTTCCAAGCGCGAGGTCGGCTTCCCGTGACACTGGGAGGAAGGGTGGAACTGAATATCGGCCCGTTATCCAATATCATCATCGATTGGCTATCCGAAAGGGGAACGATCCCGTCGACGGCTGAGGTAGGGATACACCCCATGGCGCGGCGCGAGCAGCACTTGCTTGGTGCAAGCATGAAGACTCCGCAGACCATTTCCGGCAAACCGCTCCGCACCGGATTTCAGCAAATACAGCCGGAGCCGCAACCGGAACCGGTGACGTGGCACAAGGCCGTGCCTCCGAGGATCGAGGGGCGGAGGGATGATGGTGAACGGGATCCGACGCTGGCGACGGATGAGTGGCGTCCGGGTGAGGCGGCCAAGCGGGGAGCGGGGGGAAGGTGTTCCGGTGCTCCGGTGTTTCGGTAGGGCGGTGGGAAACCGCAGAGGGCGCGGAGGGCGCGGAGATTTTTGGGGTGTAGCGGCGGTCAGCCGAGCGAAGCGAGACAGGCTGAAGCAACGCGAAGCCAACTGATATGACCGTCGGTGCATTTTTGGGATGAAGGTTCCGACGGCCAGATCAGTTGGTCGCGGCTGCGATCCGTCTCGCCAAGCCTCGGCTGACCGCCGCTACAAGCGTGGGAATAACGGCCGTCGCCGGGGACCCTCCTGCCGGCGTGGCAAGCGGCGACGCTACATAAAGCAGCGGTCCGCTGGGCCAGCGGACCCTACCGGGGGAAGACGGCGTGTGCTCATCCGTGGGCACGAGGTATGCGGCGTCGCATTCGGTATCTTCAGGCTTCGATGGTGATGACTTGGTTGCGGCCTTGTTGTTTGGCGCGATACATGGCTTGGTCGGCGCGGGCGACGAGGGCGTCGGTTTTTTCGCCGGGGCGGGCGAGGGTGACGCCGATGCTGACCGAGGTGCGGATCGTGCCGCCGGGGATGGGGATGGGTTCGGCGGCGGAGAGGCGCAACTTTTCGGCGATGGCCACGGCGTTGTCCAAGTCCTGCACGCCGTGGAGGACGACGAGGAGTTCGTCGCCGCCGACGCGGGCGCCGAGGTCGTCGGTGCTGCGCAGGCAGTGGCGGATGCGGTCGGCCATGACGCGCAGGACTTCGTCGCCGGCGGCGTGGCCGTAGGTGTCGTTGACGGTTTTGAAACTGTCCATGTCGCAGAAGAGGACGGCGATGGCTTGTCCGGTGCGCGGGTGCTTGCCGCCGTAGGCTTCGATGCGCTCGAAGACTTCCTTGCGGTTGAGCAGGCTGGTCAGTTCGTCGGTGCGGGCGCGGCGTTCCAGTTCCTGCTCCATGGCGACTTGTTTGTCGATGAGATGGAAAGCGGCGAGCACGCCGTTACGGCATTCTTGCTCGTCGAAGTAGGGCGTGGCGCGGCTTTCCGCCCAATGGGCGCTGCCGTCTTTGGCCAGCGTCCGGTAGCGGGCCACCACGGGTTCGCCCCGGACGACTCGATCGAGGTTGGTGCGGAGCAAGGGAACAGACTCCGGGGTGACGAATTCGCTCACCGGCCGGCCGATCCACTCTTTGGGATCCCAGCCGAGCAATGATTTGATCGACGGTGAGATCCAGATGACTTCCCCCTGGTCGGTGACGCGGATGGCGGTGTCATAAGAATTGGTGGTCAGCAACCGGTAGTGCTCCTCCGAGGCGGCCAGTTGTTGCGCCATGCGGTAGCGGTCGGTGACATCGCGCCAGGTGAAGCTGAGGGCCTCGCCGACGCGGACGGCGCGGATATCATAGCGTCTCTCCTCGGCGTGGATTTCGTGCGGGTAGACGAAATCGTCGAGGACGAGGGGTTGTTGCGCCTCGAAGGCCCGGCGATACATGTCGAGCAGGCCGGTGGAGGTGACCGCGGGAAAGAGATCTCCCAGGCGCCGCCCGACAATGCGGGAGCGGTCGAGTTTGTTGTAGAGGCAGGCGGCTTCGTTGGCGTCGGTGAAGAGGAAATCGGCGATCTTCCCTTTCTCGTTGCGCACGGGTTCGAGCAGGACGTGCGGATCGAGCATGGTGTCGAGGAGGGAGCGCAGGCGGGTGCGCTCGTTTTTGAGGGCATTGCGGGTCTGCACGACCTGCTGGATATCCTGCCATCCGCCGACCAGATGGGTGACGGCGCCGGTGTCATCGAGGGCGGGTCGCATGCCGACGGAGAACCAGCGGTAGCCGTCCGAACGGAGGCGGATGCGCAACTCGACGGAGAATCCGATGCCTTCGCCGAGGGAGGTCTGCGCGGCGTCGAGGCGGTCGGTGTCGTCGGGGTGGACGATATCGCGGAAGCGCTGGCCGGTGAGGTCGGCGGGGCTCCAGCCGGCGCGGGCCATGACCGAGGGGGCGATCCACTCGATGAGTCCGCTTTTGCTGCAGCGGAAGACGACGTCGGAGGCGTTCTCGGCAAGCAGGCGGTATTCCTGTTCGCGGCGGGCCAGTTCCTCGCGGACTTTGACCTTCTCGGTGACGTCGCTGATGGAGATGCGGCAAAAATCCGCGTGGTCGCGAACGTGCTCGGCGTAAGAAATCTCGAGGCGCCCCCAGAAAGTCGAGCCGTCGGCCTTGAGCAAGCGCAGTTCGCAGGTCTGGGCTGTGCGATCGGCGAGGAGCCGCTTTCTCGTCAGATAGAAAATGTCCTGATCCTCGGGGGCGATGATCCGTCCGAGAGGGAGCTTGGCCATTTTTTCCCGGGGCAGTCCGAGCTGACGGGCCGCGGTAAGGTTGGCCTCGAGGATAAGATTGTGCTCGTCGAGCGTGACATAGCCGACGGGGGCGAGGTCGAAGAGATCGAAGTAGCGCGCGCGTTCGGCATCGAGCGAGGATTGCAGGCGGCGCAGTTCCTCGTTCTGCATTTCCAGTTCGACCTGATGCACGAGGAGTTCGTGCACGGTGTCGTCCGCATCGGCGGTGGGACGCACCGGCCGGGCCATCTTGGCCACGACGGCCTCGGCTTGGCGGCGCAACGCGGCGGCGGCGTCCTCGGGAGGCGTGCTCATGCGGTCTCCTTGCGCGGGTGTTCCGTGGTGGCGATGGCGTAAACTTGGCCGGAAGGATCGACGAGGGCGGTGGCGGTGACCTCGACGGCGAGGGTGCGTCCGTCTTTGGTCCGGCGCGAGGACGGGTAGGCGGGCAGGACCTCGCCGTGGACGAGGAGTTTCAGCTTGGCGAGTTCTTTGTCCTGCAGACCGGCGGGCACGCGGTCGCGGAAGGCGAGTTGCAGGGCTTCGGCTTCGGTCCAGCCATACATGCGTGCGGCGGCGGGGTTCCATGCGCGGGTGTTGCCGTCGAGGTCCTGCACGGTGACGGCGTCGTGGGCGTCGCGGACGACGACGGCCAGGCGGAGGAGTTCGTTGGCTTTGCGCAGCTCCTCGCGGGTCCGCACCATGGCGGTGATGTCGATGAAGGAAATGACGGCGCCTTCGATGACGTTTTCCAGCGTGCGGTAGGGCTGGATGCGCATGGTGTAGAATTTGCCCTCGTTGGTTTCGACCTCGATTTCCTTGGGCACGAGGGTGTCGAGGACTTCCTTGGTGTCGGCGACGAGGCGGTCGTAGCCGGTGAGGTTGGAGACGAGGTGTCCCACGGGGCGTCCGACGTCGCTGAGGATGAGATTGATGATGCCGCTGGCCGCGGGGGTGAAGCGCATGATGCGCAGCTGGTGGTCGACGAAGACGGTGCCGATGCCGGTGCCGGCCAGCAGGTTGTTCATGTCGTTGTTGGCTTGGGAGAGGCCGAGGACTTTGGTCTGGAGTTCGGCGTTGACCGTGCTGAGTTCCTCGTTGACCGACTGGAGTTCCTCTTTGGAGGTTTCGAGTTCCTCGTTGGTCGATTGCAGCTCTTCGTTGACCGACTGCATTTCCTCGTTGGACGACTGGAGTTCTTCGGTGGCGCTCTGGAGTTGTTCGTTGGCACTGCGCAGGTATTCCTCCTTGGCTTGCAGTTCGCGGCGCAGGGCGGCGAGACCGGTCGCGGCGCCGCGGCGGGGGCGGGCGGGCTTTTCGGTCACCGGTGACGGTTGCGCGAGGATGACGATGAAGAGCGATGGCTCGCGGCTTTTGTCCGCGCCGACCGGGCGCACGGTGAGATCGGCTTCGAGGGAATGTCCATCACCGGCGATGCGCACGCGCGGGACGTGAACGGCGGCGGAACTTTTGGCCGCTTTGCGCAGGGCGGAGGTCAGGGCGGGGCGGAGTCCCTCGCGCGCCATTTTGAGGATGTTGCTCACGCCGGGCTCGCCGGTGGGCGGCTCAAGGTAGAGGCCGGTGCGTCCGTGGAGGTAGAGAACGTCGCCGCGCTCGTCGACCAGGGCGCCGACCAGAGCGGCGTGGGCGAGGAGTTCGCGTTCGGCGAGTTCGCGCACGGGGGTTTTCAACGGTGCGCCTTGGCGCGACGGGGAAAGTCGGGGGAGCAGGGCGTCGCCGGGAAGAGTGGAGGGAAAGGCGGGTGTGCCGCGCGCGGTGAGACCGGTTTCTTTGCGGCGGTAGATTTTCGCTTTCTGGTCGACGGCGCGGAAGAGGGCGGCGGCTTCGCCCACGCTTTCCGAGGTGCCGAGGAAGAGGACGCCCTCCGGGTTGAGCGCGTAGTGGAAAAGCGGCACGACCTTTTTCTGCAATTCGGGCGTGAGGTAAATGAGGAGATTGCGGCAGCTGATGAGGTCGAGCTTGGAAAAGGGCGGGTCTTTGATCACGTCCTGCTCGGAGAAAACGAGCATGTCGCGGATGCTCTTGTTGATGCGGTAGCAGCCGCTGTCGGCATCAAGGGTGAAAAAGCGGGCGAGACGCTCCGGCGAGACGTCGGCCGAAATGCTCGCGGGATAAATCCCGGCGCGGGCCACGGCGATGGCGTGGCTGTCGATGTCGGTGGCGAAGAGTTGGACCGGAATGCTGCGCTTCCGCTTCTCCATGTGCTCGGCGAGGAGGATGGCCAGCGAGTAGGCCTCCTCGCCGGTGGAGCAGCCGACGACCCAGAGGCGCAGCGGCGCACCCGGAGGGCGGTGCTCGAAGAGGGCGGGCACGACCTCCTTTTCCAGCGCGGCAAAGGCCTCCGGGTCGCGGAAGAAGCGGGTGACATTGATGAGCAGATCGCGGAAGAGGGCGTCGACTTCGTCGGGGGTTTTGTCGAGGTAGGCGACGTAGGAGTCGAGCCGGTCGATCTGCTGGAGAGCCATGCGGCGCTCGATGCGGCGGCTGATGGTGGACGGCTTGTAGAGCGAGAAGTCGTGGCCGGTCTGCGCGCGGAGAAGAACGAAGATTGTTTTGAGCGCATTCTCCGCCTTGCTCGCGGGGATGTTGTCGAGGCGGGGGCGATCGGCGAGGTGGGCGGCGTAGGCGATCAGTTTGGCCGGCATTTCCGCCGGGGGCATGAGGTAATCGACGAGTCCGGTGGCGATGGCGCTGCGCGGCATGCCGTCGAACTCGGCCGATTCCGGGTTCTGGGCGATGACCAGACCGTTCTCGCCCTTGATGGCGCGCACGCCGAGGCTGCCGTCGGTGCCGGTGCCGGAAAGAATGATGCCGATGGCGCGCTCGCGCTGGTCTTGGGCGAGGGAGCGGAAGAAAAAATCGATGGGCAAGCGTTGTCCGCGTGCGGCGGAGGGCTTGAGCAGTTGGAGCGAACCGTTGAGCAGGGCCATGTCGTGCCCGGGCGGGATGATGTAGGCGCAGTTGGGTTGCACCACCATGCCGTCGGTCACTTCCTGGACGGCCATGCGCGTGTGGCGCTGGATGATGTCGCCGAGGATGCTTTTGTGGTCCGGGGCGAGATGCTGGACGAGGACGAAAGCCATGCCCGGATCGCGGTCGGCGGGCAGGCCGGCGAAGAAGGCTTCGAAGGCGGCCAGACCTCCGGCGGAGGCGCCGAGCCCGACGATGG
>CAVZLI010000011.1:0-89323 GCA_963776165.1 uncultured Verrucomicrobiae bacterium
GGAAAGCCGGAGATGCCGAGCCGGAGGGCTGCCGCGGAGCGGGGGAAACCGGCTGCTTGGTGCGGCTTTTCTTCAAACAATGCATGCTCGTTCCTGCGCTTCCAACCTACAAGGGACAAATGGGTTGCCATGGTAGGTGAAGTCCCCATCGCGATGCCTGCGCCGCACGCGTTGGTTGCGGGCATGACGACGCAACAGCAAGACACACCACGGGACAGGAGAGTCCGGCAGGACCCGCGGAGGAAGCCGGTGATCGAACGACGCGCGACGGCGGTCCTGCCGAAGCTCGACGCGAGCATGCGCGGCGAGGAGTGGCGCCCGGGCGATTCAGCCAAACGGGGGTATGAGAAAGCGGTGGAGGATTGGTGGTGGCTGTGAAGGAGCGTGGAGCGTGGAGCAGGGAGCGGGGAGTCAGAAAAAGGCAGGCCACGGATGGACAGAGGGCCATGGAGGGCGTAGAGAATCGAGGGTGTGGGATTTTTGAGGTGTAGCGGCGGTCAGCCGAGCGAAGCGAGACAGGCTGAAGCAACGCGAAGCCAACTGATATGACCGTCGCTGCATTTTGGTGATTGGGTTCCGGCGGTCACAGACCGCCGCTACAAGCGTTGGATGAACGGCCGTCGCCGGCGACGCTACATAGTGGTGCGGGCGCCACGGCGTCCGACTCTACCGGGAGAGATGACGTTTGGCCGTGTCGGCTTGGTAGGTGCGTTGGGTTTCGGCGGTGTGTTCGCGGGCGGCGAGGTAGCGGCCTTCGTTGCGGACTTTGCGGCTGGCGGTTTTGCCGGACAAAGTGCGGGCGCGGTCTTCGCGGGATTCGTGGACGCGGACGGTTGGTTGCTGCCAGTGCTGGGGTTTCTTCATGGCGGCAGTGTGGCCTCGCCTCCCGTGGTGGCCAACGGGGGCTTGACCCCATGGCGAGAGTCCGGCGGTGAGGGCATGGTGCGCTGGCAATGAAACTCCCCAATGAACAAAGCCACGGTGCGGGCGCGGACGAGAGGACAGCCCGCCAAAACGAAACAAACGAGCCGCTCTTCGGAGACGACCTGTGGATCGAGGAGCGGTTGCGGGTCTTGCTGATGCCCAGCGGCCAAGACCGCCCGGGAGGCTCGGATTAAACAATGCCGTCTTCTTCCTCGATGTGTCTCTCGATGATATCAGCCGCCTCGGCCGAGGTTTCGCGTCCGTTTTCCTCGGCGCGGCGCATGAGTTCGCGCTCGAGTTGCGGGGAGAGATTGTGGATGAAGAATGTTTCTTTCTCCGGATCGGATTCTGGCGGGGTCATGGCGTAACTTTCATGTATTCATGTGATATAAATCAGTCTTTTTGGAAAGCCCGAATCCGGGTCGTTTTCTGCTTGTCCATTTGCGGAAATTTGTGGACAGAACTAAGCTTCTCTCGTGACTAAAAACCGAAAGACGCGGCCCATTGCGGTGCAGCTGACCCCTCAAACAGTGAAGCGTCTGGATGAGTTGGCGGAAAAGTCGGGGATGTCACGTCACCGTTACATGATCCTTATCCTCGAGCGCGCGGTGAAGGCGAACGTCACGGTGCGCGAGGAAGTAGCGTTTTCCAACGCGCATCCTTAAGGCGCATGGACGCAGCCGCCATTCCGGCCGGTCTGCGCAGGATTTTTGCTTTGGTGCAGCCATGTCAGGAGCTTCTGAACCCGCGCGGCGGGTGTGTGCCGGGAGTAACTGGGGCTACCCTCGTTGCAAAGGGGGAAAGGCACCGACGCTCATAGAGCGCCGCTACAACCCGATCAAAACTTGTAGCGGCGGTCTATGACCGTCGGTGCCTGAAAACACTTCGAGTTACTCGGGAGTCCGCGAACCCGCGCGTGGGCGGGTGTGGTTGGGGAGCAACTGGGGCGTTTTGATGGATGTGCACTTATCAACCTCCAAGTTGGTAGGGCCCGCTGGCCTCAGCGGGCCGCTGCCCTTGGCAGAAGAAAGGTTGCGGACGGCTGGGCCAGCCGTCCCTACCGACCAAAACAAAAGCGGGTGCGCGCCCCCTCCGTAACGCGAGTTACTGGGGAGTCCCTGAACCCGCGCGCGGCGGGTGTGGTTTGGGAGTAACTGGGGCTACCCTCGTTGCAAAGGGGGAAAGGCACCGACGCTCATAGAGCGCCGCTACAACCCGATCAAAACTTGTAGCGGCGGTCTATGACCGTCGGTGCCTGAAAACACTTCGAGTTACTCGGGAGCCCGCGAACCCGCGCGTGGGCGGGTGTGGTTGGGGAGTAACTGGGGCGTTTTGATGGATGTGCACTTATCAACCTCCAAGTTGGTAGGGCCCGCTGGCCTCAGCGGGCCGCTGCCCTTGGCAGAAGAAAGGTTGCGGACGGCTGGGCCAGCCGTCCCTACCGACCAAAACAAAAGCGGGTGCGCGCCCCCTCCGTAACGCGAGTTACTGGGGAGTCCCTGAACCCGCGCGCGGCGGGTGTGGTTTGGGAGTAACTGGGGCTACCCTCGTTGCAAAGGGGGAAAGGCACCGACGCTCATAGAGCGCCGCTACAACCCGATCAAAACTTGTAGCGGCGGTCTATGACCGTCGCTGCCTGAAAACACTTCGAGTTACTCGGGAGCCGCTGGGTCTTGAGGTAGGGTGCGCTGGCCTCTCCGAGCCGTATGACTCTACGAGCAGGAGGCCAGCGGACCGACAGCCTGCTTTGCCAAGTAGACGGACGGCTGAGCCAGGCGCCCTAACATGGAAAAATTCCCCCCGGGTCGGGCGCGACAGCCTGTCCGCCGAGTGCGGATCCCCGGCGCGCCGGTCGAAGTGCGCGGCGGGTCCGGAGGCCCCGCCCTACCGGGCACAGGCGTTCGCTTGCGATGTCTGGTCGTGACGGGTGGGACGCTCGTGTCCCCTGCCTGAATCCAAAGTCGGCGAACAGGGGAATGTTGGTATGAGATCGGTGGTCTATCGATGTCCTGCGGCCGCATGAGCGGGGAGAAGACCCCATGGTCGGGATCGCCGCGGAAATGCTTGGATTTGAGGCGTGAAGCAAACGCGGAAACAAAAGGAGCACGGTGAGATTCGCGCCTCCGTCGACCTGTCGGCGCTCTATCCCTCGGATGGGCTTAGTGATCGTCCGTCGGGGAACCGGAGAGCGCCCAAAAAGAGGAAGGGCGGGAGCCACGAGCGGGAAGCCCGGGCGCTGCGGGAGGCGATCGATGGATGGCGATGGCTGTGAGGGAGCGAAGTGCGCGGAGTGGTCTTGACTCGGCGGGGGTGGCGCCTAAGTTGCGGTTCATGTTCAGGTCCCGCCTTTTCCGCGCTTGGTGGCTGGCCGGCTTGGCCGTGCTGGCCTTGGCGCAGGCGACGCATGCCTACGAGCATTGGGAAATCGCGGCGCACGAGCAATGCGTGGCGCACGCCCATGCCGACGGCGACCACGATGGCGGATCGCGTCACGACCACGGTTGTGCCTCGCATGACCACGCTCCGGCGGTGCCGGGCGGGATCTTCCTGCTCACGGTCTCCGAACCGGTGGCCGTGTGGTGTGGCGAAGTCCGCATGTCGCCGCTGCCGCGGACGACATCGATCGACCAACCACCCCGATTGTCCTGATCGTCGAGGGGCGAAGTGTGCCCCGACGACGCACCCCGGGGTGCCCTCCGGGTCTGCGGCAACCTTGCGGCTGCCGCCTCACGCCGCCGACCGGCGCGGCTTCAGCATCTGCCGGTGTTCAGGACTATGACATTATTTGCCAACATATTTCACACTCTGCTTCCCATGGTAGGGACGAGCGGCCCGCTCGTCCGCACGTTTGCCAACGGACACGCGGGCCGCGTGTCCCTACCTCCAGAGGTTTTTTCGTTAGCGCGTAGCACGCACCGGCCCGCTGGCCTCCTGCTCGTAGAGTCATACGGCTCGGAGAGGCCAGCGGGCCCTACCGGGGGGAAATGGTGGCGACCCATGGTCGTGGCCGGGTGTGCATTGTTTGTCGCTTCGACGAGCATGGCGGCGGACTTGTCGCTGGAGGGCGCGGTGCAGGCCGCGCTGATGGGCAATCGCGATCTGGCGGCGGCGCGTTTCGCCGTGAAGAAAGCGGAGGGGCGGTTGCGCCAGGCCGGGTTGTTGCCCAATCCGGAGATCGAGTTTTCCGGGTTCAGCGATTTTGTCGGCGGCGGGGAGGGCGAGGGGGAATTCACCATCGGCCTGCATCAGATGCTGCCCTTGACCGCGCGGCTGGGGATAGCGCGCGGGGTGAGCCGGGTCGGCGTGGCCGAGGCGCTGCGGGAGGTGCGCAATCACGAACGTCTGCTCGTGGCGCGGGTGCAGGAACTTTACGTGCAGGTGTTGGCGGCCGGGCGGCGGGCGGCGGCCGCTGCCGAGGCGCGGAGCGAGGCCCGTGAACTGGGCAAACTGGCGGGCGAGCGGCTGGCGGCCGGTCAGGGATCGCTGGCCGAATCGGCCTTGGCCCGGGTGGACGAACAGCGCTGGCTGACATCGTCCACCGCGGCGGCGACCGAAGCAGAGACTTTGCGGTTGGAGTTGAAGACGGCGTTGGGTTTGGCGGCGGACGCGCCGCTGGAGTTGACGCAATCGCTGGAGTCGGTGGTGGAGGTCTTGCAGGCGCGGGCGGCGACGACGCGTCCATCCTACCGGCCCGACGTGGAAATGGCCCTGCTGGCTCTCGACCGTGCGGGAGCGGAAACGCGGCTGGCCAAGGCGAGCGCGTGGGAGGGGGTCCGCGTGGGGGTGGAGTATATGCAGGACCGCGGGGTGGACGCGCCGGCGGGGATCGACACGGGACATTTTCTCGGGGTGAAGGTGAGCCTGCCTTTGCCGGTGTGGGACCGGAAGACGGGGGAGATCGAAGCGGGCCGGGCGGCGGAGGAGCAGCGTGCGGCGCAGGTGCGTGCGTTGGAGTTGGAGGTGGCCAATGGCATCGCGGCGGCGCGTCGCCGGGCGGGATTGTTCAACGAGCAATGGCGCGTCTTCGGTCGCGACACGCAACCGGTGATTGCGGATGCCGAGCAGGAAATGGCGCGCGGTTTCGAGGAGGGGCGGGTGGACGCACGTGACCTGCTGATGGTGCGGGCGCAGAACGCGAGCCTGCGGGCGGGGTCGGCGGACATTCTGGCGAGCTTGGCTCTCGCGCTGATCGAACTGGAAGCGGCGGCGGGGACGCACCCGGTCGTAGCCGCGCCTTATTTGGAGGAATCGCCTCCGCATCGGAAGAAATAAACCATGAAGACATATCTCATCATTCTGGGCCTGCTCGCGGCGTCCCCCGCCTTGCGGGCCGGTCCGGGTCACGCTCATGGAGACGAGCCGGGCGGCGGCGGAGCCGCGCACGGCGGTCCTGTCGCTTTGAGCCAGGAACAGGCGGCCAACTTGCAACTGGAGACGGTGGAGGCGGAGATTCTCGCCTTGGCGCCAACCCTGGAAGTGCCGGCGGTCTTCGTGTTGCCGCCGGAGCGGCACGCCCTTATCACCGCGCCCTTTGCCGGACGTGTCACGGCCTTGTTGGCCAAGTTGGGAGACGAAGTGAAGCGCGACCAACCGCTGCTGCGCGTGGCGCCGCTCGCGGTGGGAAGTCCGCCGCAGGAAATCAGGGCGCCGCTGGACGGGGTGATCTTTGAGCAGGATGCAGTCATCGGTCTGCCTTTCACGCCGGAAACGACGCTGATGCAAACGGGCGACTACCGCGAATTGCTGGCCCGCGGGAGTTTCTACCAGTCGCCGGACTTGACGCGTATCGCGCCCGGACAAAAGGCGGTGGTCTTGCTCGATGTGTTTCCCGGCGAGCATTTCGAGGGCATGGTGCAGAGGGTCGATCCGGGGCACGCGGAGGGCAGTCCGTTTTTTCACATCTACGCGCTGGTGCCCAACGCGGACGATAAGCTGCACCCGAACTACCGCGGCCGCCTGCTCGTCGAGACGGGACCGTCGCAGGAGGTGGTGGCCGTCCCGCGCCGCGCGGTGTTGGGGCAGCTCGGCAACAAGTTCGTCTATGTGGAGACCGAGCCGCGGCACTTCGAGCGACGCGAGGTCGCGACGGGATTGGTCTCCGGCGACCGGGTGGAAATCGTCGAGGGCGTGCTGCCCGGCGACATCGTGGTGACCAACGGGCACTACCAATTGCAATACGCGGGTGGCGGCGAAGCGGGGGGAGAAGCCGCAGATTCGCACGACCACGCGCACTGACGCCATGTTCGACCGCCTCATCGCCTTTTCCGTGCGCAACCGCCTGCTGGTGGTGGCGGTGGCGGCCATGCTGGCGGCTTACGGCGGGTATGTGCTCACGCGGATTCCGGTCGATGTGTTTCCGGATTTGAACCGGCCGACGGTGACCATTTTCACCGAGGCCCCGGGGCTGGCGCCGGACGAGGTCGAGTTGCTCGTCACGGTGCCGCTGGAAACCTCGGTCAATGGCGCGGCGGGCGTGGAGCGTGTGCGGTCCATGTCGGGCATCGGGTTGTCGCTCGTCTTCGTGGAATTCGGTTGGGACACGGACATTTACCGCGCGCGGCAGATCGTGGGGGAAAAGGTCGCCGAGGTTGCGCCGTCCCTGCCGCGCGAGACGGAGACATTTCTCGGTCCGGTTTCCTCGATCATGGGCCAGATCATGGGCGTCGGCCTGACGAGTGCGAACCCGGCGATCGGTCCGACGGAGTTGCGCACTTTGGCCGACTGGGATTTGCGGCGGCGGTTGATGAGTATCCCGGGTGTTTCGCAGGTCACGGTGATGGGCGGGGACGTGCGGCAATACCAGGTGCTGGTCGACCCGGCGATGCTCGTGGCCAGCGGGGTGACTTTGCGTGAAGTGGAGACGGCCATCGACGAATCGAACGTCAATTCCTCGGGCGGCTTCCTGCCCGACGCGCATACCGAGATGCTGATCCGCAACCTCGCGCGCGTGGAGACGGCGGACGACCTCGCCTCGACGGTGGTCAAAGTGCTGCCCGACGGCTCGAGCATTCTCCTCGGCCAAATCGCCGAGGTGCGGGAGGGGGCGGCTTTGAACAAGCGCGGCGATGCGGGCATCGACGGCCGGCCCGGGGTCATCCTCACCGTGCAGAAACAACCCGGCGCGGACACGGTGTCCCTGACGCGCAAGATCGAAGCGGAACTCGGAACGATCGCCGCCAGCCTGCCGGAGGGCGTGCGCATCCATGACGACATATTCCGCCAAAGCAACTTCATCGAGCGGGCGGTGCACAATGTGGAAGAGGCTCTGCGCGATGGCAGCTTGATGGTGGCGGTGGTGCTCTTTCTTTTTCTGCTCAATTTCCGCACCACGGCCATCACCCTGACCGCCATTCCCCTGTCGCTGTTGATCAGCTTCATCGTGTTCCAATGGGTCGGGCTGGGGATCAACACGATGACGCTGGGCGGACTGGCCGTGGCCATCGGCGAGTTGGTCGATGACGCGATCGTCGATGTGGAGAATGTCTTCCGCCGCCTGCGCGAAAACCGCCATGCGGAGCGTCCGCGTCCCGTGCTCGACGTGGTGGTGTCCGCCTCGCGTGAAATCCGCAATTCCATCGTCTATGCCACCATGCTGGTTGTCTTGGTCTTCTTGCCGCTTTTCGCCCTGCAGGGTATCGAAGGCCGCATCTTCACCCCGCTGGCGGTGGCCTACATCGTATCGATCATCGCCTCGCTCGCTGTTTCACTCACGGTGACTCCGGCGCTGTGCGCCCTGCTCCTGCCGCGGATGAAGCGCATGGAGCACCGCGGGGACGGTTGGCTGATTCGCAAGGTCAAGGCGTTCGAGGCGCGGGTGCTTGACGCCGGATTCGCCGCGCCGAAGAAGGTCTATCTCGCGGCGGCGGGGCTCTTCGCCGCGGCTTTGGTCACGGTGCCGACGCTCGGGCGGGAATTCCTGCCGGAGTTCAACGAGGGAAGCATCACGGCATTCGTCGTTTCCGCCCCGGGGACGTCGCTCGAGGAGAGCAACCGCATCGGCCGCATCGCGGAGCAACTGCTGGCCGGCGTGCCCGAGGCGCGGACGATTTCCCGGCGCACGGGCCGGGCCGAGGGCGACGAGCATGTGATGCAGGTCAACACGAACGAGATCGAATTCGAACTGGCGCCGTCGGATCGCTCCAAGGCGGAAATTCTCGCCGACATCCGTGATCGTTTGAGCACCCTGCCCGGCACGGGAGTCAGCGTGGGGCAGCCCATCTCGCACCGCATCGACCACCTGCTCTCCGGGGTGCAGGCGCAGATCGCGATCAAGATCTTCGGTGACGATCTGGGGGAGTTGCGCCGTCTGGCCGGCGAAGTGCGGGAAGCGGTGGCCGGTGTGCCGGGTATGGCCGATGTGCAGGTCGAGCGCGTCACCCTGGTGCCGCAGGTCCATGTGCGTTTCGACCGGGCGAAGTGCGCGGCCTACGGGCTGCGTCCGGGCGAGGCCGCTCGCTACATCTCGCTGGCCCTCAAAGGAGCGGCGATCACTCAAGTGCTCGAGGGGCAGCGATCCTTCGACGTGGTGCTGCGTCTGACCGACGAAGCGCGGCAGGATCCAGAGGCCATCCGCTCCATTCCCATCGACACGCTCGGCGGGGAGTTGGTGCCGTTGGGGTTGGTCGCGGAGGTGTCCGAGGCCATGGGGCCGAACATGATCAACCGCGAGAACGCGCAACGCCGCATCTATGTCTCGGCCAATGCGGCGGGGCGCGACTTGGTTTCCACCGTGCAGGAGGCGCAGACGGCGGTGGCCGAAAAAGTGGTTTTTCCCGAGGGCTACTTTGTCACCTATGGCGGACAATTCGAAAGCGAGGCCGGGGCGTCGCGCATGATCCTTCTGCTCGGCGCCTTGAGCCTGGCGGCCATGTTTCTCGTGCTCCACCTGCAGTTCCGCAGCGCATCCCTCGCCGCGCAGGTCATGTTGAACATTCCGCTGGCTTTTGTCGGTGCGGTCTTCGGCGTGACCTTCTTCTCCGGCGGGGTGCTTTCGGTGGCTTCACTGGTCGGTTTCATCGCCCTGACCGGCATCGCCGCGCGCAACGGCATCATGATGATCAGTCACTACCTGCACCTGATGCGCGAGGAGGGGATGGCTTTCGACCGGGCCATGATCCTGCGGGGCACGCAGGAGCGGATCGTGCCGGTGCTGATGACCGCGCTGACTGCGGGGCTCGCGCTGCTACCCTTGCTGCTCGGGGCCGGCCAGCCGGGCAAAGAGATTTTGCATCCGGTGGCGGTGGTTATTTTTTGCGGACTTTTCACCAGCACGCTGCTCGATTTGGTCGTGCGTCCGCTTGTTTTCTGGCAATACGGACGCGGCGCCGTGCAACGGCTCGTGCCGGAGGCTTTTTCCAACCCACAACCAACAGAAGCAAAATCATGAAACACCTCCTCACCATCGTCATTGCCCTCGGGCTCACCACTACTATGCGCGCCGGCGAAAACCATGACCACGGTCACGGTCATAGTCACGCGGACATCGTTGTTCCAGCGACTTTGCCCGAAGTGCGCGCCGAGATTGCAACGCAGCAGAAGAAGTTGTCCGAGATGCTCGCCGCCCGTGATGCGGCGGCCGCGCATGCGGCCACCGATGCGCTTTCCGCCTGCGTGAAGGCGATCCCGGGGATGGTGTCCGGTCTTGATGAGAAGTCACGCCAGCGTGTCACCGGCATGGCCAACAATGCGGCCAAGGCCTGGGGCGAAGCCGCGCACGAAGCGGACCACGGAGACTATGACAAGGCCGGGCGCGAAGCGGCCAAGGCGGCAGCGGCTTACCGGTTGCTCGAGGCGCGTTTGCCGGGGCAGTGAGGTAGCGGGCAGTAAAATTTCGGAGCTGTAGCGGCGGACTGTGTCCGTCGGTGCAAAGTCGTTTTGAAAAGTTTGGCCGTGCGCGTCGCGGTCAGGCGGACGCGCACGGCCGGGGTTGGGTTGCGTTGACAGAACGGGGTCAGGAGACCGCGATTTCCCGGGCCTTGGTCTGGATTTCCGGCGCCTTGGGCAGATGGACCTGCAGGGTGCCGTCTTTAAACTCGGCTTTGACTTGGTCGGTCTTGGCGCCCTCGGGGAGGACGAAGGAACGTTCGAAGGTGCCGTAGGAACGCTCAAGTCGATGGTAGCGGCGGCCTTTTTCCTCCTTCTCGAATTTGCGCTCGCCGGTGATGCGGATGGTGCCGTCCTCGAGGGTGACGTGGACGTCTTCCTTTTTCACCTCGGGCAGGTCGGCTTTGATGGTGAATTCGCGGTCGGTCTCGGAAACGTCGACCAGCGGGCTCCATTCGGAGGCGGTGATCGGTTCCTCGCCGACCCACGGGACGAGGGAGCGGCCGAAGAGGCGGTCCATGCGGTTGCGCACGGTCTCCATTTCGCGGATCGGGTTCCAAGTGGTCAGTATGCTCATGATGTTGGGTGTTCTCTGGCGGTGATGGGTTGGCCGCGCGCGGCAGTCACCGTGGCCACCGCGCGCAGGTCCGGTTGGCGATCGCGTAGTGAGCGGCGCTCCGGCATGGGGACATTGGAACGCGGACGGCGTGGCGGGGCTATGGGGTGATGGGCCCAGAGCTTGGGGTCGGATGGTGAAGGAGGAAATGAATCGTGGAGTGGGGTAGCGGCGCTCTTAGAGCGTCGGTGCCTTTTGCGGAATGAAGGTTCCGGCGCTCACAGAGCGCCGCTACAAACAGGGGAACCGACTTACTCGCGCGCGTAGCGGCCGAGGAGTTCGGCGCGGGCGAGGATGTGGCTGTGCATGGCCTCGTCGAGATCGGCGCGGTTCGAGCTGGCGGGGAGGTCGAGTTTGGTGTCGAGGGCGTAGAGGCGGAAGTAGTAGCGGTGGGTGCCGCTCGGAGGACTCGGGCCGACGTATTTGGCGGTTCCGGCGTCGTTGCGTCCGACGATGGCGCCGTGGGGGACGGAGTCTTCTTTTATTGCGGTGGTGTCCGGCTTGATGTTCCAGACCAACCAGTGGTTCCACACGCCCATGGGGGCGTCGGGATCGTCAACGATGAGAGCCAGGCTCTTGGCTTCGCGCGGCACACCGCTGACGGCGAGGGCCGGATTGATGTTCTCCCCGTCGGCGGTGAAGCGTTCGGGGATGGGACGGCGCTCGCTGAAGGCGCGGGTGGATATTTTCATCTCGGTGGCAGCCATGAACGGATAGGTCATTGGAACCCGGGTGGTATGGCGGGGCCATGGGGTGTTGAGCCCAGCGCTTGGAGGGAGGGTGGAGGCCTGAAACCTGAGACCTGAGGCGGGAAACCTGAGGGGGAGGGTTACCGGCGGAAGACGCGACGGCGGCGACGGCGGAAGGCGGGGCGGCCGTCGAGGCGCGGTTCGGGCTTGGGACGGCGCGGGGCGACGGCTTCTTCGCCGTGCTTGGGCACGTTTTGGCCTTCGAGGTGGAGACGGTCGATTTTTTGTCCGATGAAGCGCTCGATAGCGGCGAGCTTCTTCATCTCGTCACCGGCCACCAGGGTGAAGGCGTCGCCGGTGCGCTGGGCCCGGCCGGTGCGGCCGATGCGGTGGACGTAATCCTCGGGGTGGACCGGGATGTCATAGTTGACGACATGGCTGACGCCCGCCACGTCGATGCCGCGGGCGGCGATGTCGGTGGCGACCATGACGCCATAGCGTCCGGACTTGAATCCCTCGAGAGCCTCGATGCGCTGGTTCTGCGAGCGGTTGGCGTGGAGGACGGCGACGGAGTGGTTGTTGGCCCGCAGGCGCTTGGCAATGCGGTCAGCGCCGTGCTTCGTCCGGGAGAAGATGAGGACGCTGTCGTAGTCGGTGGCCTCAAGGAGAGCGAGAAGAAGGCCGAATTTGCCGCCGTGGTCGGTGAGGTAGACGCCGTGTTTGACCGTCGCGGTGACGGAGCGGGAGGCGCCGATTTCGATCCGCTCCGGATCGCGTAGGGCCCAGCCAGCGAGGTCGGCGATTTCGGGTGGCAGCGTGGCGGAGAAGAAGAGGGTCTGACGGCCCTTCGGGCACTTGGCGATGATGCGTTTCATCGGCGGTAGAAATCCGACGTCGAGCATGCGGTCGACTTCGTCGAGGACAAGGACTTCGATGTCGTTGAGCTTGAGGGTGCCCTGCTGGAGATGGTCCTCGAGGCGCCCGGGGGTGGCGACGAGGACGTCGAGGCCGGTGCGGAGGGCGTTGCGCTGCGCGCCGTAGCCGACGCCCCCGAAAACGGAACCGACCTTGAGGTCGGTGAAGCGGGCGAGGTCGCGCATGGAGGTCTCGACCTGCATGGCGAGTTCGCGCGTCGGTTCGAGCACGAGGCAGCGGAGTTTGCCGTGGTGGCCGAGTTTCTGCAGGGCGGGGAGGGCGAACGCGGCGGTTTTTCCCGTCCCGGTCTGGGCGGAAGCTATGACATCGCGGCCCGCGAGGGCCGGGGGGATCGCCCGGAGTTGGACCGGGGTGGGTTCCCCGTAGCCCATGGCTTGGACGCCTTCGAGAAGTGGCTTGGTCAATCCAAGCTTGGTAAACGGCATGAGAGCGGCGAACAGTCGGGCCGCGGGCGGGGTTTGTCAATGCAGGGTCTGGGCAGAGGCGACGGTGCATTTTGGGACGTGAAGTAACGTCCATCTGTGCTATGGTGGCCGGTTTATGGCAGATTACTTGCGCATTGCCGGCATCCTTCTGGAGGTCCTGCTGCTTTTCAACCTGATCATTATCGCCCACGAGTTGGGGCATTTCTTGGCGGCAAGGTGGCGGGGGTTGGTCGTGGAGAAGTTCGGCATCTGGTTCGGCAAGCCGCTCTGGAAAAAGACGATCGGCGGGGTGGAGTACAGCCTCGGGTCGATCCCGGCGGGCGGCTTCGTGGCCTTGCCGCAACTGGCCCCTATGGAATCGGTGGAGGGCGAGAGCAAGCACGACCGCCAGGCTCTGCCGCCCGTGACGGCCTTGGACAAGATCATCGTCGCCTTGGCGGGGCCGGTGGCCAGCATGGCGCTGGCCCTGTTGTGCGCGGTCGTTGTCTGGTATGTCGGGCGTCCGGTCAGCCAGGCGGAAACGAGCACGGTCATCGGCTACGTCCTGCCGGAGGGTCCGGCGGCCAATGCCGGGTTGGAACCGGGTGACAAGATTTTGGAGGTCAACCGTCATCCCGTAACGCGTTTCGCCGGGATGGGCAACATGCGTCAGAGCGTCACGTGGAATGTGGTGCGCAGCGAAGAGCCGCTCATCCCCGTGACCTTCGAACGCGACGGCCAGGTGCAAACGGTCGAAGTCGAGCCGACGGTGCCGGAGCGTCAGGGTTGGGGGCGGCGTCCGCTGCGCCAGATCGGCATCCTGCCGGCCACGACGCCGATGGTGGCCAAAGTTTTCAAGGATAGTCCGGCGGCCGCAGGCGGGGTGCAGCCGCGCGATTTGATCACGGCGGTGGACGGTGAGCCGTTGTTGAGTCTGGTTTCCTTGTCCGAATACCTGGACACGCATGAAGCCGGTGTGCCGATCGACCTGACGGTGCAGCGCGGGGAGCAAACGCTGCAATTGGAAGTCACGCCCCTGGTGCCGGAGGGCGAGGACAAGCCGCGCGTGGGCATTTTGTGGGACGACCGGGGACCGACCGTGCTCGAGCATCCGAACCCGTGGCAGCTGGTGGTGGGCAGTGTGCGCACCATGGTCGACACCTTGTCGGCGGTCTTTTCCCCGCGCAGTGACATCAAGGCCGAGCATTTGAGCGGTCCGGTCGGGATCATGCGCATTTACTATCTGCTTTTCGAATCACCGGATGGCTGGCGCTTGGCCCTGTGGTTCAGCGTGGTGCTCAATGTCAATCTGGCCCTGCTCAACCTGCTGCCGATTCCGGTCTTGGACGGAGGCCATATCACGCTGGCCATCATCGAGGCGATCCGGCGCAAGCCGATCAATGTGCGGGTGCTGGAGGTGGTGCAAAGCGGCTTTGCCTTCCTCATCATCGGCTACATGCTCTACATCACGTTTTTCGACGTGCAGGACCTGCCATGGCGCGGAGGGGCGGAGGAGCCGCCGGCGGAGTTGAAGTTCTCGCCGGCGCCAACGGCCGAGCCCGCCCCGGACAATCCATGAGCCCCGCTTTGCCGGCCCCGTTCTACCCGGAACGCCGCCGCAGCCGCGCTGTCCGCGTCGGGAAAGCCGTCATCGGGGGCGAGCATCCGGTGCGGGTGCAGTCCATGCTGACCTGCGACACGATGGATACCGCGGCTTGCGTGCGGGATTCGGTGGCGCTGGCCGAGGTCGGATGCGAGATCGTGCGCATCACGGCGCCCACGGTGAAGGATGCGCGGAATTTGGAGGCCATCCGCGACGGATTACGGGAGCAGGGGTGCGATGTCCCGTTGGTGGCGGACATCCATTTCAAACCGGAGGCCGCCTTGGAGTCGGCCAAGTGGGTCGACAAGGTGCGGGTCAATCCGGGCAACTACGCCGATTCGAAGAAGTTCGCGGTGCGGGAATACACCGACGAGCAATACGCTGCGGAGATCGGGAGGATCCGCGAGAGGTTCGCGCCACTGGTTAGGCTGTGTCAGGAGCGCGGCATTGCTATGCGCATCGGCACCAACCACGGCTCGCTGAGCGACCGCATCATGAACCGCTACGGCGACACGCCGCTGGGCATGGTGGAAAGCGCGTTGGAATTTGCCCGGATCGCCCGCGCGATGGATTACCACGACTTCGTGTTTTCCATGAAGGCGTCGAACCCGAAGGTCATGATTGCGGCCTACCGTCTACTCGTCTCGCGGTTGGCCGCGGAGGGTCCGGATTGGCATTACCCGATTCATCTCGGGGTGACCGAGGCGGGCGACGGGGAGGACGGGCGCATCAAGAGCGCGGTGGGCATCGGCTCGCTGCTGGCCGACGGCATCGGCGACACGATCCGGGTGAGCCTGACCGAGGACAGCGTTCACGAGATCCCGGTGGCCAAGGAGTTGGTCGCCCTTTTTGCGGGGCATTGCGAGGGGTGGACGGGAGGGGAAGCGTTGTCCTTCGATCCGTATACCTACGCGCGGAGGAACAGCGAAAAGCTGACGCTCAACGGAGTCGGCCTCGGTGGTGATGAAGTGCCGCGGGTCGTGGTGACGCGTCGCCACTTCGAGGCGGTGGCCCACAAGCTGGACGGGTTGGGTGATTTCCAGCCCGAGTTGGTTTACGAGGATTTGCCGGTCTCGGAAATCGACCCGCGCGATGCGGCGGCGGTGGCCGAGGTCAATACGCGGCCCGAGGCCTGTCTGGTCACAGTCAAAGACGGTGTGGATCTGCCGGTCATCGCGGCGTTCCGTTTGCTGGCGGCGAAGGTCGATCCGCGGCATCCGATTTTGCTGAAGGATTCGCTCGACCCGCACCCGGACCCGCGAATGCCGTTCGTGCGCACGTTGCTCGCGGCGAGCACGCGGCTCGGGTCCCTGCTCTGCGACGGCATCGGCGATGCCGTGCTGTTGCGCACGGAGGACGCGCCGGGGCAGACGCTGCGACTGGCTTACAACATTTTGCAGGCGGTCGGGGCGCGCATTTTCAAGACGGACTATGTGGCGTGTCCGAGTTGTGGACGGACGTTGTTCAATCTGCAGGAAACGACGGCGCGGATCAAAGCGGCGACCGAGCATCTCAAGGGCGTGAAGATCGCCATCATGGGTTGCATCGTCAACGGACCGGGCGAAATGGCCGATGCCGATTTCGGCTATGTGGGCGGTGCTCCGGGGAAGGTGAATCTTTATGTCGGCAAAAAGGCGGTGAAATTCAATATTCCCGAGGCGGAAGCGGTGGATCGGTTGGTGGATCTGATCAAGGAACACGGGCGCTGGGTGGAGGCACCGGGGAGTCCCCGAACCCGCACGTGGGCGGGTGTGGTTGGGGAGTAACCGGGGCTACCCTCGTTGCAAAGGGGGAAAGGCACCGACGCTCATAGAGCGCCGCTACAACCCGATCAAAACTTGTAGCGGCGGTCTATGAGCGTCGCAGCCTGAAAACACTTCGAGTGACTCGGGAGGCAAGAGGAGATGCGGCAGGCGCGCTGCCTGGTCATTTTATACTGAGTCCCAAAAGCCTTTGGACTTCACGAAGTTTCCCGATCGGGAGGGTCCGGTCGCCGCGGCGACCGGACCGCTGCATTTCTGTCAAAGGGGTGCGGACGGCTGGCCTCCTGCTCGTAGAGTCATACGGCTCGGAGAGGCCAGCCGCCCCTACCTGGGAAGGGGAATGGTCAAAAAACTTTTCGCGTTTGGTACTACTGCCAAGCGGCGGGGTCGATGTTTTCGAGTTGGCGCCGGGCTTCGTCATAGCCGCGCCTGATGGCCAGGTCGAACTGATCCCATTCAAGAAGACCGATGTCACTGACCGGAGCTTCCACGTAAAGATCGGCAGCAGAACGCCAGTAGCGCCCGCTGATCCGGCTGTGCAGGATGACCGAGCGCATGATGATGCCGATGGCGTTGGGGTCGTCCGGTTCGCCGTCCTTGCCGCGCCCCGACCCGCCTTGGTCGCAGGCGATGATGCGGCCGGCTCCGGCCTGTTGCAGCACGTCGGCGGGGAGGTTGTTGACCACGCCGCCGTCGACGAGGAGATCGCCGTCCGCGGTCTGGGCCGGAGGGAAGACGCCGGGAATGGACACGGTGGCCCGCAGGGCTTTGAGGAGGGGGCCGCTGTTGTGGATGTTTTCGCTCGGGTTGGTGATGTTGGCCGAGACGCAGAAGAATCCCTTCCAGCAATCTTCGATGTCGATATCGGGCAGGAGGTGCGGGAGCAACCGGTCGAGCTTGCGTCCGGAGAGCAGGGAATTGCGCGGGATGAGGCGGTAGTCGTTTTTGGTCGGATTGGTTTTGACCATGATGCGGAAGCGGTCCATCAGGTCGTCGAGCGGAAGGTCGAGCGAGATGCCCGAGGCCACGATCGCGCCGAGGCTGGTGCCTGCCGCGGTGTCGAGCGGGATGCCGTGCTCGCGCAGGGCGCGGATCACTCCCAAGTGGGCAAAGGAGCGTGCGCCCCCCCCGGCCAAGGCAATGCCGACGGCCCGTCCGGTCAGCCAACGTCCAAGACGTTCCCAATCCTCGCGGGAATTTTCCCGCAGGTGGAAGCGCGAGGAGGCCTCGCAGGCGGCGGTGGCCGCCGCGGTGCCGCGCGGTGGGGCGGAGCCGTCGCGGTGCAGGACGAGGAGGATGCGGCGGAGACTGTCGGGCAGGAGTCCGGGCGGCAGGGACGGTATGTGTCCGGGTCTTGCGAGGATCAGAACGGCATCGGCGCTCCGCAAAATTTGCCGGTTCCAAGTTTCGTCGGACGGATCGCCGGCCATGACGAGGTGGGTGGTGGAGGCTTCCTTTTCGTTGAGCCAGATGGCCAGAGCCCGACGGCGTTCGCTTTCGGAGGTGGAGGCGGGGGCTTGGCGGTGGTCGGCGAGAACGACGGAATACCCGCGCGAGCGGATTTCGCTCTCAAGCTTGGCGGCAAAGGCGGTGGCATCGCAGGACTGATCGGCGGCGAGCACGGCGATGGAGAGGCGCTGTTTTTCCAGCGATCGTGGGCGGTTGGCACGCTGGATGCGGTCGAATTGCACCTTGGCCACGTGGATGACGGTTTGCGGGCAGGCGCGGGAAAGCTCGTTGAAGGTCGGACGGTCGAGGCCGGCCAACACGCAATCGCGGAGGGCGTGCACGGTGGCGGAGCGCACATCGCCGGTCAGCAGGGCCATCTCGCCGACGGTTTCGCCGCGGCTGATGTCGCCCACGGTGCGCGTTTGGCCGTCGTCCTCGCGGGTGGCGCGGAGGCGTCCGCTGACCACGACATACATGGCGTCGGCGCTGTCGCCTTCGCGGAAGAGGACTTCGCCGGCAGCGAGTTCTTTCCAGCGGATGGCGGGCAGGAGTTTTTCCCAAACACCGGGCTCCAAGGTGCCGAGTTCCTCGTCGAGGACTTCGCGGAGCAGGTTGGCGTGGGATTCTTGCAGGCGCGGGTCGATGTCCATCGCCGTATGTTCTAAAAGCGGCGGCTCAAAGAATCAACCAAGTGGCCAAGCCGAGAAAGAGACCCATGCTGACAATGTCCGTGGCGGTGGTGAGGAAGATGCTGGAGGCAGTGGCCGGATCGGCGCCGACGCGGCGGAGGACCATGGGGACCAAGGCTCCCGCGGCGCCACTCATAACACAGCTGCCGACCATGGCGAGGAAGACGATGACGGCGAGCATCCAGGCGTCCGGGTTGCCCTGCCACATGGCGAAGGCGAGCATGCCGAGGCCGGCGGTGAGGCCGACGAGGGCGCCATTGGCCAGTCCGAGGAGGGATTCCTTGACCACGACGCTCCATCCTTTGCGGCTCTTGAGTTCACCCAGCGTCATGCCGCGCAGGGTGACAGCGAGGGCTTGGCATCCGGTGTTGCCGGATTGGCCGGAAAGAACGGGGAGAAAAACGGCGAGAGCCACGACTTGGGCGATGGTGTTTTCAAAAATGCCGACGACAAAAGCTGCGAGGAAAGCGGTGAGGAGGTTGAGTTGCAGCCACGGGTGGCGGAAGCGGAGGCTGCGCCACAGCGGGGTGGCGAGGCGTTCTTCTTTTTCCACGCCGACCATCGATCCGGCTTGGGCGGTCAGTTCGAAGGCTTGAGCTTCGGCCAGCGCTTGACCGCGGACGAGGCCGACAAGACGTCCGTCGGCCTCGCAGACGGGATAGACTGGGTAATGACGGCTGAGGGTCGACTTCATGGCGTCGAGCAGCGGCATCTCGGGCGCGAGCGAAAACGTTTCGCGCAACATGAGGTCGCCGAGGCGGGCTTCCGGCGGATTGAGCAGGAGGTCGCGCATGGTGACAACGCCATCGAGCTTTCCGTCCTCGCCGGTGACGAAGCAGTAGGTGACGAACTGGTGTTTGGTCAGCTCTTTGAGATCTTCGACGGTGGATTGCACGGTGTCTTCCGGACGGAAGACAGCAGTGGGTGGCTCCATCAGGCTCCCGACCGAATCCTCCGGGTAACGCGCATCGAGGTGCCAACTCCGCGCGATGTCCGGAGGTGTGGCCGCCATGATGGCGCGGACCTTGGTCGGGGGGAGATTTTTGAGGATGTCTTGCGCGATGTTGGGGAGCATCTCGCGCAGGACGAGGGAGGCGTGGATGGGGTCTTGGTCGGCGAGGAGGGCGGCGGCGTCCTCTTCGCCGAGGGAGGCGCATTGAGCGCGAAGGGTGGTGATGTCCTCGTTATAGCGTCATGTTTGGGGCGTGCAAGTGACGCAGTTCGATGACGACCGGGGACCGTATAAAGCGCTCGGGGAATACAATTTCAATATGGATCGTCAGCGCAGGTATGGGTTCGCGGGGCGGGCGCGGGCGTAGGGCGGCGGTGTTGGTGGCGGCGTCGGTTGCGGCACCGTGTCGCGGCGGTTGATGATGCTGTTGGCCACGTTGGCGGCTTGCAGGGCGGGGTTTTGGGCGAAGCTGTCGGGCAGGAGCGGGCCACCTTCGTTGAGTTCGCCTTCGGCGATCATGCGTTGCTGGTCGTCGACGGTTTCCATGATGAGGCCCATGGATTCGAGGTCGCCGGCTTTGATGAGTTTGGAAGTTTTGAGGATGCGTTTGACGTCGACGGTGACGGGGTCGGGGAGGGACCGGGCATTGGCGGCGACGGCGATCATTTGTCCGGGGCCGACGAGCACGGATTCCCCGAGGCGTCCGGTGAGGGAGAGGCGCACGGTGCCTTCGAGGACGATCAGTTTGACCGAACCCGGGTTGCCCGGGCTGTGTTCCATCATGACGGTGGTGCCGGTGATGGCGGCGGTGACCGGGGCGCTGCGGATGGTGGCGCCACCGGCGTCCTTCGGAACTTGGAGGAGGATGGAGCCGTTCTCAAGATCGAGGCGGCGCGTGCCGCGCTCGAAGCTGAAAAGGGTGTTGGCCCCAAGGCGGGCGAGGGTTTGGTCGGGGAAGGTGAGTTGGGCACGGGAGCCACCGCCGGTGCGTACGTCGGTGCCGCCGCGGACGACCTCGCCGATGCTGGCCGGTTCGGGCGCTCGGTCGGCGGGAATGACTTCCACGCTGTTGATCACGCGGGTGATGGTCGCCTGATCGAGCGTGGCGGCGTGGGCGGTGGCCGCGCAGAGGGCGGCAAGGGCGAGGGCGGAGGGTTTGGTCATGACGGTCAGAATCTGAGCAGCGCGGAGACGCCGGCGCCGGTGTTGAGCACGGAGTATTCGAAGAAGCTTTCGTTGGATTCGTTGAAGGAGGCGGACACGGAGGCGTTGATGCTGAATTGCGGGGTCAGGTTCCACGCGAGACCGGCGCTGAGGATCTGGTTCCAGTCCCGGCGGCTGGTTTCGATGAAGGGTAGATAAGAGATGGCATAGAAAAGGTTGGCCTGCAACTGACGGGTGAGATTGGCCTGATAGCCGGCCAGAAGCGCGAAACGGTTGCGCACCGCGTAGTCGGGCCAGCCATCGAGGTTGAGGTCCGCATTGAAACCGAGCGTTGCGGAGTGCGCGCGACTGAAGACAAAGGGCTTTTGCAGTCCGAGCCGGATGGTTTGCTGGTAAAAGATGGAACTTTCCGCCGAGGGGTTGGTCAGCAAGTTGTAATTGTAGCGGGCGAAGGCAGAGAGGTCGCCGAGTTCGCGGATGACGTAGATAAGACCGCCGCCGAGGTCGAGGCTGTTGAAGCTCAGCCCGGTGAGGTCGGCGTAGCGGTAAAGTTGCTGGAGGGCGGTCGCTTCTCCGTAAAGGTTGCCGGCGATGCGCGGAACCCAAGAGGCGCCGAATTGCATGGCCGTGAACCAGTCACCCTGTTCGCCACCGTTGGTCAGGGCTGCGTTGGAGGTGTAGAACTCGGAGACATTGGCGAAAAGGCTGAAGGACTTGTAACGCTGGTCGGGAATAAGCAAGCGCTGCTCGCCGAGGTCGGGGTCCGCCGGGCTGGAGGGCGCGTAGCCGGCACCGGGTTCGACGGCGAAGGCCTGGCCGGTGATGGCGCCGACCATGTCGCGTCGGGCCACATCGGCATCGGTGGCGACTTGGGTTCGGGTCTGGGCCGCGGCCGGAGCCGCCAGAAGGGCAAGGCCGAGCAGGCCGCTCAGCACGGCGAATTTCGTCGGGTGGTGGAGAGCAGGCTTCATGACAATTCGATGGATTACTATATCCTGATTGTCGGCCCAAGTGTTTTTCTGTCACTTTTCCGCCCATGTCCGCAGCAGGAGGTTGGCGTCATGTTTTGGTCAAATCGGCAAAGCGGCCGGGAACGCTTCTTTTGATTTGCGCCGTGTGGACGGTGATTTTCGCCTTGTTGGCCGGCCCGATTTCTCTGGCCCCGTTGGAGTTGGCCGAGTTGTCGCTGCAGGACACGATCGTCCGCCACGGACTCAAGACGGCCACGCCGGACGACATGGTCTTTCTCGCGGTGGACGAGGCTTCGCTTGATTTGAGTCAGCTCGAGCCTGAGGAAATCGAGGCTTCGCCGGCCCTCATGCTGATGGCAGAGGAGTTTCCGTGGTCGCGCGCTGTCTATGCCAAGGTGATGGAAAAAGTGCTCGGCGCCGGGGCCAAGGTGTTGGTTTTGGATGTGCATTTTCCGCTGCCCGGGGATGGGGACGAGATCTTGCGCGAGGCGTTGCGCGAACACCGCGACCGCGTGGTCATCGCGTCGGTCTTCGATGACAGCGAGTCGGCGGGCGGTCCGGTGGCCAGCCAGTTCCGTCCGCCCCACCCGTCGGTGATGCCGGACAATGCGGGAACGCTCGCAGGTTATGCGAATTTCTGGCCGGGTCCGGACCGGGTGGTGCGTGCGGTGCATTTTCGCGTGTCGGAAGCCGATTTTCTCGGCGACACGCGGTTGGCGCGGAAGCAGGCGCGCGGACGCAAGGCGGACCACCCGGGCGAGCGTCGCGAATCACTCGGCGCGCTGGCCTTGCGCAAGGCGGGAGACCACCGGGATCTGCCGGTGGCGAGCCTGATGCGCTTTGCCGAACCGGGCTCGTTTCCCGTCTACCCGCTCTATCAAATTTTCGTGCCCGAGTTGTGGCAGGCGAATTTCCGCGACGGCGAAGTGCTGCGCGACAAAATTGTCCTGCTTGGTCCGTTGGCCAGCCGGTTCCGCGATTTCTTCCGCACGCCCGTCGGCACTTTGCCGGGGCCGGAGATCCATCTGCATGCCATGGCCGCGGCCCAAGCCGGGGCTTTTTACCGGCGGGCCGGCGTCGGGTCGGTCGTGCTCACGTGCGTGGCCATGGGAGCGCTGGCCTTCGCGGTGACTTACCTGCTGCGACGTCCACTTCGCGCCTTGGCTGTGCTCGGGCTGGCCTTGGTCGGATTCGCCGCGGGGGCACTGGCTGTTTACAATTACGCGGACATCATGCCGGGCCTGCTTTATCCCGCCGGGGTTCTTGTGTTCGCGGGGTTGACTTGTTTTGCCTATGACTTCTCCCTCGAACGCCGTGAGAAGGCCCGCGTGCGGCGCAGTCTTGAGCGTTACGTCTCGCGCGATGTGGTGCGCGAGTTGATCGACAACGACAGCACTTTGCTGGCGCAACTCGGGGGAACCCGCAAAGAGGTCTCGGTGCTTTTTTCCGACGTCCGCGGATTCACCGCGCTCTCGGAGACGGCGGACCCCGAGGTGTTGGTGGCACAACTCAATGAATACCTCGGCGAGATGGTCGGTATCGTTTTCCGTCACGACGGCACGCTGGATAAATTCGTCGGCGACGCGGTCATGGCTGTCTGGGGCACGGTGGTCAGCGGCGGGGTGACGGAGGATTGCCGCCGCGCCGTGCGCAGCGCGCTGGACATGCTGGCCACCGCCGAGCAGATGCGCCGCCGCTGGCTGGCGGAGTCGCGAGCGCAGCTGCGCCTGGGGATCGGGATCAACCAAGGCTCCGCCGTGTTCGGCAACATCGGTTCGGAAGAAAAAATGGAACCCACGGTCATCGGCGACGCGGTCAATCTGGCCTCGCGTCTCGAGGGCCTGACCAAACAATACGCCGTTCCTCTCATTCTCAGCGAATCGGCGGCCCGCCGGGTCCGCGGGGAGTTCCCCTTGCGCACCATCGACACGGTGCGGGTCAAGGGGCGCCACGCTCCCGTCACCGTCTACACCATTCCGCTGGATGGCGAGTCCAAGCCGGTGCAACCGGACTGGCTGGGGCGCCACGAGCAGGCTTGGGGCGCCTACCGCACAGGCGACTTTGCCGGTGCGCGCGCCCTTTTCGCCGAAATCTTGGTCGAGGGAGATGCCGCCATGGCGGAGATGTTGCGCCGTTGCCGCGAGTATGAGACCAACCCGCCCGGTCCGGGATGGGAGGCGGTGGTGACGCTGGAAAGCAAATAGGAGCGGGGCCAGCTTTTGGTTGGCAGCCGCGGGTGCGGGCGCTATGGTCCCGCGCACTATGAGTCAGCACAGAAGTCTCCGCGGCCAAGGCGCGATCAAAGCGAAGCGCAATGTCTTGAAGCGTTTCGAGCGCGTCGAGGTGCTCAAAAAACGCGGACAATTCAAAGAAGGCCAGAGCGTCATTGGCCTGAAGAAAACCAAACCGGACGAGTAGTCGTCGCGTCGGGCTGCCCTGTGGCAGCCGGAGCCGGCCCATGCGCCTGAACCGTTACCTTGCCCTCTGCGGGCTGGGGTCGCGTCGCGCCTGCGAGGAAATCATCCTCGGCGGATCGGTGCGGATCAATGGCCGTGCCGTGCGCGAACTGGCCACCGTCGTGCAGCCCGGCGACACGGTGGTGGCGCGCGGACGCGTGGTGCGTCCGGAATCCACGCGCTACCTCGTCCTCCACAAGCCTTCCGGCTGCCTCACTTCGCGTCAGTCGCAGGGTGGCAAGCCGACGGTCTACGATTTGCTTCCGCGTGAGTCCGCGACCTTGCCGCACGTCGGCCGGCTCGACGCGGACAGCGAGGGCCTGCTCCTGCTGAGCAACGACGGCGCGCTGGCCCAAGCGCTGACGCATCCTTCGCGCCACGTCGAAAAGGAATATGACGTGGTGCTCGATCGCGCGTTCGATCCGAAGTTCATCCCGAAACTGCTCAAGGGTATCTATCTGGAGGAGGGGCGGGCCAAAGCCGCGCACGTGCACATCGAGGGCGCCAACAAAGTCCGCGTTGTCCTCACCCAAGGCATCAACCGGCAAGTCCGACGCATGTTCGCCGCCCTCGGCTACAAGGTGAAACGGCTCACCCGCACCCGCCTGGGGCCGCTGCGTCTCGGGCGCCTCCCGCGCGGCTCGTGGCGGGTGTTATCCGCGCGGGAAGTGGAAGCGCTGCGCAAGGCGGCGGGGCGTTAGGCGGAACGCGCCGGGATGCGTTGATCCACCTTTCTTCTGGCTGGCAACCCCTCCGATGCGCGATACAAAGATCTTATGCGCCAGTGCATCACTTCTGTCCCCGACGGCCCCTCGGCCATCGGCCCGTATTCCCTCGCGGTGGCCGCAGAGGGCAAATTCCTTTTCCTTTCCGGCATGGTCCCGATGGACCCGGCCACGGGCAAAATGTGCGACGGCCCCGTGGCCGAGCAAACGCGCGTCGTCCTGACCAATCTGCGCAAAGTCGTGGAAGGCGCGGGGGCCCGGCTCTCCGATGTGGTCAGTGTGCGCGTTTTCCTCGCCCAGCTGACGGAGAAAAATTTCGCCGAGATGAATGGCGTGTATCAGGAATTTTTCACCGGCGATCACCCGGCGCGCACCACCGTGGGGGCGCAACTGCTCAACATGCAGGTGGAGATCGAATGCGTGGTGCGGTTGGATGGCTGACACGTGACGCGGGGGCGCCCGCAGGTTAATCTCTCCCATGCTTGCCCGCCGATCGAAGCGCGCCATCCTCGCGTTGGCCGGCCTGACCCTCCTGGTCGCGGTGGCCCTCGCCGCGGTGGGGCGCTACTTCGAGACCGTCGAGCAACAACGGCGCTTGCAAGACGAGAAGGCCTCGCTGAAGGAACGCGAGGACTACATTTTCACGGTCGAGCCGCGCACGGTGGAACGCGAACGGCGCTACGCCGCCGCGGTCGATCCGTGGTTGGTGGCCGACGTGCCCTCCGAAGTGGCCGGGCGCGTGGCCGAGGTCAAGGTGGAGCCCGGCTCGCTGGCCAAAACCGGCGATCCGCTCGTCCTGCTCGACGACGAAATTGCCGCCAGCGATTACCGCCGGGCGGAAGTCAAACTCTCGGAATTGCAGCGCCTCCTGGCCGAGGCCGAAACGCTCGGGCGCAGCAAGGTGGTCAGCCGCACACAGGTCGAGTCCATCCGTGCCGAGACGCGGCAGGCCGATGCCGAGGAAGACGCCACCAAAGCGCGCCTCGAGGACCATGTCATCCGCGCCCCCTTTGACGGCTCGGTCGTCGAACGCCTCGTGCAGGTCGGCGAGGCGGTCAACGTCAACCAGCCCGTCGTGCGCATGGTCGACACCAGCCGCTTGCGCATCGTGTTTTATGTCAACGAACGCGATGTCGCCTCGTTCCCGACCGGCACGCCAATCCGGCTGCGCCTTCCCGCGGCGCCCGGCCGCGTGTTCGAAGTGCCGGTCGTCCACGTGGCCCGGGCCTCCGATGAAGAAACGCGACTCTTCCGCGTCGAGGGCGAACTGCCCAACGCGGACCTCGCGCTGCGCGGCGGTCTGACCGGCGAAATCACGGCCTCGGTCGGCCTCTACGAAAACCAGCTTTTCGTCCCCACCGCCTGCGTCCGCCTCGAAGGATCGGGCGCCTACGTCCTGCGCGTCGGGGCAGGGGAAGGCGGACCGGAGAGCGTGCGGGTCCGTGTCGGGGAGGAGTTGGACGGATTTTACCCGGTGCTCGAGGGTTTGTCGGCCGGCGACCGCCTGCTCGTGCGGTAGCAGGATTGACGCTTCGGGTCCCGCGTGGCAGATAAGAAGGTCTTCCGCGCGATTAGCTCAGTGGTAGAGCGCTTGCTTCACACGCAAGATGTCGCAGGTTCGAACCCTGCATCGCGCACGTCTTGACACTGACGGGCCACCTCATTAATTTCCTCGCAACCTTTTCTGACGAAAAGTGGGTTTCGGCCCACTTTTTTTTATCCTCAAAATACACACGACCATGAGCAACGAGTTGCTGACCATGCTGGAATATCTCGAGCGCGAGCGCGGGATTTCCCGCGAGACCCTGCTGCAAGCCATGCAGGAAGCCATTATCAAAGCCGCCGGCAAGGGCTTCGGCGGCTTCACCCGCGAATTGCGCGTCGAGATCAGTCCCAAGACGGGCAAGATCCGCGGCGTGGCCAACGTGCTCGTGGTGGAAAAGGTGACCAATCCGCAGGAAGAAATGCTTCTTGCCCGGGCCAAGACGATCAAACCCGACGTCCAACCCGGCGACACCGTCGAGGTGGAAGTCGAGCCCGCCGCCTTCGGGCGCATCGCCGCCGGCGTGGCCCGCAATGCCATCATGTCCAGCATCCGCCGCGTCGAGAAGGAGCGGATCTACGAGGAATTCAAGGACCGCGCCGGCGACATCGTCAGCGGCACCGTGCGCCGCTTCGTCAAGAGCGACGTCATCTTCGACCTCGGCAAGTTCGAGGCCGTCATGCCCTCGCGCGAGCGCGTCGTGACCGAGGACTACAGCGTGGGCGACCGCCTGCGCGCCTACGTGGTCGCGGTGGAGAACGGCAAAGACGGTCCGCAGATCATCCTCTCCCGCAGTCACCCGAATTTCGTCCGCAAACTCTTCCAGTTGGAAGTGAGTGAAATCGCCGACGGCACGGTGCAGCTCAAAGGCATCGCCCGCGAAGCCGGCGTCCGCACCAAGGTCGCGGTGGCCAGCGCCGACAGCAAAGTCGACCCCGTCGGCGCCTGCGTCGGTATGCGCGGCGCACGGGTTAAAAACATCGTCCGCGAACTCAACAACGAGAAAGTCGACATCATCAAGTGGAGCGACGATCCCAAGGAATTCGTGGTCGAGGCCCTCAAGCCCGCCAAGATCAAGAGCATCGAGATCAACGAGGCGGACAAGCGCGTCAAGGTGACCGTCGATGAGGACCAGTTGTCCATTGCCATCGGCAAAAAGGGCCAAAACGCCCGCCTCACGGCCAAGCTGACCGGGTGGGAAGTCGACATCGAGAAGGATGCCTCCAAGGAGCAGGCGTTCGAAAGCCAAGTCACCAGCGCCACCGAGGCCTTCAAGACGCAGCTCGGGCTCGACGAAGAAACCGCGGCCAAGCTTGTGCAGAACGGTATTCCCAGTCCCCAGGATCTCGTGGCCGGCGGAGTGGAGGCCGACGACCTTGTCGGCATGCTCGGCATCGACGAAGCCAAAGCGGCCGAGATTGTCGAACGCGCCAAGGGCCTCGAGGCGAAGAAAGCCGAACCCGCCGCGGCGACTCCCGCCGCGGAACCGGCCGGGGCACCTGCCGCCGAATAATCTCCCGACCTGCCACCCATGCCCGCCAAAGCGCCAGCGACCAGAAAGCCCGCCGCGAAAAAGCCCGCGGCCAAACCGGCTTCCGCCGCGGCGAAGTCCGCGGGCCCTGCCAAGCCGACCAAGCCCAAGCCCGCGCCCAAAGCGCCGGTCGAGGTGGTTTCCCTCATTGACGAGAAGCCGAAGAAGTCGGCTCCCGCTCCGGTGACCCCGCCGGCGCCCGCGCCCGAACCGGAGGTTGCCGCGGAGCCCGAGCTGACCGAAGACGGCAAGAAAATCATCAACATCAAGCCGCCCATCGTGGTCAAAGACCTCGCCGCGGCCCTCGGCATCAAGCCGTTCGTGGTCATCAAAGACCTGATGGAGGCGAACATTTTCGCCAACCTCAACCAAACGATCGAACCGGCCGTCGCCGCGCAGGTCTGCGAGAAGCACGGCTGCGTTTTCGAAAAAGAAAAACGCCAGGCCGGTGCCGGCGTGCACAAGGCCGAACCGGTCGTCGCCCCGCCTTCCGAACCGGAAGTCGAAGTCACCAAAGAGGAGCTCGAGCCCCGTCCGCCCGTCATCACGTTCATGGGCCATGTGGACCACGGGAAGACCTCGTTGATGGACTTCATCCGCAAAGCCCGCGTGGCCTCGGGAGAAGCCGGTGGCATCACGCAGCACATCGGCGCGTATTCCGTCGAGCACGGCGGACACAAGATCACCTTTCTCGACACACCGGGTCACGCCGCCTTCACCGCCATGCGGGCGCGCGGCGCCAACGTCACCGACATTGTCGTCCTTGTCGTCGCCGCCGATGACGGCATCATGCCGCAGACCGAAGAAGCCATCAGCCACGCCAAGGCCGCGGGAGTGACCATGATCGTCGCGGTCAACAAGACCGACTTGCCCTCGGCCAATGTCGACCGGGTCAAACAGCAGTTGCAGGAGCACGACCTCACGCCCGAAGACTGGGGCGGTTCGACCATTGTCTGTCCGGTTTCCGCCACCAAAGGCACCGGCGTCGATCACCTTCTGGAAATGATGGCCTTGCAGGCCGAGGTGCTGGAACTCAAGTCCAGCCCGAAAGTTCCCGCCCGCGCCACCATCATCGAGGCCGAAATGGAACCCGGTCGCGGCCCGACGGCCACGGTCATTGTCAAGATGGGCACGCTCAAAGTCGGCCAGCCCTTCCTCTGCGGCCTGCAGTGGGGCAAGATCAAGTCCCTCATCAACGACCTCGGCAAACCCGTCAAGGAAGTCGGCCCCGGCATGCCGGTCAAGGTCCTCGGCTTCGACGGATTGCCCAAAGCGGGCGACGAATTGATGGTTATGGACTCCGAGCGCGCCGCGCGCACGCTCAGCGAGGAGCGTCAGGAAGACCAGCGGCAGGAAAAGCTGGCTGCCCCGCAGCGCGCCACGCTGGAAAGTCTTTTCGACAACCTCGCCGCCGACCAGCGCAAGGCCCTGCGGGTCGTGCTCAAGGCCGACGTGCAAGGCTCCCTCGAGGCGCTTCTCCAAGCCCTCGGCGACATCAAGGCCAAGCAGATCGACCTCGAGGTCATCCACTCCGCGGTCGGACCGATCAGCGAGTCGGACATCCTCTTGGCCACCGCGTCGGACGCCATCGTCGTTGGTTTCGGGGTCAAGACGGAGAACAGCGCGGCCACCGCGGCCAAGCGCGAAGGCGTGCAGATCAAACTTTACTCGATCATCTACGAGCTGATCGACCAGCTCAAAGAAGCCATGGCCGGCCTTCTCGAGCCGGAGGTGCGCGAGAATGTCATCGGTCACGCCGAGGTCCGCCAGGTTTTCGATCTGACCAAGGGCATGGTGGCCGGTTGCATGGTGACCGACGGACGCATTCTGCGCACCGCGCGGGCCCGCGTCCTGCGCCGCAAGCAGCCGATCTACGACGGCGGCATTTCGACCCTGCGCCGCTTCAAGGACGACGTGAAGGAAGTGCGCAATGGCTTCGAGTGCGGCATCAAGCTCGGGGATTACGACGAATACGAAGTGGGGGACATCATCGAGGCTTACACCCTCGAAAAAGTCGCCCAGAAACTCGAGTAAGGGCGGGGGGATTTGTTCCCCCTGAACCCTCATCTCCCAACCTCCACTGTTTCCATGAAACACCGCCTGGCCCGGGTCGCCGAAATCCTCAAACGCGAATTGAGCACCATCATCCTGCGGGAAGTCCCGTCCGACGGGGCCCTTATCACCGTCAATGCCGTCGATGTTTCCCCCGATCTGCGCAATGCCACCGTGCATGTCGGGATCCTCGGCACGGCGCCCCAGCAGAAGCAGGTCCTCGAGCGCCTCGAACACCAGCGCGCCCTGTTGCAAGCCGAGATGGCCAAACGCGTCATCCTCAAATTCACCCCGTATTTGCGGTTCCGCCTGGATGAATCGATCGAGCGCGGTTCGCGCGTCCTCGACATCCTCGAGGAACTCGACACCGAAGGGGAGGCGGCTTCCGAATGAGCCGGGGACTCGACGCCACGTTCGGCCAGATCAAGCACACCCTCGACGCGGCCACCCGCATCGCCGTGGCCAGTCATGTGCGTCCCGATGCCGACGCCTACGGTTCGGCCATCGCCATGGCCCTGCACCTCAAGGCGCTGGGCAAGGACGTCACCGTGTGGAACGAGGAGGGGATGACCGAAAAATTCCGCTACCTGCCGGAAAGCAGTCTGGTCGAGTTTCCGCCCGAGCATGAGAAACGCGATTTCGACGTCTTCCTTGCCTTGGACACCTCGACCAAGGAGCGCCTCGGCCGCGTGCTCAAAGCCACGGGCCAGGTGACCACGTGGATCAATATCGACCACCACGTCAGCAACCACCGCTACGGCGACCTCAACCACATCGACGACACTGCGCCGGCCACCGGGCAGATTCTTTACGACTATTTCCTGGAAACCGGGGCGGAGATCACTCCGGCCATCGCGGAGAACCTCTACGCGGCCATTTCCACCGACACAGGATCCTTCCAATACGACAAAACCTCGCCCCACACCTTCCGCCTCGCGGCGGACCTCGTCGAAAAGGGCGTCAATGTGCCGGAGTTGTCGCGCAAGATGTATGACAGCTACCCGCGTCGCCGCCTCGAATTGCTCAAGGCGCTGCTCAATTCGGCGCGCTTCGATTGCGACGATCGGGTGGCCAGTTTCAGCCTTTCCCTCGAGACCGCCCGGAACCTGGCCGTGCTGCCGGAGGACAACGAGGGCCTCATCGACCATCTCCGCGCGGTCGAAGGCGTGCAGGTTGCGGTCTTTTTCGAGGAACTGCCGGAAAACAAAGTCCGCGTCAGCATGCGCTCGAAAGAACCGCGTTTCGACGTCTGCAAGATTTGCGGACTTTTCGGCGGGGGCGGCCATGCCATGGCCGCGGGGGCCCGCTTGCCCGGGTCGCTGGAGGCCGCGGAAGAGAAAGTTTTGGAAGCCATTTGCCATGAAGTCCGGATCAACGATTGACGGTGTCCTGCTTATCGATAAAGCCCCGGGCATGACCTCGCATGACGTGGTGGCCATCACGCGCCGCGTCCTCAACACCCGCAAGGTCGGCCACTGCGGCACCCTCGACCCGCTGGCCACCGGTCTGCTCATCATCACCATCGGCCGCGGCACGAAGATCCAGGATCTTCTCATGAGCGAGGACAAGGAATACGTGGGGACCATCCGGCTCGGACAAAACACCAGCAGCCAGGATGCCGACGGGGAAATCACCGAGGAAAAGCCCGTGCCGGACCTGACCCGCGAGCAGATCGAGGAAGCCTTCGGCAATTTCCAAGGCGACTTTTACCAGACGCCGCCCATGGTTTCGGCCATCAAGAAGGATGGCGTGCCGCTCTACAAATTGGCGCGGCAGGGCAAGACGATCGAGCGCGAACCCCGCCTCGTCCACGTCTACGGCCACGAGTTGCTCAAGATCGCGCTGCCCGAAGTGGAGTTCCGCGTGGTTTGCAGCAAGGGCTTTTACGTCCGCACTTACGCGCACGATATCGGGCAGTTGCTCGGTTGTGGCGGACACCTCAAGGCCTTGCGCCGCACGGCTTCCGGCAAATTCCGGGCCGATGGCGTGCTCACGGTCGACGAGTTGCGCACCCTGCCGCTCGACGAGGTCAAAGCGCGCATCATGACCCTTCCGGAAGTCTCCCGCCTGCGCGGGGTGTGATTCCCATGGAGGTGCTCCATGAGTTGGCGGATCTGCAGTCGCTCCGCGGTCCAGTCTATCTGGCCATCGGTATTTTCGACGGCGTGCATCGCGGTCATCAGGCCCTGATCGAGGAAGCGCAGGCCGACGCGCGGAAGACGGGCGGCACGGCCGTGGTCATGACCTTCGAGCCGCACCCCATGATGTTCTTCCAGCGCGCCGAGCCGCCGCTGCGCCTCTCGACTCCGCGCCACAAGGAACTCCTCCTCGCGCGGCAGGGGGTGACGCACTTGGCCGTGCTGCCGTTTGAAGCGGCCCGTGCCGGGCAAACGGCGGAGGAATTCGTCGAGGACCTCCGCGCCGCCTGCCGTCCGCTGGGAGGGATTGTCGTCGGCGCCGATTGGAAATTCGGCAAGGGACGCGGCGGCGACGTCGCTTTGCTGAAGAGGATGGGCGGGTTCGAAGTGGACGGCATTCCCGCCGTGGCCATCGAGGGCGAGGTCATCTCCAGCACGGCCATCCGCCTGGCCATCGCCAACGGCAATCTGGAATTCGCCGAAAAGGCGCTGGGACGGCCCTATGCCGTCTTCGGTCGGGTGGTTTCCGGGCGCAAGATGGGGCAGAAGTTGGGCTTTCCCACGGCCAATGTGGAGACCTCCGGTTTGCAACTGCCACCCGACGGTGTGTATGCCGCCGGGGTCCGGATCGGCGACAAAACCTTCCGTGGTATCGCCAATCTCGGTCTGCGTCCCACCGTATCCACCGACCACCAGCGAGTCCTCGAGGTGCACCTCTTCGACTTCGAGGGCGACCTTTACGGCCTGGAAATCGAAGTGGAATTCCTGCGCTTCATCCGCGGCGAAAAGAAGTTCGCGTCGGTGGAAGATCTGCGCGAGCAAATCGCCAGGGATATCGCTGCGGTTCGCTAAGGCTTTCTGCCAGTGCCCTCGTAATGAATTTGTAGCGGCGGTCTATGACCGTCGGTGCCTTGGATAAAGACGGTTCCGATGGACACAGTCCGCCGCTACCACCCAGTCGTCTTCGTCTATTCCGGGATCGGGACCGGGTCGAGGTGCCAGATGTCTTTGGCGTATTCGAGGATGGTGCGGTCGCTGGAGAACTTGCCGACGCGGGCCGTGTTGAGGACGGCCATTTTGCCCCAACGCGGCTTGTCCTTGAAGGCCTCGGACACCTTCTCCTGGGTCTCGCAATAGGATTTGAAATCGGCGAGGCAGAGGAAGGGATCGTGGTAAAGGAGGTTGTCGCGCAGCGGGGCGAGGACGTTGGCGCCTTCGTCCGGAGTGAAGAAATCCGTGCCGAGCCAGTCGATGATGGCGGCCAGTTCGGCATCGGCTTCGTAGTATTTCTGCGGGTTGTAGCCTTCGGCCACCAGCTTGGTCACTTCTTCCACGGTGTTGCCGAAGATGAAGATGTTGTCGTCGCCGACTTCCTCGCGGATCTCCACGTTGGCGCCGTCGAGGGTGCCGATGGTGATGGCGCCGTTGAGGGCGAGCTTCATGTTGCCCGTGCCGGAGGCTTCCTTGCCCGCGGTGGAAATCTGCTCGGAGAGATCGGCCGCCGGGACGATGCGCTGGGCCAGCGAGACGCGGTAGTTGGGCATGAAGGCAACTTTGAGTTTACCTTTGATCCGGGCGTCGGCATTGATCTTTGCCCCGACGGCGTTGATCGCCTTGATGATAAGTTTCGCCGTGTGGTAGCCCGGCGCGGCCTTGGCCGCGAAAATGAACACGCGCGGCGGGATATCGAGGTTCGGATCCTTGAGCAGGCGGCGGTAGAGCCAGAGAATGTGAAGGAGGTTGAGGTGCTGGCGCTTGTATTCGTGCAGACGCTTGATCTGCACGTCGAACATGGCCGACGGGTCGACTTCCACACCGCATTCTTCGAGGATACGGTGGGCCAGCTTTTCCTTGTTGGCGTGTTTGACCGCCATGAATTCCTCGCGGAAAGACGCGTCGTCGGCGTAGGGCTCGAGTTTGCGGAGCAAGTCGAGGTTGCGCTCCCAGCCGCCGCCGATAGTGCGGGTGATAAGGTCGGAAAGCCGCGGGTTGCAGGCCACCAACCAGCGGCGCGGGGTGATGCCGTTGGTTTTGTTGTTGATGCGGCCGGGGTAGAGGGCCTCGAATTCGGGGAAGAGGTCGCTTTTGACCAGCTTGGTGTGGAGAGCGGCCACGCCGTTGACCGAATGGCTGCCGATGACGCTGAGGTTGCCCATGCGGATCATCTGTTCGTGGCCTTCCTCGATGAGGGACAGGGCGCGCTTCTTTTCCACATCGCCGGGCCACTTCTCTTCCACTTCCTCGAGGAAGTGCTTGTTGATCTCGAAAATGATCTGCAGGTGGCGCGGCAGGACCTTGCGGAAAAGGCTGACGCTCCATTTCTCCAGGGCCTCGGGCAGGAGGGTGTGGTTGGTGTAGGCGAAGGTGCGCGTGACGATCGACCACGCCTCGTCCCAAGTGAGCCCGTAATCGTCGACGAGCAGGCGCTGCAGTTCGGGGATGCTGATCGCGGGGTGTGTGTCGTTGAGCTGGATGGCGACCTTGTCGGGGAACTTCGCCCAGTCCGAGTTGTCCTTCTGGAAGCGGCGGATGATATCGCGCAGCGAGCAGGCGGTGAAAAAGTATTGCTGAAGCAGGCGCAGTTCCTTGCCGGCCTCGGTGTTGTCGTTGGGATAGAGGACCTTGCTGATGGTCTCGGCCATGTTCTTCTGCCGCACGGCTTCCTCGTAGCCGCCGCGGTTGAAGGCCTCGAAATCGAATTCCTCGGGGGCCTTGGACTCCCAGAGGCGGAGGAAGTTGACCGTCTCCGTGCCGAAGCCGGGGATCGGAATGTCATAGGGCACGCCGATGATCTTGCGGAAGTCGACCCACACCGAACGGGTGCGCCCGCGGCCGTCGTCCACCGTCTCGACGTGGCCGTAAACGGGAATTTCCTGCTGGTGTTGCGGGCGGATGATTTCCCACGGGGAGCCGTATTGGATCCACGCGTCGGGGAGTTCGACCTGGTAGCCGTCGCGGAACTCCTGTTTGAAGAGACCGTATTGGTAGTGGATGCCGTAACCGACGGCGGGGAGGTCGAGGGTGGCCAGCGAATCAAGGAAGCAGGCGGCGAGACGTCCGAGACCGCCATTGCCGAGGGCCATGTCGTATTCCTCGTCGCGGGTTTCCTCGATCGGATGGCCGAGGTTTTCCAGGGCTTCGCTCACCTCGTTGAAGACGCCCGCGGCGATCATGTTGTTGGCGAAGAGGCGGCCCATGAGGAATTCCATGGACAGGTAGTAGACGCGACGGACGTTCTTCTCGTTGTGGACGGCCAGGGTCTTCATCATGCGCTCGATGAGCAGGCGCTGGATGGCCATCGAGGTGGCGATCCACCATTCGCGGCGCGACGCGGTGACTTGGTCGCGCGCCATGGTGTATTTCAACTCGTCGATGATTTCTTTTTCGAACGTCAGAGGTGCGATTTCGTGCATGATGAACTTTTGAAGTTAAATGGGAGCAATAATGGTGCCAGAAAAATTTGTTCAACGCGCGGCGCGGAATTATTGACAACATGATGACGATCATTGTTGGCGCGGGTTTGGCGGGGTTGACGTGCGCCAAGGTTTTGGCCGGGGCTGGACGACCGTTTCTCCTGCTCGAGGCGGCGGGGCGTCCCGGTGGACGCGTCGTCTCGGACCGCACTGCGGAGGGCTTTGTTTTGGATCGGGGATTCCAGGTTCTGCTCGATTCTTATCCCGCGGCCCGGCGGCATCTTGACCTCCGGGCGCTGGGCGGCGGCCGCTTCCGCGCCGGGGCCATGTTCGTCGGGCGGGGGAAAGTGCGGACGCTGGAAAATCCCTTGCGCTGTCCCGCGGCCGCCTTCGGTGCTTTGCGCGGGGACGTTCTGCCCTTGAGCGATCAGTTGCGTCTGCTTCGTCTGGTGGTCATGGCCATGGCTGGCGGCCGGGGCGACCAGCTTTCCACCGAGCAGTTGCTCCGGCGCGGTGGTTTCGGCGAGGAGTTTTTCTCGCGTTTCGCCCGGCCATTTTTCGGCGGTGTGCTGCTCGACCCCGATTTGCAGACCAGCGCGGGACTGTTTCTCGAATACCTGCGGCGGTTTGTCACGGGGCGCGCGTTGCTTCCGGCCCGCGGCATGGGCGGCATCGCGGAGCAGTTGGTCGCGGGGTTGCCGCGGGGTTCGGTGCGCTATGACGCACGGGTTGCGGGGCTCGAGTTTTCGGAGGGGCGGGCGTGCGGAGTGCGCTTGGAGGGCGGCAGCGTCATCACGGGAAGGGAGATTGTTTTGGCTGTCGAAGAACCGGCGGCCTGCCGTTTGCTCGGTGCCGGGCAACCGCGCCCGGCAAAGGGCACCGCGGTGCATTACTTCGCCGCCGATCGCGCGGCTTACCGCGGAGCGTGGCTTTGCCTCCCGCCGCGCCGGAACGAAAGCCCGATCTTGCATGCCGCCTTGGTCAGCAACGCGACGCCGGAGTTGGCGCCCGCCGGATCGCATCTTTGGAGTGTCACCGTCTTACCCGGACATCCCAAGGCGGACGATGCGGAAGCGGTGGCGGCAGAGGTGGGGTCGTGGTTCGAAGACGGATGCGGGAAGTTGCGACCGCTCGCCTTTGTGCCGGTGCCTTACGCGGTTCCCGAACAGCTGCCCGGATTGGAAAATCGTCCGGCTCCGTGGGGCGCGCTGCCTCCGGGGGTTTTTGTGACGGGCGATGCGGCCTGCGGGGCCAGCATCGACGCGGTGATGGCCAGCGGGGAGGCCACGGCCAAAAAAGTGATTTCGTCCGGGACGCTTAACTGATTGATTTACGGCGTTTTCGGCGCATGAAAAAAACTCTGCTCACGGTGCTGCAGGTGGCGGTCACCATCGGCCTGCTCTGGTGGGTGTTCCATGACCCTGACAAGCGCGCCCAGATGGCCGAGGCGTTGCGCCAGGCCAATTGGAATTGGCTGTGGCTCGGCGTGGTGGTGTTTTTCGGCTGCACGATCCTGGCCACGGTGCGGTGGAAGATCCTCCTGCAGGTGCAGGGCATCGACATGGGGTGGGTGCGGACGTGGCAACTCTTCATGATCGGGATGTTCTTCAATCTCTTCATGCTCGGATCGACCGGCGGGGACGTGGTGAAAATGTTCCTCACCATGCGCGAGGCACGGGACAACAAAGCAGCGGCCCTGCTCAGCGTGTTCATGGATCGCGTGATCGGGATGATGGCCCTCATTCTCATCAGCCTCGGTTTCCTTTACTTCCGCTACGACAAGTTGAGCGACTCGGCGGCCAGCGCGACCCTGCTTACCACGCTCCTCTGGTTGCTGGCCGGTGCGGTGGTGGTCATCGTCGGCATGTTTGTCGGTTCGGCCTTCGGATGGGTCCACTATCTGCCGCAGTGGACGCCGCTGCGCGGGCGTATCGTCGAGGTGTCGGCGGCCTGCCATGTGTATGCCAAAGGATGGCGTCAGACGATCTGGGCGTTCCTCGTTTCCTTTCCGCTCTTTGCCATGTTTTTCATCACCTTTTACTGCGCCGCGCGGGCCTACACCGACGTGCTCGGTTTGGTCGATGTGTTTTCCGTCCTGCCCATCGTCGCCGTCATCACAGCCATCCCGATCAGCGTCTCGGGCATCGGCTTGCGGGAGAGCCTGTTTGTCTCGCTCCTCGCGCCGTTCGGCGTCGGGGCTGCGGTGGCCACGCTGATCTCGGTCAGCGGCTTTCTCATCAACACGGTCGGGAGCTTGGCCGGCGGACTGGTCTTTCTTTTCTACCGTTCCTCGACCCACGAGACGATCAACCTGCGGGACATGCAGAAAGAAGTCGACCGGTTGGAGGATCAGATCGAGCACAGCGAATGAAGCGGCCGTTCGTCGAGGCGAACTTCGCCGTGACGGTGGACGGCAAGATTTCCACGCGGGCTTACGCCCCGACCGGATTCACCTCGGCGCGGGACAAAAGACGTCTGCTGGAAATCCGGGCGGGTGGCGACGCCCTGCTGGTCGGACGCGGAACACTGGAGGCGGACAACATGGCCATGGCCTTGCCGGCCCGCGACCTCCAGGAAATGCGCCTGCGCGAGGGACGGACGACCGAACCTTTGCGGGTCATCTTCAGCAACCACGGCAACCTCCGGACCGACCTCAAAGTGTTCCGCAGTCGCGGCGCGCCGATCGTCATTTTCACCACGCGCGCCATGCCGGCGGCCGCCCGCCGCAAGTTGGAAAAGTTGGCCGACGTGCGGGTCGAGGCGCGCCGGCGCACGGTCGATTTGCCTGCAGCACTTGCTGTGCTGGCGCATGAATACGGGGTGCGCGATGCGGTCTGCGAGGGCGGACCGACTTTGATCAAAGCATTGCTGGAGCAGAATCTGCTGGATCGGCTCCACATCACCTTCGCGCCCCTCATTTTCGGCGGCGCGAAGGCACCGACCCTCATTGGCCCGGCCGACTGTGCGGTGCTGTCGAAGTCCATTCCGCTCACCTTGGAGAGCCTCAAGGTCGAGGGCTCGGAAGCGTTTGCCAGCTACCGCGTGGTGAGTCCCCAACCCCGCACGAGGGCGGGTGTGTGCTGGGAGTAACAGGGCTTGCTATCCCTGCAAAGCGGAAAGGCACCGACGCTCATAGAGCGCCGCTACAACTCGACGAAAACTTGTAGCGGCGGTCTATGACCGTCGCTGCCTGAAAACGCTTCGAGTGACTCGGGAGAGGCGCCCGGCGATCAAGCCGCTGACAAGAGCCGCGCGGCTTCCTGTCCGGAGAGCCAGGCCCCTTCGATTTTCCCGCCGGCAATGGCATCCCCCGCGAGAATGAGCGGTGCTTCGCCGGGGAAGAGGATGGCCGGCGGACCGCTGTGCTCCGCGCCGAGGGCGTAGCGCCAGCGCTGCAGGAAGAACGACGACGGGGCCGAGAAGTCCTCGCCAGTAATCCGGCTGGCGGCGTCGAGCATTTGCGGGACGAGCTCATTCTCATCAGCGCCGAAATGCTCGAGGCTGAAGTCCGCCGAGGCGTGGATGACAACAATGGTGGCGCCCGGATGAAGATCGGGGCGCTTGGACGTATCGTGGCCGATCCAGGAAATCACGGGATGCTCCAGGGCTTGCACTCCGCTCCAGGGCAATTCACGGCGCGGATAGCGCGCTGCGAGGGCAAGGCACGGGGCCATGGAAATAGCGGACAGCTTTGCGGCCGCTGCGGGAGCCGCGTCGGCCAGCAGCGTCGCGGATTGCGGCGGCGGCGGGGTCATGATGAGTGCGCGGGCACGGAAAATCCGTCCATCCTCTGCCAAGGCTTCCCAGAGCGCGCCGCTTCGGCACACGGAGGCCGCTTTCGTCTCGCGGAGCACAAAAGAAGGATCGGGTCCGGCCAGATCCCGACCGAGCGCGGACATCCCTTCGCGGCAGGCGTAGCGGGGGAAGTTGTCGCCGTCCGGTGGTCGGGGGCCTCGGGTCGAGGCGCGGTGCAAGCCGCGAGACCATTCGAAACAGGTGCCGCGAGCCAGCCACTCCCCGACTTGCTCGGTGAACTCCGCGGAGCGGGCCGTGAAAAATTGCGCGCCGTGGTCCACCGGCAACCCCTCCCACCTCCGCGTGGCGGCGCGTCCTCCGAAGCCGCGGCTTTTTTCCAGCACGAGCACGCTTAGGCCTGCGCTCCGCAGGGTGCGGGCGGCGGTAAGACCGGCGATGCCCGCGCCGACGATGAGCACATCGCAGGCGGAGTCGGGCGGCTTGCCGGTCATGCCAAGTGCTCAGGCGCCGGCGGCGAGCTCGCGCAGGAGATTCTGATGCAAGCGGATCCCGGCCTCGAAAGTTTCCACCGGGAAGTTCTCGTCCGGCGCGTGCGCTTTGCAGTCGGGCGCAGCCAGGCCGAGCAGGAGGGTGTCGGACCCGAGGAGGTCGCGGAAGGTTTGCACGATGGGGATGCTGCCGCCTTCGCGCATGAGAGCGGGCTTTTGTCCGAACGTCGTCTCCAGCGCCCGCAGGGCCGCGCCGCACCACGGGCTTTTCATGTCCAGCGCGTAGGGCATGCCGCCGTGACCGCGGATGATTTCCATCTCCACACCGGGCGGCAGGAGATTCTGGAAATGGATCTCCACGAGGTTGAGGGCGCGGTCGGGCTTTTGGTTCGGCACGAGGCGGAAGGTCAGCTTGGCCGAAGCGGTGGAGGGCAGGACCGTCTTGGTGCCTTCGCCCTGGTAGCCGCTGGTCAGGCCGTTGATTTCCGCCGTCGGCCGGATCCCGATGCGCTCCGCCGTGCTGAAGCCTTCCTCGCCGGAGAGGAGGAGCACACCGGTTTCGCGCTGGTAGTCGGATTCGCTGACGGGCAAGGACGCCATCGCCTCGCGTTCCGCTGCGTCGAGTTTGACCACATCGTCATAAAAGCCGGGCACGGCAATGCGGCCCTGATCATCGTGCAGGCCGGCGAGGAGTTTGACCAAAGCGGTGGCCGGATTCATGACCGCGCCGCCGAAGATTCCGGAATGAAGGTCGGTGGCTGGGTCCGCGCACGATCACTTCCATCGCGGCGATGCCGCGCAGGCTTTGCGTGAGGGTGGGGTGCCCCTCGGCCACCATGCCGGTGTCCGAGATGGCGATGATGTCGCAACGCAATTCGCTGCGGCGGGCGCGGATGAAGTCGTCGAGGTTGGTGCTGCCGACTTCCTCCTCGCCCTCGATGAGGAAAATGAGATTCACCGGCAGGGCGCCCTGCTCCTCGAGCAGGTGGATGGCGCCGAGAATGTGGGCGAGGATCTGGCCTTTGTTGTCCGTGGCGCCCCGGGCGAAGACCCGCTTGTTGCGGATGGTCGGCTCGAAAGGCGGGGAGGTCCAGAGTGCCACCGGCTCCTCGGGTTGCACGTCATAATGGCCGTAGATCAGCACAGTCGGCTTGCCCGGCACCTCGGGGCCGCGGGCCAGCACGGCGGGGTGTCCGCCGGTTTCGGCCACCTCGGTTTGGAATCCGCCGTGGCGGAGCAGGGCACACAGCCAATCGGCGCAGGCGCGCATCTGCGCCGCGTGGTCGGGCTTGGTTGAGACGCTGCGGAAGCGGAGAAAGTCAAAGAGGAGGTCCAGATCGGACTTGCCGTCAAACGAGAAGTTGTTCGCAGATGGGGGCATGACTTCTAGATATAGGGGTGAATCCGGCAAGACACCACAATTGGTGGTATGCGGGGTTGCCATCCGTTCCGGTCGCCCCTAAAAATTCCGCTTTGGAGTTTCTTCCCCATGTATCTCAAATCTCTCGAACTCGTAGGTTTTAAATCTTTCGTCAACAAGACGCACCTGGAATTTCACGAGGGCATCACTTCGGTGGTCGGCCCCAACGGCTGCGGCAAGTCGAACATCCTCGATGCCATCCGCTGGTGTCTCGGCGAACAATCGGCCAAGGCCCTGCGCGGCGGCGAGATGGCGGACGTCATTTTCAGCGGCACCGATTCGCGCACCGCGGTCGGCCTGGCCGAAGTTTCGCTCACCTTCGGCGGCTGCGCCGAGCACCTCGGCACCGATTACGAGGAGGTCTGTGTGACGCGCCGCATTTTCCGCGACGGCAAAGGCGAATACCTCCTCAACAAAACGCCCTGCCGCCTGCGCGACATCCACGAGCTGTTCATGGACACCGGCATCGGCCGCAGCAGCTACTCCATCATGGAGCAGGGCAAGATCGACCTCATCCTCAGCAGCCGTCCGGAAGATCGCCGCGCCGTCTTCGAGGAGGCTGCGGGCATTACCAAGTTCAAAGCGCAGAAAAAGGAAGCCCTGCGCAAACTCGAATACGCCGAGGCCAACCTCATCCGCGTGAACGACATCATGCGCGAAGTGAAGCGCCAGATCGGCTCGCTGCAGCGCCAAGCCGGCAAAGCGCGTCGCTACCAAGCGCTCTCGAACGACCTCAAGGTCCTCGAGCTCAATTTTGTCCGCCGCCAGCACGACGAAATCACCGCGTCCCAGCGCGGCCTGCAGGAAAACCTCCGCAAACTCGAATCCCGCTGGCACGAGACGACCGCCGCCCTCGAGGACGGCGAAGCCGCCATTGCCGGACACCGCACGCGACTCACCGAGCTCGAGCAACAGGTCGAGTCCTCGCGCCAATCGATGCAGTCGATCCGCGACCGCATGGTGCAGGCGCAGAGCCGCGCCTCGCACAACGGCGAAATTTGCGAGCAGTTGCGGCAGACCATCACCCGCTGCGACCAGGAGATTGCCGCCGCCCGCGAACGCCAGCGCGTCCAGCGCGAGGAGATGGGCCGCACCGACGAACAGGTGACCAAGGTCGCCGCCGAGTTGGCCGAGCGCTCCGCCGCCCTCGACGCCCTGCAGGCCCGTCTCCGCGAGAGTGCCGGCCGCCGCGAGTCCTCCCAGCAATCCCTCGAAGCCCTCCGCGCCGAAATCAGCAAAGCAGAAAACGAATCGCTCCGCCTGCAGGGCGAGTTGGCCGGTTTGGAAGCCCGCCGCGATGCCACCCAAGCGCGCATCGAGTCCCTCGAAAACGAAGGACGCCAAATTTTCGAAGCCCAATCCACCGCCCGCAAACGCCTGGAAGAAACCGCCGGCCTCGTGGCCTCGGCGACCGAAGCCCTGCACGCCTCCGAAACCGCGCTCGACCGCGCCGAGGCCGAAGTCGAGCGCGGGGAACTCGAACGCCAGCGGGTCGAACAGGCCATGGCCGAGGCCCAGCGCAATCTGGCCCAGACCCAATCGCGCCTCGAGGTTCTCGAGCAACTCAACCTCGAAGGCGAGGGCGCTGCACCCGGCGCGCAGGCCGTCTTGCGCGGACTCGACCGTCCCGACCATTTCAAACCCGCCGTGCGCGGCATGCTCGGCAGCCTCCTGCGCGTCGAATCCGGTTTCCTGCCCGCCATCGAAGCCGCCCTCGGCTCCCGGGGGGACACCATTGTTATCACGGACAAAACCTCGGCCCGCGAAATCCTCGAGTCGCTCTACGAGCACAAACTCGGCCGCGCCAGCGTGGTTGCGCCGAACGGCAACCACTTTCCCGAGCCCGGCCCCGCGCCGGAGGGTTCGCTCGGGTGGGCCGCGGACCGCGTCCGCTGCGAAGGCGACGACCTGCACCGCCTCGTGCGCGGCATCCTGCACGGCGTGGCCTTGGCCACCAATCTCGACCACGCCACGGAGTTGCGCGGACGTTATCCGTCCACCGCTTTCGCCACCCAGCACGGCGAGTTGATCGACGCGGCGGGCATTGTCACCGGCGGCCGCGCGGGCGAGGGGGCCACCTCCGCCTTGCAACGCCGCGACGAGATCCTTTCGCTCGGGCAAAGACTCGGGCTGCTGCAGGCCGAACTGGCCAAGCACGAACAAACCCGCCTCGGGGTTCTTTCCGGCCGTGACGGACAAAAAGAGGCGCTCGAAACAGCGAGGGCCGACGTGCGTCAGAAGCAAAACGATCTGGCCGGCCTGCGGGCCAACCATTCGCTGCTCGAGAAGGAATTGCAGGAATCGCAGAGCCGCGCCGGATCGCTGCAGCGCGAGCAGGAACGGGCCGCGCAGGATTTGGAGGCCGCCAAACAAAAAGCGCAGGACTTGACCGATCGCCTGGCCGCCTGCCGCCGCGCGGTGGAAGAAGCCAACGCGAAGTCGACCGAAGCCATCGAGGTGGCGCAACGCGAAGCCGGAGAACAGGAAGCCGCCGCCGAGCAATTCAACGAACTTCGCGTGCAGCTCGCCGCCGCCCGCCAGCTCGAAGAGAGCCTCCAGTCCCAGCGCGCGCCCATGCTCAGCCGCATCGAGGAACTCGAGGAAACCGTCCGCCAGCGCGAGCAGGAAAAAGGCGGAGCCGAAGAGCGCATCAAATCGGTGGAGGAGCAGACGGAAGCTTTGGGCCGCGAGGCGTCCGGCTTGCAGGGCGAACTCGACGAGAGGCAGACCGGACTCGAGGACTTGCAGAAAGAGCGCAGCGCTTTGCAGGCCGAAGTGCAATCGGCCGACGAAGGCCTGCGGCAGAAACGCCGCGAGCACGCCGAAATGCAGGACCAAAAAGGCCGGTTCGAAGTGCAGGCCGCCGAACTCCGTCTCAAGGCCGAGAATATGGCGGACGACATCCGGCGCCGGCACCACGTGGAGTTGGGCGAAGTGCAACTCGACAGCTACGCCTTGCACTGCGCCGTCCGCGACCACCGCAAGCGGCGCAAGACCAAGACGACCGAGGCCGAAACCGCGGAGGTCGTGGAGGGCGCCGAGACCACCGAGGGTGGGGAAGTGGTTGCCGTTGCGGTCGAGGCCGTTGCGGTCGAGGAAGCCAAGGAGACCGTGACCGAGGGCATCGAGGCGGAGCTGGATTGGAACGAGATCGAAGCGTACGTCACCGAATTGCGCGACAAGCTCGACTCGATGGGGCCGGTCAATATCGACGCCATCCAGGAATTCGACGACCTGCTCGACCGCCAGAAGTTCCTCGACGAGCAATTCAACGACCTGACCAATTCGAAAGAGGAGCTGCTCGAAGTCATCAAGAAGATCAACACCACGACCACCACGCTCTTTGCCGAGACCTTCGTGAAAATCCGCGACAACTTCCGCGGCACCTTCAAAGAACTTTTCGGCGGCGGCAAAGCCGACCTCGCCTTGATGAACGAGGAAGATCCGCTGGAAAGCGGCATCGAGATCACCGCCAAACCTCCGGGCAAGCAATTGCAGAGCGTTTCCCTGCTCTCCGGCGGCGAGCGCACCATGACCGCGGTGGCGCTCCTCTTCGCCATCTACATGGTCAAGCCCAGCCCGTTCTGCATCCTCGACGAAATGGACGCGCCCCTCGACGAGTCGAACATCAACCGCTTCCTCGCCATGCTCGACCGCTTCGTCCAGCAGAGCCAGTTCCTCGTCATCACGCACAACAAGCGCACCATCTCCCGCGCCGATGTGCTCTACGGTGTGACCATGGAAGAGCAGGGCGTGAGCAAACTCGTCAGCGTCAAATTCACCGACTCCACGGGCCAGTTCTCCAAAGCCAAGGCCCCGCCGCGCAACGAATCCGCCGAGGAACTCGAGCCGGCTGAAGCTTGAGTCAAGGTGGATCGCGTCGTCGCTCCGAGCTGTAGGCTCTACGAGCCGGAAGCCCGGCGCGATACCTCATACCGACGTCCCGAAGCTTTCAGACTTTTGGCCATGTTCGGTAGGGACGGCTGGCCCAGCCGTCCGTGTGCCTTGCAAAAATAAGGCAGCCGGTCCGCTGGCCTCCTGCTCGTAGAGCCATACGGCTCGGAGAGGCCGGCGGCCCCTACCGCGGGTCGATGCCGTGAAGTCCAAAGGCATGGGGACATTGGTATCACGTGTCCGCTGGAGAAAGAGCGGACGAACGAGCCGCTCGTCCCTGCCTTGGAAAGCAAACTCCGAAATCTTCCGGGACTTGGTCTTAACCAGCCCTACCGCTTCGCCCCGTGCGCTGCCTCGGTCATGGGACGCACAAAATCGGCGACCTTGCGGACAAAATCCGGGTCCGCTCCATACTCGCCCATGCGGCGCACGATGGCGCTGCCGACCACCACGGCATCGGCCCGGTGCGCGACGGTGGCTGCCTGTTCCGGGGTGGAAATGCCGAATCCGACCGCCACCGGCAGGTCGGTATGCTTTTTGATCTCGAAAAGCTGCGCCTCGATTGAGTCGGCCACTTGCGCCTGCTCCCCGGTCACGCCCTCGCGCGACACATAGTAGATGAAGCCCTCCGCCGTTTTGGCGATCCGCTCCATGCGGGCCGGCGGCGTGGTCGGCGCGATCAGGCGGATGGCTTTCAATTCGTGCCGCCCGGCCAATTCCCGGTTGGCCTCCAACTCGTCGGGAGGCAGATCAAGGATGAGGATCCCGTCCGCCCCCGCCGCGGCCGCTTCCTCGTGGAATTTGTCGAAGCCTTGGATGTAGAGCGGGTTGAGGTAGGTATAGAGGATGAGGGGAACCTCCGTCGTCTCCCGGATGCGGCGCACGGTGGCGAGCACTTTGTCCAACGTGGCTCCCGCCGCCAGGGCGCGCTGCGCGCCGAGTTGATTGACCACCCCGTCGGCCAGCGGATCGGAAAAAGGCACCCCCAGTTCGACAAAATCCACCCCCGCCTCGGCCAAGGCCGGCACGAGCGCCTCGGTAGCCTCCAGCGTGGGGTCCCCCGCCGTGATGTAGGCCATGAACCCGGCCTGCCCCCGATGCCGAAGCTCCGCGAATTTCTGATCGATACGGTTGGTCATGAAAGGAGGGAATTTCTACGCGTGCAGCGTCCACATTCCAAGGCTTTGCGCAGAGGAGCCCGCGGCTTGGCGCCGCGCAGAGAACCTCACCTTGCGTGAATCCCGGGCAGAACTTCCGCCATCAGCCCGATAATTCAGCGGCTCAACCTCACTCGCCTGCCTTTTCGACAGCTGCAGCGTATCAAGCAGCATCTGCCTCGAGCGTGCGGACATCGGTGAAGACTTGGACGATTGGTTCTGTGTCCAGCCGGTCGCCTGGATGCCAGAACAGCCTGTGGTCGCCGCTATGACGCACAAAGCGGTTGCCAGGGTGGGGCGGGGGGATAAACTTTCGCCCAGCATCAAGAACGTCCTGCCGTAAAAGGTGGGGCTGCCAACCGAGGAGGAGAACCCACGGTGGCTTGGTGCGGGAGAGCGAGTCTTTCCCGTGCCAATGCGCTGGTCGATCGGATCGACCGGAAAGCAAAATCTCCCTTGGTGCGTTCAAGGAAACGCACAAATGAACAAAACGATATCCGCCGCGCTTGCGGCGTTGCCCGAAGGCTGCGTGCTCTCCCTGCGCACGCACACCGCCAACTCGAACCACCACCTCTGGTGGAATAACGGCACCTGGTGGCTCCACGCCACCGTGCATCGTCCCGACTACACCAAGCAGCGCCTGCGCCTGCCGCTGGAAACGAAAAACGTGGGCCTCGCCCGGGCGCTACGCGATGCCGTGCTCGGCGCATGGAGCGAGGAGCAGGGAGCATGGAGCCAACCGCTCCGAAAGGAGGCCGCGTGAAACGCAAAGCTCACGCCCGCTCAATCGAGCAGTTCGACAAACTCCTCGACCGTGAGACCGCTCGACCTGATGAGACTGCGCAAAGTTCCTTTGGCGATCTCCTTGTGGTCCGGCACGGAAAGCGAAGCAATATGCCCCGGCTTGACCAAGATCATGTGGCTGCCTTTCTGCCGGGCAAACTCCCACCCGGCACCGGCAAACGCCTTCACTACCTCGCGTCCGCTGACGTTTGGCAGGGAAGGCATCAGGCCACCACTTCGAGCTCCTCGGTCTCTACCGTCAGTGGCATCCCGCGTTCCGCGCGAACTTCGAGACAGGCCGCGATCGCCTCGCGCGCGTTCTCGAGAGCTTCGGCGCGCGTCGAGCCTTGGCTGACGCACCCCGGGATCGCCGGACACTCCACGATCCACATGCCGTCCTCATCGCGGGTAATCGAGGTGACGAATTTCATACGGAAAACCATAACCCCTCCACAGCTCACCCGCAAAGCGGATTCCACCCTCAGACATCTGGCTGCTGTCCACTGTCCAGCGACAGCCGAGTCCTTCGAGACGATGCAGTAGCCCTCTTCTTTCGCGTGCTTCCAGACAGCCGAGTCACCCGGCCATGCCTAATACCGACGTCCCGAAGCTTTCAGACTTTTATCCATGTTCGGTAGGGACGGCTGGCCCAGCCGTCCGTGTGCCTTGCAAAAATAGGGCAGCCGGTCCGCTGGCCTCCTGCTCGTAGAGCCATACGGCTCGGAGAGGCCGGCGGCCCCTACCGCGGGTCGATGCCGTGAAGTCCAAATGCATGGGGACACCGGTATAAGCCGATATCGTGGACATGGGCCGAGTTGGGATAAAGGGCCGCCAACTGCGCAACAAGCGCCGGTGATAGATTCTCGTCGTAGAGAAACTTCACGCGGCAACAGCGTGGGCTGTGCGGCGTCCGGCTTCCGCGGCGTAAGCGAGACAGGCGCGGATGTCTTCCTCTGTGAGATAGGGAAAGTCGCGGAAGATATCCGCGTGCGACATCCCCACAAACCGGATTCCGCCTTCCGAACTCCGTCTCCTGACCACTGTCTCCTGACCACTGCCCTGCTCCTCGCTCCTCGCTTGCCACTCCGTGGCAGCGCGTTGTCCGGAAATGCAATGTCTTATCCACCCCGGAAGGGCATACTTCGCTTTATGAAATCGCATCGGGAGCTCTACAAGCGGCTGTGCGATCTGCCGAAGGGGCAACTCTGGAACTTGGAGGTGCCGCGATTCGATGCCGCCTCTCCGCGCGAGCGAATGCAGGGTGTCGCCTTGATCCGCGCGCTGGGAACAATTTTCTCACGCTTCGGGACGGATGAGGAAAAGGCGGCGGTGCGCGCGTGGCTCACGGCGCTGCTGAAGGATCCGCAGGAAAAGATCCGGCGCTACGCCATGGCGGCGCTGCCAAAGATTGGCGGGGATGAAAGTGTGGAGGCGCAGATGTTGAGTCTGCTCAAGGAGAACGGCGGCGAGAGAGAGAAACGCCACCTGGGCCGTGCGCTGGAGAAGATCGGGGGGAGCGCGACACTCTCGTTCATGGCGCAAGGGGAATCGCTCCCCGAGCTGACGCAGCAAAAGGTGCAGGCGGCCATCGCCCGGCGCGAAAACCCCGGCATGGTGGAACTCGAGGCCCTGCTCCCGGGCAAACCCGGGATGCAGATTAACCTCCGCTGCCGACGGGGCTTGGAGAAGATCATCAGCGAAGAAGCCGCAGAGCAACTCGATCCCGGCATTTTCCGTCTCGGACAAGTCCGCCCGGGATGTGTGACGATGACTCCGCTCAGGCCGTTCTCCTTGTCGATGCTCTACGAGTTGCGCTGCTTTGCCACCGTGGGCATCCGCCTCGGTCTGATCGAGAACAGCTCCGGTTCCGAGTGGGAGGAAGCGCTCGCCGGCTGCATCGCTTCCCCGACAGCCCGGAAGATCATGCGGGCGGCAACCCATGGAGTGCCCCGCTACCGCTTGGATTTTCCCGCGCGCGGTCATCAGCGGGGCGCCATCCGCCACGTGGTGCAGCAGGCCCACGCCCTCGCACCCGAACTCCTCAACGATGCGCGGCAAGCTCCGTGGTCCGTGGATGTTATACCAATCGGGAGCGGACCGAAGAAACAGCGCGACGCCATCGTCGAACTGCGCCCACGACTCTACCCCGATCCGCGCCTTGGGTATCGTCAGGATGACATCCCCGCAGCCTCGCACCCGCCACTAGCCGCCTGCATGGCGCGGTTGGCGGCGCAAGCCAGCCCCGACAGCGAGGAACCCCGGCAGGTGGTGTGGGATCCTTTTTGCGGCTCGGGACTGGAACTGATCGAGCGCTCGATGCTCGGCGGTGTCCGGGCCGTGCATGGCACCGATCTCGATCCGGCGGCGATCGGCATCGCCCGCGCCAACTTCGAAGCAGCGGGCCTGGAGAATGTTCCCGGGATGTTCACTCCATGCGATTTCCGGGATGCGGAACAAGTGGCCGGCATCGCCCCGGGAAGCATCACGCTGGTCATCACCAATCCTCCCCTCGGACGACGGATCCGGGTGAAGGACATGCACGGACTCATCGCCGACCTCCTCCTCGCCGCCGCCAAGGCGCTGGAGCCGGGGGGACTGCTCATTTTCACCAACCCGCTGCGCGATGGACCAAGCTCACCCTCGCTCAAGCTGGAATACCGCCAAGCGGTCGATCTGGGCGGATTCGACTGCCAGCTCGAGATGTATAAAAAGCTAGTTGCGCGAAGAGACGGAAAGATTAGCCAGTCCGCTCTGCTCCCTAACCAACGGCACGATCGCCCGAAACGTCGTCGGTGAGCGCGCTGATCCCCCCATTCCAATTCCGGATCGTCAGGACGTGTAGCGCGACACTGCTATCGAGAACGATCCTCAAACTGCTGTCGCAAACCGGATTCCCCCCTCTGACCTCTGTTCGCTGACCACCGTCGACTGTCACCTGACTACTGCCAGCTGACTACTCCGCCGCTGCCTGTTTCTTCCACAACTCCAGCGTCTCGATGAGCATTTGCCACGATTGCGGTGGCATCTGCTTCGGCATGGCGATGGTTGCCGTTTCGCCGTCGGAGAGGGGACTAGACTTTGTCCGACTCCGGCTTCGGTAGGAATTCCGGCGGGAAACTTTGTTTGAGCCCTTCGGACTTGGTCTCGTAGTAGCCCACGGCAAAGGGCGTGCCGTCGGGCAGCAGCATGCGGAAGGTTCGCTGCAACCCGTGGGCGTAGTCGCCGACGAACATCGCTTGGTGTTCGGCGTTGGTCATCAGGTTGCGCCTCGGCCAATGGGGTTGCTCCTCGATGGTGACTTGAATCACGTCATCCGGTTTGAGCTTCTTGCTCTTCTTGATCTCGTGCCACTCGGCGTCCGTCGATACGCCGTCGAAGACCGTCGAGTTGCGCCACGGTCAGCGTGCTCCGATTGGCTTTGCCGAAGCGCGTCGCATAGTTGGAAATATCGAGGTCGCTCAATGCGGCGGCGGCGCGTTCGTCGTCGAAGACTTGCGCGAGGTGGCGGTAAGCGCGGCGGAATTTGCGCGGCTCTTTGGCGAGGGGGCCGAGCAAGAGTTTGATGCGCATGGTGAGATCCTCGATCGCCTTCTCCCGCGTTTCGATCGCCACAGGCTCGCGGCAATACATCTCGTAGAACTCTTTGCTGTAGGAATTGCCCTTCAGATCCAGCGGAGTGAATTCCTCCGCTTTGGCCGGATCGGCGGCTGCCTCCTCGAGCTTGGCGGGATACAAGCGGAAAGCCGTCCGCCATTGTTCGGATTTATGGCCCAGGTCGAAGCCGTGGCAACCGGTCACGGCATCGATTTCCCGGGCCTGCGCCCAAGTGAGCGGGGTGGTGGCGCGCTCGATGTTCTGGATGGTGGCGGCGGGGATGCCTGTCTCCTTGGCACAGTCCTCCCGGGTCCAGCCGAGCGTGGTGCGCAGCTGGGCCAGAGGGTGGGGCAGCAGGGCCCCCTTGGCCTTCCGTTTCCTAGGCATAACGCCTTTACCTCTAGCCCTGAAAAATTTTCGGTCAAGGGAAAAAATAGCACTTGCATTAGCACACTGCTAATGGCATCTTTCGCGCAAGTCGGAAGAACCTCGCCAAAGCCACGGCAGCTCCAGGCATCTCCAGACGGAGATCAGCCACCAAAAGGGGCGGTGGCCGAGGGGGGTATCCCTTCCGGCGGCGAAACAGAATGGAAAACCAAACTGAAGGCGTCACCACCGTTGTGACGCAGAACTACAACATCAACCCCGGTTACGCGTTCGACGCGGCGACCATAACCCCGGCACAGCTGGATCAGGCGGTCGCGGCATTCCAGGACTTCACGTCCAAGTTGCCGCCCCTCATCAAGCTCAACGACAAACAACGCCGCCGCACCCCTCGCGTTGGCGTTCGCACCCGCGGTTTTGTCGAGCTGTTCATCGAGGCAGCCAAGAAAGATCCAACCATCCTGCCGGCCGGCATCAGCCTGCCGCAGTTCATGGCCCAAGTGGATCTGCTCAACGGGCTCAGCCTGCTGCAAACCCACGTCTCCGACTACAAACACGCGCTCGACGACTCGGCGCTTACGGTCGCCGCACACGTCTACGGGCTGTCACGCTCGGGCTACGCCCTGCTCAGCACGCCTGCCGGTGAGACCAAACTCCAAGAGCAGAAGGAACTCATGAAGCAACGCTTCGTTCCCAAAGCAAAAAGGAGCCAATCAACCAGCGACGAAACTCAGGAGACCGCTGTCTAGAGATCCGGTCCGCCGTTAGGCGAGACCTTAAACCAAGTGGCATCGGGTGGCAGCCCGGTGCCACTTTTTTTGTTCCGTCGTGGAGATGGCTCCAGAGGGACAATTGCCCCGTCGCCCATCCTCCGGCAAGTGCAAAACGCCGCTTTTTCGTATGCGCGCGATGGTTGCCATGTATGCCGCCATTGTCCGGAGTGATGCGCGCATTGCTTGGAGTAATGCCCGCATTGTTTGGACCGATGCCGTCATTGTTCCGGGTGATGCCGCCATTACTTGGACCGATGCCAGCATTGCTTGGAGTGATGCGCTCGTTACTTGGACCGATGCCGCCATTGCTCCCGTGCATTGCGCGCATTACTTGGAGCGATGCCGTCATTGTTTGGACCGACGCGCGCATTGTTTGCCATGATGCCGTCATTGTCCGGACCGATGCGCGCATTACTTGGAGCGACGCCGCCATTACTTGGACCGATGCCGCCAATGATCCGAACCTACGGCGGCATTACTTTCAGCGATGCTGCCATTGTTTCAGACGATGCCGGCATTGTTCGGAGCGACGCCATCATTGCTGCCAGACCGCATGGACACAGCGCCGGAGCTATGACGCACAACGTCATTGAGCGCCGGGCGGACACGGTGTATAGGTAACCCCAGCATCAAGAACGTCCTGCCGTAAAAGGCGGGGCTGCCAACCGAGGAGGAGAACCCACGGTGGCTTGGTGCGGGAGAGCGAGACTCTTCCGTGCCAATGCGCTGGTCGATCGGATCGACCGGAAAGCAAAATCTCCCTTGGTGCGTTTGAGGAAACGCACAAATGAGCAAGACAACAACCGCCGCCCTCGCGGCGTTACCGCAAGGCTGCGCACTTTCCCTGCGCACGCATCCCCGCAATCCCAACCACCATCTCTGGTGGAACAACGGCACGTGGTGGCTCCACGCCACCGTGCACCGTCCCGACTACACCAAGCAGCGACTCCGGTTGCCGCTTGAGACCAAGAACGTGGGCCTCGCAAGGGCACGCCGCGATGCCGTGCTCGGCGCGTGGAGCGAGGAGCAGGGAGTTAGGAGTTGGGATCGCGGAGTAAAGAGCATGAGAAAAAGGCAGGGGCGGAATTCCGTCTCCCCGCACTCGTCACACGTCACTCTTCACCCGTCACTTAAAGCGGAGGCCGCGTGAGCGCGATTACTCGCCGACGCTTCCTCATCACCGGTGCGGCGGCAGTCGGATCGTGTTTCGTGCCTTCGTGGCTGTTGCGTCGCGCGGCCGATTACGAGAAGACCACCGGCGGCATCTTCATCGATGCGCCGGAGTCCGCGCGAAATACGCTCTATGCCGTGGATCAGGACTACCACTTCCAGTTCGCGCTCAACGGACGCACCGACGAATTGCCGCCGCAGTTCACCTGGCGCGAATACTTCAGTGATCACGCCCACATCGATCCCGACGACCACGTTGATGTGCGCAAATGGCTGCGCGACGAAGGCGCGTTCTACTTCGACCGCGACAACCTCCGTTATGCCTACCGCCATCTGCATTTCCTCGACGATCAGGTCCATGACCGGATTTGGGAAAACTACCTCGAAGGTCCCTACGCCGTTTACAATTCACCGGAGGCTCAAGCGCTGCACTATCTGGCCGACCTCCCCTTGGCCAACGGCACCGGGGCAGGGGATCCGCTCGGCGACTTGAAGTTCTACTACGGCACCATGCCCGGAGCGGATTGGCATTTCGTCAACGCCGAAGGCCGCGAAGTCCTCACCGCCCTGCAACACCGTCTGCGCGAGCTCGGCGAATCCACCGAGATCGTCATCGTCAAATGATCGACCTCGAGCGCTAGCGTTCTGCCGCTGCAAACCGGATTCGCGCCGATCAGACGGACGGCAGAGTGACCCGCACTTTGCGATCTGAGACCACAACAAAAGCACCGACCCAGGCATCGTTGGATTCCATTTCCGCAAAGGCTTCGCTTACGCGGTGCTCGAGCATCGACTGGCTTGGCATGCGAAGGCGCACCAACATCAGTCCGCGGTGTGTTCCGGGGACAAACTTCCGGATGTCGGAAAAATCCAAGTCCTGAGTCACAAGGAAGCGACCATCATTCTGCGCAGCCGGCCAAACAACTTCATCGGGTTCACCCTTCAAACCTTCGTCGACCACCGTGTCGGCATCGTGTCCGAGGCGTGCAAGAATCCCGACAAGCGAAGCCGGTAAATTCTCGTCGAGCTTGATCTTCACAGGCCCGCGGGCACACCGGCCACGGGCAGATCTTCCTCGGCGGAAGCGGCTGCGTAAGCGATGACCGCACGGACATCAGAAGGCTGCAAAGACGGAAATGCCTTCACCACTTCTTCCACCGAAGCGCCCTCGGCCAGAGTAGCCAATACAGTGCGCAGGGTTACCCTCGTCCCTTTGACTACGGGTTGTCCCCCGCAGACCTTTGGATCGCGGGCGATGACGTTCTCAGGAGCGAGCGTTGCAGGCATGAAGCCTACTTACCACGTGCGCGAGACCCCCGCAAACCGGATTCCACCCTCTGACCGCTGTCCTCTGATTCGTGTGATCTGTCTACTGACAGCCGAGTCTTCGAGACAGGTCGCCGCGGCGACCAACTGCCATCTGCCAACTGCCGACTTCGCGTCTTTCCCAACTCTGGGGGATTAAAGAACTCCTCGAGAACGAATTCACCCTAGCTGCTGCGCTGGAGGATGAGGATTAGGTTGGTCCGTCTCTAACGCTGCATACTGCGGCTTTGTATCGGTAACGATCTAAACCCGCATCGTTTGACGGCAGTCCGGATATTTCGAGCAGCCCCAGAATTCAGAACCGACATTGGATCCTCTGGCCGCAGTGCGACGAACCATCAGTGCTCCACACTTGGGACAGAGTTTTTCCGGCGCGAAAAGCAGGCGACGGACTTCTGCACTTTCGGCTGCCAGTGCGTCGGTAATGAGGCGAACAACGCTATCTTCTTCGATGATAGTGATCCGCTCCTGGCTGGCTAAGCTATGGGCTGCCGGTGTTGCCCTGCGACACACAAGGATGCCCTGTGCAAACTGCTCATGGGTCATCGCGCCAAGCAGTTCTCTGATTATTTTTGGGGCGCATTTCCAGCTGCCCCAGTGCTTACATTGCACCGCAGTCCGTGTTGCTCCAGAGCCGATCACGAGATCAATACCGCCGTCTGCGTTCGCGCCACCGCGCATTTCAGCGTGATGACCCTGCGAACGGAACACTGCGCAGATTAGTTTCTCGAACTGAAACCAGTCTAGATCTTCTACGGCACCCCGGATCTCCTCGTGCGATGCATAGCCAGAGACAGCCAGCTCTATACGTCTCTGCTGGGCGGCTGACCTGAAGAAGCGCCCAGCCCATTCAACCAAGGCGCCTAGCCCGCCGAGAACGAAGAGCAACGCCACGATGTAGATTAGAATTTTCCAAAAGCTTAGCCGCCCCTTTGTGCGTCATAAGGCCGCCGCGGCGGCCGCATGAGGCACGCGGCTGACGGCAAACGGTTGAGAGCGCGGAACTTGGAGAAAATCACCACTCCCGGATCTCGATCGCCAGATTCTGACCCAGCTCGTTCAAGCGGTTTTGCAGACGGAAAGGGCAGGCCGGAAATCTTAGCCACCGATTGACGCAGCCGAGTCTTCGAGACGGCCGAGGCCGTCAGGCCGCAGGCAAATAAACACGGATAAGAGTCCGGTCGGCTGCGCCGAACGGACTGGGAGGAGTGCTCATGCCCGGCGACCCCGGGCAATCGCGGTGGTCCGCCAAACAACCGCGCAGGCAACAGTCAGACATTTAGCCACAGCCGAGCGGAGCGAACCGAGACTTGGCGAGACGGCCCACAGGCAAACGAGTGGCGAGAACAGAGCGGAAAAGACCAAGAGCCGAGTCTGCGAGACAGCGTGAGGGTCGCTACGGCGACTAAACTGCCGAGGGCAAACCGGAGTGGAGGCGGAGGAAGGGGAGGAAAAATCAGTCGCGGCGGACTTCGATGACGCGCTGTCCTTGCTTGTAGCTGGCGAACGACTTCCGGCCAAAGCGGTTCAAGCCATGCGAAAAGTGCGCTTATTGGTGCTGTTGCCGATGCGAAGCCAAACAACACGCGCGCCATCTTTGCGCCCAAGCGCACGCTCGACGATGTCTTCATCTTTGGTGACAACGACCCAATCGCTGGCGGTCGAGAAATTCACGATGCTTCCGTCATCGGAGTTCCGCAGCCCCTGATCGCGGACGGCGGAGGCGGAGTGACCCTTATCGGCAATCCATTTGGCCAAGGCCGGCGGCAGTTGCGCGTCGACCAGAGAAGCGCATGGATCAGGCGGCGACGAGGACCGAGTGGTCGAGGTAGCGCGCGGCGTAGGCGAGGCAGGCGCGGATGTCTTCCGCTTCCAAGTCCGGATAGTCCGCAAGGATCTCCTCGGCGGTGGCGCCGCCGGCGAGCATGTCGAGGACGTCTTTGACGCGGATACGCATGCCACGAATGCAGGGGCGCCCGCCGCATTGCTCCGGATTAATGGTGATGCGATCCATAGAAAAGAATCTACCGCATGACGATGGCATTTGCATCTGTTTTCACGATGTTGGGCCGGGCAAAGCGTCGCCGAGCGGCTCTCACAGGGGCACGGGGAGCGCGGAGGACACAAACTTGCCTCACTGGTAGGTTTCGGTGCCGACTTTGCTCAGGGGGCTGAAGAGTTCGTCGTTGATGTAGAAGTTGGTTCTTCCCAACTTTTGTTTGCGTAGGAATCCCTCGCGGCAGAGTTGCCCGAGATATTTGGTCGCCGTGAGGCGCGTGACCCCGACTTCTTTCTGCACGTATTCGATCTTCGTGTAGGGGTGCCGGAAGATGAGGTTGAGCAGGTCCTGGCTGTAGATCTTGGGCAACATGTATAGAAAAAGCGCATTTCGCATACATGTTTTGGTGGATATGCATAAAATCCACCGAAATTTGAGCTTTCAGAGGTCGGGAACAGGAGCGTGACACTTGGCGAGGCTCAGTCCCCGAAAAGCAACGGAGCCTGCGTGGCGTAGGGATTATTCGGACTCTGCGAGGAATACGGGCTCCCGTAGGTCGAATACGGGTTGTTGATCGAGGTCGAGGAATAAGGGCTGCCATAGCGCCCGTAGGGATTCGAGACCGAGTCGGGGTCGTAGGGATTGTCGCTGAGCTTGCCGAGGTAAGTGCCGTCCTGCGCGACGATCTTCGGGGGCATCCGTCGCGTAGGGATTGCGGGCGCTGGTCGGGCGAGTAAGGGCTGCCGAATTGGCCATAAGGATTGTTGACGCTCTTGGCTGAATACGGACTGCCCGCAGAGCTGTAAGGATTGGCGGTGGAGTCGGAGGCGTAGGGATTGGAACTCAGCCTTCCGAGATATTGACTCCTTCGCTCACGCTCATGTCGCCCTCCGGGTCCCGCATGCGGGATCCACCCCGAGCGCACCGCGCTCCGGTGTTCAGGACAGGCCGCGTCGCGGCCGTAGCTGGTGGCTGGTAGCGGGTCGCGGGTGGAATCATCGATCCCAGAGGCGCGATAGACCTGCGCGACTTCGGGTTCGAGGTCGCATTGTTCGACGAGCGCCTCTTCGGCGCGGACCAAAGGACTACGGGACCAAGGGACAACAGCTGGGGACGGAGTGACAAAGGGCTGAAAGACGGGAACATCCGGAGATCGGAGACCTGAAACCGGAGACCTGAGACGGCTTGCTTCGCCACTGACAGATGCCGGCTCGATGAAAGGTGTGCCAAAGGCATTGTCGATCCGGTCAACGGCAGCTTGCACTGGATCCGCCAACGGCTCGTCGTCCCAGCCGAACTGAGCCATCGCAGGCGAAAGCGACAGAGCGAAGATGAGCAGAAAGTTTTTCATGGTCAGTTGAAGGCGAGGCCGCGGGTGGCTCCGGGAATGCGGAAGAGGACGCGTTGGGGGACAGGGTGGCCGGGATACCAGACCTTCTGCTCCCAGCCGTCGCCGTCGGGCATGCTGCACTTCAACACGAAGACGCTGCCGAAACCTTGGCTGGCCCAGTTGCCGCTCTCGGTGGCGTCCACGACGACTTCCAGAGGAGTGACCCCGAGGTATTCGTCGTTGAGCTCGACAACGCATCCGGTCGGAATGCTGCGCACATCGATCTTGGCGATAGGCTGGGCCTTGCGCACGGCGGGCTCGGGCGCCGAAGCGCACCCGGAGAGAAGGATGGCAGGAATGAGCAGGTGTCTCTTCACAGCAAGGAGTATGGAGCGGAGAGTAAGGGGTCGGAAGGCGCTTGTCTGTCATAGAAATGGGGTGATGACCCCAGCTACCCTTCAATGGCCCGAAGGCATTTGCAGCGGCAGGCATGGGGGAGTCCCTGAACCCGCGCGCGGCGGGTGTGGTTGGGGAGTAGCTGGGGCTACCCTCGTTGCAAAGGGGGAAAGGCACCGACGCTCATAGAGCGCCGCTACAACCCGACACAAAATTGTAGCGGCGCTCTATGAGCGTCGGTGACTGAAAACAGTTCGAGTTACTCGGGAGTCCCCGAACCCGCGCGCGGCGGGTGTGGTTGGGGAGTAGCTGGGGCTACCCTCGTTGCAAAGGGGGAAAGGCACCGACGCTCATAGAGCGCCGCTACACACTGACAAAAACTTGTAGCGGCGGTCTTTGACCGTCGCTGCCTGAAAACACTTCGAGGCACTGGGGAGTGATTCAGAAGAATGCGATCGCGTCGGCGGCATATTATTCTCCGCACATTCGTCGACAGGAAATCACTATTCGTGATTGAATAACCAAAGCATGGAACCCGCGAGGAGTGCCCGGCCGACCGGGAATGGCGCAATACCGGCCAAGGACGAAGAGTATTGGGCATTCATCAGCTACGGCCACGCGGACAAGCGTTGGGCGGCGCGCCTGCAGCACTTCTTCGAGAGCTACTCGATTCCCCCGGAAGTCCGCGGGACCCTGCCGGCGCGCTTGACCCCGGTCTTCCGCGACCGTGAGGTCTTGGGGGCGGCCCACAATCTGACCGAGGAAATCCGCCGCGCCATCGTGGCCAGCCGCTCGATGGTCGTGATTTGCTCGCCGGAGTCGGCGAAGTCGGTCTGGGTGAAGCGCGAAGTCGAACTCTTCATGCGCACGCACGGGGACGCGCGTATTTTCTGCCTGATCGTCGAAAGAGCAGACGGGAGCTTCCGAGCACCGGAGCTGTTGCCGGAACCGCTGCGCCCGGAGGTCTGCGGGCGGGAAATCTTGGCCGCCGACGCCCGATCGACCGGCGACGGGGCCAAGCGGGCTTTGTTGAAGACGCTGGCCGGGGTGGCCGGCCTCAGTTACCCGGTGCTGGCCCGGTCGCAGGAGCACCGCGCGGCGCGTCGCCAAGCGGTGGCGTGGGCGGCCACGTTGGCTTTGGTGTGCGTCATTTCCTCCCTCGGAGTCGCGGCCCTGTGGCAAGCGCGGGAGGCGCGCCGGGAAGCGAGCCGGGCCGAGGCGACCTCGAAGTATTTGTTTTCCACTTTGATGGATTTCCTGCCGCGCTCGGCCAAGGGAATTCCCACCGGGGCTCTCCTGCCGTTGATCGAAGCCAATGCCCGACCGGAAAAACTCGCTCTGCTCGAGGGTGAACCGGAGGCGCTTTTCCATGTGCAAAAATTTCTGGCCGAGGCTTACCTGCAGCTGGATCAGCGGGACAAAGCCGTGGCCATGCTGGAAGCCAATCTGGCGGCCGGACGAAGCCTCTTCGGCGGCGATCACGAGGACGTCATCCACCAGCTCTGGCGCCTGGCGACCGCCTACAACGAGGCGGGCCGGGGTGAACAGGCTGAAACCCTGCAACGACAACTTTTGCAGGTGCTGGCCGATCGCCCGCCCGGGGACCCAATGAGACTCGATGCGCTCAATGGCTTGGCCAATTGCCTGGCAACCCAAGGAAAGACGGAGGAGGCCGATCGCCTCTACAGCGAGCTCTACAATCTGAGTCAGACCCATCTTCCGCCGGATCACTCCGGGCGCCTGATTTATACCAGCAACTACGTCAACGCCCTCCTGCGCGCCGGCCAAACGGCGGAGGCTCTGACTGTTTCCTGCGCAAATGTGGAGCAATCGGAAAAGCTGCGGGGACCTTCCCATCCGGAAACATCCTTCGCGCGCTATCAGCAGGGTCTGGCGCTGGTCAATGTGGGCGACTTGGAGGCAGCATCGGTGGCCTTCGGACAGGCGGCGAAGGACCTGCGGATCAGCGTCGGTCCGGAGCATTACCTGACCCTCCTGAACGGCTACTCCGTGACCGCATCGCTCTGGCAACTCGGCCGCGAGGAGGAGGCACGGGCCGCCGGAGCGGAATATTTCGGATCGCCCCCCGACCCCGAAAGGGTCAAGGCCAGCGGCAAAGCCGACGATCCGGTCTTTGAGTTTCTCGCCGAGTCGGTCGTCGACGCCGACGCACCGCGCAAGTGAAGGAACAGGCCCAGCGGTGACAATTCCACTTGGTCAGGTGGGTGGACTACCGGCGTGGTGCAACGTCGTTGGACCCTAGCGGGATTAAGTGACTACGCCACCGTTCCATTGTTGCGCTTGCTGCGGCCTTGAGGAGATTGGGTGGCGCGAAGCGCGACCCTAACGGGATTGCTCGCTTTGCGAGCTTTCCATGTTTGCGCCATGCGGCGATGACGAGGACGCGGGCGAGCGAAGTCGACCCTAACGGGATTGCTCGCTTTGCGATCTTCCATGTTTGCGCCTGCGGCGATGACGAGGATGGCGGGCCGAGCGAAGCTCGACCCTAACGGGATTGCTCGCTTTGCGAGCTTTCCATGTTTGCGCCATGCGGCGATGACGAGGACGGCGGGTCGAGCGAAGCTCGACCCTAACGGGATTGCTCGCTTTGCGAGCTTTCCATGTTTGCGCCATGCGGCGATGACGAGGAGGGCGGGCCGAGCGAAGCTCGACCCTAACGGGATTCGAACCCGTGTTACCGCCGTGAAAGGGCGGTGTCCTAACCGCTGGACGATAGGGTCTGACGAAAGATCAATAATGCCGGATTTTTTGCGGATCGCAAGAGCTGATGCGACAAAAGAACGTTCAGGGACGGGCGGGTGGATGCGGGGCCGACTCGCCGTGGATGACTTCCAGGGCCACGGCCACGGAATGAGGGCAGATCATGCCGTCGCCCTCCACTTGCGAAGCGCGGCAGGAGCAAATGTTCTCGATGTCGGTCGGCGAGATGATGCGCAAGCCGGAGGCGAAGAGGCGGGAACCGGCGCGGACGGCGCCTTTGAGCAAGGGCGGTTCGTAGCGGGCGGCTTTGACTTTGCCGGCGGCGCGGATTTTGCGGGCTTCGAAAACCACGGGCCAGCCGGCGATGGCGGCGAGGAATTTTTCGGTGAGCGGGACCACGCGGCAGCTTAGCACCGGGAGCGCCCCGTGGACAGTCGTCCGCGTTCCGCCTATCTTTCCGCTCGCTCGATGATTTCCCACCACGGCAGAAGGCGACCACGCCTGCACCTGCTGCGCGCTTTTGCGCCCGGCATCGCGTGGTTGATGGTGACTCTGGCCGGCAGCGTCTCCGTGTCGGCTCGCAGCACGACGCCAACGGTGATCGACGATGTGGAAATGGAGGAGGTGTTCGTGCGGGGGCTGCCGGCCGGGGAGGGGGAGGGCGTTTTGACGGGGCGGCAGGCGACCAAGGCCGTTCGCGCGGCCCACGGTCAACGGGTGGAGGCGGTGTTTCCGGAGGATCGCACGGACGGCCTCGACCACGAAGCGTGGCGTCGGGCGGTCGTGGTGATCGGTTCGATCTCGAAATGCGAGGAGTGTCCGGAGTGGCACATGGACAGCGTGTCGGCGGGTTGGGTCATGACGCCCGACGGGTTGGTGGCAACGAACTATCACGTGCTGGAAGACGAGAAGGCGGAGCAGTTGGGGGTGATGACGGCGGACGGGCGGGTGTTTCGTATCAAGGAAGTCGTGGCATCCGATCGGCATGGTGACGCGGCCATCTTGCGGTTGCAGGCCAATGGGGAAGAGTGGACGTGGCTGCCGTTGGCCGACACGGCGGCGCCGGGCGAGGAGGCGCGGGTCTTGAGTCATCCGGACGGACGGTTTTACAGCTTGAGCAAGGGTATTGTTTCGCGTCTGCACCGCGCCCCGGCGGAGGAGAACGGCGAGCCGCGGGTGTGGGCCACGGTGACGGCGGACTACGGGGCGGGAAGTTCCGGAGCGCCCGTGCTCAACGACCGCGGCGAGGTGATCGGCATGGTCTCGAGCACGGCGGTGCTGTTGGCCGACGCCGAGGAAGGCAAGCAGGCGACGGCGGAGGATGTGCAAATGGTCTTCAAAGATTGCGTGTCTCTCGAGACGATGCGGGGGTTGTTGCGATGAGGCGCGGCGCTTGGAAACGGGTGGCGTTTGTCGCACTGCTCGGCGCGCTCGTCGGTCTCGCCGGTTGCGAGAAGGTCGAGGTGGCGGGGCGTTACCGCGATCCCTCGCAAGAAGGGCTGTTTTACGAGTTGCGGCCCGACGGGACCTGGGCAGCCGAGTGGGAGAAGAAGGTGCCCATGGGGCTGTTTCAGCAGGGCGAGGCGCGGAGGTTGCAGGGCGTTTACGAGTTGCGCGGGCGCCGTCTGGAGCTGACTTGCCTGGCGGTGGAGGAGCGGGATCCGGTGAGTGTCGGGTTTGCGCCGGTGCGGGTGCATGACGGCGATGATGAGGCGTTGCGGCGGCAGTATGACCACGCGTTCGACGTGCGGGAGGGCACGCTTGTCCCGCTCCAGCCTGATCATCCCTTCGGCGGAGGTGAGTTGGTGCCGGTCGGGGACACGGAATAAACGCGTTGCCGCGGGTGGCGCGGCACCTTATAAGCCGCAAGTAGTCCATGACGGTTTTCTTCCCCCGTGAACCCGGCGCGGCGCGCGTTGCCCTGACGCCCGACAATGCCGGCAAGTTGGTCAAGGCCGGCTTGCAGGTGGTGGTGGAGCGCGGGTTGGGTGCAGACTTGGGGTGGAGCGACGAACAATACGCGGCCAAGGGCGCCGAGATGGTGGGCGATGCCGCCAAGGTGATGTCCGGAGCCGGGTTGGTCGTGCGGGTGGACAAACCTTCCATGCCGGGAGCGGCGCCGCAGGGCGCGGTGCATATCAGCAGCCTGGATCCCTTCCGCGAGCGGACGCTGGTCGACGAATTGGCGGCAGCCGGTGTTTCCACCATCAGCGTGGAAATGATCCCGCGCACGACCATCGCGCAGAAGATGGATGTGCTCAGTTCGCAGGCCAGCCTGGCGGGTTACGCGGCAGTCATCCTCGCGGCGGAGCGGCTGGACCGTGTTTTTCCCATGATGATGACACCATCCGGCACGATTGCCGCGGCCAAGGTGTTCATTATCGGCGCGGGCGTGGCGGGCTTGCAGGCCATCGCCACGGCCAAGCGGCTGGGGGCGAAAGTGGAGGCGTTCGACACGCGACCGGCGGTGGAAGAGCAGGTGCAGAGCCTCGGAGGCAAATTCATCAAAGTGGATCTCGGGGAAACCGGGCAAACGGCGCAGGGTTATGCCAAGGCGCTGACCGAGGAGCAGTTGGCCAAGCAGCGCGAGGTCATGGCCAAACAGGTGGCGCAAGCCGATGTGGTCATCACCACGGCCCAAGTCTTCGGCCGTCCGGCCCCGCGCATTCTCACCGCGGCCATGCTCGAAGCCATGCGGCCGGGCAGCGTGGTCATCGACATGGCGGCGGCGACCGGCGGCAACGTCGAGGGTTCCGAGCCGGGCGCGGAGAAGAAAGTCGGCGGTGCGCTCCTCGTCGGGGCGCGCAACCTGGCCGACCATGTGGCGGTCCATGCCAGCCAGATGCTCTCGAACAACTACCTCGCGCTGATCGAGCACCTTTGGGACAAGGAAGCCAAGACGTTGAAGATTGATCCGGCCGACGAAATCCTTTCCGGTTGCCTGTTGACCCACGGCGGCCAAGTGGTCCATCCGCAATTCCGCGACCAATCCCCATGATGCCAATCCTCGCCGCCGCCGAAGCCTCCGGACTGGGGGCTTACATTCCGCTCATTTTCGTCTTCATTCTGGCGACCTTCATCGGGTTGGACGTCATCCGCAACGTCTCGCGGTTGTTGCACACGCCGCTGATGTCGCTGACCAATGCCATCTCGGCCATCGTCATTGTCGGTGCCATCCTCGTGGCCGGACCGCAAGTCGGCGAGGAGCACCCGCTGTGGATCAGCATTCTCGGCTTTGTCGCCATCTGCGCGGCGGCGATCAACATCGTCAGCGGATTTCTCATCACCAACCGCATGCTCAAGATGTTCAAGAGCCGCAAGCCGGAGGACAAAAAGTGAGTGCGGAGATGAGGGACGTGGCCATGCAGTTGGCCTATGTCGCGGCGAGTGTTTTGTTCATTCTCTCGCTCAAGTGGATGAATTCGCCGCAGAGCGCGCGGCGCGGCGTGTGGGCGGGGGTGTGGGCCATGATCGTCGGCATCGGGGGCACGCTGCTCAATCCGGCGGTGGCGGTTTCGAGCCTGCCGTGGATTGCCTTGGCTGTGATGGTCGGCGGGATCATCGGCGTGCCGCTCTCCAAGGTGCCGCTGACCGCGGTGCCCCAGCGAACGGCGCTGTCACATGCTTTCGGCGGGCTGGCCGCGGGCCTAGTCGGCACGGCGAAATATTATCTGTGGATCCACGAAGGCGGAGGAAACCTGACCACCTTCCGCATGTTCGCCATTTCGGCGGAAGTCATCCTCGGCTTCCTGACGTTCGCCGGCAGTCTCATGGCGGCCGGGAAACTGCAGGAATTCCTGCCCGGCCGCCCGATCACCTACCGCGGCCAGTTGATCGTCAATTTCCTCACCCTGGGCGGCGCCATTGCCTGCGCGATCGGGTTGATCATCAACCCGCAGTGGACGTTCCTTTTCCCGCTCTTGATCATCCTGTCCCTGGCTTTCGGGGTCATGTTGATCATTCCGATTGGCGGAGCGGACATGCCGACGGTCATTGCTCTGCTCAATTCGTATGCGGGCTTGTCCGCGGTGGCCATGGGCTTCGTCTTGGACAACACGCTGCTGATCATTGCCGGCGCGCTGGACGGGTCTTCGGGATTGATCCTCTCCATCATCATGTGCAAGGCGATGAACCGCAGCTTCAGCAACGTGCTCTTCGGCGCCTTCGGATCCCCGCAGGAGGAGGCTGGCGGGGAGGCGGGCAAGGCGGTCAAGAGCGCGACGGCGGAGGAGGCGGCGGAAATCATGGAGCAGGCCGACGAGGTGGTCATCGTGCCGGGCTACGGCATGGCTGTGGCGCAGGCGCAGCATCGCGTGCGCGAACTTTACGACCAATTGACCAAGCGCGGGATCCGCGTCCGCTTTGCCATCCACCCCGTGGCCGGGCGCATGCCGGGCCACATGAACGTCCTGCTGGCCGAGGCGGACATTCCCTACGAGGACCTCGTCGAGATGGACGAGATCAATCCCGAGTTGCCGCAGGTCGATGTCGTTCTCGTGCTCGGCGCCAACGATGTGGTCAACCCCGCAGCCAAGAACAACCCGAAGTCCCCGATCCATGGCATGCCGATTATCGAAGCCGACCGGGCCAAGACGGTGCTGGCGGTGAAGAGGTCGATGAAGCCGGGCTTCGCCGGGATCGACAACGAGCTCTACACGATGGACAAGACCCTCATGGTCTTCGGCGATGCCAAGGCGGTGGTGGGCGATATGGCCAAGACCTTGGCTGGCGATTCGGGGATGCACTGAGCGGCCCACGATGGATGCCCTGTCAGACATCCTGCGCGGATTGGCAGGCCTCGCGGTTTTTCTCGGTGTCGCGGTGCTCTTCAGCGCGGACCGCAAGAACATCCCATGGCGCGTGGTGGGGGTGGGGTTGCTCTTGCAATTCGTCCTTGCCGCGCTGGTCATGCATGTGCCGCCGGTGCGGATCGGGGTCGAGTTGGTCGGGTTGTTCTTCGTCAAGTTGCTGGGGTTCACCGCGGACGGCACGCGGTTTTTGTTCGGGTCGCTGCTCGACGAGCAATCGCACGGGGTCATTTTCGCGCTGAGCGTCCTGCCTTCGATCGTCTTCTTTTCGGCCCTCAGTGCGGCGCTCTATTACCTCGGGATCCTGCAAAGGATGGTGCACGGGATGGCGTGGATTTTTTCCAAGACGATGCGCTTGAGCGGGCCGGAAACGCTGTCGGCCTCGGCCAATGTGTTTCTCGGTCAGACGGAGGCGCCGCTGTTGATTCGTCCGTGGCTGGCGGGCATGACGAAGTCGGAGATCCTGTGCATCATGATCGGCGGCATGGCTACGGTGGCGGGGGCGGTGATGATCGCCTACATCAGCCTGCTCGGCGGCGGAGATCCGGCCCAGCAACTGGTCTTTGCCACGCATTTGCTGACCAAGTCGGTCATCACGGTGCCGGCGGCGTTGATGATCGCCAAGATTCTGCTGCCGCAGACCGAACCGGTCGACACGTCGCTCCATCTGGCGCAGGAAAGCAACGGGGTGAATTTGCTCGATGCCATTTGCCGGGGGACGACGGACGGCGTGAAGCTCGCCGTCAATGTCGGTGCGATGTTGCTCGTCTTCACCGCGCTGGTTGCGCTGGTGAATTATGTCCTCGAGGGGTGGATCGGTGAAGTGACGGGATGGAACGAGTTGGTAACCGCATGGAGCGGCGGGGTCTTCGACGGATTCTCGCTGGATTTGCTTCTCGGGATGATTTTCGCCCCGGTGGCCTGGCTGATGGGGATCAGCGGCGATGCCGTGATGGTGAGCGGGGCCCTGCTCGGGGAGCGAACTATGCTCAACGAGTTCGTGTCCTTCGTGCGCTTGGGTGAATTGAAAGCAACGGGTGCTTTCGCCGATCCGCGGAATTTGATGATCCTGACCTACGCGCTGGCGGGCTTCGCCAATATCGTGTCGATCGGCGTGCAGATCGGAGGGATCGGGGGCTTGGCGCCGTCACAGCGGGAGACGCTGGCGCGTTTCGGCTGGCGCGCATTACTCGGGGCGAGCCTGGCGTGCTTCATGACCGGGGCGGTGGCGGGGATTGTGGGGTAGGTGAGGGTTGAGAGATGAGGGAGCAGGAAAGGGCGGGCGGGGACCTCTGCCTGCGGCAGAGGAAAAGATGCGGACGGCTGCGCCAGCCGTCCCTACCGCCCAAAACAAAAGCGGACTTGCGGGTCTTTCGTAACTCGAGTTAGTCGAGAGTCCCCGAACCCGCGCGCGGCGGGTGTGGTTGGGGAGTAATACCAATGTCCCCATGCATTTGGACTTCACGGCATCGACCCGCGGTAGGGGCCGCTGGCCTCTCCGAGCCGTATGGCTCTACGAGCAGGAGGCCAGCGGACCGGCTGCCTTATTTTTGGAAGGCACACGGACGGCTGGGCCAGCCGTCCCTACCGAACATGGATAAAAGTCTGAAAGCTTCGGGACGTCGGTATTACTCGGGAGTTCCTGAACCCGCGCGTGGCGGGTGTGGTTGGGGAGTAACTGGGGCTACACTCGTTGCAAAGGGGGAAAGGCACCGACGCTCATAGAGCGCCGCTACAACCCGATCAAAACTTGTAGCGGCGGTCTATGACCGTCGCTGCCTGAAAACACTTCGAGTGACTCGGGAGGAAAAGCCCGCGACCTATTGGAACGATGCTTGGATGCCGAGGGCGGTCAGGAGTTCGGGGGTGATGGTGCCGGTGACGGGCATGCCGTTTTGCATTTGGTATTGCTCGATGGCGCCGGCGCAGGAGGCGGCGTTGCCGTCGATGGGGCCGCTGTAGAGTCCGAGCTTTTGCAGGGCCACTTCGACGGCGGTTTCGACCGGGTAGGTGGCGTAGACGGGGTATTGGACGTAGTCGGGTTGGGTGACGACGTTCCAGCCGGCCCAGGCGCCGAAGGGGGCGGCGTAGGAGGCGAACGGAGCGCAGTCGACCGCCACGTAGGCGCCGTTTTGCCAGATGTAGCCGTTGCGGTAGCCGTCGGGTCCGGCCACGTTGGTGTCATAGTCTTTGCCGTCGGCGGTGCGGACGTTGACGTTGGCGGTGTCATCGCCTTCAGGTTTGACGCGCACGTCGGCGGATCCGGCAGGGTCATTGACGCGGAAATTGTCGTCCCCGGTGCGGTTGACATCGACGTCATCGGCCCGGAGGTTGGCGTCCACGTTGTCGTCCAAGCGCATCGGTTGCTCCCGGAAGGCGTCGTCCGCCATGGCGTCGTCGCGGAATCCGCCACCGCCGAAGTCACCGCCGTGGAAACCGCCACCGCCGCCGCCGCGGGCGAGGAGTTCTTGGGCCGGGAGGAGGAGGACCGAGGCAAGCAGGAGGGAGGGGATTTTCATCAGTGCGAAACCGGTAAACCCACTCCGGCGGTATTGCAAGCGTGGGTGGACCATGGCGCGCATCCGGCGCGCGGATCTTAAACGTTGCAACTATTAGGAAATCTAATAGTGTTCTCAATCATGTCTGTGGCCTCTGTCTACAAGGGTCCCCGCCAGCCAAATCCGTTGCTGGTCTTCGCCACGTCGTCGATCGGCAAAAAGTGGATCGCGGGGATTTCCGGCGGTTTGTTGGTGCTCTTTGTGCTGGCCCACTTGGCGGGCAACCTGACCATTTACATCGGTCCTTACGGCGAGGGGATCAACGTGTATGCGCAGGCACTGCATGCCAGTCCGTTGTTCCTCTGGGCGGCGCGGGGCGGATTGTTGCTGGTGTTTGCCATCCATATTTTCACCACGCTTTCGCTGGTGCTGGAGAACCGCCGGGCGCGACCGCAGCGCTATGCGGTCAAGGCCCGGGTGCAGAGCACGATCTTTGTGCGGACCATGGCTTTGAGCGGATTGGTCGTGCTGAGCTTTTTGATTTTTCATGTCCTGCAATTCGCCGCGGGGCTGAGCCCTCACTCACACCTCTATGATTTGGAAGGACGTCACGATGTGGCGGCCATGATCATCCTGAGTTTCCACAATCCGTGGGTTTCCGGATTCTATCTGCTGAGCCTGGGGTTGCTCGGCATGCATTTGAGCCACGGCATTTCCAGCGTTTTCCAGACGTTCGGCCTCAACGGCCGCAAGTCGGCGACCTTGATCAAGCACGGGGCGCTGGTCGTTTCGTGGGTGCTGATGGTCGGGTTCGCCTCCATTCCGGTGGCCGCAGTCGCCGGGTATTTGCAAGTTCTTCCCGATGACCGCCGGGTCGCACCGGAATTGACCGCTTCCGTCACACCATGAGCACGATCACTCTCGATTCGAAAATCCCCGGCGGCCCGCTGGCCGACAAGTGGACCAACTTCAAGGCGGCGAGCAAGCTGGTCAGTCCGGCCAACAAGCGCCGCTACGAATTGATCATCGTCGGATCCGGTCTGGCCGGGGGATCGGCCGCCGCGGTCTTCGGCGAGCAGGGCTACAATGTGAAATGCTTTTGCTACCAAGACAGCCCGCGCCGCGCCCACAGCATCGCCGCGCAGGGCGGCATCAATGCCGCCAAGAACTACCAGAACGACGGGGACAGCGTGGACCGCTTGTTCACGGACACGATCAAGGGCGGCGATTTCCGCTCGCGCGAGGCGAATGTCTACCGGCTGGCGCAGGTCAGCAATCACATCATCGACCAGTGCGTGGCGCAGGGTGTGCCTTTTGCCCGGGAATACGGGGGGATGCTGGCCAACCGCTCCTTCGGCGGGGCGCAGGTGTCGCGGACCTTTTACGCGCGCGGTCAGACAGGGCAGCAACTGCTCCTCGGGGTTTACTCGGAGCTGAGTCACCAGATTTCTGCCGGCACCGTGAAGATGTATCCGCGCCACGAGATGCTCGACCTCGTGCTGGTCGATGGCCATGCCAAGGGCATCATCACCCGCAACATGGTGACCGGAGAAATCCAGTCCCACGCGGCGGACGCGGTCATTCTGGCCACTGGCGGCTACGGCAACGCCTTTTATCTTTCGACCAATGCGATGGGGTGCAATGTCACCGCGACCTACCGCGCTTACCGCCGCGGGGCGCTCTTCGCCAATCCGTGTTTCACGCAGATCCATCCGACCTGCATTCCGGTGAGCGGGGAATACCAATCGAAGCTCACCCTGATGAGCGAGTCGTTGCGCAACGACGGCCGGGTCTGGGTGCCGAAGCGCAAGGAGGACTGCGGGAAAAAGCCGTCCGACATTGCCGAAGAAGACCGCGATTATTTCCTCGAGCGCAAATACCCGAGCTACGGCAACTTGGCGCCGCGCGATATCTCGTCGCGCTCGGCCAAGGAAGTCTGCGACGAGGGCCGCGGCGTGGGGCCGGGCGGACTCGGGGTCTACATGGACTTTGCCGACGCGATCAAGCGTCTCGGCGAAAACACGGTGCGCGAACGCTACGGCAATCTCTTCGAGATGTATGAGAACATCACCGGGGAGAACGCCTACAAAACACCGATGCGTATTTACCCCGCCGTGCATTACACGATGGGCGGGCTCTGGGTGGACTACGAATTGCAGAGCAATATCCCGGGATTGTTCGTCATCGGCGAAGCGAACTTTTCCGACCACGGGGCCAACCGACTCGGGGCCAGCGCGCTGATGCAGGGCTTGGCCGACGGGTATTTTGTCCTTCCTTACACCATCGGCAACTACCTCGCGCCGATCCGCGGCACGCGTCCGGAGGCGGATCGTCCGGAGTTCAAGAAAGCCGAGGAGGAAGTGCGCGATCGCATCAAGCGCCTGCTTTCCGTCAAGGGCGACCGCACGGTGGACAGCTTCCACAAGGAAATCGGCAAGCTGCTCTGGGACGAGTGCGGCATGGCCCGGAGCAAGGAGGGGCTGGAGAGAGCGATCAAGCGCTTCGACGAAATCCGTGAAGAGTTCTGGAGCAATGTCAAAGTGCTGGGCGAGGGTGATGAATTGAACCAATCCCTCGAGAAGGCCGGGCGCGTGGCGGACTTCATCGATTTCGGACAGCTCATGTGCGAGGACGCGCTGGATCGCAATGAATCCTGCGGCGGGCACTTCCGCGTAGAGTATCAGACGCCCGAAGGGGAGGCGTTGCGCAACGATGATGATTATTTCTATGTGTCGGCTTGGAAATACACCGGCGAGGGCGACAAGCCCGAATTGGTCAAAGAGCCGCTCCACTACGAAACCGTGAAATTGGCCACGAGAAGCTACAAGTAACCATGAACTTCAACCTCAAGATTTGGCGCCAAGAGGAAGGAAGCAGTGAGGGACGCTTCCAGGAAGTGGCAGCGAAAGAAATTCCCGCCGAGGCCTCCTTCCTCGAAATGCTCGATATCGTCAACGACCGCCTGACCGAAAAAGGCGAAGAGCCGGTGGCTTTCGATCACGATTGCCGCGAAGGCATTTGCGGCATGTGCAGCCTGACGATCAATGGCATTCCACAGGGTCCGGGGCGCGGCACGGCTTGCCAGCTCTACATGCGCAAGTTCAACGACGGGGACACGATCTACATCGAACCGTTCCGCGTCGGGGCCTTTCCGGTGGTGAAAGATCTGGTGGTCAATCGCTCGGCCTATGATCGCGTCATTTCCGCCGGGGGCTTCATCAGCGAACGCTGCGGCAACGCGCAGGATGCCAACGACAACCCGATTCCCAAGACCGTGGCCGATTATGCCATGGATGCGGCGGCCTGCATCGGGTGCGGGGCTTGCGCCGCGGCCTGCCCGAACGGGTCGGCCATGTTGTTCGTCGCCGCCAAGGTGGGGCACTTGGGATTGCTCCCGCAGGGCAAGCCGGAGGCGAACCGTCGCGTGCGCGGAATGGTGGCGCAGATGGACAAAGAGGGCTTCGGGAATTGCTCGAATTATTACGAGTGCGAAGCTGTCTGCCCGGCGGGAGTACCCGCGGCGTTTATTGCCAAGATGAACCGGGACTATGCGTTGGCCAGCGTGCGGAATGCGGTTGAGGCGACGGCGTAGGAACGGATAGGGCGGAAGGCTGAGACTTGAAAGCTGAGTGAGGTTGTGGCGGCGGTCTGCGACCGCCGGGGCATGGGGGAACGAGGGGTGGGCCGACGGTCAGACGGCCTTTGGCAAATTCGCTGCGCCGGGGTGCAGCCCGCCTGGCGCATGCGTTCGGCTGACCGCGATGGGAATCGGATCACCGTTAGTATTTCAGGACCTTGGCGAGGAAGCGTTGGGCGGTTTCGGACTGGGGGGCGGTGAAGAATTCTTGGGCGGGGGCTTGTTCGACGATTTGGCCGCCGGCAAGGAAGGCTACCTCGTCGGCCACGGTGCGGGCGAAATTCATGGCGTGGGTCACCAAGATGAACGTTCGGCCTTCGGATTTTAGGTCGGCGATGACCTCCAGGACTTCGGCGGTCATTTCCGGGTCGAGGGCGGAGGTGGGTTCGTCGAAGAGGAGGAGCTTGGGGCGGATGGCCACGGCCCGGGCGATGGCCACGCGTTGGCGTTGTCCGCCGGAGAGTTCGGCGGGGCGTTTGTGGCCGTGGCCTTGGAGTTGGAGGCGGTCGAGGAGTTCTTGGGCGCGGGTGCGGGCTTCATCGGGAGTGAGGCCATGCACGGCGGTGAGGGGGAGCATGATGTTGGCGAGGGCGTCGAGGTGAGGGAAGAGGTTCCAGGACTGGAAGACGGTGCCGATTTGGCTGCGGTAGAGGCGGAGCGGGCGCTCTTCGGCGGGGACGGGAGTGTTGTCGATGCTGAGGGATCCGGCTTCGGGGGATTCGAGTCCGCCGATGAGGCGGAGGAGGGTGGATTTTCCGCCGCCGGAGGGTCCGAGCAGCGCAAGAACGTGGGGGAAATCGAGCGTGGCCGTGATGTGGTCGATCACGGTGTGGGCGCCGTAGCGTTTGGTCAGGCGGTCGAACTCAAGTTTCATAGCGGAATTTGTGTTCGAGGCGGCGGGCGAGGAGGGAGACAGGGAGGGTGAGGGCGAGGTAGCCGATGGCGAGGGGGAGATAGCTTTCCAAGGTGCTGTAGGTGGCCGAGTTGACTTGCTGGGCGGCCAGGGTGAACTCGCCGATGCCGAGGATGGAGAGAAGGGAGCTGTCTTTGATGATGGACGCAGCCTGTCCGGCCAGCGGGGGAAGAATGTGGCGGATGGCTTGGGGGAAGATGACGTGGCGGTAGGTCTGGAAACGGGTGAGGCCGATGGCACGGGCGGATTCCAACTGCGATTTGCCGACGCTTTCGATGCCGCCGCGGATCATTTCGGCGATGTAGGCGCCGCTGAAAATGGAGAGGATGACGATTCCCGCGGTGTAGCGGTTTTGCAGTCCGACCGCGTCGGCCACGACATAGAAGAGGATGAGGAGTTGGACGAGCAGTGGAGTGCCGCGGATGAGTTCGACATAGCCGGTGGAAAGCCAACGCAGAGCCGGATACGGAGCCCGGTGTCCGAGAGCGGCGAGGAGTCCGAGGAGAACGCTGAGGGCAAGGGCGGCGGCGGAAATCCAAATGGTATTGAGCCATCCGCGCCAAAAGACTTCGCGATAGGCCCAGACGCCGGACCAATTCCAACTAAGGGCTTGGAGGACGGCGAAGCAGGCGGCGGCCAGAAGAGCGGCGGCAAGGAGGACGGAGATGACCGCGTTGATGGTGTGGTGACGGGTCATGAAAGAGACGCAACCGACGGTCATAGACCGCCGCTACAAGTTGGTGGACTTCGCTTCGCGCCAGAGGGCGTCCAGAGCTTCGGGGTTTAGGTCTTCGAGGTTTTGGTCTTTCGCGGCGGCGGAGGTTTCCATGTGTTGGAACCTCGTGATGAAGCGCTGGTTGGCGTGTTCCAGGGCGAGTTCGGGCTCGACGCCGAGTTTGCGGGCCATGTTCACGGCGGTGAAGAGAATGTCGCCAAGTTCGTGCTCGAGTTTCTGCGGATCGCCGGAGTCAAGTTCGACGCACAACTCGGCCACTTCCTCGCGGAACTTGTCGATGACCCCGGCGGTGTCGGGCCAGTCGAAGCCGACGCGGGCGGCCTTCTTTTGAATGTTGGCCGCGCGGATGAGGGCGGGGAGGGCACGCGGAATGCCTTGCATGATGGAGGCACTTTCGCCCTTTTCCCCGCGTTTGATTTGCTCCCACTGGCGGAGGACCGCCTCGGTGTCGGAGGCGTCGACGTCGCCGAAGACGTGGGGGTGACGACGGATGAGTTTCTCGCAGGTGTGCTGTGCGGCGTCCTCGAGGGTGAAGGCCCCGCGCTCCGCGGCGAGATCGGTGTGGAAGACGACTTGCAGGAGGAGGTCGCCGAGTTCCTCGCACAGGTTGGCGTCATCGGCTTTGGTGATGGCGTCGATGGTCTCGCAGGCTTCCTCGAGGAGTCCGGCGCGGAGGGATTCGTGGGTCTGCTCGCGGTCCCAAGGGCAGCCCTCGGGCGAGCGGAGGAGGCTGACGATAGCGCGGAGGCGGGCGACGGGTTCGGTGGGGAGTTTTTGGAGTTTGTCGGACATCGGATCGTGACGGGCGGGCCTCCGGCTCGTGGAGCTTACGGCTCGGAGAGACGCCCATGCCCCTTGATCAGAAGACTAAATGCGCCATTGCTCCTTGTGGCTGCCGCGCAGGTCGGTGACTTCGCCGGAGCTGTTGACCGAGACATACCACGTGAGCGCGGTGGTGGCGATGATGGTGACGACAAGGACCGCGCCAACGAGCCACCCGGGAAGTTCGCCCACGGCGAGCGCCTTGTAGAAAGCGGACCACGAATTGATGGCCGGACTGGCGTGCATGAAGATTTTGGTCATCCACGCCACGATGATGATGGCGATGATGAAGACGTAGTTGCGCTTGAGGCGGCGTCCGACGGCTTCCAGTTTGCTGATTTTGAAGGAGGGCAGGATGAGGTCCTCGCAGACGAGCTTCTGCCAGTCGCCGCCGAGCAGGGAGGGGTTGCGGGAGACGGTGGCGACGAGGAAGTGGGATTCGATCATGCGGACACGGCCGCGAAAGGCGTCATAGAAGCGGTAACGCCGCGCCTCGATCCAGAGCATCATCCAGACGATGACCAAGTTGAAAAAGAAGATGATGTGGGGGATGTCGCGGAAGGAGAAGGCGACGGTGATGATGGTCGTGGTGCTGGTGATGGCCCAGGTGGTGGTGATGTCGAGCCGTTGCCGCCAGACCATGATGCGGCCGAGTTCTCCGCGGTAGAAGTGGGACATGGCATTGACGTAGCACGGATCGTGCAACTCGTTGCCGTCGGTGCGGGTAATGGCGCGGTCGCCGTCCATCGGGTCAGCGCCGTTCTTTTTCCAACAAAACGGCGCGAGCGCGCTCGAGTTGCTCGCGTTCGCGGCGGGTCAGGCTGGCCAGGCCGTCGCGGGAGATTTTCTCGAGGAGCGGGTCGATGATGCGGTGGGGGTCGACGGGTTCGTCGTCCGGGTTTTTCACCACGCGCAGGCGGGGGCGTTTGGTCCGGTGGGAGACCGGGCGCAGGCGGGACATGAAGTCGAGGTTGAGCGCCGCGCCATGGCGGATGGCGTAGTAGGCGAGGAAGGCGGTGGCGAGGAGGACGAGCATCTCGGGCCACTGGCGTCCGGCGAGAAGTTGCAGGACGGAAATGCCAAGGAAGACCCAGGCGAAGACTTTGGCCGGGATTTGGAAGATGAGTTGGGCGTTCGGGTAGAGCGCGGCGAAAGCGAGGAAGACAGCGAAATTGGCCGCGCTGTGCGACAACACGTAGAGCTGGCCGGTGACGAGCGACGCGGCGAGAAGAAGGGATGGACCGAGCAAAAGGAAGCCGAGGTAAAGGCGGACGAATCCTTTGCGCCCGAGGTATTGCTCCACGTCGCGGCCGAAGATGTAGAGCATGACCAAAGCGATGATGAACCACGGATCGGGCGGATTGACGAAGGCGTAAGTGAGGCAGCGCCAGATCTCGCCGTGGCGGAGAACGTCGGTGGTATTGAAGGTCAGCTTCCCGAGGATCGATTCCGCGCCGGAAGCGAGGGCCACGGCCACGCCGATCATGCAGGCGACATAGAGTGCGACGATAATGGTCGTGGCATACACCGGCACGCGACCCACCCAGGTGATCGGGTCGTAGTTCTCGGGGCTGCGGTGTGTGATCACAGAAGAATCATACTAGCGTGATTCGGGCAGGGGGACAAGCAAGAGAGGGGCTGTGAGAGGGCTGAAGGGGGAGTTTGAGACTTGAGTGAAAAGGCAGCGGTCAGCTGAGCCAGCCGACCCTACCGGGGGATTTGTAAGCGTTTGATCGGTTTGAAGTAGGCAGTGAGTTGGTCCGCGGGCAGGCGGCCCGCGGTGCCGTCGGCCTGGAAAACGCGGTCCCAACAGCGTTCGAAGCAGTGCGGAGCCAGAGGGAAGTCCGTGGCGAGTCGACGGGCGTGATGATAGAAGTCGGCATCGCGGCGGCGCGCCGTCTGCCGGGTGACAGCGAACTGGGCGCCGACGAAAAAACGGTAATTCTGCGGGCCCGGAGTTCCCAATAATTGTTGATGAAAGTCATCGAGGAGCAATTCGTTGCGCTCGGGATTTTTGCTCCACGGGACAAACAGGCGTCGGCCGCGTGAGTCGTCGGTATCGGCGAGAAATCCCAACCAATGAAAGTCCGGAACGGCTGCGCGTCCTTCAGCCAAGGCGCGGAGCCATACGTGCAGGTCCGGGGCGTGGTCGAAGGGATGGCCTTGGACGAAGACCGTAAGATCGGCGAGGTCGTCGTGGTGTTCGGCAAGATGGTGCAGGTAGGTGTGGGCTTCACGGCCGATATTGGGGAGCGGAATGGCCTCGGGGATGGTGTCGCCCTTGTTGTAAACGGTGACGGTGAATTCTTTCGGCACGCGGCGCAGCCATGCCAAATCCTCGGCATAGCGGGCGACGACGAGTTCAAGCGAGGGGCGTGGCATGCTCGACCTCAAGCCTCCTGCTTGGAGGCAGGGACACGCGGTTCGCGAGTCCGCGACGAATCGTGCGGACGAGCGGCGCTCCGGCTCGTAGAGCCTGCGGCTCGAAGAGGCCGCTCGTCCCTTCCTCGGGTGGACATGTAGTGTTCGGCAACGAGTTGGACCGTGTTGGCGTGGAGGCGGGCGGTCATGCCGGGCTCGCGATGGTAGCCGCCGCCATAAAGCACGGCGACGGGCAGGCCGCGCTGCAGGCACCAGCTCGTGACCAGCCGGTCGCGCTCGGCCATCTGCGCGGTAGTCAATCGCATTTGGCCGAAACGGTCCTGCTCGTGCACATCGGCCCCGGAAATCCACACCACGAGATCGGCGGGGAATTCGTCCAGCGCGGAGGGCAGGGTGTCGGTGAGAGCGGCAAGGTATTCTTCGCCGGAGACCTCGCGGGGCAGTCCCACGTCGAGGGATCCGGGTTCCTTGGCGCTGGGGTAGTTGCGCTCGCCGTGGATAGAGTAGGTAAAAACGCGTGCGTCCGCGCGGAAGATGGCGTGGGTGCCATTGCCTTGGTGTGCGTCGGTGTCGGCGACGAAGACGCGGAGGGCGGGAATGCTTTCGTGCAGCTCGCGGATGGCGATGGCGACATCGTTGAGCACGCAGTAACCGAGGCCACGATCGGGAAAAGCATGGTGGGTGCCGCCCGCCAGATTGGCCGCCATGCCGTGGGTCAGGGCGTGGCGGCAGGCGGCGATGGTGCCCGAGGTTTCGAGGGCAGAGCGGTGGAGCAGCTTGGGCTGCCAAGGCAGGCCGAGTTTATGGATTTCCGTGTCGTCGAGGGTGCCGCCGCGGAGTTTCTCCAAGTAGGTGCTCTGATGAACGCGGCGCAGTTGGCGCGGGGTGGCCGCGCCGACCAGCGCGATTTCCACGGGCGCTTGCGCCACGGCGAGCAAGTCGTGCGCCTGGGGGAATTTTTCCATGGGAAATGGATGACCCGCCGGCAGGGGCAGAAAGTAGTCCGGGTGGTAGAAGCAGCGCAGGCGCAGCGGCATAGGAGGAGGTTAGGGAAATGCGGGGAAAAGGAAAACCGCGGAGGGCACAAAGGGTATTTGGAAAGATGCGGGGTAGCGCTCACCATGGATCTATGGATTGGATTTCCCCGGAACGTTGGGCCGCGCTGGCGGAGGAGTGCACCGACGCGCACCGCGTGGCAACGGGACGGGACGGGTATCTGGATCGCTACGCGGATTGGATTTTGTGGAGCGGGGGGAAACCTCCTCTCGTGGAGACTTTGCCTCAGGAGATGGCGCAACGTTACGGCTTCGCGCCGCGGGGCTATCTCGCGCGGGCGTTGGTCAGGAAGGCGACCGATCAAAGGCCGGCCGAACTGCTGGCCGGAGAGGAGCCCGGCGAGATCACGGTGCAGGAAAGCGGATTGCGTTACCTTGTCGAGCCGGCGGGCGGATACTCGTCGGGTTTGTTCCTCGACCAGAGTTTGAACCGGCGCTGGGTGGAGCGTCTCGGGGCCAAGCGAATGCTGAACCTTTTCGCTTACACGTGCAGCTTCACGGTGTGCGCGGCGGCCTCGGGGGCGGAAACCTGCAGTGTCGATGCGTCCAAGCGCATGCTGGGTCAGGGGCGCCGTAATCTGGAACTGAACAGCATTGATCCTGCGGACGGCCACCGCTTCCTCGCCGACGATGCGGTGAAGGTAGTTCCCCGATTGATCAAACGCGGGGAAACATTCGATCTGGTGGTGCTTGATCCGCCGACCTTCGGGCGGGCCGGCGCCCGGGTCTTCCGGATTGAGAAGGATCTGCCGGCATTGATTGCAGGATGCTTCGAGTTGCTCGCGCCGGGTGGACACATGTTGGCGGCGGCCAATTACGCGCCTTGGACAGCGCGTGACCTGCGCGGGCTCTGCGCGGAGGCGCTGGGCAGCAAAGATTGCAGTTTTGAGCCGGGGGAATGTCCTCGGGAAATCACCGGCGGCGCGATTGCTTGGCGACTGCGCAAAGGCGAGTAGGGCGCCCGATTGGCATTGCGGGGCGGCGGCGCGGGGAGAAGAATGACGGCATGAAAACTCTCCTGCTTCTTCCCCTGGTTCTGGTCGGTCTGATTTGGGCGAATGTTGCCCGGGCCGCGGAGCAAAAACCCATGTTGATGGTCCTGACCAGTCATGGGGAATTGGGTGACACCGGAAAGCCGACCGGATTTTTTCTCGGCGAACTGACGCATCCGCTGGAGGTTTTCGAAAAGGCGGGGATTCCGGTGGAATTCGCCTCGGTCGAGGGCGGGGAGCCGCCGGTCGACGGCATGGATTTGGAGGACGGGGTCAATGCGCGCTATTGGAACGATCCGGAGTTCCGCGCGAAGTTGGCGAAGACCAAGAAGTTGTCCGAAATCGACCCGTCCGACTACGCGGGCGTTTATTTTTCCGGCGGTCACGGAACGATGTGGGACTTTCCCGACAACGAAGCCGTGCAGAAAACGGCGCGGGAGATCTACGAGGCGGGCGCACCAGTCGGCGCTGTCTGCCACGGGCCCGCGGCACTGGTGAACGTGAAGCTTTCCGATGGCTCTTACCTGGTCGACGGCAAGGAAGTGAGCGCCTTCACCAATGACGAAGAGGAGACGGTCGGACTGACCGAGGTGGTTCCATTTTTGCTCGCTTCAAAGCTCGAGGAACGCGGCGCGAAGCATCAGCCCGCGCCGAACTTCGAAAAACAAGTGGTGGCCAGCGGGCGCTTGGTCACGGGGCAAAATCCGGCATCGGCGGCCGGCGTGGCGCAAAAGATGGTCGAAATCTTGGAGAGCAAACCCTGATCCAACCGGGTAGATCGGTCGGCCAAGCCGTGTAAACAATCTCGAAAAGGGGGTATCCTGTGAGACGATGGCGGATACCTACACCATCAAAACCACCCAGCCGAAGTTCTCATACCAATGTCCCCATGCATTTGGACTTCACGGCATCGACCCGCGGTAGGGGCCGCAGGCCTCTACGAGCAGGAGGCCAGCGGACCGGCTGCCTTATTTTTGGAAGGCACACGGACGGCTGGGCCAGCCGTCCCTACCGAACATGGATAAAAGTCTGAAAGCTTCGGGACGTCGGTATCAGGCAAACGAGCCACCTCCGCAGCCATGGCGGCGATCGGCGCGCATCGCGCGGGTCGCGGGGTGTATCATGACGGAGCCAGATTGGACGAAATATGATCGCGGTGCGGGTCCGCGAAGAGGTCATGGATTTCCTGCACAAACTCCCGCCGGAACCGCGTGATGCTGTGCGGTTGGCCATCAAGGATCTGGCGCCAGGAGCGTGGGGATCTCCGGCCGTTGACTGACGACTTGGATGGATTCTGCCGTTTGCGGGTCGGCAGCTACCGCGTCATTTTCGAATACGAGATGATCGGCGGAAAGCGGACGGCGAGCGGCGTTTTCGCCGGGGCGCGGCGCTGGGTTTACGAGGCATTCCAGAGCCGGATGATGGAGTAGTTCCGGCGGTCGCAGACCGCCGCTACAAGAGCAAGGGAAAGGCCGGCGCCAGGGATCCGCACACGGCGGACAGGCTGCCGTCGCTACAGTTTAAAGCGTTTTCGATACTAGTCTTTACGCTGTCTCGTTTGATCAATCGGGGTTTCGACTACGTGGCATCGGCATCCTGCCGATGATGTCCAGTGATCACGGGCAAGATGCCCGTGCCGCTTTTCTGCAAAACCGAGGCAGCGCCTGTAAAGAGCTTCGCCGAAAACGCTCTAATGCAGCTCGGCCAGTTTCGACTTGATCGCGTCGAAGTCGGGCAGTTGGCGCGGATCGTCGTGGGACTCGGCGTATTGGATGACGCCGTTTTTGTCGACGATGAAGGCCGAGCGTTTGGCCACGCCGCCCATGGGGAGGTTCAACTGCGGGGCGAATTGCTCGTAGGCGATGCCGTAGGCTTGCGCGACTTTGTGATCGTAATCGCTGGCCAAGGTGACGGTGATGCCTTCCTTCTGCGCCCAGGCTTCCTGCGCGAAGGGGTTGTCGCCGCTGATGCCGATGACGGTGGCGCCGGCGAAGTCGGCAAGCCCTTTCGAGACGGAGCAGAATTCGTCCGTGCAGACGCTGGTGTAGACCATGGGGAAGAAAAGGAGGACGACGTTTTTCCCTTTGTGGTCGGAGAGTTTGACCAAGTTGAGGCCGTCGGCGGTTTTGGACGAGAGGGCGAAGTCGGGGGCGGTGGTTCCGGTGGTAAGCATGGAGAAAGGATGAAGGATGAAGTTTGAAGTATGAAGGTAAAAATCAAGGACGGGTCATGGCCTCGGGGTTGACCCATTGGTCGAATTGCTCGCCGGTGAGGTGGCCGGAGGCGACGGCGGCTTCGCGGAGGCTGGTTTTTTCCTTGTGCGCTTTTTTGGCGATCTGCGCAGCTTTGTCGTAGCCGATGTGCGGGTTGAGCGCGGTAACCAGCATGAGGGAATCCTGCACGTAGTGGTTGATGCGATCGAGGTTCGGCTCGATGCCGACGGCGCAGTGGTGGTTGAAGGAATGACAGGCGTCCGAGAGGAGGCGGACGCTGTGCAAGAAATTGTGGATGATGACGGGCTTGAAGACGTTGAGTTCGAAATTGCCCTGCGATCCGGCGAACCCGATGGCGGCGTCGTTGCCCATGACTTGGCAGCAGACCATGGTCATGGCTTCGCTTTGGGTCGGGTTGACTTTGCCCGGCATGATGGAAGAGCCGGGTTCGTTTTCCGGGATGGTCAGTTCACCGAGTCCGCAGCGCGGTCCGCTGGCCAGCCAACGGATGTCGTTGGCGATTTTCATCAGCGAGCAGGCGAGGGTCTTCAGCGCGCCGGAGGCGAAGACGAATTCGTCGTGGGCGGAGAGAGCGGCGAACTTGTTGGGATTCGAGGTGAAGGGGAGACCGGTGAGTTCGGCGATTTTTTTCGCCGCACGGTCGCCGAATTCGGGGTGCGAGTTGAGTCCGGTGCCGACGGCGGTGCCGCCGATGCCCAGCGACATGATGCCCGGGAGCGTGGCTTCGATACGGGCGAGATCGGCGTCGAGCAGCGCGACGTAGCCGGAGAATTCCTGCCCGAGCGTGATCGGCGTGGCATCCTGCAAGTGGGTGCGGCCGATTTTGACGATCCCGGCGAAGGCTTTGGCTTTTTCGTCAAGGGTGTCGCGCAGCTCGCGCACGGCGGGAAGGAGCTTGTGAACCACAACCTCGGCCGCGGCAATCGACATGGCCGTGGGGAAGGTGTCGTTCGATGACTGCGACATGTTGACGTGGTCGTTCGGGTGGATCGGGGTTTTCGATCCCATCTCGCCGCCGGCCAATTCGATGGCGCGGTTGGAGATGACCTCGTTGGCGTTCATGTTGCTCTGGGTGCCGGAGCCGGTCTGCCAGATGCGGAGCGGGAAATGGGCGTCGAGTTTGCCCGCGATGACTTCGTCCGCGGCTTGCGCGATGAGCTTGGCTTTGTCGGCAGGGAGTTTGCCGAGGTCCTGATTGACGAGGGCGCAGGCTTTTTTGAGGACGCCGAGGGCGCGGATGAGTTCGCGCGGCTTGGTGTCGTCGCCGATGTCGAAGTGGACGAGCGAGCGGGCGGTTTGGGCGCCGTAGTAGCGGTCGGAGGGCACGTCGATCGCGCCCATGCTGTCGGTTTCGGTGCGTTTTTTCACGGGCTGAGGAGGAAAAGTGGTGCTGGGGGAGCTTGAAGCTTGGAGGAGTTAGTCTGTAGGAATGGTCCAAAAACCGGGTTTTGGACTTTTTGATACTGGTGATTGGTCAACGTGGCCCACGCATGCACCTGGAATCCCGCCTGCTCGCACGCCTGCCCCAAGGTCCGCACGAACATCTGCCGGTCCTCCTCATCCTCCACAATCGCCTCCCGTCGATCCCCCCGCGCCATCACATGATCAATCGCCCCGGGACATTCAATGCGGACTTGCCTGAGCACTTCTCAAAACCAGCAAACATTCCCCGCAATGTCAACATCCCATGACTGACCCCCTTGCGTTCGCAACAACCCGTCGTTCGCGACGTGCTTACCAACTCCCGGCCGATGATCCTGTGTGGCCCACCTTATATATGCCACCGCGGCACTGCTCGGCTCGCTCAGTTACGCGAATATGCGGCATTTCGGAGTTCCCGAAACCGTTTCCGAAGTGGTGGCCTGCCTGGCAGCCTTCTCACTTCGGGTATCGGCCATCCTCTTTGCACCTCCTCAATCCCGCTAGGACCGACGCACTGATAAAACCCCTTGCAAAAAAGCGCATCGCGATCAGTTTGGACTTGGTCGCGGTGAATGTTGATTTCCCTTCAGCGGCGAAAGCTACTTAAACAAAAAAAGAACAATATGAATCAAATCGTACCAAAAGAAAAGTTAGTCAATTTCATTGGAACCAAAGTTGAACCATCCGATTGGTATGAAGTTACGCAGGAACGCATCAACGAATTTGCCCACTGCACGGGGGATAACTACTTTATGCATGTTGATCCCGAAAAAGCGAAAAAAACCGATATGGGTGGAACCATTGCTCACGGCCTACTGACTTTGTCGTTGACACCTTATATCATGGCCAATTTTCCGGTGCCTGAGAATATGCCACATGGTCTGAATTATGGTTATGATAAGATCCGTTTCCTGTCCCCGGTGCACACTGGTAAGCGGGTGCGCATACACGGGGAGGTCAAGGATGTTATTTGGAAAGATGAGCACAACTGCAAGTTCATCACTGCATTGACCGTCGAAATTGAAGGTGAGGAAAAGCCCGCACTGTATGCCGAATGGATCCTTTACTACGAAACCACAGCCTGAGCTTACCGCTGAATCTGATCGCGCACCCGATACTGCAGGAGATATTAATTAAAACACATACACTACAAAACAACTACCAAGAATAATCATGAACAATACTACAAACCTTCCGTTAGACGGGATTCGCGTCATAGATTTCACGCAGGCCGAGCAGGGCCCGGTTGGCACTCTAATGCTCGCTGATTTTGGTGCCGATGTGATCAAGATCGAGCGCCCGGGCGTGGGTGACCTGAGTCGGCATACCGTTGGCGGGACATCTCTGGAGGCGACGAACAATCCGACGTATGTCGCCATGAATCGCAACAAGCGTTCGATGGAACTTGATACGAAGAGCGAAGCCGGAAAGCAGGTTATTTATGAGCTCGTTAAAAAGTCGGATGTGGTCGTAAATAATTTTCGCCCTGGCGTGATGGATAAGCTCGGCTTCAGCTATGAGAAGCTTCAAGAGATCAATCCACGCATTATTTTTGCGTCCGCAACAGGCTACGGTCCCGTCGGACCAAATGCCAAAAAACCTGGGCAGGACATGGTGGCCCAAGCTGTAACGGGCTTTATGTATGAGACCGCGGACCCGTCAGTTCCACAATCGATAGTTCCAACAGCTATCTGCGATTATACCGGCGGAATGCATCTCTGTCAGGGTATTATGGCCGCGTTGATTGGGCGTGAAAAAACCGGCCTTGGTCGAAAAGTGGATGTGTGTCTTTATGATTCGATGATTCATACGCAACTGCAGGAAGCGGCCTACTGGAGCAAATACAAACAGGTGCTGAACTGGGCGGCAATGCCACTCGCTATTCACGCCGAGGCCAAAGATGGACCAATTGTAGTGATTGGTGCGTTTATGCCCAACCCGCTACAGAATATGTGTGCTGCATTGGAAATAGATGATCTTACCATACCTTACCCGGATATGGCTTCACAGATCAAAAACAAGAAGCTTATACAAGATACACTGCGCAAGGAAATTGCCAAATATACCATGGAAGAAGCATTGGCACGATTTGAAGGGCAGGATGTGCTCTGTTCCCGGGTCCGCAAATTGAGTGAAGTAATGGATGACCCGCAAACGAAGATTAACAATATGCTGATAGATATAGATCATCCGATTCTTGGAAAAATTACTACCATCGGTTGCCCTGTTCATATCAGTGACGCCCCTGTTACGGTGAGAAGAATGGCGCCACAGCTCGGCGAGCACACCGAAGAGATCCTTAGCGAACTTGGTTTGGCCGCAGATGGCGGCAAGAGCGCCGGATGAGTGTCCTGTTTGATATTCTGGGACGGAATCAAGCCAGCAGAAAAGCGAAACAAGCAAAGAAGCAATTAAAGAAAGACAAAAAATATGAGCACCAATTATAAAACAATCAATGCATTTGAAAAAGATGATATTTTCTATTTGGAAGTAAACAGACCTGACAAACTGAATGCAATCAATAAGACGGTGTTGGATGAGATGTTGGATGCGATAAAAAACATCGATGTTTCAAAATATAAGGGCGCTATTCTGACAAGTGTTGGAGAAAAAGCTTTTATGGCAGGTGCGGATATATCTGCGATGTCTCAAATGACTCCGGAAGAAACACAAGTCTTTGCTGAAACAGGACAGGCCGTCACCTTGGCCATGGAAGACTTGGAACTGCCTCTTATTGCCTGTGTTCAAGGCTTTGCACTTGGCGGTGGATGTGAAATGGCAATGTCTTGCGATTTCATTTTTGCTTCGAAGCAGGCAGTTTTTGGACAGCCTGAAGTGAAATGGGGTGTATTACCTGCTTTTGGTGGAACCCAAAGACTTCCAAAATACATTGGTCGAAACCGGGCAAAGGAGCTGATCTATTCAGGCACTTTTATCGATGTCGACAAAGCCTATGAGTGGGGATTGGTGAATAGAGTATTAGATGATAAAGCAAGCTGCTTGCAAGCCGCAGTTGAGTGCTTACAAGTCATAGGAAAAAACGGTCCGCTTGCCGTGGCAAGTGCAAAAAAGGTGATGAATGCCGGCAATGACATGTCAAATAAAGATGGCATCCATCAGGAAGCATCAGTCTTCGGAGTAGTTGCCAAGTCTCATGATAAGGCGGAAGGGACCAAAGCATTTGTCGAGAAAAGACAACCAGTCTTTACAAGATCCTAAAATGGTCAGCTTCCAGCTGGCCTGGCTCGGCCGCGACTGGGACGGGGAGGCGCTGATGCAGTCATCCCGCAGCACGCGGCGCAGACTCTTCGACCAGGTCGGCTGTTGCTCTTGTCTGAAAGCCGGGCGAAACGCCCGGCACCTCCCTGCGCACCTTTGCCGTGCGGCAGACGCACTGTTGTCACCAAGGCTGATAGTCGCGCTACTGGCTGTGCTCTCATTCTTTATGTGCTGGCAAACGGCCTTCGCGGAGAACGCAGAGCAGGGCGCCTCCCGCACCGGGGCGCCGGTGCAAAATGCTTTTGACCATGACCCTTTCAGCGGTCCCCAAGCGGGGAGCACTATCCTGCGCGATGATCGCAAGGAGAAGGCGGATCTACTCGATCTCAATGTCCTCAAAGCGTGGGAAGGATGGAAGGCCGGTATCGCCGAGAGCACAGGACTCAGCTTCGGCGGCGATTACTTCGCAGTGGGTTTCGCCGCGACCGACAGCCTTGGCGACGACACCTCGGCCTCCGGGGTCGCGCGCTTGTTTGGCTCCTGGGAGTTGCTGAACCGCGACGCGGCGAACACCGGCAGCCTTGAGTTCAAGGTCGAACACCGGCACGCCTACACCGCCATTCCGCCGTCTGCCTTCGGCGTCGAAGTCGGGTTCGTCGGTACGCCAGAACCCGTCTTCAACGACGATGGCTTTCGCGCAACCACTCTCTATTGGAAGCAGGTTTTCGCCGACGACCGCGCTGTCTTGCGTGTCGGCTTTCTTGATATGAAGGAATATTTCGATGGTTACGCGTTGGCCAGTCCTTGGACCGGTTTTCTCGATCTCGCCTTTACGGTCGGCTCCAACACGATGCTCGTGTTGCCGGACGCCGCGCTTGGCGCGATGGTCGGCGGCTATCTGACCGAGAACATTTATGCGGCAGCCAGCATCATCGACGCCGGCTCCCAGCCGACATCCCCGGGTGAGGGCTTCGGGACTTTCTTCGGTGAATTCAACACCTTTAAGACGGCGGAGATCGGGATCACCGGAGGCGGCAAGCGATTTTTGTTCGACAATGCGCATATCGCGGTCTGGCAGACCGATGAGAGTGACGTTAGCGGCGTGCAGAGCGGATGGGGCGTCAATGGCTCTGTCTCCCATGTTGTGTACGAGCACTGGTTGCTGTTCTTGCGTGCCGCTTGGGCCCATGAAGGCGGGAGCCTTTTCGATCGGTCGGTGAGCGGCGGTTTTGGATACCAGGACAAGCCCGGCGGCAACCTGCTCGGCGTCGGCGTCAACTGGGGCCGCCCTAATTCGGATACGTTCGGGGTCGACCTCGACGACCAGTGGATAAGCGAGGTCTTCTACAGGGTCCAGCTTGCCGAGAACCTTCAGATCACGCCCAGCCTGCAATTCGTTGGGAATCCGGCTTTGAACCCCGACAGCAATTTTGTCGCCTTGTTCGGATTGCGCACCCGAGTGATATTCTGATCCCGACAGAGGCACGGATGCGCCGAAAATATAAATCTTATATTATACCAAGAAAACCAACAATAACAAACATAGCAACTAAAGGAAAAAGAAAATGAGTGACCAAAAACAAGCAAAAGAAGTGAGTGACCAAAAAGTCCGCGTGGAGATCTCTGGCGGCGTGGCAACCTTGTTCCTCGTGAACCCGCCGATGAACGTGATGACACTGGATATGAGACGCGAGTTGGACGCGGCCCTGACCCGCCTGGAGGCTGACCCAGCGATATCGGCGCTTGTACTCACAGGCGACGGTGACCGCGCTTTCGGCACCGGCTCCGACATCAAGGAATTTCCCGAACTGTTGGCGGACGGTGGCGTCGTGTCTCGCAAGCTCGCTCCTGAGAACGAAACATTCACCAAATTCGCCAATTTCCCGAAACCCACCGTCGTGGCCATTGAAGGCTATGCGCTCGGCGGTGCCATGGAACTCGCAGCCGGCGCCGACATCATCGTGGTCGCCGAAAATTCAAAATTCGGCGTACCCGAAATAAACCTTGGCGCCATACCCGGCAGTGGAGGCTCAGTGCGTATCACACGGCGTATCGGCATTGGCCGCGCCAGTGAGTTGTTTTTGCTGGGCGATATGATCGATGCGCAGCAAGCGCTCGCGTGGGGCTACGCCAATCACATTAAGCCTAAGGGCGAGGTGCTCGCACACGCGCAAGAACTTGCTGCAAGGCTTGCAAGTGCTCCGAAGCAGGCCGTTTGTGCCGTCAAGCAGGTGTTGCGGTATGGCATTTACTTGCCCGAGGAGCAGGCCATCGCGAAGCTGCTTGACGTGCTCGATGTGCTACAGCGTACGCAGGACCTCCGCGAGGGAGCCGACGCTTTCATCAATAAGCGCAAAGCGAATTTTCAAGACCCGCTGGACACCTCAAAATTCGTTGGCTGCATGTTTCCAAAATAAACCCGCCCCGTACGAAGCGGGGGTCGAAGAGACTCAGGTGGTGAGGCCCGAGTTGGCGAACGAATTGCGCAAGAAGGCCGAGGCCCTCGGCCTTCTTGCCTTGGGGTTGCAATGAACCAATCAATGAATCACGACGAGGAGCATGCTTCCGGCACTGCCGGACCACACGGCGATTTGCTCTTGCGCACCTTGGCCATGCCGGCGGATACCAACCCGAGCGGTGATATTTTTGGGGGCTGGCTGATGTCGCAGATGGACATGGCCGGGGACATGCTGGTGCAGGAGCTCACCTGCGGGCGCTGTGTCACCGTGGCGGTGGACGCATTCAAGTTTCAACAGCCGGTCAAGGTGGGGGATGTGGTGTGTTGCCATGGGCGGGTGATTCGGATTGGAACCACGTCCGTGACCCTGAAGCTGGAGGTTTGGGTCAAGCCGCGCACGCCAACGGGCGAACCCCAGAAGCCGAGGTTTCAGGTGACCGAGGCCACCTTCACCTACGTGGCGGTGGATGAAGCCGGAAAAAAACGACCGGTGCCGGACTCGGCGCGTGCGGCCGTTTAACCGAAACGGCGATACTCCTTTCGTCCGGTCTCGAGACTCTGGCACCCGGTCAGGCTGCATTTCAGTTGGCGATTATCTTCGTGGGTAGGCGATTCAAGCCCCGTCCCGGGCTGCAGGCCCGACAAGCACTCGCGATGGCAAGTCCAGCGGGGGAGGGGAGAAGGCCCCGTTCATTTACCTGGCTCGCGCGCCTGCCTTGCAAGAGCCTGCTTTGCAAGAGCCTGCAGGTCGGTTTTCCCGGTCGCCAAGAGCGGCATCTCGTCGATGAAGTAGATATGGCGCGGATGGGAATACGCGGGTCCGCGCGTCAGGTAGTAGTCAAAAACGAGTTCCTTCTCGCCGAGCTTCGACCCGACGTTGCGCACGACGAAGGCCACCGGAACCTGGCCCTTCACCTCGTGGGGGACAGGAACGACACAGACGTCCCGCACTTCCGGATGAGTGGCGAGGATGTTCTCGACTTCGGCCGGGAAGACGTGGTGGCCGCCCACTTCCATCTGGTCGTCGACGCGCCCCCTGAAGGTGAACCAGCCGTCTTGGTGTCTGGCACGTCACGATATCCCCGGTATAGAACCCAGCCGTCCCGGAAGCGCTCCGCCTGGGCGTCCGGCCGGTTATAATAGCCGAGGGCGTTACACTCGCTCCGCACGACAAGTTGCCCCGCCTCTCCCTGTGGCAAGATGTTCCCGTCGGAGTCGATGACCTTGCACTCGAAGCCCGCAAGAGCGGGACCGATCGTGCCCAGCTTGTTTCGGCCCCGTGGGTTGAGGGTGATGATGGGCCCGGACTCCGTCAGCCCGTAACCTTCGATCACATCGACACCAGGCAAGGTTTGGACCAGTTCGTCGAGAAGCGCGCGTGTCATGGAAGCAGACCCCACTGCGATGAACTCGAGGCTGGAGGCATCCACGTGCGTTCTTTTTCGCGCGGCATCCAGAATCAGCTTGTACGTGGCCGGAACACCGGTGGTGTACGTGCAGCCGTAGAGTCTCAATCGCATCAATCACGCAGTCCGCGTCGAATTCCTTGAGAATAACCACCGAGCCGCCCTGGCTCAGGCACGGGAGGAGCCCCGCGCCAGTGGCGTTCATGTGGAAGAGCGGCGTCGACAACAAGACCCGTGAGTTCTCGTCGATCCGGTTGGATTCCGCCTGGAGCTTGGGGGTTAAGCAAAAGCCCACGGTGCGAGAGCAGAACCCCCTTGGGATGCCGGTGGAGCCCCTAGGTGTACGCCTGGATGCAGACGTCGCTGCCGGCCGACCCATGATCGCAGCGCTCGGGCGAAGATGAGGCCAGCCATTCGTCATAGCTTCGAAGCCCAGCTCGGTCGGCATCGACGACGATACCGACCTCGGCAACCCCGTCGGCCAGGCAGGCGAGGACGGATTCGGCCATCCCGGCGCTGCCGAAGACGATGCGACTCCCACAGTCTCGAGCCAGATCGATGTGCTGCGGCGGCGGGAACTTGAAGTTGACCGGGACCGCCACGGCACCGGCCCTGACGATACCGAGCAGGACTTCGGGGAAGCGGATGTCGTTCTCGAAGATGACGAGGACGCGCTCGAACCGCTCGACTCCGAGTGAGATCAGCCCGT
>CAVZLI010000012.1:0-88998 GCA_963776165.1 uncultured Verrucomicrobiae bacterium
TTGATGAAGATTGTTTGCGCTTATTCCGGCGGTCTGGACACCACCGTGTTGCTGACCTGGCTCCAGGAAACCTACAACGCCGAGGTCATCTGTTACTGCGCCAACATCGGCAGGAAGAGGAGCTCGACGGCCTTGAGGAAAAGGCGCTCAACACGGGGCGGTCAAATGCTATGTCGACAACGTCGAGGAAGAGTTCGCCAAGGACTATATTTTCCCGATGATGCAGGCCGAGGCGCTCTACGAAGGAACCTATCTGCTCGGCACCTCCATTGCCCGCCCGCTGATTGCCAAGCGCATGGTCGACATCGCTATCGCCGAAGGTGCGGAAGCCATGGCCACGGTGCCACGGGCAAGGGGAACGACCAGGTGCGTTTCGAGCTGGCGGCCGCTGCGCTCGAGCCCGAGATCGAGGTGATCGCGCCGTGGCGGCAGGAGGGATTCCGCGTTCCCGGGTCGGCCGATATGATCGCGTATCCTGAAGCCCACGGCATCCCCGTTCGGTCTCGGCCAAAAAACCCTACAGGATGGACCGCAACATGCTCCATATCAGTTTCGAGAGCGGCATCCTCGAGGATCCGTGGTTCGATGCGAGCAACGAGGAGAACAAAGACATGTTCCGTCTGAGCGTGTCGCCCGAGGACGCGCCGGACGAGGCGGAGCTGGTGGAGTTGCGTTTCGAGCGCGGCGACTGCACGGGCATCGCCTGCCGCGGACTCTGGGAAATGCTGGCGGCGATGGGCTATGATGGGCAACAGGACGCCTCGTTGAGTCCGTTCTGGGTCATGAAGGTCCTCAACAAATTGGGCGGCAAGCACGGCATCGGCCGCGTCGATATGGTGGAGAACCGTTTCGTCGGGATGAAAAGCCGCGGGGTCTACGAGACGCCGGGCGGGGCCATTCTCCATTTCGCGCACCGGCAGATGGAGTCGCTGACCATGGACCGCGAGGCCATGCATCTGCGCGATTCGCTTATCCCGCAATACAGCACGCTGGTTTACAACGGATTCTGGTTCGCCCCCGAGCGGCGGGCCCTGCAGGCGCTGGTCGAGGAGACGCAGAAGAACGTTACCGGCGAGGTGCGGGTCAAACTTTACAAGGGGGATGCTATAGCCCCCGGTACGCTTTTCATGCTCTGCCAGCCTCTGAGATCCGCGACATCGCCCCGATGGATGCCGTATCCGACTCAGTCGGACAACCGGACCGACGCGACAGGCTTCATCCGCCTCAACGCACTGCGCCTAAAGGTCGCTGCAGCCATCGACGGCGCGAAAGCTTAAAACTGCATCATCAGAAAGAGCAGCGCCACGGTGGCTGCCGCGGAGAGCAGAACGATGCCGAAGACAAGGGCGCGCCCCACTTTGCCCGACCGGCCCCGGCCTCCGCGGCGGCGGACTATCCCGACTTGCCGGACCGGCGTCCGGCGCGGCGTGTTTTCGCGCCGGACGGTTTTGCGAGGCGTGGTTCGGCCGAAGGGAGGGGCGGAGCCTCATCCGGGGCGGACCCGACACGGCGCCCGGCCAAGGTGTGGTTTCCGCCTTCCTGTAGTCCCGGGAATTCTTTCACCGGAAGCCATTCCGGCTGGCCCTCGAACGAAAAGAGCGCGTCTTTGTCGAACCACGAAGTTCGCACACCGGCGGCCACCTCGTCGGGGCGGGCCGGACCTAAAGATGGAGCCTCCCCACGAGAGGTAGATGCGCGCCTCGCCGTTGCCGCCGCGCGCGGATTTTGCAGTATTTGCGGACGGGCTTTGGCTGGCCGGGAGAAGGTCTTCCCGCGAGGGTTGCTCGAGACTCATGACGTGGGGGTGGAGGGGTGCAGGCGGCTGACATCGAAACCCTGCGCGGCGAGCCGCGCTCGGATGCGTCCGAGCAGCCCCGGGTCCATTTGCGGTGTGCGGGAAATAATCCAGAGGTAGCGCCGGTTGGGCGAGCCGACGGCGGCCCAGCGGTAGTTCGGGTCCAAATCGAGGATCCAATAATCGCCCTCGAACGGACCGAAGAAGCGCAAGTTGAGTTTGCTGTTGTTGCTGCCGGGAACCACGCGGGCGGTGCCTTCGACCGAAGCGGACTTGCCCCGCCGGTCGCAGGTGTTGACCACTTTGATCGTGCCATCGGGCAGCGGCGTATAAACGGCCCGGCTTCCTTCGCAGCCGCGCTGGAACCAATTGGGAAAAGACTCGATTTCATACCACTCGCCTGCGTAACGCCCCAGATCGACGGATGGCACCGTGGTCGGCGGATGCACGGGTGTGCTGACGCACGAACAGAGCAACAGGGCGGCCAGCGCGGAAGGGAAAGCGCGAAACATGAAACAATTATACTTTCCCGCATCGGCGAAGGCCAGAGCAATACGTCGCGCTACCGTGATCTTCAGTGCGGCGCGCGATTGATGCGCCAGCGAAAAAGAGAACGGCGGCCAAGGCAAGGAACGCAGCACCCAGACCGGCCTGGCGCCAAGGGAATCGCCAAGGGGGTAGTGTGCTGACGATGAACTCGCCGGTCGGCCAGCGATCCTCACCATCTGCCATGGTAACCACGCGCCATGTCGTGGACGTGCCCGGTGTCAGCCCTTCGATCGTGGCAACGAGAGCCGTCAGTTCGCGGCCTTCATATTCGGTTTCCGCCGTGCCCTGAACCGTCGCGACGGCCGAAGGGTGCGGTGCGATGCGAAAATCGCCGGCATAGGGCAGTCCGCTGGCAGGGTCCAGCAGGGTGGGATTGAATCCATGTTCCAAACGGTAGCCGTTGGCTTCCGGGTCGCGCGGGAAGATGACCTGCACCGTGGCTGAATGGCGCTGCGGATCGGCGCGGGCGCTTTCGACTTTGAGCGCGGGGACCACCCGACGGACGCCGATGGTGGGAGTCGGGGACGGTGACGCGGACGTTGCCGCCGCAATTTGTGGCGAAGCGGCAGGCGTGGGCGAGCGTGCCGGTCTGCGCGCGACTCGGCTTTCACCAACTTCTTTTTTTCCCAGTCGATGTGGAATTCCTCCGATGCGGGTTGGCGTTTGCCGGGGGCTCCTTTCTTGGCCGTGATCCTCCAGCGCGCCTTTTCGTTCGAAGCGAAGGCGCTGTCGACGGCTTCGGCTCTCCACTCGGGCAGCGGGGCCGGTTCGTCGTTGGTGGACGGCACATCGTGGTCCGGGATGAGGCCTCCGAAAAATCCGGAAATCCAATCGCCGAAGCGTTCCATGACGCCGGTTGGCGGTTCGGGGGGCGTGTAGGTTTCCCATCCGCCGCCGCGGTTGATTTCCAATTGCGGTTCCTGCCATCCACCGAGTGAAGTTTTCCACTCTAACGACTCGGAGCCGTCGTCTGCGGTGGCCAAGCGAACATCCTTGTTGAGTTTCCAAGGCTTAGGCTGAGGGGGTGGGGGCGGCGGCGGAATGATCGGGGAGGCTGTCGGCGATGGCGTTGGGCTGGGCAGTGGTGCGGTGATGGCGATGCGCGCCAGTCGTCCGGCGCCCAAATCGACGAGCAACTCGGTGGGAGGTTCCTCCCCGGGACGCAGTTCGAGGCGGATGTCGATGTTCGTCTGCGTGTCCGGCTCAACTTCCATTTCCCGGGCGTCGATGCGGACATCGTTGGTGAAAGCTAATCCGGGCACGGGATTCAGCCTGAATCGCCCGGTGACTCCACCCGAGTTGGTTACGGAAAGAACGGCAGTATCGTTGTTGCCCGTGTAATCCAAATGTGTCGTGGTCACCTCGACTTCCGATGGCACCGGCGGGGCGATGAGGGTGACCTTGTCTCGATAGAAGTCGGTGGCGAAGGTCACGGTGACTTCCTTCCTTTCGCCTTTGCGCTCCGCCGGGATGAGCAACTTGATGTTCTCGGATGCTCCGGGATCGAGTGGCACGGGTGACCGAACCTCGACGAGTCCGGCGGGCTCCGAGGTCACGGTGACCTCTTGGCGTCCGGTGGCACGGCTGCGCAGTGAGAGTGTGGAGATGCGCGCATGACCTGTGAGGGCGAATTCCCCGCCTGAGTTCTCGACTTCGAACGGGGCCACCGAACGGCCGTGGAGGACGATGCGCGCGCCGGTCGAATCGTTGGTGCCGGGCTGCAGCGTTTGCCGTGATTCTTGCCCCGCGGTCGCCGGCGCGTAACGGATCATGACGTTTGTCGAGGCGCCGCGCGGCAATTCGATCACTTGCTCGCCGAGAATTTCGAAGGGCGGATTGGCGCGGGCGGCGATCTGCAGGAAGCCCCCGCCCGCATTGGTCAGTCCCAGCGGAAGGGTCATGCTGTCACCTGCGGCTGCTTGGAAATCGAGCACAGATGGAGCGACGAGGACCGGTGGACGGTCCATGATGGTGATTCCTACGCTTGCCGGGGCGCTCACGCCGCCGCCGCCGCGGACGGCGCGGACGCGGAAAGTGAATTTGTCGTCGAAACTCTCGTCGGAGTCATCGTGCGTGTACACAACAGAGCCGTCGGTCGAAAGCGAGACGCGGTCGGGATCGGGTTGGGTGATGGCGGAGAGCCGGCCGTGGCGCGGTTGGTCCCTGATTTCGTAGGCCACGGGGTTGTTGCCTTGGAAACCGCGCAGGGGAATCCGGATGCTTTCGCCGCGCCAGACGGAGACGTTGGTCGACACGGCGATAGGCGGCTTCCAGAGCGTTGTCTTCGACTGGGCGTGGAGCGGGGGTGGGAGGACCGCTGCCCCGAGCGCCGCGGCGAGGAGAAACAGGGGCGGGCGCACGGGGGCATCAAAGCGAATGGGATTGAAAATGGCGAGTGCAACCCTACTTTCCCTTCCATGCCTCGGTCCTTTGTTCTTGGTGCCGTCTGGGTGGTGTGCTGCGTGCTATGTGCACAGGGTGCGGCGGGCGCCGAAGGCGAGGAGACCAAACTCGAATCCCCGGCCGACATGATTCGCACCCAAGATCCGCCAAAGGTCGTGCCCCGCGTGCTCGAGCAGGCCAACCCGGAGAACACCAGCGTGGTTGTATCGATCGCACGCCAGCGCGCTTATCTTTTCGTCGGCAGCGAGGCGGCCATTGATGTGCCGGTCTCCACCGGTAAAAGGCGCGGACAAACGCCCGCCGGCAGCTACACCATCACGAAAAAAGCTGCGACCTACGTGTCGAACCGGCACGGGGATTTTATCGACAACGCGGGCCATGTGGTCCGCTCCGGAGTAAGCACGCGGATTGACGCGGCGCCGAGCGGGACCGTCTTTCGTCCGGATCCGGTCCAATACCACATGACCCTCGGCGACGAAGGTCTTGCCCTCCATGCCGGGAGGCTGCCGGGATATCCGGCGTCGGATACCTCTGTGCGTTTGCCCGTGGATATCGCCCCGCTCATTTTCCAGCGTGTGCGGGAGGGGACGCCGGTCAAGATCGAGGAGTGAGGCAAGGAAAGCGCCGCTACAAATAGAGGGTTCTGTCGGGTCAGCGTCCGATCTGTTTCAGCGGGGCACCTGAAAGGAGTTTCTTTTCGATCGACTCGAGAGAGATGCCTTTGGTTTCGGGCACGAAGGCGAGGAAGAAGATGATGAAGATGGCGTTGAGCGCGCCGTAGAGCAGGAAGGTGTTCCCGGGACCGAGTGTGTTGAGCATGGTGAGGAAGGTCATGCCGACGATGGCATTGGCCGTCCAGTTGGTCGCCGTGCTGCAGGTGATGCCGAAATCGCGTCCGGCCAGCGGGAAGATTTCCGCGCAAAGAATCCAAATGATCGGTCCGGCGCTCATGGCAAAGCCGATGATGAAGACGACAAGCGAGGCGATGGCGAGGTAGCTCATGGTCATGTCCTGCCCTCCGCCGCCGAGCCCGAGGTGAAAGATGGCCCCGAGCGAGAGCATGCCGGCGCCCATCACGGTGAAGCCGGTATACATGATGGGCTTGCGCCCGAGCCGGTCGACGAAAGCGATGGCAATGAAAGTGGCCAGCACATTGATCGTGCCGACCAGCACGGTGCCCCACATTTGTTCCGCCGTGGTATCGAAGCCCGCCTCCTGCAGGATGCGCGGGGCGTAATACATGATGACGTTGATGCCGGTGAACTGCTGGATAACCTGCAGTCCGACACCGAGAAAAATGGCGCGGCGGAAATTCCGGTTCTGTTTGAAGAGGGCGAAGCCCTTCTGCTCGACCTGCAAGCTGGCTTCGATCTCGGCCAGCTCTCGCTCGGCCTCCTGCTCGGTGCTGGCCAAGCGGCGCAGGACTTCGAGGGCTTTGGGGCCTCGCTTTTTCAGGACCAGCCAACGCGGACTCTCCGGCAGGAGGAGCATGCCGAGGAACATGAGGACGGCTGGAACCGCGATGATGCCGAGCATCCAACGCCACGGCATGGCGAAGTAGCCCTCCATGACCATCTGCCCGCGTCCGCCGGCCAAGGTGCTGACCGATTCGCTCAGCTTGGTGGCCAGCGGTTGCAGGTCGGCGTAGGACGCGAAAAAGGTGTCGCTGAGGAAGGCGACCACGATGCCGATGGTGATCATCAGCTGATACATCGAGATGAGCGCACCACGCACGCTCTGCGGGGCGATCTCCGAGAGATAAAGCGGGGCGACGAACGAGGCCATGCCCACGGCGATGCCGAGGAAGAACCGCGCGCCGATGAGGAAGCCGGGTGAGGGGGCCATGGCGCAGAAAACGGAACCGACCGCGAAGACCAAGGCGCTGATCAGGATCGTGCCGCGGCGCCCGAAGCGCAGGGAAAAGAAACCGCTGAGCAGCACGCCGAAAACCGCCCCCCAGAGCAGCGCGCTGACAATGTGTTCGACGCGCGTATCGTCGATCTGGAAATCCTTCTGGATGAATTCGTTCGCGCCCGAAATGACACCGACATCGAGACCGAAGAGGAGACCGGCCAAGGCGGCGGTAAAGCCGACGAAGTAAACGATGGCTTTGATTTTTCCGTGGGATTGCGGAGCGGACGGGCCGCTGGAGGGAATGACGGCGGACATGTGTGAGTTGAGATCGGGGAGTTTGGGGTTGAGAGAGGATCAGATCCACGTGCCGTCGGGGATCACGGCGTTTTTCGGGATGATGACGATACCGTCGCGAACGTAGTAGTTCTCGCCGTCGTGGTCGGACGGCTTGCCGTCGGGGCTGATGACCACGCGTTCCCCGATACGGGCGTTCTTGTCGACGATGGCGTCACTAATCGTGGTGTTGCGACCAATGCCGAGCGGCGGCGCACCGTTCGGGGGGGCGGTCTGCGCCTCGTAATAGTCCGCCCCCATGAGGACGACATTGCGCAGCACGGAGCCGCTTTCAATGATGCTGCGGATTCCCACGACGCAGCGGTCGAGGGTCGCGTCGGTGATGATGCAGCCGTCCGAGACCACGGCACGGCGGATGGTTGCGCTGTTGACTTTGCTGGCGGGCAGAAAGCGTGGTCGCGAGTAAACGCCGGCGCCCGGGCGGTAGAAGCTGAACGGGGGCTCGATTTCGGCCAAGGCCAGGTTGGCTTCGAAAAACGACTGAATCGTCCCGATGTCCTCCCAATAGCCCTGGAAGACGTGGGCCTGCACGCGCCGGTCTTTGATGGCCTCGGGAATGATGTGCTTGCCGAAGTCTTCCTGATTGCCGGCCAGACAGGCCTCGAGCACGGAGCGGTTGAAAAGGTAGATGCCCATGGACGCCTGATAGCGGTCCGCCTCGGGCGGGAGACCGAGTTCCGCCCCCACCGCCGGCGGGATGCGCAGGCTGTCGAGCACGGCGGGGTCGGTCGGTTTCTCGACGAAACGCGTGATGCGTTTCTCGTCGTCGGTTTGCATGATGCCGAAACCTTGCGCGTCGTGGCGGTCGACCGGCAGCGTGGCAATGGTCAGTTCCGCGCCCGAGGCGAGGTGGCTGGCCATCAACTCCCGAAAATCCATCTGGTAAAGCTGGTCGCCGCTGAGGATGAGGTAGTGGTCCCACGGCTTCTCGAGAAAATAGGAGAGGTTTTGCCGCACCGCGTCGGCCGTGCCCTGATACCAGCCGGCGCCAGTCGGAGTTTGCTGGGCGGCGAGGATTTCCACGAAGCTGCCGGCGCTGAAGATGTCGAACTTGTAAGTGCCGTTGATGTGCTGGTGGAGCGACGCGGTGTTGAATTGGGTCAGCACGTAGATGCTGCGGATACCGGAATTCAGGCAGTTGCTGATGGGAATATCGACCAGCCGGTATTTGCCGCCGAGCGGAACGGCCGGCTTGGATCGGTCTTTGGTCAGGGGAAAGAGGCGCTTGCCGGCACCTCCGCCCATGATGATGCCCAGCGTCCGCGCGAGAGCGGCGCTGACTCTGGGGGCGTCGACGGGTGCCATGAGGGCTTATGGGTTCGCGCAAAGCAGGGCGGATGTCACGCCGGGAATTGCCCGTGATTCGGGGGGGGGCGATTCCCGTGGTTGCCTCCGGTCCCGGGATGTCGCACTATTTGCGGTTACCTATGTGCGGCATTGTCGGTTACGTCGGCCCGGCCGAAGCGGCCCCTATCCTTCTGGACGGGCTGCGGCGGCTGGAATACCGCGGCTATGACTCGGCCGGCGTCGCCTTGGGCAACAACGGCTCGCTCGAAATCCTCAAGTCGGTCGGCCGCATCCAGAACCTCGCCCAGCTGGTCTCCGAGCATCCCGTCCACAGCACCCGCGGGATCAGCCACACGCGCTGGGCCACCCACGGCGCGGTGACCGGGGAAAATGCCCACCCGCACACCGACCAGAGCGGACGCATTGTGCTGGTGCACAATGGCGTTATCGAGAACTACGAAAAGCTCCGCGAGGAACTCGAGCGCGAGGGGCATGTTTTCCAGTCCGAAACCGACACCGAAGTCCTTGCCCACCTTATCGGCAAATACGCCATCCAGCTCGGTGAACCTTCCGCCGACCACTTGGTCGAGGCCGTGCGCATGGCCCTGCGCGAAGTGCACGGCACCTACGGCATTGCCGTCATGCATCGTGATGTGCCCGACCTGCTCATCGGCGCGCGGCGCGGCAGCCCGCTCGTGCTCGGCGTGGGCAAGGGCGAGAACTTCCTGGCCAGCGACCCGCTCGCCTTGGTCAACCACACGCGCGATGTCGTTTATTTGAAGGACTTTGAGATCGTCCTGCTCCGGCCCGACACGTTCCAAATCCAGTCGCTGGCCGGCGATGGTCGTGAATACGAAATCAGCACGGTTGACTTCGATGCGGAGGAAGCCTCCAAAGGCGACTACCCGCACTTCATGCTCAAGGAAATTTTCGAGCAGGCCTCCTCGGTGCGCGATGCCATGCGCGGGCGCCTCTCCTCCGAGGAAGCCACGGCCAAGCTGGGCGGACTCAACATGACGCCGGCCGAATTGCGCGAAGTGGAACGCATCATCCTCATCGGCTGCGGCACGGCCCACCACGCCGCCATGGTTGGCGAATACGCCATGGAGAGCCTGGCCTGTCTGCCGACCGAGGTGGAGATCGCCAGCGAGTTCCGTTACCGGAACATGCCGCTGGACAAATACACGCTCACGTTCGTCATCAGCCAGAGCGGCGAAACCGCCGACACCCTGGCCGCCCTGCGCGAAAGCCAGCGCAAAGGCCACCGCACGCTCGGTATCTGCAACAACGTGGCCAGCACCATCGCCCGCGAAAGCGACGGCGGCGTCTACATGCACGCCGGACCAGAGATCGGCGTGGCTGCGACCAAATCGTTCACCTCGCAGGTTACCATCCTCACGCTGCTCTCGCTGCTCATGGGCCGCATCCGCAACCTCTCCAGTTCGGACGGCCTGCGCATCATCGAAGAGCTTGAAAGTCTTCCGGACAAAGTAGCCCGCGTGCTGGAGATGAACCCGCACCTGCCCGAGGTCGCCGAGAAATACACCAATGCCCACGGCATGCTCTTCATGGGCCGCCAATTCCAATACCCCGTGGCCATGGAGGCCGCCCTCAAGCTCAAAGAGATCAGCTACATGTCGGCCTCCGGTTACCCGAGCGCCGAGCTGAAACATGGCGTCATCGCGCTGGTCAACCCCGACATGCCGTCCGTCTTTATCGCGCCGGACGACGCCCTCTTCGAAAAAAACGCGAGCAACATCCAAGAAGTCCGCGCCCGCAAAGGCCCGGTCATCGGCGTCGGCACCGAAGGCCACCATGCTTTGGAAAGAATCACCGACGACGTCCTCTGGGTCCCGTCCGCCCCGGACTACCTCATGCCCGTGCTGACCATCATCCCGCTGCAGTTGCTCTCCTACCACATCGCGGTCAACCGCGGCTGCGACGTCGACAAGCCGCGCAACTTGGCCAAGAGTGTGACCGTAGAGTAGGGGCTTTGTTGTTGGCGGAGTAGAAAATCAGGGCAGTTCCTAAGCCTCCTGCCAGGGAGTGCTCGAAGAACTCAACCTGCGGGATAGAACCATCACAAAACCTAAGGCGAAGCTCGACAGTGTCGGACAGTGCCTCCAGTCGTTCCCGCCAGCGACGTAAAGCCGTTCAGGCTGAGGTGATTATGCGATTGAACGTGGCGCTCGGGCGCATGGCGGCGGAGGCTTAGGCGTCGTCGGGCCGGTAGTAGCCGCCGATGTCGGCCGGGTCGGCCTTGCGACGGCGAGCGAGTTCGGCGACGATTTTGTCCTCGTTCGAGGCGAGTTCCGCGGCGACGGGGGCGAAAACTTGTCTTCAGCTCCGCATCGTCGCTTTGCGCGGCGAGGGCCTGCGCCCAGTAGAGGGCGAGATAGAAGTGGCTGCCGCGGTTGTCGAGCGTGCCGAGTTTGCGTCCGGGGCGACTTGTTTTCCTCGAGGAATTTGGCCGGTGGCGGCGTCGAGCGTGTCGGCGAGGACTTTGGCCTTTGGCGTTCCGGTCGCGTCGGCGAGGTGTTCGAAGCGAGGCGGCCAGGGCGAGGAATTCGCCGAGCGAATCCCAGCGCAGGTAGTTTTCGGCGGCGAACTGCTGCACGTGCTTGGGCGCGGAGCCGCCGGCGCCGGTTTCGAACAGGCCGCCGCCGTTCATCAGCGGGACGATGGAGAGCATCTTGGCGCTGGTGCCGACTTCGAGGATGGGGAAGAGGTCGGTGAGGTAGTCGCGCAGGACATTGCCGGTGACCGAGATGGTGTCCTCGCCGCCTGGCGATGCGCTCGAGAGTGAAGGTGCGGCCTCGGCGGGGGGCATGATGCGGATGTCGAGGCCCGTCGGTGTCGTGGTCGCGCGAGGTAGGTCTCGACCTTCGCGATGAGTTGCGCGTCGTGGGCGCGCGTCTTGTCGAGCCAGAAGACGGCCGGCGCGCCGGTGGCGCGGGCGCGGTTGACGGCGAGTTTGACCCAGTCGCGGATCGGCGGCGTCCTTGGTCTGGCAGGCGCGCCAGATGTCGCCGGCCTCCACCTTGTGCTCGAGTGAGGATTTTGCCGTCCGGCATCGGTGACGCGGACCGTGCCGTCCGCGGGCATCTCGAAGGTCTTGTCGTGCGAGCCGTATTCCTCGGCCTTCTGGGCCATGAGGCCGACATTGGGCACGGTGCCCATGGTGGCGGGATCGAAGGCGCCGTGTTCGCGGCAGAAGTCGATGATGGCTTGGTAGACGCCGGCGTAGGAGCTGTCGGGGATGACGGCGAGGGTGTCCTGCGTCTTGCCCCGCGGCGTTCCACATCTGGCCGCGAGGTCGCGGATCATGGCGGGCATGGAGGCGTCGACGATGACGTCGCTGGGCACGTGGAGGTTGGTGATGCCTTTGTCGGAGTTCACCATGGCCAACGGCGGGGCGGTTGTCGTAGGCAGCGTGGAGTCGGCTTCGATCGCGGCTTTCTTCCGTCGGCGGGAAGGTTCTCGATTTTCGCGCGCGAGGTCGCCGAAGCCGTTGTTGAAGTCGACGCCGAGCTCTTCAAGGGTGGCGGCGTGCTTGTCGATGAGGTCGTTGAAGAAGACGCGGACGGCGTGGCCGAAGATGATCGGGTCGGAGACCTTCATCATGGTGGCCTTCAGGTGCAGGGAGAAGAGGATGCCCTCGAGCGTCGGCCGCGGCGACTTGCTCCTCGAGGAAGGCGATGAGCCCTTTGCGGCTCATGAAGGTGGCGTCGAAGACTTCTCCCTCCTGCAGTGGGATGCCGTCTTTGAGCACGACGGCCGCGCCGCCGTCGGCCGGGAGGAACTCGATCTTGGCCGTCGGTGGCGTCCGGAACGGTGACCGATTGCTCGTTGGAGCGGAAATCGTCGGCGCCCATCGTGGCGACGTGGGTCTTCGAGTCTCCGCGACCACGCGCCCATGCGGTGCGGGTGTTTGCGCGCGTATTCCTTGACCGCCTTGGGGGCGCGCCGGTCGGAGTTGCCTTCGCGCAGGACCGGATTGACCGCGCTGCCCTTGACTTTGTCGTAGCGGGCCTTCGTGTCTTTCTCCTCCGCGTTCGCCGGCGATCATCGGGATAGTCGGGGAGGGCGAAGCCCTGCGACTGCAGTTCGGCGATGGCGGCTTTGAGCTGCGGGACCGAAGCGCTGATGTTGGGCAGTTTGATGATATTGGCCTCGGGCTTGAGGGTCAGCGCCCCGAGTTCGGCCAACGCGTCGGGACGTCTGCTGCTCGTCGGGTAGGCGGTCGGGGAAAGCCGCGAGGATGCGTCCGGCCAGCGAGATGTCGCGCAGTCTCCACCTCGATGCCGGCAGTGCTTGGTGAAGGCTTCGACGATCGGGAAGGAAGGAATAGGTGGCGAGAGCGGGGGCTTCGTCGGTCTTGGTGTAGATGATGGTCGGTTTGGTCGGCATGGCTGACCCGCCATTAAAGCGCCTGCTGAGCCACGGTCAAAGCAAAGCCGGGTGCCTCAGGGCGCCGAGGGATCGAGCCGCCGGAGGTAACCAACGGAAAAAATCCCCGTGTTGTGTCCGTCGGCCCATTTTGGCTGCCAGCCGTAGCCGCCGACCATCTCGTAGGAAGCGAGTTCGAAGCTGGCCGGGGTGTGTTTTACTTCGGGTTTATCGCCGCGGCCGAGGACGTCCGGTTCGCCGTTGCAGACCGCGCAGGGACAGGCTTTGCGCACCTCTTCCAAGGACAGGTAGGTCTCGTGTCCGTCGCTCCAAGCGATGGCCAGCTCGCTCCCGATGATCTGCAGGGTGGAGATTTGCGGTGTCATGCTTGCGGATACGGTCGGGCGCCGAAGATGGACGAACCGATGCGCACGAGAGTGGCGCCTTCCTCGATGGCTGGCTCGAAGTCGCCGCTCATGCCCATGGATAATTCGGGCAGGGGGTGGTTGTGCTTGGTCTGTAGCTCGTCGCGGAGTTCGCGCAGGGCACGGAAGACGGGGCGGGCGTCCTCGGGATTGTCGCTGTAGGGCGCCATGGTCATCAGTCCGCGGATGCGCAGGTTCGGCAGCTTGGCCAGGGCAGGGAACTCGGTCCGCAGTTGGTCAGCGCGGAATCCATGCTTGGTCTCCTCGCCGGATACGTTGACCTCGAGGAGACCGTCCACCGGCTTGTTCATCTCCCCGGCGATGCGATCGATGGCCGCGGCGAGCGGCGCGCTGTCGATGCTGTGGAAAAATCCGAACAGCGGGAGAGCTTGGCGGACCTTGTTTTTTTGCAGGTGCCCGATGAAGTGCCAATCGAGCCCGGCCGGGCAGGCGGGGATTTTGTCCCTCGATTCCTGCACGCGGCTTTCGCCGAAAACGCGCTGGCCGGCCTCCGCCGCGGCGACCACGGCTTCGGCCGGATGCGTCTTGGACACGGCGACGAGGCGGACGGTGGCCGGATCACGCCCGGCCCGCGCGGCGGCAGCTTCGATTTGCCGGTGCACTTCGGCGAGATGGGTGGCAACGTCGGTCATTAGATTTGCTTATGTATCAAAAGCGGAGCATAAGTTTCTTTCATACCCCCGTGCAGATCCTGCTTTTCAAAGTATTCCGCGATCTGGCCGAAACTGCCAGTTTTTCGCAGGCCGCCCAGCTCAACGGCATCACGCAGAGTGCGGTGAGCCAGCAGGTCAAGGCGCTCGAGAAGAAGTATGGGGTGCGGCTGATCGAGCGCGGCAAGAAGAGTTTCTCGCTGACCGCCGAGGGCCGCGTCTTCCTCGGCGCGGCGCGGGAAATTCTCGGCGTGGTGGACGGGCTCGACACGCGGTTGCGCGAATTGAGCGAGGTGGTCACCGGCGATCTGCGGCTGGCGGCCGTCTTGAGCGTCGGTCTCCACGAGTTGCCGCCTTACACCCGGCAATTCGCGCGGCTTTTCCCGCAGGTCAAAATCCATACCGACTACTTGCGTTCCGCCGAGGTTTACGCCTCGGTCTTGGCCGGTCGGGCCGAAGCCGGGCTGGTGGCCTTCCCCGCGGCGCGACGTGGTCTCGACTCCGAGGTTCTCTGGCGCGATCGCATGGTGCTGGTTTGCAGTCCCTCCCACCGTCTGGCACGTCGCTCGCGGGTTCCGCTGGGGGAATTGGCCCGGGAAAAATTCATCGCCTTCGCGGCCGACCTGCCGACGCGCAAGGCCCTCGACCGCGCGCTGCGCTCGGCGGGGTTGCGTCTGCGTCCGGAACGCGAATTCGACAACATCGAAACGGTCAAACGCACCGTGGAAATCGACGGAGCCGTTTCCATCCTGCCCGAAACGGCCCTGGCCAACGAGCGCCGCGCCGGTTCCCTCATCCCGGTGGAAATCGCCTCACCCGGCTTGTGGCGTCCGGTCGGCGTGGTGACCAAGCGCAACCGCGCGGGTTCGCCGGCTCTGCGAAGCTTTCTCGAACTTCTTCGCACTTCGGCGCCGCGACCCAAGCTTGCCAAAGAAGGGCTCCTGGCGGATTAGTCCCTGCTATGGTAAATCGCACGTCGCCTATGAAGATTGCCACCCCCTTCGCTGTCTCCGCGGCTGTCCTCGTAGCCGCTTGTGCCCAGGACAATGGCCCGGACGGCTCCGCGGCCGGCGCCACGCGCCACGGGCCTTCGATCAGTGTCAGTGCCGCCGGCCCCGTCGCTCCCCGTCCGCCGCGCGCCCCCGCGAGCTACAATGTGGTCAAAACTCAACGTCCGGTCCTTGCTTTGACTTTTGACGACGGACCGCATCCTGAGCTGACCCCGCGTCTACTCGACATCCTCCGCGCCGAGGGTGTGCGCGCCACGTTTTATGTCATCGGCCGCAATGTTGAAACCTACCCCGAGATTGCCCGCCGTATCGTTTCCGAGGGCCACGAAATCGCCAACCACACGTGGAGCCATCCCGCGCTCCCGAGCGTCGGTGCGGGTCGGCTCAACAAGGAAATCGCCAGCACCACGGAAATCATCCAACGCGTCACCGGTCGCCGGCCGACCAACATGCGTCCGCCCTACGGGGCGATCAACGACCGGGTGCGCCAGAGCATGTTCAAGGACCACGGTCTCGACGTTATCATGTGGTCGGTGGACCCGCTCGACTGGCGGCGCCCCGGTGCCTCGGTGGTCCGCCAACGTCTGGTCGACGGCGCCACGCCGGGCGGCATTCTCCTCGCCCACGACATCCATCCCGGCACGATCGAAGCCATGCCGGGAACGATCCGTGACCTCAAGGCGAAGGGTTACGGGTTCGCCACGGTGAGCCAGCTGCTCGCCCTGCAGGAATACAGCCCTTCGCGTCCGGCGGCCGCCGCGGCGGAAACGCAGACGGTGGTCCGCTGACGAGTTTCAGGCGAGCCAGGCCGCCAAGGCAGCCGCGAGGACCGTTGCCCCGAGGACCAGCGCGACGGGTCGCCGCATTTCGGAACTGCCCAGCGACACAGCCATCCCGGCTTTGAGCAGCGAGTTCGCTCCCGCGGCGATGAGCACGGCGCGGGCTGCGGCGCCCATGCCCACGCTGCCTTCCCGCTGCAGTTGCGAAATGGACAGCGAGATCGCGTCCAAATCGGTCAGCCCGGAAAAAAAGCTCGCGGTGTATAGCCCGGCACCGCCGAACCCCTCCTGCGCCCAGCGCACGAGCAGGACGATCAGCGCGTAGAGGATGGCGAACTGGATGGCGATGCGCAGGCTCAGCGGATTGCGCACCTCGGCGGGTGGAGGTGCAGCCCCAGTGCGGGCATGAAAATGGCGCCAGCTCCACGCGGCGAAGACCAGTCCGGGCAACGCAACAAAGAGCAACCATGGCGCAGCCTGGCGCAGGAGCGGAGGACTGACGGCACCGAGGAGGATCGAGACGCGCACGAGCATGACCGTGCAGGCCAGCACGACGGCCAAGGCGCATAGCCGTCCGGTTTCCGGCCGCACGCGGCTTTGCCGGCTCATGGCCAGCGTGGTCGCCGTGCTCGAGGCGAGGCCGCCGAGCAGGCCGGTCATGGCCAACCCGCGGTCCTCGCCGAAAATACGCACCGCGACATAACCGGCGAAGCCGAGCCCCGAGACGAGCACGACCATGAGCCAGATGTTGAACGGGTTGAAGGCGCCGTAGGGGCCGTAGGGTTGGTCGGGCACGAGCGGCAGGACGATGCCGGTGACCGCGGCGAATTGCAGCGCTTGGTAGACGTCCTGCCGCGAGAACTTGCTCGAGAGGCGGTGCAACCAGTCCTTCGAGGCCAGCAGGACGACCAGCGAGACGGCCACCACCACGGCGGTTTTGACTTCGCCGTAGAAGACCAACCCGCCCAGCAGGTAGGTGGCCAGACCGACCGCGCCGGTGGTCAGCCCGATGTCGCGGTCGCGTTGCGCGCGGCGGAAAAGAAAAAGCGAAACAAGCACGACCATGGCGACGAATCCGGCGAGAAAAAATCCCGCGTGGTGCTCGCGCGCGAACCACGCGCAGAGCGTGCCCAGTCCGCCCCACAAAGCGAAGGTGCGGGCGCCGGCGATGGTGTCCGCCTTGGGGTTGTCCCGCTGGCCGCTCCATTGCCGCTCCAGACCCAGAAGTGCACCGAGCGACGCACTGACCAGCAGAGCCTTGAGCAATTCCGGCATGAAACAATCTTACGCTCTCGCGCATCGGCGGCAATACGGCGTCGTGCTGCTTTTGTCGCGGCGGTCTGTGACCGTCGGTGCCTTGTCCGGATGGGTCCGGCGGACAGATCAGTTGGCTTCGCTATGCTTCAGCCCGTCTCGCTGCGCTCGGCTGTCCGCCGCTACAAGAGCTGGATACTGCTCAGACGCCCGCATCGGCAGGCAGCCGGGCGCGTTTTGGCGGCTGTGTCGGGGTGGGCGGGGGCTCGAGCGGCATGTTTCCACCGTCGTCGCCGCCCTCGCGCTCATGCGGATCGAAAAAATGGTCCCACGCCACGAAGATCGCTTTGGCATGACGGGCGAAGAGGATGTTGAAAAAAATGACGGGGACGATGACCGCTGTGATGAGCGTCCACACCGGCCAGTCGAAGAAGACCTCGAAGACGACATACAGCGCCAGGCCGAGAAGTGCGGCGATGCCGTAGTTGATGGCCCAGATGGAGAGAAGAAAGTAACCCGGTTCGCGGTCGTAGGCGTAGCCGCAGCGCGGGCAGCCGTCGAGCGGGGTGAACCAGTCGTGCAAATTCCGTGTGCGGGCCACGGACGGGAACATTGGGTAGCGCCCGCAAACCGGACAAACCAACCGCAGGGCGCGCGCAAGATAACTCCGCGCACGAGACCATTCGGTGTCCGTGCTCACAGGACCTTGATACGCTCCGGCGGGCGGCAGGTCAAAGCGCTGTTGCGGCGAGGTGCTCACACGCCGCATATTTCCGCGGCCTCCTCGCTGAGCCGCTTCAGAAGCGCGCGGGACGGCGAATCGATCGGCGCGATCTTGTCCAGCGCGGCGCGGGCCGCGGCGAATTCGTGCCGCCAGAAAAGGCGTAGCGCCTCGGGGTAGATTGCGGCGATGCGGCGCTGCTCGTCGGTGGCGTCCGCTTGCAAATTCATCAGCTCGAAAATTTCCAGCTTTTCCCTCCGGCCCTCCACCGCAACGAGGTCGAGGAGGCGCCAGAGGAATTCGCCATCCCCGCATTCCTCGCGGACCACATCGCTGGCGATGATCCGCGTGCCGTAGCGTTTGTTGAGTTGCTCGAGACGGCTGGTCAGGTTCACGCAATCGCCGATGGCGGTGAAGCTGAAGCGCTGTTCCGTCCCGACATTGCCCACCAGCGCGTCCCCGCTGTGCAACCCGGTGCGCACAAGCGGGGTGTATCCGCTGAGGTCGCCGGCGGCTGACAGTTCGCGGTGGGCCAGCAGGGTGGCGCGGCAGGCCGCCGCGGCATGCGCGGGGAGGGTGGACGGCGCGTTGAAGAGGGCCATGAGGCCGTCGCCGAGGAATTTGTCGACCACGCCGCCTTGCTTGTCGATGGCGCGGACGAAAACTTCGAAATAAGCAGTCAGCGTGTCGACGGCGGTCTCCGGGGAGACTTTCTCGGCATAACTGGTGAAGCCCTGCAGGTCGCAGAACATCACAGTAACGGTGCGCCGGTTGCCGCCGAGGCCGGCCACGCCGCCGGCCCGGATAAGATCGCGGACCACGTCGACCGGCACGTATTGCGCGAAGGACTGCAAGCTGTGGCGCATGCGCTGCACCGAGGAAGAGAGGACTTCGACCTCGTGGATGTGCGAGCGGGGGAAATCGGCTTCCTGCAACTCGAAACGGCCTATCCGGCGCACCCCTTCGGTGACCGCCCGCAAGGGACGCGCGATGCGGCGGGCCAGCAGAAAGGCCGCGGCGAGAGAGACGATGAGCGCGGCGACTGCCGTAAAAAAACTGCGGCGCAGGCCTTTTTCGATCGCCCCGAGGGTGGCTTCGCGCTCGAAGACCACGGCGCTGACGCACTCGAGTCCCCCGAAAATACGGTTGAGACGCAGACCGACGAGAAACGTTTGGCCATCGACCTTGACCGCATCGGAGACCCAGCCGCGCTCGGCCATGCGAAGCCTTTCACCCGGTTGGTCGAAGACGGTGCGTACGGCGCGGATGACCGGACTGTCGCTCCGCCTTTCCGAAGTCGCCACCAGGGTTCCATCGGTGGAGAAAATCATCGTCTCGCCCCCCGTTTGGCTGGCCAGGCTGCGCAATCTGGCCGCGATGTCGTTCAATTCGAAATCGACGCCGAGCACGCCGATCAGGCCGCCGTCCGGACGACGGACGGCGAGCGAAACGCCGATGCCGCGTCCGCCCCCGACAAAGTCAGGGCTCCAGCCACACGGGATGATCGGCTGCGAGGGCCTGTTCGAACCAGGGACGCGTCCGCGCATCGAAGGATGCCACACCGATTTCCGGATAAGGCGGTCCGAGGCTGCCATCCGGCAGGACTTCGCGCATGGTGGGCGGTTGGCCGTCGGCCTTCGAGGTGTTGAGGTAGATGCGCTTGTTGCGCACGGTGGCCCCGGCGAAGGAGCCGTCGGGGTAGCCGAAGCTCAGCCACGAGACATCCTCCTCGAAAGCAAGTTTGTGGGAGAGGTGGCGGGCCAGCTGCGCCGGATCGGCAATGGGGAGTTCTCCGCTGAGAATTTTCTGGCGCGCCAGCAAGAGCATGCGGTCGGCCGGATCGAACAGGCCGTTGATTTGCGCAGCAACCGAATCGAGCGATGCGGCCATCTGCCCGCGGGTCAGGTTCCGGATGGCCTCCGCCACCCCGGTGATGCCCAGCCAGGCCACGGCCCCCGTCGAGAGAAGGATGAGGCCGAGCAGGATGGTGATCAGCAGGTTTCGGAAAGACATCGACGACGCAACTCGAGGCAGAGCGAAAACCTAACCGCCGTAACAGCGAGGTAGAAGCAGCAAGATGTGGTTCGCGGCCCGCTCAGGGGCGCATGGGGCGGGGGTTGAGTACCCGGATCACCCCGCGGGCCACTTTGGGGGTCCAAAACGGCACATCGTCCGCGTAGCGTTCGAGGTTGCTGCTTTCGCCCATGACCTCGACACCGAGCACCTCGCGCCCCGTGGAGAAAGAGATCACCTCGTATTGCTGCGAGCCACGCAGCATGGTGGCTTCCTCCGCTTTGATCCGCCACACTTTGGCCAGATGGTCATAGGTCTGGTGGTGCGAGCCCACCACGAGGATCTCGAGGTCGCCGTTGGGGTGCTGCCACGTCTTTACCCCGCCCAAGGAGCCCTGCATGCCATAGGGCGTGCCACAGCCGGTCATGAAAGCGGCGACGAGGAGCAGGAGGACACGGAGCATCTGACCATTATGATCCCGCCAGGCGCGTGACGGAGTCAAAGCAATTGGCCGCGGGGGGAAGGAGGGCTCCTTGGTTACGGAAATGTTACCTTGGCCATGGCGAAAAATGTTTGCCGATCCGGCACGCCGCCTGCTCTGTTGCGTCCTTATGGAAACGCCACAGCGCGTTTCCCCCAGAGCCAGTAGTCCAGCTCACGCCTCCGGGCTCACCGGAAGGCTTCGTCGGCACCGCATTCTCATAGCGGTGGTCATGGTTGCATCTCTGCTCCTCGGCGCGCTCCCGGCGTCCGCCTCCTCCGCGGATCCGCTCGGCGCCACCGTGCTGAAAACGCCGGGCGGCCGCGTCAAAGGCACGCTCTTCCGCGTCTGGGCTCCCAACGCGGAAAAAGTCTGCGTCATCGGCAGCTTCAATAATTGGAAAGGCGGCCGCGACACGTTGAAAAAGGAAGGCGCCTCCGGAGTTTGGTCGCTCGAAGTCAGAGCGGCCAAACCCGGGGACGAATACATGTTCCTCATCAACGGTGAACTGGAACGCAAGGATCCGCGTGCCCGCCAAGTGACCTCGTCGGACGGCAAAGGTGTGATTTACGATCCCGAGGCGTTCGATTGGGGCCTGACCGAGCCGCCGAAGCCGGTGGCGGCCGGCGATCTGGTCATCTACCAATTACATCCCGGGACTTTCCACGATCCCGATCCGCAGGACGGACGACCCGGCACGCTGCGCGACGCCACGGCCAAGCTCGACCACCTCGTCGACATGGGTGTGAACTGCGTCCTGCTCCTGCCGGTCAACGAATTCCCCGGTGATCACAGCTGGGGCTACAATCCGAGCGACCAGTTCGCGGTGGAAAACGCCTACGGCGGACCCGATGCGTTGAAGGAATTCGTCAAGGCTTGCCACGAGCGCGGCCTCGCCGTGCACCTCGACATCGTGCACAACCACTACGGCCCCGGCGACCTGGACCTGTGGCAGTTCGACGGCTATGGCGGGGGCGACAACCAAGGCGGCATCTATTTCTACGAGGACAAAGAGCGCGGCCTCACGCCGTGGGTCCGCGCCCCGATTTCGGTCGCCGCGAAGTTGCGGAATTCGTCATGGATCAAGTGCACATGTGGTTCGACGAATACCGCGTCGACGGACTGCGTTGGGATTCCACCATCAACATCCGCGCGATCGACGACGGAGCGGTGGTCAATGCCGAGGGCGAGGAAATGCTCGACCGTATTGCACGCACCATCCGCCGCGAATACCCCGGCAAGATCAGCATCGCCGAAGATTCGGTCGGCGACCGTCGCTTCGACGCCTCGTGGGAATACGACTTCCACACCGCGGGCGACGACGGGGCGGTGCCGCAACTGCTACGCAGTTCCGATGCCGCCCGCCGGGTCGAGGACATCGCGCGCCGCATTGATTCCGAGCTCGGTTTTCGCCGCGTGATCTACACCGAGAATCATGACGAAACCGGCCGCCTCAACGGCAAGCGCCGCCTGATCACCGAAGTCAGCGCCTACGATCCGCAGGGGCTCAAAGCGCGACGCAAGAGCGCCCTGGCCGCGGTGCTCACACTCACCTCGCCGGGCATCCCGTTGCTTTTCATGGGGCAGGAATTGCTCGAGGACCGCGAGTTCCACGACACCAATCCGCTCGATTGGCGCCGCGGCGAAGAGTCCTTCCGTTCCTTCCTGCTCTACAAGGATCTCGTGCACCTGCGACGCAACCTCGGCGGGGGCAGCGCGGCCCTCACCGGACCGCACGCGCGGGTCCTCGAGGTCGACGAGGAAAACAAAGTCCTCACTTTCCGGCGTTACCTGCCCGGCGGACCCGATGACGACTTGCTCGTCGTGATCAACTTCTCCGGCCGTGCCTTGAAAGACCACGAAGTGAAATTCCCGTCCGCCGGACGCTGGCATCAGCTTTTCAACAGCGACGCTCCGAAATACGGCGACGACCTGACCGGCCTCGGCCTCGAGGACCCGCGCGTCAATAGCGCGGGCAAAGCCGAGCTGAGCTTGGCACCCTACAGCGCCCAGATTTTCGGCCGCGCCAAAGCGGACCACGCGCCCGTCAACCTTGAAGCTCTCCGCGCCGCGTGGGACGCCACCCACGGCGCCCCGCGCTCCAAGCGGTTGGCGGCTGCGGACGTATCCGATTGACCCGAGGCCCGGCACCGGCGAATCCCGTCGACAAAGCCGCCCGTGTCCCGTTGATTGCCTCCATAGCGGAGGTCGATCAATGGCACGCGGCGGCAAAACTGTCTTCACCGTGAAAGCGGAGGCTCCGTCCCCGCGCCGCAAACTCCCGCCCCCGCCCAAAATCCACCGTGACAAAAAAAGCGACTACCGGCGCCGCAAGGCGCGGGTGGGGGACGTCGAGGGCGAGTAGCCTGCCTATGACACGCAAAGTGCTTCCCGGACTGCACGGAATGGACGAATGGTCAGGGCATGTCCGAATCCTCTCCTTTTTACGGCTCCAGCGAAGCTTTCCAGACACTCGTCGCCCACTTTGAGGCGAACGACTTCCGGTTTCATGCCGACTCCGAGGCGAAAGCCGTCCAACTCTTCATCACGGGGGATGCCGTGGTCTACAACTGCCGCGTCCAGCTCACCCATGACGATGAGCTGATCCAGCTCCGCATCCATTATCCCGTGCTGGCGCGGGACCCAAAGATCCGCCCCCTTGTCGCCGAGGCGCTCGCAAGGGCGAATCACGGCATGTCGATCGGCAACTTCGACATCGACATGGACGCCGGGGACATCAACTTCCACCTCGGCCAAGTCATCCAGGGAACGGCTTGGACGACGAAATCATCGGGGGTGTCTTCTCCGCTGGATTGGCGACTGCCGACCGCTATTCCCCGCCATCATGCGCGTCATGTTCGCGGGTCACACTCCTGCAGACGCCGTGTATCTCTCGGAGCTCGATGTCCACGCAGAAGCAATCGAGGCCGGCGAGGGGAAATCGCCGTCTGCTCCGAATCCGCCCAAGCGGGTGGCGAAAAGGCCCAAAGCTCCTCGCAAGGACTCCCGGTCAAAGACAACCAAGGATCTTCCCGGCCTTTTCGACGAGCGCACCGACCAAGGCGACAGAGGCCCCCAACGCAAGTAGGGCAGGCGGGCTGCGCCTCTCCGGATCCGGGCAAACCGCTCGCGCAGAGATATCTCTGTTATGACACGCAAACTGGTTTCCACCGCAAATCGCGTGCCTACAATCGTTAGGCGTTGTGAGACTTCCTACGTCGCTCCTGCACGCTTCACTGGCCCTGTCGCTGACACTGACCGGTTGCGAGAGCATGGTGGCGATCAGCCCGCCGCCCGAGCCGACCGTGCGCAAGGCGCAACCCATTGCCAAGATCGACGTGCGCAGCATTCCCACCGGGTGCGTGGTCGAACTCAATGACGAATACCTCGGGGTCACCCCGCTCGAAGTCGTCGTCGATGCCACCGAGAGCGGCAACTGGGCCAGTCAGGGTTTCGGGAGCGTTTTTGTCATGAAGTGCAGCATGCCTGACGGCAACGGCTGGGAGCAGAAGGTCTGGTATCCCGGCAACCCTGTCCCGAAACGCGTTCTCTTCCGGATTCCCGGAGCCACCCAAGGTCTGGTCATCAACTAATCCTATGAAAAACTTCCTCCTCATCTTCGCTCTGTCGCTTTCGCCAGCAATGGCCCAATTCGGGTGGGACGACGAGCCCGCTAGCGACTCCGTCTTGGACCAATTCAACACCGCGCTGCGGACGCCTGCCATCGAGCCCCTGGAATCGGCATACTTTCCCACTTTTGACCCGCCACCCGTTACTCCGCCTGCGGCGGCTCCGGTCTTTCAGCCTTTTGTCGCTCCTGTGGTTGAAGTGGATCCGCTTGTTGAGCAATGCGACCTCGAGCCCGAGGTCGCCCAAGTTTACCGAGCGGCGGAGATCGCCGAAGACGATGCCGACTGTCCTGAACACCGGAGCGCGGTGCGCTCGGGGTGGATCCGCAAGCGGGACCCGCAGGGCGACATGAGCCTGAGCGAAGGAGTCAATTTCTCGGACGCTTGAGCTTGCCGAGATAGGTGCCGTCCTGGGCGACGATGTCGGGGGCATCCGTTGCGTAGGGATTCCGCGCACTGACGGGTGAATACGGGCTGCCGTAGGGACCGTAGGGATTGTTGACGCTCTTGGACGAATAGGGACTGCCCGCCTGACTGTAAGGATTCGCCGTGGAGTCGGAGGCGTAGGGATTGGCGCTCAGGCGTCCGAGAAATTGACTCCTTCGCTCAGGCTCATGTCGCCCTGCGGGTCCCGCTTGCGGGATCCACCCCGAGCGCACCGCGCTCCGGTGTTCAGGACAGTCGGCATCGTCTTCGGCGATCTCCGCCGCGCGGTAAACTTGGGCGACTTCGGGTTCGAGGTCGCATTGCTCAACCAGCGGATCGACATCAACCACCGGAGCGACAAAGGGCTGAAAGACCGGAGCCGCCGCAGGCGGAGTAACGGGTGGCGGGTCAAAAGTGGGAAAGTATGCTGATTCCAGGGCTCGATGACAGGCGTCCGCAACGCGGTGTTGAATTGGTCCAAGACGGAGTCGCTGGCGGGCTCGTCGTCCCAGCCGAACTGGGCCATGGCTGGCGAAAGCGACAGAGCGAAGATGAGGAGAAAGTTTTTCATAGGATTAGTTGATGACCAGACCTTGGGTGGCTCCGGGAATCCGGAAGAGAACGCGTTTCGGGACAGGGTTGCCGGGATACCAGACCTTCTGCTCCCAGCCGTTGCCGTCGGGCATGCTGCACTTCATGACAAAAACGCTCCCGAAACCCTGACTGGCCCAGTTGCCGCTCTCGGTGGCATCGACGACGACTTCCAGCGGGGTGACCCCGAGGTATTCGTCGTTGAGTTCGACAACGCACCCGGGGCCGGAATGCTGCGCACGTCGATCTTGGCAATGGGTTGCGCCTTGCGCACGGTCGGCTCGGGCGGCGGGCACACGCCACCAAGCTCACGCAACCGGTAGTGTCAGCGACAGGGTCAGTGAAGCGTGCAGGAGCGACGTAGGAAGTCTCATCAACGCCTAACGATTGTTAGGCACGCGATTTGCGAGTGGAAACCAGTTTGCGTGTCATACCAGAGATATCTCTGCGCGAGCGGTTTGCCCGGATTCGGAGGGGCGCAGACCCGCCTGCCCTACTTGCGTTGGGGTCCTCTGTCGCCTTGGTCGGTGCGCTCGTCGAATAATCCTGGAAGGTCCTTGGTTGTCTTGGCCGTGAGTCCTTGCGAGGAGCTTTGGGCCGTTTCGCCACCCGCTTGGGCGGATTCGGAGTAGACGGTGATTTCCCCTCGCCGGCCTCGACCGCTTCTGCGTGGACATCGAGCTCCGAGAGATACACGGCGTCCGTAGGCGTGTGACCCGCGAACATGACCCGCATGATGGCGGGAAAATAGCGGTCAGCAGTCGCCAATCCAGCGGAGAAGACACCCCCGATGATTTCGTCGTCCAAGCCGTTCCCTCGGATGACTTGGCCGAGGTGGAAGTTGATGTCCCCCGTGTCCATGTCGATGTCGAAGTTGCCGATCGACATGCCGTGGTTGGCTCGGGCCAGAGCCTCGGCGACAAACGGGCGGATCTTGGGGTCCCGCGCTAATACGGGATAGTGGATGCGGACCTGAATCAGCTCATCCTGGTGGGTGAGCTGGACGCGGCAGTTGTAGATCACGGCATCCCCCGTGATGAACAACTGGACGGACTTTGACTCCGGGTCGGCGTGAAACCGAAACTCGTTCGACTCGAAGTGCGCGACAAGGGTTTCGAAGGCTCGCGGGGCTAAAAAGGAGAGTTCTCGGACATGCCCCGAAATTCGTCCGTTTGGGCACTCCGAAAAGCCCTTTGCGTGTCATAGGCAGGCTACTCGCCCTCGACGTCCCCCACCCGCGCCTTGCGGCGCCGGTAGTCGCTTTTTTTGTCACGGTGGATTTTGGGCGGGGGCGGGAGTTTGCGGCGCGGGGACGGAGCCTCCGCTTTCACGGTGAAGACAGTTTTGCCGCCGCGTGCCATTGATCGACCTCCGCTATGGAGGCAATCAACGGGACACGGGCGGCTTTGTCGACGGGATTCGCCGGTGCCGGGCCTCGGGTCAATCGGATACGTCCACAGCCGCCAACCGCTTGGAGCGCGGGGCGCCGTGGGTGGCGTCCCACGCGGCGCGCAGAGCTTCAAGGTTGACGGGCGCGTTGTCGCTTTGGCGCGGCCGAAGATCTGCGCGCTGTAAGGGGCCATGCTCAGCTCGGCTTTGCCCGCGCCATTGATGCGCGGATCCTCGAGGCCGAGACCGGTCAGATCGTCGCCGTATTTCGGGGCGTCGCTGTTGAAAAGCTGATGCCAACGGCCGGCGGACGGGAATTTGACTTCGTGGTCTTTCAAGGCACGGCCGGAGAAGTTGATGACGACGAGCAAGTCGTCATCGGGTCCGCCGGGCAGGTAACGCCGGAAAGTGAGGACTTTGTTTTCCTCGTCGACCTCGAGGACCCGCGCGTGCGGTCCGGTGAGGGCCGCGCTGCCCCCGCCGAGGTTGCGTCGCAGGTGCACGAGATCCTTGTAGAGCAGGAAGGAACGGAAGGACTCTTCGCCGCGGCGCCAATCGAGCGGATTGGTGTCGTGGAACTCGCGGTCCTCGAGCAATTCCTGCCCCATGAAAAGCAACGGAATGCCCGGTGAGGTGAGGGTCAGCACCGCGGCCAGCGCGCTCTTGCGGCGCGCTTTGAGGCCTTGCGGATCGTAGGCGCGACTTCGGTGATCAGGCGCCGTTTGCCGTTGAGGCGGCCGGTTTCGTCATGGTTCTCGGTGTAGATGACGCGGCGAAAACCGAGGTCCGAATCAATGCGCCGGGCGATGTCCTCGACCCGCTTGGCCGCGTCGGACTCGCGGAGCAGTTGCGGCACCACCCAGTCGTCGCCCGCGGTGTGGAAATCGTATTCCCAGGAGGCGTCGAAGCGACGGTCGCCGACCGAATCTCGGCGATGCTGATCTTGCCGGGGTATTCGCGGCGGATGGTGCGTGCAATACGGTCGAGCATTTCCTCGCCCTCGGCATTGACCACCGCTCCGTCGTCGATCGCGCGGATGTTGATGGTGGAATCCCAAACGCAGTCCGTCGACGCGGTATTCGTCGCCACACGCGCACTGGTCGAGGACAAATTCCGCGACTTCGCGGCGGCCGAACGGGCCGCGACCCATGGGTGATCCCGCGCGCTTCGTCCTCGTAGAAATAGATGACCGGACTTGGTTGTCGCCCCCGCCATACCGTCGAGCTGCGACAGGTCAGGTCGCCGGGGCCGTAGTGGTTGTGCACGATGTCGAGACGGACCGCGAGGCGGCGCTCGTGGCAGGCCTTGACGAACTCCTTCAACGCATCGGGTCCGCCGTAAGCGCTTTCCACCGCGAAAAGATCGCTCGGATTGTAACCCCAACTGTGGCGGCCGGCGAATTCGTTGACCGGCATGAGCAACACGCAATTGATGCCCATCTGCACCAGGTGGTCGAGCTTGGCCGATCGCGTCGCGCAGGGTCCCCGGCTCGCCGTCCTGCGGGTCGGGATCGTGGAACGTGCCGGGATGGAGCTGGTAGATGACGAGGTCACCCAGGGCGACCTCCCGACGCCGCTAGGCGCGGCCCCACTCGAACGCCTCTGGTCGTAAATCACACCTTTTCCCTCCGAGGACGTGACCATGCCGGGCCCGCGGATCCTTGCGCTCCAGTTCACCGTTGATGAGGAACATGTATTCGTCCCCGGGTTTGGCCTCCCGCACTTCGAGCGACCAAACACCGGAGGCGCCATTCCTTGCGCAGGGCGTGTCGCGGCCGCGGATTCCAATGGTTGAAGCGTGCCCGTTACCGCCACAGACTTTTCGGCGCTGCGGCGCCCACACCCGAAAGATCGTGCCCTTGACCCGCCCGCCCGGCGTTTTCTGCACGATCGCGCCGAGCGGATCCCGCGGAGGAGGCGGATGCCGGGGAGTGCGCCGAGGAGCAGAGATGCAACCATGACCACCGCTATGAGAATGCGGTGCCGACGAAGCCTTCCGGTGAGCCCGGAGGCGTGAGCGGAACTACTGGCTCTGGGGAAACGCGCTGTGGCGTTTCCATAAGGACGCAACAGAGCAGGCGGCGTGCCGGATCGGCAAACAATTTTCGCCATGGCCAAGGTAACAATTCCGTAACCAAAGGCTCCCTCCTCCCCCCCCGCGGCCAATTGCTTTGACTCCGCCACGCGCGTGGCGGGATGATAATGGTCAGATGTTCGGCGTCCTCTCCTGCTCCTCGTCGCCGCTTTCATGACCGGCTGTGGCACGCCCTATGGCATGCAGGGCTCCTTGGGCGGGGTAAAGACGTGGCAGCACCCCAACGGCGACCTCGAAGATCCTCGTGGTGGGCTCGCACCACCAGACCTATGACCATCTGGCCAAAGTGTGGCGGATCAAAGCGGAGGAAGCCACCATGCTGCGTGGCTCGCAGCAATACGAGGTGATCTCTTTCTCCACGGGGCGCGAGGTGCTCGGTGTCGAGGTCATGGGCGAAAGCAGCAACCTCGAACGCTACGCGGACGATGTGCCGTTTTGGACCCCCAAAGTGGCCCGCGGGGTGATCCGGGTACTCAACCCCCGCCCCATGCGCCCCTGAGCGGGCCGCGAACCACATCTTGCTGCTTCTACCTCGCTGTTACGGCGGTTAGGTTTTCGCTCTGCCTCGAGTTGCGTCGTCGATGTCTTTCCGAAACCTGCTGATCACCATCCTGCTCGGCCTCATCCTTCTCTCGACGGGGGCCGTGGCCTGGCTGGGCATCACCGGGGTGGCGGAGGCCATCCGGAACCTGACCCGCGGGCAGATGGCCGCGTCGCTCGATTCGGTTGCTGCGCAAATCAACGGCCTGTTCGATCCGGCCGACCGCATGCTCTTGCTGGCGCGCCAGAAAATTCTCAGCGGAGAACTCCCCATTGCCGATCCGGCGCAGCTGGCCCGCCACCTGTCCCACAAACTTGCTTTCGAGGAGGATGTCTCGTGGCTGAGCTTCGGCTACCCCGACGGCTCCTTCGCCGGGGCCACCGTGCGCAACAAGCGCATCTACCTCAACACCTCGAAGGCCGACGGCCAACCGCCCACCATGCGCGAAGTCCTGCCGGATGGCAGCCTCGGACCGCCTTATCCGGAAATCGGTGTGGCATCCTTCGATCGCGGACGCGTCCCTGGTTCGAACAGGCCCTCGCAGCCGATCATCCCGTGTGGCTGGAGCCCTATGACTTTGTCGGGGGCGGACGCGGCATCGGCGTTTCACTCGCCGTCCGTCGTCCGGACGGCGGCCTGATCGGCGTGCTCGGCGTCGATTTCGAATTGAACGACATCGCGGCCAGATTGCGCAGCCTGGCCAGCCAAACGGGGGGCGAGACGATGATTTTCTCCACCGATGGAACCCTGGTGGCGACTTCGGAAAGGCGGAGCGACAGTCCGGTCATCCGCGCCGTGCGCACCGTCTTCGACCAACCGGGTGAAAGGCTTCGCATGGCCGAGCGCGGCTGGGTCTCCGATGCGGTCAAGGTCGATGGCCAAATGTTTCTCGTCGGTCTGCGTCTCAACCGTATTTTCGGGGGACTCGAGTGCGTCAGCGCCGTGGTCTTCGAGCGCGAAGCCACCCTCGGGGCGATCGAAAAAGGCCTGCGCCGCAGTTTTTTTACGGCAGTCGCCGCGCTCATCGTCTCTCTCGCCGCGGCCTTTTGCTGGCCCGCCGCATCGCGCGTCCCTTGCGGGCGGTCACCGAAGGGGTGCGCCGGATAGGCCGTTTCGAGTTGCAGGAAGCCGATTTCCCCCGCTCGCACATCCACGAGGTCGAAGTCCTCTCTTCCTCGGTGCAGCGCATGCGCCACAGCTTGCAGTCCTTCGCGCAATACGTGCCGGTCGACGTGGTCCGCGATCTTATCCGGGCCGGCGGCGTGGCCGGCCTCGGCGGCAACCGGCGCATCGTCACCGTGATGTTCTGCGACCTGCAGGGCTTCACCAGTTACGCCGAGAAAGTCTCCCCGGAGACCGCCGTCGACACGCTGACTGCTTATTTCGAAGTTTTCGTCCGCGCCATCGACAAGCAAGGCGGCGTGGTCGACAAATTCCTCGGCGACGGCCTCATGGCCCTCTTCAACGCGCCGTCCACCCTCCCCGCGCATGCCGCGGCGGCCTGCGCGCCACCCTGCTGGCCCACCGCGAACTGTCAGCCGCCGGCGATCTCAGCGGATACACCCCGCTTGTGCGCACCGGTTCGGAGCGGGACGCGCTGGTGGGCAATGTCGGGACGGAACAGCGCTTCAGCTTCACCGCCATCGGCGATCGCGCGAACCTGACCAGCCGTCTCAGCAACTTAATAAATGATAAGGACGTGGATCATCGCGAGCGATGTGGTCCGCGAGGAATGCGGCGATGGCGAATTCCTCTGGCGCCTCCTCCACCCCGTTGCGGCGGAGGGCCGGAGGGAAAAGCTGTAAAGTTCCCAGCTGATGAATTGGCAAGCGGACGCCACGATGAGCAGCGCCGTATCGCCGCAACTACCCTGAGGCGCTACGCCTTTTCCGGCGGCACCAACCGCCGCGGGCCGCGCCGCGCTGGACAAGATCGCGCCATCGATTCGCCGTCCCGCGCGCCTCCGAAGCGACTACAACGAGGAGGCCGCGGAAACATGCGGCGTGTGAGGACCTCGCCGGAACAGCGCTTGACCTGCCGCCCGCCGGAGCGTATCAAGGTCCTGTGAGCACGGACACCGAATGGTCTCGTGCGCGGAGTTATCTTGCGCGCGCCTGCGCTCGGTTCGTCGTTTGCGGGCGCCACCCAATGTTTCCGTCCGTGGCGCGCACACGCAACCTGCACGACTGGTTCACCCCGCTCGACGGCTGCCCCCGCTGCGGCTACGCCTACGACCGCGAACCGGGTTACTTTCTGCTTTCCATCTGGGCCATCAACTACGGCATCGCCGCACTTCTCGGCCTGGTCCTCTATGTCTCTTCGAGGTCTTCTTCGACTGGCCGGTGTGGACGCTGATCACCTCGGTCGTCGTCCCCGTCGTGTTTTTCAACATCCTCTTCGCCCGTCATTCGAAAGCCATTTTCGTCGCGTGGGACCATTTTTCGATCCGCACGAGCGCGAGGGCGGGGACGACGGGGAAACATGCCGCACGAGCCCCCGCCCGCCCCGACCGCCGCGCCGCCGCCGCCTGCCGGCCGATGCCGGCGTTTGAGCAACCAGCTCTTGTAGCGGCGGACAGCCGAGCGCAGCGAGACGGGCTGAAGCATAGCGAAGCCAACTGATCTGTCCGCCGGACCCATCCGGACAAGCCACCGACGTTCACAGACCGCCGCGACAAAAGCAGCACGATGCCGTATTACGGCCGATGCGCGAGAGCGTAAGATTATGCCATGCCAGATGCTCAAAGCCCTGCTGGTCAGCGCCTCGCTCGGCGCGCTCCTCGGCCTCGAGCGCCAATGGAGCGGCGAACGCGAAAACCCCACGGCCGACACCATCGCCGGCGCGCGCACCTTCGCTATCTGGGGCGCCCTCGGCACCCTCTGCGCCTGGTTCGCGCGAGCACCACGCGGTTTTTTCTCGCCGGTTTTGCCGGCATGGTCGTTTTGTTTCGCTCTTTCTCTACCGCCGCGCGCACCGACCGCGACATCGGCCTGACCACCGGCGCGGTCGGCCTCGCCACCTACCTGCTCGGCGGACTCGTTTTCCACGGGAAAAACAAAGTGGCCGTGGTCATCACCATTTCCATGGTGGTCCTGCTCGCGTCCAAGGAATGGCTGCACGGCCTCTCGCGCAAATTCTCCAGCACGATGTTTACCAAGCGCTGCAGTTTGCCGCCGTCACCGGCATCGTGCTCCCGCTCGTGCCCGACCATCCTTACGGTCCCTACGGCGCCTTCAACCCGATCACCATCTGGCTCATGGTCGTGCTCGTCTCCGGCCTCGGCTTCGTCGGCTACGTCGCGGTGCGCATCTTCGGCGAGGATCGCGGGATTCCTTCACCGGACTCCTCGGCGGCCTCGCCTCCAGCACCGCCACCACGCTGGCCATGAGCCGCCAGAGCCGCGCGTGGCCCGAGACCGGACGCCTCTGCGCGCTCGCCGTCGTGCTGGCCTGCACCATCATGCTGGCCCGCGTCGCCGTGCTCGTCGGCGTCGTCAGTCCCGCCTGCTCGCGCGCCTCGCCCCGTGGCTCTTCGTCGTCGCCCTCCCGGGACTCGTCTTCGCCGTCTGGAGTTGGCGGCATTTTATCCCCGCATGCACCGTCCCCCCGCCCATGAGGTCCGCAACCCGCTGAATCTCCGCATCGCCATCCAGTTCGCCATCCTCTACGCCCTCATCGTCCTGCTCGTACGCTGGTCCGATGATCGGTTCGGCGGCGCCGGGTCTATTGGGCCAGCTTCTTTTCCGGGTCTCACCGATCTTGACGCCATCTCGCTCTCGCTCTCCCAACTGCACCGCGCCGGCAACATGGTCGCCACCGAGGCCGCGCGCGCCGTGCTCATCGCCGCCGGCGCCAATTCCCTACTCAAAGCCGTCATGGCCGTCTCCCTCGGCGGACCGGCCATGCGACGCCCCATCCTCCTCACTCTCGGCGCCACCGTGCTCTGCAGCGCGCTGGCCGCGTGGCTGATCTGATCAGCGCACCGCCGCCTGCTCTTGCACCGTCGGCGGCGTCGCGGGACGCGGGGCGACGTTCTTGCAGCGCCAGCAACTGGCTCACCGTGGCAAAGCCGTAACCCTTGGCTTTGAGACGCGTGATACGCCCGGCACTCGCTTCGATCGTGCCCGGATGAATGTCGTGCGCGAGAAGGATTCCCCCGGCGCGGCCCCGTCGACCATGCGCTGCGCGACGACCGAGGCGCCCGGACGTTTCCAGTCGAGCGGATCGCAGGACCACATGATCACGTCCAAGCCGTGGTCGCGGATCATGCTCTGGCGCACGCGCTCGTTGATCGCGCCGTAGGGCGGACGCATGTTCGTCGGGCGGCGGCCGGTCACCCGCTGGATCACGGCCGTTGTTTTTCGATCTCCTGATTGAGGCGCGCCGCGCCCAAGCTGGGCAGAGCCGGATGACTCCAGGTGTGGTTGGCGATTTCATGGCCCTCGGAAACAATGCGGCGGGCAATCTCCGGATACGTCTCCACGTTGCGGCCGATGACATAAAACGTGGCCCGCACACCGTGATGGCGGAGGATATCAAGCAGCTCGGGCGTCAACTCGGGATGCGGGCCGTCATCGAAGGTCAGCGCCACCACCGGCCGCGAAGTGTTCACGGCATTGTAACTCGCCGGGACACGCGGCGGCCGCGGAGCGACCGGGCCCGCCGCGCTGACGCTGATGGAAGGTTCGTGGCGGGCCGGGCGCGACGACGAATCATCCTGCGCGCAAGCCGCCACCAACATGACGGCCGCAGCCGTGCAGGGAAGGGTAATTTTCATGAAGGTCCGGAAGCAGGACATCAGGATGACTAATCCGCCATAATAGCCGGTCTGGCAAGCTTGAGGCGCCCCTGACCACCCCGCAGCAACTCGAGAAAACGCCGCAGCGCCGGCGTGGCCGCGCGGTTGCGTCGTGTGATGGCACCCACCGGACGCCACATCTCGGGCGACGCAATCTCCACCGGAATCAACGATCCCACCCGACGCTCGTTGACCAGCGTGGTCTCCGGCAGAATCGAAATAGCACCGTCGATTTCCACGGTCCGCTTGACCGTCTCGATGTTGTCGAACTCGCGCTCCGGCCGCAGGACCACGCCCGCCGACCGCAAGGCACGATCCACCGCTTTGCGCGTCGGCAGATCCGTCGCAAAAGCAATGAACTTCTCGCCCGCCAATTCACCGAGCGAAACCCTCGCCCGGCGCGCCAAGCGGTGCGACGGACTGCAGACGAGCACCAACCGGTCGCGCCACAGCACCTCGGCCTGCAAGCCGCGCCGCGCCGAGGGATAAGCCACCAGCCCCGCATCGGCTTGGCCGGACAAAACGGCGGCATACACCTCCGCCGAACGCAGGTAATCGGTGTGGATTTTCACCTGCGGATAAAGTCCGGTGAACTGGCGCGTGAACGGCGGCAACTCGTGCAGACCGACGCTGAGCACCGCCGCCAAACGCAAATCGCCCGAAACCTCCTCGCGCAATTCGCGCAACCGCGCATCAAGCCCGTCCACCACCGCGAGAATCTCGCGCGCCGCGCCGAGAAAAACGCGCCCCTCATTGGTCAGGGAAAAATTTTTCTTTCCCCGCTCGATCAGGCGCACCCCGAAGCGCCGTTCCAGCGCTTTGACTTGCTGGCTCACCGCGCTCTGCGTGATCCCGTTGCGCTGCGCCGCCTGCGAAAAACTGGCGGTTTCGGCCAAATCGCGGAATACTTTGAACAGAGGAATCTGCATGGCCTGATGAACACCACTTATGCACTTCAGATATACTATTAGCAAATCTAATGCCTGACCCCGCCAACCATCTCGCCGCCGTCCAGCAAGCCATCGCCGCCGCCGCCACCGCCGCCGGACGCGATCCGTCCTCCGTGCGTCTCGTGGCCGTTTCCAAAACCAACCCGCCCGAGGCGGTTGCTGCGGTGGCCGCCGCCGGCCAGCGCCTGTTCGGGGAGAGCCGCGTGCAGGAAGCCCGCGACAAAATTCCCGCCTGTCCCGCCGGACTCGAATGGCACTTCATCGGGCATTTGCAAAAGAACAAAGTCCGCCAGGCGCTGCCGCTGTTCGCTTTTTTCCACAGCATCGATAGCGCGGCACTCGCCGAGGCGATCAGCCGCATCGCTGGCGAAACCGGGCGAACCGTTGAAGGTCTCCTGGAGGTCAACGTCTCCGGCGAGGAAACCAAATACGGCTTCACCCCGGCTCAACTCCGCGACGCCCTCCCCGCCCTTGTGGCCCTGCCACATCTGCGGATCCGCGGACTCATGACCATGGCCCCCTACAGCGACAATCCCGAGGACGCGCGCCCCGTCTTCCGCTCCCTGCGCGAATTGCGCGACGAACTACAAGCCAGGCACCATCATCCCCTGCCCGAGTTATCGATGGGCATGAGCGGCGATTTCGCGCCCGCCATCGCCGAAGGCGCCACCCTCGTGCGCATCGGCTCCTCCATTTTCGGCGAGCGTCCGTCTCCGCAGGCATGACCACACAAATCAAAAACCTCCAAATCATCGGACGCGAACTGGCCATCGCGTGGAGCGACGGACACGAAACCTTCCTGCCACTCGAGGATCTCCGCCAAGCCTGCCCCTGCGCCGTCTGCTGCGGCGAACCCGACGTCCTCGGCCGCGGCGACAAGCCCGAAGTCAAACACACCCCGGCCAGCTTCGAATTCGCGTCCTACGAAATCGTCGGCGGCTACGGCTGGCAGCCAAAATGGGCCGACGGACATGACACCGGGATTTTTTCCGTCGGCTACCTCCGCCGGCTCGACCCCTCGGCGCCCTGAGGCACCCGGCTTTGCTTTGACCGTGGCTCAGCAGGCGCTTTAATGGCGGGTCAGCCATGCCTGCCAAACAAACCATCATCTACACCAAGACGGACGAAGCTCCCGCTCTTGCCACCTATTCCTTCCTTCCCGATCGTCCAGGCCTTTGCCGGCATGCCGGAATCGCCGTGGAGATGCGCGACATTTCGCTGGCGGGGCGCATCCTCGCCGTTTTCCCGAGGGCCTGACCGAGGGCAGCAGACGCCGATGCCCTGGCCGAACTCGGGTGCGCTGGCGCTCAAGCCCGAGGCCAACATCATCAAACTCCCCAATATCAGCGCTTCGGTTCCGCAGCTGAAAGCGGCCATCGCCGAACTTCAGGCGCAGGGCTACGCCCTTCCCGACTATCCCGAGACGCCGGCGAACGCGGAGGAGAAAGACATGAAGGCCCGCTACGACAAGGTCAAGGGCAGCGCCGTCAACCCGGTCCTGCGCGAGGGCAACTCCGATCGCCGCGCCCCCAAGGCGGTCAAGGAATACGCGCGCAGACATCCGCACCCATGGGTGCCTGGTCGGCGGATTCGAAGACCCGCGTGGCCACAATGGGAGCCGACGATTTCCGCTCCAACGAGAAATCGGTCACCGTTCCGGCCGCCACCACGGCCAAGATCGAGTTCGTCCCGGCCGACGGCGGCGGGCCGTCGTGCTCAAAGACGGCATCGCGCTCCAGGCCGGGAGAGTCTCGACGCCACCTTCATGAGCCGCGAAGGCGCTGGTCGCCTTCCTCGAGGAGCAAGATCGCAGCGGCCGCCAAGCGCGAGGGCGTCCTCTTCTCCCTGCACATCAAGGCGACGATGATGAAGGTGTCCGATCCGATCATCTTCGGCCATGCCGTCCGGGTCTTCTCAAAGACTTCTTCGACAAGCACGCCGACACCCTTGCAAAGCTCGGCGTCGACGTCAACAACGGCTTGGGCGATCTCGCGGCCGAAGATGGCGAAACTGCCCGCCGCGGAAAGAGCCGCGATCGAAGCGGGATATCCACGCGGCCTACGCCGCCGGTCCGGCCCTGGCCATGGTCAACTCCGACAAAGGGATCACCAACCTCCACGTGCCCAGCGACGTCATCATCGACGCCTCCATGCCGGCCATGATCCGCGACTCCGGCAAGATGTGGAACGCCGACGGCGAAGCCGCAGGACACCCTGGCCGTCATCCCCGACAGCTGCTATGCCGGCGTTTACCAGGCGACCATCGACTTCTGCCGCGAGCACGGCGCCTTCGATCCCGGCCACGATGGGCTCCGTTCCCAATGTCGGCCTCATGGCCCAGAAGGCCGAGGAATACGGCTCGCACGACAAGACCTTCGAGATGCCCGCGGACGGCACGGTGCGGGTCGTCGATGCGGACGGCAAAGTGCTCACTCGAGCATGAGGTCGAGGAGGGCGACATCTGGCGCGCCTGCCAGACCAAGGACGCGCCGATCCGCGACTGGGTCAAACTCGCGGTCAACCGCGCCCGGGCCACCGGCACGCCGGCCGTCTTCTGGCTCGACGAGACACGCGCCCATGACGCGCAACTCATCGCCAAGGTGGAGACCTACCTGGCGGACCACGACACCAAGCGGACTGGACATCCGGATCATGCCTCCCGCCGAGGCCTGCACGCTTCAGTCTCGAGCGCATCGCCCGGGGCGAGGACACCATTTCCGTCACCGGCAATGTGCTGCGCGACTACCTCACCGACCTCTTCCCGATCCTCGAGGTCGGCACCAGCGCCAAGATGCTCTCGATCGTTCCGCTGATGAACGGCGGCGGTCTTTTCGAAACCGGCGCCGGCGGCTCCGCGCCCAAGCACGTGCAGCAGTTCGTCGCCGAAAACTATCTGCGCTGGGATTCGCTCGGCGAATTCCTCGCCTTGGCCGTCTCGTTCGAGCACCTCGCCGAGACCTCCGGCAACGCAAGCAGGCCAAGGTTCTCGCCGAGACGCTCGACGCCGCCACCGCGAAATTCCTCGAGGAAAACAAGTCCCCGGCCGCAAGGTCGGCAAGCTCGACAACCGCGGCAGCCACTTCTATCTGGCCCTCTACTGGGCGCAGGCCCTCGCCGCGCAAAGCGACGATGCCGAGTTGAAGAAGGTTTTCGCTCCCGTGGCCGCGGAACTCGCCTCCAACGAGGAGAAAATCGTCGCCGAACTCGCTCGCCGTGCAAGGGCAACCCGTCGATATCGGCGGCTACTACCGCCCCGAGGACGCCAAGGCCTCCGCCGCCATGCGCCCGAGCGCCACCTTCAATCGCATAATCACAGCAGCCTGAACAGCTTTACGGCGCTGGCGGGAACGATTGGAGAGCCTGTTCGTCAATGTCGAGTTCGCCTTAGCTTTTTGATGGTTCTGTCGCGCAGGTTGAGTTCTTCGAGCAGTCCTTGGCTGGCGGCTAAGGCGACTGCCTGACGGTCATTAATGTTTCCTCCGACCCAAATCCTCCCCCTCTTCCCTCCCCCCTCTCCCCTCCCCCTCTCTCCCACCCCCCCCTCCCTACCCCTTTCTCCACCCCCCCCCTTCCTCCCCTCTTCTTTTCCCCCCTCTCCCCCCTCCCCCCCCTCTCCCCCCCCCCCTCCTCCTCCTCCCCCCCCCTCCTTCCCCCCCTCCCCCCTCCCCCCCCCCCTCTCCCTGATTGTCAACTCCACCAACAACAACGCCTCCCCCCCCCTCCTCCCCCCCCCCCCCCCCCTCCGCCCCTCTCCTCCCTCCTCTCCCCTCCCTCCCTCCCTTCGCTTCCTGCCTCTCCCTCTCTCCCTCCTCCCCCCTCCCCCACTCCACTCCCCCCTCCCCCCTCTCTCGCTCTCCTCCCCCCTTGTCGTCCCGCCCCCCCCCCCGTTCCTCCCCCCCCCCTCCCCCTCTTCTTCTGTGCGGCTTCTTGTCCCCCCTTTCCCTCCTCGCCCTTCTCATTGCCCTGTCGCCCCCCCCCCACCTCTGTCTCCCCTACCCCCCCATCCCCCTCCTCCCCCTCCCCCCGTCCACTCCCCATCTCCCTCCTCTCAACCCCCCCCCCCCCCCTCTACTCCACAACTCCCCCTTCCCCCCCCCCTACCATCCCCAACCTCCCTCCCCCCAACACCGTCCCCTTTCCCCCGCCTCTCGCCCGCCAATCCGCTCTCTTGCGTCACGCGTGGCCCGACCTGCGCCACTGACCCAATCCCTTGGGTCGACCATTCATCCTCGATCTCCATTCCCCCCATGCGCTCTTCGCTCGTGCCCGACCCCCCTCCCCCCCGCCCCCCCCACCGATCCCCCTCACCCTAACTCACTGTCACCCCGACTGAACCACCTCCACCCCCCCCTAACCCACTCCCAAACCCACCTCCCCACCACCCCAATACGACGATACCACCCCGCCTGCGGGCCGGATAAAAAACCGAGACCTCGGCGGGGGAGGCAGATGTTCTGTCCAGCCTGCCTGGAGAACGGGCAAGAGAGCACAACAGGCTGCGCAAAGAGAAACCTCGAACGGCAAGGCAACGAAAATAACACCCATCTGACCTCCCCCGAACCTCTATACCCCCGAACAATCTGACACGAAAGACAGAAGGCGGCGGGGAAACGCGGACCTCCGCGAGAGCCACGCCGGAGACTGCGTGCCGAAGAGAGCGGACGACGAGCCCCGTCCCTCCACCACCCCCTACTCCACGGTCACGCTCTTCGCCAAATTGCGCGGCTTGTCGACGTCGCAGCCGCGGTTGACCGCGATGTGGTAGGAGAGCAACTGCAGCGGAATGATGGTCAGCACGGGCATGAGGTAGTCCGGGGCGGACGGGACCCAGAGGACGTCGTCGGTGATTCTTTCCAAAGCATGGTGGCCTTCGGTGCCGACGCCGATGACCGGGCCTTTGCGGGCGCGGACTTCTTGGATGTTGCTCGCGTTTTTTTCGAAGAGCGCGTCGTCCGGCGCGATAAAGACGGAGGGCATGTCGGGGTTGACCAGCGCGATGACGCCATGTTTCAGCTCGGCGCTCGGGTAACCGGAGGCGGACATGTAGCTGATCTCTTTGAGCTTGAGGGCGGCCTCCATCGCCACGGGGTATTGGAATTGGCGGCCCATGAAGAGCATGCCGTGGGCATTGGTGTATTTCTCGGCGACCTCGGGCAGGTGCGGGTTCATCTCCAGCACGCGGGCTACTTTGTCCGGAAGATTTTCAAGCTCTTCGATGATGCGCAGGCCGTCCGAACTGGAGAGGTTGCGGATGCGGCCCATGAGCAGCGAGAGCAGGGTGAGGATGGTGACCTGCGAGGTGAACGATTTGGTCGCGGCCACGCCGATCTCTGGTCCGGCGTGCATGTAGACGCCGCCGTCGCTTTCGCGGGCGATGGTGCTGGCGACATTGTTGCAGATACCGAGCGTGCGGTGGCCTTTGCGCTGGCTTTCGCGCAGGGCCGCCAGGGTGTCGGCGGTTTCGCCGCTCTGGCTGATGACAAACGACGAGCGTGTCTTTGTCCAGCGGCATGTTCCGGTAACGGAACTCGCTGGCGATCTCCACCTCGGTCGGAAGACGGGCCAGGGACTCGATGGGGTATTCGCCAACCATGGCGGCGTGGTAAGCCGTGCCGCAGCCGATGAGGATGATGCGGTCAACCTCGCGCAATTCGGCCGGCGTCATGTTCAGTCCGCCGAGCTTGGCCGTGGCTTCTTCGTCGGAGAGGCGGCCGCGCATGGCGTCGCGCACCGAGGTCGGCTGCTCGTAGATTTCCTTGAGCATGAAGTGCGGGTAGTCGCCTCTCGACGCATCCTCCGCGTCGAACTCGACCTTGCTGATTTCGAAATCCGAGCCGCCGGCCAGCGACTGGATCTCGAATGTGTCGGGCCGCAGCACGGACGATATCGAAGTCGTTCAAATAAACGACGTCGCGCGTGTGGTTGACCAAGGCGACAGATCGCTGGCCAGGAAATTCTCGTCCTTGCCCACCCCAACACCAGCGGACTGCCGCGCCGGGCGCCGATCAGCAGGTCCGGCACGTCGCGTGCATGACCGCGATGCCGTAGGTGCCCGTGAACTTCGCGAGGGCCATACGAACCGCCTCGACCAAGTGGTCGGCCGAGGGTTCACCGAGCTGGATGGCGTATTTGCCGATAAGATGTGCCAGGACCTCGGTGTCGGTTTCGGACTGGAACACATGCCCCTCGCGCTCGAGTTCCTCGCGGAACTTTTGGTAGTTCTCGATGACGCCATTGTGCACCAGCACATGCGTCCGCTCTGGTCGGTGTGCGGGTGGGCATTTTCGCCGGTCACCGCGCCGTGGGTGGCCCAGCGGGTGTGGCTGATGCCGCGGGTGCCGTGGACGGGATGGTCGGAGACGAACTGCGGCGAGGTTCTGGATGCGGCCGACGGCTTTGCGGATCTCGAGCGAGCCGTTGTTGCCCAAGGCGAGTCCGGCCGAGTCATAGCCGCGGTATTCCAGCCGCCGAAGGCCGTCCAGAAGGATGGGGGCCGCTTCAGCCGGGCCGACATAACCGACAATGCCACACATAGTAAAAGCAGATAGTGGGACATCCCGCGCCGGAGGCAACCACGGGAAACGACCCCGGCGAATCAGGCAATTCCCGGCGTGACAACGCCCTGCTTTGCGCGAACCCATAACCGTCATGGCAGCCTTCGCCTCCTCCGGAGTCAGCGCCGCTCTCGCGCGGACGCTGGGCATCATCATGGGCGGAGGAGCCGGCAAGCGCCTCTTTCCCCTCACCAAAGACCGGTCCAAACCGGCCGTGCCTCTGGCGGCAAATACCGGCTCGTCGATATTCCCATCAGCAACTGCCTGAATTCCGGCTTCCGCGGCATCTACGTTCTGACTCAGTTCAACAGCGTGTCTCTTCACCGGCACATCACGTCACTTACCGGTTCGACATTTCACGCAGGAACTTCGTGGAAATTCTCGCCGCCCAACAAACGCCGACGGCGCCGGCTGGTATCAGGGCACGGCCGACGCCGTGCGTCAGAACCTCTCGCTATTTTCTCGAGAGCCGTGGGACCACTACATCATCCTCAGCGGCGACCAGCTCTACCGGATGGATTTCCGCGAGTTCCTGGCCAGCCACATCGCCTCGGGCGCGGACATCACGATCGCCACGATCCCGGTGGAGCGCGAAGACGCCAAGGGTTCGGCATCATGCAAACCGATGCCGAGAAACGCATCACGCGTTCGTGGAGAAACCGACCGACCCCGCCGTGCTCGACAGCCTGCGCATCCCGCCGGCGGTGGGCGCGAATTGGTCTCCCGCCCGAGGCGGACCGCTATCAGGCCTCGATGGGCATCTACCTTTTCAATCGCTCCGTGCTCGAGGCCTGTCTGGCCGGCAATCAGGAGGACTTCGGCAAGCACATCATTCCCGAGGCCATCAAAGACCGGCGCGTGCAGGCCCACGTCTTCCAGGGCTACTGGGAGGACATCGGGACGATTCGTCGTTTTTCGAAGCCAACCTGGACTTGGCCGAAATCGAGCCCCCGTTCAGCTTCTACCGCCCGGGCGCCGGCGTTTACTCGCGACCACGCTTTCTGCCCGCCAGCAAAATCAACAGCGCAACCATCCACCGAGCCGTGATCTCCGACGGCTGCATCATCACCGACGCGACCCTCGACCGCTGCGTCGTGGGAATCCGCAGCATCATTGAAAGCGGCTCCGTGCTGCGCAATGTCGTCCTCATGGGGGCGGACTATTACGAGGCGCAGACCGCCCCCCCGAACGGTGCGCCGCCGCTCGGCATTGGTCGCAATACCACGATTAGTGACGCCATCGTCGACAAGAACGCCCGTATCGGGGAACGCGTGGTCATCAGCCCCGACGGCAAGCCGTCCGACCACGACGGCGAGAACTACTACGTTCGCGACGGTATCGTCATCATCCCGAAAAACGCCGTGATCCCCGACGGCACGTGGATCTGATCCTCTCTCAACCCCAAACTCCCCGATCTCAACTCACACATGTCCGCCGTCATTCCCTCCACGGCCCGTCCGCTCCGCAATCCCACGGAAAAATCAAAGCCATCGTTTACTTCGTCGGCTTTACCGCCGCCTTGGCCGGTCTCCTCTTCGGTCTCGATGTCGGTGTCATTTCGGGCGCGAACGAATTCATCCAGAAGGATTTCCAGATCGACGATACGCGCGTGAACACATTGTCAGCGCGCTGCTCTGGGGGGCGGTTTTCGGCGTGCTGCTCAGCGGTTTCTTTTCCCTGCGCTTCGGGCGCCGCGGCACGATCCTGATCAGCGCCTTGGTCTTCGCGGTCGGTTCCGTTTTCTGCGCCATGGCCCCCTCACCCGGCTTCCTCATCGGCGCGCGGTTCTTCCTCGGCATCGCCGTGGGCATGGCCTCGTTCGTCGCCCCGCTTTATCTCTCGGAGATCGCCCCGCAGAGCGTGCGTGGTGCGCTCATCTCGATGTATCAGCTGATGATCGCCATCGGCATCGTGGTCGCCTTCCTCAGCGACACCTTTTTCGCGTCCTACGCCGACCTGCAACCGCTGGCCACCAAGCTGAGCGAATCGGTCAGCACCTTGGCCGGCGGACGCGGGCAGATGGTCATGGAGGGCTACTTCGCCATGCCGTGGCGTTGGATGCTCGGCATCATCGCGGTTCCAGCCGTCCTCATGTTCCTCGGCATGCTCCTCCTGCCGGAGAGTCCGCGTTGGCTGGTCCTGAAAAAGCGAGGCCCCAAAGCCCTCGAAGTCCTGCGCCGCTTGGCCAGCACCGAGCAGGAGGCCGAGCGAGAGCTGGCCGAGATCGAAGCCAGCTTGCAGGTCGAGCAGAAGGGCTTCGCCCTCTTCAAACAGAACCGGAATTTCCGCCGCGCCATTTTTCTCGGTGTCGGACTGCAGGTTATCCAGCAGTTCACCGGCATCAACGTCATCATGTATTACGCCCCGCGCATCCTGCAGGAGGCGGGCTTCGATACCACGGCGGAACAAATGTGGGGCACCGTGCTGGTCGGCACGATCAATGTGCTGGCCACTTTCATTGCCATCGCTTTCGTCGACCGGCTCGGCCGCAAGCCCATCATGTATGCCGGCTTCACCGTGATGGGCCCGGCATGCTCTCGCTCGGGGCCATCTTTCACCTCGGGCTCGGCGGCGGAGGGCAGGACATGACCATGAGCTACCTCGCCATCGCCTCGCTTGTCGTCTTCATCATCGGCTTTGCCATGAGCGCCGGACCGATCATTTGGATTCTTTGCGCGGAAATCTTCCCGCTGGCCGGACGCGATTTCGGCATCACCTGCAGCACGGCGACCAACTGGACGGCCAATGCCATCGTCGGCATGACCTTCCTCACCATGCTCAACACACTCGGTCCCGGGAACACCTTCCTGCTCTACGGCGCGCTCAACGCCATCTTCATCATCTTCTTCCTCGCCTTCGTGCCCGAAACCAAAGGCATCTCTCTCGAGTCGATCGAAAAGAAACTCCTTTCAGGTGCCCCGCTGAAACAGATCGGACGCTGACCCGACAGAACCCTCTATTTGTAGCGGCGCTTTCCTTGCCTCACTCCTCGATCTTGACCGGCGTCCCCTCCCGCACACGCTGGAAAATGAGCGGGGCGATATCCACGGGCAAACGCACAGAGGTATCCGACGCCGGATATCCCGGCAGCCTCCCGGCATGGAGGGCAAGACCTTCGTCGCCGAGGGCCATGTGGTATTGGACCGGATCCGGACGAAAGACGGTCCCGCTCGGCGCCGCGTCAATCCGCGTGCTTACTCCGGAGCGGACCACATGGCCCGCGTTGTCGATAAAATCCCCGTGCCGGTTCGACACGTAGGTCGCAGCTTTTTTCGTGATGGTGTAGCTGCCGGCGGGCGTTTGTCCGCGCCTTTTACCGGTGGAGACCGGCGCATCAATGGCCGCCTCGCTGCCGACGAAAAGATAAGCGCGCTGGCGTGCGATCGATACAACCACGCTGGTGTTCTCCGGGTTGGCCTGCTCGAGCACGCGGGGCACGACCTTTGGCGGATCTTGGGTGCGAATCATGTCGGCCGGGGATTCAAGTTTGGTCTCCTCGCCTTCGGCGCCCGCCGCACCCTGTGCACATAGCACGCAGCACACCACCCAGACGGCACCAAGAACAAAGGACCGAGGCATGGAAGGGAAAGTAGGGTTGCACTCGCCATTTTCAATCCCATTCGCTTTGATGCCCCCGTGCGCCCGCCCCTGTTTCTCCTCGCCGCGGCGCTCGGGGCAGCGGTCCTCCCACCCCCGCTCCACGCCCAGTCGAAGACAACGCTCTGGAAGCCGCCTATCGCCGTGTCGACCAACGTCTCCGTCTGGCGCGGCGAGAGCATCCGGATTCCCCTGCGCGGTTTCCAAGGCAACAACCCCGTGGCCTACGAAATCAGGGACCAACCGCGCCACGGCCGGCTCTCCGCCATCACCCAACCCGATCCCGACCGCGTCTCGCTTTCGACCGACGGCTCTGTTGTGTACACGCACGATGACTCCGACGAGAGTTTCGACGACAAATTCACTTTCCGCGTCCGCGCCGTCCGCGGCGGCGGCGGCGTGAGCGCCCCGGCAAGCGTAGGAATCACCATCATGGACCGTCCACCGGTCCTCGTCGCTCCATCTGTGCTCGATTTCCAAGCAGCCGCAGGTGACAGCATGACCCTTCCGCTGGGACTGACCAATGCGGGCGGGGGCTTCCTGCAGATCGCCGCCCGCGCCAATCCGCCCTTCGAAATTCTCGGCGAGCAAGTGATCGAATTGCCGCGCGGCGCCTCGACAAACGTCATGATCCGTTACGCGCCGGCGACCGCGGGGCAAGAATCACGGCAAACGCTGCAGCCCGGCACCAACGATTCGACCGGCGCGCGCATCGTCCTCCACGGCCGTTCGGTGGCCCCGTTCGAAGTCGAGAACTCAGGCGGGGAATTCGCCCTCACAGGTCATGCGCGCATCTCCACACTCTCACTGCGCAGCCGTGCCACCGGACACCAAGAGGTCACCGTGACCTCGGAGCCCGCCGGACTCGTCGAGGTTCGGTCACCCGTGCCACTCGATCCCGGAGCATCCGAGAACATCAAGTTGCTCATCCCGGCGGAGCGCAAAGGCGAAAGGAAGGAAGTCACCGTGACCTTCGCCACCGACTTCTATCGAGACAAGGTCACCCTCATCGCCCCGCCGGTGCCATCGGAAGTCGAGGTGACCACGACACATTTGGATTACACGGGCAACAACGATACTGCCGTTCTTTCCGTAACCAACTCGGGTGGAGTCACCGGGCGATTCAGGCTGAATCCCGTGCCCGGATTAGCTTTCACCAACGATGTCCGCATCGACGCCCGGGAAATGGAAGTTGAGCCGGACACGCAGACGAACATCGACATCCGCCTCGAACTGCGTCCCGGGGAGGAACCTCCCACCGAGTTGCTCGTCGATTTGGGCGCCGGACGACTGGCGCGCATCGCCATCACCGCACCACTGCCCAGCCCAACGCCATCGCCCACAGCCTCCCCGATCATTCCGCCGCCGCCCCCACCCCCTCAGCCTAAGCCTTGGAAACTCAACAAGGATGTTCGCTTGGCCACCGCAGACGACGGCTCCGAGTCGTTAGAGTGGAAAACTTCACTCGGTGGATGGCAGGAACCGCAATTGGAAATCAACCGCGGCGGCGGATGGGAAACCTACACGCCCCCCGAACCGCCAACCGGCGTCATGGAACGCTTCGGCGATTGGATTTCCGGATTTTTCGGAGGCCTCATCCCGGACCACGATGTGCCGTCCACCAACGACGAACCGGCCCCGCTGCCCGAGTGGAGAGCCGAAGCCGTCGACAGCGCATTCGCTTCGAACGAAAAGGCGCGCTGGAGGATCACGGCCAAGAAAGGAGCCCCCGGCAAACGCCAACCCGCATCGGAGGAATTCCACATCGACTGGGAAAAAAAGAAGTTGGTGAAGGCCGAGTCGCGCGCAGAGCCCGCACGCTCACCCACGCCTGCCGATTCGCCAGAAATTGCGGCGGCAACGTCCGCGTCACCGTCCCCGACTCCCACCATCGGCGTCCGTCGGGTGGTCCCCGCTCTCAAAGTCGAAAGCGCCCGCGCCGATCCGCAGCGCCATTCAGCCACGGTGCAGGTCATCTTCCCGCGCGACCCGGAAGCCAACGGCTACCGTTTGGAACATGGATTCAATCCCACCCTGCTGGACCCTGCCAGCGGACTGCCCTATGCCGGCGATTTTCGCATCGCACCGCACCCTTCGGCCGTCGCGACGGTTCAGGGCACGGCGGAAACCGAATATGAAGGCCGCGAACTGACGGCTCTCGTTGCCACGATCGAAGGGCTGACACCGGGCACGTCCACGACATGGCGCGTGGTTACCATGGCAGATGGTGAGGATCGCTGGCCGACCGGCGAGTTCATCGTCAGCACACTACCCCCTTGGCGATTCCCTTGGCGCCAGGCCGGTCTGGGTGCTGCGTTCCTTGCCTTGGCCGCCGTTCTCTTCCTTCGCTGGCGCATCAATCGCGCGCCGCACTGAAGATCAGGGTAGCGCGACGTATTGCTCTGGCCTTCGCCGATGCGGGAAAGTATAATTATTTCATGTTTCGCGCTTTCCCCTCCGCGCTGGCCGCCCTGTTGCTCTGTTCGTGCGTCAGCACATCCGTGCATCCGCCGACCACGGTGCCATCCGTCGATCTGGGGCGTTACGCAGGCGAGTGGTATGAAATCGAGTCTTTTCCCAATTGGTTCCAGCGCGGCTGCGAAGGAAGCCGGGCCGTTTATACGCCGCTGCCCGATGGCACGATCAAAGTGGTCAACACCTGCGACCGGCGGGGCAAGTCCGCTTCGGTCGAAGGCACCGCCCGCGTGGTTCCCGGCAGCAACAACAGCAAACTCAAAGTGCGCTTCTTCGGTCCGTTCGAGGGCGATTATTGGATCCTCGATTTGGACCCGAACTACCGCTGGGCCGCCGTCGGCTCGCCCAACCGGCGCTACCTCTGGATTCTTTCCCGCACACCGCAAATCGACCCGGCACTCCTCGGACGCATCCGAGCGCGGCTCGCCGCGCAGGGTTTCGATGTCAGCCGCCTGCACCCCTCCACCCCCACGTCATGAGTCTCGAGCAACCCTCGCGGGAAGACCTTCTCCCGGCCAGCCAAAGCCCGTCCGCGAATACTGCAAAATCCGCGCGCGGCGGCAACGGCGAGGCGCGCATCTACCTCTCGTGGGGAGGCTCCATCTACGGTCCGGCCCGCCCCGACGAGGTGGCCGCCGGTGTGCGAACTTCGTGGTTCGACAAAGACGCGCTCTTTTGGTTCGAGGGCCAGCCGGAATGGCTTCCGGTGAAAGAATTCCCGGGACTACAGGAAGGCGGACACCACACCTTGGCCGGGCGCCGCGTCGGGTCCGCCCCGGATGAGGCTCCGCCCCTCCCTTCGGCCGAACCACGCCTCGCAAAACCGTCCGGCGCGAAAACACGCCGCGCCGGACGCCGGTCCGGCAAGTCGGGATCGTCCCGCCGCCGCGGAGGCCGGGGCCGGTCGGGCAAAGTGGGGCGCGCCCTTGTCTTCGGCATCGTTCTGCTCTCCGCGGCAGCCACCGTGGCGCTGCTCTTTCTGATGATGCAGTTTTAAGCTTTCGCGCCGTCGATGGCTGCAGCGACCTTCAGGCGCAGTGCGTTGAGGCGGATGAAGCCTGTCGCGTCGGACTGGTTGTAAGCCTGCGTCGGATCGGCCTCCATCGTGGCGATGTGCGGATTGTAGAGGCTCACCGGGCTGCGGAGCCCGGCGGCTATGACATTCCCCTTGTAAAGTTTGACCCGCACCTCGCCGGTAACGTTCTTCTGCGTCTCCTCGACCAGCGCCTGCAGGGCCCGCCGCTCGGGGGCGAACCAGAATCCGTTGTAAACCAGCGTGCTGTATTGCGGGATAAGCGAATCGCGCAGATGCATGGCCTCGCGGTCCATGGTCAGCGACTCCATCTGCCGGTGCGCGAAATGGAGAATGGCCCCGCCCGGCGTCTCGTAGACCCCGCGGCTTTTCATCCCGACGAAACGGTTCTCCACCATATCGACGCGGCCGATGCCGTGCTTGCCGCCCAATTTGTTGAGGACCTTCATGACCCAGAACGGACTCAACGAGGCGTCCTGTTGCCCATCATAGCCCATCGCCGCCAGCATTTCCCAGAGTCCGCGGCAGGCGATGCCCGTGCAGTCGCCGCGCTCGAAACGCAACTCGACCAGCTCCGCCTCGTCCGGCGCGTCCTCGGGCGACACGCTCAGACGGAACATGTCTTTGTTCTCCTCGTTGCTCGCATCGAACCACGGATCCTCGAGGATCCCGCTCTCGTAGCTGATGTGGAGAAGATTGCGGTCCATCGAATAAGGCTTTTTCGCCGTGACCGGCACGGGGATGCCGTGGGCTTCGGCGTAGGCGATCATCTCGGCGCGACCGGGGAACTTTTCGCGGAAGCGCTCCTGCCGCCACGGCGCGATGACCTCCAACTCCGGCGCCAACGCGGCGGCGGCCAGCTCGAAACGCACCTGGTCGTTCCCCTTGCCCGTTGCGCCGTGCGCCACGGCCTGCGCGCCCTCGGACCGCGCGATATCCACCATGCGCTTGGCGATGAGCGGACGAGCGATGCTCGTGCCGAGAAAATATTGGCCCTCGTAAAGCGCCCCGGCCCGGAACATGGGAAAGATGAAATCCCGCGCGAACTCTTCCTGCAGGTCGTCGACGAAGCACTTGGCCGCCCCCGTGTTGAGGGCCTTCTGCTCCAAGCCGTCGAGTTCTTCCTCCTGACCGATGTTGGCGCAAAAGGCGATAACCTCCGCGTTGTAGGTTTCCTTCAGCCACTGCAGCAGAACCGAGGTGTCCAAGCCGCCCGAATACGCGCAAACAATCTTCATCGCGGCGTTTCTAAACCGCGGCGCCCCGGCTGGCAATGCCGCGCGGGACTTGCCGGGAACGCGGGGCGGGGCCAAGATTCCCGCCCTCATGAAAGTATCCAAGCGAGGAGAATACGCCCTCCGCGCACTTATCGACCTCGGCATCGCCGCCGAACTCGGGCACCCCATGCTCCGCGCGCAGGAAATCGTGGCCCGGGAGAATCTCCCCAAAGGCTTCCTCGACCAGATTCTCATGCAACTGCGCAAAGCCGGCCTCATCGGCACCAAGCGCGGCAAGCACGGCGGCTATTTCCTCGAGAAACCGATGGACAGCATCACCCTCGGCCAAATCGTCCGCCTCATCGACGGCCCCCTCGCCCCCATCCGTTGCGTCAGCCAGAGCAAATACGAAAAGTGCTCCTGCCCCGACGAATACACCTGCGGCCTCCGCATGGTCATGCTCGACGTCCGCAACTCCGTGGCCGACATCCTCGACCGCCACACCCTCGCCGATTCGGTCCGCAAGTCCCTCGACAAAATGCGCGCCTGCGGCGTCAAGCTTCCCTACGCCGCCCCGAGAGCTGATCGGGCCCGCCCTCAGCCGGTCAGCCATTGCCAGAGCTGCTGCGCGCCGGCCGCGCCGAGGAAGAAAATCAGACCCACGTAGCACAGCCCAAGCAGCGCGAAGCCGTAACCGATCAGCGTGCACACGCCATCCCGCTCCATGATGCCGAGCGCCATGAAAATGACCGCCAATCCCGGAATCGTATTGGTCAGCGGAAAAGGCGGCGGGATGGGCAGACTGAGCAGGATGCCCCCGATCATGATCATGAATCCCATGAGATTGATCATCCCCGGCCAGCGTTGCAGGAAGTGCATGCGCGGGCGCACCAACTTCTCCACCTTGCGGTAAAATCGCGCCGCCGTGCCGACCAGCTTCTGCAAAAGCTCGTAGGAAATTTCCCGCCGAAGGAGGAACTCCGGCATCCAGAAATTGTGACCGAGCCCGAGACGCAGACCGCACAGCGCGATGGCCACGCCGAAAGGGATCGACAACCCCGGGATGGCCACCGGGAAAAGAAACGGCACGCACAGCAGCACGATCAGCGCGGGTAGACCGCGAAAATGCAGGTGCTCTACCACCGTGCGCAAGGTCATCGGGCGCCCCGGCGCGATTTCCAGCAGGCTTTCCAGTTCCTCGCTCAAGCGCCGCGCCTGCGGCGGATGTCCGCCCCCGCTGCTTTGCTCGCCGCTCTCCATCGCGGCGGCACTCTAACCCGCAGCGGCCCCGCGGCAACTTTTCAATCGCCGCGCGCCGCCCGACCCGTTAACTTCACCATCGCACTATGCATTCGGAATTACTGACCGCCATCGACGAAGGAAAAATCACCCAAAAAGAAGCCGAAACCCTCAACCAACTCGCCCCCGGGGCTTTCGCCCTGCACAAGAGCTGGGGCTGCGCGCGCGTGGCCGGCGCCGATTTTCTCATCGGCCAACTCGACCTCGAATTTCTCGGCGGACGCAAACAGTCCATGCAAATGGGCTTCGCCGCGTCCTCCCTCACCCCCATCGCCGAGACCCACGTCGAAGCCCGCCGCCTCGCCGACCCCGCGGCGGTGCAAAAGGAGGCACTCGACGAACCGGTCGAATTCGCCCATCGCGTGATCAGTGATTTCAACTCCCGCCTCACCCTCGAGGCGCTCTCGGATTACCTCGCCGCCGTCCTGCCCGACAGCGCCTTCCCCAAACCGGGCCCGGGCGCCTTCAAGCGCTGGTGGACCTCCCTGCGCAACAAGCTCAAGAACGACGGACGCTTCGTTGTTCCCTCGAAAAAGACCGAATACGTTGTTGTCCGCGAACGCCCCGTCTCCCCGCACCTCGACATCGTCGATGCGTTCGAGAAAGCCCGCCAACCCAAAGAGCAAGGCGCCGCCGCCGAGACCCTCCTCAAGGGCCTCGACAAATTCGACGACGCGCCTGATGAACTTCAACGCGTCCTCGGCCTTCTCGAAAAAGCAGCCGACGAGCACCAGCGGCGCAACCCCGCCCATTCCATCCACCTCCTCTGCGTCCGCGACGAAATTCTCGACCGGCGCAAGACTCCGCTGCCCGAGGGTGCCCTGACCCTCACCACCTTCCTCTCGCACCCGCCCGCCCACCTCGCCGGCCTGCTCGCGCCCCTGCCCGCCGCGCGCATCCGCCATGCCCTCGAAGCGGGCGTGGCCCTCGGCGGCGAAGCCGGGAACAACCTCCTCATCGACGTCCTGCGCGAAGGCGACAGCAAAGTGGTCACCGAAGCCACCCGCCTCCTCGTGGAAAAGGGCCAGACCGAACCCCTCCGCGAACACCTCGCCCGCAGCATCGCCGAACGCAACACCAACCCGGAACTCCTCGCCTGGTTCCTCGCCAAACGCCCCGCCACCCTCGCGTCCTTGCTGACCCCCGAGACGCTCGAGGCCGCCATCACCGTGGTGGAACGCGAGAACATCAAGGACAGCAAACGCGCCACCAAGCTGCACAAGGTGTTGTCCGATGACAAAAAACTCATGGCCGAAGCCCTGGCCTCCGCCGACCGTGAAGCGGCCCGCGACCTCATGCGCAAGATCATGCGCACCGCCGTCTTCGAGGAAATGGACAAACGCGCCCTCCTCGCCCGCGCCATCAAGGCCCGCCCCGAACTGCAGGAGTTGCTGCAGGTCGGCGAAGACAAATCCGCTTCCTCGGAACCGGCCACCAAAATGCTCACCGTCTCGTGGCCCAGCCTCGAGCGGCGCAAGAAGGACTATGACGAACTGGTCAATGTCCGCATCCCCGCCAACAGCCGCGACATCCAAGTCGCGCGCGAGCAGGGCGACCTGCGCGAGAACGCCGGCTTCAAGTTTGCCAAGGAACAGCAAGGCGTCCTCATGCGCCAGAAAGCCGAACTGGAGCACCAACTGGCCAACTGCCGCGGCACCAATTTCGAGAACCCCGACACCTCGCGCGTCAGCATCGGCACCAGCGTGCGCCTGCGCGACAACACCTCGGGCGCCGAGGAGCAATTGCACATCCTCGGAGCGTGGGACGGCGATTCGGCCAAGCAGATCGTCTCCTACCTCGCCGCCGCCGCCACGGCCCTCATCGGCCACGAAGCCGGCGAGACCGTGGTTATGCCCTCGGAGCATGGCGAGCGCCAGGTCACGATTGTTTCCATCGAGCCCTTCAAAAACCTTGAAATTCTCTGACCAACGGGACAAATCTTCCCGTTAAAGGCGCCCGCGCCTCTTCTTTGTTTATGTCATCCACGCTCATCCAAACCGTCCGCGGCCGCGAAGTGATCGACTCGCGCGGCAACCCCACCGTCGAAGTCGAGATCACCCTGCAAGGCGGCGCCACCGGCCGCGCCATCGTCCCCAGCGGCGCCAGCACCGGCGAACACGAAGCATGGGAACTCCGTGACGGGGTCGCCACCCGTTACCTCGGCAAAGGCGTGCAGAAGGCCGTGGCCAATGTGAACAAGGCCATCGCCGGCGCCATCACCGGTCTCGATGCCCTCGACCAAATCGGTGTCGACCGCGCCATGCGCAAACTCGACGGCACGGCCAACAAAAAGAAGCTCGGGGCCAACGCCATCCTCGGCGCCTCCATGGCCACCGCCCACGCCGCCGCCGCCCAGCTCGGGCAACCCCTCTACAAATACCTCGGCGGCCCCAACGCCAAGGTGCTTCCCGTCCCCATGATGAACATCGTCAACGGCGGCGCGCACTCCGACGCCCCGATCGACTTCCAGGAATTCATGGTCATGCCCCGCGGACTCCCCACGTTCCGCGAAGCCCTCCGCTGCGGCTGCGAAATTTTCCACGCCCTCAAGTCCGTGCTCAAAAGCCGCGGGCTCTCGACCAGCGTGGGCGACGAAGGCGGGTTCGCCCCGAATTTCGCCTCGGCCGAAGACGCCCTCGACACCATCGCCGCCGCGGTCAAGAAGGCCGGCTACAAGTTCGGCAAGGAAGTCTTCATCGCCCTCGATTGCGCCTCCAGCGAGTTCTACGACAAAACCAAGAAGGCTTACGTCTTCAAAAAATCCGACAAATCCGTCCGTTCGGCCGACGACCTCGTCGCTTACTACAAGAAGCTCTGCGCCAAATACCCGATCATCTCGATCGAGGACGGCTGCGCGGAGAACGACTGGACGGGGTGGAAAAAGCTCACCGACGTCCTCGGCGATACCGTGCAACTGGTCGGTGACGACCTCTTCGTCACCAATGTCGACTTCCTGCGCAAAGGCATCGAAAAGGGCGTGGGTAATTCGATCCTCGTCAAGGTCAACCAAATCGGCTCGCTCACCGAGACCCTCGACGCCATCGAGTTGGCCCGCGAGAACCGCTACACCGCGGTGATCAGCCACCGCTCGGGCGAGACCGAGGACTCCACCATCGCCGACCTCGCCGTGGCCACCAATGCCGGGCAGATCAAGACCGGATCCCTCTCCCGCACCGACCGCATCGCCAAATACAACCAGCTTCTGCGCATCGAGGAAATGCTCGGCTCCGAGGCGGTCTACGGCGGCAAGATGCACGTATGAAATTTTACGAGGAGGACGACTTCGTTGTTAAGCGCCGGCGGCGCAACGAGCCGGACTTCTGGCACCGCCTCAACCGCGTGCTGCAGGTCCTCATCGTCGCCGGGTTCCTCCTCACCGTGGGCATCATGTTCTATCCCGTCTGGCAGAAGCAGAACGACATGCGCCACCGCGTCCTCAGCCTCGAAGCCGAGAAGTCCGAGAAAACCGCCGCCTTGGCCAAAAACCAGCGGCAACTCGATCTCCTCCGCAACGACCGCGAATACCTCGAAACCATCGCCCGCGACCGCCTCAATGTCATGAAACCGGGCGAAACCATCTTCCGCATCGACCTCCCGCGCTCGTAGCCAAAGGCAGGGACGAGCGGCCGCTCGTCCGCCCCATCACCAACGGACACGCAAGCCGCGTGCCCCTACCCCGGAAAAATTCCGACCAGCAGCCAGTAATATCCGTGCCATCCGCGTTATCCGTGGTTAAAAATCTCCCGATGTCCCATCCCGAATTCGACACCATCGACGCCTCCGGGCTCGCGTCGCGCCTGACGCAGCTGCGGAGGTTTCTTTGACTACGACAAGCTCGCCTCCGAACTGACCTCCGTCGAAGGCCGCATGGCCGAGCCCGGCTTCTGGGACAACAAGGATAAAGCCCAAGCCGACGTGGAAAAAGTCTCCCGCCTGCGCGGCTTGATCGAACCGTTCCGCGGACTCGAAACCCGCATCAGCGACCTCACTGTCCTGCACGAAATGGCGTCCGAGGAAGCCCCCGGCGAGTCCCGCACCCAAGCCGAGCAGGAGGTGGTCAAAGAATACCACGACCTCGAGAAAGCCCTCGATAGCTTCGAGATCACCTGTCTTCTCGGCGGCGAGTTCGACCGCAACGGCGCTTACCTCACCATCCACAGCGGCGCCGGCGGCACCGAAGCCTGCGATTGGGCCGACATGCTCATGCGCATGTATCAGCGCTGGATCGAACGCCACGGGCTCAAATCCGAAATCCTCGACATCCAACCCGGCGACGAGACCGGCGTCAAATGGGCCACCCTCAAGGTCGCCGGCGATTACTCCTACGGCTACCTCCAGACCGAGCGCGGCGTGCACCGTCTGGTCCGCATCAGTCCGTTCGACAGCAACAAACGCCGCCACACCAGCTTCGCCAGCATCGACGTCACGCCCGAAATCCCCGAAGACGCCCCGATCGAAGTCGAAGAGCGCGACCTCAAGATCGACACCTACCGAAGCGGCGGCAAAGGCGGACAGAACGTCAACAAAGTCGAAACCGCCGTCCGCATCACCCACGTCCCCTCCGGCATCATCGTCGCCTGCCAGGCCGAACGCAGCCAAGGCCGTAACCGCGACATGGCCATGAAAATGCTCAAGGCCAAGCTCTACCAGATCGAGCAGGACAAAAAACGTGCCGAAGTCGAACGCCAATACGGCGAAAAAGGCGACATCGCCTGGGGCAACCAGATCCGCAGCTACGTCTTCCAGCCCTACCAGATGGTCAAAGACCTCCGCACCGGCGTCCAAACCAGCGACGTCCAAGGCGTCATGGACGGCGACCTCGACGCCTTCATCCACGGCAAACTCCGCGGCCTCACCTACAAAAAAGGCGCCGACGACGAAGACGACGATTTGTAGCGCCCTCCCTTGATCTTGTAGCGGCGCTCTATGAGCGTCGGACGCTTTTTCCGAGCAGGCACCGACGGTCACAGACCGCCGCTACAATCAGACCAATGGCAACTCAGGGAGCCGACCGTCGCGCCAGCACCGCCAGCGACGCGAGCGAAGCCACCAGCATCAGCGTGATCAACGACGCCGCGAACAGCTTCGGTTCCCCCGCCGCGTAAGCCATCCAACCGGCAACCGAGCGCCACGTGAACGCGGCGACAAGAAGCAGCGTGCTCACCCACGCGGCAACCTTGGCCCAAGCAAAGCCCTTCAGCATAAGCACCCCCCAGAGCGCCGAAAGCCCGCCAAAAGTTCCCCCCGAAATCAGCGCCGTCTTGGCTCCGGCCGGATTGGACAAATACCCTGCCGCCCCGCAGAGGATGAGGAAGATCCCGAATCCGACAAACCAGCGTCCGGTGGAATTCATGAAAGCTTCTGCGCGAGCAAATCTCCGACCATCACCGGATTCGCTTTGCCCTTGGAAAGCTTCATCACCTGGCCTTTGAGGAAGTTGAGTGCGGCGGCCTTACCGGCTTTGTAGTCGGCCACCGACTGCGGGTTGGCCGCGAGGACTTCGTCGCAGAGCGCACCGATGGCGCCCGCATCGCTTTCCTGCTTGAGACCCTTCTCCTCGACGATGACTGCCGGATCACGTCCGGTGGCGAACATGTCGGCGAAGACTTCTTTGGCCTGCTTGCCGTTAATCTGTCCGCCGGCCACCAGCGCGACGAGCGCGTCGAGTTGGGCGGGTTGGATCGGACATTCGGCGATGGTCTTGTCGGCCGAGGAAAGAGCACTTTGCAGGTCGTTGAGGATCCAGTTGGCGACCTGCTTGCCGCGCGTTGAGCCGGTGGCGGCTTTCTCGAAATAGCCGCCCAACTCGAGGTTGTCGGCCAGCACGGCGGCGTCGTATTCGCTCACCCCAAAATCTTTCTCGTAGCGGGCGCGCTTCTGGGCCGGAGTCTCGGGAAGAAGTTCCTTCGCCGCAGCGAGGAGCTTCTCCGTCTTCACCGGCATCAAATCCGGATCGGGGAAGTAGCGATAGTCGTGGGCCGACTCCTTGATGCGCATGAGCTGCGTCTCGCCGAGGTCGTCATCCCAACGCCGCGTTTCCTGCTGGAGCGAGCCGCCGCCGCGCAGGACTTCGATCTGCCGGTCGATCTCGTAGGCCAGCGCCCGGCGGACGCCGCTGATCGTGTTCAAGTTTTTCAGCTCGATCTTGGTGCCCCACTTGTCGGTGCCGACTGGACGCACCGAGACATTGACGTCACAGCGCATCTGGCCTTTTTCCATGTCGGCGTCGGAGACTCCGGCGTAGAGGAGGTGCTGCTTGAGGGACGTGAGGTAAGCAAAGGCTTCGTCGGGATTGGCGATGTCGGCCTCGGAGACGATTTCCATGAGCGGCGTGCCGGCGCGGTTGAAGTCGATGCCGGACGAGTTCTCCAGGTGGAAGCTTTTGGCCACGTCTTCCTCGAGATGGATGCGGGTCAGGCGGATGACTTTGTCCTTCGTCGCGATGCTTTTCTGGGCGTCTTTGGGATAGGCCAGATCGTGCAGCGGCACGCCGCCGCCGAGGCAAAGGGGCATGTCGTATTGCGAGATCTGGTAGTTCTTCGGCATGTCCGGGTAGTAGTAGCTCTTGCGGTCGAACTTGCAGACCTCGGCGATTTTGCATCCGAGCATGAGGCCGGTGAGGATGGTCAGTTTGAGCGCTTCCTCGTTCATGACCGGCAGGGCGCCGGGCAATCCCAGGCAGGTGGGACAGGTGTGCGTGTTCGGCGTGGCACCGTATTCCACGGGACAAGCGCAGAACATTTTGCTGCGCGTCTTCAGTTGCACGTGGACCTCGAGTCCGATGGTGGCGATATAGTCCTGACTCATGGCGTTGGAACGGGCGAAGGTGCCGATTCCTGCAGGGCGTAGTCGAGCGCTTTTTCCAGTTCGAACCCGGTGAACGACTTCTGCACCTCGGGATCGGAGGCGATTTCGGCCAACTTGGGACTGGTCAGGAGGGTGAAATAATTCCCCTCGGAAGCCGCCCCGGCCACGGCGGGATCGGTGAAAAGCTCCATGAGTTTCGGCTGCATGAGCAGCTGCTGGGTTTCCGGGTAGGATAAAAACCTTGCGGTGGCTTCGGGCGATTGGGTGACCCGAAGCAGTTTGGTAATCATGCCGTAAATGTTCGAGGGCACGATGTCGACCTGTTCGACGAGGCTTCCGGTTGCTCCCTCCTCGAGGGACTCCTTGATGGCGACAAGTTGCTCGTCACCCGGCGCTGCCTGCCGCGCTTCCGCCACCGCGCCCATGGTGCGAAAAATCGAAATGCCGCCCCAGAGGATGAGCAGCCCGAAAACAAGGCCGAAAAGCCCCCCGCCCGCCCCGTAGAACAAGCGCACAAGGCCGGCGGGCTGCTGCGAGGTCTTCTTGAAAAGCAGGGACGAGAGCGCCACCGCGGCGATATAAAAGGCGAGCGCCGCGGCGAGCCCGAAAATGAGGCGCCCGCCCGGATAGGGCAGAGGGATGATCCGGTCGGAAATGAACCCGGTCATCCAGGCAAAAATCCATCCGACCCCACCTGCCACAACCAAGGCCAGCACGCTCATCCCGTGCCGCATAACCCCGCGCCGCCACCCCCGCCAGATTTCAAAAAGAAGATAGAGCCCGGCCGCCAGCCAGAGCCATGAGGAAGCAAGGAGTGGACCCGACATTGCTTCAATTTGTAGCGGTGCTCCGCGATCGCCGGAACCTTTAGTTTGCGGCGGCCGGCCAAAAATCCGCAGCCTCCAACATGCCGTGTCCCCCGCGAGCCACTTGGTGAGCGGCGCTCCACCACGAGTTCGCCAAGTTGGCCTGAAGACTGCTGCAAGTTCCGGACAAGCATGGACGCCATCCTCATCGCGATTGCCTTCCTCTTCGGTCTTGCCGCCCAGATGTTCCGGCTTCCTCCCCTTGTGGGGTTTCTCGTCGCCGGATTCGTGCTCCGGGCGCTGGGAAAAGAAGGCGGCGAGACCCTTCAGACCATCTCCGATCTCGGAGTGACCCTGCTGCTTTTCAGCATCGGTCTCAAACTGCGCTTACGGAATCTTGTGCGCCCCGAGATTTGGGCGGTGACATCGATCCACGCTTCCCTGGTCATCGCGCTCTTCGGGCCCGTCTTGCTCGGCGCCGCGACCCTCATCGGCAATGCGGCGGGACTCGATTGGAAGACCGCGTTTCTCGTTGCCTTCGCGCTCAGCTTTTCGAGCACCGTGTTCGCCGTCAAATCGCTCGCGGACAACGGCGACCTCGGCTCGGTGCACGGGCGCGTGGCCATCGGGATCCTGGTGATGCAGGACATCATCGCGGTTCTCTTTCTCACCTTTTCGACCGGGAAGCTGCCCACCCTCTGGGCCCTCGTCGCCGTGCCCCTGCTTCTGCTGCTGCGCCCGGCACTGGGGTGGCTGCTCGGCAAGTCGGGCCAAGGGGAGTTGCTTGCGCTTTGCGGATTGTTCCTGGCCCTCGTGGTGGGGGCCGGGGCTTTCAAGGAGGTCGGTCTCAAGGCGGACTTGGGCGCACTGTTTGTGGGGGTCCTGGTCGGGTGGCATCCCCTCTCCAGCGAACTGCGAAAGTCCCTGAACCGGTTCACCGACCTGCTCCTTGTCGGATTCTTCCTGCAAATCGGCCTCGAGGGTTCGGTGACTCTCTCGGCGCTGGGATGGGCCGCGTTCTTCACCGCACTGCTGCCGATCAAGAGCATCGGATTTTTCGCCCTCCTGACACGCTTCCACCTGCGGGCCCGGACCTCGTGGATGGCGGCCGCAGCGCTGTCGACCTACAGCGAATTCGGGCTCATCGTCATGTCCTTGGGAGTGGCCCAAGGCTGGATCGGAGCGGAATGGCTCATCGCTACCGCCTTGGCCCTCTCATTCAGCATCTTCCTGGCGGCGCCGTTGAACCGGAAGGCGGAGAATCTCTACGACCCGATCAGTGACTCCTTGCGCAAGTGGGAGACCGCAGGGAGTCACCGTGACGACCTTCCGGCGATCGAGAACGGGGAGCGGGTCGCGATCTTCGGGATGGGGCGCGTCGGCATGATGGCCTACCACGATCTCGAGCGACGGTTTCCGGGGCGCATCATCGGGTTTGATCGCGATCCGGTCAAAGTGGCGGCCCACGTCGAGGCGGAGCGGAACGTCAAGGTGGCGGACGCCACGGACTCGGACTTCTGGGAGAAAATCTGTCCCAGCGATGAACTCGACTTGGTCGTTCTGGCGATGCCGACGCACAGTGCCAACGTCCATGCCATCGAAACCCTGCAGCGTCACGGTTTTCGCGGAGTCGTCGCCGCGGCAGCGGTCTATGACCGCGAGATCAAGGAGTTGCGTGCACTTGGGGTGGACACGGCTTTCAACCTTTATGCGCAGGCCGGCGGGACATTCGCGCGGCATGTCATGGAGGTCTTCCACCAGCAGCGGCCCGACTTGTCGAATGGCTGGCGCAAGGAACAAAAGAGTCAGGATGAGTAGACCGCGACGACCGGGGATCACGTCCGCGGACGGTGCCCCGGAGTGTAGCCATTTGATCACCAAGCGCGGTTTAACCAGCTCGATCGTGGATTTTTGCGCATGAGAGCCCTGTTTTCAGTGATTCGGAGGCATGGCACGTGTCCTGCTCGGTGTACTCACGATGACCAAGTCCACCCGCCGCGCCCAGACCACCCCGACCCGCAAGCGGGCCGCCGCGAAACCCGAAAAGCAACCGGCTCCCGACAGCAAAAAGGCGCTGCGCAAGGAGCGCCGCCGCAAACACAAGCTGCTCATGGAGAAGGCCCGCACCACCGCGGGAGCTTTCCCCATGGTGGAGATGATCGACGAACAAGTCCGCAACTCGGTCCCTGCCCCCATCGTGGAACGCGTCAAATCCGCCGGCAAAAAAGACATCCTCAACGCCAACTACCCCTACTCCTCTCCCATGGACGCGGAGGCCTACGAGGAGGAATCCAGCCTCCTGGCCATCGAACTCGTCAAGATGCAGGCGTGGGTCAAAGAAACCGGCGAACGCGTGGTGGTGATCTTCGAGGGACGCGATGCCGCGGGCAAGGGCGGCACGATCAAGCGCTTCACCGAGAACCTCAACCCGCGCGGCGCCCGCGTCGTCGCCCTCTCGAAACCCTCGGAAACGGAGCGCGGGCAATGGTATTTCCAACGCTACATCGAGGAACTTCCAACCCGCGGCGAAATCGTCCTCTACGACCGCTCTTGGTATAACCGTGCAGGGGTGGAACACGTCATGGGCTTCTGCTCGGGACACGATTACCTGGAATTCATGCGGCAGACCCCGGAATTCGAGCGCATGCTGGTCCGCAGCGGAATCCGTCTCTTCAAATTCTGGTTCTCGGTCAGTCGCGAGGAGCAACTGCGCCGATTCCTCAAGCGCGCCAAGGATCCCGTCCGCCAATGGAAACTCAGCCCGATGGACGTGGAATCGCTGGCCCGCTGGGACGAATACACCAAGGCGAAGGAAGCCATGCTTTTCTACACGGACACGGCCGATGCCCCTTGGACCATCGTCCGCTCGGACGACAAACGCCGCGCCCGACTCAACGCCATCCGCTTCGTTCTCGGCAGCCTTCCCTATGCCGGCAAACACACCACGGTCGTTGAACCCGCCGACCGCAAGATCCTCGGCAGCGCGAAGGAAATCTACGAGACAGGCGAAACCCCGGCACCCCCGGAAAAACCGGCGCCCTGAGCGTCCCTGCGCAGACAAGTCCGCCGATCCCGCAGCGACAGCAGATCCGGCAAGTCGTAGCGGCGCTCTATGAGCACCGAAACATGACCACACCGAAGAATCTTTATCGCATCAAACGGCACACTGCGCGCGTTGGCGCAGGGCATGATCGGCCAGCACGAGCCAGACCATCGCTTCGACAATCGGGACGGCGCGCGGGATGACGCACGGGTCGTGGCGGCCACGGGCGGCAAGCTCGGTATTTTCACCGTCGGCAGTCACCGTCTGCTGCTTGCTGGCGATCGTGGCCGTCGGCTTGAAGGCGACGCGGAAGGTGATGTCTTCGCCATTGCTGATGCCGCCCTGCACGCCACCGGAACGATTCGTTGTCGTGCGGGTGCGGCCTTCGCGCATTTCGAAAGCGTCGTTGTGCTCGCGTCCGGTCAGCTTGGTTCCCTCGAAGCCGGAGCCGATTTCGAAGCCTTTCGTTGCGGGCAGGCTGAGCATGGCCTTGGCCAGATCGGCCTCGAGTTTGTCGAAGGCCGGTTCGCCGAGGCCGGGCGGGCAATGGCGCACGACACATTCGATGAGCCCGCCGACCGAATCACCATTGGACCGCGCTTCTTTGATGCGGGTGATCATTTGGTCCGCCGTGGCGGCATCGGGACAACGCACCGCGTTGGCCTCGATCGCTTCGCGGGTCACGGCCGATGGGTCGACAGTCGCTTCGATTTGGTGGACGCGGCTGACCCAGGCCAGCACGTCGATACCGGGATGGAGCGCCTCGAGAACTTTGCGCGCCACGACGCCGGCAGCCACGCGTCCGATCGTCTCGCGCGCCGAGGCGCGTCCCCCGCCCTGCCAATTGCGGATGCCGTATTTGGCTTGATAGGTGAAGTCGGCGTGGGACGGGCGGAAGGCTGTCTCCATTTCGCTGTAAGCCTCGGGCCGCGCGTCTTCGTTGCGCACGAGAATCGCGATAGGCGTGCCGAGGGTTTTGCCTTGGAAGACGCCGGACAAAATTTCGCAGCGATCCGCTTCTTTGCGGGGTGTAACGATATCGCTCTGGCCAGGACGACGGCGGTCGAGTTCCGTTTGGACATCGGCTTCGTTCAGGTCGAGTTGCGGCAGGCAGCCGTCAATGACCACACCAACGCCTCCCCCATGGGATTCCCCCCACGTGGCGATGCGGAAAAGTTGGCCGGTGCTACTGGACATGCAAAAAGACTAACGAAAAGACAGGGCCACGGATAGCAGAGGATTGAGGAGGATATTTCCTCAGGGGAAGCGAGGATACTTGGAGAAATCGGGCTTCCGCTTTTCCACGAAGGCCTGCTTTCCCTCTTTGGCCTCTTCGCTGAGGTAATAGAGGAGCGTGGCGTTGCCCGCGAGGTCGAGGAGGCCCATCTGGCCGTCGCAATCGGCGTTGAGGGCGGCTTTCAGGCAGCGCAGGGCCATGGGGGACAGTTCGAGAATTTCGCGGCACCACTGGAGGGTTTCCTCCTCGAGCTGCGCCAGCGGGACCACCTTGTTGACCAAGCCCATGTCGAGCGCCTGCTGCGCGTCGTATTGACGGCAGAGGAACCAGATTTCCCGGGCCTTTTTTTGTCCGACCACGCGCGCCAGATAGCTGGCGCCGAGGCCTCCGTCGAAGGACCCAACCCGCGGGCCGGTCTGGCCGAAGCGGGCGTTGTCCGCGGCGATGGTCAGATCGCAGACGACATGAAGAACGTGCCCGCCTCCGATGGCATAGCCGGCGACCATGGCGACCACTGGCTTGGGCAAGCTACGGATCTGTTTCTGCACGTCGAGGATATTGAGACGCGGAACGCCGTCGGCACCGACGTAGCCTCCGTCGCCGCGCACTTTCTGGTCACCGCCGGAGCAGAAGGCTTGGTCGCCCTCGCCGGTGAGGATGACCGCGCCGATCGACGCATCGTCACGGCAGTGGTCGAACGCATTCTTCATTTCCTCCACCGTTTGCGGACGGAAGGCGTTGCGCACCTCGGGTCGATTGATGGTGATTTTGGCGATCCCGTCGTCCGTCTTTTCGAACTTCAGGTCGGTGTAATCTTTGATTTTGTGCCAGACCGTTTTCGCCATCGAAACAGAGAAGCAGAATGTCCGGACTTCCGGAAGCAGAAGCCTCGGTATCGGGCCGTTACTCGGCCGCGCGGTAGGTCTCGGGCAAATAAATCACGCCGTAGAGGGCGGCAAGATTGCGACCATCGGGAGTATCGGGAGCGAAGATGGCATCAACCGGACCGGCTACGCTGAGGACATTGCCGTCTTTGCGCAGAACCTCCGATCCGAACAGCGGCGGCTCGTCGGGCGACTGCATGGCCTCGAATTTGTCCTCGGGAAACCAGTAAGCGGTCATGAAGATGATTTTCCGGCCTTGCTCAACCGGCGTGTAGTAGACCGTGACGGAAGCCAGTGCCCCGGCTTGGCTCACCTGCTCGCCGAAAGGCCCCTCCACGGGACCGGTGCTCAAGCGCGGCGCGATACCCGGAGGCACCCGCATTTCGAAAGGAACCGGACGCAAAGAGGTGACGGCGCCCGGTTCGGACGAACAAGCTGCAAGAAAACCGAAAAGGCCCGCAGCGAGGAGAAGGCGGGAGCAGGGTAAAAGGCGAAGCATTAACCCTGCTTAACCAATCACAAGGTCACTGCCAACCAAGATCAGGACCGACGGCGACGCCAAACGGTTGCGCCGGCAGCACCCAAGCCGGACAGAAGCAGAGCCCACGTCGAGGGTTCGGGCACCGTGGTTACAGTGACATCATCAATGTAGATCGAACTGGTTCCCGACCCGGCTCTAGCAACGCCAAAGCCAGCCAATGAGATGGGACTCGTCACGTTATCCAGCAAGTAGTAGCCGAGAAAGCTGTTGTTGATGCTGTAGGTAATGGCGTTGTCCAGGAGGTTGACCGAAACGGTGTTCCAAGTGCCGGGCATCCTCGTAGGGCTGGTCAAGTTGACACCACCGTAGATGAGCGTGTCGCCCGTCAGCCCTGCATCTTGCCAAGCAAGCGTGGAAGGTCCGAGGAAGAGATACATGTAGAAAGGCGAAGAGTCGCCGTATTGATCATAATAGGCGTAGGAGAGCGAAGTGATCGGGTCGCCCATCTCCATGTTAGCGGTGGCAAAAGTGAGGCCCGCCGGACTGGAGGTCGTGATCTGCAAGGAGTGACTGCCGGAATAAACAATTGAGGAATTGAGACTTTGCGAGGCACCGACCCCGGTCGTGCTGAAATTCGAAGGAATGCTTCCGTCGAAATCATAATGGTGAATTATCTGTGAAGATGCCGTCAGCGCCGAGGCAACCAAAAGGGCAACAGTTGAGGAAAAGAAGTTCGTGCTCACGCCATGATTATCGTCGACGAGAATCCTCACGCAAGGAAATATCTCTCAAAGATTCTGCAACCAATTGATGAGATGCCAATCGGCCTTCAAGACATGCATAATGTTGATTTGCAATAGTTTCCAAAGTTTCATCAGGTCTCGTCAACAAGCAGATCAGTCGGACTGAATCGTCCATGCGGCCAAACTCAATGTCCCGATTCGCAGGAACCTGAGACTTGAAATCTTGTAGCTCTGGTTGCGTTGCTTCCCGGCGGCAAGATATTGCGGGTCGGCCAGCTGGGCGCTCCCGGAATCCGCAAAATAGGAGGTGGTTTGCAGACCCATCTCCCCTTTCGCGTTGTAACGTCAACAGTCAAGAGCCTGCCACCTTGCCTGCTGGCCTTTATGACAGCCGCGACGGGGTCAGCGGCTAGACGAAACCGGGTCGCTGGGAGCCCATAGTAACAGGCGTCAGCGCCTTCGAACAAACTCGGAGCAGGACCTGCTAGGGCCGGCGCTTCAAAGAGTGTCCACTCAGGCGCGACGGCGGCGCCAGATGGCTAGTCCAGCCACGCCGAGGCCCGACATGAGTAAGACCCACGTCGAGGGTTCGGGCACCGTTGCGTTGACCATATTGGCGTTGAGTAACGATGCAGATGCCATTCCATCGATGGTGGCGGCTGAGACAGTGCTGGAAAGTTGAAGTCTCATCCCGGTCACATTGTTGGTCGCACCGATCCCGAAATGTGTTTTGATCGTGTTGATGTCCAGCGCGAAGGAGCCGCTCCATGCGCCGTTGGTAGAACCGCCCGGTCCGACGGCACTGGCCGTGGTGGGCGTCAGGCTGATAGTGGAACTCAGCGGCATGGAAGAGCTGTAGGGGTTTCCGTCGACCCCATCAACGATGAGCGTGTAGGACGAGGCAAAGCTGGCAAAGGCCTGGGACGAGGCGAACGGCGCGGTCAGCGCATAGTCGCCAGAGAGAGAAAGTGAGACGGCATTGCCGGAGAACCAGCGCCCCGGATTTGCGTCCATATCGATGGTCAACACGCCAGTCGTATTGTCGGATTGAAAACCCGCGCCGCTGGTTGAAGCCACAAAGCCACCGGGCGCGAATGACAAACTGGATTCGGGAGTCGCCGAGGTGAGGGGCGAGGCCGGCACAAAGGAACCGGCTGGCGACTCGACGTAAGCATATGTCACTTTTGAATTCGAGAGAATGACTTGACCGCTCGCGGGGAGTGCGGTGAAACCTGCTAGCAACCCGAGGACAAGCGTGCCGATGAAGGAGAGGTTGTGTTTCATGGGGATTTGAGACCGCGTTGGCCTGAAAGGAAACTAAACAGTGCATCCTCAAAGGCAAGAAGATTCTCAATCAATTTGCAGGGCTCAATATATGAGACATTGCTCGCGTGTTACTGTGTGAATTCGCCTTTGATTGCCGCCACTTGATGGTCATGGGATGCTGAGATCACGTGCTCCCCGACAAATCCATCGCCGAGTCGGATCGTATCGCTCCATTCCCCTCTGTCGGCCTCCTTGTGCTCGCTTTCGCGGTGGTCTACCTCGGCTACGGCTTGAACTTCCTCGCGGTGAAGGTTGCGGTGGAGACCATGCCGGCATTTCTTTTTGCTGGAGGTCATGTGCTCGTGGCGGGCGTGCTTTTGATGGCGTGGCGCGGGGCGCGGCACTCTTCACTCGGGTTGCCCCGCGGGGGCATTGCCCGCGCCGCGGTTGCGGCATTATTCCTTTTTGTCGGCGGAGTCGGTCTTGTCACGTGGGGCGAAAAGCTAGGCTTGGCCTCCGGCGCGGCGGCCATGATCAAGGCCTCGGTGCCTTTGTGGGTCGCGGTGCTGGAGGCGCTGCGGCCCCGGGGTGAGAAACCGACTTGGCTGATTGTGGTCGGACTATTGCTCGGCGCCCTCGGCGTGGTCCTGCTTGTTTTGCCCAAGATCACGCACGGCGGAACAGACGGAGAAACACTCGGCACGTGGGTTCTGCTGGCCTCCGCGTTGCTCTTCGCGATCGGAACGCTGATCGTGCGTCACCATCCGCCCTCGACGGACACCACGGCCAATGTGGCGTGGATGATGGTTTTCGGCGGCGTGTATCTTTGGGCCATCGGACTGGCCACCGGCGAACTCTCGCTGGTGTCACGGGAGGATTTCACCGGACCGGTCATTGCCGCGTTTCTTTTTTTGCTCTTTGTCCATTCGCTTGCGGCCTTCACCGCCATGAACTGGTTGCTGCGGCATCTGCCGGCCGCGGTGGTCACGACGAAATTCTACGTGTCGCCCGCCATTGCCGCGCTGGCCGGCTGGCTGGTACTCGGGGAGCTGGTCGGAGCGGGCGCCATCATCGGCCTGAGCCTGATACTCGGCGGCGTGGCCGTTGTGATGATCGGGGAGAAACGCCGGCACATGGAACCGGCGTTGAAAGCCGATGATGCCGACGAGTTGGAAGAATGAGACGACTGCTCAGGGCAGGTTGGTCACACCCATCAGGTAGCGGTCGCATTCGCGGGCGGCGGCGCGGCCTTCGTTGATGGCCCAGACAACCAAGCTTTGGCCGCGACGCATGTCGCCGGCGGCGAAGACGCCCGGAACACTCGTGAAGAACTTGCCGTAGTCGGCTTGCACATTGCTGCGCGCGTCGGTGGCAAGGCCGAGTTTTTCGACGAGAGGCTTTTCCGGTCCGAGGAAGCCCATGGCGAGGAGCACGAGTTGTCCGGGAATGACTTTTTCCGTGCCGGGGACATCGACAGGGGAATAGCGGCCGTTGGCGTCGAGTTTCCATTCGATCTGCACGGTGTGCAGTTCATTGACCCGGCCGTCCTTGTCGCCGACGAATTTTTTCGTCGTGGTGCAATAGACGCGCGGATCGGCGCCGTAGAGGGCGGCAGCTTCTTCCTGCCCGTAGTCCATGCGGTAAATCTTCGGCCATTCGGGCCAGGGATTGTTCGCGGCGCGGGTGGCCGGCGGCTTGGGAAGGATCTCCAACTGGGTGACGCTCTTGCAGCCCTGGCGGATGGACGTGCCGACACAGTCCGTGCCGGTGTCGCCGCCGCCGATGACCACGACGTGGCGGTCTTTGGCGGAGAGAGGCTCGGGCACCTCAGTGCCGTCGAGGAGGCACTTGGTGTTGGTCGTGAGGAATTCCATCGCGGGATAGATTCCCTTGAGGTCGCGTCCGTCGACCGGGAGGTCGCGGGGTTGCGTGGCGCCGCAGCAGAGGACGACGGCGTCGAAATCTTTGAGGAGTTTTTCCGCGGGATAGCTTTGCCCGACATTCGCGTTGGTCACGAACTCGATGCCTTCGGCGGCGAGGATGTCGACGCGGCGTTGGACGATATCCTCTTTGTCCAACTTCATGTTGGGGATGCCGTAGGTGAGGAGTCCACCGATGCGGTCGGCCCGCTCGAGAACGGTGACGAGGTGGCCCGCTTTGTTCAACTGGTCGGCGCAGGCGAGACCGGCCGGACCCGATCCGACCACGGCGACTTTTTTGCCGGTCCGTTTTTCCGGGGGATCCGGGACGACCCACCCCTCCTGGAAGCCGCGTTCGATGATGGAGAACTCGATGTTCTTGATGGTGACCGGCGGCTCGATAATGCCGAGGACGCACGCGCCTTCGCAGGGCGCGGGGCAAACGCGTCCGGTGAATTCGGGGAAGTTGTTCGTCTTGTGCAGACGGTCGAGAGCTTCGCGCCAAAGGCCGCGGTAAACGAGGTCGTTGAATTCGGGGATGAGGTTGTTGATCGGACACCCGCTGGCCGCGCCATTGAGGATCATGCCGGTCTGGCAGAACGGCGTGCCGCAATCCATACAACGCGCGCCCTGCTCGCGGAGTTTTTCCTCGGCGGTGTGCGCGTGGAATTCCTCCCAGTCGCGGATGCGCTCGAGCGGTGAACGGTCCGCGGGGATCTCGCGGGTGAATTCCTTGAAGCCGGTCGGTTTGCCCATAAATCAGTTGCCCCCCACCCGCGCGAGGTCGCGCGCATTTTCCTCGAAGGCGGCCATAACAGCCTCGTCGCCGCTCAAACCGGCGGCAATGACACGATCCATGGCCATGAGGACGCGTTTGTAGTCCTTCGGCAAGACCTTGACGAATTTCGGCACGGTCTCGTCCCATGCGGCGAGGACTTCCTGGGCCCGCGTGCTGCCGGTGGCTTCGGCATGGCGCTCGATCAAAGACTTCACTTCGGCGATCTCCTCGGCATCGGTCAGCCGCTCGAGGTCGACCATGTCGAGGTTGCAGTTGGTGTGGAAATTGCCCTCGGCATCGAGGATGTAGGCGATACCGCCCGACATACCCGCGGCGAAATTGCGCCCGGTCGGCCCGAGCACGACAACCCGTCCGCCGGTCATGTATTCGCAGCCGTGATCCCCGACGGCCTCGACCACGGTTTTCACGCCGCTGTTGCGAACGCAGAAACGCTCGCCGGCCATGCCGCGGAGGTAGGCCTCACCGCCGGTCGCGCCGTAGAAGGCAACGTTGCCGATGATCATGTTTTGCTCGGCCGGGAAATCCGCTTCGGGCGGCGGTTGGATGACGATCTTGCCCCCGCTGAGGCCTTTGCCGACGTAGTCGTTGGCATCGCCCTCGAGGCGCAGGGTGAGACCGCGCGGGGCGAAGGCGCCGAAGCTCTGTCCGGCCGAGCCGACAAAATCGAGCGTAATGGTATCATCCGGCAAACCGTCGATGCCGTGCGCCTTGGATACCTCGTAGCCGACGATGGTGCCGACGACGCGGTTGACGTTCTTGATCGGGACACGTGCCGTGACTTTCTTGCCCTCCTTGATGGCCGGCTCGCAGAGTTTGAGCAGGGTCGTCATGTCGAGCGATTTTTCGATCCCGTGGTCCTGCTTCATCATGCAATGGCGACCGACTTCCTCGCCGACCTCCGGCTCGAAAAGAATACGGGAGTAGTCCAGGCCCTGCGCTTTCCAATGGTCGACAGCCTTGCGCATGACCAGCTTGTCGACGCGTCCGACCATTTCGTCGAGCGTGCGGAAGCCGAGTTTGGCCATGAGTTCGCGCACTTCGGTGGCAATGAAGCGCATGAAGTTGACCACGTGGTCGGCATCGCCGGTGAATTTCTTGCGCAGTTCGGGGTCTTGGGTGGCCACGCCGACCGGGCAGGTGTTGAGGTGGCAGGCGCGCATCATGATGCAGCCCATGACGACCAGCGGCGCGGTGGCAAAGCCGAACTCCTCCGCGCCGAGGAGCGCGCCGATGACCACGTCGCGTCCCGTTTTGAGCTGTCCGTCGACCTCGACGACGATGCGGCTGCGGAGATTGTTGAGCAGCAGCGTCTGGTGCGTTTCGGCCAGGCCGAGTTCCCACGGCATGCCGGCGTGCTGCACGGAAGAAAGCGGGGACGCTCCGGTGCCTCCGTCGTAACCGCTGATGAGCACGACATCGGCATGGGCCTTGGCCACCCCCGCGGCGACGGTGCCGACACCAACTTCGCTGACCAGCTTGACCGACACGCGGGCGTGACGGTTGGCGTTTTTGAGGTCGTGGATCAGTTCCGCGAGGTCCTCGATCGAATAAATGTCATGGTGCGGCGGGGGAGAAATGAGCCCGACACCCGGCGTGGAGTGGCGCACTTTGGCGATCCAAGGATAGACCTTGGTGCCGGGGAGTTGTCCGCCCTCACCGGGCTTGGCCCCCTGCACGATTTTAATCTGCAATTCCCTGGCCTGTGACAGATAGTAACTGGTCACGCCGAAGCGGCCGGAAGCGACTTGCTTGATGGCGCTGTTTTTCGAGTCGCCGTTCGGCAGAACCTTGTAACGCTCGGGGTCTTCACCCCCCTCGCCCGTGTTGCTCTTGCCGCCGATGCGGTTCATGGCCACGGCCAGCGTCTCGTGCGCTTCCTGGCTAATCGAGCCGTAGGACATGGCGCCGGTCTTGAAGCGCTTCATAATCGACTCGACGGACTCCACCTCCTCGATCGGAATGCCACCATCTTCGGGGAATTCGAAGTCGATGAGTCCGCGCAGGGTGGCCAGCTTCTTCGACTGGTCATTGACCGACTCGGAATATTTGCGGAAGACGTCGATATTCCCCGTGCGGCAGGCGTATTGCAGGAGGTGGATGGTGGTCGGATTGAAAGCGTGGTGCTCGCCATCGTGGCGCCATTTGTAGACGCCGCCCGGATCCAGGACCTCGTCGCGGTATTCGCGCCCGGGATAAGCCCGGCGGTGGCGTTCCTCAACTTCGCGGGCGATGCCGTCCAAGTCGATGCCCTCGATACGCGAAGCGGTCCACTTGAAATACGTGTCGACGACTTCGCTGTTGAGGCCGACCGCCTCGAAAATCTGCGCGCCGCGATAGCTTTGAATGGTCGAGATACCCATCTTGGACATCGTTTTGACGATGCCTTTGACCGCGGCTTTGACGTAGTGCTTGATCGCTTTCTGCACGTCGATGCCGGTCAGGTTTTGGCGGTTGATGATGTCCTCGATCGATTCGAAAACGAGATACGGATTGACCGCGCCCGCGCCATAGCCGGCGAGCAGGGCGAAATGGTGAACTTCGCGCGGTTCGCCGGATTCCAGAACAAGGCCGACTTGGGTGCGCGTGCCATTGGCCACGAGGTGGTGGTGCAGACCGGACATGGCGAGGAGTGCGGGGATAGCCGCTTGGTCTTCGCTGATGCCGCGATCGGAGAGGATGAGGATGTTGACGCCGTCGGCGATGGCTTTATCGGCGGCTTTGAAGAGATCGCTCAGCGATTTCGCCAGAGCCGGTCCCCCGCCGGCCACGTCGTAAAGGATGGGCAGGGTGGTCGATTTGAAGCCCGGACGGTCGAGGGCGCGCAGCTTTTCCAGCTCTTCGTTGGTGATGACCGGCGAAGTCAGCTGGATCTGGCGGCAGCTTTGCGGGGTCGGCTCGAGGAGGTTGCCTTCCGATCCGAGCGTGGTGATGGTCGAGGTGACGATTTCCTCGCGGATCGAGTCGATCGGCGGATTGGTGACCTGGGCGAAGAGCTGCTTGAAGTAGTTGTAGAGGAGCTTGGGCTTGTCGGAAAGCGCGGCGAGCGGCGCGTCATTGCCCATCGAACCGATCGGTTCGACGGCGGTGCGGGCCATCGGGGCAATGATCAGGTTGAGGTCCTCCTGCGTGTAGCCGAAGGCGAACTGGCGCGTGGTGACCGTCTCGTGGTCCGGATGCGCGGGCTCGGGACCGTCGGGCAGGTCCTCCATTTTGACCAGATTGTCTTTGAGCCATTCGCCGTAGGGCTGCTCTTTGGCCAGCGATGCCTTGATTTCCTCGTCGGCGATGATGCGGCCTTCCTTGGTGTCGACGAGGAAGATGCGACCGGGCTGCAAGCGCCCCTTGTGCGCGACGCGCTCGGGCTTGATGTCGAGCACACCGACTTCGGAGGCCATCACGACGAGGTCGTCTTTGGTCACGTAGTAACGACAGGGGCGCAGGCCGTTGCGGTCGAGGACGGCGCCAATCTGTGTGCCATCGGTGAAAGCCACGGCGGCGGGGCCGTCCCACGGCTCCATGAGGCAGGAGTGGTATTCGTAGAAATCCTTGCGGTCCTGCGGCATCGCGGAGTGGTTGGCCCACGGCTCGGGAATCATCATGACCGCGGCGTGCGCCAGCGGCCGGCCGGACAGGACCAGAAACTCGAAGCAATTGTCGAACATGGCCGAGTCGCTGCCGTCCTGGTGGATGACGGGCTTGAGTTGCTCCATGTCTTCGCCGAAGAGCGGAGAGGCGAATTGCGACTCGCGGGCGTGCATCCAATTGACGTTGCCGCGGAGGGTGTTGATCTCGCCGTTGTGGGCCACGTAGCGATAAGGGTGCGCGCGATCCCAACTCGGGAAAGTATTTGTGCTGAAACGCGAGTGAACCAGTGCCAGGGCGCTTTCCATCCGCGGGTCGGAGAGGTCGGGGTAGTATTCTTGGACCTGTGCGGTGGTCAGCATCCCCTTGTAGACAATGGTGCGGGACGAGAAGCTGGGAATGTAAAAGAAGCTGCCGCCGGGGGCGCCGGCATAGCGGACTTCGTTGAAGAGCCGGTGACGGATGACGTAGAGCTTTCGCTCGAAAGCGAGATCATCCTTGATGGCGGGGTTGCGCCCGACAAAGGCCATGCGGACTTCGGGTTCTTCCGACTTCGCCGTCTCCCCGAGGGTCGAGTTGTCCGTCGGCACGGTGCGCCAGCCGAGGAACTTTTGGCCCTCGGCGCGGACAATCTGCTCGAAGCGGTCCTCGATTTTCTGGCGGATCTGCTTTTCGGGCGGAAGGAAGACCATGGCCACGCCGTAATGCCCCGGCGCGGGCAGATCGATGTGTTCCTCTTTGGCCACCGCCGCGAGGAATTTGTGGGGCAGCTGGATGAGGATGCCGGCGCCGTCGCCGGTGTTTTCCTCGCATCCGCAGGCACCACGGTGCTCGAGATTGACGAGAATTTGCAGGCCTTGCTCGACGATTTCGTGCGAGGTCTTGCCCTTCATGTTGACAACGAAGCCGACGCCGCAGGATTCGTGCTCGAATTGCGGGTCGTAAAGTCCTTGGCGTGCGGGTCTTTTCATGGGCTAAACCGGTCGGAGCCGGGCGGATCGTTAAAGGTATTTATTTCGGCGGGAGGGGCAAAGAAAAAGTGCCCCTCCGCATGCATAAAAAGCAACGCGCGTGCCAACTTCCGCGGACGCCGCGGAGAACAATTCCGGACAGACCCATGGACGTTGGCCTTACGGGTATTTGGCAGCTGCAGGAAGCGAAGCAGCAGTTCTCGAAAGTCGCAGCGCGGGCCGCCGGCCGGCATCCGCAACTCGTGACCAAGCACGGCAAGCCGTTTGTCGTCATTGTCGATGCCGCCACGTGGCAACGCGAGACCGCCCCCGCCCGCAGTTTGCTCGAGGTGCTGCAGGCCTGTCCGTCCGACCTGACCGATCTGCCGCCCACCCGCAGCCGCGACCTTCCGCGGCCCGCGAAGTTGTGAGCTGGTTGCTCGACACCAATCTCATCTGCGAGCCGACCCGGCGCGCGTCCTCGCCACGCGTCGTTGAGCGGCTGCGGTCCGTCCCTTCTGCCGAAGCCCACGCCAGCATCATCACTTTGGGCGAAATCCGTCGCGGCATCCTGCGCCTGCCAGCCGGCCAAAGGCGCCGCAAACTCGAAAAATGGATGCGGGAGGAATTCCAACCCGCTTTCGCCGGCCGCATCCTGCCACTCGGCGAAAAGGAAATCACCGCCTTTGCCCACAGCGGGGCGCGGGTCTTCAACCCTTGGCGGCAGTGTTGACGGTGGTGGCATGGGCATCCTGCCCTGACGACTTCGAATCATCGGCAGGATGCCGACGCCACTTTTTGCGCGGCAATCAGCGGCGTTTGGCGGCGGGGTGCTTGGCCGGACGTTTCCCTCCGCGGGTGCGCCGGCGCTTTTCCGATTCGGGGCGGGCGCGGAGTTCGAGGATGAGCGGGAGGCCGGGGTATTCGCGGATGCGACGGAGCTGTGCGGCGAGATACGTCTCGTAGGTCGGGGTGAGCAAGCCGGGGGCGTTGACGAAGAACAGGAATTTGATCGGGGCGAACGGCCGCGGGTTCGTCTCCTCCAACTGCGTGGCGTAAAAAACTTTGAGCCGCCGCGTGCCCTTCATCGGCGGCGGATGGAGGGTCATGGCCTCGCGGATCACGCGGTTCAGTTCGCCCGTGCCGAGGCGGCGGGTGGCGTGCTGGCGGACTTTTTCCAATGTCGTGCCGAGACGCTTGAGGTTGTCGCCGGTTTTGGCCGAGAGGAGAACGAGCGGGGCGTGCGGCAGGAAAAAGAGCTGCGACTGCCAAGCTTCGAGTTGCTCCTTGAGGCCGTCCCGGCGTTTGGCTTCGGCGGGCAGGAGGTCGGCCTTGTTCACTGCGACGACCACCGCTTTGCGCGACTTTTGCACCAGCCCGGCGATGCGTTTGTCCTGCTCGGTGACCCCGGTTTGCGCGTCGATGACCAGCACGCAGACATCGGCCATGCGGATGGCTTCCTCCGAACGCATCACGCTGAAGACTTCGACGGAGGTGTTGTGGCGTGAGCGGTGGCGGATGCCGGCGGTGTCGAGCAACAGGTAAGGACGTCCGCCGAGTTCGCACGGCACCTCGAGAGAGTCGCGCGTGGTGCCGGCGATGCTGCTGACAATGGCTCGTTCGCGACCGAGAAGCGCATTGGTCAGGGAAGACTTGCCGACGTTGGGACGGCCGATGATGACGATGCGCGGAGGAAGGGCGTTTTCCGGCGGCGCTGTTCCCTCGTCCTCTCTGCCGAAAGCCTGGCCGATGGAGGCGAGCAGATCGTCGGTTCCCCGTCCGTGCACCGCACTCACTCCAACCACCGCAGGGAAACCCAACTGCCGGAATTCATTTTCCAGGTCATCGTGCTTGGGATTGTCGAGCTTGTTGACCACCAGCAAGACCGGACGCGCGGCGCGGCGAAGTTTGGCGGCCAGTTCCGTGTCGAGCGGCAGCAGGCCGTCCTTCCCGTCAACCACGAAGAGCACGACATCCGCGCCTTCCAGCGCATCGTCTGCCGCCCGGTGGGTGGCTTCGGCAAAATCCGGGTCCGGCGCGGCGCCGATGCCGCCGGTGTCGACGATGGCGAAGGGGGATGGCCCGAGTTGGCACACGGCTTCGATGCGGTCGCGCGTCACACCCGGTTGGTCGTGGACGATGGAAATCCTTCGTCCGGCCAGCCGGTTGAAGAGGGCGGACTTGCCCACATTGGGGCGCCCGACGAGGACAGCCTTTTTCATTCCGCTTTGGCCGCCCCGCCCATGGCGTGCATGCCGCGCCAGATGTAGCCGAGGCCGCTGAGGAGGGTGAAGAGACCGGCGGCCCACACGACCCACTGTTCCTCCGGGATTTGCAGGAGGACCCACGCCACGGCGCCCATTTGCAGGGCGGTGGCGATCTTGCCGAGGATGCTCGGGCGCACTTCCACGTCGCCGGTGAAAAATTTGAGCAACCCGCAACCGACGAGGATCACGACATCGCGAGCGATGACCAGCACCGGAAACCACAGCGGCAGGCTGACGGGCCAGGGATAAAGGCTGAGGGTGATGATGGCGGTGAGGAGCAGACCTTTGTCGGCGATGGGATCAAGCACGACACCGAGCGCGCTGCGTTGGTTGAAACGGCGCGCGATCCAGCCGTCGAGCCCGTCACTCGCTGCGGCGACGACAAACGCCACCACCGCGCACCACCGCAACCAGTCATTTGCCGCACCCTCGCGCACGCTATCCGCATAATAAACGGCGAAGACCACGAACACGGGAATGAGCAGGATGCGCACGAGCGTGATTTGGTTGGCCACCGTCATGGCTGGGCAGCGTGCCGAGACGCCGCGCAACGCGCAACAGATTCTTCCTGCATTTTCCGGCACGCGCGGGCATGATCCGCATTCGTGCAATGAATGCCCCCCTGCTCCATTGCCGCGACTTGCAATGCATGCGCCCGCTGTGGCGCGAGGGCGCGTCGCACGTCCGCGGGGTCACGGCGGAGTTCGCGGCCGGATGTTTCCACGCTATCCGCGGCTCGGAAGGTTGCGGGAAAAACCTCCTCCTGCACGTGCTGGGATTGCTCGAGCAACCGGATGCCGGCGAGGTTTGGGTCGGGGAAATGAATGCCACCATCCTGCCGGCCGCCGAACGCGATGCCCTGCGCCTGCGGCGGTTCGGTTTCCTTTTCCCCGCCTGCGCCCTGCTGCCCTCGTTGAGCGTGCTGGAGAACATCGCGTTCCCCGTGCTCAAGGCCGGGCACACGACCGAAGCCGAACAGGCCGGGCACACGCTGGCGGCCCTGCAATTCTGCGGATTGGAAGACGAGGCGGAACAAACGGTCGGCGACCTCCGTCCGGAGCGGCAAGCCGTTGTCGCGTTCGCGCGCGCCATCATCCACCGGCCGCTGCTGCTGCTCGCCGAGTCCCCCGCCGCCGAGGAAATTCTCGTTCCCCTCGCCCGCCGTGCGGTCGACGAACTCGATCTCACGGTCGTGTGGGGCGCGCGTCCCGGGGGACCGGCCATGGACGCGGCCGACCGCTCGCTCGGGATGAGCGACGGCCGCCTCGGAGCAGCATGAATAGGCTCCTGCCGCCGCCGACGCTCGACTCCACGACCATCGTGCGTGCCAGCCAGTCCAGCTTCGTACCCGCCTTTCGCCTCCTGCCGGCCGACCGGCGCAAGGACCTCGAAATATTTTATGCGTTTTGTCGCGTGGCCGACGACATCGCCGACGCGCCCGGCACGGCACTGCCGGACCGTTACGCCGCGGTCGAAGCTTGGCGTGCGGGGTTCCGCGATGCCGGGCTGCGGGGGTTGCCGGACAACTTGCGGGAGGTCGTCGAGAGACGCGGGTTGCCGCGCGACCTCTTCCTCGAATTGCTCGACGGCGTGGCCACCGATCTGGCCGCGCCCGTGCGCATGGCGACCCGGACCGACTTGGACCTTTATTGCCACCGCGTGGCCGGCACGGTCGGGCGATTGTGCCTGCCGATTTTCGGGGCGGATCCCGAGCGTGCGGCCGACTACGCCGAAACGCTCGGCCGCGCACTGCAATACACCAACATTCTGCGCGATACGGCGTCGGATCTGGAACGCGGGCGCATCTATTACCCCCTCGACGAACTGGCCTGCGCCGGTGTCGGCTCTTTCCCGCAGGACGCGCAGGCTTACTTGGTTTCATTCGCCGCGAAGACCGAGGCGCTTTTCGACGAGGCCGCTGCAAAGTCACCACCGCAAGACGACCGCGCCCTGCGCCCGGCCCGGATCATGGCGTCCGTTTACCGGACTTTGCTGCGCAAGATGCAGAGGGACAGTGTGCGCGTGACGGAGAGACGTTACCGCTTGTCGGGGCCGGATAAACTGCTGGCCGTGGCACGGGCGCTTGCTGCCAGGCGGGCGCGCCCGCGAACTGCTTGATCACGCGCCGCAGTCGGCAACGGCCGACCTCCACCGCAGCTCAATACCCCGCTTTTTTCAACATGCTGGAAACGCCCTTGGTGTTTTGCGCGAGATCCTGCATGCGGAAAAAAATATGACCGGACGGACCACTGCCGACGGTGCGCGACAGGCCAACCTGCCGCACGATTTCCTGCGGCGACCAACCCTTCTCTTTCATCCGGTAGGAAGCGATACCCGGGTAGACCGGCACGCGGCGCGGGTTCACCGAGGGACTGCGCCACCATTTGAGCAGTTCGGTGAACGATTGGGGTGATTTGTCCTTCCAGTAAAGCTGCGGCGCGATGTAGTCGACCCAACCACTGCGCATCCACTTGAGCGGGTCGGCGTAGATTTCGTTGAACTGGTCGAGACCGGCTTTGACCGTGGACGGTTGGCCTTTGGTGTAGATGCCGAACGGACTGACGCCGAAAACGATGTCCGGCTTCTCTTTTTTCACCGAGTTCGAAACGCGGGCGATGAGGCGATTGACGTTGTCGCGGCGCCAGTCGCCGAGGGAAAGACTCCCCCCGCCCGCGCGATAGCGGTTGTAGGTTTTCCCGTCGGGCAGGCGGCCGACCGACGGATAGGGATAAAAATAATCGTCGAAATGGATCCCCGCTACGTCATAGCGGCGCGCCACATCGGTCACCACCTTGACCACGTGGTCTTGCACCTCCTTCGAACCGGGGTCCATGCAGACAACCGAACCGACTTTGTGGGCGTAGGGACGGAAACGCCGCGCCATGTGGTTGGAGGCCAGGGGCGCACCGGCCTTAACCGCGGCACGGTAAGGGTTGAACCATGCGTGTACGCGGATGCCGCGCTTGCCCGCTTCGCTGATGCAAAATGCGAGCGGGTCGTAACCGGGATCTTTGCCCTGGGTCCCCGTGAGGAAACGGCTCCATGGCTCGAGCGACGAGCGATACAGCGCATCGCCCTCGGGGCGCACTTGGAAAAAGACATCGGTCAGGCCGAGAGACTTGGCCGAATCGAGCAGGCGGACCAACTCCGCTTTTTGCTGCGCGGCGGGAAGACCTTTTTTCGACGGCCAATCGAGATTATGGACCGAAGAGATCCACGCGCCGCGCAGCTCGGCTTGCCCGGCGGATGCCAGCGCAAGGAGAGAGAAGAGACTAAGCCACAATTTCAGTGCCGACGCCTTCATTGGTGAAGATTTCCAACAACAAAGCATGCGGCAGGCGTCCGTCAATCATATGCGTCTTGCCCACACCTTGACGCAAGGCAGCCACCGCGCCCTGCACTTTCGGAATCATTCCGCCCTCGAGCACCTTTTGCCGGATAAGCGTATCGACCTGCCCGGCACGCACCGTGGGAACCAAGGACCCGGGATCCTCGCGGTCGCGCATGATACCCGGCACGTCGCTGAGAAAGATCAGCTTGGCCGCCCGCAACGCGCCGGCGATGGCCGCGGCCGCTTCGTCGGCATTGATGTTGTAGGTCGCGCCGTCAGGACCGCACGCCACGGGCGATACGACCGGCACACGCTCCTCGTGGATCACCCGGTCCAACTCGCCCGTCTCCACCCCCATGACCCGCCCGACAAAACCGATGTCTTCGCTTCCTCCCTTGCCGTCATCGACCGGCGGCAGTTTCTCGGCGCGGAGCACATCGCGCCCGGAGAAACCCCGGGCGCGTCCGCCGAATTCCACGATTGTTTTGACCAGGCGCGGATTGACCTCGCGGTCGAGCACCTCTTCCACGATGCGGATGGATGCCGCATCGGTGACGCGCAATCCGTTGACAAAGCGCGCTGTGAGGCCGGCTTCGCGCATCTTGGCACTGATGGCCTTGCCGCCGCCGTGCACGAGCACCGGATTGATTCCCACGGCCTCGAGAAAGACGACATCGCGCAGCAACCGCTCCACCGCGCTGTCGCTCTCCATCGCACTGCCGCCGTATTTGATAACAAATGCCTGTCCGCGGAATTTCTGCAGGTAAGGCAGCGCCTCGAGGAGCGTCGCCGCGCGCAGGCTGGCATCATTCAAATTCATGCTACTCGCTCAGATTGAGCTCCACGTATTTCTCCGTCAGGTCGGTCGTGTAGACCGTGTAGAAGGCTTTGCCCTGGTGGAGGTCAATGGTCACGGTGAATTTGTCGCCCGAGACGGCTTTGACCAGCTTCTCCTTCGGCGTGGAGGCCGCAGTGCCGCCGCGCACCGCCGCGACGCCGTCATAGTAAATGTCGACCAACTCCTCGCGGATGCGCACGCCGCAGTAACCGGCCGCGTCGATGATGCGCCCCCAATTCGGGTCGTTGCCCGCCCATGCGCATTTCACGAGTGTGGAATTCGCCACCGCCTCGGCGACTTTGCGCGCGGCCTGCAAACTCGAAGCCCCGCGCACCTGGACGGTGACGAATTTCGAGACTCCCTCGCCATCACGGACGATCATGAACGCCAACTGCGTGCAAACCTCGTTCAGCGCGTCGGCGAAAAGGGCGTGGTCCGGCGAACCGCTCTTGATTGAAGCGCCGCCCGCCGCGCCGTTGGCCAGCGCGAGCACGGTGTCGTTCGTGCTCATGTCGCCGTCCACCGTGATCCGGTTGAAACTGCGCTCGACCGCATTGTGCAGCGCATTCTGCAGCGCCCCTTTGGAAATTTTGGCGTCCGTGGTGACCACACAAAGCATGGTGGCCATGTTCGGATCGATCATTCCCGCCCCCTTGGCCATCGCGCCGACGCGAAACACCCCACCGGAGGCTTTGACTTCGACCGCATACTCCTTGGCGAACGTGTCGCTGGTCATGATGGCCCGGGCCGCTTCCCCTCCGCCGGACACCGAAAGCCGCGCGGCCAACTCCGGGAGCTTGGCGGACATTTTTTCCACGGGCAGCGCCACGCCGATGCGGCCTGTCGAACACACCAGCACGCGACGGACGCCGCAGTTGAGGGTCTGCGCCATGCTCGCGGCGAGCGATTTGGCGGCGGCGATCCCGCACGGGCCGGTGCAGGCGTTGGCGTTGCCGCTGTTGAGCAGGACGGCGCAGGAATGCGGGGCACGCAAATGCGCGCGCGACACGCGCACTGGGGCGGCTTTCACGCGGTTCGTCGTGAACACGCCCGCCGCCACCGCCGGAATTTCCGAGGCGACCAAGGACATGTCTTGCCGCCCTTTGTTGGACGCCTTGATGCCGGCGAAAACCGCCGAGGCGCGGAAACCCTTCGCGGCCGTGACGCCGCCTTTGACCGGTTTGAGCTTGCTCATAAAAGTGCGGTCGCTTCGTCCCAGCCTTGGGAAAGATTGAAAGCCTGCACGGCTTGCGCGGCTGCACCCTTGCCGAGATTGTCGATCGCGCTGAAGAGCAGCAAACGCCCGGTCCGGGCGTCTTCGCGCACCGCGATGTCGATGAAATTGGTGTTCGTCACGTGTTTCGAGTCCGGCAAATGGGGAACGATCCGCACAAACGGACGCGCCCCGTAGTCCTCGCGCCAAGCGGCCTCGACGGCTCCGGACCCCGCGCCCCCGACCGGCTTCACGACGATCGTCGAGAGCATCCCCCGCGTGACCGGAACAAGGTGCGGCGTGAAACTGACCGCGACCTTTTCCCCCGCCGCCGAGGAAAGTTCCTGCTCGATTTCCGAGAGGTGCCGGTGCTTCGGCGCGCCGTAGGCCCGAAGGCTTTCGTTGCACTCGGCAAAAAGCAGGGCCACATCGGCCTTCCTTCCGGCCCCGCTCACTCCGCTCAGGCTGTTGATGACGATCGAACCGGGCTCGATCAGCTTCCGCCGCAGCAACGGCACGAGCGGGACGAGGATGCTCGTGGGATAGCAACCCGGACAAGCCAGCAGGCCGGCCCCCTTCAGCGCCGCCTCTCCGCAAACTTCGGGCAACGCGTAAACCGACGCGTCCAGCAATTCCGGCGCCGGATGTTTCCCGCCGTAAAACTCGGCAAACACCTCCGCCGACTTCAACCGGAAGTCCGCACTGAGATCGACGACCTGCAACCCGGCTTGGCGCAAGGGCGCGGCGAACTCCGCCGCGAGTCCGTGCGGCAGCGCGAGAAAAACCGTCGTCGCGCCGGATTCTTTCAGCACGTCCACCGAGGGCTCGACGAACTTCATTCCGGCAATGCCCGATCCGGCCATCCGCGGAAACACTTCCGCCACGGCCTGCCCCGCCGATTGCCGCGAGGTCACCGCGACCACCTCGACCCGCGGATGGCGTGCAAGCAGGGCCAACAATTCCTCCCCCGAGTAACCGCTCGCGCCGACGATGGCCGCTTTCACTTTTTGCATCCGGTCGTTTTAGCGGCTCCCGGCCTGCATGGAAACGCGCAAAAAATCAGGGTTGGTTGCCCGGCACCTCGAAGGCGTCCGGCAGCGGGCGTCGGGCCTCGCACGGACGTCCGGCACGGACGCTCTTCAGGAACCGGCGCCGCCGCCGCGCAATGTGTTTTCTCTCGTCATGCCTTGATTCCTCCCCCCTGCGGTCCGCCATTTTTCCCGTGGCTCCCACCGCACCTCCGGCGCATGCTGACCCGCGGCACCATGCGCGATTTGTTGGCCCCGCTGCGATCACCGGTTTACCGGTTTCTCTGGATTGCCTCCCTTGTCTCGAATCTCGGCACGCTCATGCAGGCCGTGGCCGTGGCATGGGTCATGACATCCCTGACCGCCTCGCCACTCATCGTCTCCCTCGTTCCCGTGGCCACGCTCGCACCCGTTCTCCTCTTCGGTCTCGCCGCCGGCACTCTCGCTGATACGGCCGACCGCCGCACATTCCTCATCGGGACGCAACTGTGGATGATGCTCTGCGCCGCGGGCATGGGAGCCCTCGTGCTGACCGGCCGGGCCACCCCCACCAGTCTTCTCGTTCTGACCTTTGCCCTCGGCACCGGTGCCGCACTCAACCTCCCGGCCTGGCAATCCCTCGTGCAGGACCTCGTCCCCCGCGAACGTGTCGCCTCGGCCGTCGCGCTCAATTCCATCAGCTTCAACACCGGCCGCTTGCTCGGGCCCGTGATCGGCGGACTGCTGGTGGGTTCGATCGGCGCCGCCCCCGTCTTTTTCCTCAATGCCGTATCCTTCCTCGGCACGGTGCTGGTCCTTTCATTCTGGTCCGGCATCGCGCCCGCCACGCGGATCGAGGGATTCTGGCGCTCCGTCGGCAGCGGACTGCGCCATGCCCGCGATGCCGCTCACCTGCATTCGCCCTTCCTGCGCTTGTCATCGTTCGCTTTCGGCGCCAGCGCGCCGCTCGCCCTCCTGCCGCTGCTCGCGCGTGAGCATCTCGGACTTGGCCCCGCCGAATACGGCAGCCTGCTCGGCGCCTTCGGCGTTGGCTCGTTGCTCGGCGGGGTATCCTCCCCTTGGTTGCGCCGCCTCATCGGCCCCTCACGCATCGTCAGTTTCTCCGCGCTGGCGGCCGGCATCTCCCTCGGCCTGTTGGGCAGCGCACCCGACTTCACCCTCGCCGCCCTTGCGCTTTTCCTCGGCGGCTTCGCTTGGGTCTTGAGCTTGGTCAATCTCAACATCGCCGTGCAGACTTCCGTGCCTGCCGAATTCCGCGGACGCATCATTGCTATCCACCTCACTGTCCTGCAGGGCAGCTTCGCTTTGGGCTCGTTGTGCGCCGGCTTGGTTGCCAAACGGGTCGGCATCCCCCCGACCCTGTGGATTTTCGGCGCCGGACTGGCAGTCGTCGCACTGGCCACCTTCCGTCATGCACTGCCCGAACAGGCTGCCGCGCGCGAAAGCGCGCCTTAGTCCACCCGCAAGCGGATCACTTCCTCCGTCCCCGGCAGGGGCTTCGGTGCGTTCGGGCCGAAGAAATGTTCGTGCGTCAGGACCATCCCCGTGTGGTGGGCCGCCTGCAAGGTCCAGACCATGAACAGGCACGCCGCCACCGCGACCAACCGCGCGAGCAGCGACACGCCCGGGATAAGATTGCTGAAAAACACCGCCGCCGCCGCCACCGCCGCGATCCACGACGCGGCCATCATCACGTCCGACGCATTTTTGTGCTCCTGCACCGCCGCCGCGGTCGACTCGCCGACATAACGGATAGCCGCCGCTTCCTCCACGCCCGTGCTGTGGGCCCATGTCGCACCCAGCGCTCCGAGAAGCATGCAAAGGAAAGCCAGACGCACAATGTAGCGATTCGGCCAGAGCAGAGACAAAACCACCGCCGCTGCCCCCAGCAGCAAAAACGCCACGGGGAAATGCACCGCGAACGGATGCACCGGGTCGGGAAGGTGAAGCATGGCGGCGAATGTGCCGCGCGGAGCCCCCGCGATCAAACTTTCCCATAGGCGCAGCTCCATCAAAGCTCTCCTCGGTGGACTCCGCGCCCTCGGTGGTTAAAAATCCCTGCCCCGCAATGCTCGAAGAAGATCTGCAAAAATCCCTCGCCGACCTCGACGCGCGCCATCTCCGCCGCCGCCTCCGCGTCTCCGGCCTGCCCACCGGCCCGCTTGTCCGCTTCAACGGCCGCACCCTGAACAACTTTGCCTCGAACGACTACCTCGGACTTGCCGCGCACGCCAAAGTGGTTGCCGCCGCCCTCGAGGCCACGCACGAATTCGGTGCCGGCACCGGCGCCTCGCGCCTCGTTACAGGAACGCAAGCCCCGCACCACGACCTCGAGGAGCAACTCGCCTCCTTCAAAAACACCCCCGCCGCCCTCGTCTTCGCCACCGGCTACGCCGCCAGCACCGGCGCCTTGCAGGCGCTGGCCACGAAGGATGATGTCGTGCTCCTCGACAAGCTGTCGCATGCCTGTCTCGTCGACGGCGCGCGCTTGAGCGGCGCCACGCTCCGTCCTTTTCACCACAACGATACGGAGCATCTCGAGCATCATCTCCGCTGGGCGCGCGAGAAACTTCCGCAAGCACGCATCTTCATCGTCACCGAATCGGTCTTCAGCATGGACGGCGACCTTGCCCTGTTGCGCGACATCGTCGAACTGAAGGACCGCTACGGCGCCATCCTGATACTCGACGAAGCCCACGCCACCGGCGTCCTTGGCCGCGGTGGCCGCGGACTCGCCGACCAACTCGGCCTCTCGCACTACGTCGAAGTGCAAATGGGAACGTTGGGCAAAGCCCTCGGCAGTTCCGGCGGCTACATCGCCGGATCGCGCGCCCTCATCGACTTACTCGTGAACCGCGCCCGCAGTTTCGTCTTTTCCACAGCCGCGCCTGCTTCCACCGCCGCCGCGGCCGCCGCCGCGCTGGACATCAGCGTCGGGCCGGAGGGCGATCAGCGCCGCGCCAAACTCCGCGAACTCGCCACCCTCTTCGACCCCGCGCCGCCGGCTGCGATTCATCCGGTCATTCTCGGTGAGGAACAAAACGCCCTCGCCGCCGCCGAACAACTCGCACAACTCGGCTTCCACGTTCCCGCCATACGGCCCCCGACCGTGCCCAAAGGCACCTCGCGCCTGCGCGTCAGCTTGTCCGCCGCGCACGATGCGGAAACCGTCCGCACCCTCACCGCCGCCCTGCGCGCCGTCGCGACTCCGCCCGCCCCTTCCGGCAACCCGGACACCGTCTGCCCCGTCTGCGGCGCCGCGCTCATCTCGGAAAAATGCAAAGTCGTCTGCCGCAGCGCCACCTGCGGCTACCGCATCGTTTTCAATTGCTCGGAATTCTAACCCGCCCAAAATCACCCGCCATGTCATCCCGCACCGCCGAAGCCGCCGTCAAACGCGTCCCCACCCGCGACGAAATCCCCGAGTCCGACCGCTGGGACCTCACGCATCTTTACGCGGACGACGCCGCGTGGGAGCGCGAGTTCACCGACCTCCAACAGCGCTACCCGCAAATCACGCAATTCCGCGGCAAGCTCGCGGAGTCCCCCACCTCCCTCCTCGCCGCGCTCGAATGCGAAAAAAGCATCGACCAACCCCTCGAACGCCTCGGCACCTACGCCAGCCTGCGCGTCAGCGAAAACGCCTCCGACCCCGTCTTCCTCGAACGTGAGGCCCGCCTGCAAAACCTCCACACCGACATCGTGGAAAAATGCTCGTTCCTCAGCCCCGAGCTGATGGCTATTCCCGACGATCGCTTCGCCTCGCTCGCCGCCGATCCGGCCCTCGCCCCGTGGCGCACTGTGCTCGAACGCCTCCGCCGTTTCAAACCGCACACCCTCGCGGAAAACGAAGAGCGCCTCCTCGCCATGAGTTCGCAGCCGCTGGCCGGACACGAGGAAACCTTCTCCCAGCTGACCAATGTCGACCTCAAGTTCGGCCTCATCACCGACAGCGCCGGCCAGCAGGTCGAGCTCAGCCAAAGCAGCTTCAGCTCCTTCCTCGTCAAACCCGACCACGACCTCCGCCGCCGCGCCTTCCACCAATTCTACGAGGAATTCTCCGACCACAAATTCACCCTGGCCAGCACCCTGGCCAGTTCGGTCCGCACCGATGTCTTCCATGCCAAGGCCCGCAATTATCCCGTCCGCTCTCGCCGCCGCCCTCTTCCGCAACAACATCCCGACCGCCGTCTACGACAACCTCGTCACGACCGTCCGCGCAAATCTTGCACCACTCTTCCGCTACTACGAACTGCGCCGCCGCGCTCTTGGACTCGACGAGATCCACCACTACGACACCTACGTCCCGCTGGTCCCGCAGAATCACCACACAACTGACCTTCGACGAAGCGATCGACCGTACCATCGCCGCCGTCTCCCCCCTCGGCGCGGAATACACCCGCGAACTCGAAGCAGGACTGCGCGGACGCTGGTGCGACCGCTACGAATCCAAAGGCAAACGCAGCGGCGCCTTCTCCAGCGGATGCTACGGGTCGCCGCCCTACATCCTCATGAACTACAAGCCGGATGTCTTCGCCGACATGTTCACCCTCGCGCACGAGGCCGGACACTCCATGCACACGTGGTATGCCCAGCGCCACCAGAGCTTCCAGGACCACCACTACCCGATCTTCCTCGCCGAGGTGGCCTCCACCTTCAACGAGGAACTCCTGACCCACCACCTGCTCGCACAAACCACGGATCCGCAGATGCAGGCCTATCTCCTCAACCGCCAGATCGACGACATCCGCGGCACCATCTACCGGCAGACCATGTTCGCCGAGTTCGAGAAAATCATCCACGAGCGCCAGGAAGCCGGCGAAGCCCTCACCCTCGACACCTTGACCAAAATCTACCACGAACTGCTCGACGCCTATTTCGGTCCGGACTTCACCCTCGACGCGCAACTCGACCTCGAGTGCCTGCGCATCCCGCATTTCTACAGCGCGTTCTACGTCTACAAATACGCCACCGGCATGAGCGCCGCCATCGCCCTCTCCCGCCAAGTCCTCGAAACCGGCGACCCCAGCCGCTACCTCGGCTTCCTCCAGTCCGGCGGCAAACAATACCCCATCGACACCCTCAAACTCGCCGGCGTCGACATGACATCGCCGGCTCCTGTCGAATCCGCTCTCCAACTCTTCGCCCAACGCGTCGAAGAACTCGCGCAACTCCTCAACATCGACCTCGACACCCGCTAACCCTCCCTCCGGTAGGGCCCGCTGGCCTCAGCGGGCCGCTGCCTTCCCCATGAAACGCGCCTTCCTCGACAAAATCCTCGCCCGCCTCCGCCGCATTCAGCCGGAGGAAGTCGAGGCCTTCTTCGTCGAACTGGCCCGCGACAAGCGCTTCCTCGAAACCATCTTCAACGCCATCCGCGAAGGGGTCATCGTCACCGACACCGCCGGCACGGTCATCTACATGAACGACGCCGCCGGGATGCTCTTCGGACTCGACCCCGCCGCCGCCCTCGGACGCCCGCTGGCCGAAAACATCAGCGGCCTGCGCTGGAAAGAACTGGCCCAAGGCCGCGAAGTGGTCACCCGCGACATCGAAGTCTTCCACCCCGCCCACCGCGTCCTCAATTTCTACGTCGTCCCGCTCATGGCCGAGGACGACGACCAGCCCGGCCGCCGCCAGCACGCCGGTTACGCGCTGATCATGCGCGATTTCACCGAGCGCCACCGCGAGGCGCAGGAAACCCTTGAGAGCGAACGCATCGCCGCCCTGCAACTCCTGGCCGCCGGCGTGGCCCACGAAATCGGCAACCCGCTCAACTCCCTCACCATCCACCTGCAACTCCTCGAGCGCCGCCTGCGCAAACTCCCCGAAGGACAACAGGACTCCCTCCTCCACCCGCTCGAAGTCGCGCAGGAAGAAATCAAACGCCTCGACAGCATCGTCACCCAATTCCTCCGCGCCATCCGCCCCGCTCCGCTGCAACGCACCCCGCACGATCTCAACTCGCTCGTCCGCGACGCCGCCGACTTCCTCGCCCCCGAACTCAAATCCCGCAACATCCTCCTCGAACTCGACCTCGCCCCCGGACTCCCCGTGCTCGACGTCGATCAGGACCAACTCAAGCAGGCCTTTTTCAATATCGTCAAAAATGCCAGCGAAGCGATGAAACAAGGCGGACTCCTCAAAATCCGCACCGGCTCCGATGCCGACTGGATCAACGTGACCTTCGCCGACACCGGCGGCGGTATGACGCAGGAAACCATGGCCCGCGTCTTCGAACCCTACTTCACCACGAAAAAAGGCGGCAGCGGCCTCGGCCTCATGATCACCCAACGCATCATCCGCGCCCACGGCGGCGAAGTCGTCCTCGAGAGCGACCCCGGCCAAGGCCTCCGCCTCACCCTCCGCCTCCCCCGCCACGACCGCCAAGTCCAAATGCTCCCCCCCGCCCCTCTCCCTCTCCCCGCCCCGCAGTAAAGTCTTCCTCCTGTAGCGGCGACGTCCCCGCCGCCGGCCGTTGCCTCTTTACCCGGTAGGGACCGCTGGCCCAGCGGTCCGCACCCTTCATCCAATCTTGTAGCGACGCTCAGCCGAGGCTTGGCGAACCGGAGGCGAAGCCGGAGATAGCCGCAAGGCAAACAGGTCGCCACAAGCGACCAACTGATATGAGCGTCGGACCCTTAGTTCCGAATTTGTCATCCCGCCCATTCTGTGGTTTCGTCTTCAGAGATGAGTGCTACCGAAGTCATGAACCTCGCCAAGCAACTCCCCGACCGGGAGGTGCTCGATCTGGCACGCATGCTCGACGAATGGACCGCCACGATGGTCGACCACAAATTCGAGGCCGCCGTCGAATCCGGCGCTTTCGACCAGATGGCGGCTGAAGCCCTGCAGGAGTTGGAGGCCGGGAAGACGATGCCTCTCGATGAAGTCCTCCACGACCCGCGCCTTTCGTAAGTAGCTTTCCGATTTGCCGTCGTCCCTTCGCAAGCAGGCAAGGAAGCAGTTTCTTTTGTGGCTTCGTAATCCTCAGCACCCCTCGGTGCATTTCAAACCCGTCGGTCAATATTGGTCCGCCCGCGTAAGCCGTGAAATTCGCGCCCTCGCAATCCGCCGGGACGACAATGTCGTGTGGTTCTACATTGGCCCGCACGACGGCTACGAAAGACATCTGTAACGGTCCGCACCCTTCCTTCGTTACCTTGTAGCCGCGGCACTTTGCCCTCGGGCCATCTGCGGTTGTGCCGCGTTAACCCTCACCGGGTCC